>NZ_CP006569.1:2400000-3600000 GCF_000517425.1 Sodalis praecaptivus
CGGCAGCCACATGCCGCAGCCTGGCCCTTCCGAGCCGGGGAAACAGCCCACCGCGTCCGGTTCGGCCAAGTTTCCCAACACCACCAACGCTAAACTCGACTTGCTGGAGCCTCACCGCAAAAACGGTGAAAACCAGCCCCTGACCACCGATCAGGGAACCAAAATTTCCGATGACCAGAATTCGCTGCGCGCCGGCAAGCGTGGACCCACGCTGCTGGAAGATTTCATTATGCGTGAGAAGATCACCCATTTTGATCATGAACGCATACCGGAACGTATCGTGCATGCCCGCGGATCCGCCGCGCACGGCGTTTTTGAGGTCTACCGCCCGCTGACCGAGATCACCAAAGCGGGCTTTCTGCGCGACCCGTCGGTCAAAACGCCGGTGTATGTGCGGTTTTCCACCGTGCAGGGGTCGCGTGGCTCCGCCGATACGGTACGCGATATCCGCGGTTTTGCGGTGAAGTTTTATACCCAGGAAGGCAATTTCGATCTGGTCGGCAACAATACGCCGGTGTTTTTCATTCAGGATGCCCATAAATTTCCCGATTTCGTCCATGCGGTGAAACCTGAACCCCACAACGAGATGCCGCAGGGCGGCACCGCCCACGACAGTTTCTGGGATTATGTTTCGTTACAGCCGGAAACGCTGCATAACGTCTTCTGGGCGATGTCGGACCGCGGGATACCGCGCAGCCTGCGCACCATGGAAGGCTTTGGCATCCATACGTTCCGCCTGGTGAACGCCGAAGGTCAAAGCACCTTCGTCCGTTTCCATTGGAAACCGGTTGCCGGAAAAGCGTCGCTGGTATGGGATGAAGCGCAAAAAATTGCCGGTAAAGATCCCGATTTCCACCGCCGCGATCTGTGGGAAGCGATTGAAGCCGGCGACTACCCGGAATGGGAACTGGGCTTGCAGCTAATCCCCGAGGAAGATGAACATAAGTTCGACTTCGACTTGCTTGATCCGACCAAGTTGATCCCCGAAGCGCTGGTACCGGTGGAAATCGTAGGCAAGTTGACCCTTAACCGCAATCCGGATAACTTTTTCGCCGAAACGGAGCAGGTCGCGTTCCATCCCGGTCATGTCGTGCCCGGCATTGATTTCAGTAACGATCCTCTGTTACAGGGACGGTTATTTTCCTATACCGACACCCAAATCAGCCGACTCGGCGGCCCCAACTTCCATGAAATTCCCATCAACCGCCCCGTGTGTCCTTATCATAATTTCCAACGCGACGGCATGCACCGCCAGGATATCGACACCAATCCGGCGGCCTACGAGCCCAACTCGTTAAACGATAACTGGCCGCGCGAAACCGCGCCGGCGGCGGAAAACGGCGGCTTTGAGAGCTACCATGAGCGCATCGACGGCGAGAAAATTCGTCAGCGCAGCGACTCGTTCAACGAATACTTCGCCCACCCGCGTTTATTCTGGCTTAGCCAAACGCCCGCCGAGCAACAGCACATTATCGACGCATTCAGTTTCGAGTTGGGCAAAGTCGCCCGGCCCTATATCCGCGAACGGGTGATCGATCTGCTTACCCGGGTGGATGTCGACCTGGCAAGCCAGGTCGCCGCCCGCCTCGGCTACCGTCTGTCCGACGAGGCGAAAAACATTGCGCCGCCGCCCGCGGTCAACGGCATCACCCGCGATCCCACCCTCAGCCTGTATGCGACCGGCGCCGGCGCGCTCAAGGGACGACAGGTGGCGCTTCTGGTCAGCGACGGGGTGGACGCCGCCGATGTGCTGGCCGCGATGCAGGCCCTGAAGGCGGAAGGCGTTCACGCCAAGCTGCTGGCGTCGCATATGGGTAATCTGCTGGCGAGCGACGGCTCCACGCTGCCCATAGACGGTACCATCGAGGGCAATCCGTCGATTACGGTGGATGGCGTTGTGGTGCCGAACGGCAATCTCGACGCGCTGTTGCTGGACGGCGCGGCGCGCCATTACATCCTGGAAGCCTATAAGCACCTGAAACCCATCGCCCTTAGTGGCGACGCCCGGCGGTTTAAACCTCAGTTGGGGCTGAAGGACGGCGATAATGAAGCAGGCATCAGCGAGGACGGGTCGATTAGCGACCCGCTGATGCAGGCGTTCCTGGCGAGTCTGCGTGAGCATCGCGTTTGGTCTCGGCTGGCTAAAGCGGCCGCGGTGCCCGCCTGACAAGACGGCAGTAGCAAGGTCTTGCAGGGTAAGCGCCTGGCGCGCTTACCCTTTTTTTTGACCGCAGGCGATGATGTTGCTCGCCGCCATCCCCTCTGGCGGCGGGCGGCGCGCCGCGAATCACTAGGTCTGCTCGCCCCCCCATGTTAAGCTATGCGCACGGGCCGACATTCGGCGATAGAGTCAGGTGGAGGGCAATCAACGATGAAGATGAATCGTGCCGATCAAATACTCTCTGCCGCAGAAACGTGCGTGAAGCAAAAAGGGTTTCACAATACGACCGTGCAGGAAATCGCCGTGATGGCGGGTATCAGCACCGGGCTGATTTACCGCTATTTTAAAGGGAAAAGTGACATCATTGAGGCGCTGGTGAACCAGGTAGTTGAGCGGTTACAGCAAAAAATGAAAGCCGACTCTGTTCTGGAGGGCGATAGCGCCCGGCTCACGCTCTTCGCGGGCGATACCGTTAACGTCGACACGCGGGACAGTATCGCGCTGATGCTGGCCATCTCGGCGGAAGCCAGCAGAAATGCCCACGTTCAGCACATCATCCACCGCGCGCATTTGACTTTGCAGGAATATGCCTTTAGCCATTTCAGAGCGCTGCACGCCAACGCCAAAGATAGTGAAATCCGCACGCGTTTGTATATTTTTTCCTTGATTATTGATGGCGTGATCATGCGTAAAAACGTGAATATCGCCCAGCATAACGCGGCCTTCTGGCCGCTGGTCGACGATTTGATCCGCCAAATGAATTCAGGCGCTTAGCGCAAGTCCTTAAGCCAGGCCGTTTGCCCAGCGGTTCGCTGTTTGCCGGGCGATCGCCCCGGCAACCTAGCGCCACGTCGGCCAAGCCCCCGCCCCGGACGGTGGCGCTAGGCGCGCACCGCCGCTGACAAAAACCGCGTTACCGCCGCGGTGATAGCGCTATCGATATCTTCTTCATGAAACGTCCGGCAAACCGCACCGTTGATAAGGGTTAACAGCAGTTCAATGGCCGCGCGGCGTCGGCTTTCGTCCTGTAACGACGTCGGTGGAGCGTCATGATTGACCAGTGCGTCGATCAGATCCTGTTCTTCCTGACGTAAAATCGATTGAAGAGTAGCGCTGCGCGAGGCTTCGGAGAACGTTTCAAGCAGTAAAACCCGTTCTCTCGCCGGCCAGTCAGACCAAAAAGGCGATTGAGGGAATAAAATCGCCGCGTAATCGGTCAAAGCGCGTAATTTCTCCGCCAGCAGGCGATACCATTGCCCGGCGACCTGGCGCACCACCGCATCTATCAGCGCGTCCTTACTGTCAAAATAGCGATAGAGCTGCCCCGCGCTGAGGCCAGATTGTTGACTCAGCTCGGCCATGGTCGCGCCGTGGAATCCGGATTGAGCAAAACTTTCTTTTGCGGCCTCAATGATTTGCGCACGACGTTGCCTGTGAAAGTCCTCACCCGCCCCTTTTCTCACCGCTTTCCCCTTCTAAGCAATAACACCTTGATGTGCAAGGGGGCTATGTTACCTTGCTCCGTGCATAAGAAGAACCTTCCGGCGCAAGAAATGGCCCTCGTACTCCTGTACGCCCGCGGCCAGCACCCCCGGCCGCATACGCTTTTCCAAGGGGCAACCGGGCGCGCGCGCTGGCGCGCTGGGTAAAACCCCTTTCGTCCCCCATCCTATCACGGCGCCAAACTGAACCCGCAGCCGCCCTCGGCGACCTGTGAACGCCGCACGGCACGGTGCGGTGCGGCACGGCACGGCACGGCACGGCACGGCAGCACGATGCATCACAACAGGGCTACGTGGCAACAGGGCAACATGTCACCATGGCTACATAACAGCACGTCTACATAGCAGTACGGCAACATAACTGCACGGCTACAGGGCAACAGGGCTACATGTCACCATGATTACATAGCCGTACGGCTACAGGGCAGCATGGCCACATCGCAGCACGGCAATATGCCACCGTGGCAGGACGTGGCGCGCCCCGCGCCGTTGCGTTAAAGCGCTAATTTTGATTCCGCCAGCGCCGTCCCGCCCCCCATCACTTTATACAGCGTGATCAGATTTTGATAATACGCCAGTTGGGTACTGACTAATTCGGTTCTGGCGCTGTAGAGTTCCCGCTGGGCATCGAGCGCGTTCAAATAGGTGTCGACGCCGTTTTGATAACGCAAATCGGCCAGATGATAATAGCGCCCGGCCGCGGCGACATAGTCCGTATGGCCCGTTAGCTGCGCGTGAATCGTGCCGCGGCGCGCCAGCGCGTCAGCCACTTCCTGGAACGCGGTCTGTACCGCTTTTTCATAGGTCGCAACGTAAAGCTCTTTTTGCGCGCGGGTGTAATTCAGCTGCGCGGTATTGTAGCCGCCGGTGAATAACGGCAGCGAGACGCTAGGTGAAAAGGACCAGATGCCCGCACCGTGTTTGAACAATGAAGACAGCGCATTGCTGCCCACCCCGGCTGACGTCGTCAGGGAAATAGATGGGAAGAAATTGGCCCGCGCCGCGCCGATACTGGCGTTTGCCGCCTTCAAATTGTGCTCCGCTTCCAGGACATCCGGCCGGTTTAGCAATACCTGCGATGAAATGTCGGCGGGCATTTCACTTAGCGCGCCAGACAGCTGCTCAATGCCGTTCGGCAGCCACGCGTCCGGCACGCGCTGGCCCACCACCAGGTCCAGCGCGTTCTTATCCTGCGCCACGCTGGTTTGATAGCTGGCGATATCGGCCATAGCGGATTGATAGGTGGTTTCAGCCGACGCCACATCGACCCCGGAGACGATGCCGTGCTGCAATTTTTTTTGCGTGACCTCAAGGGATTGGCGCGCGCTTTGCGCCGTTTGCTGCGCAATCGCCAGGTTGCTTTGATCGGCGGCGAGCGCCAGCCAGTAATACACCGTATTGTACAGCACGGTTAAGCGGGTACTGCGCGCACCCGCCAGCGTGCCGAGGTAGGTTTCATACTGTTCCCGCGTCAAGCTCTGGTTTTTGCCGAACAAATCCAGCTCAAAGGAGCTGATGCTCCCCTCCGCCTGGGTGCTTTGGCTTATCGCCGTCTGGTTGCCCTCGCCGGTGAGCGCGCGGGAGCGGGTCCCTGACAGCTCCGCATCAACGGTGGGGAACAGATTTGATCGTTCTTCACCATATTGCGCTTTAGCCGCTTTAACATCGGCTACGGCTTCGCGCAAATCGCGGCTGCTGTTCAACGCCATAGCGACGGTCTGACGCAACCGGTCATCCAGAATGTAGTCCCGCCAGGCGATGTCGCGATAATTGCTGCCTGGCGCGTGGCCGAGCGAAGCATAAGCGCCGCCGGTTGGCAACCTGTCCGGCACCGGCGCCGCCGGGCGCGTATAGTGGGGATCCAGCGATAAACAGCCGCTCAGCAGCAGGGGCGCCACCATGATAATTCGTCTTGCTAACATGTTCATGCCCCCGTGTCCTGGTGGGTGGATTTGACGGGGTGTTCCCCCTCGGGAATGCCAGGGAAAATCCGCCTGACGATGACAAAAAACAGCGGCACCAGGAATATCGCCAGCAGCGTGGCGGTAATGATGCCGCCAATAATACCGGTACCAATCGCGATACGGCTATTGGCCCCCGCCCCCGTCGACACCGCCAGCGGCAATACCCCGGCGGCAAACGCCAGCGACGTCATCAGAATCGGCCGCAGCCGCATGGCGGCCGCATGCACCGCCGCGGCTATCAGGGTCTGGCCCTGGCGATAGCGTTCCTCGGCGAATTCCACAATCAAGATGGCATTTTTCGACGAAAGCCCAATGATGGTTAACAATGCGACCTGGAAATAGACATCATTTTCCAAACCGCGCATTGTGATGGCCAGTAGCGACCCCACAACGCCAAGCGGGACTACCATCATGACCGAAAAGGGAACCGACCAGCTTTCATACAGCGCCGCCAGACACAAGAACACTACCACCAGCGAAATGGCGTACAGCGACATCGCCTGATTGCCCGACAATCGTTCTTGATAAGATAACGCTGACCAGGCATGGGAGCTGCCCGCGGGTAATTGCCCCGCCAACGTCTCCATTTGGTTCATTGCGTTCCCCGAACTGCTGCCGGAAGCCGCCTCGCCCTGGATTTCATAGGACGCCAGCCCGTTGTAGCGGGACAAGGTATCCGCACCGTAGATCCAGTGAGAGGTGGCGAAGGACGAAAACGGTACCATGGTGTCATTACCGTCGCTGTCCGTGCCTTTCACGAACCAGCGATTAATGTCCTCGGGTTTACTGCGAAAATCGGCGTCGCCTTGGATATACACTTTTTTTACCCGTCCGCGATCGGTAAAGTCGTTGACATAGGTTCCCCCCAGGGCGCTACCGAGCGTGTCGTTAATGTCGCTGACCGAGGTGCCGAGCGTCTCGGCTTTGTCATCATCGATATCGACCTGCAACTGCGGTAAATCCGGCAGCGTATTGGCGCGCACGCTCGCGAGCGTGGCGTCCTTGGCCGCGTTGGCAATAAGCTGATCGCGCAGTTTCAGCAGTTGGCTGCGATCGGTACCGGGGCGGGCCTGAAGTTCAAAGGTGAACCCGTTGGATTGCCCCAGGCCGGAAATGGCGGGCGGCGTTAAGACATACACCTGCGCATCGCGCATGCCGGCAAAATGTTTCATCGCCCGCAGCGCAATAGCGTCCGCCTCGTTTTCGGTGCCTTTACGGTCGCTCCAGTTTTTCAGCGCGATAAATCCGACCCCGGCGTTTTGCCCGCTACCGGCGAAACTGAAACCGTTAACCAGCATGCCGACGTTGATATTGTCTTTTTCTTGGTTCAGAAAGTACTGCTGGATCTCACTGCGCACGTTGCGGGTGCGGCTCTCCGTGGCCCCCGGCGGCAGTTGGTACTGCACCATGATATAACCCTGATCTTCCGTCGGCAGGAAGCCGGTAGGCAAACGTACATACATCACGGCGCAGGCCAGCAGCAAAACCGCATAGAGCAACAAATAGCGCAGGGGACCGTGAATGACGCGGCCGACGCGATTCTCATAACGCGTTTGCAGCGCGTCATAGTGACGGTTGAACCAGCCGAAAAAGCCTTTCTCGCTATGCTCATCGTCATGAGGTTGCAAAAAGCTGGCGCACAGCGCCGGCGTGAGGGTCAGCGCCACCACCACCGACAGGATCATGGAAGAAACAATGGTAATGGAGAACTGACGGTAAATGACGCCGGTTGAACCGCTGAAAAACGACATGGGCAGGAACACCGCCGACAGTACCAAGGCGATACCGATAAGCGCGCTGGTAATTTCCTTCATGGATTTCGCCGTCGCGTCCCGCGGCGACAGTTTTTCCTCGCGCATCACGCGTTCGACGTTTTCCACCACCACGATGGCGTCGTCCACCAATAGACCAATCGCCAGGACCATGCCGAACATGGTCAGCGTATTGATAGAATAGTCAAACAGCGACAGTACGCCGAAGGTGCCCAATAACACTACCGGCACCGCGATGGCGGGGATCAAGGTCGTGCGCCAGTTTTGCAAAAACACGAACATGACCACCACCACCAGGAGAATCGCCTCCCCCAATGTCTTCACCACTTCTTCGATGGAGACTTTGATGAACTCGGTGCTATCGAGCGGATAGGCCACGGTATAGCTCGCCGGCATACCGCTTTGCAGCTCGCTAATGGTGCTCTTCACTTTTTCCGCCGTGGACAGCGCATTGGCGCCCGGCGCCAGTTTAATGGCCATACCGGCGGCGGGATGACCGTTGGCCAGCACGTTGGTGCTGTAATCCTCATCGCCCATCTCCACCCGGGCCACATCGGCCAAACGCACGATGGAGCCTCCGCTGTTGGTTTTCAACACAATATTGCGGAACTGCTCCGGGGTTTGCAGGCGTGAACGGGAACGTACCGTCGCCACCAGTTGCTGGTCTTTACCGGCGGGCTGGGCGCCGATTTGCCCGGAGGATACTTGGGTATTTTGATTCTCCAGCGCCGTTTCCACATCGGACGGCATCAAGGAATAGGCCGCAAGCTTGGCCGGGTCAAGCCAGATGCGCATCGCATATTCGGAGCCGAACACCTGCACATCCCCCACCCCCTGCACGCGCGCCAGGGTGTCTTGCATATTGCTTATCAGGTAATCGGCCACGTCCGACGAGGTGCTTTTGTCCGCCTTGTCATAAAGCGTCATGATAAGCAAAAAGTCGGACTGCGCTTTCGCCACCGTCACGCCCTGCGACGTGACGGAATCCGGCAGCCGGCTTTCCGCCTGCTGCACTTTATTTTGCACCTGGACCTGCGCGATATCCGGATCGGTCCCCTGCTGAAAGGTGACCGTAATTTTTGACTGACCGGTGGAGGCGGTGCTGGTTGACGAAAAATAAAGCAACCCATCCAGTCCGGTAAGCTGCTGTTCGATCACCTGCGTGACGCTGCTTTCGAGCGTTTCCGCCGAGGCGCCGGTGTAGGTAGCCTCAATGGTGATCTGCGGCGGCGCCACGTCGGGGTACTGGGCTACCGGCAGAGTGTTGATACTCAACACGCCAAACAGCACGATGATAATCGCTATCACCCAGGCAAAAACCGGGCGACGGATGAAAAAACCAGCCAGCATGTTACTCTCCTCCGCTACCGTCGGTCGTTTGCGCGGCGTCGGATGGGGTAGTCGCTTCTACCGCCTTCACCGTCATTCCGGTTTGCACTTTGCTGGTCCCTTCCACGATCACCCTATCGCCCGCTTTCAATCCTTCGTTAACCAGCCAATCGCTGCCAATGACGCGATCGACGGTGACCTGGCGGCTTTCCACTTTGTTATCCTGCCCCACCACCAGCGCGGTGGCGTTGCCTTTCGCATCGCGGGTAATGCCCTGCTGGGGCGCCAGAATCGCATTAGCCTTCACGCCATTGCTTACGCTGGCGCGGACATACATTCCCGGCAACAGCTCGTGCTGCGGATTGGGTAAAATGGCGCGCAGCGTGACGGTGCCCGTGCTTTCATCCACCGCCACCTCGGTCAGCTCAAGCTTGCCGGTGTGCGCGTAACGCGTGCCGTCCTCCAACGTGACCGTCACCGGTACCGTGTCACCCTCCTGCTTTAGCGTCCCCTGTTGGCGACGCAGCTGCAGCAGCTGGCTGCTGGACTGCGTCAGGTCGACATAGATAGGATCCAGCGCGCGGATGGTGGCCAGCGCGTCGGATTGATTGGCTTCGACCAGCGCGCCGGGGGTAACCGAAGAGATGCCGATACGGCCAGAGATGGGGGCCTTAATCACGGTGCGTTGCAGATCAATACGCGCGCTCTGTACCGCGGCGCGGTATTGGTCCACCGAGGCAACGTTTTGTTGCCAGGTGGCTACGGCCTCATCGGCATCCTGGCGGGAGACGCCGTTTTCCTTCACCAACGCCGTATAGCGCTGTGCCTTCAGTTTGCTGCTGTTAACCACCGCCACGGCATTTTTCAACTGCCCCACGGCCTCATCATAGGTGGCCTGATAGCTGGCTGGGTCGATTTGATACAGCGCCTGCCCTTCCTTGACTTCATCTCCTTCGGTAAAAAGCCGCTTCTGAATGATACCGTCCACCTGGGGGCGAACATCGGAAACCAACGACCCTTTTACGCGACCGGTTAAATCGCTGGTTAAGGTGACCGACTGGGGCTGTAACGTTTTCACCCCCACCTCGGTTGCCGCGCCAGCGGGATTCGTATCCGGCTGCCGATCGCAGGCCACGACGAGGAATATCAGTCCTACCGCCAAAAATCTTGAGAGAAACATCACGCCCAATCCTATAATGAATATTCATTCTCATTATACCCGCAGACGCCAGAGGGCCGATGGCCTACTTTGGTAAAAAAAACGAAAATACATGTTACCTAAATAGGTTTTTATCACGCCATGCGGTCTGTGACGCGGGCGTGCCGGGCAACGCGCGCGCGTCGCCCTCGACAGCAGGCAGTCATAACCGACAGCACCAGGTCAGGGAAAGGGAAAGTGACTGCGGGGCAGCCAATTTGAAGATTTCCCTAGGCTTGAGTGAGGCAACAGGGGCGAAAACATTCACCGAAGATGCGCGACGCGGCAAACAGTTTGGGGGCCATTGCGTTAGCGGTGGCAAGCGCCTAGAGGACCATCGTGCAGCGGCGGCAAACCTTTGAGGGCCATCGCGCTAGCGGTGGCAAACGCCATAAAGGAGTAATTTCGGCGAACGCCTTAAGGGAAAATAGGGTCGCGTCGACTGACGCTGGAAAGCCGTTATAGCAGAACTGGGATTCGCGCCGCCCTGCCGGCAGCGGGCCACAGCCGGTCGCCGGGCTGCGCCCGCCGGCCCATCAGAGCCGGCGGTGGCCCGGCGCCCAAGCGGACGCTAGGAACGCTTATTGGCCCTGCTGAGGATTGGTGTCGTATTCTTGGCAGCTCTGGAACCCTTTGTTCAATACCTTGCCGGTTTCGTCGTAGCTGACGAAATAATTAATCGGTTTACCGTCACGGTTACCCAGGACATAGGAATCACACGTGCCGCGCGCATTAATCATGGTCGAGGAGGTCGCCGGCACGCCGCCGATAGCGCGCGCCTGCTCTTTGGTCATGCCTTTTTTCACATCGCTTACGACGGGTTTGTTCAAATAACTGTCGGCACGATCATAGGCGGTACAGCCAGAAAGGAAAGAAATCGCCGCGGCGGCGGAAATAGCCAGAACCATTTTATTATTCATCGAGGTCACCTCATTCATTGTGTGTATCAATAAGCCTAGATGCCAAAACACATTTTTTCAAATAGGCCGTTCATTTTGGTGCTTATTTTTGTTCCAGGCCGGCCGCCGAAATCGATATTGGCATCGCCGGCGGGTAACGCTTTCTCTTCTAAGCGTTAGGCTTTACACTTTTGTGATTACCCTCATCATGACGTTTGCGATACCCGCAGCTTGACGTTTCAGGAGACAAAGCGAATGGCACTACAGCAAGAAATCATAGCGGCGCTGGGCGTAAAACCCACGATTGACCCGGCGGCCGAATTTCGGGTGAGCGTGGATTTTCTCAAAGCCTACCTGAAAAAGTATACTTTCGTGCGCACGCTGGTGCTTGGCATCAGCGGCGGCCAGGATTCCACCCTGACGGGCAAAGTGTGCCAGCAGGCCATCAGCGAGCTCCGTCAGGAAACCGGCGTGGCCGACTACCGCTTTATCGCCGTGCGCTTGCCCCACGGCGAGCAGAAAGATGAAGCGGACTGCCGGGATGCAATCGCCTTCATCCAGCCTGACCAGGTGATCACCGTCAATATTAAAAGCGCGATTCAGGCCAGCGAGGCGACCTTGCGCGAGGCGGGCATCGCGTTAAGCGATTACGTTAAAGGCAATGAAAAGGCGCGCGAACGCATGAAAGCCCAGTACAGCATCGCCGGCATGACTTCGGGATTGGTGGTGGGTACCGATCACGCTGCGGAAGCGGTAACCGGTTTCTTCACCAAGTACGGCGACGGCGGTACCGATATCAACCCCCTCTTCCGCCTGAATAAACGCCAGGGCCGCGCCATATTGCAGCACCTCGGCTGCCCCGAGCATCTCTATCTCAAAGCGCCGACCGCCGACCTAGAAGAAGATCGCCCCGCGTTACCTGACGAAACCGCGCTCGGGGTCACTTACGAAATGGTCGATGATTACTTGGAAGGCAAAACCATCGATGCCGCCGCGGCGCGCGTGATTGAAAACTGGTATCAACGCACCGAGCATAAACGCCATCCGCCGGTGACGGTGTTTGACGACTTTTGGCAATAATCCCCCCGCCGGCCGCGGTCAGCCGCGCGCCGGCACGTCCGCATAACGTTTAGGCCCGCGCGGTTGCCCCCTTTTCCCACCACCGGCGGATAATGTAGCGTGACGCATTGGCGAAACGCTGGCTTCGCGCCGCCTGGATATCACTCCCGTGTGGCCGCCGCCGGCGGGTGAAGTGGAGGCGGCGCCATCGCCCCTTGGCCGCCCGCGCAGCGTCGGCTTTACGCCGCCTGCGCGTCGACCCACTGTTCCAGCCGTCGGCGGATAATGCTGCGCATCAGCAGCACCGCCGGATCGGCGGCGTGAGACGCGGTCATCAGCAGTTGCACCTCAAACGGCAGCGCCCCCTGGATTTTCACGACCTGTAACTGTTGGGCATAACGTCTGGCGGTGAAAGTGTCGACGATCCCCACGCCACCGCCGGCCAGCACCATATCGGCAATAACGGAATAGGTCTTGATCTGCAACGTGCCGCAAGAACGCAGCCCCTGGGCGCGCAACGTCTGGTGCAGTACCCGCCCCAGCGGATCCTGCGGCTGCATCATCAGCAGATGATGCTCACATAGCCAGGCCAGGCTGACCGGCGCCGCGACCGTCACAGACGGCGGGACGAGCGCCACCATATCGGCCTGATAAAGCACTTCCGCCGTCAACCGCGGCGCTAGGGATTGACCAAAGGTCAACGCCAGATCCAGCCGGTCAGCCAACAGATCCTGGCAAAGCGTGTCATGATGACCGGTCACCAGTTCGACATCCGCCGGCAGCGGCTCCGCCTGTCGGCGGTAGTCCAACAGCACCTGCGCCATTAAAGATTGGCCAATCGCATGAGCGGCGCCAATGCGTAACTGCTCAGGGGCGCGTAAACGTTGGGCGAGCTGGTCGATTCGTTGTAACTGGAGATAAAGCTGGTCGATTTCCGGCATCATCCGTTGTGCCCGCGACGTCGGCTGTAGCCCGGAGGGCCGGCGATCGAATAAGGCAAATCCCAGCTGCTGTTCGGCATGGGCCAGCACGCGGCTGATATTGGGTTGCGAGACATTAAGCCGGCGCGCCGCGCCGCTGATACTGCCGGACGCCATAATGGCATGAATGATTTCGATATGACGTAAACGCATGATGGGCGCTCCGGGCCGACGGCCTCAGAGGCTGGTCGGTATCGACGATATAGCCCGCATAGTAAGAGAATTTGCGGCGGTTGAACAGCGCGCCCGCACTCATGCCGCTTGAGATAACGCCCGATAGACCCGACCGGCTGTCCACAGGCAAAAAAAATCGCAGCCGTAGGCTGCGATGGAATAAAGGCGTGTTAACGGAATTTAGTTATTTCCCTGTTCCGCCATTTTAGCCTGACGCGCTTCAAATTTCTTATTGAATTCCTGCTTCTGCGCCGGGGTCAGGACATTATACATTTTATTCTGCATTTCGAGACGAGCCAGCATTCTTTCATTTTGCGCTTGTGACATGCTGGTGACCAGCGCCTGCGCTTTGCTGCTGTCAAAATTATCGGCGGCAATGACATCATGGAGCTGTTTATGCTCGTCAGCCGACGGCTTCTTCATATTTTTCATCGAATCGCGTGCAATATCGCGCATCTGCTCACGCTGGGCGGTGGTCAAATTCAAATCCTTGAACATCTGCTCCATCATGGGGCCGTGCTTCGGATGATGATGCATTTTCGCGCTCTCCGGCGCGGCCGGCGCCGCGGCGGTATCGGCGGCGGAAGCCAGCTGGACGGTACCTAACATCAATGATGTGGCCAGAGCGAAAGCGGTTGATTTACGCATGATATTTCCTCATTATTTTTACCTGTATGCCGCGGCGCGAAATAAACACCGAAGCGTGCATTACAAGAATAACTTTACGCGAGTTAACTTCAAGTAGTGCGAGCCTGAGTAAATATGTTAAAGCCTATCACTCAATTTCTGCGCAATAATGAAGAAAAAAAGGAGAATAAGGAGGGAAACCGTAGTGAAATTTAATGAAGCGCTTCGCATTGTGCCTTGGGTCAAAATTGCGCCCTGGGTTAAAATAGCGCGATTCCCCTCGCCTCGCCAACACTATTCGCGGCCCCTACCGTTTCGCTTATCGTATTTTGCCGCACGCTGAGAGAATATTATAGGGCAATAACCCTTTTCTCCCTGGCCGAGTTTTTTTTTCTCGGCCGAGGGAAACGCGACAATGTCGCCCGCACGCCGCCCATCGGCTTAAGCCCCGTCGCGGGTTGTAAACGTCAGCGGCTCTTCGCCGTCAGCGGCCGCCTGCAACGGTGCGTTAAGTTTTAACACAATCCAATTGGAGGTCACGCGCTGCTGCTTTTCATCCTCCACCGTTACCGATAGGCGATATTGATTACGGGCGCCCGGGGCATCATCCCAGGGCGGCAGGATGATGGACCAGCCATCGGGCTGGCCGCTGTCGGCCGGCGGAGTCAGGCTTAGCGCCTGGGTATCGCCCTGCCAGCTCACTGCGGTCAGGGGATAGCGCGCCGACACCTGCACTTTGAGCGCCAGCGAGGTGCCCGGCTGTAGCGACCAGGGCGGCGTCGCCAGGAACACCGACAGGCTTTTGCGCTGTTTAAACGCCAGAACCGGCACGGCATTGCGCTGCACCTGATCATAGCGGCTGCCGCGCAGCGAGTGCGCCTCGGCCACGTAATCCGCCGACAACTGCCTGTATATCGGCACGCCCAGGCGATAATTGAGGGTGAGCTGATACTGCTCAGCGCTTTCGCCGCCGTCCCCCAGCTTATGGCTAGCGGACAACGTCATGAGCGGCACGGGGGTATAGCTGACGCCGAGCTCGACCGCCGCCGGATTGGCGCGATAATTACCGCTATCGAAAACATCCACCCGTTGCCCAAAGTACTGTTCATATTTAACCGAGGCGCCCAGCTGGCGATAAAACGGGAGATAACCCTGGGTAGTAATATCGTAGCCGCTGGCCATGCGCACCCGTTGGTCATCATCATCATTAAGGGCGTGCATGGCCGACAGCGGGTAATAGTAGTTGGACGAGAGCGACAGGTAATCGCTGCGCGCTTCAGCGCCAACGCTGCCCCGGCGCAAGCTGTTATGTTGCAGGTATTGATCGTAAAACACGTTCAAGCCCAGCAACCATCGGCCGGCGTTCCAGCGCTGGCCCAGGCCCATGTTACCGACGATGTCGTCATCCACGCCCTGTAGGCCCAGTTGGCCATAGGTCAGACCGCGCGTCTTTTGATCGTCCAGCGGCAACAGCATCTGGCCGGAACTGCCGCTAAAGCGGCCGCTTTCGTCGACATTGAGCTGCACTTGGGTATAGCCGAGGGGAGATAACATCGCTTCGCTTTTTTGCTGCAGCCGGTTAAGGACGCGATCTTTCGCCTCCCCCAGCAGATAGCTGCGCCAGGTTTGATCGTTATTTTCATCCTGGTTGACTTCCGCCATTTGTCTGGCGATCGTCGCCAACTTCTTTTCCGAACCGCTTTCGTTTACACTTGCGCTCCCGAGGCTGGGCAACGATTGTTGTTGGCTTAGCAGGGCATTGTCATTGTCCTGCGGGGTGACCCGCGCCACGGCGGGGAACGGACAGAAGAAAGGGCCAGCGGTAGCGGCGCCTAAGATAAATCCCATAATGACGTAGGACATGACGGCGCAAAGCCGCCGATTTGGTATAAAGACGTTCATGGCCCTCTCTGTTCGCCGCTGCGCCGCTGCGGCCGTTGCTTTGATGACCGGCGATGTCGCCGGACTGCTCATAAAGTAACCCGAGAACCCTTACTCTATCACATTCGGGATGGGCTTAGACAGTGAGATGACTTACCATTCTAAACTACAATAAATACATTGCTAAATATCTGATGTTTGACCTGCCCGCTATCGTGTTTGACGCTTACAGTCCGGAGAAGGAAAAATGACGCAACTGGAAAAGGAACGGTTTATCGGCCTGGAGTGGCTGCGCTTCCTGCTTGGCTGTTACGTAATGATTTATCATACCGCTCACCACTATCCGCAATTCAACGCAGTGTTTGGTCTGAGCGAGCTGACCAGTATGGGCTTTTTCGCCACCAGCGCCTTTTTTGTTCTGTCCGGGTTTTTACTCGCCCATGTCTATGTTCGCGGCCGCGGATTACGCGAGCCGGCCAGCCATTTTTGGCGTAAGCGGTTGTTTAATCTCTATCCCATTCATATCGTGGCGCTGGTGTCGTCCATGCTGGTGGTTACGTTCATGCAATGGTTGGCGATACCGCCCGAAGGTCCCGGCGCGACAATCCGGTTTGTGGTGTACGACACCAATGAAATTCTGGGCCAGACGCATCCGGAACTGTTCCGTCATTACATGGATAACGTGCAGCTGGCGTTCAACAGCGTCTTACAGCTCTTTATGCTACAGGCGTGGAACCCCTATTTCCTGACGTTCAATGCACCGCTCTGGTCGCTGTCGGCGCTGTTTTTCTTTTATCTGTTGTTCCCTTGGGCGGCGCCGCGTCTGATGAATGCGCGCAACCCCTGGCTGTGGCTTGGGATCTGCATGCTGGTCTATTTGTTGCCGCCGCTATGGGTAATTTGGCAGCATCAATATGGCGTGCCTTATACCGGGCTATTGCAGCGTCTGCCGCTGTTTCGCGTACCGGAATTCTTCGGCGGTATCCTGGCGTATGCATTATTCAAACGCGCCCATCTGTCGGGGGTCGTGCTATCGGCCGCCGCGCGCCGCATGATGGTGCTGTTTATCGTGGGCTGTTTCTTGCTAGCCACCGTGCTGTTTACCCACGGCCCCAAATATTGGTATTTCTTGTTGCATAATGGCCTGCTGCTGCCTTCGCAACTGATGCTTATCACGCTGTGCGCGCTGGCGCGCAATCCAGACAGCGCCTGGCTGCGCCATTGGTCGCCCCGCCTGGGCGCGGCGTCGTTATCCATGTTCGCCCTGCATGTCCCGCTGTTCAATCTGTTCATGACGCTGGAGCAGCTGGTGCGGGGCGCACCCGGGCAATGTTTGAACCAATGGAGCGAGTGCGTGGCGGCCGCAGCCAACGTCAAGCTGTCATTAACCGGCTATGCCCTGTTCCTGGTGCTGACCGTGACGGTATGCGTGCTGTTTCAGGAGCGTTTTGTCGTGCGGGTCAGAAAATGGCTGGTGGCCCGCTTTATCGGTCACCCTGCCAAACCTGTCGGCGAAACGGGTGTAAAAACCAGCGGGTCATGATGAGGTCTAACGCTGCGGCGTCGCCGAAGAGCGGCGCGCACTCGGGCCGAGGGCCGGCGCGCAGGGGCAAAAACCGCGCGACACGCGGCCCAGGCGTTAAAGGGGGGCTGAATGATCGATCGCTGCGCGCCATCCCCCTGCGCAACGGCGCCGGCTGAACAGCGCGTTATCCTGCGGCCACCGGCCTGGCCTGAAGAGCGCCATCCCGCCTTGCGCCGTCTCACGGTGGTCACCCGCGCGGCGCCGATTAAATCGCCAGCGGCGGCTCATCCCGCGGCGTTTGGTTCACCGCCGCCCGCCCCTGGATCAGTTGGCGAACCTGCTTGACCAATTCCACCATACAGTCATCCTGCATGCCGTAATTGTTCAGCTCTTGCTCCAGGGCAAAGAGATACTGGGCGTTGGTGCCAAGCGGGCCGCTGGCGCAGGCGATAAGCGGTGCGATAACCTGCGACCGGGTATCCGCCTCGAAAAAAGGGTGGCAGGGATCCATGACAAAGGCCAATGCCGTGACGCTGTCACCATTATCCAACGTCAGTTCGCTCCATATGGGGATGTAGCATCCGGTCAGCATCTCCCGCTTCCACAGCAATTCCAGCTCCTCGTGCAGGCGATCTTCAGGCAGGCGAAACGCCAGGCCCGTGGTCTGGCCGCCCTCTTTTAACGCCAACATGCGCCCCGGCTGCGACGAGGTACCGCGTCCGGAGATAAGCCGCAGACAGAAGGCGCGATGCCAGCCGAAGAGCGTGGCCGGACGCACCTCTTCCGCCTCAAAGATGGGATTCCACATCAGCGAGCCGTAACCGAAAATCCACACCGGGCTATTGTCCGGTCGACGACTCAGCGTGCACGCCAGCGATGCCCGCCGCTGTTCGGGCGTTAACAGCAGCGATTCGTCAATAATACCAAAGGCCGTTTTACAATCCGCTTTCTGCAAAAAGTCTCGCGTTAACACTCGCTTGCTTTCTCCTGGCCATCACGTTCAACTGCGGTGGCGCACCTGCGCCGCCTGCGCGTGAAGATAATTTCTGTTTTTATTGCTCATAATTGAATCACCAACAATATGACCATATGCGTTTCCGCCGCCGCAATCAAGTTTGAAGCGAGTCACAATTATGACAAAAAGCTATCCCGGCGCGCGTCCCCGGCGCCGCGACCCTAGCCGCAGCGAATAGCGCTGACGCGGCCGGGGATCACCGCGTCTCGGCGTCAGGCCCTGCCCAGCTCGCAAACCCTGACGGTGGCGCTTCCCGTGACGGTAGAGGGCAACGACGGACCCCATGCGCGCACACACCAAAAGGAAGCCCGTCTCGGCAGGGCAAAATTGCGGCGGCGGATGGGTTAAGACCTTAAGCTCAGCAGGCCGGTTGTAAAGCTTAGGGCGAGTAGCCGCAGGGTGGCGCTATCGGGGCGGCAAGATGCGGGCGCTGCACGGGCAATCGGGGTAACTACGCGCAAGGGGACGGCGCCGGCACGTCCAATCGGGCAAAGCCGCGCACGGGGACGGCGCCGGCACGTCTAATCGGGGCAAAGCCGCGCACGGGGACGGCGCCAACGCGTCCAATCGGGGCAAAGCTGCGCACGGGGATGGCGCCGACACGTCCAATCGGGCAAAGCCGCGCACGGGGACGGCGCTGGTACGTTTAATCGGGGCAAAGCCGCGCACGGGGACGGCGCCGGCACGTCCAATCGGGCAAAGCCGCGCACGGGGACGGCGCTGGTACGTCCAATCGGGGCAAAGCCGCACAGGGGGACGGCGCTGCCCGCCGCCCGCGCCCCCTGCACTGCGTCAGCCCTTACTTTTTCGGGTGCCAGCGGTCGTCTTCGCCCTTATGGTATTTATGTTTTACCGCCGCCCAGGCGACCTTATGGGCGGTCTCCTCACGCGATTCATGGCCGCGGCGCTCGGAAGCCTCTTTGTATTGATCCCAAGCGCTATTAAAGGCTTCGCGGTAAATATCCTGCGCATGCTTGGGCAAAACCCCGGTGACGCTGTCCGGTAAGGATGAATTGGATTGATAGGGCATACAGCCTCCTTTTAGGGTCCTTATCCTATTTCAGTATAGGTCCTGTGGCGTTTTTCGTCGGCAGACGCGACGCGCGCCGCCGCCCGTCGTGACGCCCGACGCTGACCGCAGGCCTATCAACAGTTTTTTCACCCCGTTAATAGCCGCTTTTTCCTCAAGACCGAATTTATTGCATTATCAGCGTGCGTTTTAGCCTCTATTTTGGCATAAATGAGAGAAGACAAACGGGCATTAAGGCGACAAAATAAGAAAACAACGCCTTTCATCAAAGACCTAGTTATCGCAGCGCGCAAAGAGAGGTATTTATGCCACTCTAAGGGCATTAACGCCGTTAAACGTCAATTTATGCAAATGACCCCGCGCAAACAATCCCTTTATGTTAAACTTATCGCTGCCGTTAATGGTAATCGGTAAGCGCCCGTGGCGGAGTCGCGGGTAGGACATTCAGCGTTCAATTCAGGAGAGAGCGACAGCATGACGTCCGCCACCCCTGCGGTTAAGACCCGCCATAAAGAATATAGCCTGATTTTTCCTCTGGCCGCGCTTGGCGTGCTCAGCCTCTGGGGGGCCGCTACCGCAATAGGCGTGCTTGTGGCGATCAATCTGCTGGCGTTGCTCGGCATTTTGGTCAGCGCCTTTAGCGTGGTGCGCCACGCCGACGTGCTGGCCCACCGGCTCGGCGAGCCTCTCGGGTCGCTCATTTTGACCCTGTCCGTGGTGATTCTCGAAGTCAGCCTCATCTCGGCGCTGATGGCGACCGGCAATGCTGCGCCCGCCTTGATGCGCGACACGCTGTATTCGGTCATCATGATCGTCACCACCGGCCTGGTCGGCTTCTCATTGCTGCTGGGCGGCAGCAAATTCGCCACTCAGTCGCTTAATCTGGCGGGCATCAAGCAGTATTTGATGGCGATTATGCCGCTGTCGGTCATCGTGCTGGTCTTCCCCTCATCGCTGCCGGGAGGGAATTTCACCGTCGCGCAAATGTTGATTGTCGGCGCCGTTTCCGCGGCCATGTACGGGGTATTTTTACTGATCCAAACCCGCACCCACCAGAAGTGGTTTATCTATGAGCATGAGGACGAGGATGATGACGACCCGCACGGCAAGCCTTCCGCGCACGGATCGCTCTGGCACGGCGCGTGGCTGATTATTCACCTTATCGCCGTGGTGGTGGTGACCAAAGTGAACGCCGAGCCGCTCGATCATTTGCTGACCGCCATCGATGCGCCGAAGCAGGTGACCGGCTTCCTGGTGGCGCTGCTGATCCTCTCCCCTGAAGGCCTTGGCGCCATCCGCGCCGTGCTCGCCAATGAGGTTCAGCGGGCGATGAACCTGTTTTTTGGCTCAATCCTGGCGACCATCTCGCTGACGGTGCCGACCGTGACGCTTATCGCCATTTTCACCGGCAATCAGCTGACGTTCGGTCTGTCGCTGCCGCAAACCGTGGTCATGTTAACCGCGCTGATCGTGTGCCAGGTTTCTCTCTCTACCGGGCGCACCAATGTGTTAAACGGCGCGGCACATCTGGCGCTGTTTGTCGCCTATCTGATGACCATCATGCTCTAGTGGGCCGTTTGCCCCTTTTGCCCCGCCGCCGCAACGCGGCGGCGGTTCACTTTTTTCCCCCTGCCTTGATTTGGCGCTGGTTTTTTTGCTGCCGCTCGGCGTATGGTAGGAGTTCTTTCTGACGGCCGGCCGCCGTTGTTCCTCATTTGGTTTACTGAGTTAATGAAGACGCATTATTTCTCCGGCATACGCCTTTTCAGCGCGCTGATCGATGCCTGCTGGAAGGAACGCTATACCTCACAACGCTTGCTCAAAGATACTGTTGCCGGCATTACCGTCGGTATCATTGCCATTCCGCTGGCGATGGCCCTGGCGATTGCCAGCGGGGTGGCGCCGCAGTACGGGCTATATACCTCCGCCGTCGCGGGCATTGCGATCGCCCTGTGCGGGGGCTCGCGTTTTAGCGTATCGGGCCCGACGGCCGCTTTCGTGGTGATCCTCTATCCGGTATCACAACAATTCGGCCTGGCGGGGCTGTTGATTGCCACTCTCATGTCGGGGCTGCTGCTGATTATCATGGGGTTGGCGCGCCTTGGCCGCTTAATCGAATTCATTCCGCTGCCGGTCACGCTGGGCTTCACGTCGGGGATCGCCATCACGATTGGCACCATGCAGGTCAAAGATTTCTTTGGTCTCCATACCGCCACGCTCCCGGAGCACTATCTGGGCAAGGTGGCGGGGTTGCTCTCCGCCCTGCCCACCTTTACCTTCGCCGATACCTTAGTGGGGATCGTGACGCTGGGCGTGTTGATTTATTGGCCTCGGCTGGGTATACGCCTGCCGCCGCATTTGCCGGCGCTGCTGGCCGGCGTAGCGGTCATGGGCGTGCTGTGGGTGCTTGGTATGCCGGCAGCCACCATCGGCAGCCGTTTTAGCTATTTGCTCGCGGACGGCACCCACGGCCAAGGGATCCCGGCCATCCTGCCCCATTGGCTGCTGCCCTGGCAACTGCCGGGCGCCGACGGCACGCCGGTCGCGTTGACCGCAAACACCCTTTCAGCCTTGCTGCCGGCGGCGTTTTCCATGGCGATGCTGGGCGCGATTGAATCGCTGCTGTGTGCCGTGGTGCTGGACGGCATGACCGGTAAAAAGCATCAATCCGACAATGAACTTATCGGTCAAGGTATCGGCAATGTGCTGGCGCCGTTTTTCTGCGGCATTACCGCCACCGCGGCCATCGCGCGCTCCGCCGCCAATGTGCGCGCTGGCGCCACCTCCCCCGTCTCGGCGCTGGTGCATGCGCTACTGGTGCTCCTGGCGCTACTGGTGCTGGCGCCGGCGCTCTCCTGGCTGCCGCTGTCCGCCATGGCGGCCCTGCTGCTGCTGGTCGCCTGGAACATGAGCGAAGCGCATAAGGTCATCTATCTGCTGCGTCGGGCGCCAAAAGACGACATTATCGTCATGTTGCTATGCATGTCGCTGACCGTCTTGTTCGATATGGTCATTGCCATAACCGTTGGGATCGTACTGGCGTCGCTGCTGTTCATGCGCCGCATCGCCCGCATGACCCGTTTGACCGAGCTACCGTGCAACCTGCCGATGACGCGGGTGATACGCATCAACGGCCCGCTATTCTTCGCCGCCGCGGAGCGTATTTTTGCCGAGCTCAGCGCGCTGACCCCCAAAGATAAATACCTTATTTTGCAATGGGATGCCGTCCCTGTGCTGGATGCCGGCGGCCTGCAGGCCTTTATGCAGTTTTGCAACAAACTGCCCGCGGGCCAGCATGTGCTGGTGACCGATATTCCTTTCCAGCCGCTGAAAACGCTGGCGCGGGCCAATGTCATGCCGATTGCCGATCGGCTGTCATTTTGCAGCACTCTGCCGCAGGCGCTGGAATACCTTTCCGCGCCTCCTGCCGCCGACGCGCTGGCGGTAGGCCAGAACCGTTAGCGCTGGCGGTAGGCCAGGGCCGTTAGCGCTGGCGGTAGGCCAGAGCCGTTAGCGCTGGCGGTAGGCCAGAGCCGTTAGCGCTGGCGGTAGGCCAGGGCCGTTAGCGCTGGCGGTAGGCCAGAGCCGTTAGCGCTGACGGTAGGCCAGGGCCGTTAGCGGCACAGCGCGCCGTTAGGGCAGCCGCCCAGCCGGCGCGTACTGGCGGCGTTAGTGCCCGGTGTCGAGCTCTGGGAAGGATTTGACCAGTTCATCAATCGCCTTCATCTGGCGCAGGAACGGCTCCAGTTTGGCCAGCGGCAAGGCCGAGGGGCCATCGCATTTCGCATTCGCCGGGTCCGGATGCGCTTCGATGAACAGACCGGCAATGCCGACCGCCATACCGGCGCGGGCAAGCTCGCTTACCTGCGCCCGCCGCCCGCCGGAGGCCGCGCCGAACGGATCGCGGGTTTGCAGGGCGTGGGTAACGTCGAAAATCACCGGGCAACCGCCGGAGACCTGTTTCATCACGTTAAAGCCCAGCATGTCCACGACCAGGTTGTCATAGCCGAAATTGCTGCCGCGATCGCATAGGATCACCTGGTGATTGCCGGCTTCACGAAACTTGTCGACGATATTACCGACCTGCCCGGGGCTGATAAACTGCGGCTTTTTCACGTTGATCACCGCGCCGGTACGGGCCATGGCCTCCACCAGATCGGTCTGGCGCGCCAAAAACGCCGGTAGCTGGATAACATCGACCACATCCGCTACGCTTTGCGCCTGGCCGGCTTCGTGCACATCGGTAATGACCTTCACGCCAAACTGCGCTTTCAGCTCGGCAAAAATCTTCATGCCCTCTTCCAGACCCGGTCCCCGATAGGAATGAATGGAGGATCGGTTGGCTTTATCAAACGACGCCTTAAACACGTAGGGAATGCCCAGTTTTTCCGTCACGGTGACGTAGTGTTCGCAGATGCGCATCGCCAGATCGCGCGACTCCAGCACGTTCATGCCGCCGAACAGCACGAAGGGCAAATCATTCGCTACCTGAATGTCGCCAATATTGACCACCAACTGTTTCATGCTTCACCTTTTTAATTGAAATTAACCGGCAACCGCCGCCGGTCAATGTAGGGTAACCGATTTTTGCTCGATGGAGTGGATTTGGACCTTAATCATCTCGCTGACCGGATCTTCCGGGCACTGCTCGACGAAGTAATTTAAATCGTTGAGCGCCACGTGGTCGCACTCCAGCTCGACATAAATCAGACCGCGGTCGCGGATTTCGTAGGGATCCGCCGGGTCAAACTCCAGCATAGCCTCGCTGGCGCGTAGCGCTAGCTCCATTTGTTTTTCGTCCATCAGCGCGCCTTTCAGGGTATCCAACAATTTGCGCACCACGGTATTATTATCCGCCTCTTCCAGATCCTCTTCATCAAGCTGCACCCCTTCACCCAGATTGCCACGCAGCCAGATATCGAGCGTATGCGCGTCCAGCGGGTCGCCATTAATGGGGTTTATCAGCCACATTTCACCGTCGAGCCAGTCGGCGCGCAGGATCATCTGGGTCGGAAAAATTACCGGCAACAACGGGATTTCCAGCGCCTGGGCGATATGCAGCAGGATAATCCCCAGCGAAGCGGGCAAACCCTGGCGGCGGGCCAGGACGTTATCCAGCCACAAGGCGTCGGACAAACGGTAAACGCCGCCGACGCCGCCGAAGCCCCAAGTGCGGTAAAACAGCTCGAGGAGCTGGGCCAGTTGGTCATCCTGTGCCAGGTCGGCGGGTATCTGACGCCGCGCTTCCTCCGTCAGGCTTTGCAATTGGGCGCGGACGTTATCAATGGCAAAATCGGGCCGAATGGCCTGGGTAACGCGCAGCATCCCCTCGCTGAGAGGATGCTGGTTATATTCAAAATCGGCAATCGTACTCATATTGGTCCTGTTAACAGGGTGAGCCTGGTTAGCGCCGACAAGGCAGCAACGGTGACGAACAACAGGCACCCGGGGGCAGACGGCGGCAAACGACGCCCGGACGGGCGGAACGCGGGGGAAACTGCTGGCGGGTGTGACCCATTCTGGTCATCGGTCATCCCGTTGTCGCTCGTAAAGCACGCCTGTCCATTCCCTTATTAAAATCACTTTCCCTCTGGCAATCGCTGTCCCTGGCTCACGCGCTCATTGTCGCCGTAATCGCGCAGGGTAGCCGTGTGGTCAAAGCCCGCCTCGGCGAGCAGGGCGCGCACCGCCGGCCCCTGACGCCAGCCGTGCTCCAGCAGCAGCCAGCCGCCGGGCAGCAAATGCGGCCCCGCCTCGCGGCAAATCGCCGCCAAATCCTTAAGGCCATCCTCCCCCGCCACCAAAGCGCTACGCGGCTCGAAGCGCACGTCGCCCTGAGCAAGATGGGGATCGTCCGCCTCAATATAGGGTGGATTACTCACAATAAGACTATAGCGTTGCGCCTGCAATGCTTTAAACCAGTCACTTTCATGGAACTGCACATTCGTCAGTCCCAGACGGGCGGCGTTATCACGGGCGAGCGCCACGGCGCCCGGCGAGCGATCGACGCCGGTTATCCGCCACGCAGGCCGTTCCGAGGCCAGCGCCAGCGCGATGGCGCCGCTGCCGGTGCCCAAATCCAGCACCTCGGCGCGGGCGGGCGGCAATAGCGCCAGCGAGCGCTGGACTAAACATTCCGTATCGGGACGTGGAATTAAGGTATCGGGCGATACGCGCAGCCGCAGGGACCAAAATTCGCGTTCGCCGATAAGATAGGCCACGGGCTCGCCCCGTTCGCGGCGCGCAAGAAGCGTCTCAAGGGTCGCGCATTGGGCGTCCGTCAGCGGGGTTTCGCCGAAGGCCAGCAGCCGGGTGCGCGTCGCCCCGGTCACCTGCGCCAGCAAGATTTCGGCATCGCGCTTGGCGCTGGGGCTCAACGAGTCACGCAGCCGGGCCGCGGCCTGCGTCAGCCATTGCTGCCAGGTCATCAGGGCGTCTCGGACAACGCGGCGAGCTGATCGGCCTGATACTCCTGCATGATGGGTTGGATCAGCATATCCAGCTTGCCTTCGATCACTTCCTCCAGCCGGTACAGCGTCAGGCCGATGCGGTGATCGGTCACCCGCCCCTGTGGGAAATTGTAGGTACGGATACGATCGGAGCGATCGCCGCTGCCCAGCAGGTTGCGCCGCGTGGAGGACTCCTCCTGCTGCCGGCGCTGGACTTCTGCGGCGCGCAGACGCGCCCCCAGCACCGCCAGGGCTTTCGCTTTATTCTTGTGCTGGGAGCGTTCATCCTGGCACTCCACCACCAGCCCGGTGGGCAGATGGGTAATGCGGATTGCCGAGTCGGTGGTATTGACGTGCTGACCGCCCGCGCCGGAGGAGCGGAAGGTATCGATGCGCAGATCGCCGGCGTTGATTTCCGGCAGTTCCGCCTCCGGGATTTCCGGCATCACCGCCACGGTGCAGGCCGAGGTGTGGATGCGCCCCTGGGATTCCGTTTCCGGCACCCGCTGCACGCGATGGCCGCCGGATTCAAATTTTAACAGGCCGTAAGCCCCTTCATGGGACACTTTGGCGATGACCTCTTTAAAGCCGCCGTGCTCGCCGTCGCTGGCGCTGACGATCTCCACCTTCCAGCGGCGGGTCTCGGCGAAACGGCTGTACATACGAAACAGATCGCCCGCGAACAGCGCCGCCTCATCGCCGCCGGTACCGGCACGCACTTCCAGGAAACAGCCGCGTTCATCGTCGGGATCCTTCGGCAGCAGCAGCACCTGAAGCTGCTGCTCCAGCCGTTCCCGGCTGGCGCGCGAGGCCAGCAGCTCCTCTTGCGCCATATCGCGCATTTCCGGGTCCTGCAGCAGGTGCTCCGCGGTGTGGATATCCTCTTGCACCTGGCGCCAGCGCTGAAAACAATTTGTCACATCAGACAGCTGCGCGTACTCCTTCGACAGGACGCGAAAACGCGCCTGATCGGCAATGACGCCGGGATCGCCGAGCAGGACTTCCACTTCTTCACGGCGCTCTTGCAACGCCTCCAATTTGGCGACTATCGAGGGCTTCATGCGTGGTGTATTTACCTTATGTGTTTCAGTGCGTGTCCAGTCCGAGACCGTCACGCAAAATGTGTAGTCGCTCGGCGTCGCCTTCGCGGGCGGCCTGCTGCAGCGATTTGGTCGGCGCGTGAATGAGACGGTTGGTCAGCTTGTGCGCCATCTCTTTCACCACCTGCTCCGGGTCGGCGCCGAGGCGCAACGCCGCCAGCGCGCGGGCTTCAAACTCCGCCCGCAGGCTATCCGCCTGGGTGCGGTAATCGCGTATCGCCTCCACCGCCGACTGGCTGCGCAGCCAACCCATGAAATCCAGACTTTCCTGCGCGACGATGGTTTCCGCCAATACCGCGGCATGTTTACGCTGCGCCAGGTTCTTTTCGATAATGGCCTGCAGATCGTCCACCGTATACAGATAGGCGTCGGCCAGCTTCGCCACTTCCGGTTCAATATCGCGCGGTACAGCGATATCCACCAGCAGCATGGGCTGATAACGGCGTTGTTTCAGCGCTCGCTCCACCATTCCTTTACCGATAATCGGCAGGGTGCTGGCGGTAGAAGTGATAATAATGTCGGCCTCACCCAATTGGCTATCAATTTCCGCCAGGCTGATGACGTCAGCGCCGACCTCTTCCGCCAGCCGCTGCGCCCGATCACGGGTACGGTTGGCGATGAGCAGCCGCTTCACTTTGTGCTCGCGCAGGTGACGCGCCACCAGTTCAATCGTTTCGCCGGCGCCCACCAGCAGCACCGTTACCTCGGCCAGGGATTCAAATATCTGCCGCGCCAGGGTGCAGGCGGCAAACGCCACCGAAACCGCGTGTGAGCCGATTTCGGTTTCGGTGCGCACCCGCTTGGCAACGGAGAACGATTTCTGAAACAATCGCTCCAAATCCACCGACAGGCCGTGCCCGCGGCGGGATTCGGCGAACGCCTTTTTAACCTGACCCAGGATTTGCGGCTCGCCGAGCACCAGCGAGTCCAGGCCGCTGGCGACGCGCATCAGATGGCTGACGGCTTCATCGCCGAGATACCAGTAAAGACTCTGGCGCACCTGGTCCGGCTCCAGCTGGTGATAATCGCACAGCCAGCGTACCAGCGCCTCTTGCAAATCAGCCTGTTGTTCAACGCTCAGGTACAGCTCGGTGCGGTTGCAGGTAGACAGCACGACACCGCCCTGCACCAGCGGTTGTGCAAGCAAGCTGCCCAACGCCTGGTCGAGGGTATCGGGTGAGAACGCCACCCGTTCGCGCAAAGCGACCGGCGCTGTTTTATGATTGATACCGAGTGCGAGCAATGTCATGGGTTCAGGTTACAGAGTAGTACAAGCGTTAGTATGGTTATCGTCTGCGCGCATTCTACTTGATGCACAGGTGCAAGAAAAGCCGCACCGCACTTTCCTCCCCTTATGGTGTATAACTTGTAAGGGTATAAAATCAAACTATTAAAGCCATTGACGCTAACGATGCCCTCCGTTAGCGTGAAAGAAAGTCATTCATCTCGCGATATTTAAGGACCTTGAAGTCATGCCAGAGCGTAATTACGCCGTTTTCCGTTTGCTGCCGCTCGCCAGTCTGCTGCTGGCCGCCTGTAGTGTTCACACGCCTTCCGGCCCGGCCAAAAGCCAAACCTCGCCCGAATGGCGCAGCCACCAGCAGTCGGTTTCCACGCTCACCCGTTACCAGACGCGCGGCGCCTTCGCCTATCTTTCCAAGGAGCAAAAAGTTTACGCGCGCTTTAACTGGCAGCAAACCAGCGCCGATCGCTACCGCTTGATTCTGACCAACCCGCTCGGCAGCACCGAGATGGATCTCAATGTACAGCCGGGGGTAGCCCAGCTCGTCAACAATCAAGGCAAACGCTACGTCAGCGACGACCCCGAGGTGATGATTCAAAAGCTAGCCGGCATGTCTATCCCTCTCAACGACCTGCGCCAATGGATGCTCGGCCTGCCCGGCGATGCCACCGATTTCACCCTCGATGCCCGCGGCTATCTGCATCAGGTGAATTATAGCCACAACGGACAGCGCTGGACCGTGACCTACCAGGGCTATCACGACGATACCGTGCCGGCGCTACCGTCGAATCTGGAATTGCGCCAGGGCGATAACCGCATCAAATTGAAAATGGATAGCTGGAGCCTGTAATGACACGCCAGTGGCCGGCCCCGGCCAAGCTTAATCTGTTTTTGTATGTTACCGGCCGCCGCGCCGACGGTTACCATCTGTTGCAAACGCTGTTTCAGTTTCTTGATTATGGCGACACGCTCAGCATTACCCCGACCGTCGACGGCCGCATCCGCCTGCTGAACCCGGTCGCGGGCGTGGCGGAGGAGGATAACCTCATCGTTCGCGCCGCCCGGCTGTTGCAGCGCCATTGCTGGGCAACCGATGACCCCGCCGCGCCGGGGGCGGATATCCGCCTTGAAAAAGTGCTACCAATGGGCGGTGGGCTCGGGGGTGGGTCTTCCGATGCCGCCACCGTGCTGGTGGCGCTCAACGCCCAGTGGAATTGCGGCTTGACGCTGGCCACCCTGGCGCGGCTGGGGCTGACGCTCGGCGCCGATGTGCCGGTGTTCGTTCACGGCGAGGCGGCGTTCGCCGAAGGCATCGGCGAACGGCTTACGCCGGCTGCCCCGGCGGAGAAATGGTATCTGGTGGCGGTGCCGCCGGTGAGTATTGCCACGCCGCGCATTTTCGGCGATCCTGAGCTGCGAAGAGACGCGCCGCCGCGCTCGCTCGCCGCGCTTATGGCCGCCCCTTTTCAGAATGATTGTGAGCCGATCGCAAGAAAACATTTTTCCGCGGTTGAACAGCATCTTTCATGGCTGTTAGAATACGCGCCGTCGCGACTGACTGGCACAGGCGCTTGTGTATTTGCCGAATTCGATACCGAGGCCGCCGCCCGTCAGGTTTTATCGCAGGCCCCGGCATGGATGCGCGGTTTTGTAGCCCGAGGCGTTAACGTTTCCCCGCTGCACCGCGCGTTGTCAGGGGCGCAATGAGCCGCCCGACGGCGGTCTGATGCATTACCCGTATGGCATTGTCCCGCATGGCGCCGCCGCCTTCCCCGGCGTCAGGCTGGCGCAATACCTTCTCTGGACGCAAGCCTGAGGTTCTTCTCGTGCCCGATATGAAGCTTTTTGCTGGAAACGCCACCCCGGAACTGGCGCAACGTATTGCCAACCGTTTATATACCAGTCTTGGCAATGCCGCCGTTGGCCGTTTCAGCGACGGCGAAGTCAGTGTGCAAATCAATGAAAACGTCCGCGGTGGCGATATTTTCATCATCCAGTCCACCTGCGCGCCCACCAATGACAACTTGATGGAGCTGGTGGTGATGGTGGATGCGCTGCGCCGGGCCTCTGCCGGTCGTATCACCGCCGTCATCCCCTACTTCGGCTATGCGCGTCAAGATCGGCGCGTCCGTTCCGCCCGCGTACCGATTACCGCCAAAGTGGTCGCCGATTTTCTCTCAAGCGTTGGCGTTGACCGCGTGCTGACGGTCGATTTGCACGCAGAACAGATTCAGGGCTTTTTCGACGTGCCGGTGGATAACGTGTTCGGCAGCCCGATTTTGCTGGAAGATATGCTGCAGCAGGACTTGGAAAATCCGATTGTCGTTTCCCCCGATATCGGCGGCGTGGTGCGCGCACGCGCGATAGCCAAGCTACTTAACGACACCGACATGGCGATTATCGATAAGCGCCGGCCGCGCGCCAACGTGTCGCAGGTCATGCATATCATTGGCGACGTGGCGGGTCGCGACTGCGTGCTGGTGGACGATATGATCGATACCGGCGGCACCCTGTGCAAAGCCGCCGAAGCGTTGAAGGAGCGCGGCGCCAAGCGGGTATTCGCCTATGCCACGCACCCGATCTTCTCGGGCAACGCCTTTGACAATATCAAGAATTCGGTGATTGATGAAGTGATCGTCTGCGATACCATCCCGCTGGATCCGGCCATCAAGGCTTTGCCCAACGTGCGCACGTTAACGCTGTCGGGCATGCTGGCGGAAGCGATTCGCCGCATCAGCAACGAAGAATCTATCTCGGCGATGTTCGAGCATTAATCCCCCTGCCGCGCGCTGCCCGTTCCCGGGCGCGCGGCCGCGCGGCGCAGCATCGTTACCGCGCTTCGCTAAGCCTTCGCGGCTTGATTAAGCCAACGCGTTTCGTTGAACGATTACCAGTCGCTCAACCACTGCGCTTGCATGAAAAGCACAGACTGTTTATTGCCTACCGCAAGATTCGCCTAAGCTTCACCCATTGCCCGAACGCAGTACGGGTCGGCAAAATCTGGGATGATGGGCCGCAGAGAAGCCACTCGCTTGTTCAGGCAAGGTCGCGCGTTACGGTCGTCGTGCCGCAGCGTCAGGTCAGTCTGCCCTCCCGCGGCATTACGGGTTAATGGTAGCGGGCGTTATGGTTTTTTTGGCAGCGCGCATCAAAGCGGCGGTGCCACCAGTACCTGTCGGAGATTTCCTCGTGACCGCCCATGCGCGCGCCCGCGAGCCATAGCAGCGCGCCGACAAAGATGCCCATTATGCCGCCGCTGGCCATCAAATTGGGCATGTGGATTTGGGGCAATTGATTGAGCACCGATACGGCGATACTGGCAACCATAAGTATCATCCCCGCGCCCATGAGGCTATTGCCGACCAGCATTGCTGATTTACGTCTCATGTTACACCTCCTGATTGTCCGTACAGACGCCCTGCTCGGCGTCATTCCTTTCGCTAACTATTTCTTTCACTGATTAAAGTATAGCCAGAGTTGATCCCTCACCTTGTGGTGACGATCACAGACTATTGAATAAATCACACAAATCGGGGCGATCCGCGACATCGTCGGCGGGCCGTTGATTTGAAAAGCCTTGCCCCGGCGGAGTAAACTAGCGCGCAAACCGCCAGATGAGACCAAGACGTGACGATCAAATTAATTGTAGGCCTGGCCAATCCCGGCGCCGAGTACGCCGCAACCCGCCACAATGCCGGCGCCTGGTATGTCGAGTTACTGGCAGAGCGCTACCGGCAAACGTTAAAAGAGGAAAGCAAATTTTACGGCTACACCGGCCGTCTGACCCTCGGCGGCAACGATGTCCGCCTGCTGGTCCCAACGACCTTTATGAATCTCAGCGGCAAAGCGGTAGCGGCGATGGCCACCTTTTACCGCATCGCACCGGAAGAGATTCTGGTAGCGCACGATGAACTGGATCTGTTGCCCGGCAGCGCCCGGCTAAAGCTGGGGGGTGGGCATGGCGGCCATAATGGCCTGAAAGACATTATTAACCGCCTGGGCAACAATCCCCTATTCCACCGCCTGCGCATCGGCATTGGCCATCCCGGCGACAAAAATAAAGTGGTGGGCTTTGTGCTCGGCAAACCGCCCGCGGCGGAATTACAGCTGATTGATGGTGCTATCGATGAAGCGGTGCGCTGTACGGAGATTCTTATCACCCAGGATGCCGCGAAGGCCATGAATCGCCTGCATGCTTACCGGCCCGGTTAAACGCCAGGCGTCGAGTAATGCGCGGATTCTGTGTATAATGAACGTTTAGAGTGATCTTATGCCGGCATTGGCATTTAACCGGCTGATAATAGAGCTATTTAAGGTAAAATAACCATGGGTTTCAAATGCGGTATTGTCGGGTTGCCTAACGTGGGCAAATCCACCCTGTTTAATGCGCTGACCAAGGCGGGCATTGAAGCGGCGAACTTCCCGTTTTGTACCATCGAGCCTAATACCGGCGTGGTGCCGATGCCCGATCCGCGCATGGATCAGCTGGCGGAAATCGTCAAACCGCAGCGTATCGTGCCGACCACCATGGAGTTTGTCGATATCGCCGGTCTAGTGAAAGGCGCGTCCAAAGGGGAAGGATTGGGCAACCAGTTTTTGACCAATATCCGTGAAACCGAAGCGATCGGCCATGTTGTGCGCTGCTTTGAAAACGACAATATTATTCATGTGGCGGGGAAAGTCGATCCGGCAGAGGACATCGACGTCATTAACACCGAGCTGGCCCTGTCCGATTTGGAAGCGTGCGAACGCGCCATCCACCGGGTGCAAAAACGTGCCAAAGGTGGCGACAAGGATGCCAAGCTGGAGCTGTCGGCGCTGGAAAAATGTCTTCCTCATCTGAGCAATGCCGGCATGCTGCGCACGCTTGATCTGTCGAGCGATGAGAAAAGCGCTATCCGTTATCTCAGCTTTCTGACGCTTAAACCGACGATGTACATCGCCAATGTGAATGAAGACGGTTTTGACAATAATCCTTATTTGGATAAGGTGCGCGCTATCGCCGCGGCCGAGGGATCGGTGGTGGTCGCGGTTTGCGCCGCGGTGGAATCGGATATCGCCGAACTCGACGAAGAAGAGCGCGATGAATTCATGGCGGAATTGGGTCTTGACGAGCCGGGCTTGAACCGCGTCATTCGCGCCGGCTATGAACTGTTGAATCTGCAAACTTATTTCACCGCCGGTGTCAAAGAAGTGCGCGCCTGGACCATCCCGGTGGGCGCTACCGCGCCGCAGGCGGCCGGCAAAATTCACACCGATTTTGAAAAGGGCTTTATCCGCGCCCAGACCATTTCTTTTGCCGATTTCATTACCTATAAAGGAGAGCAAGGCGCCAAAGAGGCCGGCAAAATGCGCTCCGAAGGGAAAGAGTATGTGGTTAAAGACGGCGACGTGATGAATTTCCTGTTCAACGTCTAAATAAAATTCGTTGTCTCATGAGGTTGGATGCCGTCTCATGAAAACCATCAAAATCCACGCAATGACGTGGATTTTTTTGGTCCCCTGTGGCTAACGCATTAGGGATAATTACTCACTTATTCAATTACTCAATTACTCAATTACTCGATTACTCGATTACTCGATTTTTCAATTACTCAATTACTCGATTTTTCAATCAATTAATTACTCAATTGCTCGATTATTCAATCACTTCATTACTTAATCACTCAATTGCTCAATCACTCCATTGATCATTGATTTACTTACTCACTCAGCTATCTATTCATACACTTGTTCACTTATTCAACCCGCTGCCCCACGTCCCGTCATCGCCCGTGGCGGACTTATCCCTTTGAGCAATTTTTTGGCAGTCTGCGGCTAATGCTTGCCCTCTACGTTGTCGGCGCAAACAAGGCGCAACGGCGCATATCAAAGATATGGATGTCCATGCGTTTGGGTGCCCTGTACGTTGCCGGCGCAGCCACGGCGCAACAGCTCATATCAAAGGTATGGATGTCCATGCGTTTGGGTGCCCACAGCGCGGTGATTACACCGTGTCGATTATTCGACGCACGCCCCGAAAGCTAATACCTGCCTGGTCACCCGCGAGACTTTTTCTGCCCCTTTTCCCTCGCCCTGTATTTTTTTGTCAGTCACCTGTCACGACAACAACATAATCCTGCCTATGCACAACCACGGCTAGCGTCTTCATATCGCACCTGTGACACCATCCAATCTCTTTTCATGCCCGGCGTTTGCATGTCGGCACTCTGTAGCAAGGGATAAGGTAGTCGAGAAATGGCGAGCTATTTTTTTTCCATTCCAAAAGTATATTTTGGCGAAGATGCCATTAAAGCATTACGCCAGTTAGATCATAAAAAGGTAGGGATTGTCACCGACAGTTTTATGGCGACTTCGGGTAAAGCTCGCTATTTGATCGGTGAAATGCCGCAGGCCTCAGTGTCGATTTTCAGCGACGTAAAACCCGATCCCAGCGTTGAGATCCTGCAGGCAGGTGCGGCCCAATTTAAAGCCTTCAAACCGGACGCCATTATTGCGCTGGGAGGCGGTTCATCACTCGATGCCGCAAAAGGGATCAAAGCCACGCTGGAAGAATATTTCCCGGGCCATGCGATTGTCCTTATTGCCATCCCCACCACCAGCGGGTCCGGCTCAGAGGTCACCTCCTATGCCATTATTTCCGATCCGCAAAATGGCCGAAAATATCCCCTGATTGCCGAGGAACTGGTTCCCGATTACGCCATCCTGGATCCGCACCTGGTGTTATCGGTTCCCCGTCAGGTCGCGGTCGATACCGGCATGGATGTACTGACGCATGCGATTGAAGCGTTGGTCTCCTCCGGTGCAAATGACTTTAGCGATGCATTGGCGGAAAAAGCGATTGCGCTAACCTGGCAATACTTGCCCGCTATTTTCCAGGATGAGAAAGACATTCTGGCCCGCACGCATATGCACAATGCCTCCTGCATGGCCGGAATGGCGTTTAACTCTGCTGGACTGGGGCTGGTGCACGGCCTGGCACACGCCATCGGCGGTATGTTGCATATACCCCATGGCAAAATTAACGCCATGTTGCTTCCCTTCGTTATTGACTGGAATGCTCGCCATGCCCCGCATGCGCTACCGCGTTACCTAAAATGTGCCGCCATCATGGGTATTCAGACCGGCACACAAAAACCCACCCTGAATGCCCTGATAGACCGTATCAGAGAGATGAATCAACGTTTTGGCATTCCCGCTACGTTACGAGATCTGGGTAAAGATCTCGCTGATTTCGAGTCTTTGCGCCAGTCGCTAATCAGCGCCGCGTTAGCGGATGGCTGCACCGCGTCAAATCCTTGTCAGCCTACCGCCGCAGATGTGGATCTGCTACTGACACACATTGCCGGCTAGAACTGGACAGGTTTGTCCTTTGCTCACCGGGCGGTCAAAAAAGTCCTGTGTGACGGCAAAAAGCCCAGCGCGGGGCAATATATTCTGGATAGTGCTCCCTTTATCATTTTCAGGTCGTTGACGTTATGAATCACAACCAGCAGCAAGCCGAATGGATTACCCAACAGATTATTCAGGAACTCGCGACCCGCGACAGCCGGTTTAGTCGCCCGGAACCACCGAGAGCGCAGACACTGGAAATCCCCGTCGGTATTTCCAATCGCCATGTGCATTTGAGTCGGGAAGATATGGACGCCCTATTCGGCTACGGTTCCACCCTCACCCGCATGAAAGCGGTAAAACAGCCTGGCCAGTTTGCCGCCGAAGAGACCGTGACTCTGCGCGGCCCCAAGGGTGAATTAACCAAAGTGCGCGTGCTCGGTCCGCTGCGCAGCGCGACCCAAATCGAAATTTCTGTTTCCGATGGCTTTGTTCTGGGCGTGAAAGCGCCCGTCAGAATGTCAGGTGATCTGCAGGACTCACCAGGCATTGACCTCATCGGTCCCCGAGGACGGGTTACAACAACGGGTGGCGCAATCATCGCCTGGCGACATATCCATATAGCACCCGCCGAAGCGGAACAATACGGTCTGCGCGACGGGATGGAGATCGATGTTCGTATCGATGGCCATCGTGGCGGCATTTTGAGCCATGTTGTCGTGCGCGTGAGCGCCGATGCCGTTCTGGAAATGCATATCGACGTAGAAGAGGCCAATGGTTTTGGCCTACGCAATGGCGATTGCGTCAAGCGCGTTCTGACGGAGTGCTCTTATGGCTGACAGCCCAGAGATCCGCCGCTTACGGGACCTGGCAGAAAAGATCACAAGCGGCGACTGCCGGCCCTGCCAGGGCGCATTGAAAGTGGGAGTCGATCCGGGTACGGCAAATATCGCCTTAGTCGTGCTGGATGAAGAAGACAACCCGGTAGCCGGTATCAGCCATCCTTCCCGCGCAGTGAAAGATGGCGTAGTGGTGGACTTTCTCACGGCCAGCCGGGTGGTCAGCAGCCTGAAGGCGACGCTGGAGAAACGGCTAAACAGAACCCTCACCCATGCGGCAACCGCTATCCCGCCGGGTATCCTCCCTGGCAATACCAAAGTGATTATCAACATGGTGGAAGCTGCCGGATTTGAGGTGACCGAGATCGTAGATGAACCCGTGGCAGCAGCCCGAGCGCTAAACATACGCGACGGTGCGGTGGTTGATGTCGGGGGCGGCACCACCGGAATAAGTATTCTGCGTGAGGGTAACGTCATCTTCAGCGCTGACGAGCCGACCGGCGGCAACCTTATGACGTTGGTCCTCGCCGGGGCGCTGGGTATCTCCTTTGCCGACGCGGAAGAGATGAAGAGAGCGCCCGAACATGAAGAACAGGTCTTCGCCATAGTGCGCCCGGTGGCGGAAAAAATGGCCCATTTGGCGGCCGGATGGCTGGCGCATTATCCGGCGGAGGTGCTCTATCTGGTGGGCGGGGCAAGTAGCTTTTATCAGTTTGCGGATGTCTTTCGCCAAACGACTGGCAAGCGGGTGATTCAGGCGGCGCACCCGCTTTTCGTCACCCCTCTTGGCATTGCGCTGCACAGCCACTGAGAAGGAAAACGATGGACTCGCAACGACTCTCATACCTGCTCGACACCCTGATTGAAGACCTTCTGAAACAACGCAGATTGCGCTTGCAGACGCCAAATAAAATGATGCACGTGATATTAAGCGGGGAAGATCTTAGATCACTGCCGGCGACCCTGGCGTGTCTAAGCGCCCTGGACCGTTGTGGCTATTTGTTGGACATGGTGTTTTCCCACAGCGCCAGCCAATCATCATTGCGATCCGCCTGCCTAGAGGCACTGGCCCAACGTGGCATTAATGTGAAGTGCGGGAGTGAGCAGGAACCGCCGGTGGGTGAGCCCTGCGGTAACGTCTATTTTCCGGCGCTGTCTAGCAATAGCCTGAGCAAAATCGCTCTGGGTATCCGCGATAACCTGGTCTGTCGATGGGCATTTTATGCGCTCTGCATGAAAAAAACGGCCATCGTCACGCTCAATGCCGAATGCCAGCCCGAGCAAAACAGTGCGCTACCGCAGGCATTGCGGGCACGCCTTGCGCATTATGCCGCCACGCTTGTGGAATATGGCTTCACCGTGATAGGCCAGCACACGCCGGGTCCCGATCATACACCCTTAGTCCATGCCCATAAGCCGTTGGTCACCCTTTGCGACGTACGCCAGTATCAGAAAGGGCAGACACTCTATATCGCCACCGGCACGCTAATTACTCCCGCAGCCCGTGATGAAATTCGGGACCGCGGCCTCATCATTGTTCACGGTCACTAGGAGGACACATGTATCTGGCAAAGGTAACCGGTGCGTTAGTTTCAACCACCAAACACGCTTCGCTTAATGGCGCAAAATTGCTCATTGTCGCTCGCCTGGATGAACATTATCGCCCCACGGGCACCGCGCAAGTTGCCGTGGACTTTGTCGGTGCAGGTAATGGGGAAACGGTGATCGTGACGACCGGCAGTTCCGCGCGCATGAGTACCAGTAAAGAACATTCCGTCATTGATGCTGCTGTTGTCGGCATTGTCGATTCGCTCGATTTTAACGGTCAGTAGTGTCCGCGCGAGGAAACCCCATGCTCCCTGATCACAATGCTGAACTGGAACACCGTATTACTTTGGCCATTGCGCGTCAGTTATCCCCGCGCCACCGCGCCCTGAGTCTGGCGGACGCCGCGCTGCTGGCGAAATATGCCATCGACGCCGCAGATGAAGCTAACGTACCCATCGTTTTCAGTCTGGTGGATGCCTGTGGTCAGCAGCGTTACTTCTTTAGCATGGATAACGCCCTACTCATCAGCCATACGCTGGCGGGACAAAAAGCCTGGACGGCGGTGGCATTGAAAATGCCGACACACAAACTGGCAGCACAAGTGCAGCCTGGCGCCAGCCTGTATGGCCTACAAAACAACGCGGGGATTTGCTGCTTTGGCGGCGGATTGCCCTGCTGGTCAGGCGGCGAACTGCTCGGCGCTATCGGCATCAGCGGCGGTACGGTGGAAGAAGATATTGCTATCGCCAGTGCGGTGCTAACGCGTTTCAGTCTTGAGCAATTCTCCCTCACCCCTTTTAACGCATCGTTGTCAAAATGAAAAAAGACAGACAGAGGTCATTATGTCGTTAGCGTCACTGGTTTTGGTCATTAACTGTGGTTCATCTTCATTGAAATTTTCCGCTATCCCGCTCAATGATGACGCCCCTGTGCTCTCCGGTCTGGCGGAAAAACTCGGGCTGGCAGACGCCAGTATCACCATCAAAGATGCGGCGGGTAATAAAGCAACGGAGCGACTGACTGACGCCAGCCACAGTTGCGCGCTGAAAACGCTGTTCACACAACTCGAACATCTGGCGTTATTGTCGCGCGTCTGCGCGATTGGCCACCGCGTGGCCCATGGCGGTAGCCAGTTCAAACGCTCGGTATTGCTCACCGATGACGTCATTAGCCGCATACGTGAACTCTCCGTACTGGCCCCGTTGCATAACCCGGCGAACTTGATGGGTATCGACGCGGCAATGTCGTTATTACCGCATCTGCCGCAGGTTGCCGTGTTTGATACGGCGTTTCACCAGACCCTGCCACCGGCAGCCTATACCTACGCCATTCCTTTGGTCTATCAACAGCAACATCAGGTCAGACGATACGGTTTCCATGGCACGTCGCACAGGTTCATCGCCGCAGAAGCCGTGGCCCGATTAAACCTTGATCCCGCCGATCATGGCATTATTATCGCCCATCTTGGCAATGGGTCGTCGGTATGCGCGGTAAAAAACGGCCGAAGCGTGGATACCTCCATGGGCATGACGCCGCTGGAAGGATTGGTGATGGGAACGCGCTGTGGCGATTTGGATTTTGGTGCCGCTGCCTATATTGCCCGCTGCACCGGTCAGACCATCGAGTCGCTGTACAAAATGGTGAACCACGACTCAGGCTTACTGGGCTTATCCGGGCTTTCCAGCGATTGCCGCACATTACAGGAAGCACGCAGTAACGGCTGTCCAGGCGCCACACTTGCCATTGACGTGATGGTGCACCGCCTTGCCCGTCATCTTGGTGCGCACCTCACATCGCTGCATCGCTTTGATGCTTTGATTTTTACCGGCGGTATTGGAGAAAACTCGGCGCTGGTGCGTGAATTGACCGTTCAGCGGTTGGCCGTCTTCGGTGTACAGCTCGATACGGTGAAGAATGCGCAACCGTTCGCAGGCCATGAGGGGGTAATATCAGTACCCGGCTCGCCCATCGTGGCGGTAATTCCGACGAATGAAGAGAAGATGATCGCTCAAGATGCCGCCGCTCTCTGTTGCGCATTTGAGGGCGTCGCCTGAGTTATTCACCACCCTTTACCTCCAGGGAGGATTTTATTGTCCAGGGTAAAACCGAATAACAAGAAAATCTCTCTAACGGGCAAAACATTTTGCCCTTAGCACCCTAATATCATAGTGCATGAATTTTTGAAGTCTATGGACAACCCTTTGTGGGTTAATTCATTACTGACGTTTACTCTCACCTGGAAATATTGAGGTCTTTATGCAACAAGAAGCATTAGGTATGGTTGAAACAAAAGGTCTGGTATCCGCAATCGAAGCCGCAGATACCATGGTTAAATCTGCGAACGTTACGCTGGTAGGTTACGAGAAAATTGGTTCCGGATTGGTTACCGTCATGGTCCGCGGTGATGTTGGCGCAGTAAAAGCCGCAACGGATGCAGGGTCGGCAGCAGCAGGTAAAGTGGGTGAACTGGTCTCGGTACATGTTATTCCGCGCCCGCATATCGAAGTGGAAAAAATTCTGCCGAAAGCTGTTAGTTAATAAAGCCAGAGGATACTGACCATGAGAGATAATCTTGTTGAACAGATTATATCTGAAGTAATGAATAAACAGACCGACGTGAGCACCAACAACAAAACCACAGCCAGCTTTGCCGGCTGTGGGTTAACGGAGTTTGTCGGTACGGCCCTGGGACATACTATCGGGCTGGTTATTGCCAATGTCGATCATCAGTTACATGACGTCATGAATATCGACAAGAAATATCGCTCAATCGGTATTCTTGGCGCGCGCACGGGTGCCGGCCCGCATATTTTCGCCGCAGATGAAGCGATTAAAGCCACCAACAGTGAGATTCTTTCTATCGAACTGGCTCGCGATACCGAAGGTGGCGGCGGGCACGGTTGCTTGATCATTTTCGGGGCCTCCGATGTGTCCGATGTGCGCCGTGCGGTGGAAGTCGCCCTGTCTGAAATTGAGCGAACAATGGGTGATGTCTATGGCACACCGGCGGGTCATCTGGAATTCCAGTACACCGCACGTGCCAGCTATGCACTGCATAAAGCCCTGGGCGCACCGCTGGGTAAATCTTTCGGCATGACGTGCGCCTCGCCCGCGGCGATTGGCGTGGTGGTTGCCGATGCCGCGGCGAAAGCGGCGGTGATTGAACCGGTGGGCTACGCCAGCCCGGCGAAGGGCACCAGCTTTAGTAACGAAGTGATCTTCACTTTCGCCGGTGACTCGGGCGCGGTTCGTCAGGCAGTGATTGCGGCAAGAGATGTCGGGAAGCAACTGCTGGCCACCTTGGATCCGACGCCAATTAAATCGACCACAACACCGTACATTTGATGGCAAGCGGCAACCTGTGTGACGTGGAGTAAGGAAAGTAGAACATGAACGATCTTGAAATTACCCAGGCCGTCTCCCGCGTTCTGAGTAAATACACCAAATCAGCCCCGCAAGCGCAGGCACACACCCCCCCTGCTTTGTCGACTGCGCCCGACCGCGACAACATTGAAGCCATTGTCGCCAGCGTGCTGGCGAGCCGGGTGAGCGCTGAGCCCGCCGCCGCCCTTGCCGCTTGCGATGGCGCTTTTGCAACCATGGATGAAGCCATCACCGCAGTACAGCACGCGCAAATTCAGTATCGCCACTGCTCAATGCAGGATCGTGCCCGTTTTGTTGCCGGTATTCGCCAGCTTTTTCTACAGGAAGAGGTGTTGCAAGCCATTTCCAGAATGGCCGTAGAAGAGACGGGAATGGGTAATTATGCTGACAAAGTGATAAAAAACCGCGTTGCCGCGCAAAAAACGCCCGGCGTTGAGGATCTGGTCACCGGCGCAGTCAGTGGCGATAGCGGTCTGACGCTGACGGAATATTCTGCTTATGGGGTGATAGGCTCCATTACACCCACCACCAACCCGACCGAGACGATAATCAACAACGCTATCGGCATGCTGGCGGCAGGCAACACCGTTATCTTCAGTCCACATCCACGGTCACGTCATGTCTCGCTGCACTGCATCGCGCTTATCAATCAGGAACTGGCACGGCTCGGCGCCCCCGCCAATCTGGTGGTCACGGTCACCAAGCCCTCGATAGACAACACCAATGCATTAATCAACGATCCACGTATCAACATGCTGGTTGCGACCGGTGGGCCGGCGATTGTGAAAACGGTGATGTCATCAGGCAAAAAAGCGGTGGGTGCAGGCGCTGGCAACCCCCCCGTCGTGGTTGATGAAACAGCGAATATCGAGAAAGCCGCCCGCGATATCATTAATGGCTGCAGCTTTGACAACAACCTGCCCTGCGTTGCCGAGAAAGAAGTCATCGTGGTGAATGACGTCGCGGATTACCTGATTCATCGCATGAAAAAAAGCGGTGCCTGGTTGCTGTGCGATAAGCAGCATATCCAGCAGTTGCAATCGCTGGTACTGAATGAAAAAGGGACCGGTCCAAATACCGCGTTCGTGGGTAAAGATGCGCGCTACCTCCTACAGCAGATTGGCATTAGCGTGCCGGAAGAGATCAAAGTGGTGTTGATCGAAACCGAACGGGACCATCCCTTCGTCGTGCATGAGTTGATGATGCCCATTCTGCCGGTGGTACGGGTGGAAAATGTCGATGAAGCGATTGAGCTGGCCGTGAAAGTGGAACATGGAAATCGCCATACGGCGATGATGCACTCCACCAATGTAGAGAAACTCACCAAAATGGCGCGGTTGATTCAGACGACTATTTTTGTGAAAAACGGCCCATCCTACGCTGGTCTTGGTGTGGGCGGCGAAGGCCATACCACCTTTACTATCGCCGGGCCAACCGGGGAAGGACTGACCTCCGCTCGCACCTTTGCCAGACACCGCCGGTGCGTGATGGTCGAAGCCCTCAACATCCGTTGATATCAGCAGGACGGGCAACCCAGTGATGAAAAAACGTATTATCAACGCGCCGACGCCGGAAACGCTGGCCATGCTGAAACGGCGGATGCCTTCCGAGTCGCGCAACCGCCTGGAAAGGGTGCGTATCGATGCTATCGGGTTGATTATGCTGCCCGTGCCCGACTTGTACTTTTATGCCGACAAGGCCAGTAAAAGCGCACATGTTGCGGTAACGGAGATCTTTGGCAGTTGCCCGCAACATATCACGACGCTGGCCATATTCGGCGAGGTCGCCGCCGTGAATGAAGCCATGCGCAATATTGAGGATGATGCCAATACATTCTGAGGGTTCGCTTATGAAAAGAATTCTGATACTCGCAGGCGATTTCTCTGAAGACTATGAAGTCATGGTGCCATGGCAGGCATTAAGCATGTTAGGTTTCAGAGTAGATGTGGTATGCCCAGGGAAACGAGCCGGGGACTATATTAAGACCGCCATCCATGATTTTGAAGGCGATCAGACCTATACCGAAAAACCCGGTCATTTATTTCGATTAACCGCATCCTTTGATGAACTCAGGCTGCAAGAGTACGCTGGCGTCTATATTACCGGGGGTCGGTCCCCCGAGTATCTTCGCCTTAATGAATCGGTACTGAACATTATTCATTATGCAAATAACCATTCACTACCCATCGCTGCAATCTGCCATGGACCCCAAATTTTGGTTGCAGCTGGCGTGATAAAAGGAAAGAAACTGACGGGATATTTTACTCTAAAGCCAGAGGTTGACATGGCGGGTGGCCAATGGGTTATTGCCGCAGAGAATGAAGCCGTTCAGGACGGCAACCTGCTGACTACAGCCACCTGGATGGGGCACCCAGCGATATTACGTCAGTTTATTCGCTTAATAGACGCCAGCATTATTGATTAATGTACCCGGCACTGCCGTCAGGTTAAACAATTCAGGTGTGGTTGCTCGATCACGCTACTATCATTTCGGGAGTCATTGTATGTTAGAGAAAGGCTTTACTAATCCGACCGATCGTGTCGTAAGACTCAAAAATACGATTCTACATGCCAAACCTTACGTAGAATCAGAGCGCGCCGTGTTGGCAACCGAGGCTTATAGAGAGAACGAGCATCTTCCCGCTATTATGCGCCGGGCAAAGGTCATTGAGAAAATATTCAATGAATTACCCATCACGATTCGCCCGGATGAATTAATTGTTGGTGCAGTGACAATTAATCCTCGTTCGACCGAGATCTGCCCGGAATTCTCTTTCGAGTGGGTTGAAAAAGAGTTCGACACCATGGCACACCGGGTTGCAGATCCCTTTATCATCGAGAAAAAAACGGCGGCGGAACTGCATCAGGCGTTTCAATACTGGCCGGGCAAAACCACCAGTTCGCTGGCCGCCTCTTATATGTCGGAGGGGACCAAAGAGAGTATGGGAAATGGCGTGTTCACCGTCGGCAACTACTTTTTCGGTGGTGTAGGCCATGTGAGCGTTGACTACGGTAAAGTGCTGAAAATCGGTTTTCGTGGCATCATCAATGAAGTGACCCGCGCGCTGGAGAATCTCGATCGCAGCTCGTCGGATTACATTAAAAAAGAACAGTTTTATAACGCGATAATCATCAGTTACCAGGCGGCTATCAACTTCGCCCATCGCTATGCTCAGGAAGCCTCTCGCCTGGCGCGAGAAGAACGCGACCCGACTCGCCAGCGCGAACTGGAACATATCGCCCAGAACTGTACCCGCGTGCCGGAATCGGGCGCCACCACGTTCTGGGAAGCATGTCAGACATTCTGGTTTATCCAGAGCATGCTGCAAATTGAATCCAGCGGTCACTCGATCTCTCCGGGGCGCTTCGATCAGTATATGTACCCCTACCTAGCTGCAGACAACGCGATAAGCCATGACTTTGCCCAGGAGCTGGTCGATTGCTGCTGGATCAAGCTTAACGACATCAACAAAACCCGCGACGAAGTGTCCGCGCAAGCCTTTGCAGGTTATGCCGTGTTCCAGAACCTGTGCGTCGGTGGGCAAACGGAGGATGGCCGCGATGCCACCAACCCATTGACCTACATGTGTTTGGACGCGACCGCACATGTGCGCCTGCCGCAGCCCTCCTTCTCGATTCGCGTCTGGCAGGGCACGCCAGATGAATTCCTCTATCGTGCCTGTGAACTGGTGCGTCTGGGGCTGGGGGTACCGGCCATGTATAACGATGAGGTCATCATACCGGCGTTGCAAAACCGTGGCGTCTCGCTGCATGACGCACGGGACTATTGCATCATCGGTTGCGTAGAACCTCAGGCCCCCCATCGCACTGAGGGTTGGCATGATGCCGCGTTCTTTAATGTGGCAAAAGTGCTGGAAATTACCCTTAACAACGGCCGCTCAGGCAGCAAGCAGCTCGGCCCGGTCACGGGGGAATTGACCCAGTACACCAGCATAGATGACTTCTATACGGCCTTCAAAAAACAGATGGCGCATTTTGTGCACCAGTTGGTTGAAGCCTGTAACAGTGTGGATATTGCGCATGGCGAACGCTGCCCGCTGCCGTTCCTTTCTGCACTGGTGGATGATTGCATTGGCCGGGGTAAATCCCTGCAGGAAGGTGGCGCAATCTATAACTTTACCGGCCCACAGGCATTTGGCGTGGCGGATACCGGCGACTCGGTATATGCCATTCAGAAACAGGTGTTTGAAGACAAGCGGCTGACACTCCAGGAACTGAAAGGTGCCCTGGATGCCAACTTCGGTTACCCGGTGGGCGCGAATGCCCAGGGCTGCTCAGCAAAAACGTCTCTGGGCGAGCAAGACATCTATGACGTGGTAAAATGCATAATCGACCAGCACGGCTCCCTGAATCCGGCGGCGATCAAAAATGAAGTCTACCGCCAACTCTCCAGTACCACGGTGACGCCCGCGGCAGGCAACGCACGTTATGATGAGATCCGTCACATCCTGGAAAACACGCCCTGCTTTGGCAACGACATTGACGAAGTGGACCTTGTCGCCCGCAACTGCGCCTTAATCTACTGCCAGGAAGTAGAGAAATATACCAACCCGCGCGGCGGGCAGTTCCAGGCGGGTATTTACCCGGTATCGGCTAACGTTCTGTTTGGTAAAGACGTGAGCGCACTGCCGGATGGCCGCCTGGCGAAAGAACCGCTGGCGGACGGCGTATCGCCGCGTCAGGGAAAAGATACGCAAGGCCCAACCGCTGCAGCGAACTCGGTGGCGAAGCTGGATCACTTCATCGCATCGAACGGCACGCTCTATAACCAAAAATTCCTTCCCTCTTCTCTGGCAGGGGAGAAAGGCCTGCGTAACTTTGGCGGGCTGGTGCGTAACTACTTCGATAAGAAAGGGATGCACGTACAGTTCAACGTCATTGACCGCAATACCTTAGTGGAAGCGCAGAAAAACCCGCAGCAGCATCAGGATCTTGTGGTCCGTGTTGCGGGCTATAGCGCTCAATTCGTGGTGCTGGCCAAAGAAGTACAGGATGACATTATCAGCCGCACCGAGCAGCACTTCTGATTTTGACCTCCCTGTCAGGGCCATGCGTACCCGCATGGCCCGCTATCAGACCCGATGTTAGCGGCTGACTGGCTGTTGCCTGGTGGTCGCTTTTTTGACGAGTGATGTTATGAAGAGAGTCGAGTACGATACCGAGGGCGTTTTATTCAACATTCAACGCTATTCCCTACACGACGGCCCCGGCATCCGCACAATACCGTTTTTAAAAGGCTGCCCACTGTCTTGCAAGTGGTGTAGCAATCCGGAATCACAACGCCCGCAGCCTGAGCTCATTTATAAAAAAAGCGATTGTATCCGCTGCGGAAAATGCGTTGATGCCTGTAAGCAAAAGGCACTGTCTCCCGACAACCCTTTTTTTGTGGATCGTGAGCGCTGCATCCAGTGCGGTGACTGCACGCGCGTTTGCCCGACCCAGGCGCTGGAGATGAAGGGTAAACGGATGACGGTGAGTGAGGTGATACGAGAATTACAAAAAGAGGAAAATCTGTTTCGGCGCTCTGGCGGCGGCGTTACGCTATCGGGCGGGGAACCGCTTGCACAACCCGAATTCGCGCGTGAATTATTAAAAGCGTGCAAAGAAAAAGGGTGGCATACCGCCATAGAGACCACCGGCTTTACGACGAAAGAGGTCATTGACGATGTTTTCCCCTGGATTGACCTGGCATTAACCGATATTAAAGCCATTAATCCTACGGTGCATGAAGAGAACACGGGGGTAAATAACAGCAAAATTCTGGAGAACCTGATCCGAATTTCCTTTATCACGAAAGTCATTGTCCGCATTCCGGTTATTCCCGGCGTCAACGACCACCCGGATGAAATCCGTAGTATTGCCGAGTTCGCCCGATTGATGTCCGGCGTCGATACGATCCACCTGTTGCCTTACCACACCTTCGGGGAAAACAAATATAACCTGCTCGGTAGAATTTACCCGATGCGTGACGCTAAATCGCAGCCCGAAGACAACATGGAAAGTCTGAAAAGCGTTGTCGAATCAATGGGATTTCATTGCCATATTGGCGGTTAATCAGCAATAGAAATCATGTAGCGATTTTTCACGTCCTTTGCACTTTACCCCGTTAAGCGATAAAACCCGCGCTTAATACAGGAAACCATTATGAGTAAATCTTACGAATCGACAACCGGACTTTGCCTAGCAGAATTTATGGGTACCGGCTTATTTATTTTTTTCGGCACCAGCGTTCTGAGTGCGGCAAAAGTGGCGGGGGCCAGCTTTGGTCTTTGGGAAATTTGCGTGGTCTGGGGGCTCGGCATTGCGTTTGCGGTCTACCTGACGGCAGGACTCTCCGGCGCTCATCTTAATCCCGCGGTGACGATATCCTTGTGGATGTTTGCCCGTTTTGACCGCCGAAAAGTGGTACCCTACATTGCGGCGCAAATGGCCGGCGCGTTTTGCGGCGCGGCATTGACCTATCTGATTTACCACAATATGTTTGCCGAGTACGAGCATGCGCATCAGATGATACGAGGCAGCCAGGATAGCCTGTATCTGGCCAGTATATTTTCAACCTATCCGGCCGCCTCCATCAGCCTATGGCTGGCGGGATTAGTGGAAATCATCATCAGCTCAATTTTGCTAGGACTTATCATGGCGCTAACCGATGATGGTAACGGCGTTCCTAAAGGACCGCTTGCGCCCCTTCTGATCGGAATGCTGGTGGCCGTTATCGGCGCAGCAACGGCGCCTTTGACCGGTTTTGCCATGAACCCGGCACGCGACTTTGGCCCCAAATTCTTCGCCTTCCTTAATGGCTGGGGCTCGGTTGCGATGACGGGTGGCAGAGATATTCCCTACTTCCTGATACCGCTGATTGCGCCTGTTATCGGCGGAACCCTGGGGGCCGCGATTTATCGTTATGGTATCGGGCGTCATTTACCCGCAGCAAAAACAGAAAACGGGGTAAACCAAACCACCGCCTGACAGACATCACCTTGACGCACGCCGTCGTACTGACCGATACGCCGGCGTTTTGGTGTCTCTCCCCTTCCCCCTGATAGGCCGTCATCCCCCCTAACCTGCGCACGACGTGCACAAAAAAGCCACCCTCAGGTGGCTTTATTCAACATCGTCATTCTACCGTCGAGCGCCCTTGATTTTTGCCCGTTGCGCCTTTTTATCGTCCTGCGCGAATGTTTCTGTCCCCTTTTCCAGGCAGTGTTCAGCGTCGTCTTGGCATTGAGCGGGCACCCTTTCCGCCGGCGAAGACGCAGGAGCAGACGCATCCATTTTCACCTCTTCTCTCTGTGCCAGGCAATCTGACAGACTCGCGACAGGCTCAAGGTTGATAACCGCGATCCTTTCCTCATTGTGTGCCTCAGCCGCTGGTTTGTCGTGCGTAATGGGTGCCGCAGGATTGGCCCCCCCGGTTTCCCCGGAGGCAATCAGCGCGTCAATACCGGTCGCGGTACGCGCTATCACCTTCCAGGCGTAAACTTGCCCTATTCGGTTTGCGGCGGCAACGCCCGCGGCAACCGCCGCGTTCATCGCGCCAACGTCGCCGGTGAATTTCACCGTCACCAGACCACCGCCTTTCGTCAGCTCGTATCCGACCAGGTCGACATTCGCCGATTTCATTGCGGCATCGGCGGCTTCAACCGCCACCGTTAAGCCGACGGTTTCAATTAAGCCTAAGCTCTGCCCGGACATCACTTTCTCCTGTTATTTTGTCGCTAATGAGGTATAGGTGAGCGCACACGTCAGACCCACCGCATCATCACGAAGCAGCGCCGCCTTATCCGTGGACTCCCATGGAAAGATTTCACGACCAAAGTGGCCATAGCACGCCGTCTGGCGGTAGCGAGGTGCCAGCAAATCGAGCTTATGAATAATGCCGTAGACGCTCAGGTCAAAATGGTGTTCAACGAGGCGGGCCAGAGTGTCAGATGAAAGCCGCGAAGTGCCAAAGGTGTTAACTCGCACAGAAACCGGCCGGGATAAGCCTATGGCCCAGGCCAGTTGAATTTCACAGCGTTTTGCCAGACCGGCTGCAACGATATTTTTTGCCACATAGCGCGCAGCATAGGCGGCAGAACGATCGACCTTGGAAGGGTCCTTGCCTGAAAACGCGCCACCGCCGTGACAGGCTGCGCCGCCGTAGGTGTCGACGATGATTTTACGCCCTGTTAAACCGCAATCCGCAGCCGGTCCTCCGCTGACGAACGGGCCGGCGGGATTAATCAATAACCGTGTTTCTGGCGTCAACCACGCTGAGGGAATGACGGGCTTAACGATCTCTTCAATGATTGCGTCACGCAGAGAGGCGAGCGGAACATCAGCACGATGCTGTGTTGACACGACGATGGCGGCGGCATGGTGTATTTGCCCATCGCAATAGCGTAACGTGACCTGACTTTTGGCATCCGGCAATAAGCCCTCAAGCCGACACGTCTTACGCAGTAGCGCCTGTCGCTCCATCAATCTGTGTGCATACAGTAGAGCAGCGGGCATCAGTTGCGGTGTTTCATCGCATGCATAACCGAAGGTGATCCCCTGGTCACCCGCACCGAGAGAGGTCGGATCGCTGGCGCGGATACCCGTGGCGATATCCTCCGATTGCCGACCCAGCAGGCTCATAACCGCGCAAGTCGCGCCGTCAAACCCAATCTCTGAGTCATCGTAACCAATGGCTTTCACCGTACTGCGCACAATTTGTTCGACATCGATGTTTACAGCGGAGGATATTTCACCTGCCAGGATCACTGCGCCGGTTTTCACCAGGCATTCGCATGCCACTTTAACCCAGGGATCCCGTAACAGGTATGCATCAAGAATGGCGTCAGAGATCTGGTCCGCTATCTTATCCGGATGCCCTTCAGCAACCGATTCAGAGGTAAAAAGATATTCGTCCACGACGGCGCCACGTTCAAAGGAGAGAGGTCAATTTTAACGGTCACCGGTTTCCAGGGACGTAAACTATGTTGCGGGGATAGCGGACTTTTTTGCGCTCACGCTTACGGCAAGCGCAAAAAAACCCGGGGACATCAGCACGCCTCTGGCGAGACAAGGCGACGGTAATCTGATGGGGCAATGCTGGTCTCTTTTTTGAAGATGCGGCAGAAATAATTCGCATCCTGCCAAGAAAGTTCAAGCGCGATCGTGTTGACCTTTAAGTCACTAAATTGCAGAAGCGATTTTGCCATGCTGATTTTACGGCGGGTAATGTAACTTGAAAAACCCGTGCCCAAGGTCTTTTTAAACGCTCGGCTCAAATAGCAAGGACTGACAAAGGCTTTAGAGGCAATGTCATCCAAAGTAAAATTTTTGAAGATATTTTTCTCAATATGAAATAGAGCCCGGCTAACAAAATCCATATTACCATTGACATTTTTGAACACGTGCTCAAAAATATCATCACTAAGGCTTAATAAACTGGTCATTACGCGCCAATAATTGCTTGGGGGTAATCCCTGCTGTTGAATATTTATAATAATTGCGGCGACTTTATTTCGGCAGGAGACATATTTTTCCCCAAGCCCTGCAAGATATTGCTGTAGTAATTCAAGGACATCAGTCACCGTTGTCGATCGATCGCTGTTAAACGTCTGACCGGTGCATGCCGCATCAAGGATGCTGAATAAAAACCTATGCCAGCCAGGATAATCACAGCGGCTTATCAAATCGCTTATTTTTTGTCGCAACTCCCGGGTGACCGCGGCCCCTTCTTCATCAACGAACAACGTTTTACGAATAGTCTCACTCAAGGTACTGGGCTTTACAGGTTTTAAAAGATAGTCGTCAACTTTTAGACTGAGCATATGGCGGACGATTTCAAAGTCATCATTTGCCGTCGTCACGATGACTTTGGTCTCCGTATTTTTCTGCTTAAGATATTCAATAACCTGATGACCATTTGGCAGCGGGATATTAATATCAACGAACATCATGTCAATTTGACTTAGCTGATCAATCAACTGAATAGCCTTCCTGCCGGTGGGCGCCTCATGAATGACGGAATTTTCAACACAACGTGAGATGATGCGTTTTAGCGATTCAGACTCGATATACTCATCTTCAACAATGACAATATTATACATACACACGCTCCAGACTCAGGCAGGCACCAAAGGGAACCTTAACGTAATTGTAGTACCGAGCATTGGCTTATGGGGACTGGAGATTTGCAAGCTATAGCTTTCTCCAAATAACAATTGCAGGCGATTATTGATGTTATTAATACCTATTCCCCCTTTTTGTCGGTTCAGGTTTCCTGAAAGGATATAGGCAATATCTTCTGGCGAGATCCCATCCCCATTATCTGTGATTTCAACGATCACATCCTTGCGGTCGTCACTCGCACGCAGAATAATATGGCTTTTGGTTTCTCGTGGCTCAACGACATAATTGAAAAAATTCTCTACCAGGGGCTGAAGAATCAAAAATGGACACACAACATTTTTATATTCTCTCGGAATATCGCAAGCATAATCAAAGCGGTCATTCATTCTGACCTTCTGAATTGCCATGTAGCAATTTACATAATTCATTTCCTGGCCAAGCGTAATCAATCCATTATTATTCTTGCGTAAAAGGTAGCGCATCATATCTGAAAAATCGTGCACCATCGTTTCCGTGCGGCTGGCATCCTCAAGAAATGCAAGACGACCAATAGTATTCAGCACATTGAATAAAAAATGCGGATTTATCTGGTAAGAAAGCGCTTTAAATTCCGCTTCGTGCAACGAGCGTTCAATTTCAACACGCTTACGTAATTCACTGGTCAATTCCTGCTCTTTATGGCGTAACTCACGTTGAATGTTATTAGCATGTGCTTGTTCTACCAGATACGAGGCCACATGAAGGAGCGTATAGGCTGTGGATTCAAAACGTTCATATGGCATGCGCTGCGTAGTGTGATGCAAATTCACCAGCCAGGGGTTTTCTTGCCAAAGGAGATTATTATCAACAATATAAGGAATTCTTTTTTCTTTATCTTCTTCCACTTTCACCTGGCCGGAAATGAAGGCGCCAAGATAATGATTGTTAATCATTATGGGTACGGCAAATTCTACAAAGCCGCAGTAACAGCGATAAACTACCGGCTCCCCGGCACGCATTGCCGCTTCGCCGCCCGCGCTGTCGCTGTCGTAGCAATGCCGGGCCAGCGTCTCATTCATTCTGGAACGTGCACAAAAATCCGAAAAACCGCTCGGGCGAGTGACAGGAACCCCTTCCTGATCCACCACCACAAGAGCAATCATCATTGATTTACTGAAGTTGTCCTGGAGTGTTTGCAAACGATCGACATCAAGAAATTCGTGCAATTTATATTTTTTTTGCATGCCATCCACGGAATCAATTTTAATACAACGAAACTATAGCGCATCCCACGATTAAAAATAATGAAACGGCTCACAAACAAAAAATTAAATGTGTTATTTATGTTAAAATGACGTGCTTTATGTTTTTATTTGGTTACCACATTCAGTTTTTTTGTTTAACTTAAAAAAAAGAAAGCCAATATCTGATTTATTAAAAAAAAGACGACGAAATGTTCTTATTTGTGTCTACTCTTTTCAATTGTTGAATTTAAAAACTATTTTTACCGTCTTCATCAGACTGACGATAAATGCAGGCACTACCACTATCATAATTAGAAAACGCTATTTATAAGTTATGAACAACCATCATTAGATTCTGGAGACGGCTTGAGCCGTGAACTCAACAACACAAGACAGCGGCTCGGTAACCTGACAAAGTCGACAGGGCCGCGACCGCAGCTCTGTACCAAACGCTGATATCATAAACCTCTCGGTCTCAGAGCCTGTTCATAAAATTGTGTCATCGCCGGTTTTTGATATGTTTACCGCAACACCCTGAATAGGTGAATTTAGGGACGAGAAACAATTACAGGCTCTTGCCACCGAACTGGCGGAAAAACTCAAAACCCCTGATCACTTGAGTCAGCTTTCCCGCTTTTTGCAAAAGCTGACGGTCGAGACGGCACCCCATGCTGAGCTGCCCCCCCCTTTGGGCCACGAGAAGCAGCAGCCCAAATCCGGCTGCAACACCCATAACGGCTACTCCGCCAAGACGGTAGCTAGCGAAGAAGGCCCTGGATATCCGCACGCCCGTGACCGGGAAAAGCGCAGCTGGGCAGGTGGCTGGCGGGAATGAAGGCGCAACGTTCTGGCTGGGCGTGTGGGCGTGCTGACGGAGATGAACAACCGGGGCTTGCTCGATATCTTCGTCGCCGGTGTTGACGGCTTGAAAGACTTCCCCGACGCCATCAACGCCGTTTATCCACAGTTTCGCCTCCAGTAGTGCATTGTTCATATGGCGCGCAACAGCCTGAACTACGTGTCATGGCGCGATTACAAGGCCGTCACTGGCGGGCTGAAAGCAGTCTATCAAGCCCCGACAGAAGAAGCTGCTCTGACCGCCCTGGATGCGGTCGCCGACAAACGGGGATAAGCGCTACCCGCACATCAGCCGGAGCTGGCGGGCGAATTGGGCTAACCTGTCAACGCGGTTCGGGTATCCGTCTGATATCCGCAAGGCCCTTTTTACCACCCACGCTATTGAGTCGTTAAATAGCGTTATCCGGCATGCGTTCAAATAACCGGCTTAGGCTGTCTCGCCCCCCGGGTCAGCGAACATCCGCAGCCCGATGACTATCACAAAATCCACGCCAACGCGTGGATTTTACTCTTATTGATGCCCCGTCGATGGCGACCGTCGGATTCACGCCGACATGCGGTGTGGAATGACGGGTGCAGGATGATCGCTATCGGTAATTACCAAATAGCCCTACGCGCGTCCATCATAGCTAAAAATGCATGCCCCCTACTCTGCCGGCGTGGGAAAATGATAATCCCAATATGTCATGGCCAAGCTCGCGGCGGGAACCCTGTCTCGGCATACTCTTTCTTGTCAAATAATCCTGTCAACATCTTATTCAGATTAATTTATCCTTCAATTGTAGTTTAATTATCGCTGCATTGCGCAAGCGCTATTCGACACTCGCCATTACCACTTGGTGTTTTTAATGCCGAAATAGTCCTTTGATATCAACAATAGTAGGCGATGCGATAAATAAGAGAGTGCAAATAGGAAAGATTTTCATCTTGTCAGGCTTGCAATATGATGACGACAATTGTATATCTTATGAGAAAGACGTCAGCGTAAAAATTTTAACAGACATAATGCTTAGTAAACCCTATTATTATCAATAATCACGCCAACCCTAATGCCGGCATACTCGTCATTTTATCTTAAGCGATAACGGGATTAACCGGAAATCTTGCAAGTCTGGTAACTTGTCGCCGTGCTTAAAATAACCGTGATGGATTAAATCGTAATGCATGATCGACATCTAACGCTACTCGGTGTAGTGATAAGCATTAACATGAAATGTTTAGAAGGAGATACGTTTGTTAGCTCATAATGCATCCACATCTCGCGCCATTTTTATGACTAACCGTCATACGGAAACTAATATACTCGAGCATTGGAAAAAGTGGCGGGACAAAAAAAACTACGGTGAAGGAGAAAACAAAGACCTTGCCTTTAAGCTAATGACCGATTGTTTTTTCAGGCAAACGGAGAAGTTAAAACTAAGCAATCTAGGCCTCAAAACGCTGCCTGAATCTTTACCACCCGCTATAAAGGAACTGGATATTCAAGGTAATAAACTCACTCAATTACCTGACAATCTTCCCTTAAACCTGGAAAAATTAAATGTTAGCGGTAACCAACTGGTTGCATTGCAAAAGAATTTACCTGAAAGTATTACGTGCTTAATTTTAGCCAATAATGCATTCGAGGAAATACCCTGTCATCTACCCTCCAAACTCATAAATCTTGATTTGTCATCCAATAACATCACCGCGATACATCATCAGCTACCCACCGAAATGACGTGTTTGAACTGCGCAAATAATAAAATAACCTCCGTGCAAAACTTACCTGCTCATCTAGAATTACTTTTTCTCATGCATAATGAATTGGCTAGCTTTGAAGCAACGATTCCTGTAAGCATAAAAACAATCAATATACAACATAATAGATTGCGTACTCTTCCCTGTGAATTTCTCTCGATAAAAAGTGATGATGCCGCAATTTTTCTCGAAGGGAATCCGTTATCGACTGAAACGTTAGAGACGCTTGTTGAGTTGGAAACCAACCCCAATGGCGCAGCACCGCAATTTTATTTCAGCAACGGGGGTGAGAGGGAGAGTTGGTGATAGTTACAATCTGTAAGTGAAAGAGGAGAAACCGTTAATCTAATCGAAATAGTTGTGATATCTGATGAATTGTGCTCATGCAATTCTTTCTATTAATGACATGAGGTGATCTATGCCATTGACATCAATACCACGACACAATAAGGTGGTGGAGTTATTTAATCATAAACTTGAAACGCGTCTGAGCGCAAAAGAGTGTATTAACTCGCTGAAAACCCTATCACCCTCCCCCCCATTTTCCAGAGGGTGGCATAACGATAAAATAAGCAGTTTGAACAATCTCCAGAACGTGAGTTTTGCGAAAGATAATCTAAAAGATCATTTCTACCTTAATCTATTTTTGCGTGCACTTCTTCTATCTTCACTGGTAGGCGTTAGAGAAATCAGTGCGCTAGAAAACAAAAATACAGCGTTACGCCATGCATTACCTGGCACTGGCGCTTTAGGTCATGGCAATAGAATAATTCACGTTGCAGGCAATAATAACCTAACGATGGAGCCAATTAGAAATAAAAGGGGCAATCAGTGCGGTGAAATCGAGAGAGAGAAAATCAAAAGACAAAAAAAGGTGGCGAGAAAGCATGCGCGGGAAAACGCCAGAAACATCAGAAGAAACGCGAGAAAAGAAGTTAGAGAAACTATCAGGACGCATGAAAACATGGCGAGCAGTAATACTAACCTTTTAGAAGGTTTATCTCCCGTAGTCAATACAGGCCTCGGCGCGGGTAAAGGTGCTATCGCTGGCGGGGCAGCAGGCGCTGGAGCGATAGTAGGAGGTATAGGGGGTGCAATAACGGGAGGTTTACTGTCGCAAAATGGCAATTCCAATAGCGAGAAACAAAAACTCGAAGGAAATCATCCGCATGATAAAGATGAAGCGTCATTGGGCGATGATAATAAACAAAGCGTGCGCAAAACCCAAGATATCAATGACAATATACTCATTGGTCATCCGCTACAGAATGGCCAATTGATGGACGTCAACCAACCGGGTAATGAAAATATTCCTGCCATTCCCGTTGATGTTAGCCACATACCGATGCTAGCGCGTTTCATGCCACCGCTGAAATATTTTGATTTTCTCTATAATGGAAACAAAATCGATGCTATCGGCGATATAGAGGATGCAATAAGGCTTTTCTACCAGACAGAGCATTTTCATATGCACTCTTTTTACGATAAGATCGATACGATACCGGAAGAATACGAATTTTTACGTGAGATTGCGCCGCAACTAAAAATTCACGTTGAGGCCGCTAAGAACTATGTCAGATCGGCATTACATCGATTCAAGCAGGCTATAGAGGTTTACGAAGACGTTAACGATAGATCAAAGATCATACTGGTACATAAGACGCGTAATGGTTATATAGTGGATTATTTTAGTAGAATATTAAATACTCAGGATACTTCTATCATCAATCAAGCGTTGGAGCGATTTTATAATGCGCTGATCACTATGAGAAATTTTTTCAATAATAAAATGGGAAAATTCATTTTCGCCAGCGCTAAACGGAATGATGTTCGCAATCCTGTCCATAACGAAAATGGGCCAATGGGCTTCGTCATGTCCAACGACCAAGAACAGCGCGTTATTATCATGGCGGATCAATTTTCCCCTCAGTATCTTAAAACCACCAAACCACAAATCACCGCATTGCATGAAACATCTCATCATGCTGTAGCCACCCGAGATTTTGTTCTTTCTCCGACGACCACGGTAGCGGGTGATGCGCTAGATTTTGTCGAGGCTATGCAGGAAGCGCTTTTTGATGAAATTCAGGTTCAAGGCGAGAAAACCACAATCAATTTTGATCTCTTCTTTATGCAGGCCTATGGTAATGTCATTGGTGATATTCCCGTCACCGCACCGCAAATAAAAGAAATGGCCAAAAGAGATCCCATACTTAGAGCAAATATTATGATGGACAATGCTGATTTTTTAGCCAGAATGATATTCGACATTGGTCAAGGCATTGCCTATGATTCTGGCGTCTCCTTAAGAACAAAAAGAAACGCTCAATCAGATAGAGAGATTCAAAAAATGATGTTGAGCAAAACGGTATTCTTTTTATGTAACAGAATCAATGCCGATTATCGGCGCTCATTGCCCTAGTTAGCCAAATGTCGTTTGCTCGTTTTATTGGCACAATCAAGAGCTTAGATAATCGAGTCTCCCACGATGACGCTACGCAGCCGATACGCCAAACACCGAACTTCGCGTGTGACCCTCTGTGCATGGGGTTGGGTAGCATTATGAATTATTCTTCTGCAAATTGTCATTGCCCAGACCACCGATAAACGGCAGCCGTAAACGTAGCGGCGTGAAATCCAGACCAAGATTGAGCCCCAGTACATTGAGCTCGAATCCCTCCTCTGCACCAAGCGTCACACCTGCGAGACCCAGCAGCGAAATCTGTATTCCGCGCCCCGATGGCGGCAAGCCAACGGGATTGAGCAACGAACGAAAATCTTTGCCTACCGCGTTGGCGGGCATATCCAGTTTTAGCGCGGGCACTTGGCGCCCGATATGCGCGATAAACGTGTTGCTATTCGGGCCCGGCCAAGCGTGATAGGTATCAGGCCAGGGATATGTGGCGATAGCCGCTTCAATTTGCGGGATCATCGCTTCGGCCTCTGGACCACGGTGATCCACCAGCAGGCGGGGTTTCGCACCGAACCAGTAACCATCTGGCAAGTTGCGATTACGCCGCACTTTTTTACCTTCCCCCCAGCTAATCACTTCATAGCGATGATATTCCGTTTCACCGGCGCGTTTAAAAATGATCCACGGATGTACGGCCACCACCCCTTTCCAGCCCCAGGTGGGAGCGGCATAGACCTGCACCACTGCCAATCGGGCATTTTGTCTGGCATCAGGGGCTATTCCGGCGGTATCTCGCCGGGCTGACCACCAGCCGTTCTGTGTCGGCGCGTCACGCTGGTGCATCGCCTGTGCGAGACTGGCCGCAAGTGAGAGCAAGATGAGACTGAGAAAACATAAACAAACATATTTCATCGTTATCATGGCGGTCTGCAACAGGAAGTGAAAATCTAGAGTTACCAGATTACTGTAATTCTACATTATCGTGCCAGAAGTTATCCACCACCCGCTGCCAAGACATTTGGCCTGTGCCCATCAGCGCCTGGCGGTGTCAATATTGTGCCAACCTTTGTCATCCCTATTGCTGTCAGCAGCAGGCGACAGATTTCGTTTCTCGATGCGGATGCTGAGTATAGCCAGCGCACTATCAAAGCCGGGTCAAATAAGAATGCTGGCTCGGGACTTCACTAAACTGACATTGGCTAGTCAATTGTCAGATGATGATGATTATCGATTAAGGAGAGAGTTTAGCGGCACGACCGCGGCAGGTTATCCGTTGAGACGCAAATAGGGATATATCGCTGCCGACTCATACCCTGAAGATGGTGTGGAAGTAGGAGACGAAGCGCCGGATGTCGACTGATCGGCGCCACCGATTGTGTGGGAGCATAACCTGTTCTCCACGATGATTCCTTGGGTCAGGGGCCAATGCCGCCAAATATAAAAACCGGCCTAAGTTAAGGCCGGGACTCTTTAAGAGTGTCACTAGGCATGCGGGTTCGCCGCCCCTATGACACACATATTATACAGAATTTGATCGCCAACATCTGGCTGATTCCACACAGAACATTGTTCCTCACAATCATGGGTTGAAACCGCATGCGTTCCCATACAGGCATACGACGCGAAGCTGATTACCGACGATAACGCTAAGATGCAAAAAAGTAACTTTCTTTTCATTCTATAATCTCCTTAACGGGGTGATTTCCCATTACCACTATCGACAGTTATCATCGTCGTCTTATTATGAATTGTATCAAAATCCTAACGCACTATAATGACAAATAAATTAGTAGGCTAATGTTTATATAAAATAGCATAAATTACATAGCGTTAGCATAGCAAATGGATATCTCTATGTATCATTAACATTATCACTACTAAACCTTACTCGGAAACTATTATCGCCTCTGACGCTCCCATTGCAGTTTAATGGAATCCATGAAGAGAGGTCTATTTACCTTGTAAATTCATGATAACATCATTGCGTTTTCTACCATATAACTTTCCAATTTCGGTAAATTACGTCTCGTTCGTTTAAAGCGCGATATAAATAGCTTTCCAGGCATGGCGATGTCAGTGTCGCCGTGGTTTACTTTGCCAGGCATGGCGATGTGATAGCGACAGACTGCGTCGGCTATCCCGATATGCTATGTCAGTCTAGGCGTTTCTACCAAAGATAGGCGGGCGTTGCTTTGGCGGTTTATTACCGCTAGCTACGGGGTTTTCCCGTGAGCTACCTTTGGTTACGAATGGACTCACCCAAGCGCGTGTCCACTGTTGCTGCCCATAATTGCCTTGGCTTATCGTCACGCTCAAGGGGAATGAAATCCACGCTCGCGCGTGGATTTTTGCTATGACGCCCGCCAACGCGGGCTTAATCGGCCTAAAGCGGGATTAATCGGCCTGTAAACGCTGCAGCGGCCCGACAATCACCAAATAAGACGCTGCCCCAATTAATCCCATGGCGCCGACATAAATAATGGCAAAGTCGAATTTACCGGTCGACGCCAATATCCAGCCAATGCACAGCGGGGTGACGATACTGGCGATGTTGCCAAAAAAATTAAACAGCCCGCCGGCAATCCCCAAAACCTGTTTCGGAGAGGTATCGCTGAGGATACACCAGCCGAGATTGCCAAAGCCTTTGGCAAAAAAAGCGATGCTCATCACAATGACCACCAGCGTATCGGATTGCACCACGTTGGCCAGCATGATGACGCTTGAAAGCACCATACCGGCCATGATCGGGAGCTTGCGCGCCAAGGTCAGGCTGTAGCCTCTGCGCAGCAGAGCATCAGAGAATAATCCGCCCAAAATGCCGCCAATAAACCCCGCCAGGGCGGGAATGGCCGCCACCAGACCGACTTTCAGGATGGTCATACCGCGCGCTTGATAAAGATAAGTAGGAAACCATGTCAAAAAAAACCAGGTGATAGAGGTAAGACAAAATTGACCGATATACACCCCGATCATCATCCTATGGGTCAGCAACGCCTTGATTTGCGGCCATTGTTGACGAAGGGGCTTGGTTGCCGGGGTCAAATCAGGAATGCCACCGCCAAGGGCGATATAGTCTATTTCGGCCTTATTGACATGGCGATGATTAAGCGGGTCGCGCACGTACCACAACCATGCCAGACCCAGCACAACGCCGCAGACGCCAATGTAATAAAAAATATGGTGCCAGCTCCAGGTCTGGACGATATAGGTCATTATCGGCGTAAATAAAGCGAGGGAAACATATTGCGCCGTGGAATAAACCGAGGTGACGAAAGCCCGCTCCCGATTAGGAAACCACTGCACCGACAAGCGGCTGTTGGCGGGGAACGCCGGCGCTTCGATGCCCCCCATTAGAAACCGCAGCAGCAGCAAGACCACCAGCGGCGCGGAGAACAGCGTAATCCCCCCCTGCAACATCGTGACCAACGACCATAACACCAGTGATAGTCCGTAAACCAGACGAGCCCCCGCCTTATCGAGGATCCATCCTCCCGGGATCTGCATTAAGACATAGGCCCAGCCAAAGGCCGAGAACGCCCAACCCATCTGGTTGGCGTCAAAGCCCAACTCCTTGCTCATGAACGGCGCCGCCACCGACAGCGTGGCGCGATCGACATAATTAAACACCGTGGCGAAAAAGATAAAACATAAAATGATATAACGTATACGTGTAGGACGCTCGGCTTGCTGGACAGCGAGTTTATTATTCATGCTGCTTATCCTTTGACGTGCTTGACGCTCAAGTAGAGAGGTAGTGTTGTTATAAGTAGAGCTAACGTTGCACTCATTGGCCCCTGGCGCAGCGCGACGGGGCGCGGGGACCGAACATCACGCAGGCTGCGAAATGACCTTGCGCGCCACGGTCCAACGTTTGATGCGCTCATGCAGACTGAGGCCCAGCCCCGGGCGATCCGGTACCCACATCTTGCCGTCGCGCAGGGTCAGGCGCTCATTAAACACCGGCTCGAGCCATTCAAAATGCTCCACCCAGGTTTCGTGGGGATAGGCCGCCGCCAAGTGCAGATGAATTTCCATGACAAAGTGGGGCGCCATCATGAGCCCGCGGCTTTCCGCCAGGGCGGCCACTTTTAAGAAAGGGGTGATACCGCCAATACGCGGCGCGTCATGCATCACCAGATCGATGGCGCCGCGCTCGATATAACGCTCGACTTCACCCGCGCTGGTCAGCATTTCGCCGGTGCCGATGGGCGTGGTCAACGCTTGGGCCAGCGCGGCATGGCCTTCAATGTCATAGGCATCCAGCGGCTCTTCAATCCACCGGAGGTTAAATGACTCCAGCGCGGCCCCCATGCGCAGTGCGGTGGTGCGATCCCATTGCTGGTTGACATCGACCATGAGCGGCACCCCATCGCCTAAACGCGCGCGGATCGCCGCCACCCGCTGTAAATCGGTCGCGCGATCGGGATGGCCCACCTTTATTTTGATCCCGCCGATACCGCGGGCGAGGGCCTGGGCGGCGGAGTCCGCTATTTGATCCACCGAAGCCTGTAGATAACCGCCGGAGGTGTTGTAACAGGGTACGCCATCGCGATAGGCGCCCAACAGTTTCGCCAGCGGCAGACCCGCGCGGCGGGCTTTTAAATCCCACAGAGCGGTATCGATAGCGGCAATGGCCTGGGTGGAGACGCCGCTGCGCCCCACCGAGGCGGACGCCCAGACCAGCTTGCTCCAGAGACGGGCGATATCGTTGGGATCCTCACCGATCAATAACGGCGCCACTTCCTGCGCCAGCGCCATTTGCGCCGGGCCGCCGACGCGCAGCGTGTAGGTAAAACCGAGGCCGTATGCGCCCTGCTCCGTATCGATTTCCGCGATTAATAACGCTACGGCCGTCAGCGCTTTTTGTCTGCCTGTCAGCACTTTCGCGTCGCTCACCGCGACGGTCAGCGGCACGTCAATACTGGTGAGCGTCACCTGGCGGATACGATCTAAAAACGCATTCGGTTGATTTGTGGGCATGATCATAAATTCCTGACTGATTGAAAAATAGGCTGGACTATCTTGCTGACAGCTAGGAATACTGTCTATTACAAACAGTGAATGTATTGTTGCGGGAAAAGTATCAATGCTCGAATTGGGTCAATTAAATTGCTTTGTGGTCGTGGCAGAAGAGCTGAGCTTCCGGCGTGCCGCCGTTCGGTTACATATGACCCAGCCGCCTCTCAGCCGCCAGATTCAGCTGCTCGAACATCAAATGGGCGTGAAGTTATTCACGCGCTCTACGCGGTCCGTGACGCTGACCGCGGCGGGCAGAGCCTTTTTGGCGCAAGCGCGACAATTGCTCGATCTGGCGCAGCACGCGACCAGTAATGCGCGCCGAATCGCGGCGGGGGAACTCGGCCATCTGACCTTTAGTTTCGTCTCTTGCGCGATTTATCACTATTTGCCTACGCTGATTCATCAGATGCAGCAGGTCTATCCAGAAGTGGCGCTCCACCTCACCGAGATGCCGTCGCGGGTGCAGTTCAACGCCCTGCGCCTGCGCCAGGTGGACTTGGGGGTGGTGCGTGAAGCGCCGTTGCCGGCGGGTATTCACGGCCGGGCGCTGCTCAAAGAGCCCTTCGTCCTGGCGATCCCGGCGCATCATCCACTGGCCCATCAGACTACCGTGACGCTGTCGTGCCTGCACAAACAGCCGTTCATTAACTATGCCGCCAGCGGATGGCGACCTTTCCATGATTTGATCACCCTGACCCTTAGCCGCCACGGCATTGAGCCGCGCTATGTCCACTCAATCGGCTCGACCGTCGCCATTCTCTCGCTGGTCAATGGCGGGCTGGGGCTGGCGCTCGTCCCGGCGCGCAGCGCGGACATCCGCTTCGATAAGGTGGTTTTTCGGACGTTGCCGGAGTTGGACGATGTCACTAGCGAATTACTGCTGGTCTGGCATCAGGAGAATGACAACCCCGTCTTGCCACCGTTGCTGGATGCGCTCTATCGCGGCATGCAGGACGTGATGCAGGCCCCTCCGGCCGGCATAGTGGCGTAGCGCCGACGTGCCGCTTAGTGCTGTAAAATACCCGCGGCCGTGAAGCCGCCGTCCACATTGAGAATATGGCCATGAATATAGCTGGCCTCATCAGAGGCTAGAAACAGCGCCGCCTGTGCTATCTCGTCGGCGGCCGCGTAACGCGGCAAGGGGAGCGCCGCAAGCCACGCCGCGCGCACCCGCGGCGGATGGGCGCGTCTGACCAAGGGCGTTTCCACCGGCCCCGGAGCGATGGCATTGACGCGTACCCCTCTCCCCGCCAACTCGACCGCCATCACCATGGTCAACGATGCCACCCCGGCCTTTAGCGCACCATAGGCCGCCCTGCCCGCGTTTCCTCGTCCCCCCGAGACCGAGCCGATATTGATAATAACGTCAGGGCGCCCCTGCGCAAGCAACGCGCGGGCCACGCATTGCGCTAAAATAAACGTCCCGCGCAAATTGATCGCATACATCGCGTCGAGCAGGTTAACGTCGGTATCGACAAACGCGCAGGTGGCCGCGATCCCCGCGCTATTGATCAGAATGTCGACGGGCTGTTGCGCCAGCAGTGCCTCTACTCTGGCTCGCAGCGCGTCACCCTGCGCGACATCCGCGCAGATCCCCTCTGCATGGGGCAGTTGCCGCAGCGTCGCCTCTAGCGCGGCGCCGTCGTTATCGAGGATGATTACGCGGGCCCCGCGCCGGCTGAACGCGGTGGCGATAGCCAGACCGATACCGCTGGCGCCGCCGCTGACCAGTACGGTTTTATGCTTGAATCCCATTGTTTTCCCCTAATGCTGGCGCAGGCCGGTGCCCAGCGTTTCTCGGTAGGCCAGTGACGCCGCCAGGCTGGCCAGCGCCGCCGCCGTGACAAACCATGCGGGGGACTGGAGATCGCCGGTACGACTCACCAGCCAGGTGGCGATAAACGGCGCGGTACCGCCCAGCAACGTCACCGGAATATTCAGACTCACCGACAGGCAGGTGTAGCGCAAACGGGTAGGCATAATTTCCGCCATGGCGCACAGGGCGGTGGCCGAATGAGGCGCAAACGCCAGGCTCATCAGGCAGAGTCCCAACACCGTTTGCGTAAAGTCTTGCGGATTGAACAGATGAAACGCCGGATAGGTCACCAGCGCTATCGCCAGTGTACTTATCACCATTAGCGGACGGCGCCCGACCTTGTCGCTCAGCCAGGCGAAGAACGGCAGCAGGCAGCAGTAAAATATCAGGCTGTACAAATTGGCGCGCTGTGCGTCCGCCAGCGAGAAACCGCGCACCACGGAGAGGTAGGTCGGCGAATAAATATAGTAAATATAGATACAGGCGGAAGGCGCGGCAATCAGCCCCATGCCGATGACCACCGCGCGCCACTCCTGGCGTAATCCCGCCAACAGCGGGGCTTTGACGACCTCCGCCGTTTTTTTCACGTTGGCGAAATGCGGCGTTTCTTCCAATTTCAGCCGCAGATAAAGACCGACAAAACCCAGCGGCAGACCGGCCAGAAACGGCAACCGCCAGCCCCACGCGTGCAGCGCGTCCGGCGACAATAGCGCGGTCAGCAGCGAGGCGACGCCGCCGCCGACCAGCAACGCCAAACCAATGGTAAACGTCTGCCAGCCGGTATAGAGCCCGCGTCGATTGGCCGGCGCGTACTCCGAGATAAATGAGGTCGCGCCGCCGTATTCGCCGCCGACGGAAATCCCCTGCACCAGGCGCGCTAACGTCAAAATGATGGGCGCCGCCATGCCGATAGTGTCATAGGTCGGCATGAGCCCGATAAGCGTGGTGGAAGCGGCAATCAGCATAATCGCCATCGCCAGCGGGGTTTTACGCCCGTAGCGATCGCCTAAATGGCCGAAAATGATACCGCCAAGAGGACGCGACGCATAGCTGATGGCGAACACCGCGAACGTCAATAATAGACTGGCAGCCTGACTTTCGGCCGGGAAAAACAGCCGGGCAATGACCGAGGCAAAATACCCGTAAATCACAAAGTCAAAATATTCGATGAAATTACCGATGCAGGCCGCGACAAGCGCCCGTTTATGTTGCGCAGTAACCCGCGACGCCGGCTGCGCCGTCATGACTTTCGTGTTCATGGTGTTTCCTCTGCGTTGTAGGGGACTCAGGCCACGGTGCTACCCGCATCCGTCACCAGCGCGGCGCCGTTGATATGGCGGGCATCGCTTGATAGTAAAAAGGCCACGGTGTGGGCCACGTCTTCAGGCTTACCGTAAGGCGCAGTCACCGCGCGGCTGATTTCCCCTTGCGGCGATCGTGCGGCCGCCAGGCGGTTGATGTCCTCGATCATGGCGGTCTGCGTCGGCCCCGGCAGGACGGCGTTGACCCGTACGGCGCTGCCGAGACACTCCAGGGCGCTGCTGCGCACCAGGCCCAACACCGCATGTTTGCTCGCCACGTAGGCGGACATATTGGCCCGGCCGCGAATAGCCGAGGTAGACGCGATGGCAACAAAACTGCCGCCGGTCCGTCTTAGCAGCGGCAGCGCATATTTAAGGCACAAGAAGGTGCCTACCGTGTTTATCTCCAGCACCTGGCGAAAGATCGCGGCGGGATAATCGGCGATAGGCTCTACCACGCCGGCAATCCCGGCATTGCTGACAAATCCCTGACAGCCGCCGAATTCCACGTCCGCGACGGCCACCAGGCCCGCCACGTCCTGTTCTCGGCGCAGATCGCCCTGCACGCACCGCACCTCGGCACCCAGCGACGCGCACTGCTCTTGACACTCCACCAGCGCCTGGCGGCTGTTGTCGGCCAACACCAACCGCCATCCCTGACGCGCCAGCCGGCTGGCGATGGCGCCACCAATGCCGCCGCCGGCGCCGGTGATAATGGCTACGGATGAAGTCACGTGGCTACCCTCCTTAGGGGTGAAGACGCGTCAGCAAACGCCGGTCTTCCACGGCAAAACCGCCGCCGTAGACCTCCGACGTCATGAAGTGGGCGCCGAGCACCTCCGGCGCCAGCGCCGCGATGGGGTCGAATTCGCTGGCGTGCAGCGTCCAGTCGATACGGCCGGGCAGCGGCGCGGTATAACGCAGCGGCGTTCGGCGGTAAACCACATCGGCATAGGCGGTCGCCGGTTTTTCCGGATGGGGCAGACGGCGTACGTGGATCTCCCCGCCCGGCTGCGTTTGCTCATCGGTGAGCGGTATCCGCGGCGCCGACGCATCCGGGGTAAAGTGGAAATCCACCAGCGGCACGCCGCGCCGCCGCACCCAGCCGCGGATCTGGCCGTCGTCCGTTTCCTCAAAGGCATAATGGGTATCCTTTTTGGTATAGCCGAACAGCTCGCGGCCGGCGCAGATGCCCATGGGATCGCTGCAGTACATGAAGATATGCGTTTGGGTAAACAGCGATTGGTAGCGCACCGCGACGGTGACCATCAGATCAAACATTTCGCCGCTGTGCAGCGCCAGGGTATGGCCCGGCGATAGCATAAAGCGAAACGCCACCCGGTCGTTGACCCGCTCGAAGGGGGTATCCTTCAGCAACGCATCGATTTTGCCGGCGTCCACGCGGGTTACTACCTCCAGCGTGCGCAGCGGGCATTCCCACTCGACGGGATACGCCGGCGCATAGGGCGGATTAACGCCGCTGTCGGGATGCATTTTATAATCACCAAACATATCTTTCACTCCTTTAGCCATTGTAGGGTCACCGATGAGGCGCTTCAGCGATAGGCTGAAGCGCAGGGGGTTGAAAGCGCCGGGCCGCGGCGTGGCCCGCGGTGAGGGGCCAGGGATAATCGACGATATGCTGGGGACTCAGAGCGTCGATGCGGGTCACGCCGCACAGCGCCATGGTCGATTCCATCTCTTTTCGTAACAGGTCCAGACATAAGGTCACGCCCGCTTCGCCCAGGGCGCCCAGGCCGTAAAGGAAAGCGCGGCCAATCATTACGCTGTCCGCGCCCATCGCCAGCGCGCGCACGATGTCCTGCCCGCTGCGAATACCGCTGTCCATGATAATTTCACCGGCACCGCCGACGCTTTCGGTAATCGCCGGCAATACGCTGATGGTGGACGGCGCGCCATCCAGCTGGCGACCGCCGTGATTGGATACCACGATGGCGTCCGCGCCGGCGGCAAACGCCTGGCCGGCGTCCGCGCTGTCCATGATCCCTTTGATTACCAATTTGCCGCGCCAACGTTGTTTTACCCAGGCGATATCCTCCCAGCAGAAACTGCGGTCGAACTGACGGCTCACCCACTCCGCGAAACCCAGGGTGTCGGTGACGCCGTTGGCGTGGCCGACAATATTGCCGAAGGTGCGGCGCGGCGTTTGCAACATCCCCAGGCACCAACGCGGATGCATCAGCATCGACATCATCCCGCGCAGCGTCAGCGCCGGGGGCACCGATAGCCCGTTGCGGATATCTTTATGACGCTGCCCCTGAATCGGGAGATCGAGCGTCAGGACCAGGGCGGAGCAGCCCGCGGCGTCGGCGCGGGCGATCAAATCGGCGATGAAGCCCCGATCTTTCATCATGTATAATTGAAACCAAAACGGCTTGGCGCACTCGGCCGCCACCGCTTCGATACTGCTGATACTGACGGTGGAAAGCGTATAGGGTACGCCCGCCGCCGCCGCGGCCCGGGCGGCCAACAGCTCGCCGTCGGGATAGACCATGCCGGTAAGCCCGGTGGGCGCCAAAATCAGCGGCAGCGACACCGGTTGTCCCAGAATGGTGGTGCGGGTGGTGATATGTTCTACGTTGCAGCCCACGCGCTGGCGAAAGTGCAACCGCGCGAGATCCTCGCTGTTTTCGCGGTAGGTGGCCTGCGTCCACGAGCCGCTGTCAACATAGTCATAAAACAACCTCGGCACGCGTCGGCGCGCCAAACGCTGCAGGTCGTCGAGGCAGGTGATGGTCTGCCTCATACGCTTGTCCCGGTGGGGGGAGCGGCCACGGTAACGTTACATTGCTCGCCCAGACCGTCGATACCGAGGCGCAGCGTCTGACCCGGCCTGAGATAAACCGGCGGCGTAAACCCCATTCCCACCCCCGCCGGCGTGCCGGTGGCGATGATATCGCCCGGCTGTAAACTCATGAATTGACTGATATAGGCCACCAGTTGCGCCACGCCGAAAATCATTTCTCCGGTGTTGCTTTCCTGGCGCCGCACGCCATCCACCTCGAGCCACAGCGCCAGATTTTGCGCATCGATGATGTCATCACGCGTGACCAGATACGGCCCTAGCGGTGCGAAAGTATCGGCACATTTCCCCTTGTCCCACTGCCCGCCGCGCTCGATTTGCCAGGCGCGCTCCGAAATGTCGTTAAGCACGCAATAGCCGGCGACATAATCAAGCGCCTGCGCCTGGGTGAGATAGCGTGCATGCCGCCCGATAACCACGCCCAGTTCCACCTCCCAATCTACTTTGCTGGCGCCGGGCGGGATTTCTATCGGATCTTGAGGGCCGGTGATGGCGCTGGTGACTTTCAAAAATAAGATCGGCTCTTGCGGCAGCGCCATACCGGCCTCATGGGCATGATCGCGATAGTTCAACCCGACGCAGACAATTTTGCCAGGTCGCGCTACGCACGGACCCAGCCGCGTGCCCGGGCTGACCTGCGGTAAACCGGACCACGACAACGACCGCAGGCGCTGCAAGCTGTCGTCGGACAACCCCTGCCCGTGCCAGTCGTCAACGATGCCGCTCACATCGCGGATCTGCTGCTCTTCATCCAATACGCCCGGTTTCTCATGGCCTGGCTCTCCCCAGCGCACTAGCTTCATGGTACCTTTCCCCTTAATAAAACGTACTTTGCATTCAATGTACATTTAGTAAATGGAAGTTTGACCAAGCTGTCAAAAAAAAGTTAATAAAATGATAAATCCATCACTATTCTGTTTCTTTTTGCGAGGAGTATCACGCTGTGAAGGAAGAAACGCCGGCGGCATCGCGCGTAGCGCTGGACAGCGATAGCGCCGCTTACAATAATGAGAAACCCTGCTCTACTACCCCTATTGACGCCTCTTGGCGCCAACGAGCCCAAACTATGTCAGGATTGACGGATAAGCTTTCCCTGCAGGATCGCGCCTTTCATTTGCTAAAAACCATGATTGACGATGGCCGCCTGGCGCCGGGGGAAAAACTGTTGGAAGCCCATGTGTCAAAGGCTTTTGGTATCAGCCGCTCGCCGGCCCGCCATGCGCTGCGCCGGCTGTGCGAGCAAAAGCTTATCCAGGCGGGCCAAGGGCGGGGATATACGGTTGCGGGGCACGCTGATGCGCCGCGCGCGGCGCAGCATGCGACTCTGGCCACCATAAAAATTCCGCCGGTGGCGCGCTGGGAAAGCATGTACGATCAGCTTGAACAGGCTATTTGCACCAGCGCGCTTTTCAGCGCGGTGCGGATTATCGAAGACCGCGTGGCGACGCATTTTAACGTCAGCCGGACCGTGGTCCGCGAGGTGCTGGCACGAATGCACAGCGTTGGTCTAGTGAATAAAGACGCGTTGGGTCGCTGGATTGCCGCCCAGGTTACGCCGGAAAAAACCCATCACCTCTATGAAATTCGCTGGTTATTAGAACCTCAGGCATTGCTACAGGCGGCGCCGCGGGTTACGGAAAGCATCTTGCGCCAGGCGCGCGAGACGGTAGTGCAATCCCTGGACGGCTTCCCGCGCGAGGGTTTCGATACCGATGTTGTCGAAAACGACCTGCATGTACGCCTGCTCTCCTTCTGCCCTAATGTTGAAATTCTGCAGGTACTGGCGCGTACCCGCATTTTGTTTGTGCCGACCCGCTATTTGTTCGATCCGGTGCTGCACATCCCGCTATCGCTTATTGAAGACGCGCTCAAAGAACACCTGCATATTTACGATTTGCTGCTGCGCCGGCAAACGCCGGCGGCGGCGGAAGCCCTGCGCACCCATTTGCAGCGCGCCGATGATCGCTGGCTGCGGCGTTTTAACAGCGCCGAGCATTTGACCAACGGCGCGATCCCGCCTTATTTAATGCCGCTTTAGCGCCGGCGGCACGCGGGCCGTTACGCCTGGAGCGTCTATTCATCAAAGGTGAGCACCAGCTCATAGAGCAGACGCAGAAACGTCGGTGACGCCGCCGGCGGCGCCTGCCGCTCACCCGCTAATACGCGGCGCGGCCCGGTTTGCTGAAGGAGGTTATGACGCGCCTGCGCCAGGTCGGCAATGATGCGCGCGACGAACGACTTGTCGTCCATGATAAGATTCGCCCTGAGCATCCTGTCGCGTTTTATGCATTCAATAAATTGCTCCACGGTGATGCTCGCGTCACCTTGCATGTTGCGAAACACGTCAAGGTAGCGATGAGCCACCGGCTCCAGCCGTCGTTGAATATCCTGCATGGCCTCGTCCCCATCCTGGTCAGTCTTGCCGGTATTCTCCTTAAGCTCGTACGGCGATCCCGTTTCAGCCTCCGTGGCTTGCGTTAGGTCTGCGGGCCTGACCTCCGGTGCGCTATGCGGCGGCGCCCTAGTGACGTGGCGAAAATGATGTGTAATGAAATTGTCCACCATGATATAGCAGCGCCTTGCACGGTCGGCAGGATGGGCGAAACCCAGCGCGAGGTGGGCGTTGTCGGCAGAGGAAACGGCGGGGTAGCGGCTGGCAAAATGAATCGCGTGAGCGTACTGGTTCAAGTAATGATTAATTTTCGCCAGGTGCCAGCCCAGGCGGATGCCTGCCTGATGTAAGATGTGCCGATCGTTCGTGCGCAGCGCTTGTGCCAGATAGCGTTGTATGGGTCGACACGACGTCCCGTCGCCGCCGAGGCAAAGCGCCCTGCCGCTCGGGAATTCTTCAAGCAGATCATGGGCATAACGCCGGGCCAGTTGTACTTCATGGGTAAAATAGGGCAAGGTGGCCTTAAGCTGGTCATAGCCTGACGGTACCGATTTCCTCGATTGCGTCAAGCCATGCAGATAAAACTGCCGCGCGCCGGGGTAGTTAGCCACCATATTGCAGAAATTGAGGTAACGGGTGTCATAGCGCTGGTCGATAAATACCGGGGGCGGCATGAAGGACGTAAGCGGATGCGTTAAGGGTGGCAGAGTGCGGCCAGCCGCGCGCAAAGTGGCCTTTTCGAGCTGCAGCATCAGCGCTGTGACAGGCGGATGTAGACCTTCATAGAGGGTTCGCGAGGCGGCGAACCGGTCCGGCACGGGCTGTCGCTTCGTGGCGGGCGCCGGCGCAAAGACGCTCCCCTCGGCCTGGACGGGCGCCGCCGGTGCAAAGACGCTTCCCGCGGCCGGGACGGGCGGCGCCGGCGCCAAAGTGCTTCCCGCGGCCGGAATGGATGCCGCCGGCGCCAAAGCGCCTCCCGCGGCCGGAATGGACGCCGCCGGCGCCAAAGTGTCTCCCGCGGCCGGAATGGACGCCGCCGGCGCCAAAGCGCTTCCCGCGGCCGGAATGGATGCCGCCGGCGCCAAGGTGCTTCCCGCGGCCGGAATGGACGCCGCCGGTGCCAAGGTGCCTGCTGCGGCCGGAATCGGTGCCGCCGGCGCCAAGGTGCTTCCCGCGGCCGGAATGGACGCCGCCGGTGCCAAGGTGCCTGCTGCGGCCGGAATCGGTGCCGCCGGCCCGCTTGCTGCCGTCAGGGGAACCGGATGGTGGGCCACAATAGCGTATTGGCGGCCTACCCCTTTGCCGCTGACGGTATCCACCAGCGTTACCAGCAGATAATTTGGCTGTCTGTCAATGACCTTCAGCGGTAAGGTCACCTCGTAACTCGGCACTTCCCCTTTAAAATCATCATGCTTCGCGCCAACCGCGCTAAGCGTTTCGTCGGCGCGGACGGCCGGTGGGTTTTGATCGCCAAAGGCGGGTCGGGCAAACGTATTGAGCAGCGCGTTGGCTTGGGCAAAATTCGCGCAGCCTGCTGAAGTCAACACATTCAACACAGGATCGCGCAGCCGCAATAGGTTATGACCCAATCTGATGGTGAGATAACGAGGGGGCAATTCTTTGCCCGGCAACGGCGAAGCACTCGCCGCGCCCGGTAGATGTTCGCCGAGCGGGTTGGCGCTGGCCCGATGCGCTTTTAAGGCGGTCACGGCAGCCCAACCCGCTCTCAAGGCGTTCCGGCCGACGGCCGGGATCGCCGACGCACACGCCAGCATCGCGTCGATATTACCCTCCTTTTGCTCTGCCATCATTGCGTTGACACTCGCATATAACGGCAAAATCTGCTTGAGCGTCTCACGGTCTAACGCGCCGTAGGCGGTATCGGCGGCATACAGAGAAGCGAAAATTTCATTTCGGTGTTTTTTTTGTAAAAAATCTATCAACCCCGGCACCGTTGGATCACCGGCCGGTTTTATGAGTCGACTGCGATCGCCGGGCGTGTTGATATTTAGCACTAATTGCTCTCGGCGCCGCATCTCGTCAAAGAATACGTAGTCGGTGTGAAAATCAAAAAGATCGTAATCCAAGTAGGACGCAATATCGTAATCGAGACGAATGATGTCGTAGTGATCCTGTTGGAATTTAAGCGCATAGATATGCTTGAAGTGATCCATTTTCTGCGCGCAGGCGCTGTCACAGACCGCTAACAGCTCAACGGATTTTTTCAACGTGGCAAAAGGGAGCCCCCCGCTAACGGCCTTGGCGGGTAAAGTAATAGGAGGATAGGCGTGGCGGCTCTGATAGTCGCCTAATTCACTGACAAAGGGCTCCAATACATGAATTTCCGCCTGGTCGGAACAAAGCTGCTGGGCATCATAACCGGTTAGCCGCGACAGAGTATCGAAAAGTAACAGGCTGTCGATAGCACTAAAATGTTCAGCCACCTCCGCGGCGCGTTTCATTTTATTATCGTTAGCGCTCTCATCAGCGAGGTTAAGCGGCCTTTGTTCGTCGACGCGTGGCCTAACGTCAGCGAATGAGGCGCCCCATTGCCCCCCCGGCCGCGCCACAACGTTACCCTCCTGCTCCCACTGCCGCATAGCGCGCGCGTTCCGCGGCGCCTGCCTGGGCACCCTCGCCGCTGTAGGCGCCGTACGCGGCAGGCAGTCGACCACCGATTGTGCATAGCGGCGTAACAGCGCGCTGGCGCTGTACAATTCTGCCGCGCGCGTTCGCCAGAATGCCTTAAACAGGACCACCGCCTCCAGTTTATAGTCGATATTCTGGGCTTGCTGCGCGTTTAACGGCGCCGGTTTGGTGTGCTTCGCGGCAAAAAACAGCGCCGGCAGGCCGAGATACCCCAGCAATTGCGGCTCAAGGGTTTCATTCACCAGGACATTTAATAACGCTTCGCCGGTCTGCGAAAGCGCCTGGCGCGTCGGCGGCAGGTCCGCGTTTTTCTGCTGATAAACGTACAGCGAGCCCGCAAACAGCGTAGCGAACTCTTCATGCCCCACGGGCACATCGCCGAACCCCAGCATGGCGGCATAATACACGATCGGCAGCTCATCTTTGATACATTGCCGCCAAAGCATATCGACCGCGCTTTTCTCCGCCGGCGGTAAACCATGCCATGCGCCCCCGTCGACTTTCGCCAGCGCATCGAGAGATAATAGAGAATCCAGGCTGTTGATGGTGAAAGTCTCATGATTCATCGCGGTCAGAAACGCATCGAGCAGATAGATATCAAGCGCGACCCCCAGCAAGTGAGTAAAAAGACGCTGCCTATGGAGGGGATCCGCGTAGTACTCAAACAGGTCGGCGAGGCGCGCTCTTGGCGTGAATTCTTCCTTATCCCGACCGGGTTGGCCACCCGGGTCAATATCAGGATCGCGCGAAGGCCGCGCGTCGCCCTCCAGGAGGAAAAGCGCCATCAGCCGGTTATGTGGCGTCATCACTTCTTCCCCCCCTGGCGGTTCGGCACCGCCCGCGATGCCGGCGACGTCGCCGCGCCGCGGCGTTAATTCAATGCTTGTTGCCGCCGCCATCGGGATCGGCGCGCTATCGTCCTGACGCCGCGTCATGGCTAAGACCGCGGGGTTGACGCTGGAAAGCTGCGCGACAAGCGACGGGGTTAAGGGCCCTATGGCGGTCTCCGCCGCCAGCGCGACGTGCCCGTGACTCTCTCCATTGGCTGTACAGCGGGCCGTATCCATGGTGAAATTCCTTTTCGTTGTCGCGCCTGGCCGGTGCGGTTTCACTAAATGGCATTCCCAATTGGTGCGTTCTTTGGCTACTGCAACGTCGGTTAAGCTTATTATTGCCCTCTGCGAAACACGCCATGCCTAAACCTATCGTGGTGCCCACGCCTGCGGTGTAATGGGTGCAGCAAAGCCCAGCCCGCGGCGTGATGAAGCGATTATCGTGCCGTTCACGGAGTGATGGAATATTACCGCGCCGATCATGCCCGCATAATGATGAAAATAGTATCGCGCCATTCACACCCGCGGGACGATGAACATAATATCGCCCCGTTCATGCCCGCATGATGATGAAGCTATTATCGTGCCGTTCACCCCCGCGGGACGATGAAGATAATATCGCCCCGTTCATGCCCGCATAATGATGGAAATAATATCGCGCCGTTCACCCCCGCGGGACGATGAAGATAATATCGCCCCGTTCATGCCCGCATAATGATGAAAATCGTATCGCGCCGTTCACCCCCGCGGGACGATGAAGATAATATCGCCCCGTTCATGCCCGCATAATGATGAAAATCGTATCGCGCCGTTCACCCCCGCGGGACGATGAGTTTATTAGCACGCCGTTCATGCCCGCGGGGTGATGAAGCTATTATCGCGCCGGTCATGCTCATATAAAGATGAAAATAGTATCGCGGCGTTCACCCCCGCGGAACGATGAGTATATTATCTCGCCGTTCACTTTGCCGCATGAGGAATTATTATCATCCCACCTAATCCCACGGCGTAAAATAACCCCGCACGCCTTAACTTATGCAAGAAATAATGAGGCAGCACGAATAATCAATACGCATTAACAGCATCAGTGAATTATATTATCTCCATCCTCTACGGCGATACATTAAAAAGTCATTACGGTCGCAAACCTCAGACGAATTAACATTATTATAGGGCTATCGACATTCATAATAATAGCACGACCCTGCTAGCGGCTTGCCGTAGTCAAACAAATCAAAAAGCCTTTGTCAAGAATAGCCCCCCTTTGTCATGATTAAACACTTTCGTCCTGGATCCCAATTGAATGTGATGGTGCAGCCGGGAAGTATAATGAGATAATAAATCGCCAGATGTCTGTCACCGTCAGCCATACCGCAGGGCAGTTGTCGCAGGCGGAAATGTGGCATACCGCGCTCCGGCCTATGGGTCGTGATGGGGGCATAGACCAGCGGCACGCGGGGCCGCCGGTTAGCAACCCGGAGGCGAGCGGTCTGGCTCACGCTGCCCGCGGCCGGGTAAGCGCGAACGCAGCGGTTCAGGCGGGCTGTAACGTACTAAACGCGGCGCGAATCTCCCCTTCCGGCAAGCCTTCGCCGATAAAGACCATGACGCCGGTCCGAGGCTCCTCTTCCCGCCAACAGCGGTCCCAATCGGCGCTATACAGTCGCTGCACCCCTTGAAACAGCAGCCGTCGCGCCTCGCCCTCCACGGCCAAAATACCTTTATAGCGCAGTAGCCGGTCGGCATATTGCTCCAGCAGCCGCTCCATGACGGCGGATAATGCGTCGAACGCCGGCGGCGCGGTCAGGGTAATGACCACGGAGCTAACGCCGGGCGCCGGTAACGGCCGGGGCCAAAAGCGGGGCCGGGCGACCGGCAGGCGATCGTTGAGCATGAACCCCTCAAGGGTGAACAGCTCGCGCACGTCAGTTTGCCCCTGTATGACCACCGACACCGGCGCACGGGCATTTATCCGCTGCAGCCGCGCGATCAGGTGTTCGCTGTTGCCGGCCACATCGGTCTTGGTCAGCAGCAGCCGATCGGCGAACCCGACCTGCGTCTGCGCCAGCAAATAGGTGTCCAACTGCTGCTCGGCGTGTACCGCGTCCACCAGGGTAATAACGCCATCCAGCCTGAAACGCTCCGCCTGTAGCGGGTCGGCGAAGAAGGTCTGAATTATCGGTCCCGGATCCGCCATGCCGGTACATTCGATAATTACCCGGTCGAAGGCCAATGTGCCGGCATCCAGGCCTTGCAGCAACGCGCGTAACGCCTCGGCCAGTTCGTTAGCGCTGGTGCAGCAAATACAGCCATTGCTAAGCGTGGTCACCCGCGTGGCGCTCTCTTCCAGCAAACGGTCATCGATAGCCACCGCGCCGAACTCGTTTTCAATCACGGCAATCTGTTCGCCGTGCGGGGCGGTGAGGATGTGACGTAGCAGCGTGGTTTTCCCCGCGCCGAGGAAGCCCGTCAAGATGGTGGCGGGAATAGGATGATTCATGGAACGCTCCTGTCGTTTAGCAGCAGCGGAAGCCGCCCTTGCCGTTTCCGCCATAACGGGCTTCTTGACGTTCCCGGAAGAACTCTTCATAGGTCATTGCCGGCGTATCGGGATGCTGCGTGCGCATGTGTTCGACATAATGATCATAGTCCGGGACGCCGACCAGCATTCTGGCGGCCTGCCCCAGGTATTTCCCCGCCTGGCCTAACTGTCCAAACATCGGCTGCCTCCTGATAATACCCGCCGGCATCGTGGCAGCACGACGCCGGCGGGGAGTGGGTTCGCTCGGGCGCGCGCGGCGCCGGGCAACGCGAGGTTAATGTCCGCCGGAGAGCTTCACGCCGCCCTCGGGCACCGGGATGAAGGTGGTTTCTTTGTCGCTGCGCTGCGGGCTTTGGCGCGCCCGTAGCGTCGTTTTAATGCCGTAAATGATGATACTGTAAACCACCACCAAGAACAGGATGCTGAGACCGGCATTGGTATAATTATTCACCACGATATGGTGCATATTGTCTATCTGCGCCGCGCTGAGGGTGGCGCCCTGCTCGCTGATACGACGGTTATATTCGCGCGCCAGGTACAAAAACCCTTCCAACTGCGGATTTTGGCTGAACAGCTTCAAGCCAAGCGCCCAGGTAGTGCAGATAAGCAGCCAGACCGCCGGCAGCAGCGTCACCCAAATATAGCGGGTGCGTTTCATCTTGATAAGCACCACCGTACCCAGCACCAGCGCCACCGCGGCCAACATTTGGTTGGAGATGCCGAACAGCGGCCAAAGGCTTTTCACCCCGCCGAGCGGATCCACCACGCCCTGGTAGAGCAGATAGCCCCAAAGCCCCACGCAGCCGGCGGTGCCAACGATCCCCGCCGGCAGCGAGTCAGTCTTTTTCAAAAACGGCACGAAATTGCCCAGTAAATCCTGCAGCATAAAGCGCCCCGAGCGGGTACCGGCATCCAACGCGGTGAGGATAAACAGCGCCTCAAACAGGATGCCGAAATGGTACCAGAAGCCCATATCCGCCCCCGGTACGATTTGATGGAACACATGCGCAATCCCTACCGCCAGGGTTGGTGCGCCGCCGGCACGATTAAGCACGGAAGGTTCGCCGATATCTTTCGCGGTTTGCAGGATCTGTTCCGGCGAAATCACAAAACCCCAGCCGCTAACCGTCGCCGCCGCCTGGGCGGTCACCTGCTGGAGCGAGGCCATGATCATCGGCGCGTCGGCGGTGCCGAGACGGTGCAGATCGGGCATCGTAATGCCGAGGGCCACCGGCGGGGTATTCATGGCGAAATACAGCCCCGGTTCAATAATCGACGCCGCCACCAGCGCCATGATGGCGACAAACGACTCCATCAACATGGCGCCGTAGCCGATGAAGCGCGCGTCATTTTCATTGGCTAACAGCTTGGGCGTCGTGCCGGAGGCGATGAGCGCATGGAAACCGGACACCGCGCCGCAGGCGATGGTAATGAACAAGAAGGGAAACAGCGTGCCTTTCCATACCGGCCCAGTGCCGTCGATAAACGGCGTGGTGGCCGGCATTTTCAGATCCGGGTTCAGCACCACAATCCCCAGCGCCAGACCAACAATGACGCCGATTTTCAAAAAGGTGGCCAGGTAATCCCGCGGCGCCAGTATCAGCCACACCGGCAACAGCGCCGAGATAAACGCGTAGCCGATAAGGGCATAAGTGATAGTGGTATCTTTAAAGGTCAGCGCCGGTCCCCAATAGGGGTCCTGGGCAATCACGCCGCCAAACCAGATGGACAGCAGCAGCAGCACAATACCAATGACCGACACTTCCCCCACCCGCCCGGGGCGGATGAAGCGCATATAAATCCCCATCAGCAAGGCAATGGGCACGGTGGAACAGACGGTGAACACTCCCCATGGGCTTTCCGCCAGGGCTTTCACCACAATCAGCGCCAGCACCGCCAGTATAATTATCATGATAAGGAAACAGCCGAACAGCGCGATAGTTCCCGGCACGCGGCCCATTTCCTCCTTGACGATTTCCCCGAGCGAAACGCCGTTGCGGCGGGTTGACAGGAACAGCACGATGAAGTCCTGCACCGCGCCGGCCAGCACTACCCCCGCCAGCAGCCACAGCGTACCGGGCAGATAGCCCATCTGCGCCGCAAGTACCGGCCCGACCAGCGGCCCCGCGCCGGCTATCGCGGCGAAGTGATGGCCGAACAGCACATTGCGGTGGGTGGGCACGTAATTTAGGCCGTCATTGTTGACCACCGCCGGCGTGGCGCGGGCGGGATCGAGACGCATGACGTTTTTGGCGATATACAGACTGTAGTAGCGATAGGCAACCAGATAGACCGCCACCGACGACACCACAATCCACAGCGCGCTGACGTGTTCTCCCCGGCGCAGCGCAATAACACCCAGGCAGCAGGCACCGATAAAGCCGATGATGAGCCAGGGCAGATGTTTCAAAACAGAGTGCTTCATAGCGTAAGGTACTCGTTATAAGTATGGCAGTGACGTTACTTTATTTGGCAATCGGGTGACAGAAGCAGGGAAATTAAATGAACGGTCATATAGCGAAATAAGCGGTCATATTTTCAGGTGAAAGGATCCAGATGCGGGGTTGACAAGTAGGAACTACGGGAACATGTAAAGGGTACCAAACGGCACTCGCCGGCGCGCGCGACGCCGGCCAAGGCGTTAGACTTTCAGACCCAACTGCTGCTTGAGGGTTTTCAAATAGCGCCGGCTGACCGGCAGCGCATGGCCATTGCTGAGCTGCAGCTCAGCCTGTCCGCACTCCTCCAGGCGAATCTCGCGCAGGTGCGCCATATTTACCAGAAACTGGCGATGGCAGCGCACCAGCGGCGTACGGCGCTCCAGCGTTTTCAACGTCAATTCGGTAAAACATTCGGCGCCCTGCTCGCCGGTAACGTACACGCCGCTTTGCCGGGAGCTGGCAAACATCACCTCGGTGGTTTTCAAAAGATAGATGCGGCTGTGGCCGGTGCAGGGAATATAGGCCAGCTCCTGACAGGCCTCGGTCAGCGACGCGAGATTCTGCCCGGGGCGCGGGCGACTGAGGTTGCGCAGCGTCTTCGCCAGCCGCTGGGCGTCAATCGGCTTAAGCAGATAGTCGAACGCCTGCTCCTCAAAGGCCCGCACCGCATATTCATCGTACGCCGTGACAAAGACGATGTACGGCATACTGTCCGGGTCGATCATCGCGACCATTTCCAAACCGCTGATGCGCGGCATTTGAATATCCAAAAACACCACATCGGGGCGCAGGCGATGGATGGCGCCGATGGCTTCCACCGCGTTGGCGCACTCTCCCACCACCTCGAGGCGCTCATCCTGCGCCAATAAACAGCGTAGATTCTCCCGCGCCAGCGGTTCGTCGTCGACAATGAGCACAGTTAACATCAAACGGAGTCCTCTCTAGCCAAAGAAAGCGTAATCCGGGTATAGCGGTCCGGTTGACACTCGACGCTGACGCCGCTGCCCACGCCGTAGCGGCCCTGTAGCCGCTTGTCGACCAATTGCATCCCCAGACCATGGCTGACACAATTTGCCGGGAACAGCCCGGCATTGTCCTCAATGCAAATAAGCAGCCGCGGCCCCTCACAGCGGGCGCTTAGGGTAATCACGCCGGGTCCCAGCAGCTGCGACGTGCCGTGTTTGATCGCGTTTTCCACAATCGGCTGTAGCGAGAACGCCGGCAGCGACAGCGATAATAGCGGTTCCGGTACCGCAATGTGTACCTGCAGGCGCTGCTGAAAACGGGCTTTCTCGATTTGCAGATAAGCGTCAATATGCTCGATTTCATCCGCCAATGTGACGATTTCCGCCGAGCGTTTCAGATTTTTGCGAAAAAAGGTGGACAGGTACTGCACCAGCCGGGCGGCCTGATCGCTGTCGTGGCGGATTACCGCCACCAAGGTATTGAGGGCGTTAAACAGAAAATGGGGATTGACCTGCGCATGTAGCAGCTTGATTTCGGACTGCGTCAACAGCAATTTATGCCGCTCGTACTGGCCGGCCAGAATCTGCGCCGAAAGCAGGCTGGCGATCCCCTCCCCCAGCGTACGGTTGATCGAGCTGAACAGGCGGTTTTTTGCCTCATACAGCTTGATGGTGCCGATCACTTCCTGGTTTTCACCGCGCAGCGGGATGACCAGCGTGGAGCCGAGCTTGCAGCCGCGGTGTAGCGAACATTGATACGGCACCGCGTTGCCGTCGGCGTACACCACTTCATTATGATCAATGGCCCAGCGCGAGTGACGCGAGGCGATGGGCGTTCCCGGCAAATGATGATCGTCACCGATGCCGATAAACGCCAGCAGGCGCTGCCTGTCGGTAATCGCCACCGCGCCGATATCCAGCGTTTGGTAGATGACCTGCGCCACCCGCCGGCTGTTTTCCTGGTTGAACCCCTGGCGCAGGATCCCCTCGGTACAGGCGGCAATCTTCAGCGCGCGGGCGGAAAACGCCGAGGTGTATTTCTCGAACATTGCGCGCCGGTCGAGCAGAATGCGCATAAACATCGCCGCGCCGATGGCATTGGTGACAATCATGGGCGCGGCGATACTTTTCACTAGCTGTAGCGCTTCAGCTAACGGACGCGCCAGCAGCAGAATAATCGCCATTTGCAACACCTCGGCCAGCAGCGTCACGCCGGCGACGGTAAGCGGATGAAACAACCGGTCCAGCCGGCCGCGGCGAACCAGCAGCCGATGGGCCAGCCCGCCGAGAAGACCTTCGACAATGGTGGACACCATGCAGCTAAACGCCGTCATGCCTCCCATGGAATAGCGGTGCAAACCGCCGGTGAAGCCCACCAGCCCGCCGACCACCGGCCCGCCCAACAGGCCACCCAATACGGCGCCAATCGCGCGGGTATTGGCGATAGAGTCCTGGATATGCAAACCAAAATAGGTGCCCATAATGCAGAACATGGAGAACATGACATAGCACAAAAGCTTGTGTGGCAAGCGCACCGTGACGTGCATCAAAGGGATGAACAGCGGCGTTTTGCTTAACAGATAGGCGATAACCAGATAAACGCACATCTGTTGCAGCAGCAGTAAAACCAACTTAAATTCGTACATGATTCCAACCCGGGCAGGACGACACAGCGCGCGGCGTGACAGGCGCGTTAGCTTACGCAATATTTGCGGGTAATAGTTTGACCTATTTCACTGATTTGCCCCTTCGGCTGACACGGAGACGATGGCGCGTACCGATAACGGCGCCTGGCCTCATTGAGGCTCGGCTGTGCAGGCGCCAGGCCTGGCGGCGCGTGAACCTTAAGCTGGAAAGTGACAATGAAATTTCTTTTTTCTTACACATCATAGCGGCAATCACTGATTAAACGCCGGGTAAACATTAGCGGCCCGGCGCCGGCCGGTTTCAGCGCCGGCGACCGGAGGGGAAAAAGCGCCGGCGACCGGGACCGAGAAAGCGCCGCCGAACGGCGTGGAAATCGCGCTCGGTGGCATCCCGGGACAGGCGTGCGAACACCGGCAGAGGGTGAGCCACATCCGGGCAAAGGATGACCAGCAACGCCGGCCGCGCGGGAAAATCGATTGCGTAAGGGCTGCCGGGCGCGCGCAGCCTCAGCGATAGCGCTGGATCGCTTCGGCCAATCGCAGTGAGTTCGAGCGGATGCCGTGGGGCAAAGCGATAGACAAAACAGCCCGGCGCACCAACGCCGATCGAAAAAAAACCGACCCAGCGGGAGGCTCACCGCGCGAGAAAAGTGTTAGCGCACGCGACCCATACCGTCAAGGAATCTAGCGCGAACGCTATCTGAGCGGGGGCTCAGACATGCTGTCCGCCGTTGACCTGGATTTCGGCGCCGTTAACGTAAGACGCGCCCTGCGTGCTCAGGAAGTAGATCAACGAAGCCACCTCTTCCGGTCGGCCCAGCCGCTGCAAGGGCACCTGCCGCTCGATGATTTCCTGCGTACCGGGGGACAAAATGGCGGTATCAATCTCCCCCGGCGCGATAGCGTTAACCCGGATCCCGTGATGGCCAAAATCGAACGCCATCTCGCGCGTTAGCGCCGACAGGGCCGCTTTTGAGGTGGCGTAGGCGACGCCGGCGAACGGGTGCACCCGAGATCCGGCGATGGAGGTGACGTTGATAATGCTCCCCGCCGCCGCTCGCAGCTCGTCGAACAGCCCCTGGGCCAGCAGCGCGGTGGCAAACAGATTAACATTAAACACCCGCACCCAGGTGGCATAGTCGGTATTCAACACGCCGAGACGGCCGCCGTCCGCCGTTTTCGGCGAAATACCGGCATTGTTGACCAGCGCATCCAACCGGCCGCCCAGCTTTTCTTTAATCCCCGGCAGCGCCGCGGCAACGCCGTCGATATCCTCCAAATCGAGATGAATATGGTTAAGCATCTTTTCCGCCCAGGGGCACTCTTCCACCCAACTCTGGCGCGAAGCGGTAAAAATGCGCCAGCCGGCCGCGTGAAAATGCTTGACCGTCGCATGGCCAATCCCGCGGCTCGCCCCGGTCAATAACAGCGTTTTCCTCTCCATCTTGTTCTCCTTCACTGATAGGGTAGCTCCAAAAGGTGCGACAAAAATGGCGGGTAGACAACCCTTTTGCGGTTTTATTTCCCGCGCTGCGCGGTACTGCCCCTGAGGGGCAACGCGTGTTTGACCGGCCCGGGCGCATATTGCCCCCGTCGACTCAGCGCTAAGCGCAGGCGCGTCGCGATAGTAACGGGCGAAGAGCAATACGCGATAGCCGGGCAACCCGCAGCGGAAAAAGAGAGTGAGGGGAAAACCCAGCGGCAGGAGGAGCGTCAGGGGCGGCAGCGCCACCGTCTATACCCAACGATTTAGGGCGTAGTTCGGTCAAGAAAGGAGAGAACGCCGGGCCAATGCGCCGGCTAAGCCAGGGCCTCTGCGGCCCAATACACCGACCGAACCGGAGGCGTCACCGGCACAAGGAACCCGCTAAGCCAAAAGCGTCTCTGGCCGTCGACCAAGCGAAGCAAAAGCGCCACCGTTCCAATACACCCACCGAACCGGAGGCGTCACCAACTCGATCGGCTGACCTAGCCTGGGGATCGCCAAGCCGGTCGGCCGAACTCGGGCAGGGCCGTCTTTATGGCGTCGCCGGCGTTAACACGCTGGATCCACGGCCACGCATAAGTATTTCATTTCCAGGTACTCCTCGATACCAAAGCGCGATCCCTCCCGCCCGAGGCCCGATTGTTTCACGCCGCCGAACGGCGCGACCTCATTGGAAATCAAGCCGGTATTCACACCCACCATACCGTATTCCAGCGCCTCGGGCACCCGCCACTGCCGGCCGGCGTCGCGGGTAAAGACGTACGCCGCCAGACCGAACTCGGTATCGTTAGCCATTCGGATAGCCTCCGCTTCATCGCTGAACGGAAACAGCGGCGCCACGGGACCAAAGGTTTCTTCGCGCGCGAAACGCATCGTTGCGCTAACATCGCCGATAAGGGTCGGCTCAAAGAAGCTTCCGCCCAAGGCATGGGATTTGCCGCCGGCGAGCAACGTGGCCCCTTGAGCAAGCGCATCGGCGATATGCTCGCGCACTTTGGCCACCGCCGAGGCATCAATAAGCGGTCCCTGGGTCACATCAGGCGCGGTCCCCGGCCCTACGTTGAGTTCCTGCACGCGGGCCTGCAGTTTTTCCACCAACGCCGGATAAATTCCCCGCTGTACATAAATACGGTTCGCGCACACGCAGGTCTGCCCGCTATTGCGGAACTTGGCGGCCATGATCCCCGCCACCGCCTGATCCACATCGGCGTCGTCGAAGACCAGCACCGGCGCATTGCCGCCCAGCTCCAGCGACAGTTTTTTCACCGTCGGCGCGCATTGCGCCATTAGTAGCCGCCCCACTTCCGTCGAGCCGGTAAAGCTGAGTTTACGCACCACCGGGCTGTCGCACAGCACTTTCCCCACCTGCACCGCCGGGCCGGCCACCACCTGCAATACGCCGCGGGGAATACCGGCGCGTGTCGCCAGCACCGCCAGCGCCAGCGCGGTGAGCGGCGTCTGTTCGGCCGGTTTGACTATCATGGTGCAGCCGGCGGCCAGCGCCGGCGCTACTTTGCGGGTAATCATCGCCGCCGGGAAATTCCACGGCGTGATAGCGGCGGTGACCCCAATGGCCTGTTTAAGCACTAACATCCGCTGTCCCGGCTGCGGCGAGGCCAGCACGCTCCCTTCCACCCGTTTGGCCTCTTCGGCGAACCAACGGATAAAACTGTTGGCATAGCCTATCTCACCGCGCGCTTCCGCCAGCGGTTTGCCCTGCTCGGCGGTCAGCAGCTGCGCCAGATCCTCACGCGCGGCGTCAATCAAATCTGCCCAGGCCTGCAAGCGCGCGGCGCGCTGCTGGCCGGTCAGCGCGCGCCAGCCGGGCAGCGCTCGCTCGGCGGCGTCAATAGCGGTCTGGGTCTGAGCGGCGCTCATTTGCGCTACCGCGGCCAGCGGTTCGCCGGTAGCCGGATTCACTACCGTTTCTCGCCCCCCCTGGTCGCCATCGCACCAGGTACCGTCGATAAGACATTGTTCACGAAATAATTGCGGGTCATTGAGTGGTATCACGTCGGGATCCTTGCTTAAAGTGAAGGCGATTTCAGCAGCGTACACAACAGCGCCAGCGCCGCATTGAATTGCGTCTCGGGAATGGTCAGCGGATACAAAAAGCGGATCACGTTGCCGTCCACGCCGCAGGTCAGCAGCAGCAGCCGCTGCGCCAGCGCCTGCTGCTGGATACGCTGCGCGAAGGCGGCATCAGGCTCGCCGCTGACGGGATCGCGAAACTCCACCGCCACCATCGAGCCGAGCCCGCGCACGTCGGCGATGGCCGGACAGTCGCGCTTCATCTCCCGCAGCGTGTCCTGCAATTGGTCACCCAACCGCGCCGCGCGCGCGCAAAGCTGCTCTTCGTCAATCACGTCCAGCACCGCCAGCGCCGCCGCCACCGCCAAGGGATTGCCGGCATAGGTGCCGCCCAATCCGCCGGGCGCCGGCGCGTCCATCACCTCGGCGCGCCCGGCCACGCCGGAGATCGGCAGGCCGCCGCCCAGGCTTTTCGCCATCGTCACGATATCCGCTTTCACCGACGGGCAATGGTCCATGGCGAACAGTTTGCCGGTGCGGCCAAAGCCGGACTGCACTTCGTCGGCAATCATCAGAATACCGTGCCGATCGCACAACGCACGCAGCCCGAGCAGAAATTCCGGCGGCGCGATGTTGAATCCGCCCTCACCCTGTACCGGCTCAAACAAAATCGCCGCCACCTGATCCGCGGCGATATCGGTACGAAACAGACGCTCGATGCTGGCGAGGGACTGCGCCACCGAAACATCGTGCAGCGCGTTGGGATATTGGGCGTGAAAAATTTGCCCCGGCAGCGGCCCAAAACCCAGCTTGTAGGGCGCGACTTTGCCGGTCAGCGCCAGCGTCAGCAGCGTGCGGCCGTGAAAGCCGCCGCCAAAGGTAATCACCCCCGGCCGGCCGGTAAAGGCGCGGGCGATCTTCACCGCATTTTCCAGCGCCTCCGCCCCGGTGCTGAAGAAGGTACTTTTGACCGGCCCCGCCACCGGCGCGACGGCATTGATTTTTTCCGCCAGGGTGACAAAACTGGCGTAAGGGACCACCTGATACGAGGTATGGGTAAAGCGCGCCAATTGTTGTTCTACGGCGGCGATGACCTTGGGATGGCGATGGCCGGTATTCAGTACCGCAATACCGGCGGCGAAATCGGTAAATTCTCGCCCTTCGCTGTCCCATAGCGTGGCGTTTTCCGCCCGCTCGGCAAAGAAATCACACATGACGCCCACGCCGCGTGGGGTGGCCGCCAAACGACGCTGATTCAATTCACTATTGCTCATAGGTACCTCATAACCATAGATTGGGAGCGCGGACGCCGCGATAGCCCCGCAGGAGGACTTTGTTCTTGCTATTAATGCCTTTTGTGGCCCTATAATCCAGTGCCAGTTTTAAAAACTTAAAGGTGCCAATTGCGATCATTATTAACCGACATGCTGCAAGGGCAACTTGCGGCCATTAGCGACGGTACGCTGAATCGCCGGCTGTATCGCGCCATTCGTCAGGGGATACTGGAGGGGGTACTGCGCGCGGGCAGCCGACTACCGGCCACCCGCGATCTGGCGCAGCAATTGGCGATATCGCGCAATACCGTCAGCACCGCCTATGATCAGCTCCAGGCGGAGGGCTATATCTCTACCCGCGCGGGCAGCGGAACGTTCGTCACGGCGCATCTGCCCGACGGCGCGATGACCACCGTGAAGCCGCCACCCCCCACCGCCGCGCAGCAGCGCGCGCTGGCGTTGTCGGCGCGCGGTACGGCGCTGCTGCACAGCGCGGGCGCCTCACCCCATCAGTGGGGCGCATTTATGCCCGGTGTACCGGACGTCGCCGGGTTTCCCCACGCCGTGTGGCGACGAATTCAAGCGCGGGTGATAAAACGTATCGCGCCGCATGCATTGACCTATTCTCCTCTCGGCGGCAGCCCGGCGCTGCGCCAGGCGCTGGTAGATTATCTGCGCATTGCCCGTTCGGTTATCTGCGATCCCGAGCAAATTGTGATTACGGAAGGCACGCACCAGGCAATTGATTTATTGGCGAAAATGCTGTGCAATCCCGGCGATCGCGTGTGGGTGGAAGAGCCGAGCTATTGGGGGATCCGCAATGTGCTGGCGGTGAACGGCGTAATCCTAACGCCGGTCACGGTGGACGATGCCGGCCTGAATCCGCCGCCGTTGAGAAAGACGATGCGCGCACCAAAATTGATTTTCGTGACACCGTCACATCAATACCCCACCGGAGCGGTGATGAGTTTGGCCAGGCGCCAGCGGCTGCTGGCGTTGGCGCAGGAGCAAGGCAGTTGGGTGGTAGAGGATGATTACGATTCCGAATTCCGCTTTTCCGGCAATCCCATCCCGGCGCTGCAAAGCCTGACGCCGCAGGCGCCGGTGATTTATATCGGCACCTTTAGCAAGACGCTTTATCCCGGCCTGCGCATCAGTTATATGGTGCTACCGCAGTCGCTGGCGGCGTCGGTGAGCCGCGCCCATGCGGAACTTTACCGCGGCGGCCATTGGCAGACCCAGCAAACGCTGGCGGCATTTATCCGCGAGGGGCATTATGCTTCGCATATCCGCCGCATGCGGCTGCTGTATGGCAAGCGACGCACGCTGCTGACCCAATTGGTGCTGCACTGGCTCGGCCCCGAGGCGCTGGCGCCGGACAGCAACGCCGGCCTGCATTTGATCCTTGCGCTAACGGCCAACACCGATGATGTACGGCTGGCGGAAGAGGCCGCCAGACAAGGAATACACGTGCGGCCCTTGTCGAGTTACTATCTGCGTGCGCGCCGGCGGCGCGGTCTGCTGCTGGGTTACGCCTGCGTCGATGAAGACGGGATTCAACCGGCGTTTTTGACCCTGCTGCGCTGTATCGCCCGGCATTATCCGGCGCTGTTGCGCCAGCCGTTGCCCCCGCCGTTGGTAGATTTAGAATAACGGCCCCAGGCCGTGGACGGATAAGAGAGACCGGCCCCGACGCGCCGGGAGCGCGCATCAAAAAGAGGCATTTTCGCCGGCGGTGGCGCGTTGAGAGCGCGGGCCAAGGTTTTTTTCTCGCCGGCGGTGGCGTACCCCGCCAGCACCGCCGGGGACACCGTTAGCGTCGTACCAAGCGGTAAATCCACAGCACGACGATGGCGCCAATCACCGCCACCACGAAGCTGCCGAAGTTAAACCCGTCCACCCGGCCGTAGCCGAAGAAGGTACTGATCCAGCCGCCGACCACCGCACCGATGATCCCCAGCACAATGGTGATGATAAAACCGCCGCCGTCGCGACCGGGCATGATCCATTTCGCAATAATCCCCGCAATCAGCCCAAAAATAATCCAGGATAGAATACCCATCGTTTACTCTCCTTTGTTACCGGTTAACAAAACACCCGCCAGCAATCCCACCAGGGCCGCAGCTCCGACCGCGGCCCACGGATTGGCTTTTATCCAGCCGCACGATCGCCCCGCGACCTCATGCAGGCCGCTACAGGTATCGTCGGCTAACTGTTGGGCCGTTTCGCGGACTTTTTCCGCCTGTGACGTGGCTTTTTTTCTGGAAAACATACGGCATCCTTCTCTTCGCACTAGGTCGAACGGCATCACGCACCGTGCTCATGAAACATGAAAGCATGTTAAGTATAGACAAACACAAGGAATGTGCCGGCCGTAGGTTGAGCACGGCGATGCACAGTGGCGCACGTGAGGGGCTCTTGACAGCACATCGGCGATGGTCGATAAACTAACGGCGCAAGCCCAACGTCGCCATTTTTGCAGCGGGCGTGCGCGTCGTTGACGTCAACGGCGTTGTTCAGGCAATGCCAACCTTTGTGGCGGACGCATAACCGCCGCGTCGGCAGGAGGGGTAAGATGAAAGTTGCTTTAGGCCAGTTTAGCGTGGCCCGTGAATGGCAGGCCAATCTGCGCACCTGCATTGACTTGATGCAACAGGCGCAGGCCGGCGGCGCGGATTTATTGGTGTTGCCGGAAGCGGTGATGGCGCAGGACAGTGCCGATCCCACGTTATCGGTAAAAGTCGCCCAGCCGCTGGACGGTCCGTTTGTCAGCGCCCTGTTGACCGCCAGCCGCGCCTTTGCGATGACAACCATACTGGGTCTCCACGTTCCCGCGCCGGCGGGGAAAGCCAGCAATGTCGTGATCGCGCTGCGCGACGGCGCCATCGTCGCGCGCTATCACAAACTGCATCTGTATGACGCCTTCGCCATGCAGGAGTCACGCAACATTCAGGCGGGCGACACGGTGCCCCCGCTTTTCGCGGTGGCGGGTATGACGGTGGGTCTGATGACCTGCTACGATATCCGCTTTCCAGAACTGGCAGGCCGCCTGGCGCTGGACGGCGCCGACGTTCTGGTCCTGCCTTCCGCCTGGGTGAGAGGGCCGCTGAAGGAGCGGCACTGGGAGGTGCTGGTGACCGCCCGCGCGCTGGACAACACCTGCTATCTGGTGGCGGTGGGGGAATGCGGACCGCGCAACATCGGTCAGAGCTTGGTGGTGGATCCGCTCGGGGTCGCGATCGCCAAAGCGGCGGAAACACCGGCGCTGATTTTCGCCCATCTCGATCCCGCCCGCGTGCAGCAGGCCCGGCAGGCGCTGCCCGTATTGGCCAATCGCCGGTTTGCGCGGCCGGAGCTGGCGCCGCCCGCAGCTCGGGACCTAAAACGGCAGTGAGGTGAGTTCAATCAGCGTCAACGTTCCGCCGAAGACAGCGCCGGTATCAATATAATACTGATTATAATAATGCCGCACCCGGCTTACCGGCGTATGGCCAAAAAAGAAATGGCTGGCGCCGGTAATGGCTTTGCCTCGTCCCTGCTGGTGACGGCCGATACGCTTGCGGCTCCACAGCACCGCCTCGCCGTCAATGTCTTGCCCAAAGACATAGTGGTCCAGCGGATAATCCGCATGGGCTATCACCATACGGCGCTGACCGCAGGTCAGGTCAATAACCAGCGGCAGGCGCGCGCAGGTGTCGATCCCCTGCCGTGCCCGCTGCCTGTCGGCGCCCGTCAGTTGATAAAACCACCGCCCGCCGTTAGCCAGCCACAGCCGATCGTCACCGGTGCGCAGGGCATCGATCGCCATTTGCTCGTGATTCCCGCGTACGGAACGAAACCAGGGGTTTTCCAGCAGGGGCAAACACGCTTCACTCTGCGGGCCGCGGTCGATAAGATCCCCTAGCGCAATCAATAAGTCTCGCTTCTGGTCAAAACGCTGGCGCTCAAGCTTCGTCATCAGCATGTCATAACAGCCGTGCAGATCGCCCACCAAGAACACGCGCGCCCAGTGGGCGGCATCGATTTTCTGATAAGGTGACGCGGCATCGATAGCGTTCATCGCGGCTCCTGGTCCGGGGAAAAACTCAGCGCATCGGCCGGCACGGCCGGCGTGTCAAAATGTCGTCTAGTTAGCATAGCAGCGTGGGCGGCGCCATTGGGTGAAAATTATCGCCGTGCGGCGAATTGCCGGCAGAAATCGTTTACCTGTCCCCCTTGACGCTGGCACACTGATTATTTGACCGGTTCCCCCTATCGCCGCCCGCGCGCCGGAGGGATCATGACAAACAAGGGGAGCGGCGTAATGGAATGGACGCAACGCACAGCGCTGTGGGCGCTAAACGTGGCGGCGGTATTTTTCGGCATGTCGGCGATATTGGGTAAGTTGATTTCCCTTGCGCCGGTCACCCTGGTTTTCGGCCGCGGTCTGTTTGCGCTGTTGGCCCTCGGCTTGCTGATGTGCACCGTTAACAACGCCCGCTGGCAGCCCCTGACCTGGCGCCAGCTGTGGCTGTTGATCTTGGGCGGCGGGCTGTTGACCGCGCACTGGGTGACCTTTTTTATGGCGGTCAAGCAGGCGGGTGTCGCTCTGGCGACGCTCGGCTTCGCCAGCTTTCCCGCCTTTACCGCTCTGTTTGAAAGCCTGGCGTTTCGCGAGCGGATCCGCTGGCCGGAGGGCGCGTTGATCCTGCTGATTTGCTTGGGATTAATACTGGTCTGCCCCGCTTTTGCTCTTCGCCAGGCCGCGACCGTCGGGTTCGTTTGGGGTATTGTTTCCGGCGCGCTGTTGGCGCTGCTGCTGCTGTGCAACCGATTATCGGTCCGCCATGTGCCGCCGCTACAGGCGGCGCTGTGCCAGAATGGGGTCATCGCCCTTTTGACGCTACCCGCCGCCTGGCGCGCGCTACCGGCGGCCAGCCCGACCGACTGGGGTTATCTGTTGCTGTTGGGCGTGGTGTGCACCGGTGTCGCCCACGGTTTACTGGTCAACAGCCTGCGTTACGTCAGAGGCCGGACGGCGGCGATGATTTTCGCCCTCGAGCCGGTGTATGCCATTATTTTTGCCTGGCTGTTGTTTAACGAAGAGCCCACGCCGCGCATCTTTGCCGGCGCGGCGTTGATTGTGTGTTCCGTGGCGGGCGTCGCGCGCCTGAACGATCGCCCAACGCCTTGAACCGCACGCCGGTTTGTCGCCCGACGCCGGCCGCGCCTGCCAATCGGCGCGGCCGGGTTATGGATGCCGCCGTCGCCCTAAGGCGCTAGCCGGTCGGTTTATCCATGCCATTGGCGCCAAACGGCGCTCGCGGGCCGGGTACACCCTGCCATTGGCGCCAAGCGCCAAGCCTGACACCTAAGGGCCGAGCGTCAGGCAGCGAGCGTCACGGCAGCATCGGCAGTTTCAGCCCATGACGCTTGGCCACCGCGATGGCATCGGGATAGCCGGCATCGGCGTGACGCATGACGCCGGTTGCCGGATCGTTCCACAGCACGCGCGCCAGCCGTTCGTCGGCGCTGTGGCTACCGTCGCAAACGATCACCATACCCGCGTGCTGCGAGAAACCCATGCCCACGCCGCCGCCGTGATGCAGACTGACCCAGGTCGCGCCGCCGGCGGTGCTTAATAAGGCATTGAGCAGCGGCCAGTCGGATACGGCGTCGGTACCGTCGCGCATGGCTTCGGTTTCGCGGTTGGGCGAGGCGACCGAGCCGCAGTCAAGGTGATCGCGGCCGATGACGACCGGCGCCTTGAGTTCGCCATTGCGCACCATTTCATTGAACGCCAGACCTGCCAGGTGCCTTTCGCCCAGCCCCAGCCAGCAAATCCGGGCCGGCAGCCCCTGGAAAGCGATACGCTCGCGGGCCATGTCCAACCAGTTATGCAACAGCGCGTTGTTGGGGAACAGCTCTTTTAGCTTGGCATCGGTTTTATAAATATCTTCCGGATCACCGGACAACGCCACCCAGCGGAACGGCCCTTTCCCCTCGCAGAACAGCGGACGAATGTAGGCGGGTACAAAGCCCGGGAAATCGAAGGCGTTGCTCACCCCTTCTTCCAGCGCCACCTGACGGATATTGTTGCCGTAATCTACGGTGGGCACGCCCAGGGCATGAAACGCCAGCATTGCTTTCACATGCTGCGCCATCGAACCACGGGCCGCGCGAATTACCGCCTCGGGATCGGACTGGCGCGTCGCCTGCCATTGTTCCAGACTCCAGCCGGCGGGCAGATAACCATTTAGCGGATCGTGCGCCGATGTCTGGTCGGTAACGATGTGCGGCCGCGGTCCGCCCTCGGCGGCGCGGCGCGCCAGTTCCGGCATGATCTCGGCGGCATTGCCCAGCAGCCCTACGGAGATCGGCTGTTTATCGCGGCAGGCCTGTTCAATCAGCGCCAGCGCCTCGTCTATGCTGTACGCCTTGCGGTCGAGGTAGCGGGTGCGCAGGCGAAAATCGATGCGCGACTCTTGGCACTCAATCGCCAGAACGCTGGCGCCGGCCAGTACCCCGGCCAGCGGCTGCGCGCCGCCCATGCCGCCCAGACCGGCGGTGAGGATCCATTTACCGCTTAAGTCGCTGTTATAATGCTGGCGGCCGGCTTCGGCGAAGGTTTCATAGGTTCCCTGCACGATGCCCTGCGCGCCGATATAAATCCACGATCCGGCGGTCATCTGGCCGTACATCATCAGTCCGGCGCGATCCAGTTCATGGAATTTCTCCCAGTTGGCCCAATGGGGCACCAGATTAGAGTTGGCTATCAGCACGCGCGGCGCATCGGTATGCGTACGGAATACCCCAACCGGTTTGCCGGACTGCACCAACAGCGTTTCGTCTTCGTTCAAGTCGCGCAGGCTGGCCAAAATCGCTTCAAAGCACGGCCAGTTGCGCGCCGCTTTGCCGATGCCGCCATAAACGACCAAATCTTCCGGCCGCTCGGCCACATCGGGATCGAGGTTGTTTTGAATCATGCGGTACGGCGCTTCAATCAGCCAGTTTTTGCAATGCAGCGTGCTGCCCTGCGGCGCTTTGACGGGACGCGAAGTCGCGCGGCTAAAATCGTTGTTCATCGGGAGTCCTTATAAGTTAGAGGGGCGCATAACTGGGCAGAATTGCCAACACCGCCTGCGGCCAGGGCTGTTCAGCCACCCAGTCCCGCATTGCCGCGATATCCGGCGCCATGAGGCGGTCGCGTTCAAGAAACGCCACCCGCTGACGAATGGCCGCAAGCTGTGACTCCATCAGCGCGGAGCTTTGCAGCGGCCGGTTAAAATCGATCCCCTGGGCGGCCGCCATGGCTTCGATGCCCACCACCACGGCGGTATTAAAGCACATGTCGCCTAAACGGCGGGCGGCATAGGTGGCCATGGAGACGTGGTCTTCCTGATTGGCCGAGGTGGGCAAACTGTCCACGCTGCCCGGATGCGCCAGGGATTTATTTTCCGAGGCCAGCGCCGCGGCGGTGACCTGCGCTATCATGAAACCGGAGTTCACGCCGCCGTCGCGCACCAGAAACGGCGGCAGGCCCGAAAGTCCGGTATCGAGCAGCAGCGCCAGCCGACGTTCAGAAATAGCGCCTATTTCCGCCACCGCCAGGGCAATGATGTCGGCGGCAAACGCCACCGGCTCGGCGTGGAAGTTGCCGCCGGAGATAACATCGCCGGTGTCGGTAAACACCAGCGGATTATCGGAGGCCGCATTGGCTTCGATCGTTAATGTGCGTGCGGCATAATGCAGATTGTCGAGGCATGCCCCCATCACCTGCGGCACGCAGCGGATAGAATAGGGATCTTGCACCCGGCCGCAATTGGCGTGGGACACCACGATCTCGCTGCCGTCGAGCAGTGCGCTGACCGCCGCCGCCACGGCTATTTGCCCCTGCTGTCCGCGGGCCTGATGAATGCGCGCATCGAAAGGTTTCACCGAGCCTTTGATCGCTTCCAGCGACAGCGCGCCGGACACCAGCCCGGCGGCGAAAGCCCGCTCCGCCTCAAACAGGCCGGCCAGCGCCAGCGCGGTGGAAACCTGGGTACCGTTGAGCAGCGCCAGCCCCTCTTTCGGCGCCAGCTCGACAGGCGCCAGGCCCGCCAGCGTCAGCCCGTCGGTCGCCGCCATCAGTTTGCCGTCCACCCGCACCTGCCCCTCGCCGAGAAGCATCAGCGACAGATGGGCCAGCGGCGCCAAATCGCCGGAGGCGCCGACCGAACCTTTCTCCGGTATACAGGGCATTACCCCGGCGTTATACAACGCCAATAGCGCCTGCACTACCTCTGGGCGAATACCGGAATGACCGCGCGCCAGGCTAATGATTTTACCGGCCATCACCAGGCGCACGACGGCGTCCGCCAGCCAGTCGCCGATACCGACACTGTGGGACAGCACCAGGTTGCGCTGCAATTCGGCCAGACGATCGGCGGGGATACGGGTCTGCGCCAACTTGCCAAAGCCGGTATTGATTCCGTAGACCACCGCGCCGCTGTCAAGAATACGGCCGACGGTATGCTGGGCGTTTCTGATGGCGTCCCACGCGCGCTCATCCAGGGATAGTTCAACTTCACCTTGGTAAATTGCGCGCAGCGCCGGCAGATCCACCTCCCCCGGCACCAGGCAGTAAGGGCGTAAAGCAGACGTTGCAGATGGCATAATCTATTCCTGTCTATACAAGTAAAGGTCAACAAAAGCGCGTGCCTAAGCCGCGCTGACATAATGGGTGACGCCGACCGGCGGGCGACGCGCCTGCACCGGTTAGCCCGCGGCGTTTTGCCGCGGATCGCAACGTTACTATCGCCTAGGTCAGCGAGCGCGCATCGTTTTCGCGAATGTGCGCCCAGCGAGACCTGCGCCGGACCGCGCGGGCGAGCGGTGGCCATAGGCGCCGGCGAACCACGCCTGTCTCGCAATGACGTGTCTATACAAGATTAACCAAGCAAAGCTTGTGCCAAACCGCTTCTGGTCTTAACAGGTACCCCATCACGCTCCGCGCCAGCAAGGCCGCGCGTGTAACGATTCCGCCAGTAGCCCCTGTTCAGGCGCCCTGCGGCCGCGCAGCGGCATTTACCGCCGCAGAAAAAATGGCCGCCACCGGGGCAAGCCTTGCGCCATCATGGCGCGTCTCGCCCCCGGATTGTGCAGTTAACCTCAAGGACGGCCAAAGGGTCCAATATGCGCCCAGAGCGCCAGCCCTTGTGGCGTCGCAAGCGTAAGCCGCCAAGCGCTGGCGCAAAGGTGCCACCAGACTCCCTGTGACGGCCCGAGCCTCAGCGGCGGCGCGTCCGACGCGCCATCCGTCAATTGCCAATCGCCGGACAGGATATACAGCACGCCGCTTTGCCCGGCCGGCAACGTCTGAGCGGCGGAAATCGCTTGCACCTGCGCCTGCCATTCGCCGCGGCGGGTCATGATATTAAAATCCTGGCTCGCCCCGCCGGCGAGCGTTGCCTGGATGGCGTCATCACCGGAAAACGCGTAGGGCTCGGCCTGTTGCACCAGCGCATGCCGCACCCCCTGGCCGTTGTCCAAAATCACGCCGTCGCCGCTGATAAGCGTAATGCTTCTGTCAACGCCGGGAAACGGCGAAAAACCGCCATCCCTATCGATGGTCGCGATGCTGGCGCGCCAGGCGAAGTCGCCGCCGTCCGCCACCCGCGGCACGCTGGCGATCTCGCGGGTCACGCCGCCGCCGTTACGCCACGGCGTTACCGGCAGCGCCGCCAGGCTGAACGGCCGAGCGCCGCTCATCGCGCCACCTGTTGCAGATCCTGTAGTACCGCGGCGAAGGCGGCGGCGCTGGCGTGCTCCAGCGCATGATGCCCATCTTGAATGACGTGGCGTCCGGCGACGAAAACATCGCGGATCTGCTGGCGTCCGCCGGCAAACAGCCAGCGGTTGATCACCGTCTCGTCCGGGGCCGATTGCAGATAGGGATCCCGCGCATCCAGCACCAGCCAATCGGCGCGGTAGCCCGCGGTCAATTGCCCGGCGGCGATCCCGCACGCCGCCGCACCGCCCGCCAGCGCACCGGCATACAGCGCGTCGCCGACCGCCGCGTCCTGGGCAGTCGCCAGCCGGTTACGGCGGCGATCCCGCAGCCGCTGGCCATACTCCAGCCAGCGTAGCTCCTCAACCACGTCTAGCGAAACATGGCTATCGGAGCCGATACCCCAACGTCCGCCGAGCGGCAAATAGTCGGTCGCCGGGAAGATACCGTCGCCCAGGTTGGCCTCGGTCGTGGGACACAGACCGGCCACCGCCCCGCTGCGCGCCAGCGCCGTGATCTCGTCGTCATCCAGATGGGTGGCGTGGATAAGGCACCAGCGCGCGTCCACCGGGGCATGATCCAACAGCCAGCGCACGGGCCGTTGTCCCGACCAGGCCAGACAGTCATTAACTTCCTTTAACTGCTCCGCTACATGGATATGAACCGGCAACGTAGGGTCGGTCTGCGCCAGCACCGTGCTCATCTGCGCTTCGTCCACCGCGCGCAGCGAATGGAAACAGACGCCGAGACGCTGGTGGCGCTGGCCGGCGAGATGCTGTGCCAACAGCTGGTGCTGATGCAGGTAAGCCTCGGTCTGTTGAATAAACCGGCGCTGTCCGGGCTGCGCCGGTTGAGCGCCGAACCCGCTATAGCTGTAGAGCACCGGCAACAGCGTTAACCCGATACCGCTCTCGGCCGCGGCCTGGCTTATCCGTAGCGCCATTTCACCCGGATGTTGATATGCCCGACCCTGGGGATCTTGATGCAGATAATGGAACTCCGCCACCTGACTGTAGCCGCCCTTGAGCATTTCGATATACAGCTGGCGAGCGATAATGTGGACCTGATCGGGGCTAAGCGTCGCCACCATACGGTACATAACGTCGCGCCAGGTCCAGAAGCTGTCCTGGGGATCCCCCACCACTTCCGTCAGCCCCGCCATGGCGCGTTGGAACGCATGGGAGTGCAGGTTGGGCATCGCAGGTACCACGGGACCGGCCAGCACAGCAGCCTCGCCGGGCGACGCATCCGGCGTTACGGCAAGCAGATTGCCCTCATCGTTAACCTGCAACAGGACATTATGGCGCCAGCCCTGCGGCAGCAGGGCGCGGGGAGCGAAATAATCGGGCATGGTAGATTCCGGTTAAACAAAAAAAATGCGGGGAGCCGCGGCCCATCCACACGAAATACTTATCGACTTGTCTATACATATACATACGCAGAATTGATCAGTAAACTGTTTTCGTCAAAAAGTCTAACGTCGAGGTTAAACGTGGCTGAACCCCAGTTCGCAGCACAGCTCTCCGCCGTGATGAGTGATACGCCGGCGCCTATCTATCAGCGCGTCAAACAGGCCATCGTGCGGCAAATCCGCACCGGCGCCTGGGCGCCCCATCAGCGTATCCCGTCCGAAAGCGAAATGGTGGCGGAGCTCGGCGTCAGCCGCATGACCATCAACCGCGCGTTGCGTGAACTGACCAGCGAAGGGTATCTGCTGCGTATGCAGGGGGTGGGCACCTTTGTCGCCGAAATGAAACCGCAAACCGAGATGCTGGAGGTGCGCAACATCGCCGACGAAATCGCCGCCCGCGGCCATCGCCACAGCAGCCGGCTGGTGAACTTGCAGGCGCGCCCCGCCACCGCCGACGAAGCGCAGGCGCTAGGCATCCCCCCCGGTCAGCGGCTGTTCCACTCGCTCATTGTCCATTACGAAAACGACGTGGCGGTGCAGTTGGAAGATCGCTGCGTGAACCCCATCGCCGCGCCCGATTACCTGCAGCAGGATTTCACGCGCATCACCCCCTACATCTACCTGACGCAGGTCGCACCGCTCACCGCCGGGGAGCACCGGGTTGAAGCGGTGGCGCCGAACGCCGCGCAGCGTAGCCTGCTGGGCCTGACCGATAACGAGCCGTGTCTGCTCATCCACCGCCGCACCTGGTCTGGACGGCAGGTGGTAACCTCGGCGCACCTGCTCTACCCCGGCTCTCGCTACCAACTGTTCGGCAGTTTTACCGTTTAAACCGTTACGTTTCACCGCTAACCTCACCGGGAGATTTCGCGCAATGCCAGTATCAGTGCAGTATGACAGTGTTTGGACGGGCGCCACCCTGGTGACCCTGCAAGAGGGGCGCTACAGCGCAATACCCGACGGTGCCATCGCGGTGCGCGACGGACGCATCGCCTGGTTAGGCCCCCGCCAAGCGTTAGGACCGCACGACGCGCGGGAATATCAGGATGTCGGCGGCGGTATCATTACGCCCGGCCTGATAGATTGTCATACCCATCTCGTCTTCGGCGGCGACCGCAGCCGGGAGTTTGAACAGCGGCTGTCGGGCGTCAGCTATAGCGAGATTGCCGCCGCCGGCGGGGGGATTCTCTCTACGGTGCGCGCAACGCGTGACGCCGATGAAGATCACTTGCTGGCCGCGGCCGAACAGCGCCTGGCGCTGCTGATGGCCGAAGGAGTCACCTGTATTGAAATTAAATCCGGCTATGGGCTAACGCTGGACAGCGAGATGAAAATGCTGCGCGTTGCGCGCCGTCTGGCCGAGCGCCATCCCATTGACATCAAAACCAGCTTCTTGGCCGCCCACGCCCTGCCGCCGGAATATCACGGTCGCGCCGATGATTACATCACGCTGATTTGCGAGGAGTGGCTACCGGCGGTGGCCGCCGCCGGCCTGGCGGACGCGGTGGACGGGTTTTGCGAGCATCTGGCGTTCTCGCCGGCGCAAATCACGCGGGTCTTCGAGGCGGCCACCCGCCTCGGTTTGCCGCTAAAACTGCATGCCGAGCAGCTCTCATCGCTGGGCGGCAGCACCCTCGCGGCGCGCTTTGGCGCCCTGTCGGCGGATCATCTGGAGTATGCCACCGCCGATGACGCGCGGGCGATGGCGGCGGCGGGTACCGTTGCGGTCCTGTTGCCCGGCGCCTGCTACCTGCTGCGCGAGAGCCAAATGCCGCCGGTAGCGCATTTCCGGCAACAGGGGGTTAAAATGGCGCTCGCCAGCGACAGCAATCCCGGCACCTCGCCGGCCTGCTCGCTGCGTTTGATGCTGAATATGGGCTGCACGCTGTTTCATCTGACCCCCGAAGAGGCGCTGGCCGGCGTCACGCTGCACGCCGCCCACGCCCTGGGCGTCGCGCCTGAGCAGGGGTCGCTGGCGGTGGGCAAATGGGCGAACTTCGTACATTGGCCGGTGGCCGCTCCCGCCGAACTGGCCTACTGGCTGGGAGGACAACTTCCCTGTACGGTAATTTACCGCGGCCGGCGTCGTTGACGCCGGGCGATTTATCCGTCATTTTCCGGAGACGTGCGTTATGACCATAACAGAACCTTATGACTACCATCCCGGCTCGCTACCGCTGCTGGTGAGCATTCCCCATGCCGGCACCCGCCTGACGCCGGCGGTGGAGGACGGATTGAGCGATGCCGCCCGCCCCCTGCCCGATACCGACTGGCACATCCCGCTGCTGTATGATTTCGCCCGCCAGATGGGCGCGCACATCCTTCAGGGCACCTATTCGCGTATGGTCATCGATTTGAACCGGCCGCCCGATGACACACCGCTGTACACCACCGCCACTACCGGGCTGTATCCCGACACGCTGTTCGACGGCACCCCCACCTTCGCGCCGGGGAAGACGCCGTCGGCGCAAGAGCGGCAGCGCTATCTAACGGACATTTGGCACCCCTATCATCAGCGGCTGCAGGAGGTGTTGAGCGACATCAAGGCGCGCCACGGTTACGCCCTATTGTTCGACGCCCATTCCATTGCTTCGCGCATTCCGCGCCTGTTTGAGGGCACGCTGCCAAGCCTGAATATCGGTACCAATCAGGGCGCCAGCTGCGCGCCCTCGCTGGAGGAAGCGGTGCGCAATTGCTGCGTCGCGCAACCGTTCAGCTACGTCTTCAACGGGCGCTTCAAGGGCGGTTACATCACCCGCGCTTACGGGCAGCCGCATGCGCAACAACACGCGGTACAGCTCGAACTGGCGCAATGCAACTATATGGAGGAAACCGCGCCCTTTGATTATGCCCCGACGCGCGCGGCACAGCTGCAACAGACGCTGCGCGCGATGCTCTCGGGCATCGTCGCGTGGGGAGAACAGCAGGGCTAAGCGTGTTTTTTCAGCGACTTGCGCAACATTTCGGCAATCGTCCGGTCTGCGGGAAAAAGGGTTTTGACATCCCAGGCCCGGGCGATTAGTATGCTGCGCACTGCATAATTCCTCTGTAGTTCAGTCGGTAGAACGGCGGACTGTTAATCCGTATGTCACTGGTTCGAGTCCAGTCAGAGGAGCCAAATTCGAGAAAGCCCGCCTTCCTTACCGAGGCGGGCTTTTTGCTGTTTAGTGTGGCTAGCAATGGGTGAAAAGCGCATGCGGCCGATGTCGACAAAAGCTTTCAAAGCGCCACGCCGCGAATAAAACGGCGTTATTGCTAAGTTATCGGTACGGGCCAATCTGGAGCACCTGATGGACAAGGACACACTCGTTACACTGCTGAAGTACAAGCGTTGGATTGATTCTGAGACCCTTAAAACGATCAACCTGATCGATGGTTCCGCGTAGGCGGAAAAACGTCACCTGATGCTGAGGTTGATGAATCATATTTATGTCGTAGACATGATTTTTAAGGCAAACATGACGGGCCGGCAGCATGGTTACACCGCTTTAAATACCCCAGAAACACCCTCTGTCGCGGAGCTTGCCGTTAAAATTGCCGAGGCTACGAATGGGTATATCCAGCAGCTGAAAGCCATGACTTCGGCCGATCTGGGCGAAACCATCACGTTCAATTTCGTCGACGGCGGCAATGGCGCAATGACAGCCATGGAGATGCTAAACCCTATGCTTTTTCATGGAATCTACCATCGCGGCGCCGTGGGCTGGCTGATATCTGAATGTGGTGCGGTGCCCCCGAAGGAGGTGCTGACCGTCTTCCTAAGAGACCATAACCACTGACAGGGGCTATCTGCAGTGGCTCATATGACCCGCGTCTTTGACGGCCGCTTTGAGCGAATTGCAGACGTAGTCCGCAATTGATGTTGTCTCTGAAAGGCAATAGCCAAAACTGACCGCCTTTCCCCACATTTTGTGACATGCATCATGTAAAAGTGATCCTGTTTTAAACACCAAAATTGTGACCCCCTGCCACACCTCCAGTCTCAAAATTCCCTATCATAAACTCTAAGTTGTACATGATTGTCCATAGACAACTCTAAATGTTCAGGTGCGCACCATGAAAGCATTGATTAAAAGTTCTCAAATCCCTCTTTACCAACAGGTTGTGGAATGGATAAGGGAAAGCATTTATAGCGGCGAATTGGTTGAGGATGACCGCATACCTTCAGAATTTCAAATCATGGATATGCTCGAAGTAAGTCGCGGTACCGTTAAGAAAGCGGTAGATCAGCTAGTTAGGGAAGGCGTCCTTGTGCAAGTTCAAGGCAAAGGAACCTTCGTGAAGAAGGAAAATGTTGCTTATCCGTTGGGTGAAGGCTTGCTTTCTTTTGCTGAAGCCCTGGCAAGCCAGAAAATAAATTTCACAACCAGCGTGATTACTTCCAGGCTGGAACCTGCCAACCGCTTTGTGGCTGAAAAACTGGGAATTAACCCGGGGCAGGATATTTTATTTCTTGAACGCCTTCGTTCTATTGGCGATGAAAAAGTGATGTTGATTGAAAATCGTATTAATGTTGAACTCTGCCCCGGCATTGCTGATGTCGATTTTACCAAAGAAAATCTCTTTCCAACAATAGAGAAGCTATCTGAAAAGAAAATAAGTTTCTCTGAAAGTCGTTACGCAGCCAGATTAATTGGCAATGAGCGAGGGCATTATCTTGATATTGGTGAAGATGCTCCTGTTCTGCATTTAGAACAGCTGGTTTTTTTCTCCAGAGGATTGCCCGTTGAGTTTGGTAACGTCTGGTTAAAAGGCAATAAATATTATCTTGGCACCATTTTGCAGCGCCGGGATGCAAACTAGCAAAGAGGGTATTATGCAGGATATTAACTTTCGTCGCCATTATGTGCGGCACCTCCCTAAGGAGGTCAGCCAGAAGGACATTATTAAGTCTCTTGCCAGTCCACTAATTAACGATGGTATGGTCGTGTCTGATTTTGCTGAACACGTTATTGAGCGAGAACAAAATTTTCCAACAGGTCTGCCGGTGGACCCTGTCGGTGTCGCTATCCCACATACTGATCACAAACATGTTCGTCAGAATGCAATCAGTGTTGGAATACTGGCTCAGCCCGTCAATTTTGAAGATATGGGCGGAGAGACTGAACCGGTGCCTGTCAGGGTGGTGTTCATGCTTGCTTTAGGTGAAAGCAACAAGCAGCTCAACGTGTTGGGCTGGATAATGGATGTGATCCAGGATGCGGATTTTATGCAGCAGTTATTGGTCATGAATGATGATGAAATTTATCAGTCGATTTACACACGTATATCTGAAAGAGGTGAATTATGAGTCAAATGATACTCTTTGTTTGTGCAACAGGGGTTGCTACTTCTACGGCAGTGGCAGAAAAGGTAATGGAATATTGTAAAGATAATGGACTTAACGTTCATTACTCACAAACTAATGTAGCTTCACTCCCCAATAATACCGATGGTGCAGCTTTAGTTGTATCCACAACTAAAGTTCCTTATGAACTGGATATCCCGGTAGTGAGTGGCTTGCCAATCATTACCGGAATCGGTGAGGATAAAGTTTTAGAAAAAATAGTTTCTATTCTCAAGGGTCAGGCCTGAATTAAAGACTAATAACTCAGATAAATATCCCAGACGCTAACGCGAGGTCTGGTCACATCTGAATAAGAGGTAGGATATGAATGATATAGCACACGCCCTCTATACCGTTGTGCAATATGTGTTAGGGTTTGGCCCAACGGTTTTATTGCCACTGGTTCTGTTCTTCCTGGCATTGTTCTTTAAAGTAAAACCAGCAAAAGCACTTCGCTCTTCGTTAATTGTCGGAATTGGCTTCGTCGGAATTTATGCCATCTTTGACATTCTCACCAGCAATGTCGGTCCGGCAGCACAGGCAATGGTTGAACGAACCGGCATCAGTCTTCCTGTCGTCGATTTAGGTTGGCCGCCATTGGCTGCGATTACCTGGGGCTCGCCGATTGCTCCCTTTGTTATTCCGCTGACAATGCTGATTAACGTCGCTATGCTGGCTCTGAACAAGACACGAACTGTCGATGTAGACATGTGGAACTACTGGCACTTTGCCCTGGCAGGAACGCTGGTTTACTACAGCACGGGGAGTTTTGTGCTGGGACTGTCTGCCGCCTCTGTCGCCGCGATCGTGGTACTCAAACTGGCGGACTGGTCAGCACCATTAGTGGCTAAGTACTTTGGTCTGGAAAGCATCTCACTTCCGACTTTATCATCCGTGGTTTTCTTTCCGGTTGGGCTGCTGTTCGACAAGATAATAGATAAGATCCCTGGACTGAACCGCATTCATATTGATCCGGAAAACGTGCAGAAAAAGCTAGGCATCTTTGGTGAACCCATGATGGTTGGGACCATTCTTGGCGTACTGCTGGGGATTATTGCCGGTTATGACTTTAAGCATATCCTGCTGTTGGGGATCAGCATCGGTGGTGTCATGTTCATTCTGCCGCGTATGGTGCGAATTCTGATGGAAGGCTTGCTGCCTCTGTCTGAAGCTATCAAGAAATACCTGAATGCTAGATATCCAGGTCGTGATGATCTCTTTATCGGGCTGGATATTGCGGTAGCAGTCGGTAACCCTGCCATTATTTCCACAGCGCTGATCCTGACGCCAATCTCTGTTTTTATTGCATTTCTTCTGCCAGGCAATAAAGTTCTGCCGCTCGGTGACCTTGCGAATCTGGCTGTTATGGCCTCAATGATTGTACTAGCCTGTCGTGGCAATATTTTCCGGGCTGTGATAACCGCTATTCCAGTTATCATCGCAGACCTGTGGATCGCGACTAAAATTGCGCCATTCATTACCGGCATGGCTAATGATGTCAATTTCAAAATGGCTGAGGGATCAAGCGGTCAGGTATCAAGCTTCCTTGATGGTGGCAATCCTTTCCGCTTCTGGATTCTTGAAATATTCAACGGAAATATCATCGCTATCGGTCTGGTCCCGGTGGTTGCACTAATTATTTACGGTGTTTTCCGTCTGACAAAAGGAACTGTCTATGCCTGATTACCGCGCAGCGCTTGTCATCGATATTGGCACAACTAACTGCAAAGTCAGCTGTTATTCCTGTCATGGCGCGTCAGTTCTGGAAGTTCGTAAATTTCCAACGCCCATAAAGGCGTCGGAAAAAGGCGGAATTGATTTCGATATCGAAGCGCTGTGGCAGGCACTACGGCAGGTAATGGCAGAACTGGTGACGTATTCACCGTATCCGGTCAAAGATATCAGTATTGCGAGTTTCGGTGAGTCTGGTGCCTTCGTGGACGAGGAAGGGGTCATTCTTACCCCTATGCTGGCCTGGTATGATCGTCGTGGTGAAGCTTATCTCTCGTCGTTAAGCGAGTCTGAGGCAAGGGAGTTGTACGCTATTACGGGGCTTCCACCTCACAGCAATTATTCAGCATTCAAAATGAGATGGTTGCTTGATAACTACGCATTGCATGATCGAAGAGATATCTGCTGGTTGCACGCGCCAGAAGTCCTGCTGTGGCGTATGACGGGTGAGAAAAAGACTGAGGTATCGATGGCCAGTAGAACGTTGTGTCTGGACGTTACTCGCCGAAAGTGGTCTCGTCAAGCTGCCAGGATCCTCGGTATACCCTTCGAGGTGTTGGCTCCATTAATAAAGCCTGGCGAAGTAGGCGGGTGGATGACCGAAACGCTCAAACAAGAGTTGGGATTCTCTCATAACGTAAAAGTCACGCTTGCAGGCCACGATCATATGGTTGGCGCCCGTGCATTACAGATGCAACCAGGCGAAGTGCTAAATTCTACCGGGACGACTGAGGGTATTTTGCTGCTCAATACTCAGCCAACGCTATGTGAACAGTCGCGGAAGGACAATCTGGCAAATGGTTGTTATTCCGATGCTGAACTTTTCACGCTTTTTGCATCACTTCCTGTGGGCGGTTATGCGCTTGAATGGGTGAAAAAAACGTTCCGTTTGACAGATGACGAAATAAACACAGGCCTGGAAAACGCAATGGAGCATTATCTCCAGCCTTCCTGGTCTGCAGAACATGTTCCTGTGTTCATTCCTCATCTGCGGGGATCTGGTTCGCCAAATAAAAATCGGCACACGCGAGGCCTGCTTTTTGGTCTGATGGATTCACTCCCGCCAGAGTCTCTCCTTGAGAGTGTTTTTATCGGTCTGGCGATGGAGTTTGCCCACTGCTACGAGTGCTTTAACATTCCGGCAGGCAGCACTGTAAAAGTAATAGGTCCTGCGGTGAAAAATCCATACTGGCTCCAGTTGAAGGCTGACATCCTTCAATGCCCCGTCGAGGCGATAGCTTTTGATGAAACTGTCTCCGTAGGGGCATTGTTGATAGCCTGCCCGAATATTGTTCCTCCGACAGTGTCTATTGCCAGACGTTATATTCCTGACGCAATACGGTCGGCAAAATTGAAAACATTCAAGCAGCAATGGCTGACATTTTATCAATTTAAATTACTGCAGGAAGGAGTTTTTTAACGAATAACCTTAGCAACTCAGCATTACGATAATTTATTTAACTTTTCACTAAGATATCTGGAGTTAATATGCCTTTAGTCAATGGTAGGGTTCTGCTCAATTGCATCAAGGAAAAGCATGTACTTGCAGGTGCATTTAACACAACAAACCTTGAGACAACAATTTCCATACTCAATGCAATAGAACGCTCGGGATTACCTAATTTTATTCAGATTGCGCCAACGAATGCGCAGCTTTCTGGTTACGATTATATTTATGAAATTGTTAAGCGGCATGCCGATAAAATGGATGTCCCTGTAAGCCTGCATCTGGATCACGGAAAAACACTGGAGGACGTTAAGCAGGCAGTAAGAGCCGGATTTACCTCAGTAATGATTGATGGCGCGGCGCTCCCGTTCGAAGAAAATATTGCGTTTACCCGAGAAGCTGTCGATTTTTGTAAACTATTTGGCGTGCCTGTCGAAGCCGAACTGGGCGCAATTCTGGGTAAAGAAGATGATCATGTCAGTGAAGCAGACTGTAAAACTGAACCGGAGAAAGTCCAGCGCTTTGTTGAAGAAACAGGGTGTGACATGCTGGCTGTATCAATTGGCAATGTCCACGGTCTTGAAGATATCCCACGCATAGATATCCCGCTACTACAACGCATTGCATCTGTCAGTCCGGTGCCCTTGGTTATTCACGGCGGTTCTGGTATTGAAGCGGATATTCTTCGCAGCTTTATTAATTACAAAGTTGCAAAGGTTAATATTGCTAGTGATTTGCGCAAAGCCTTTATCACTACCGTCGGTAAGGCCTGGGTCAATAATAACAACGAGGCTAATCTGGCTCGCGTCATGGCAAATGCAAAACAGGCTGTTGAAGATGATGTTTATTCTAAGATCCAAATGATGAATAAACTTCACCCGGCCTTTGCAATGTTTCTTAAGGAGAAGGTATGATTAGACAAAAAGTACGCGTTATGAACAGTACAGGCTTACATGCCCGACCAGCCGCGACACTGGCTAAGATTGTCAAAAAATACCAGTCGTCATTAACACTGGTTAATAATAACAAAGAGATTCCCATCAAAGGAATGATGAGCATCTTGGGGGCTGGTGTAAAGGGAAACACGATGATTGATTTAATTTGTGATGGACAGGATGAACTGGCCTTTATGAATGAATTAAAATCCGCCTTTGCTGATGGTTTTGGTGAGTCCGTATAGTGCAACGCCCCTCAAGCGGTGCATGAGCAGTAACAACCTATTGCACCGCTTATTGCCATATTGAAACCAGATGCGCTTTGGCTTCTAAGTGTGGATCTTTTTGCGCATGATACGATTCTGCCTTTTTACCGTACTGACGTCTCCCGACAGAGGGCTGCTTTCAGGTTTTTTAACTTCTGCTTTTGGCACAAAGCAGCCCAAAGGTAAGGCTTAAAAGGCAGCTATGAGCAAAAACCAGACCGCCTTACTTTTCGCTTATCGTCGCAATCCAGATTGAGCTTAGGTCTACCTCGCTGGCTTTATTCGATTTGGACAAAAGCTCTGAACGCCTCAGCGTTGGCATTCGCAAGCGTTGAGGCGCGTAATTTCGGCGCCGTCAGCAGGTAACGGGAAACCAGATTAAAGCCTGCAGTGTATCCCAACCACCTTGGCAAATGACGGGTGCCGTAAAACCAAGCATGGTGGTCGTAATCCGTGCGATCCCAGTCTTCATGGAGTTGTTTAAGGTAGGGTTGTACTGCGTCCGCGCTGAGGCTTTCCCAGAGCTCAGGCTTTCCCCCTAAAAGCTCAAGAGAGAAATGCCCGGCAAGCCCCTCTGAAACAATGACCTCACCCAGCGTCACGCCGTATCCGGGACCGGCCCATCTCGCGGCATGGTGGAGTTCATGGGCAAACATTCGTTCAAGTGATTGCCCGTCGTTTTTGCAGAATGCCGGGTTTTCAAGATCAACCGTAATATACACAACGCCGGACTCGGGACAAAAGCCATGGTGCCCTTTTTCTGGGATGACAAAGGTTCCCGATTTCACCACAACATCCAGAGAAGGCAGCGGCATGACGCTGTTGGCCTGGGCGTAGGTGTCCGTTAGGCAGGTAGTGATCCATTGATAATGCGCGGTAAGTTTCTGCTGCGCATTCAACAGATGGAGGGTCATCTCTGGCATGATGTTGTCAGCCTAAAAAGAGTCATTAAGTCACCACATGTCAGCAGACATCCGGCCTGTATTCGGTCAATGGCGTTACTTAGTCAACCAACGACTATCGCGCCGCCTGTCGAGGACGGTTGCCGCGTCCACCCCGCGTTGACGGCGTCAATCGTCAACCTGGCTGTCCCGCAGCGCTTTCTCCAGCATCGCCATGGCCATCCACTCGGTGATCGCCATGACGTCCTCATCGGCGCAGTGACCGATATCTTTCAACACCACGAGCGATTCGGTACCGTATATCACGGCCAGCGCGTTTAACAACAGCTGCATTTTTTCCGGCGCCAACCGGGCTGCCAAGGGTTGTAGCGCTTTGGTTAATAAACGCAGCCGGTTGCCGCGGGTGAACATTTGCTCCGCACCGCCCGCTTTGCGGGATTCGGCCCACTGCTCCAGCGAAACTTTTAATGCGGCACGCAACACGCCTTCATGCATAAAAATCCGTGGCCAGGCGAACGCCAGCAGCGCGCGAACCCGTTCATCGGCGCTGTTCTGCGTCGGTTGCCACTTCATCACCGGCCCCAGGCTCTCTTCAACCATCGCCATGACCAGCGCGTTCTGGGTGGGAAAATAACGATAGGCTGTCGAACGGGACACCCCGGCCTTTTCCGCTACTTCAGCGACGCCCGGCTCTAGCCCCTGGGCAAATAGCGCCATCGCCTGCTCCACCATCAATGCCCGGGTTTTCATTTGCTTACGCGAAACAAAAATGACTTTATCGCTCATACCGCCCTCAGCCCCTCGCAGAAGGGAGAGAATACCCGCTACGACAGGCAAAAAATAGCCGACAACAAAAAATAAGACATAAGTACCAAAATTTTGGGACTTATGTACCAAAATTGCCTTAGACGGCTTGCCGCTTGTAGCAAAAAGCCGAATGATAAAACGGCACAAGACAGCAGCATGACAAGATGCCGCCCCATAATACTACCCTACAGGAGTGCTCACATGACGCTGAGACCTTCAACGAAAGCGGCTTGGATCGCCACGACGGCGGATACTAAAGGTCGCGAATTACAGTTTGTCAGCGAGATTATCCGCAACGCCGGCGTGCCCACCCAGACCGTAGATCTGTCCACCCGTCCCTACACGGCACCCGGCGATATTGACTTCACGCCACAGGATATAGCCCGTTATCATCCCCAGGGGCCGGAAGCGGTGTTTTGCGGCGATCGCGGTCAAGCGATAGCAGCGATGTCCCTGGCTTTTCGCCATTTTCTGGCGACCCGTAACGATGTCGGCGCCCTGCTCGGTTTAGGCGGCTCCGGCGGAACAGCGCTTATTACCCCGGCCATGCAAGACCTGGCGATCGGCATCCCTAAATTGATGGTGTCTACCATGGCCTCCGGCGATATCGCCGGCTATATCGGCGCCAGCGATATTGCCATGCTCTACTCGGTAACCGATGTCGCGGGCATTAACCGTATTTCACGCAAGGTACTGACCAATGCCGCGGCGCAAATAGCCGGCGCGATGACATTTATGCCGCAAGAGAGCGTGGAAGATAAACCGGCCCTGGCGCTCAGCATGTTTGGCGTCACGACCCCCGCCGTTTCGCAAATTAGCGCGCTGCTGGGCGAGAACTATGACAGCCTGGTGTTCCATGCTACCGGTAGCGGCGGCAACGCCATGGAAAACCTTGCCCGCCAGGGATTACTGGACGGGATTATGGATATCACCCTGACAGAGATTGGCGATCTGTTATTTGGCGGCGTTCTGGCCTGTTCGCCCGAGCGTCTGGATGTGATAGCACACCATGCCATTCCCTGGGTGGGTTCGTGCGGCGCGCTGGATATGGTCAACTTTGGCGCCCGCGACAAAGTGCCGGAAAAGTACCGCCGGCGTCAGTTAGTCACCCACAACGCGCAGGTCACGCTGATGCGCACCCTGCCGGAAGAGAACGCCATTATGGGACGCTGGATAGCGGAAAAACTCAACCGCTGCCGGGGCGACGTCCGCTTTTTGATTCCTTTACGCGGCTTCTCCGCGCTGGATGATGAAGGTCAGGCGTTCTGGTCTCCCGCCGCCGACCAGGCATTTATTGCCAGTTTTGAGCAACATTTCCAACCCTCGGCGACCCGCCGAGCGATAAAACTTGACTGCCATATTAACAGCGCGCCGTTTGCCGCTGCCGCCGTCCGCGAAATGAATAGCCTTCTAAACACAGGAACAGCCCATGACAACTAACCGTAGAACAGAATTACTTGCCCGTTTCCGACAAATGATGAGCCGCCAGGAACCGATCATTGGCGGCGGCGCCGGGACCGGATTGTCGGCCAAATGTGAAGAAGCCGGGGGTATCGATCTTATTGTGATTTATAACTCGGGACGTTATCGCATGGCGGGACGGGGTTCGCTGGCCGGTTTACTGGCTTACGGCAATGCCAACGAGATAGTTCTCGAGATGGCAAAAGAGGTGATCCCGGTGGTCAAATCCACGCCGGTACTGGCCGGCGTCAACGGCACCGATCCGTTCTGTCAGTTCGATAGCTTCTTGGATGAGCTGGCCCGCAAGGGCTTTGCCGGTGTGCAGAATTTTCCAACGGTGGGGCTGATTGACGGTAAATTTCGCCAAAACCTGGAGGAGACAGGGATGGGGTATGCTCTGGAGGTGGATATGATCCGGCTGGCGCACCAGAAAGGATTACTCACCACGCCTTATGTCTTCAGTAAAGAGGATGCTATCGCCATGACCGAGGCCGGAGCGGATATCCTGGTGCCGCACATGGGCCTGACCACCGGCGGCAATATCGGCGCCGAAACGGCGACCACCCTGAACGATTGTGTCGCCATGATCACCGAATGGGCCGCCGCCGCCAGAGCCGTTCGTGACGATATCATTATCCTGTGCCACGGCGGTCCTATCGCTACGCCGGAAGATGCTGCCTATATCCTGCGCCACTGCCCGCTGGTGAATGGTTTTTACGGCGCCAGCTCCATGGAGCGCCTGCCGACGGAAATTGCCCTGACCGAGACAACGCGGCAGTTTAAAGCCCTCCGCCGTTAAGGGCGGCAGGACCAACACCTGGGATAAAGGGGTTTCGTGCTCCGACCCGCGCCGGGTCTGGCCGCGCTTTATTAATGCGCGGGTAGCGCCCGGCGAGTCACGGGCGCTACGCTTCCCGTGAGCGACATCTTGGCGACATCGCGCACGGCGGTCTGTGTTGCCAGCGAGCATCAACATAAGCGAACCGTTACTGACCCGCGTTCTCATGGTTCATGTCATTCTTTTTCATCATCATTGATCCCTGCTGAGCTTGGTTCGGTTTCATCATCATCGTGCCGTCATGCTTATCAGATTTCATCATGGACTGCGGGGCGTCCCCGTTTTTCATGCAGTTCGGATCCTTGCCATTACCCTGGTGTTGCACACAGGTCTGGGTCTGAGCCGCGGCTGCGTTCTGGGTCGTCGCGTCTGCCGCAAAGACCGACCCCGTAGTGACCAGTGAACAGGCGGCGGACAGGGCCAGCATGATTAATTTTTTCATCGCGTTCTCCTTGAGGGGGTGAATACACTGACTGTAACCCTGTCATTGTCCGGCATACGTGTTCCCCAAAGCCTCGCGTAAACTTAAACAATATGTGATATCTCAACGACGGTAGATGGGGTTGTGTAAACTGCAACAGACAGAAGGCAAAACAGAGGGGCATCATGGCCGGGGACACGTTAAAAAAAATCCTGATTGTGGAAGATGATGGCGATATCGCTCATCTTCTTACGCTGCATCTGCATGATGAAGGATTTGACATTACGCATGCGCCTGATGGTCATCAGGGCGTCGCCCTGCTGGAACAAGGCGGCTGGGACGCGCTGATTCTCGACCTGATGCTGCCCGGGGTGGACGGGCTGGAAATATGCCGCCGGGCGCGCAATATGGCGCGCTATACGCCAATCATTATTATCAGCGCCCGCGCCAGCGAAGTGCACCGCGTACTCGGGCTGGAGCTGGGGGCCGATGATTATCTGGCCAAGCCTTTTTCCATGTTGGAATTGGTGGCGCGCGTTAAGGCGCTGTTTCGCCGTCAAGAAGCCATGATCCGCAATATGAAAATAGATGCGGGTACCCTGAGTTTTTCCGGTCTGGTTATCGACCCCCTCGCCCGCGAAGTCCATCTGGATAAACGGCCCGTGGAGCTGACGCCGCGCGAATTCGATCTCCTCTATTTTTTCGCCAAACATCCCGGCAAAGTGTTTTCACGCCTGAGCCTGCTCAATCACGTTTGGGGCTATCAGCATGAGGGTTATGAGCATACCGTCAACACGCACATTAATCGGCTGCGGCTCAAAATAGAACGCAATCCGGCGGAGCCGGAACGCCTGCTGACCGTCTGGGGCATGGGGTATAAATTCGCTCCCGCAATTGACAATACATAAGAAGCCCGCCATGAACAATATGACTCTCTCCCGGCGTCTGGTGCTGGCCTTTACCGCGCTGCTGTTGGCCAGCTGCTTTATTTCCGGTTTTTTGCAGGTGCGCTCCGCCAATGAATACAGCCAGGGCGTTATACAGCGCCTATCGGCCAATCTGGCCGCACAGATTGCCAGCAATAACCCGCTGCTGAGCGAGGACGGGCTGAATCAAGCCTCGGTCCATTCCCTGTTTGGCCAGTTGATGTCGGTGAATCCGAGCGTGGAAGTTTATCTGTTGGATCAACAGGGCAACATCATCAGCAGCGCCGCGCCAGCAGGGAAAATTCAGCAAAAAACCGTTGACCTACGGCCGATTCAGGCGCTGCTCGCCGGCGCGCAGATGCCGGTATATGGCGATAACCCGCGCGATCCCAAGACCCGCCAGGTCTTTAGCGTGGCGCCGCTGAAAATGGGCGATAGGGTCAAAGGCTACGTCTACATCGTGCTGCTCGGCGAGCATTACACAATGCTCTCAAGCCAGGCGCAATATCTGTCGGCGATAGGGATAACCCTGCGCTCGATGGTGCTGGTCATCATCTTCGGCACGCTGGCGGGGATCCTTGCCTTTCGTTGGGTCACCAAACCGATGCGCCAGCTGGCGGCGCAAATCGCCACCTTAGATAAAGGGGGAATGGGGGCTATTCAGGCGCTGGCGCAAAGCACCCCGTCCGCCGATGCGCCGCGCGATGAGATAGCCCTGATCCAGCAGGCGTTTGTCAGCCTCGCTCAGCGTATTGATCAACAGTGGCAAAGCCTGAAGACCCAAGATCGGCTGCGTCGGGAATTTATCGCAAATGTCTCGCACGATCTGCGCACGCCGCTGACGTCGTTGCAGGGTTATCTGGAAACGCTGTCGGTAAAATCCTTAAGCCTCAGCGAAGCGGAGCGCCAGCGCTTTTTGGATATCGCCGTGCATCAGAGCCGAAAAGTGAGCCGGCTGGCGCAAGAGCTGTTCGAGCTGGCGCGGTTGGAATACGGGGTGGTCGAACCCAAAAAAGAGGCATTCTCCCTGGGTGAACTGGTTCAGGATGTGTTAGAGAAATTTGCCCTGACCGCCGAGGCACGCCAGCAGCGGCTGGTGGCCGCCATGCAGCCGGGTCTGCCGCTGGTCTATGCCGATTTGGGCATGATCGAGCGGGTCCTGACCAATTTATTGGATAACGCCGTCCGCCATACGCCAAAAAATGGCCAGATTGATATCCGCCTTTCGACGCGGCAGGATGAGGTAATAGTGCGCCTCCAGGACAGCGGGCCGGGGATTGCTGATGAGCTCAAAGAGAGTTTATTCGTTCGTCCGTCGGTTCTCAGTCAGCAACGCTACCGTCCCGGTGGGCTCGGGCTGATGATTGTGCAACGTATGTTGCTGCTGCATAACAGCGTTGTCTCGCTGGTGGATGCCCCGCAAGGGGGCGCCTGTTTCGAGTTTGCTCTTACCGCACTGAGTCAGAAAAACAGCGGGCCGACCCGTCTTGAAAGGTGAAAAAGCGCCAGCGCAAGTGACGCTTAACCTTTCACCAAGACCGGCGCGGTGCTCCACAGCGCCGGGAACGACTTTTTCAATTGCTGAAGCTTTGGCAGATCGTTGATGACGATGTAGGGATAGTCCGGGTGGTTATTCAGGAAGTCCTGATGGTCGTTTTCCGCGGGATAGAACGTCGCATTTTCCTCTATCGTTGTCACCAGCGGTGCGCTAAAACGGTGGCTCTGGTTGAGCTCGGCAAGATACGCCTTTGCAACTTTCCCCTGCGCAGCACTCAGCGGAAATAACGCCGAGCGGTATTGCGTGCCGTAATCCGGGCCCTGACGGTTGAGCTCCGTCGGGTTGTGCGCCACGGAGAAGAATATATGCAGCAGTTGGCCGTAGGTGACCCGTTGCGGGTCAAAGGTAACTTGAACCGATTCTGCGTGTCCGGTCAGCCCGGTACTTACGCTGTCGTAGTACGCGGTGCGGGCCTTACCGCCGGTATAGCCGGACGTGGCGCTGATCACCCCTTTGACGTGCTGGAAGACGCCCTGCACGCCCCAGAAACAGCCGCCGGCAAACACGGCGGTTTCCCTTTGCGCCGTCCCCGGCGCTTCGTCCTGCAATGGCGCCGGAATGGCAACGGCGGGTTCGGCTTCAGACCAGGCGACGGGGTGGAACCCCAGTGCGGCGATAACCAGAACCGACGCGCCGATGCTGAGGATCCGGCGGGAAAAACCAGAGCCGGTCGCTATTTTCATCATCATCTCCTCGCTAACCAAAGGTGAAGGCGTAGGCGTTCACCCCCGCCTCGTCAAACTCAATACTAAAGGTGTGTTCACCGCTGCCGTCGGGCTGACGAATCAGCTGATACAAGCGCTGTTCCGTCACCGTGCCGCCGCCATCGGCAGCCACATCGGCGCCGTGCATCTCACCCGGCGCACGGCCGTCAATCAGCACTTTAAAGCGGACGGGATTGCCCGCTTGACTCGGCCCGAGGACCAAATGCAGGTCACGGGCGTGGAATCGATAGATAATCTTGCCGCGCTCGCTATTGAGCGTGATACGCTCATCGTTGATGGTCCAGCGCCCCGCCAGTCCCCATGCATTGAGCGGTAGCGTAGCCGGTTTGACATAATCCGCCGCCCTGTCCGCCCTCACCTCGCCGGAGGCGAAATTTTCCGCCCGGCTATAGCCGAGATAGGTTTCCGGCGAAATGTCGTACTGGCCGCTGGCCGCCTGCTCTACCCCCGTAGCCGAGACCTGGCTGATGCTATCAGTGACGTTTTTCGCCCCCGCCTGACGCAACAGCGCCTGGATCACCCGCTCCGATTGGTCATCATCACCTTCGCCAAAATGCGTGTAGCGGATATGGCCAAAGGCATCAATAAAATAGTGCGCCGGCCAATATTGGTTGTTGAACGCCCGCCAGATGCGGTAGTCGTTATCGATCGCTACCGGGTAGGTGACGCCCAGTTTTTTCGCCTCTTTGGCCACGTTATCACTATCTCTTTCAAAGGCGAATTCTGGGGCGTGCACGCCTATCACCACCAGCCCTTGATCGCGATATTTCTCCGCCCAGGCTTTGACATAAGGCAGCGAACGTAAACAGTTAATGCACGAGTAGGTCCAGAAGTCGACCAGCACCACTTTGCCGCGCAGCGACGCCGTCGTCAGCGGCGGCGAATTCAGCCAGCGCACGGCGCCGTCCAGCGACGGCATCAAGCCCTCATCCGTCAGCGCCGGCGCCTCACCGGCAACGGTTTGGGCGCTGGCGGGCGCCGGCACGGTTTCCGTCGCGCCGGGCGAGAGTTTTTGCACCAGCGTCTGTTCAATCCCGCCGGTTGAGCTGGTGGAAAGCCGCGCCAGCACGCCGGTATCCAGCCCAAAGGCGATGGCGACGACGCCCAGCAGCATACCCGCGCCAAGGACACGGCGGATCCACTCCCCGACGCCCAGAGAACGCTTCATGGCCTTGAAAACCTTGCCGCCTATCAGCAACGCCAACGCAAGCGAGGTCGCGGCGCCTGCCGCATAGGCCAGCAGCAGCAGCGTCGAATTGAGGTTTGCGCCCTGTAGCGCGGCGCCGGTCAATACCAGCCCCAGGATCGGCCCGGCGCACGGCGCCCATAACAGCCCGGTGGCAATCCCCAGTAAAAACGCGCTGCCCGCCCCGGCCGATTGACCCGCGGTTATCCGGTTTGACAACGCGTTACCCGCGGACACCAGCGGATGCATTACCCGCTCCGCCAGCCGCGGCAACAGCAGGGTCACGCCAAACAGCGCCATCAGAATAAGCGCCGCACCGCGTCCGTACTGGTTCGCCGCCACAACCCATCCCCCGCCGACGGCAGCAAGGGTGGCAAATAGCGTAAACGTCAGCGCCATACCCGCCAGCAGCGGCAGGCCGCTGCGGATAAAGGGCCTGTCGGCGCGGGCAAAAACAAACGGCAGCACCGGTAAAATACAGGGGCTGGCAATGGTCAGCAGACCGCCCAGATACGCAAGAAAGACAACCAGCATTGACAAGTTCCTTGTTCTGGCTAGGAAAAAATTTTAGGCGTTATCCGCCGTAAACAGCATTGCCTGGCCATTCATACAATAGCGCAGCCCGGTCGGCGGCGGGCCGTCGGCAAAGACGTGGCCCAGATGTCCCCCGCACCGGCGACAATGCACCTCATCCCGCACCACGCCAAACGACGTGTCGCGGCGCGTAGCGACGGCATTTTCCAGCGGCTGCCAAAAGCTGGGCCAGCCGGTATGGCTGTCGAATTTCGCGGCGGAGGAGAAAACAGGAAGATGACAGCCCGCGCAGGCAAACACGCCCCGGCGATGTTCATCATTCAACGGGCTCGAGTAGGGGGTTTCCGTGCCCTGTTTACGCAATATGAGGTATTGCGCGGATGTCAGCTGCCGCCGCCACTGCGCATCGGTATGGGTAATGGCAAATTTTTCATCCACCGGCGCCGCGCCTGTTCCCACGTCAGCGGCAAACAGCGAGGGCAAGCGCCCCGCCGCCGCCAGCCCGAGGGCGAAAACGCCGCCGCCCACCAAAAAATGTCGTCGATTTAACATCATCGCCTCACCCATAAAATAAGCAATGATGTCAACTTACAGAGAAAATGCTTACCAAATCCTCCGCAAATGTTCACTTTTTCGTGATAACTTCTCGGCGGTTTACCGGTGCGTTGCAGGACGCGGCGGCGTCAGGGGGCGACCGTACACTGCCAGCGACCGTCGCTGGTGATTTGGCGGGCGTCGATCGTAAGGGAAAGCTCTGCGTCGGCGAGGTGAAATTGGCTGTATTCCAGTATCGCACCCTCGGCGTTGGCGGCGCGGCGTTCGAGGCGCAGCAGCGGACTGCCCTCCGGCAGCGACAGGATCCGGGCCAGCCGGGCGCTGCACAATGCCGGCACCACGCTGTCGCAGGCCTTGACCGGTGAGAAACCGTAGCTTTCGCACAGCTGGGCATAAAGCGAGCGTCCCTCTTCAATATGGCTCAGGCCGCTATAGGCGCTACCGTCCAGCCAGGTGACGCCATGACCCACCACCCGCCCGTCCTGCTTTACATACCGCTCAAGGCGCTGCAGCTGGCTGCCGATGGCCAGACCCATTTTCACGCCGATATCGCCATCGGCCATGGTTGGCATCAGCGACTCGATTTCAAGGGCGACCGGCGCGCTGCCGGTAAAGCGCAGCAAGAGATCGGGTAAGTTGCTGTAGTAATGTTGCAGAATATCGCGATTGATAAAGGTGCCCCGGCCCTGTTCGCGAAACAGAATGCCGGTCTGCACCAGCGCATCGATGGCCTGTTTGACCGTGCCGCGCGCCACGTTGAACTCCCCGGCCAGTACCAGCTCGCCGGGCAGTTTTTCAACATAAGAAAAAGCAATAATCCGTTCCAGAATGATGTTTTTTATCCGCAAGTAAAGCGGTAGGCCCAGAGGCTCCATGCTGTCGCCTTCATCAAAGATAGTGGATCTGGCTGTGATAGCGGTTAAATATATCCTGATTGATCTTCTGATTGCCGTCAATGTTGGCGCTGGCCAATACCGGCGGCGGTTGCCGGTGGGCCAGCATGATTTCACTGATGCGGATCACCAAGAGATTGCCGATAGTCGCCCCCATAACTGTAGAGAGCGGCGCCACTTTTTGGTCAAGGGACGGCAGGCTTACGGCCGCGTCGCCATAGTCGCACAGGTTATCGATAACCACCTCCGCCACCTCGCATAATAGCTTGCCCGACGCGTGGCGCGGGCTGACCCGTTCGGCGGTCGCCAGGCTGGTAATGGCAATGACATGGGCCCCGCGCGCGCGCGCGCTTAGCGCCACATCGAGCGGCACCGCATTGCGGCCGGATACCGAATGGATAAGCACCACGTCCCCCGCCGCTATCGGCGACGCCTGCACCAGCTCGCGTCCGAGCCCTTCCACGTTCTCCAGCGCGCTGGTCAAGGGTAGCGGCCTGACGTTTAACATTAGCGCGGGGCAAAACAGCGGATTGACGATCGCCAGTCCGCCGGCGCGATAACACAGCTCTTCGGTTAGGATACCCGCATGGCTGGCGCCAAAAACAAACAGCTTGCGGCCGTTGAGGGCGGCATCGGCCATCAACGCGGCGGCCGCGTCTAAAGAGGGGGCGCTACTCTCGAGCCGATCCAGCCTGGTGCGGATGGCCTGCACATAAGCGTCGGTTGCTTTACTCATCCTGTTTCCCCTGCGGCTTAAAAGGTGAGAAATTTACCGATGAAGGCAATCAACGGCGCCAGCACGAACATGTCGCTGTCGCCGGCCCATAGCGCGGTATCGGGGATAGTGTTATTGATAAGATAGCTCACGCAGAAATACTGCCCCCATGCCACCAGCGTGGAGGTAAAAAACCCCGCCAGCAGCGCGCCTTTATAGCCCCCTGTCACGTTACCGAACACCCCGGCGGTGCCGGCATGGAAAAAAATCACGATCATACTGGGGATAAAGACATATCCGGTGGTGGTACCGATAACCATCAGCCACAGCAGGGAGCCGGCGAACGCGCCGATAAACCCCAAGACTACGGCGTTGGGGGCAAAATTGAAAATAATCGGACAGTCCAGCGCCGGTCGCGCGCCCGGCACCAGCCGCGTTCCGATGCCGTTAAACGCGGGCACCATTTCGCCGATAAACATGCGCACCCCGAGCAACACCACCGCGATCCCGCCGGTAAACAGCAGCGACTGCTTGAGCGCGAAGATATAAAAGCTCAGATCGCCGGACTCGCCCAGGATTTCCTGCGCTTTAGGCGAACCTTTAATTTGCAGCAGCAAGGTGCCAATAAAAAACAGCAGCGTCATGGTCAGGGCGGTCACCACGTTCGAGTCGCGCAAAAAGCCCAGGTTTTTCGGCACCTTAATATCTTCGGCGCTCACCTTGTGGCGGGCGAAAAGATTGCCCGCCAGCGCGCCGAGCAGCGCCACCGAGGCGGATGAGTGGCCGAGCGCCACGTTATCGTTGCCGGTAATGCGCCGTACCCAGGGCTGTACCAGCGCCGGCTGGAAGGTCCAGTAAACGCCCAGGATCAGCGACAGCGCAAGCGTAAGCGTCACCGGCGATACGTCCGGCCGCTTGTTGACAATGACCCCGGCGAAGATCATGGCAGTCCAGAACATCATATGTCCGGTCAGGTAAATGTATTTAAAGCGCGTCAGCCGCGCCAGCAGCAGGTTAATGGCAAAACCCGCGGCAATGGCGATGGTCACACTGCTGCCGTAACGCTCGCTGAAATGCGTCTGTCCCATGATATGGGTCAGGCTCATTTGCTGCAGGCCAAACACCTCCGTCCAGATGGGCTGGAATATCAGCAGCGCAGCAACGATAATGCTGGCGCCCGCGCCGATTATCAAAAATCCCAGGATGCCTTTTAACGTGCCGGAGACGATATCCGCCAGCGGCTTATGTTGCAGCACCAGGCCCAACAGCACGATAAGCCCTATCAGTATTGAGGCCTCGCCGAAAATATTGACCGTTATCCAGTGCAGAACATGAATGAAATCGCTCATGACGCGTCTCCCTTGAACAGCCCGGAAGCGACCAGCGCGCGCTCGATTTCTTGTTGATCAATGAAGTTATTGACCACGACCACCGGGCAGGCGAGATGGCGCAGACCGGCGACAAACTCGCTATGGGTCACCACCAGGTCGGCGCTGGCCGACGCCGCGGAGGAAACGTCCATATGCTCGACGGAGGCACCGTGCCCCAGCTTGCGCAATACCGTTTCCACGTTCATTTTCAGGATTAGGCTGGAGCCCATCCCTAAACCACAGACGGTTAAAATTTTCATACGCTGCTTTCCTCAGTAACGGCAAACTCGCCGGCAATAGCGCCTAGGCATCAAGATGTTTGAAACAGGTGTAACAGGTCGTCGCGCTCACGGCTGGTCATCAAAATAGTTCGTTTTGACGTTTCGCCCAGCACGGTAACAACGCGCTGTATCAGCGCAATATGACTGTCGCCGTCGGTCGCCGACAATCCGATAAGCACCGACACCGGGTCGTTTTCGTCGTGGCCGAACGTGAGCGGGGTGGCCAGACGCACCAGGCTTATCTGCGCCCGCCGTGCGCCCTGCTGCGGGCGCGCATGCGGCATGGCCAACCCCGGCGCGATGACAAAGTAGGGACCGAACTGATGGTAATTTTCCACCATCGCCCGCACGTAGGCGTCATTGCAGGCCCCTACGTCCTTTAAGGCGTCCCCCGCCGCGGCGATCGCCTGCTCAGGCGTGGCGGCGTCGCAATGGGTGACGACAGCGTTAGGATCTATCATGGGCCGTTTCCTCCAGGTGCCGCGTGAGTGACGCCAAGGTGGCATGGAAAGCGGCATCCACCAGCGCCCGGCCTTTTTCCGCGCTGGCGGCGGTAGGGTCGCCCAGCACCGCGTAATCTGAAAACTCGGTCCAATGTATCGGCCGGGCGTTGAAATTGTCAGGGAAGTCAGGATAGTGCGCGCGGGCTTGACGCATATCGACGTGTTCCTCGGCTAACGCCAGCATCAGCGAGGTTTCTATCTCTTCGGCATGCATGTAGCCGGCACGGGCGGTTTTACTCTCTTGCAAGCGGGCCACGGCCTCCGCCATGCCCGCCCAGCTGTAGCTCAGCAGATGCATATCGTGCTCCTTCAGGTGGCGCGCGGCGCTTTTGATGGCGTCGAAGTTGCCGTAGTGCGCATTGATAACGGCCATGCTGGTAATGCCGTAACCCTGCATATTGCGCGCCAGCGCTATCAGCAACGCCGTGAGCAGATCGTTACCGAGATCGATCGCGCCCGCATGACCGCGTAACGACCAGACCTGGCCATAGGGCACCGCCGGCAACGTGAGCGCAACCTCCCCTAGCGCGGCATCCAGCCTGGCGCAAAAGCGTTCCGCCAGTAGATTATCGGTCGCCAGCGGCAGATGATCGCCATGGGGTTCGGTCGCGCCGAGGGGCAGCAGAGCAATACGCGCCCGCGTCAGCGCCTGCTTTGCCTGGCTTTCGTTAAGGAGATCGAGTCGCATGGTGTTATCCTTAACCAAAAGAGAAATAGCGGGCCGGATTATCCACGAAGAACGCCTGCAACAGCGCTTCCCCGTCCATGCCCGCCGCGTGGGCTTCCTCAATGAAGCGCGGCCGCCAATCGGTTAAGATAAACTTCAGCCCCAGCCCGCCCAGCCCGTAGTGCGCGCTCATCGATTTACGGGCAAAATCACCGCCGATCACGATGCGATCTTGATAGCCTTTGCGGCACAACGAGAGAATCGCCTCGGTGCGCACGTTCTCCGGGTGATACTTAATACGCGTCATGCCGTCGAACAGGATAAAAGCACCGGTTTTTGCCACCTGATGATGCAGCCAAGGGTCGGGATTGCGATCCAGATGGGCAAAGCACAGACGCGACAAATCCAGGCCGAGATGCTTGAAAATAGCGGCCTGCTCCAGCGCCATGGTGCCCATTTCGGTATGGGTATGCATCGGCGCGCCGGTGTGTTGCTGGGCGCGGACGATAACCTCCATGGTTTTCCGCTCCAGCCGGGAGATGGTGTTGTAGCCGGTGCCGCATTTCACCACGCCGGCGCGCTGTGAGGTGCCGTCAATGCCGTGAAGCACCTCGTTGCACACCTGCTCGACCAGCGCGTCCACCGGCGTCGCGTCTATCCACTCGGCGAAGGTGTGATCCTGTCCCGGTCGCGGGCTACTCCACAGAAAACCCTTATTGAAGCCGGCGGTGGCAATCACCTGCACCTGTTGCCGTTCGGCCATCGCCGCCACCTCAGCGGCCCGGCGGCCGTAATCGGGCGCGGTGGCATCGTAAAACGAGCGCCCGCCCGCCTGGGCAAAATCGGCCAGCTCCCGCTCTGACGCGGCCAAATCATCAAGCAGTAAATCGTCATCCTGGCGCTGCTGCCAGTAGGGGGGGATGCAGTAGACATGGTCGTGACTGTAGGTGACACCCAGCGCACGGCTGTCGATATCACCGTGAAGCGTACGGATAACTCCCATCGTTTCCTCCTCAGGTCGGCGGGAAATGGCGAGATTGATAATGGCATTGACCAGATGACCAGACAAGTGATCAAGTTCATATTTTAATCTTATGACGGCGCGGAGAATTCCTTTTTGCGAGGCGCGTCAATAAGCGTCGCGGGGGATGAAGAAGGCAAGCGGAAAACAAGGTGAGCGTGACGCGATACCGGGCAAGACCGACGACGACGGCCTGAGAGCAGCGTCACGACAAAATTGACATCATCACCCTGCCCGCCTGACGCCTTATGCCAGACGAGATACGCACGACGAAATGCCCGCCCGACGCCCCTGGCAGGCAAAATGAGCCCGACGAAATGTTCGCCCGACGCCCCATGGCAGGCAACATGGGCCCGACTGCATGCTGCCCGACGCCGCTGGCAGGCAAAACGGGGCCGACTACATGCCCGCCCGACGCTCCATGGCAGGCAATATGGGGCCGACTACATGCCCGCTCGACGCCCCATGGCAGCTAAAACGCGGTCGGGTAGCGGTTTATGCGTGGCGCTATCCTTATTGACCTACCCCTCCGCCGCACGACCTAAGCCTGTGCCCGGGGGGAGTGCGCCCAAGGAATGTCGCGCACGATGTCGGCCGTCACAGCCGCCACATCGGTTCTGCCGCAAAAAGCCATCGACAGATCCAACTCATTACGCAGAATAGTCAGCGCGGTAGTAACGCCGCGCTCACCCATCGCGCCAAGGCCGTACAACATGCTGCGCCCGATATAGGTGCCCTTTGCGCCTAATGCTAGCGCTTTCAGCACATCTTGCCCGGAGCGAATCCCGCCATCGAAATGCACTTCGGCCTGGCGGTTTACCGCCTCGACGATCGACGGTAGCATGGAAATCGACGAGGAGACGCCATCGAGCTGGCGACCGCCGTGGTTGGACACAATCACCGCATCCGCCCCCGCGGCCACCGCCAGCCGCGCGTCGTCAGGATCCATGATCCCTTTGACGATCACCTTGCCGCCCCACCGCTGTTTAATCCACTCAATATCGTGCCATGACAAGCCGGGATCGAACTGCTGCCGGGTCCATTCCACCATTGCATCAATATTATCCACGCCGCGGGCATGGCCGATAATATTGCCAAAATGACGATGCGGCGTGGCCAGCATTTGGCGGCACCACCGCGGTTTGCCGGCCATATTGAGCAAGTTGTGCAGCGTCAGTTTGGGGGGCGCCGTCAGCCCATTTTTTATGTCCTTATGCCGCTGGCCAAACACCTGCAAATCCAGGGTCACCACCAGCGCCCCGCAGTTGGCCGCTTTGGCGCGTTCAATTAAGTTGGCGACAAAGTGACGATCGCGCATCACATACAGCTGGAACCAAAAAGGATGAAACTGCGTGGCGCGCGCTACCGCTTCGATTGAGCAAATACTCATGGTCGAGAGTGTGAAAGGGATGCCGACGCTTTTCGCCGCGCGCGCGGCCAGGATCTCGCCATCAGCGTGTACCATGCCGGTCAGGCCGGTGGGCGCAATCGCTATCGGCATGGAAACGGCGTGCCCCACCATTGTGCTGGCGGTACTGCGCCGCGAAATATCTACCGCCACCCGCTGGCGAAATTCGAGACGCCGTAAATCGGCTTCGTTGGCCCGATAGCTATATTCCGTCCACGACCCGGCGTCGACATAATCATAAAACATTTTTGGCACTCTTTTGCGCGCCAGCAAACGTAGCTCTTCAATACAGGTAATCGTCACTGATGCTACTCCGGCCCTTTACGCGACAGGCGGAAAATATAACCTTTTCCCGTTGGCACTTTCATCAAAGTAAATAGAGAAAATTCACGGCTTACTGTAGTCGTTATAGGCCTGCTGCAACGCTATATGGTCCGCAATATATTTTGCATCATGCCATACACCATAAATAAACGACGACGCTCGGTTCACCAGATTCGGCAGTCCCAGGAAATAAATACCGCGTTCAGCGGAAATGCCGCGTTTGTGGAAGGGCAAGCCTTTTTCATCGAAAGCGTCAACCTTGAGCCAGCTGAAATCAAATTGAAAGCCCGTCGCCCAAATAATCGTGGTAATTCCCGCAGCAGTCAGATTCAGCTCAGACAGGGGGTTAATCAAACATGCCGGATCCGGCAGTAAATCCCACGCTTCTGGCTCTGGCGGTAAATCCAGGCCGTTACGTTCAATATACGCATCCGCATCGCGCAACACATCAAAATAGGCTTTGTCGCCGTCCTCGATATTGTCCCGGAGACCTTCAGCAAAGCGTATCACGCCATCGTTCCAGCTTTGCGTGATCCCCACCAAGGTGATGCCCATGTGCGCCAGACGGCGAAAATCAACGGTTTTACCGCCTTCATAGCCGCTTACCGCAAAAGCGACATGCGCCTTCTTCGGTTTGATTTTGACTTCATCCCACAACCCTAACGCCCCGAGCCACCAGCAATAATCGCGATCGCGATAAGAGCGCGGGGGGCGGTAATGTTCTCCCACCGACAGAAAGACTTCGCGGCCAGACTTTCTCAACTCTTCAGCGATTTGCGTACCGGATGCCCCGGCGCCGACCACTAACACGCCCCCCGCCGCCAGCTGCTGCGGGTTCTTATAGACGCTAGAGTGAATCTGATGCACCCCGCTCGCCGCCGGTACGATGTGCGGGAAAGCGGCCTTTTGGAATGGCCCGGTCGCCGCCACCACGTTATCGGCTTCAAACTCGCCCGCTGAGGTGGTGATCTTGAAACCACGGCGGCCGGCCAGACGCTCCACCCGCTGCACGTCCACGCCGGTACGAATGGGCGCCGCGAGCATCCTGGCGTAATCCTCAAAATATTGCGCCATCCGTTCTTTCGCAGGAAAGGTTTCTTGGGGAATGTTATCGAACTTGAGCGACGGAAAGCGATCGTGCCACGCGGGTCCGTTGGCCACCAAGGAATCCCAGCGTTCCGAACGCCAGCGTTCAGCTATGCGGCTGCGCTCCAAGACAATATGGTCCACGCCCATTAATGCCAAGTGTTCGCTCATCGCAATACCCGCCTGACCGGCACCCACTATTACGGTATTCATTTTTTCTAATGACATGTGACATCCCTAAAGTTTATCGACATTGATCTTTTTCACTGCTGAGGATCATCAGGTTGCGTGTTAAAGATAATTCGGTTTCGCTGATGGCATTGATCGGGTCAATGGCCAATATGTGGCAAACCCCTAGTGCCCGCGATCGCTGTGCATTATTTTCCCCAAGCCTAAATATCTATTGGCAATAATTAGAATCACGGCGGTCACGACGATATAAATTACCGAAAGCGCAGCCAGGGTAGGATCGGCAAATTCACGCACGTAGTTGTACATCGCCACGGGTAAAGTCTGTGTCGCTTGCGTGGTAATAAACAGCGAGGCGGTGAATTCGTTAAAGGAGAGAATGGCCGCAAACAGCCACCCGCCCAACAGCCCGGGTAAAATCAGCGGCACGGTGATAGTCCACACGACGCGCAAGGGCGAAGCGCCGAGGCTGGCGGCCGCCAATTCAATGCGCTGCTCCAGGTTTTGTAACGATACATAGACGCTTTGCAGCACAAACGGCAGCATCAGCACGATGTGGCAAAAGATAACCAAGGGATACCCACGGCCGAGATGTAACTGCGACACCAGCATCAGCAGGCCCAGCCCAATGGTAAAATGGGGAATAAACAGCGGCGACAGCAGCACCCCTTCCAGCACCCGTTTGCAGGGGAAGGCATAACGCTCAATGGCAATCGCCAGCGTGGTGCCGATGATTGCCGCCAGCGTTGATGCCCAGGCGGTAACGGTCAGCCCGGAGAAAAGGCCGTGGCGGAAATCAGCGTAATTCACCGCGCGCGTAAACCAGCGCAGCGACCAGCTCTTGGGCGGGAAAAACAGCACCGACGTGCCGCTAAAAGCGGAAATAAACACCACCACGGTGGGCAGCAGCACGAAAATCAGAATGGCCGCCACCAGCAGGCGCCCGGCCAGGGTAATCAATCTATCGTTTAATGAACGGGTCATCTTACTGCTCCCCCAACGCGCGCAAGACACGGGTCATGCGTTTGATGGCCATCAGCAGCACCACCGTCAGGATTAGGCCGGCGATGCTCAGCGCGGCGGCAAACGGGAAGTTCATGGACGAAAATCCCAGTTGATAAACAAGCGTTGCCACCGTACTGACGCGACCGCCGCCAATAAGCTGGGGCGTGGCGAAGGCGCTAAACGTCCAGGCAAAAGCGGTAGCCAAGCTTGAGACAATGCCTGGAATCGACAGCGGGATCGTGACCGTCAAAAGCGTGCGTATCGGGCCTGCGCCCAGACTGGTCGCGGCTTTTTCATAGTCCGGGTCGATATGGGACAGCGCGGCGGCCAGCATCAGGACCATGATAGGCATGGTGACATGGACCAGCGCGACCACGACACCTATCTGCGTGAACATAAACTGGAACGGGGTGTGAATAATGCCGAGCCCCAACAGCAGGCTATTCAGAAAGCCGCTGTTGCCCAGCACGATAATCCACGAATAGGTGCGCACCACTTCCCCAAGAAAAAGCGGCGAGATGGCGATAATCATGATGGTGGATTTCATCAGGGTGGTGCGGGCGCGAATGAAACCATACGCCAGCGGATAGCTCATCAGAAGGCCAAATACCGCCGTTTTTGCGCTCAGCGCCACCGTGGTCATAAAGGCCTCGGCATAAAGGGATTTAAACAGGCCAGTGAAGTTAGCCAAGGTCAATCCGCCCACGTCCAGCGAACCCGGGATATAGGCCCGCACGCTGAATTGCATCACGGCGAACATGGCCACAATCAGCCCAAGCGCGGTCAGCGCGGCGGGAATAATGAACCAGGGTAGAAATGCCGGATTTCTTGTCATCAACGAAGCTACCTCAATTAATCTGTCGCGGCCCGCCATCGCGCGCGGGCGGCTAAGGCCGACCATGCCTCTTAATGGGACATGATGTTTTCCGAAAACCATTGGCGCCATTCCGCCGTTTTTTCAGCACGCAGTTGCGGGTCGGTATTGATAGTGGCATCCCATTGGGCGGCGGTGGTCAACATGCCCGGCAGTTTCGCCAGTTCCGGGTCGATATGCGCGTTGTTCACCGTGGGACTACCGCGGTAGATTTTCGCCACCTGTTCTTGGATCTCCGGCTTGAGGGCGATATTGATAAACCGGTAGGCCAGCTCGGCACGGGGGCTGCCTTTATTGATAGCGACAGTGTCCACGCCGAGGATGGCTCCCTCTTTCGGCACGGCAAGCTTAATGTCAACGCCTTCCGCCATCATGCTATAGGCGTTCATCGACAACATCACTTGTACCGGCGTTTCCCCGGTCGAGATCAGCTGCTGACTATTGGCGTCATTGGTATAAAAGGATTTAATGTTGGGAATCAACGCTTTCAATTTTTCTTGGCCTTGTTGCCAATGCGCGGCATCGGCGCCAGAGAGTTTCGCCGCCACGGCGATAATATGGCTCGGATCCCAATCCGGTAGCGCCAGCGTGCCCTTGAGTTCGGGTTTCCACAGATCATTCCAACTGCCGAAGGTTTCGCCCTTTGGCACCAAATCGGGACGATAGCCGATGGTGTAAACGTAGCCCCACACGCCAAGGTGATACGGACTGACTTTGGCCTGCTGCACCAAATTGGCCCCGTTGGGGATTTTAGTCATATCCAGTTTTTCAAACAGGCCGCTATTGGCATACAAGTAGCCGACATGTGCAGTGGTAAAGGTAACGTCGCTTTCCGGTGATGGGCCCGCCAGTTTGGCTTTATTCAACCGGTCTATGGTGCCCCCGGTGACAAACTGCACCTCCGCGCCGGTTTCTTTGGTGAATTCCTTGGCAATGGTTTCATCAATCAGATCTTTAAAACTGCCGCCCCAGGTGCTGACGATCAATTTATCCGCGGCCTGGGTATTGCCTGCACTAGCAACACTTGCCGTCAACAAGGTTAACGCCCAAATCTTACGCAACATATTCTCATCTCCCATAAATGAAACGGCTGACGCAAATGCATCCCTCCCCCGCCGGCTTGCGCCGCGCCAAAGCACGGCGTAAGCGGAAGCTTTGCATGGAGGGGATTCTGCCGTTGCGGCGCCAGGGGGTAAAACAGTATTTCCCTCGCTCTTGCGTCGGAATTTCTGATGCTAAAAACACGCCGCGACATCAAGGTTTTTTCAGCGTTGGGTTAAACGCGATATCTTGGCGGCGGTGAATCCCTCTGCGGCGAATGATGCGAGAATGTTATTGTGCGGTTTTCGGCATGATAAATGCATGTTAATCGACACTTGCAAAATGACTGGCGCGACACGAGCGCGTCAGCGCTATCGGGAGAACCTGCATGCTCAGTCGCATCACTCAGCGTCAGCTGGAATATTTTGTCGCTTCCGGGGAAGCGGGCAGCATCATCGGCGCATCGGAACGCATTCACGTATCATCGCCGTCGATTTCCGCCGCCATTACCCATATCGAATCCGAACTCGGCGTCCAGCTGTTTGTACGCCACCATGCGCAAGGCGTGTCGCTCACCGCTATCGGCCATCAGGTACTCAAAGAGGCCAAGCTGATTTTGGAGCAAATGTCGAACCTGTACACCATTGCGTCGGAATCGCTGAATAACGTGCGCGGTCCGCTGCGCGTTGGCTGTCTTGATACCTTGGCGCCAATGTTGACGCCGGAGCTGGTCTTCGGCTTTGGCCGCTCCTTTCCCGGCGTGCGTATCACGTTGGTCGAGGGCAATCATGAACAATTGCTAAAACAGTTGCGCTCGGCCGATATCGACATCGCGCTGACCTATGATCTGGTCCCCGCCAGCGATATTGCTTTTGCCTCTTTGGCGCAGTTGCCGCCGTATTTGATGGTCGGCGAGCATCATCCCCTCGCCACGCAATCGGCGGTGACGCTCCAGGATTTGGCCGATTTGCCGATGGTGCTGCTGGATATCCCGTGGAGCCGCGAATACTTTCTCGGCCTGTTTAGCGAAGCGGGCGTGGCGCCCAATATCGTGATGCGTTCAAGCAATTTGGAGGTGGTACGCGCCATGGTGGCGAACGGCGTCGGTTTTGGCATCGCCAACGTGCGGCCGAAAGCCAATTTGTCCCAGGATGGTAAACGCGTGATACGTGTCCGCCTGGCCGGGGTCAATAAGCCCATGCAGTTGGGTTATGCCACCGTGGCGCACGTCCAGCATTCGATGGTGGTAAATGCCTTCGCGGAACGCTGCCGCATGTTTATCTCGAACCAGTATATTCCCGGTATGGCGGCGCCAAGCTATTTTGATCCGCAAGTGGTGAAGGTGGCGTAATCCGCGGATTGCTCCTCTGATTATCGCGGCGCTGGGTTAATACCCGCGCTGCGGCAACACCTGATTGACCACCGCCTCACCGCGCGCAACGCGCTGGATATTGTCAGCCACCTGACGCGCGGCGGAAGCGGGATTCGCCACCGAGGCCAAATGCGGCGTAATAAGCACATTTTCCATTCCCCAGAGGGGATCGTCCGGCGGCAGAGGCTCGCTGTCGAACACGTCCAAGGTGGCTTCGGCGATCCGGCCGTGGCTTAAGGCCTGCGTCAGCGCCGTTTGGTCGACAATCGCCCCGCGCGAGACATTGATAAACGCACAACCTTGGGGCAATTGCGCCAGCCTGTCGGCGCTCAGCAACCCTTGCGTTTGCGGGGTCAAGGGCAACATCACCACCAAAATGTCGCTGTTTGCAAGGAAATCCCCCAGCGCCGGCAAGCCACTGTGGCATAAAATACCCGTCAGGTGTTTTTGCGAACGCGACCAACCGCGCACATCAAAGCCCTGGCGCGCCAATTCCAATGCCGCATGGGCCCCGAGCTCCCCTAACCCCAGCACGCCCACGCGAACGCTATGCGGCGGGCGCGGATGCAAATAATGCCAGCGACGGGCACGCTGCGCGCGTTCAAACGCGGGGATATCGCGCGCATAACGGAGTACCGCGAACAGCACGTAACCCGCCATCATGCGCGCCATATCCGGATCGGAGAGACGGATAATGGGGATATCGGGAAGATCGTCACGCCCCAGGAGCGAATCGACGCCGGCGCCGAGATTGACCAGCAGTTTTAAGTTGCGATAAGGGGCGAAAAAGCCGTGGGGCGGTCTCCACACCAACGCATAATGCACCGTGTCGACATGTTGCACGTCTTGCGCGCGACAAAGCGCGACCCCCGGTAGATGCGGTTGCAGCAGCGCCGACCACGCCTCGAAACTGTCGTACTCGCTATAGAACACTAATGTGCTCATGACGCTTTCGCCTGGATCAGCGCGACGATCGCCTCAATGGCCAATTCGTACCCCAGTACGCCAAGCCCGGCGATCACCCCGGTGGCGGCTTTTGACACCATCGAATGGTGCCGGAACGGTTCGCGCTGCCAGATGTTGCTCATATGCGCTTCGATTATCGGCCCGTCATACATCAGCAAACCATCCAGAATGGGGACGGAGCTGTAGGTTAACCCGGCGGCATTGATTATCAGCCCATCGGCCTGCTGGCGCGCCTCTTGGATCCAGTCAACGATGACGCCTTCATGATTACTTTGGCGAAATTGCAGTTCGACGCCCAAGGCCTGCGCGCGACGCTGGCAGCGCTCGCCAATGCTGGCAAAGCTTTCACGACCATAGGTTCCGCCCTTGTCCATGCCGTACAGGTTAGCGTTGGGACCATTGAGGAAAAAAATCTGTGATGACATAGGATCTCCCGATTACGCGTGCGGATGTGTGGCCGCCATCGCGGGATGGGCAGCGAACCTGGCGAACCAGGCGGCGGTCAAGGGATAGGCTTTGCGCCAGTTGAGATCGGCGAAACGAAAATCGAGATAGCCGAGGCCGCAACCCAGGGTGATAAGCCCGATCTCTTCGGGCTCAGTGTTAAACTGCGCAGCGTGGCGCTCTATTTCCGCAAGCGTGGCGGCCACTTTCGTTAGCTGCGCGTCAGCCCACGGTGACCACTGCCTGTCGGCCGGACGCGCGCTGTATTCGTAACGCGCAAGCAATGCGGCATCGAGCAGCCCGTCCCCCAACGCCTGACGCGTCAGGCATCGCCAGCGCGCGTCACCGGCTGGGGGAAACAGCGTGCCGTGGGCATAGGCATTGAGGTATTCACAAATCACCCGGCTGTCATACAGGCACAAACCGGCCGCGGTGCGCAGTGCCGGGACTTTCGCCAGGGGATTAAAGGCGGCAATGCGCTCATCGCGTTCAATGGGATGCGCCGCGCAATCAAGCCACTCAATGTCTTGCGCCAGCCCAAGACAATGGGCGGTGACCATGACTTTACGCACATAGGGGGACGTGCTGGCGTAATAGAGCTGCATCATGCTGCTTTCTCCAGATGATCCACCGCGAGCAGGACCTTGCCGATGTTCGCATTGGATTCCAAAATACGATGCGCCTGCGCGGCGTCTGCCAGGGGCAGAGTGCGGTGGATAACCGGCGCAAGTCTGCCCTCCGCCAGCAGCGGCAGCAAATGGGTGTGAAGACACTGCGCCAAGCGCGCTTTTTCCGCCGGGCTTTTAGGGCGCAGCGTCGAGGAGGTTAACGTCAAACCTTTGCGCATCACCTGTTGCAGGTCGAGCTCGATTGTCGCCCCCTGCATGAAAGACAGGCTGATATGCCGCCCGCCAGGCGCCAGCACGCTCAGATTGCGCGCCACCCCCTCGCCGCCGACGTTATCGAGCACCACATCGACGCCGCGTCCCTGCGTCTGCGCCAGGGTCACCGCCACGAAATCTTCCTCGTGTCGGTCTATCGCGCGCCAGACACCGAGACGCGCGAGCGCGGCGATTTTGTCCGCCCCGCCCGCCACGGCGATGACGCGTGCGCCGCAGCGTCTGGCACATTGGATCGCAAAGGTACCGACACCGCTGGCGGCCCCGTGGATCAACACCGTTTCCCCCGGCATCAACCTGCCACGTTCAAAAAGGTTGTGCCAGACGGTGAAGGCCGCTTCCGGCACGCCGGCGGCATGGGCGAGGGGTAAACATGCCGGCACCGGTAAGCACAGCTCGGCGCGGGCCAGGCAATACTGCGCGTAGCCGCCGCCGTTGACCAGCGCCATGACCGCTGCGCCCATCGCCGGCGGGTCAACGCCTGCGCCCTGCGCCACGACGGTGCCGGACACTTCCAGCCCCAGCACCGCCGTCACCCCCGGCGGCGGCGGCATGCCGGCACGCTGCATAATATCCGGGCGATTGACGCCGGCGCTGGCGACGCGGATCAGCACCTCCCCGGGTGCCGGCCGCGGTACGCCCAGCTCGACCAGTTGTAGTACCTCGGGACCGCCGGGTTCGCGGGCAATGACCGCCTTCATCATGTTGGGTATCATCTCAATTCATCCTTGTGTCGCGGCGCTAAAGGCGCACACGCCTTCATCAGTAAAAGTGATACCGACCACGCTACCCACCGGCCAGCATCGCAAGGCATCCAGTCCGGACTGACGCGCGAACAGCGTAGCGCTGCCGAGCGCGGGTACATCCAGATGCACATCAACGTGATCCCCCTGAAACACGTGGTGGACAACGGTGGCGCTGAGAAACGCCTGCGGGCCCAGCGCGGTGAGCTGAATATTTTCTGGACGTACATACACCGCCACCCGCTCGCCCACCGTCCCCTTGACCCGCGCGGCAGGCAAACGCAACGCATTGCCGCCCAACTCCAGTACCGCGGTGTTATCCTGGCGGGCATACATTGCGGGCAAGATGTTGACGTCACCGACAAAGCCCGCGACAAACGGATCTTGCGGCCTGCGATAGATTTCGTCGGGTGTGCCAATTTGGTGCACCCGCCCCGCCGACATCACCACCACCCGATCGCTCATGCTCAGCGCCTCGCCCTGATCGTGGGTGACGAACACCGCGGTCACGCCGAGCTTGCGCACTATCGCTTTTAGCTCGACCTGCATCGATAAGCGCAAATTCTTGTCCAGCGCGGAGAACGGTTCATCGAGCAGCAACACCTTCGGGCGGATGACCAACGCGCGGGCCAACGCCACGCGCTGCTGTTGGCCGCCGGATAACTCACGCGGTTTGCGCTTGCCATAGCCGGCCAACTTGACCAGCGCCAGCGCCTGCTCGACGCGTTCAGTGATTTCCGCCTTCGGCACGCCGCGCATGCGCAGCCCATAGCCGACGTTTTTTTCCACCGTCATATGCGGAAACAGCGCGTAATTTTGCAAGACGATGCCGATTTCGCGCTTATACGGCGGAATGTCGGTGACCAAATCGCCATCGATAAAGATTTCGCCCACGTCCGACTCGGTGAATCCGGCGATCAAATTCAATAAGGTGGTTTTACCGCAGCCGGAAGGACCGAGCAGCGTCATAAATTCCCCTTCCGCGATCATCAAGGACACCTGATGTAACGCGACGGTAGCGCCAAAGCGTTTGAGTACCCCATCTAACCGAACAGCGATAGGGGGTTTATGCGGCACGGCACGGTCCTCGCCGGACGGCCGCAAGGTAATAACCTCTTGACTTACCATGAATTCTCCCAAAATTGAGGCGATGACGGCGGGTCATAAGCATAAGGCTTCGGGACGCCGCACGAATGAGTACTTCGCGAAGCCCTGGTTTGGAAAACAGAAAGCAGACGTGATAGCCGGCATGATGGCGCGCGATAAACGATCATTGACACAGCCATCGGGCCAGGCGGCGCAACATGGCGTCACAGGCCGTTAATTGTTCGAGACGAATGAATTCGTCAGGTCTATGGCCCTGCGCCATACTGCCCGGCCCACATATCACGCTGGGAATCCCCGCCTGTTGGTATAAACCGCCTTCGGTGCCAAAAGCCACGGTAGCAAAGGGGAGTGAATCGGTGAGAAAGGCCAACAAGCGCGCGGCCGGGCTATCCGCGGCGGTATCGAGCCCGGGATAGCCACTAATCGGGTAAATGTGGATTGCCGTGTCTTGATTGACCGCGCGCATTTGCGGCAACAGCTCGTTTTGCGCGTAGTGTCGCAGTTCTTCCGCTACCCGTTGCGCATCGTCTCGCGGCAGCGTACGGATTTCAAAATCGAAAGAGCATTCGGCGGCGACAATATTGAGCGCGCGACCGCCCTGGATAACGCCGGTCTGCACGGTGGTAAACGGCGGGCTAAAGCGCGCATCCTGGTGCTCCGGCGCGGCCAGGCGCTCCCCTATCCGGGTCAAATAATGAATCAACTTTGCCGCGTATTCGATAGCGTTCACCCCTTGGGGCGCGTAGGCCGAATGGCAGGGAGATCCTTTAACATCGCAGCGCAGACCCAGTTTACCTTTGTGCCCTAACACCGGTTGTAATTCCGTCGGCTCACCGATGAGGCAAATATGCGGTTTTTCCGGGCACTGCGCCAGCGCATCCAATAAGGTCCGCACGCCCAGGCACCCGACTTCTTCATCATAGGAAATGGCCAAATGCAGAGGCTGCACCAGGGGTTGCGCCAAAAAATGCGGCACCGCCGCCAATATGCAGGCAATAAAGCCCTTCATATCCGCCGTGCCGCGTCCATACAGCTTGCCGTCGCGCTCGGTCAGGGCAAACGGGGGGACGCTCCAGGCTTGTCCATCCACCGGCACCACATCGCCATGCCCCGCCAGCATGACGCCGCCATCCCCCGCCGGGCCGATCCGGGCATAAAGATTGGCCTTGCTACCTTCACCGTTATGAATCAATTCACAACCGACGCCCAACGCCGTTAAGTAGCGCTGGATAAACGCGATCAGCAATAAATTGGATTCGCGACTGGTGGTATCAAACGCCACCAGCTGTTCTAGGAGTTCTCGACTGCTCAGCATTGCGCGTCCTCGCCGTTTACACGTCGCCCGGCACGCCGTAGCTCGGGGCCTGGGTGGGATCGAGCGCACGGGTAACGTAATCCTGCATCTGCGGCTGGTACGCTCGCCACAGTTTGCCGAGTTCGGCGATAGGGTCGCCGTCGCTCCAATCCACGCGCAGATCGATTAGCGGCCACGCCTGCTCATCCACGATCGCGAGCGCAGCGGAATGTACCGGCCCCGCTTCGCCGCCCGCGGCCGCGCCACACGCCAGTGCCACCCACAGCCGGTCCGCCAGGTGCCCCTGCCGTCCCGCGAACGCGGCCACCATGGCCGAGATAACCTCCTGATTCGCTAACAAATTACCTGCTGCAACGCAATCCACACCCGTGAGGGCGTGATGGATACCCAGGGTGTGCTCGCCGCTAAAGCAGGCGCTTTGCCCATCGACAGACAGCACCGTCACCTGGCGATAGTGACTGTAGGTGTCGCTGGCTAACCCGGCTTTGAGCGCGGCGTCTACCGTATCCCCTTCCTGCAACCGGTCGAGAATACGTGGCCCGAGCGCCGGCAGGGTGATATTTTGCGTGGCAACCGCGCCGACCCCGGCGCGTACCCACGGGCAACGCGCCCCGACGGCAATACTCGAAGAACTGATGGCAATGCCCAGTTGCCGGGTTTGCGCACAGCGCCCTACGATGGATAACGTCATCGCTATGCTCTCCTTATTGCGGTTGCCCGTCTTCGGGGATGACGGCGATGACATCAATTTCCATCAGCCATTCCGGCTGGCCTAATCCGGAAATGACCAAACCGGTGGAAATCGGAAACACCCCCTGCAACCATTTGCCAATCACCTGATACACCGGTTCGCGATAGCGTGGGTCAATAATGTAGGTCGTGGTTTTGACGATATGAGACAAGTCACTCCCCGCTTCTTCCAGCAACTGTTTCACGTTTTTCATCGCCTGCTCGGCCTGTGCCGCCGGGTCACCCAACCCGACCAGATTCCCATCAAAGTCGGTGCCGATCTGGCCGCGGACATAGACGGTATTGCCGGCGCGTACCGCCTGACAAAGATCGTTGGAGAGCGTTTGATTCGGGTAAGTGTCTTTCGTATTGAATTTGCGAATGCGTGTATGCGTACTCATGGTGTCCTGCCAAGAAAGGGGGAATGTTACTGGCAAGGTATAGCGTTATTCGCCCGGCGGGCAAAATAGCATTTACCCGCGGCAGTGCTTTGAAAAAACCGAAGATACGCGGTATTGATGGCAAAGCGGCACCGCGGCGTTCGACTCTGTCGTTTTCCGGGAACCTGTCGGCACCCTGACCCTTGAATGTAGGGCGGAACAGCGCATGCGCCGGCAGTGACGCGGAAAGAACCGGTGAAGGCATCGCCGTCAGCGGGTGGCCGGCCGGTATCGCTTTAGCATTTCGTCAGCGGCGCTATGCCTGCGCAACGCGGCCAAGATGGACAGCCGCCAATTAACAACGGGCAAACGCGCTGGTTCTCAATTTTCTAACCACTGCTTCGTCAAGATAAAACCACCTGACAGCTAAATTCACTTATAGTAGGCCCTGTTGAATACGGTCATTGATTCACTTTTTCCGCCACAGCACAGTAATTAAAAGTCGGTTTTTGGGTAAGGGGTCATGAGGGCGATTAGCGCTGACAATCCACCCGGTATAATGAATTAAATAAGTACACTCCATTTGGATATCGGGTAATTTCTCGAATTTGACGAAATAACACCAGCACAGATGGCGGTCAACCCCAACCCGTAACGAGGTGAATTTTGAAATCTATTGCGATTCGTTTTGTCATGCTCGCCACTTTGGTGTTTTCAGAAACAGCGGTCTCTGCTGAGAAACTTATTTTCGGCAATGAAGGCAGCTACCCGCCCTTCAGCATTGTGGACACCGCGGGCAAGCTTACCGGCGTGGAACCTGAGCTGGCGCGGGAGATGTGCAAACGTATGAATGTCGAGTGCGACATCGTGGTGATGGATTTCAAAGCCCTGATCCCCGCGTTGCTTGCCAAGAAACTTGACGGTGTCACCACCCAAATCAAACCCTCCCCGGAGCGTAAAGCGAAAGTGCTCTTCGGCATGCCTATCGTCTATAACCCAGACGCCTATGTCGTTCGTGCGAACACCCATTACGCCTTTACCAAAACCGGGCTGCACAACGTTCGTTTCGGCGTCATGCGCGGATCGGTCCAATCTCGTTATCTGACGGAGCATTTCGGCGATGGGATACCCATGAGCTATTACGATAATCTCGAGCAAATCCGCCTTGACCTGCTGGCGGGCAGAATTGATGCTACGCTTGGGCCAAAACTGAACTGGAATATGGAATTGATCAGTAAACCCGAGGGGAAAGAGTGGAAATTGGATGGCGGCGAAATTTGGACCGGCGATGCCTCTCTTCCCGAGTCGGAAAGAGGATCCAGCTGGATTGTCCGTAAAGACAGCGCGGCGCTATCGCAGAGAATGAACGCGGCCCTGACCTCCATGCTTGCGGATTGCACCTTCACGCACATCCGTCAACGGTTTGTACCGATAGCGATCATTCCGGCGGAAAACCACTGCGTTAAACCCTGATAGCGACGGAGAGTGTCATGTGGGGATTACTGAACTGGGGCGATACCGGCTACGGCGACGAGCTCTTCTTTGGCGCATTACTGACGATAAAGGTCGCGGTACTCGGTTATCTCATTGCCTTAGGGCTCGGTATTGCCATTGCGCTGGCAACGCTTAATCCTCACGGCTGGCGCTGGCGCTGCTGGCGCGTGTATGCCTCTGTTTTTATGGGGGTGCCGGCATTGCTGGTCGCGTTCCTGCTGTATTATGGCGGCAGTGAAATCGTCGAATCCGTCTTTAGCGTCATAGGGTGGCAGATCCGTCTCAATGTCACCCCCACCGCTGCGGGGATCAGTGCGCTGGGGATTGTCTACAGCGCATATCTGGCGGAAGTCATCAGAAGCGCTATTCGTTCGCTGCCGCAAGGGCAGTTCGAGGCCTGCGCCATGTTATTAATCCCGCGCAGGAAAATGTGGACGCATATCGTCTTTCCGCAATCTATACGGTTAGCGTTACCGAGCTTAAGTAATATGTGGATTGTGGTATTAAAGGATACGGCGTTGATTTCTCTCGTCGGGATTAAAGAAGTTATTTCACAAGCGAAACTCGCCGCCGGTAATACCAAAGAGCCGTTTATGTTTTATTGTGCGGTGTCGCTATTCTTTCTGGTGTTCAGTGTGCTTACAGTCTGGTTTATTAACCGGATTGATCCGAGCAAAAGACGCCGCGCCGTGGGCCTGAAATAAGCCATCTACGCGCACCACGCCGCTGGTCGCCGGCCATGACGGTCCGCGCGGTCAATAATCGCCTATAACGCGAGACAAAATCGAGCTGAAAACCGGGCCGCTTACCTGCCTACCTCAGCGTAAGCCGGCCCTTTGGTGGGTAATAAGGAGTCAATAATGAAAGATTACATCGGCTGGAGAGCCAAAATTGGCCTGATCTATATGGCTTCGAGTACGGTCATGGAACCCGAGTTTCACGCCATGGCGCCTGAGGGCGTCTCCATCCACACGACGCGCATACCCTTTCTTAATGCGTCCAGTGCGGGCATCCGCTCTATGATGAATGAGGGGCCGCTTGAGGACGCGGCGCGCTTATTGGCCACGGCGCCGTTAAGCGCGGCGGTATTCGGCGGCACCAGCGCCAGTTTCCTGGAAGGCAAAGGCTTTAATGATGTCGTGGCGCAGAGGATGCGCTCCGTTATGGGGGAGATCCCCGTGACCACGGCCTCCAGCGCCGCGCTGGCCGCGCTGCGCAGTTTCGGGGTGAAACGCATTTCCTTTGTCGGCCCGTATATCGAAGAAGTGACCCAGCGTGGACAGGCCTTTTTCGCCGCCAATGGCTTCGAGATTTTAGCGGCTGACGGACTTGGCATCACCGGGGATATTGAGCTGGGTGAAATTCCCCTGGAGCGCGTTTACGATTTCGCCCGCCGCACCACCCATCCCGAATCGGAAGCGGTATTGATTAGCTGCACCAATATGCGCAGCGTGGGGGCGATTGAGGCCCTGGAGCAGGACTTGGGTATCCCGGTGATTAGCGCGATACAGGCCTCCTTCTGGCATGCCTTGAGGTTGTCGAAAGTCTCTGCGCCGGTGAAAGGGTTTGGCGCGCTGTTTGACAACCCGTTGACGGATCCTCGGGCTGAGGGGCAGAGGTAATTCGATGCATTACGATATCCTGTTGGCGTGGAGCACGCTGCCGCAATTACTCCGTGGCGCGGCGATAAGTCTGGCGGTGCTGTTCCCGGTGGTGATAATAGGCATCTTGATAGCCGTACCGGTGGCGCTGCGGCGTCTGTCATCCCGTCAACGCTGGCTGGCAATCGGCTATATCGGTTTCTTTCGCGGCGTGCCCAGCCTGATTTTGTTGTATGCCATCTATAACGGATTACCGCAACTCGCGGGTATCCGTAACGGCCCGCTATGGCCGCTTTTTTCCAACGCCTATTTTTGTGCTGTCGCGGGCTTGTCCCTCACCCACTCGGCTTACGTGGCAGAAATTCTGCGGGGAGGTTTTCAGGCCGTGCCGCACGGGGTGCTGGAAGCGGGGAAAGCCTTGGGCTTACGCCCTCATGTTATTTTTTGGCAGATCCGTTGGCCGCTTGCCGTACGCTATTCGCTGCGCGCCTATCAAAATGAAATTTTAATTATGGTCAAAAGCACCACCGCCGTGGGCGCCATCACCTTGGTCGAACTCAATGCCGCCGCCAACGCGGTGTTCGAGTTTACCTACGATCCGTTTACCCCCCTCCTCACCGCCGCAGCGATTTACTGGATTATCATCAACCTTATCCGTTTGGGTTTTGATACGCTTGATCGTTATCTGAATGCGGGCCAGCCGCGAGTATTAATTAAATGACCAGACTGCACAGCGCCACGACCGCGGCCACCACGCCGCTTCCTTTCATTTTACTGGCGGGCGTAGACAAATTTTATGGCGACCACCAGGTGCTAAACGGTATTGACCTCTGTATTCATAAAGGGGAAACGGTGGTGATTTGCGGCCCGTCGGGATCAGGTAAATCCACGCTTATTCGTACCCTCGCCCATCTTGAACCCCACGATAACGGCCAAATCACGGTGGCCGGTATCCGTCTGACCCACGAGCAACAAAGCATTCATGATGTCAGACGGGAACTGGGTATGGTATTCCAGCAGTTCAACCTGTTTCCCCATATGACCGTCTTGGATAACTGCACCTATGCGCCCCGCGTTGCCCTTGGCCTGTCCGCGCACAACGCCAACGCAACGGCAATGCGCCTGCTTGAGCGCGTAAAGATGCACGATCACGCCCATAAATACCCGGCCGCGCTCTCGGGTGGGCAGCAGCAACGGGTCGCCATCGCCCGCGCGTTGTGTATGCAACCGCGCATCATGCTGTTTGATGAACCGACCTCGGCACTGGATCCGGAGATGGTCAATGAAGTGCTCCAGGTGATGGAGGAACTGTCCCGCGACGGCATGACCATGCTCTGCGTCACCCATGAAATGAATTTCGCCCGGCGGGTGGCCCACCGCTGTCTTTTTCTCGATCGGGGCGTTATCAATGTGGACGCGCCGACAGCCACCTTCTTTGAACGCCCCGGGACGGCGCGCCTGGCGGCGTTTCTCAACAGTCGGCTTTGACGGAGATGGCGCGCCCCCAAACGGCCCGGACGCGGTTGTTGCAGACGCAAACCCTGAAGGAAACAACCGGCCTGGGTTATCCTGCTTGCGGGCCGTGACGGCGCGGATAGGCATTGCCGTTGGCCGCGAACAGATGGCAGCGTTGGCCGCTGAGCCCCAACATAACGCGGCCTGCGGGCGTCAGCGCCGCGTCGCCGGGAATACGCTGCGTGAGCGTCTCATCAAGCCCGTCTATCTGATAATAGGCCAGGGTCTCGTGGCCGAGGTTTTCGCGCAGCACCCGCGTAGCCGGCAGCACCGCATCCGCATCCGCGTCGGGCAGGATATCCTCTGGACGCACACCCAGCAGCGCTGTCTCCCCCGCCGCCGCATGACGGCCGTCAACCGCCACGTTTAACACCGCCCCGCCCGGCAGCCGTACCCGGGTAGCGTCCGCGTCTGCCGCTTCAATCACCACAGGCAGGATATTCATACGCGGCGATCCGATAAACGTGGCCACCGCCAGCGTGGCAGGCGCGTGATACAATGCCAGCGGCGTGCCCACCTGGGCAATTTCGCCGGCCGACATCATGACAATTCTGTCCGCCAAGGTCATGGCTTCAACTTGATCGTGAGTGACGTAAATCATGGTGGCGCGCAGTTTCTGATGCAACCGGGCGATTTGTACGCGCATGTCCACGCGCAGGGCTGCATCGAGATTGGACAGCGGTTCATCGAATAAAAATAACGCGGGCTCTTTGATAAGCGCACGGCCGATGGCCACTCTCTGCCGCTGGCCGCCGGAAAGCGCGGCGGGTTTGCGCGCCAGGAAAGGGGTCAGCTGTAACATCTGCGCCGCGTCGTTAACCCGACGTTCAATTTCTAATTTGTCTCGGCCGGCCAGCTTCAGTCCGTAAGCCATATTCTCCGCCACCGTCATATGCGGGTAAAGGGCGTAAGATTGGAAAACCATACCGATACTACGCGCCTGGGGCAGCACATCATTCATTAGCTTACCGTCAAGCACCATTTCGCCGGTGCTGATATCTTCCAAGCCGGCGATCATGCGCAATAAAGTCGATTTGCCGCTGCCGGACGGGCCGACAATCACCACAAATTCGCCATCGTCAATGGTAAGATCAATATCCCGTACTACGTTCAGGGCGTGAAATGCTTTTCCCACGCCCTGTAATACTAAACGACCCATAGTCTTCTCTTACTCAATTAAAACGCTGCGGTGCGATAAATGCCGTTTCGAGCTCAATCGCTTTGCCCAATGCCTGTCGTGCGATCACCTCGCCCAGGGCTGGCGCATGTTTAAAAGCGTGGCCACTGTCGCCGCCGGCCACCAGTATTCGCCCTCGATACTGCCCGACAATGAATTGCGCATCCGGCGTCCGGGTTATCATACAAGGGTGCGCGCTCACCGGCTCAGCGCTGATCCCGCCGAGCCAGGTGCCGACCGCTCGCCGTACGCCCTGCGTATCCCGGCGGGTGATGCGGCGATCGCTCTGGTCAGGGTCGAGCGCGGTACGCGGCACGCCAATGTCGCCCAGTCCGATTTTTACCGCCCCTCCGGGCAACGCGCCATGCCCCCATAACGTCAGATCCGGTTTGATTTCACGCACGAAAACCGGAAAAGCCGCCAGCGCATAATTCGGCCCGGGGTCAAACCATGTCATAACGGTACGGATCGGATCCAGCGGCAGGTCGGGTACAAAGCGTCGTAACCAGGCGCCGCCCGCCACGACCACCTGCGATGCTCGAACCTCGCCGGCTGACGTTGTTAGACGTACCCCCTGCCCGGTGTCGTCTAGCGCATCGACCCGGACATCCGTGAGTATCGATGCCGATAACCGTCGGGCACGTTGCAGCGCCGCGCGGATAAACCCTTCCGGGTTGGCGACCCCAGCCTCCGGGTCACACACCGCAATATCCTTGGCGCGTAGTCGTAGATGCTGCGGCTGCCGGGCGGCCAACTCCCGCGCATCCCACACCGCCAGCGCCGACCCCAGATGCTTGGCGGCCCGCAGCGTGCCGCTGACCGCAAGGGAATCAGCCGACCCAATTATGGTGCCGCCCGTGACGGAGAGTAAGGGGATCCCCGTCACCTGCTCAAGCTGCGCAAACAAGGTGCGCGCTAGCCGCGCATAATCCCCCAACGCCGGATGTTCAAGACAAAAGGTCCGAAACAGCCGGGTTTTTCCGTGGGTCGCGCCCAGGTCGTGCGGCACTGAAAACTGATCAATACCGATGACGTTTACCCCATGTTCCGCCAGCCGCCAGAGCGCCGCGGCCCCCATGGCGCCCAGGCCTATCACCGCAACATCATAGCGTTTCCCTGTCACCTCAGAAGTCATTTACCCGTACCCTTACAATTCAGAGGAGATTTTCCACGGATTGACTCCGCCGTCATGCACCGCGAAGCGATCAATACGCTGCAATTCTTCCTCGGTGAAGGTCAGGTTCTCCAACGCCTTTAGGTTCTCGGCCAACTGCTCTTTATTGGACACGCCGACCAACGTCGAGGCGACCCGCGGGTCGCGCAATGTCCAGGCGATGGCCAGTTGCGATAACGTTTGGCCGCGCTCTGCCGCGATGGCGGCCAGTCCGCGCAGGCGGTTGAGATTATCGGCCGATTGCGCCTCTGACGAGATATAGGGGCGGTGCTGGGACCGTTTCACATTGTCAAACCCTTGCAGATAGCGCTCCGCCAGCAGCCCCTGTGCCAGCGGTGTAAAGGCCACCGCCGCGCCGCCGAAACCGGCCAGATCGTCGAGCAGGTGATCTTCAATCCAGCGATTGAGCAGCGAGTAGGATGATTGATTAACCAACAGTGGCGTGCCCAACTCTTGGGCAATCGTGAAGGCTTCATGGGAGCGCTGGGCGGAGTAGGATGAGATACCGACATACAGCGCCTTACCCTGACGCACGATGGTATCCAGCGCTTCAATGGTCTCACGCAGCGGCGTATCCGGGTCGTAGCGGTGAGAATAGAAAATATCGACATGGTCAAGCCCCAACCGCGTCAACGATTCGTCGATGCTGCCCAGCAAGTGTTTTTTCCCCCCCAAGCGACCATTGGGGCCCAGCCACTGCGGCCAACCCGCCTTGGTGGTGATCACCAATTCGTGGCGGTATGCCCCAAAGTCTTTGCGCAGCACGCGCCCCACATTCTCTTCCGCAGCGCCCAGCGGCGGACCGTACTGGTTCGCGAGATCGAAATGGTTGATGCCATGTTCAAAGGCGAAGCGAATGATGTCGCGCTGCTGCTGAAAGGGCGTGTCATCGCCGAAGTTGTACCACGTTCCCAGCCCGATGGGCGACACCACCAGCCCGCTATTACCGACGCGGTGATAGGCGTAGCGTTTGAAACGGTCAAGGGGGGCGACCCAGCGGGTATTTAGATCGGGTCGCTCATCCATAAATGCAATACGTTGTGCAGAGTACGTCATGACGCTGTCCTGTTAACTAAGGCGGCTATTTGCCGCCGGTGTGGCTAAGGGATCGGGTAAACGTGCGCTGGCCGAAAAATATCAGCAGCGCGGGGATAAGGGCCAATATGAAGACTTCGGCAAACGCCAGACCATAATTCTGCGTGTAGGCGGAATCCTGTAGGCCGATCGCGACCGCGCCCGTCTGCTTACCGTTATCGGTAATGATGAGCGACGGCCACAACCAGGCGTTCCATTGAGCCATCGCCAGAATCATCGCCGTACCGATGACCGCCGGGCGTACCAGCGGTAGATAGATCTGGAACAGAATGCGCCACCAGCCGGCGCCATCTAGCCAGGCCGCCTCCCGTTGCTCGCGGGGAATACTCAAAAAGAATTGGCGCAGGTTAAAAATGGCCAGTCCATGCACCAGGCCGGGTACAATCAGCGCGGTCAACGTGTTCGCCAGCCCCAATTGGCTGAAAACCGTTGTCAGCGGCAGCGCAACCATTTCAAACGGGATCATGAACGCAAATACCACCACGACAAACAGGGCGTTCCTCCCCGGGAAGCGCATCACCGCCAGCGGAAAAGCTGCCAAAATGGCCAGTAACGTGCCCACCGCCGCCGACACGCCGGTGACCCACAACGAGTTGAACACGTTGACGGCAAAGCCCCGGCTGAACGCCGCCTGAAAATTTTCCAGCGTCAGCGTTCGGGGGACGAAGGTCCAGAGATCCACGCTAGCCTGAAACGTTTGCGAAACCGGGCGAAAAGCCGACGCCACCAGCCAGATGAACGGGATAGCGAACAGCAGCGATATGATCAGCGCTGCCGCCGTCGCCAGCCACCGGCGCCCACGGCGACGGTATAGCGCGAGCGGTCGGCGGCTCACTCCGCGCGTCTCATCCGGTTCAATAGCCTGAATTGCAGCCATACCGTTGCTCCCATCAAGATAAACAGTACCGACATTTCCGCCAGCGCGGAGCCGGGCGAACTGAGCGCGTAATAGCGGGTAATGATGTCGTACATCAGAAAGTTGGTGGAGCCCTGTGGTCCGCCTTTGGTCAGGGCGCCGATCGGCGCATAAAGAATGAAATTCCATACCGTGCTGGCCGTCAGCACGAACAACAACTGGCGCTGGATCAAAGGCAGCGTCACGGAGAAAAATTGCTGTAGCTCCCCGGCACCATCAAGCATCGCCGCATCGTAGTAATCGCGCGGTACATCGCGGATGGCGGCAATGAGAAAAATCATCCAGTATCCCACTGCCGTCCAGGTAGAGAGGATGACCAGCGCCGCCATCGCGCCGGAAACATCGGTAAACCAGCCGCTCGTGGGCAGGTACGCCCGCGACAAGAGGCTGTTGACCACCCCTTCCGGACGCAGCAATACCCCAAACACCACGGTGGTGCCCATCAGCGGCAACGCCGTGGGCAGAAAGGCCAGCGTGCGCCACAGGCCGGTCAACGCTACGTTGCGCGTCAGTAACCAGGCCAAAAACAACGCGCACAACATCGTCAGGGGATTGACCAGCACCGCAAACAGTAGGGTTTGCGCCACTGAAGCCCAGAAACTGGGATCGTCAAACAGGTCGAGATAATTTTGCCACCCCACCCAGCGAGGTGGAATGACGCTGCCCGGCACCGAGGTATAGAACGACTGACCGATGGCGAGCCCCGCCGGGATAATGCGCAGCAGCAGCAGGAGCAACAACGCCGGCGATAACAACAGCAGCGCGGTGCGCGCTTCCTGACGCGCCGCCCTACTCGGGCGCTGCCGCCTCAATACCCCCGTTATCACTGATACTTTCTCCAGGCGGTTTTCAGCCGGGCGTTGGTGCTGTCCAGCGTCTTCTTCGCGTCGGCGCCGTTAATAATGTCGGCGATAGCGGCGCCCACCAGTTGGGTAAATTCAGCGCCGCCTACGGTCTGCGGGCGAATACGGGCGGCGTGTTGCGCCTGCCAGGTCAGAATAGCTTGCAGGCCGGCCAGACGGGGATCGGCGTAAGCGGGATTTTTCCAGAACACGGCGCGCGTCGCTTCCGTGGTCGGCACGTTTTCCGTTTCTGGATCGGCCGAGACAAAACCGCCGTTTTCGCCGAACAGATACCAATTGAGGAACAACGCCGCCGCCTGCTGTTTCTCTTCGCTTGCCAGTGCGCTAATGCCTAACGCCCAGCCGCCGCTGGTGGTTGCCGCTTTGCCTTCTTTAAAGCGCGGGGCCGAGGTAATACCGAAATCCAGGTTGGCGTTTTTGATGATGGTGGGTGAATTCCAAATACCGCCATAGAAGAAGGCGCTATCGCCATTAGCAAAGGCCAGCGCGGTCTCACGCACGCCGCGCGGCGCCAGACCTTCGGCATACAGTTTGCCATACCAGCTCAGCGCTTGGATCCAGCCTGGATTATTGATATCCGGGGTCAGCTGTTTCTCACCGATGACCCCGCTGCCTGCGCCAAGGGATTCCGCCAACGGCTGCAGGTAGTAGTACATATCCGGCGTGGAGAAAGTCACACCGTAGGCGGTCGCTTTGGAGGCCACCGCTTTGTGCGCTGTCGCTTCCACCCATTCCCACGTCGGGATTTCTCCCGCCTTGTTGGAGGGGAACGCCACGCCAATCTGTTGTAGTACCTTTTTGTTGTAATAGAGGAAGGTGGTGCCGATTTGGTATGGCAAGTTGAGCAACTTACCGTTGATGGTGGACTCCTGCAGCGCGGGGGGATCGATTAAGGCGCGCTGGTTGGCAAATGCGGCCGTCAGGTCCGCTTCCCAACCGCGTACCGCATAGCTGGCGCTTTGTGGTTGATCGATGTCGAAAATATCCACATCGCCTTGGGCAAAACGCGCCCCCAACGTTTCGTTATAGCTATTGAACGGCACCGCGTGATAGCTGATTTTGATCGTCGGATACCGTTTTTCAAATTCAGCGATAATTTTGTTCGCCCGCGCCGCCGGAATAGCGCCACCGTAATAGTTGAGCGTGATAGTTTTCTCCGGCGCATGCAGTGTTTCTACCGCCGGAATAGACGCCGCGGACGCGCCGCCCAGCGTGATTAATAGCCCCGCCAGAACGCCGGCGAATGTTTTAGCAGATGAATTCATGTGGTAACCCTTAGGTGCGATGGGAATGTGTTGTTATTTTTGGTGCTTAAAACGCCCACGGTACGCCGTCGCCGGGTGCGCGGCGCCGAGTCTATCGCCTACGCCGAAAAGACGATTACGCAACGTCGTGTCGGGCCGCGCCGGTGTAAACAGACCGCGTTGCGACAACACCGGTAGCACCCAGTCGGCAAATTCGCTGAAATCCCGGGGGCTTATGAACTCATGCAGGTTGAATCCGTCCACGTCGGTAACGCGGACAATCTCCTCAATATCATCAGCGATACTGTCCGGCGTGCCGACCAACGTCGGCGCATAGGGACTAAGATTCACCAGGCGTTTTTTAATCGCCCCCACGCTGTCCGGACGGATTTTCTCGCTGGTGAAGCGCGCCGATTCGGAACGGGAAAAGTTATGCGGCTCAGCACTGAGCGTGTCGTCGTCATGATAACGGGCAAGATCAAAACCGCTGGCGCCGCCGAAAGCGGCATATTGAGCTTCCGGCGACTGCGCCGCACGAATTTGGTTGGCCTTGTTTTCCGCTTCCTCCCGGGTGCGGCCAATCACCGTTGAGAGATCGGTCACCACTTTAATGGCCTCTGGCGCGCGCCCGGCCTCAATCGCCGCCGCGCGCAGTTTATCCACATTGGCGCGCAGGGCCAGCGGGTTCATCCCATTGACGAACACCACCTCGGCATGGCGCGCGGCAAAAGCCAGTCCGCGGCTGGAGGCGCCCGCCTGGAAGATAACCGGCGTGCGCTGCGGGCTGGGTTCCGTCAGCGACGGTCCCTGTACCGAGAAATAGGCCCCCTGATGATCGATACGATGAACTTTGTGCGCATCGGCGTAACGCTTACCGGCTTTGTCGTACAACACCGCGTCATCTTCCCAGCTCCCTTCCAGCAGCTTGTAGAACACGGCGAGAAACTCTTCCGCACGGGCGTAACGCGCCTCGTGAGGCAACTGATCGGGTAAACCATAATTACGCGCCGCATTAGGCAAATACGAGGTCACCACGTTCCAGCCTATCCGACCCTTGGACAGGTGATCCAGCGTGGCGAACCGCCGCGCGAAAGTGAACGGATGTTCATAGGTGGTGGATGCGGTGACGACGAAGGACAGTTTCTGGCTGGCGGCCAGCATAGCCGGGATCACCATAAAGGGATCGTTGAGCGGAAAGTCCACCGCGCCCTCTATGGCGGGGGCCGGCGACTGGCGGTAAACGTCATAAACACCCAGCACATCGGCGAAAAATAAGGAGGTAAAGCCGGCTTCATCCAGAAAACGGGCGCGTTCCACCCAGTAATCGAGATCTTTATAGCGATGACGCTCAGACGCGGGATGACTCCAGCTGCCCTGCGCATAATAACCGACGCCGTTCATTTCAAAGGCGTTAAAAATCAACGACCGCGGCGCGCTCATGGTTGAGGATCCTGATGGGTAGATGAAAAGGTCGGGGCCGCGTCGGCAATCAGGCTGCGGCCGAGTTCCTGATAACGCAATCGCACCGGGTCGTGCAGCGTATGGGTACGGGCATTGCGCCAATAGCGATCGATACGTAATGCCCGGTCGGCGGCCCTGGCGCCGCTCCAGGAAAACACCTCACTGCTCACGCTGAGACTGACGTCGGCCGCCAGTGCTTTGGTTGCCTCTAAGGCTGCCTGGAGCGCAGACAGCGACGCGGCGTCCTGTTGCTGCACAGCATCGAGTAATCGGGACGTTTCCGTTAACAGTGCCGCCACCGCCCGTACGCGGGCACTGACGATACCCATTTGGTATTGCAGCACCGGGTCTTCGGCCAGTAAGCGGTACGGGGACTCAAACGGAATGCGCTGATCCGTCGCCACCGCGTGCGCACCCCAATCAAGGGCGCCTTCGGCAATGCCTAAATCGATAGCGGCATGGATAAGACGCCCGCTCTCATGCCAGGCGCGAGCGCGATGCGCCGCGTCCCATAGCGGAATAATGTAATCCTTTGGGACCTTTACCGCGTCCAGGATCAACGACCCGCTTGAGCTGCCGCGCTGACCGAGGCCGTTCCAGTCATCCTGCAACGTCACGCCGGCGGCATCGGTAGGCACATAGGCCAGCGTCTGCCCGCCATGAGGTCCTTTGCCAATCACGGTTATCCAGCGCGCGCCAATCGATCCCGTCGCATAGTATTTGCGCCCGTTAAGGCGATAGCCCTCACCTTCCGGCACCAAGGTCGTGGTGAAATCCGCCGAGTGCTTACCCCCGCGCTCACTGGCCGCGTTGGCAATACGCTCGCCGTTAAGCACATCTTGATATAGCCTGTGCCGCGCCTGGGCTGAGGGCAGAAGCGCGATAGTGTCGGTAAAGCCATAATGGGGCTGGAGCAACTGTGCAATGCCGGCATCAGCGCGCGCTAAAATCCGCGTCACGGCGATGACATGCTCCTGCGTGCCGCCGGCACCGCCCATTTCACGCGGCACCCGCAGGCCCAGCAGGCCGGAGTCACGCAATTTTGCGCGGGCTGCCTGGTAGCTGCTTTTCTGATCGGACGTGACCGCCAACGCATCCAGCTCCCGTTTCAAACGCTGGCTGGTTGCAGTCACTTCTGCAAGGGGGGAAATAACCACGGCTGCATTAGCAGACGTTCCGAATGGATTACTCATGATTAACCTGGCGATAAACAATAAAATTAACCGGATAAAAAACCGCTCTCCGGATAGAGTATTAACCTTATTTAATTTCGACTTACGCTATAGTGGAACCCATGAGAAAGCAATACAGGCCGTTAGACATAATTTAGAAATAAAAATGCAATTTTGTTGAGTAGACCAGCAGGGTTCCCGGCTTACGCCTTTCCCATCCTTATTAGGGTTATTATCCCTTTCCCTTGTCGCCTGCGTATTATCGCCGTCCTTAGCACAGGCACCACGTTAAACGCGTAAAGCCACACCCATATGATTTCAATGGAGTTTACGGCGAAACGTGCCCATAAGACGAGAGAAATTGCGCCCCGCTGGGCATTGCAACCTCATTCTTAACGCTCAGTGAGAAATAACGCCATTTTCGTTGACCAACCAACGTCGCGCAGGATACCCCCCTGGTGGCGTCTAATGGACACATCGGTATGACGCCGACCGGGAAATAATGAAAGACAGAGATTAACGCTATTTATACGGGGCGAATAATTCTTAATAGGAATAAGACCCGCAGACTTCTATTGCTGATTTCAGATTTAGAGGCCCACGGTGGAATATTGACGCTAGCGGTTTATTGGCCCGTTAGCGCGTACTTGTCTATTTTAGTATCCCTTCGCCGCTATGACCCCGTTTATTGCCGCAGGCGGCAGCGATACTTTCGCTTACCCCACGCTTTGCTCCACCGTTTGTTATCGGTAAAGCCGCCATCGCGGGATCTGCATCGGTTGTGTCATTGCCATCTGGGCGGCGAGCGACTGCCACTTGCCGGCGAAACCCCGCGCAACCCCGTCAGAGGGTGATGCGTTATTGTCAGAGGCCTGTTTGTACACCTTGCCCCCAGCTCTTTGTCGAACTGGCGTGCTACCGCAAGGATAAACCCGCCGTCGTTCGGTGCCACCGTGTTATCCGTTAACCGTCAGTCGAACGCGGTCCTGCATCAAACAACGTTCATCAGCGCTTTCAGCACATTGGACCTGCGCCACGGCCGGTCACCGGTCTCAGTCGCGATAAATGTTAATGAAAGTCGGTTTTGTGATCCAAATAGCAGTACAATTTATAACAATGGTACTACAATAATTGCACTCAAGACAATCGCCGACATTTTCACAGTGGCTTAGTCCCCCCTGCGACTGACCTCGACTTCGCGGCCAGCCGTCGATTACTTTTTGATAACCGGAGAGTGAGATGAACACACGCGCAACGCGGGTAAGAGTCACTGTCGCCTTATTATTATTTTTCACGGTGGTGATTAATTATCTCGACCGCAGTTCTATGTCTATTGCGGCCCCCTATATCGTTCGTGATCTTGGTCTGAATAATATGCAATTGGGTCTGCTTTTTTCCGCCTTCGCGTGGGCTTATGCGCCGCTGCAAATTCCCGGTGGCTTATTAATCGATCGCCTGCCATCACGTCAGTTGTACGCACTAGCGATTATATTGTGGTCCTCCGCCGCAGCATTGCACAGTATTGCGATGACCATCACCGGGCTTTTCTTTTTGCGTTTACTGCTAGGGGCGTGTGAAGTTCCCGCCTTTCCGCTCAATAATCGGATTATCACGCGCTGGTTTCCGGAAAAGGAGCGGGCCTCGGTCGTAGGATTTTATACGTCAGGGCAATATGTCGGCCTGGCGTTTCTGATGCCATTGTTGATTATGACGCAAGAAATTGCCGGCTGGCGCGGGATGTTTTTAATGATAGGGCTGGCCGGGGTGATATGGGGCATTGTGTTCTTCCTGTTATATCGCGATCCGGGCGACTCGCGACGCGTTAATCAGGCGGAGCTGGCGCTCATTAAACAGGGCGGCGGCGAAATTGAAAAAAAACAGCAGGCCCTCCCCCCCCTTTCCTTAAGAAATGCGTTGCGCTTGCTGGCAAATCGTAAACTTATCGGTCTGTTTATTGGTCAAGCCTGCGTGACGGCCACCTCTTGGTTCTTTTTAACCTGGTTCCCAACCTACTTGGTAAAATATCGTCATATTGATTTCATCAAAGTCGGTTTTCTGGCGACCGTTCCCTTTCTTGCCGCCTGGATTGGCGTCCTGTTGTCCGGTTTTTTCTCCGATTACCTGGTGCGGCGCGGCTGGTCACTCGGTTCAGCGCGCAAGCTGCCTATCGTCGTGGGGCTGCTGCTGGCCTCTACCATCATTGGCGCAAATTATGTCGACAGCCCGGCGTTCATCGTGACCTTTCTGACCATCGCTTTTTTCGGCAACGGCATGGCGGCGATTACCTGGTCGCTGGTCGCCAGCATTGCGCCACTGCAACGCATTGGATTGGTTGGCGGTGTTTTCAATTTATGCGGCACGGCGACCGGCATAGTGATCCCCTTCGGCATCGGGGCGGTGATATCGGATAACAACTTCACGCCAGGCTTAATTCTGGTTGGCATGATGGGCATTATTGGCGCATTTTCCTTTTTGTTCATTGTCGGTAAAGTTGAAAGAATAACCTTGCACGATAACGCCACTTCCGCGCTGGCTGACGACATCGCTGACTCTTATCCACCGCAGCGATAACGACCCAAATTAAAAAGGCTGAAAAATATGAAACTCGTTTTTGTCCTATTTGATTCCCTCAACCGCCATGCGCTATCGGCTTATGGTAATCCCGCCATTGAAACCCCGGCGTTTGACCGGTTAGCGCAAAAAGCGGTGACCTTCGACAATCATTATGTGGGCAGTATGCCATGCATGCCGGCACGACGAGATATTATGACCGGCAGACTTAATTTCCTGCATCGCGCCTGGGGGCCGCTGGAGCCGTTTGACAACGCTTTTCCGGAAATTTTACGCCAACAGGGGGTTTACTCGCATTTAATCACTGACCATTACCATTATTTTGAAGATGGCGGTGCGGGGTTTCATGGACGTTATTCCTCGTGGGAATTTATTCGCGGGCAAGAAAAAGATAAATGGCGTGGCGTGGTGTCGCCGGATATTGCAGGGCTGAAAAACCAATATCACCCGCTGGTGTTTGACGGCAGGACCGATATGAACGCCAATTTACCTTATGTCCTATCGCGGGAGGTCATCAAGCAGGAGGCCGACTTTCCCATGGTGCAATGTTTCGAGTCAGCCATGCATTTTCTCGATACCAACGCTCAGGCGGACAACTGGCTGTTACAGCTGGAGTGCTTCGATCCTCATGAACCCTTCTTTTCCGCCGCCCGCTTCAGAGACGGGATGGAAACCGACTACCTAGGCCCCACGCTGGATTGGCTGCCCTATGGCCGATGCGATCTCTCTGCGCCTGAAGCCAGTGAACTGCGGGCAAATTACCATGCATTGGTGAAAATGTGCGATGAGTATATCGGCAAGCTGCTGGATTATTTCGATGAGCATAATTTATGGCAAGACACCGCGCTGATTGTCTCCACCGATCACGGGCTGTTACTGGGTGAACACGAATTCTGGGGAAAAAACCGCCCGCCTTTCTTTAATGAGGTCACCCATATTCCATTATTCGTTTATGATCCCCGGAAGCCGCAAGCGGGAGGTGAACGTCGCAGCTCGCTGACGCAAACCATCGATATCATGCCTTCCATCCTCGATTTGTTTGCTGCGCCGGTGCCGCAGGAGGTCACAGGCCGTTCCTTTATCCCGTTGCTGGATAGCGATGTCCCCATTCGCCAATCGTGTATTTATGGTCAGTTCGGCGGCTCCGTCAATGTCACCGACGGTCAGTACACCTATTTTCGTTATCCCGAGGGAAGTCAGGAACAGCTTTATCATTACACGCTGATGCCGATGCACATGCGCACGTTTTTCGAGCCGATTGAACTGCAAAATGCCACCTTATTCGGTCCACTCGATTTCACAAAGGACATTCCGGTCTTAAAGTTACCGGTGCTGGCAGAGGCGAAAGCCAATATGCTGTCGCGCTATCCGCTGTTGGAAGCACAGACGGTGCTTTATGATCTGGCCGCTGATCCCGGTCAAAAGCACGCAGTGGTGATAAAAGAGCAGGAGAAAAAAATGATTACGCTATTGCGCGAGGAGATGCTGGCCCATGATGCGCCGGCGGAAGCCTTTCGGCGTCTGAATCTGGCGGGGAAAGAGACTTAGCCAGACCGGCATTGCGCCAGGGGCATTCGACGCCGGCCAACCCGCCGAATGCCTATGCGTCCATTCGGGGCAGGCGGTACGGGCTGCATATGAGGGGCATAAAGGCATTGGTTAACGGTCACGGGCAATCACGCTGGCTCGACTTACCTGCCGCACGCTCAGATGGCGCGTGCGGCTTGCAACTGACCGTCCTGTGTTATCCCAGCTTCATTTAGAGACGCGACAGGCCCAAACCCCGCTGGCGCAGCCGTTGCCAGCTCTCTTCTACCTCGTCCGGGACCGTTACCTCACCGATAAAGCCTTGCCCTCGCGGACCATAGCCGCCACCGTCATTTCGCAGCCGCGGGATTTCACCCATCATCAAAGCAAAAAAACGCTCGGCTTCCCAAGGGGGCGGCAAGCCAACGGTAGTGAAACCCCGTGCGGCCGGTGCAATGTGCAACGACCAGCCTGGCCAGTTGATAAAACGGGGCGGTTGGTCAAGCTGCTGCCAGACGTGGCGGAAGGTGGCGCCCGTGCGCCGCTGTAGCAACGGATCCTGCATCAAAAGGAGACTACGCGGTGTAAAAGACTGCTCGGCCATTAACTGCAACGTGAATAACGCATTCTCCCCGGTATTGCGCGAACGCCGCTCGGTGAAGCGGCGCCGCGCGGGGATATCCCAGCAGGCCGCCATGGCGCTCATGATTTCCGCTTCGCTACGGTCGATGACGTCAAGGTGCGCATAGCGGGGATGCGCTTTCACCGCCTCGACAAGAAAATGGGTCGCGTGGCCGATGCCGCCCACCAGCCACAAAGGCTTGCCGCTGCGGCTCGCGATGGCGAAGCCCGCTTCCAGCGTCGGGATGGCGGCGTTACCGGCAATGATGATGGCATCAAACCGGCAGTCCAGGTGCCACTCCTCATCCCCCAGCCAACGGCAGAGCGTATTGACCGTCGCCAGTTCATGCTTCTCCAAACGCAATGTCTGCCAGTCCATACTCGGCGCCTCTTCTTCGTCAGGTTGGCGCCCTAGCCGAGGCGCATGGGCAAGCGGGCCAGCCCGCCGCCGGCAGCCCTGGCCAGGGGGGGAATAACGCGCGGATCTTAGCCCGCACCACGGCTTAGCGCAATATCAGGCCGGCGTAAACCTCGCGACTTCGCTCACCAGCGCCGCCGCGGGGGGGGTGCGATCAACCCGGACCATCGCTGGCCGCCGCCAGCAGCGGCACAACCAAATCGCTTATCGGCGTCGCAATACCGTGTAGGCGGCCGCAACGCTGCACTACGCCGTTGCGGCTGTCCCATTCCAGGGGCTGGCCCGCTTGCCTGTCGGCGAGGATGGAGGTGCCTAAATCGGGCGGTGAACGATGAAAACCCGCCATGATGGCCTGCGGGACATCGTCTTTAAGCGTCGCGCCCTCCGCGCGCGCCACGTCAAGGCACTCCCGCAGATAGGCCAGGGCCAGCGCGGTGATATCGGTTCTGGCAAACATGCCGGCGCGGCGGCCGGCTAGTACCATCAAACCCGCCACCGCGTTCTGTAGCAATTTGCGCCACGCCACAGAAGTAAAATCTTCCGCGACGTCAACCGTACATCGCGTGTCGCTGAGCGCCGCCAGCACCACCGAGGTCGCAGACGTCTTCGGCAAGGTCAGGCGCGGTTGGCCGCGTAGCCACACCGAGGCATCCGGTTCACGCTGCGCAGGAAACCACACCACCGAAGGCAGCACCGTACCCTGGGACAGGTAGGGCGCGAACAGCGCGTGCTGCTCAACGCCGTTCTGTAGCGCACAGACAACCGTCTTCGCACCACACAACGCGGCGAGCCAAGGAGCCGCCGCCGCCACCTGGGTGGTTTTGACCGCGACGAAAACCAAGTCGAACGGCGTCGTCAGCGTGGCTGGATCGGTAAGCACCGGCCCAGGTACGTTGATATGAGTGCCGTCGACGCGCAAGGTCAGATGATCGTGCGCCGAACGGCCGCATAGTGTCGGCGTGCGCCCGACCTCATGCAGCGCCGCCGCCACGGTGGTACCGATGGCCCCCGGTCCCACGAGGGCAATGGTTGGATTGTCAGACACCATGATCTCTCCTCTCCTCTTTTGATTATCATTACCCCCCCCCCGGCAACCGTGCGGCGCGGGACAGTCTTTCTCGCCAAACGCCGCCGTTCACCCACGGTGGTGCCGAGCGGGTGGGCGCTCAGCCCCCCTCGCTTCTACCCTGCTCTTGGCAACCGCTTATCTGGCGCCCAAATCTGCGCATGACGTTGCAGCAGGTTATGGCCGGGCTGCGGCCGGCGACGCGGCACGCCTCCCCGGGCCTTCAGCCGAGGACGATCGCGCCGATGGCGATGACCGCGCAGGCCAGCAGTTTGCGCACGGTCAGCGTTTCCCCGAGGAAAACATAACCGATCAGCGCCGCGAACACGACGCTGGTTTCACGTAATGCGGATACCGCCCCCATCGGCGCGCCGGCCATGGCATAGATAACGATGCCATAAGCCAACAGCGAGACCAGCCCGCCGATAAAGGCGGTAAGCAAACCGGGGCGGTAGCGCCATAGCGACCCCGTGCCGCGCAGCCCCATGTAAACCGCGGGCATCAGGACGCCCCACAACAGGCTCATCCACACCGTGTAGGCCAACGGGTCGCCGGACAGGCGCACGCCAATGCCATCCGTCACGCTATAAGCGGCGATGAAACAGCCGGTTCCCAGGGCATAAGGCAGGCTCGGGACCGCCAGCCGGCGCCCTTTGCAGGCCAGCGAGATAATCCCCCCCGAGATCAGCGCGATGCCGATAGCCGCGCTGGCGCCGACCCTCTCGCCGGCGAAGATCGAGGCCGCGAGGGTGATTAACAAAGGAGAGGATCCGCGGGCAATCGGATAGGTTTGCCCGAGATCGCCCGCCTGATAGCTCCTGACCAGAAACAGGTTATAACCAATGTGCAGTCCGGCGGAAAGCAGCGCATAGGGCCAGCTTGATCTGGCCGGCGGCGCCAGAAACGGCGTCATCGTGGCGCTGGCGATCCCGACCGCCAGACACATGATGGTCATCGACCAAAGTCGGTCGCTACCGCCGCGCAACAGCGCATTCCAACCGGCATGCAGCAGCGCGGCAAATAGGGTAATTAAAATAATATTAATGGGCATACATTATAGTAAGCAGACTATAAGTCCGGACGAAAGCGAAGTGTTTTCATTCCGTCATGAATAAATCCTCATAGGTTATCCATAACGTTGCTGGGCCATATTGGCCTGCGTCATGAGCCAGTGGCGAAAGCTTTGAATAGCGGATTGCGTTTCAATGCCTTTGGGACAGACGAAATAGTAGGCGACAGGCGAAGGGAACGGCACATCGAACAGCCTGATCAAGCTGCCTTCGCCGATTTCAGCTTCCACATGCCCGCTGCGCACCAATGCTATCCCCTGGCCCTGTAGCGCCGCCGCGATAGTCATGTTGGTGTCGGCGAATCGGACGCTTTCCTTCAACGCTACCAGGCCTACGCCCACCCGTTGAAACCAGTTCTCCCATTTTGGTACCAAATCCGCGCCATCGCGCGTAAGTAACGGGTATCGCAGTAATTCACCCGGGTCGCGCGGCGCCCCAAAGCGATGCAGAAACTCGGGACTGGCAACCGGGAAAATCTGTTCCCGGAACAGAAACTCGGAGTACAGGGCAGGATAACGCCCGGTGCCGAAGCGGATGGCGACGTCCGATTCGGCGTTGGAAAAATTGATGGCCTGATCCGTGGTTTCCAGCGTGAGCAGAATTTCCGGATGCTGGCGGGACAGGCTGGGCAATCGGGGAAGCAGCCATTTCAGCGCAAAGGAGTAAGTGGTACTGACCTTGAGGCGGATCCGGCCCTTTTGCTCGCGCAAATCGGCAAGCGTGACCTCAAGATTGGTGAAGAATTCACGTACGATCGGCGCAAGCGCGGCGCCGGCCGGCGTCAGGCGCAATGTTTTGCCCCGTTGGAATAACGACACGCCCCAGATCTCTTCGAGGTGCTTGAGTTGATGGCTGACGGCGCTTTGGGTGATATGCAACTCTTCAGCCGCGGCGGTAAAGGTGGCATGCCGGGTGGCCACCTCGAAAGCGCGCAATGCGGCGCTGGGGGGGACGTTTTTTATGATCAGGTCCTCGTCGAGCCGGTAAACCGGCAAACATCGCCAATGATGAACAAGCTTGCATGATAGAACATTCTCTTGTCTTTGCCGACAGAACGGTTCACGCGTGCCGCCACGTTGGCAGACATCATCCCACGGCGGCGTGAATGACGCGGCCACCCCAGGGATCAGGGTAGCGGGACCATCTTATAGCCGGCGACGGTAACGATGCGCCGGAGAGGGTGCGGTTAACCGGACGTGGCCATCTCTGCCGGCTCGCCGCTGGTATCCCTTATCTGTAATCCGACCGGCAAAAGGGTTTGGCACACCGCCGTCTGCGGCTGGTCGAGACGCATCAGCATCGCCCGGGCGGCGGCCTGTCCCAGCTCGCGTTTCGGTTGCGTGACGGTGGTTAGCCCCTTCGCCTGTAGGCTGGCCAGCGCGGTGAAATGCACGCCGAAGGCATCATCAAAGCCGCAAACCGAGATATCCCCCGGCACCGACAGCCCGTGCGCGTTGAGAGCGTTAATGACCTCAAGCGCGACAAAGTCGTTTGCCGCCAGCACCGCGCTGGGCCGCGGCACGCAGTTGAGCAGGCGCTCGGCGGCCCGGCGGCCGCTGCTGGCCTGATAATCCCCTTCAATCAAATAGCCTTTCGGCACCGCGCACCCCAAGCGCGACATCTGGGCCAGGTACGCGTCTTTGCGTTCGCGCGCCGTGGAGGAGTGCGACGGGCCGGCGATGAAAGCAATGCGCCGATGTCCCAGCCCGTGCAAATGCCCGAGCAGCAGCGCAATGGCCTGTAGGTTATCCGGGCCGATATAGTCGGCGCTGAGGCGGGCGGGCCGGCGGTTAACAAAGACGCAGGGCGGCCCCGGGAACAGTAGCTTGCGCGATTCCGCGCTCAGGGTCTGCGACACCATAATCAGGCCGTCAACCTGGCGGTCAAGCAACGAGCGGATAAGCGTCTGCTGTCGCCGGCTCTTTTCATCGGTATTACACAAAAATAGCGTGTAGCCCGCCGCGCTGACCACCTCATCAATGCCCTTGACGATGGCGGGAAACAGCGGGTTGGTGATATCCGCCACCAGCACCCCCAGCGTCATGGACCGTTGCGTGCGCAGCGCGCGGGCCAAGGTCGACACGCGATAGCCCAGCCGTTCCGCCGTCGCGAGAATGAGCTGTTTTTTCACCGGGCTGACATAGCCGTTGCCGGCCAGCGCCCGGCTCACCGTCGAACGCGACATGCCGGATTCACGGGCGATATCGGCAAGGGTCGCGCGCCCGGTCGGCGGCGCTGCGTGTACGGGCTTCATAAGCTCTCCCTGGGTTGACGAGTTTCGGTTATACCCGAAACAGTGGGAAAAATAAACTGGGATCGATCTCACATACAGCGCGGCCAAAGCCAGGTAAGTTAACGATGGTTATGCTGCGCTGCGGGCGTTTCCATGCCGTTACCCGTTGCGCTTATTTTTTTAGCGCCATATGGGAACGATCCCATATTAAACTCGTTGATTAACAACAGATATTATGAAACGAAAAAGCAAACTGACCTCTCTCAGCGAGGCGGTGTTGAGCGTGCACGACGAGCAACGCATCGCGCTGGGCGGTTTCGCGATTTATCAACGCCCGATGGCGCTGGCCGCCGAGCTGGTACGTCAGCACAAGCGTCGGTTGACGCTGGTCGGTATTGTCAGCGCAATCGAAGCCGACCTGCTCATTGGCGCCGGGGTCGTGACGCGCGTCGAAACCTCTTACGTCGGTCTGGAGCGCTTCGGCCTGGCGCGGAATTTCCGCCGCGCCGCCGAACAGGGGACGCTCGAGACGGTGGATTATCCCGAGCTTATCGCTTGGGATCGTTTTCGCGCCTCGCAAGAGGGGCTCCCCTTCTGGCCTTGTACCTTTCTGGGCGGCAGCGGTGTCGCGGCCCACAATTCCGCTATCGTGCCCTTCCTGTGCCCCGTCACCGGCCGCCAGATGTGGGCGGTCCCTCCGGCAAATCCCGATGTGGTTCTGGTCCATGCGCCGCTGGGGGATGAGTACGGGAATGTGGCTTTTCACGCCCGAAAAATGCTGCCGCAAAGCGCGGATATCACGCTGACCCGCAGCTGCGATCGAGTGATTGTCAGCGTCGAGAAAATCGTCAGCACCCGCGAGCTCAGCCGACAGCCCCATTGGGTGGAAATCCCGGCGTTCCGCACCACCCACATCGTCGAGGCGCCTTTCGGCGCGCATCCTACCTCTGTCCCGGGGCTTTACGACTGCGATGAGCAGGCTTTTGACGGTTATGTCCGCGCCAGCGTGACGCCGGAGGGCTTCGCACACTGGCTGGACGCGCACATTTACCACCGGCCTGACCATCAGGCCTATCTGGCGCAGGTGGGCACCCAACGTCTGCTGGCGCTGCGCGCGACGGAGGTGCCGCAATGAAACGCCCTGTCTGCAGCCGTGAAGAACTGATTACCCTTTTGCTGGCGAAAGAGTTGCGTAACGGCGAAGTGGGCTTTACCGGTCTCGCTACCGGCGGCGCGGCCGCCCTTTACATCACCGGCATCCCCCTGGCGGCCATGGCTTTTGCCCAGCAGACCCATGCACCGGATCTCACCATCCTCCTGGCCGGCTGGTGCATCAATCCCGACCTCAGCCAGCTGCGCGCCCTGCCCAGCGCCGAGTTTGACAACGCCCTGCAATCGCTGCCCTGCGAAGCGCAGATGCAGCACTACCCCGGCCACTATGCGGTTCGCCGCGGCGACGTAGATTTCGGCTTTGGTTCCGGCGTGCAGGTGGATCAACAGGGGAATATCAACAGTACCTGCATTGGCGACGTCCGCCGGCCCCAGGTGCGCCTGGTGGGCTCGATTCTGTTACCCGAACATATGACCTGCTTCGGCCGCGAATACCTGATGATGCCGAGGCATGAGCCGCGCACGCTGGTGCCGCAGGTGGATTATGTGTCCGGCGTCGGCTGGCCCGGCGGCGAAGCCGGACGCGCCGCGCTCGGGCTGACGCGCGGCGGGCCGCGTTGGATAGTCACGCCGAAAGCGATATTTGACTTTGACCGGCAGCAGGGCCGCGCGCGCCTGCTGTCGATTCACCCCGGCGTCAGCGCCGAAGAGGTCCGCCAGAGCACCGGTTTCGCCGTACAGCCCGATGAGGTACCGGTAACGCCGTGGCCGACCGCGGAAGAACTCGACATCCTGCGCCGGGTGGTGAACCCGCACGGCGCGCTGATCCCCCCTCCCGATGAGGTCTGAACTGATGAAAAGCAAACTGACCACGCTCTCGGACGCCGTGGCGCGTATTCCCGCCGGCGCCAGCATCGCGCTCGGCGGCTCGCTGCTGCGCCGTCAGCCCATGGCGTTGGTGCATGAACTGATACGCCAGCAAAAGCGCGATCTGACGCTGCTTACCTGGGCGACCACCCTGGCCACCGACATGCTGGCGGCCAATGGCGCCATTCGCCGCTGGGAAGGGATTTACGCCGGCTTCTTTCGCCACGGTCTGGCGCCCAATTTCCGTCGCGCGGTGCAAAGCGGGCAGATTGAAACCCACGATTACTCCGAATCCGCCTTTGTTGCCCGCTTTCGTGCGGCGGCAATGGGACTGCCCTATTTGCCGTCCAAAGCGCTACTCGGCACCGGCATGCAGGGGAAAAGCCCGGAAGAGATCACACCCATAACCTGTCCCTTTACCGGTCAGCCTCTGCTGGCGCTGAAGGCCGCCGATACTGATTTTACCCTGCTGCACGGCTACGTGGCGGATGAGTACGGCAACGTGCAATGGCCGGTGGTGCGCGACAGCGACGATATCGATCAGATGATGGCGTCGGCGTCCAAGCGGCTAATCGTCACCGTGGAGAAGATCATTCCCCACCAGCAGGTGCAAGAGCGTCCGGCGCTGACCTATATTCCGCATACGCTGGTGGAAGCGCTGATTGAGGTGCCTTATGCCGCCCATCCCACCGCCACCGACGGGTTTTATAACGAAGATGAAGCCGCGCTGAAGGGCTGGCTGACGGCCTCCGCGACCGCCGAGGGGGCGGCGGCCTGGCTGCGGGAGTTTGTCCACGGCTGTCCCGCGCGCCAAGACTATGTGGAAAAAGTGGGGTCGCTGGCGGCCCTGAGCGCTTTAGACGTCGCACGGGAGTTTACCGTATGAGCCAACCCCATTACACCACCGAAGAGCTGATGATTTGCGCCATTGCCCGCGAACTGCGCGATGACGAGCTGGGCTTTGTCGGCCTCGGCACCGCCGCCCGCGCGTTTACTCTGGCGGTAGGCATCCCCATCGCCGCCGCGCGCCTGGCCCAGCTGCGCCAGGCGCCGGGTTTTTCCATCTACTGGGGAAATTTGCTGACGCCGTCGCTCGACAGCATTCCGAACGCGCTGTTGCAGGACGCCTACACCCACTGGCCCGCCGCCGCCTCGCCTGCCGATGTCGGCTACAAAATAGACATGGTCACGCGCGGCCGCTTCGATGTCTCCTTTGAATCGGCGCCGCAGGTGGATCAGTACGGCAACTTGAATATCACCGAAATAGGCGGCGCCCAGCCGCCAAAAACCCGACTGGTGGGCTGTCTGGCGCAGACCGAGCATTTGGCGTTCATTAAACGGCCGATGATCGTCACCGATCTGACGCCGCGCGCTTTCGTGCCAAAGGTCGATTTTATCACCAGCGTCGGCTATCTCGACGGCGGCGACTCGCGGGCCAAACTGGGTCTGCCCGGGCCGGGGCCCGCATTGTGTATTACTGATAAGGCGATCTTTGACTTTGAGCCGCAATCGAAACGCATGCGGCTGCGTTCATTACACCCGGGTGAAACGGTGGACAGCGTGCTGCAGGCGATGAGTTTCGTCCCGGTTATCGCTGACCAGACGCCGCCGACCGCGGCGCCTACCCAGGAAGAGGTGCGTTTGATTCGTGAGGTTATCGATCCCCACGGCACGCTTTATCAATTAAAGGCCAGCGCCTGAGGGCCCGGCGCGTCAGTTCTCGCTGACGCGCCCGGTAGAGCCGCGGACGATAAGCTTCATCGGGAAGATTTTTTGCTTGGGTTTCGACGGGCTTTTCTGGAAGACCATCTTCAATACCATCGCCGTCGCGGCGGCGCCCATTTCGCGACGCTGTAGGGCAATCGTGGTGAGATTGATAGGCGAGAAAGACGCCATTTCAATATCATCCAGGCCAATCAGCGAGAAATCCTGCGGAATGCGCAGGCCCGCACCGTGGGCGGCGTTCATTACGCCGATAGCGCTCATATCATTGGCGGCCAGAATGGCGGTGGGACGCGGGCGCATGGCGAAAAAGCGTGTCGCCGCTTCATAGCCGCCCGTCACTTGGTAATCCCCCTGCACCACATAGTCCGGATTAAACGGCAGCCGATGCGCGCGCAGCGCGGAGAGATAGGCTTCATAGCGCTCATCAGCGGTGGAGGAGTCGCGCGGACCGCGAATTAGCCCGATACGTTGATGCCCCAGCCCGACCAGATGTTTCACCGCCGCGCCAATGCCCTCTTCGTTATTGGCGCCCACATAGTTATCCTCATGGTACAACGAGCGGCGTTGCAGCATGACATAAGGGGTTCCTCCCGCCAGCAACGCCCGCACTTCCGGGGATTCGCAGTGCTGCGACAGCATCACCAGCCCGTCCACGCGGCGGTCCAGCAGCACGCGCATTTGCGCGAGCTGTTTCTCCAGTTGACCGTCGGTGTTGCACACCAGCAGGCTGCACTGCTCCCGGTCGGCGATATCTTCGATTCCGCGCAGAAAATCGGGCGATGACGGGTTCGCCACATCGGCCAGCAGCACGCCGAGCGTGAAGGTGCGTTGCATACGCAGTGAGCGCGCCACCACCGAAACGCGATAGCCGAGGCTGTCCGCCGCCGCCTGTACCCGGGCGCGAGTGGACTCCTTGACGATCGTTTTGCCGGTCAGGGCGTTGGACACCGTTGATACCGCGACGCCCGCCTCGCGCGCGACGTCAAAAATGGACACTTTCCCGTCAGCGCGGGGTTTGCTTGGCGGTGCTTTTCTGGACATCCGGCGGGTACCTGCTGCATCGGGTTAGAGGAAGAAGAAAATGATTATTACACAGGCGTCAAAATCGGAAAAAACGTTTTTACCGGGAGTGTGCGCGACACCAGGCCGGAGAGGCGCCAGGCCTCTCCGGTGGGGGTTAGCGGGTTTTCGCCAGCATAGCGTCACCGCTGGCTTGCTTTACCGGTTTGCTGTCCATCGCGTCGTTCAGATCGCGGTGCATGGTTTCGCCGGTGCCCAAAGCACAGAAACCGGTGATGACCCCTGAGACGATGATCATCCAGGCTATCGGCCAGAATTCGCCGCCGGCCCACGCCACCAGCGCGGTACCCACCATCGGGGTAAAGCCGCCGAAGACCCCCGCCAGTTGCGATCCCACCGACACCCCGGTGTAGCGGACTTCGGTGCTGAACATTTCCGACAGATAACAGGGCTCAATGCTGTACATGGAACCGATAACGAAGCTGTAACCGAGAATCAGCGCCAGGTAGACCCCCCACATCGTGCCGCTGTCCACCAGCCAGTAGAAGGGATAGGCCAGCAGGCACGAGCCAAAAGCGCCAATCAGGAACACCGCGCGACGGCCAATTTTATCGGAAAGAATACCCCATAGCGGGAAGGCGATAAGCCCGGTCGCGGCGGCCACCATCACGCCGGTCAGCACCGTACTGCTCGGCATATGGAATTTCGAGGTGGTGTATTGCAACACATAACTGATAATCAAATAACCCACGACGCTTTCGCTGATGCGCAGCCCGGCGGCCAGGAAGATCTGGCGCGGGAATTTTTTGAAGACCTGCACAATCGGCAGACTGGTTTTTTCACGCTCCGACAGCATCTTTTTAAACATCGGCGGCTCTTCGATTTTCATGCGAATAAAGATACCGATGCCCATCAAGATAATGCTGGCGAGAAAAGGAATACGCCAGCCCCAGGCGAGAAACGTATCATCCGGTAATGCCGACGCCAGCGCGAATGAACCGGTGGCGCACAGCACGCCGAGCACATTGCCCAACTGGACAAAGGTGCCGTAAAAGCCGCGCTTTTTCTTGGGCGCGTACTCAATCATCATGGTGGTGGCGCCGCCCCATTCTCCCCCCACCGCCAGTCCCTGAATCAGGCGGATAATCACCAATAATACCGGCGCCGCCAGCCCGATCGTTTCGTAGGTGGGCAAAAGGCCAATCACCACCGTGGCGACCCCCATAATGGTGACGGAGGCGATAAGCATCGCTTTCCTGCCGACGGTGTCGCCGTAGTGGCCGAAAATCACCGCGCCGATCGGGCGGGTCACGAAGGCGACGCCCAGCGTGGCGAAGGAGACAATGGTCGCCACCGTCGGCGGCAGCTCGGTGAAAAACAGATGTGGAAACACCAGCGCGGCGGCCGCGCCGTAAATGAAATAATCGTAAAACTCGATAAAAGTCCCGATCAAACTGGCGAACGCCACTCGGCTTAGCTGTTTTTTATCGACTTTATCGCTGGCGGCCTCGGTTGCAATGTTATTCATATAACCTCCCTCGGGAGTGGGCTTGTAGGGACCGTCGGGGAACATCACGCGCTCCCCGTGTGTGGTGTATTCAGAGATAATCAAAAGCCTGCGCCAGCTCGGGCAGGCGGTCGCGTCCAGCGTATTAGCGTTGTAGTCTGCCGCTGGCCCAGCCGACGGCGGTCTGTTCGCCATGCTGGTTCTCCGCCCAGACATGGAAGTTAACGAGGTCGTCCTCCACGGTATCGACGACCGCTTTGCAGGTGATGCGGTCATCGCGGTAAACAGGCCGGATATAGGCCATTTTGATCCAGCCTGAGGTGTGCCAGCCGTCGCCGATAAAGCGCGCCAGCATTTCGGCTATCCAGCAAGTTTCCATCATGCCCTGTGCCAGGGTGTCGCGGAATCCGGCTTTGAGCGCCACCTCAATATCGGTATGGATGTTGTACCACTGGGTATTGCCGCCGGAGAACACCGTCATTTGCCCTTGCTCCGGCCGTTTTTGCAGCGGCTGTACCGGGGTCCCCGGCGCCATATTCGGCCGCGCGTGGGCAAGCGGCGTGACCTCTGTCGGCCATACGGGACGGATATGATCCGCCCGCGGCGTTTTTGCCGACGCGCCGGTGCCAAGCTGAATGTCATCGGGGATGCGCATAATCTCGGTACTGACCTGGCGCACATAGTGAACGCCGCTATCGGCATCGTGCGCGTCGGTATCGAACACCGTATAGCCCTTGCCGCGTTTCATGTATTTGTCGGTGTATTTGCCGGTGTAGTGAATGCGCGCGTTAAGCGGCACCGGATTGATAAACCAGATTTCCTCTTTCTGATGCAGACCGACGGTGCGGCTCGGGTCATAGACGCTGCAAAACAGCGCCACCAAATCGCGTCCCAGCATCGGCGCGGGCACCCAGGGCGCGTTCTCCCCCAGGTAGCGCGGGCTGTAGTCGTCCAGGGCGAAACAGGCGCGCCGGCGATACGCTTCGTCCGCCGTGACGGTGACCGGGCCAATCGGCTCGTCCACCACCACGTTGTCGTAGGTGGGTTCACGCAGTTCGTGATTGATACGGGCCATGCTGTTGCTCCTTTATTCAGAGGGCGGAGGGGTTGCGATGCCCCATTCGGCCAGCACTTCATCGGTATGGGCGCCCAGTACCGGCGGCGCGCGGCGGATCGACCCGGGCGTATCCGAAAGACTGACGGTAATACCGTGCGTGGTGTAGGTCCCCGCGGTGGGGTGATCGATGTTCACTAGCTGATGGCGCGCTTTCAACTGCGGGTTTTCCAGCACGTCGCCAATGTCGGCCACCGCCGAACAGGGCACGCCCGCTTTATCCATCCGCGCCACCACCTCGTCCGCCGCCAGACCGCGCACCCACGCCGCCACCACCGCATCGATCGCCGCGTTATTCTCCAGGCGGGCGTGATAGTGGTTGAATCGCGCGTCCTCCAGCAGATCCTGGCGCCCCATTGCCTCCACCAGGCGTGCGAACAGCGCATCAGTCCCGGCGGAGAGGTAGACCCAGCGGGCGTCGGCGGCCTGGTAACAATTCACCGGCGCCGAGAAGCGGTCGAGATTCCCCACGCGACTCATCGTGCGCCCCAACTGCGCCTGCTCGGGGATGGCGGAGATAAGCATGCTGATGGCGCTTTCCAGCAGCGAGGCTTCCACCAGTTGACCGCGTCCGCTGGCGTGGCGGACGTTGAGCGCGGCCAGGGTACCGATGGTGGCGTACAGCGCCGAGGCGTAATCCACCATAAAGGTGCCCGCCATCATCGGCGGCCCCTCCGGCTGACCGGTGATACTCATAATGCCGCTCATCGCCTGGGCGATGGCATCGAAACAGGGGCGCTGCGCCAGCGGGCCGCTTTGGCCAAAGCCCGAGATGCGCACCATGATAAGCCGTGGGTTAAGCTGATGCAGCGTTTCCCACCCGCAGCCCATTTTTTCCAGGGTGCCGGGACGGAAGTTTTCAATCAGTACATCGGCCTTGGCGACCAGCGCCCGCAGCTGCGCCTGCCCCTCCTCCGAGCGGAAATCCAGCTCCAGGCTGCGCTTATTGCGGTTAAACGACAGAAAATAGAGGCTCTGATCGTTGAGCTGCGGCTTGTTCTGCCGGGTATCTTCGCCTTTGCCCTTGCGCTCCACTTTCACCACATCGGCCCCCATGTCCGCGAGCTGCATGGCGCAAAGCGGACCGGCGATAAAACGGGATAAATCGAGCACCTTCAGTCCTTCCAGCGATCCTGACATCAGCGTGTCTCCTGTGTTTGCGGCGTTCGCCCACAAGCGGCGTCCACCAGATGGGCGAACGCCACCATACCGGGATCATCCAGACCGACGGAGCGGTCGGCGAACATCCGCGCCCGCCCTATTTTGTTCGGTTTCTGGCGATAGCTTTCCAGCGCGGCGGCCACCGCCTGCGGCGCCGCCTGGGGCCAGCGCGGCGCGGGCTCGCTTTCCAGCGCGTGTCGCACCGCATCGATGGCATCCAGCACCGTCTTATCGCCGAGGCTGGCGCCGCCTCGCGCCGTCAGCGCCGCCAGTACCGCCGCAAGCAGCGGCGGGAGCGCGTTCGCTTCCAGCGTTTGTTGCCCGGCGCTCTGTTTCGCCGCCGTCAACAGCGCCACGCCCAACAGCGTGCCGAAGCTGGAACCGGAGGCGCGCACGCAGGCCAGGGATGCCGCCTGGAATACCACGGGGATATCCTGCGGCGGCGTCGCCAGCGCCTGCTCGGTCAGCCGGGCGCACTTCTCAAGCGTCGCGCCGAGATCGCCATCGCCCAGTTGACCGTCCAGCGCGTTGAGTTCCGCCGCCGACGCTTTCATTCGGTCGCAGCAGCGCAGCAGCACCGCGGCCAATTGTTCTGCATTCAGGTTCATTGCGCGTTACTCCAATAAGGATGGGACACGGGCGTTAGCAGCAGCGACGCCAGCTCCTCGTCCAGTTTCATTAGGGTCAACGACGCCCCCGTCATCTCCATGGAGGTCGCGTAGCGGCCAATTTGCGGCGCACGGGCCACAATGCCGTGGCGCTTTAACCCGGCCTGCACCTGGCGCCAGAGAATGAACAACTCCTCCAGCGGCGTGGCGCCCAGGGAGTTGAGCATCACCGCGACGCGGTCTCCGCGCGTGATGCCGCTGTCGTTCAACAACGTCGTCAGCATCTCATCGGCGAGCGTGTCGGCAGGCAGCAACGGACCGCGGCGGATCCCCGGCTCGCCGTGGATCCCCATGCCCATCTCCATTTCATCGTCTGCCAGGGTAAACGTCGGTTTACCCGCCTCCGGCACGGTACAGGGGGAGAGCGCCACGCCAAGGGTCCAGGTATTGTCCAGCGCGCGCTGCGCCACCGCCGCGACCGCGTCCAGCGTAGCGTCCGGCTGTTCCGCCCGGGCGCCCGCCACCTTATAAGCATAAATCAAGCCGGCAACGCCGCGCCGCTTGTGCCGTTCGTCTCGGCTGGCGCTGCCCACATCGTCACAGGCCAGTACGGTGCGGGTTTCGATCCCTTCCGCTTCCAGCATTTCCGCCGCCATGGCAAAATTCATTTTGTCGCCGCCGTAGTTGCCAAACAGCAGCAGGACGCCTTTGCCGCTATCGGCGGCGCGGATCGCATCCATACAATCCATGACCGCCGGCCCGGCGAATACATTGCCCACCGCGCAGGCATCCAGCAGCCCCTCGCCGACATAGCCGGCAAAAGTGGGCAGATGACCGCTGCCGCCGCCGGAGACGACCCCCGGCTTGTTGTCGGCAGGGATGGCGCGGGTGATCACCCGGCCCGCTTCGCCGGACTGCGCATACAGATGAGGAAATGCCAGACACATGCCGTGCAGGGCTTCGTCGGCGTAATTTTCCGGGTGATTGAGGATCTTTTTCATAGTCTGTGGTCTCCCGGCGGCTTAGTAGTTCAGTCCGTCTTTGTCATCAAACAGCGTGACCGGCGGATAAGCGCGTTCATCGGTCACCACATCAATCAGCGTGGTGGTATTGGCGGCAATGGCCGTTTTCAGGGCCGGTAGGAAATCGGCCGCGGTGTCGATGCGTACCCCCTGGCAGCCGCAGGCGCGCGCCACCGCGGCATGATCAACCGCCTGGAAATCGCAGGCATCGGTGTAGCCGCCGAACAACGCTTTTTCAGCGTGTTTTTCATAGCCGAGAATCTGGTTGTTCAGCACCACCAGCACCACGTTAATGCCCATGCGGCGGGCGGTTTCCAGCTCTGACCAGACATGGGCGAAGCCGCCGTCGCCCACCAGCGCGATAACCGGCGCTTCGGGACGGGCGATTTTCGCCCCCAGCGCATAAGGAAACCCCCACCCCAGACCGGCCAGGCCGCGCGGCGTGACGAACCGAGTGCCGGCGGCGCGGGCGGTCAGGAAATTGGCGACCCAGATCGAGGAGTAGCTGGCATCGGCCACCACCACGGTCTCAGGCGTCAGAATGCTGTCCAGATCGCGCATCAGGCGTTCTGGACGCAGCGGCGATGCCTCCAGATCAAGGGTGTTGTTCACGTCCGCCTGCCAGCGCTCATGGCCGGCGGCAATGCGTTTGCAGACGGCCGCACGCTGCTCATGCCGTTTCGCGAGATCCTGCTGTTGCAGCGCGCTACCCAGCGCTTCCAGCGTCAGGCGGGCATCCCCTACCAGGCGCAGCGCATCGTAGTTGCGCCCCACTTCCTGACCATCGATGTCGAGGTGGATATAACGCGCGTCAGGGGGATAAAGCGTCCAGCTGTCGGTACCGTTCTGGTTGGTACGATTGCCGATCATCAAGATAACGTCGGCCTCCGTCACCAGCTCGCGCAAATGCCGGGTACGCCCGCGCTCGCCCATGAAATAGCCGACCACGCCAACGGACAGCGGGTGGGTTTCATCGACGCTGCCTTTGCCCATCGCGGTGGTAGCGATAGGGAGACTGGCGCGCTCTTGCAGCTCCGCCAGCGCGGCGGAGGCGTCGGAGAGGTGTACCCCGCCGCCGGCAATGACCAGCGGCGCGCGGGCGTTTGCCAGCAGCCGCGCGGCTTCGGCAATCGCCTGCGGCGCCGCCACGCTACGATCGAGGGGAAAATGGCCTAGAGAACTGGCATGATGGCGAGGGATCTCCACCGCCTGTTCATTGAACAGATCGATGGGGATCACAAGCACCGCGGGACCGGCGCGGCCCGACGCGGCGGCGGTAAAGGCCATATCGACATAATCCTCAAGCCGGTCTATCTCACTGACCCGCTTGGTCCATTTGGCCACCCCTTTAAACAGCTCCAGATGGTCCAGCTCTTGGAAGGCGTTCTTGTCCACCATTTTGCGGTGAACATCCTGCACAATCGCCACCACCGGCACCGACGCTTTATAGCATTCGGCCAGTCCCGCCACCAGCAAAGTAGCCGCCGGTCCGTTTTGGGCGGTGACCACACCGACCTTGAACGCCAGCCGCGCATAGGCATCGGCCATGTAGCTCCCGGCATTTTCGGCGCGATAACCTACCTGGCGAATGCCGTACTGCGGCGTCACCAGAAACAGGGCTGCCGGAATGCTTTGCCCGAAAATAACCTCAACTCCATGACGTTTCAGCGCAGAGGCGACGATATGCGCCCCGGTCTTGCCCTGCTGTTCGCGTTGTTCAGCGCTCATGATGACTCCCGTAGTGATAGTTGGCGGTCTTCCCCACCGGTTGTGGCGGCCGACATCAACAAGTGGTTAACCGAGTGTTAACTTATCGTCAGCCTCACATAAAAACGTTTTTAATAAAAACGTTTTTATTGGGTTTTGCAGAGCATGATCACGGAATAGAAAACGTGCTATTCACGGTAACGAAACTAACCCAATGAAATTGATGACTAATTCGTCAGGGAGTTAAATGACGTTTTTTTTGAGCGACTTGTGAGACCGATCACAGGCGCGGGCGCGAGTCAACGTCAGGGGCAAAGCAGGGTCAACTCGGCTACAGGTCGGAGAAGAGCTTTAACGGCCAAGGACACCGCGGACCAAGACCCTTCGCAACCATAGACTTTCGCCGCTAATAGCAATCGGCGCTATTCACTAAATTAACGCGGTCTTCCCGGCATTTGCGCTAAACAGACGACGATTTTAGGATCTCTTCTGTGCGAAAAACCGTATACCCACGCCGCTCATCACGATTAATCGTCGCCGCTTCAGCCAGTTAACTTAATTTCCTCTCACCGGACACGCGGCGAGCGCATGACGCGATCCCGAGAAGTCGTGAGTCTTTTTCGCTTATATAAAGGGGTTTTTTCCATAACTGACCCGTTAACGCCCGCTGCGCTATGACCTCCTCAGGCGCGTTATGCGGCCGTCTGATGAACAAGGAAACCGTTATGTTGGCTAATCCCCCGCATCCTCTCGCCCCTTATCTCGGCGCGGAATCGGCCCATTGGTGGCAAGGTGATGTTTATTATGATTGTCAGGAGTACGAGGACTTTCCGCTGCGTAACGACGCGCCGGGCACGGCCCTCTCGCTGCCGGTATTTCAGGCAAGCAAAGTCCCCCTAAGTGAAGACGGCCGACGATGCCTGATACGGCTGTTTTCCGCTCTGGCCGAATATCAGCAATCCCATGTATTACAAGCCTTAGCGTCCAGCCAATATCTCGGTTTGCCGATTCAGATTGCAACGCTGGCGCAAAGCCTTTATACCGCCCTCATCGGCGGCCAAAATCGCCCCGCGCTGCTCATGGCATCCCTGACGCTGACCTGTCGATACCTTTTGGACGAGTGTCACCCGTTGGTGTTGCTTGCCGGCCATGTAAGGCAATGCCTGCGGGAATGGATAGGCGATCCCCTTATCGCCACCCTTTTTGGTCAGGATCTGGCGCAAGAAAACGCCAGCGCCAGCCTTTTGGCCTTCGGCTGTTGCGCCGTGGCGATTTTCCTTTGTCGGGACACACCCGACCCGCAGCGGTATACGCTGCGGCTACCGCTTTGCCTGGTGACGCTATTATGCAAAGCTCAGCTTTATTGGAGCATGCTCGACGACATCGCCAGCCAGGCATCATCGCGACGGCCCGCGCCGCTGATGATTACCGCCCGCGCGCAGAAAAGAGAGCCTGGCGCGCGGCTGTGCCGGTCTCGCTCCGCGCGATTATCCTGGGAAAAAGCGGTGGAAAAACGTCTCGACATCGGCGCGACGCCCTCGCCGCCACGGCCAAAAACGACGGCAATGTCGACGCTGGCCCGCAGCGGCGCGCAGTTAGCGGTCGCGTCTCTTCACCCTAGCGCCTTGCTGCCCGCCGCGATGGCCAGCGGCGCCGGCGCGTCGCCTTGGCCAAAGAAACTGCTCTGGGCGACGGCGAGCGCGGCCGGTTTGTCGGGTGCTTATCATCTCTGGCCGTCGTGGCTCACGGGCGCAACGGCCGCCGTCCCTCCAACCACGTCGGCCCCGCAAACCCTGGCACTGCGGCAATCGCGTCCTCAGGTCGGACGAAACGCCAGCAAATTCCCCTTCACGTTCGACCAATATGATCCTGACGTCCTCACTCACGCGCGCTATGGCACCCTGCTGCGCCCGTTTATTGAAAAGCATGTTCCCACCGACTTCTACCGCCTTTATTTCAATTCGCTATTAAATCGCGCTATTGCGCGTCCGGCCATCGCGGCGTGTAAAACCTGCCCCTACGCGCTATTTGTCAGTGAGATTTATCGGCAAACGGTCGATGAACTACACTTTATTCAGACGCTCAGCTATACCATCAATATTTCCCTTCCCGATTTCCCGTCGACGCTGCATACCCTTTATCTGGCCATGAGAGAGGAGTGGCGCGATATCATCGACACCGCTTATGTCGTCGAGACGGTGCTCCCGCCGTTGGCGAGTGGCTATGAACAAGGGTCGAAAGCTTTCACCGCCCTGCGGCAGCGGCTTGAAACCCGCTTACCCTTGCTAGATTTACCGTTACTCAAAAACCAGCTGTTAACGCTTTTGTTCTATCGAGGTAAAGAACAGGGCGGCAACCTCATTATCCCGCTGGAGTTTTGCCGGCAAATCTATCCTGAGCTGAAAATGGGATTGATGATTCACGGTGACATCACGCGAAGCGTGATTAATTACCTGACCGAAATACTTTATCGCGAGCTGTACGATTTTCAAATCGGCGCACTGGAGACGGAAAAAAACATTATTGAATATCACTATACCAACCCTAAAGAGATATTTTTGACGCTCAATAATAATGAAGGCCACAGCCCAATATCCCGCTCACTGGTGGCAATGCTGGTTTACAAGCGCCTCCTGCCGGCGCTGGAATATCTTCAAAGCAACGGTAAGCAAGGGAGGCCCAGCCTGCCCTTACCGGCGTTGGAGCATCTTATCACCGCGCTCATCCAGGGCGCTGGCCCCTGGCCAACCAAAGTCAGATTTCCCAAGATCACGGTAGGGATGGCGCAGGAAACGGCGACTGCCCCCTGGCCGTCAAGCGCCAACACCACGTCGGCGCCGGACCACGCGGCCGCCGCCGAGCAACTGAATGCCGGTCCTGGCGCAGCGCAGACGGCCGATCCGGCCCCTACGCCTCAGGACTATACGCTCGCGGGATTGACGCTGGCCGGTTTGGCGGCGGTGGCGACGATTTATGGCTATAAAGCCACCGTCGGCGGGCCTACCCCCTCCGTTGCCATACTCGGCGGCAGCGCCGGCGGTGTGACATTCGGCGCTATTACGGCCGTTTGTACCCACGATATGGGCGTTGCCGGTATTGCCGCCTTTAACGCCGGTCTTATGTCGGGAATGGCCATGGGCGGCATTCTGGAAAACCCGGTAGGCGAAAACAGGCACAGGAAAAGATCGTCCCACGGGGATCGTCGTGGCGGCACGCTGAGCGCACGCACGCTGTTCCGGGGCGAGGCATCGGCTGACGGCGTCAACCGTTGCCCCATCCTGGCGCCACAAGACCAGGATAGGATAGCGGGTCGCCACCCCTTCTACTATGCCCAGCAATGGCTGGAGCCCGCCGTCGATAAGGTGCTGTACTTTGGTCATCAAGAAGCGATCGACGATCCCCACTATGATTATATGAATGAAGCCGTCGAGCTCGCGCATCATTATCTGCGCCAGATCACCGTCATGATTGAAGCCTTGACGGAAAAGTTTATTACCCGCCGCCCGCTGTTCATGCGGCGCGTCAGAGACTATTTGCAATGTACGCTCGACAATGGTGAAAATGAGATCCTTGCCCACGCCGAGCAGCAATTAATGGATTATTGTCAACGCGCCCGTCAGTTTCTCAATGAGGCCAAGGCGGTCAATTTTACCAATATTGTCATTATTGCCACCCGCCATAGCAATCTCGGGGAGGCTTGCTTATTAAGGCACACGCGAAGCAACCTTAAGCAACTGCCCCTTGTTTACGGCGCGCAGCAATACAGCTTGCAGGGCCTGGTGTTTATCGCCGACGCGCTATTGTGTCATCCTGACAGGTGGCGAGGTCCGTCCGCAACGATATCGCTAACCCGTATTGACGAAGATGTGCTGCGCGCGACGCTACAAATTAGCTCGGTGTTAAACGATTATATTCCGCTCACGCAAGACAGCTTAACCCCATTACCGAACCAAAAGACCGTTAATACCGTCATGGCGCATAGTCTAAATACATTGGATAAAAGAAGTGGGCTGTATCAGTTTCTCGGTGACTATGCCGCCGTTAATAATGTGCGCTTACCGTCAAACCTGACCACCGCCTTGACGCAGCATAAGACCTTAAAGGCCAATGTCATTATGAAAAACGTGGATCACGTTGCCATGATACTGAAAACGTTATATCTACAGGAGAGTCAGTCCCCGCCATAACCCTGGAAAAACGAGCAGATATCTTCAACCCCGCTCCCCGCCCAACGTGGTGAATGCCCCTGTTCCATCCACGCGTCGGTGGATCGCGCTGATGCGCCGGGGGGCCGGTCTTGCCTCACTTCATCGGAATAACCGCATCCGCGACTGCGGCCTCCGTCGGCCGGCCTGACCCACCGCCATGCCGCGGCGATAGCGGCCCGTCGCACAACGTTATCGGCTCGTTTTTCTGCGGACATAGCGCCCCCCTCAGCGGCAATCAAGGGAAGCAAAAACCGATAGTGGTCTTCGCCGCGGGCAAAAATGTGCGTTTGTGAGAAATATCACAAAGACGGGAGAATAACGGTGCAATAGTATTTGGACTTAAGCCTTTTCGTGTCCTTACCGCGAATTAAGCAGACAGCAGCGCTGATAATATTAACAGACATTGCCGCCAATATGACGTCTGGCGCGGTGTTAAGGGGCGCATCATGACAAAAATATTAATATGCTGTATTTCAGGCACCACCGCGACGATGCTGGCGAAAAAAATAAATAAGCTCGCGCGCGATCAAAATAGGGATATTATTACCAGTGCGACCGGTCAAGATAATTTCGCCATCGCCGCGCCGCTCTATGATGCCTTTCTCATCGGCCCGCACATCACTTATAAGTTGAATTATTTTTCATCGCTCATTCCCGACCATAAACCGATAAAAGTGATCAACGGCAGTGATTATATCACCATGAACGCCGAGAAAATCCTTAATGACTTTATCGCGGGGCAGACACCGGTCAGTTAATCGCATCGTGCCACCGGACTCGTCTGGGTTTGACGGGCCCCTTGCCGGCGAAAGCACGGGGGGTTGCCGGGGAGGGTCGCACGGGCCGAGCGCTGCGGCGCGCGTTTGACCGGCCGGCGTTCGTCTACCCGCGCGTTGCCGTGTTAGGTCGCGGTTAGCCGCGGTCGTAAAACGCCGCCAGCCCCTGGGCAGGGTGTTGTTGCTGGTCGCGCGCGGCCAAAGCCGGTCTACCAATATACGATAGCCGTCAGCGGCCCGCGCCGGACTATAGACTCGTCTGCAATAGAGCATGCCCTCCTCCGTGACCTCGCCCGATAGCCTATTTTATGCTGCACAGCGCGAGGGAGTGCAGCCGATGGCGATGGCGGCGGAAGGTCAGGAACATGCGCCAAAAGTAGCGTCGATTGTCTTTGCCTAACGCCCGCCATAGGATCTTCAGCGCGCCGCCGATGCCCTCGTCATAGCAAAGCCCCGCCGGCGACAGTAGCGTCATGGCGCCGGGCCGGCTCTGTACCGCGCTGAACCCACCCTCGATCATCAGCGCGCGCCACTCCGACAGCGTCATCGGCTGAACGTTAACGTTGATGGCCTGGCGCAGTTGCGCCAGTACCGCGTTGGCGCCGTTCTGGCGTCGTAGCATGATGTCGTGCGTCAAGAGCCGACCGCCGGGTTTAAGTACCCGATAATACTCCGCCACCAACCGCGCTTTGGCCTTATGGGCGTACATGGTCAGCATCGCCTCGTTTATCACCACATCAAAATGACCGTCCGGATAAGGCAGATGCAGCGCATCCGCCTCCACAACCGTTACCCGCGCCGCTAAGCCGCACGCCGCCACGTCATGGCGCGCTTGCGCCAGCGCGGCGAGATCTTTGTCCACCGCAATGACGCGGCAGCCATACCGCGCCGCTACCGCGATGGCGGTCGTTCCCCGGTTGCAGGCCACCTCCAGCACCAGACTGTCGGCGCTTAACGCGGCGTGGCTCAGCAGCCATTCGGTCGCCCGCCGGCCCCCCGGGCGCAATCGCGTTTTGCCTAAACGGGCCAGGAATTTATGGCCAGCCTCAGGGTGCTCGTTCATCCTTGCACCGCCGGCTCACGCAGCATTATCAGCAGCATGCGCGAGGCCTCCAGGGCCTGTAGCGCATGGGGTACATTCGCCGGCAGACGTACCAACATCTCCGGCTGCGCGTCCAACGCTTCGCCGCCGACGGTGAAACCGATCCGTCCCGCCACGACCAGCGCCAAAGCGTCGAAGGGCGCCGAATGCTCGCTCAGCGCTTGCCCGCGGTCGAAAGCAAACAGCGTCACGTTGCCGCCCTGGGTCTTTGCCAGCACGCGGCTGGCGATCCCCTGTTCGGTGGGGGTGATAAGGTCGTTAAGGCGTAAGGCAGTGGCTGCCTGAAGCGAGGATGTGGCCATATAAATGCTCTCCATCAATCAATCATGCGCCTTGCGGCTGCGGCGCGGAATAAAGACCTGTTCATCTCGTCAGCTGTAGATCACAATGATTCTCATTTCCTGACAACCGCACCTTAGCCCCTTACAGGACACAGACCAATGACAAATGTCAATTCGGCGATCCTTGACAGCCTTCGTCGGCAACGCTGGCTGGGCCAGCTGGACGCGGCCGCGCTGCGCCACCTGGCGTCACGCTGCCAGCGGCTCACGTTTACCCAGGGCGAGAAAATTTTTAATGAGGGAGACGATCAGCGCTTCAGCCTGTTGCTGGAGCAGGGCAGCCTAGAGATTTATCGCGATACCCGCCAGGGCGAGGAAAAGGTGTTCCAGATCCTCGGCCCCGGCCAGTGGGTGGCGCTGGCGGCGGTGTTTATGGATCACGGCCGTTTCCCGATGAATGCCCGCGCGCGCGCCGACGGCTACGGGGTGCGCATCCCGCACGCGCTGCTGCACGATCTGTGTTTACGCTACCCTGCGCTTACGCTCAGTTTCCTGCACCATTTCTGCAATCAACTCTATGCAACGCTCAATCACGTGGACTGGCTCACTTCCAGTTCAGCGGCAGAGCGCCTGGCGGCGTGGCTGGTGGATTTCAGCCATAACGGCCAGCAGTTGGCACTTGACCTGCCGCTCAGCCGCGCCCAGCTTGCCGCCCGGTTGGGGATGCGCAGTGAGACTTTGTGCCGGCTGCTGTCCCAATGGCGCAAAGAGCATATTGTTTCCGGCATGGGCAACCGCATGCAGCTTGAGAACATCGCGTTTTTGCAAACGCTGTCCCAAGGGGCGCGGCGTCAATTTTGATCCGGGTCGGCGCGGGCCCGCATTAGGCTGGCACGAGCCGGCCGGTTTAGCCGTACCAGGCATACCCTTTTGGTACGCGTGAAAAGCCGGCGTTAGACAACGCCTCGCCCCAGGGTCCTGCTCCGGCAGGCCGGCCATCAACCGTCTCCAGGGTAAACCCCCGCCCTTTTTCGCGCCGCAGGCCGGTCGCCAGCGCGCGCAGACTGGCGGCGAGCCAGCCGGCGATGTTGGCCTCATCGAACGCCAGGAAGGTAAGCAGTTGACGGCCGCTCGGAGCCAGATACAGCGCCAACTGACCGCCACAGATAACCACCATCGCCCCCCCGCGGCGCGACGGCCGAATGCCGGAGGGATGCGCTGGCCAAGAGAGCAGCCAGCCGAACGGATTGGCCGGATCGTAGGCCGATAGCGCCACCGCCGCCGGAAGGGTGGACGCGGGCGCCGCCAATTCCCGTAATCGCTCGATGCTATCCTGCTCGGCGAATTGGGCGGCGCCCATGCCGTTAACGAAGCGTCCCCGCAAAATACGGCCGGCATCCTCCATGCGTCGCAGCAGCGGCAGCAGCGCCGGAAAACCGTTCGGCACCCGCTCCGCCACCGCTACGCCACGGCTGACCACGCCATAGCGATCGAACAGGCTCTCGACCCAGGTCAACAGGCGCAGCGTCGAGTTGACCGGCTCGGCGGCCAGCAACGACCAGCGTCCGGTCAGCGCGGCCGCCCCCCAGGGAGAACGTGCCGCCTGGGCGCTGGCCGGCGTCCAAACCGGTACCCAGCCCGGCACCTGGCGCCGAGGGTGGCGCGACGCACGCGTCGGACGGGCGCGCGACGGCGTATGGGCGCCGGTCAGCGCGCGCAGCGGCAGCCAGCTGTCGCTGCTTACCCGACCCTGCCAGGCGAGGGTCCACAATGCCTGCGCCACATCCTCAGGGCCTACGTCCGCGGCGTGCTCCCCGACCGCGTCAGCCGTCAGCCGCGCCTGCACCAGCGGCGTCAGTTGCCGCACAAAATAGGCGCCGCCGTCCGCCAAAATGTCCAACAAGGCCAGATGCAGCGACGCGCTGACCGACGCGTTTACAGCCCTGCCCGCCGCCGGCGTCACGGCAACCGACGCCTCCAACGTCTTTCCCGCCGCCGGCGTTGCGGCAACCGACGCGTCCGAAACCTTCCCCGCCGACGCCGACGCACTGACCGACGCGTCCGAAACCTTTCCCGCCGGCGACGTCACGGCAACCGACGCCGCCAACGCCGCCAACGGCAACGTGGCGCCGGCCAGTTCGCGCCAGTGGAGGGATACCAACCCGTCGCCGTCGCCCAACGCGCCGTGGCCGGCCCACAGCACTTCGCCGGCGGCCAATAATTCATCCAGCATGGCCGGCTGGTAATCCCGCACCCGCGCCGGCAAAATTTGGCTTTCCCACAGCGAGGCCGGCAAAGCCAGCCCCGAAAGCTGCTCAACCACCCGCGCCAGCCCGTCGACGCCGTCATACGCCCCCACCGTCACGCCGTCCGTCGGCAGCGATGTCGCCGGCGCGGCGTCCGTCACCACGCCCTGGCGCTCGAGCATCAGCCGCACGAACGCCGCGCGCGGCACCGCGCGGGTCGCCTCGCGCGCCGCCTGTAAAGATCGCGCCCGCAGGCGGCGGAACACCTCATCCCAGACCCACTCCCGGCGGCTACCGGTGTCCCCTTCCCCCGCGCCGGCGACATTGCAGGGCAGCAGCCGGCCCCGATCGCGCAATTGCCCTAGCTGCTCATTGACGATAGCGACGCCCAGGCCAAAATGGGCCGCCGCCTGGGCGGAAGTAAAAGGCCCGTGGGTGCGGGCATAGCGGCTGAGCAGATCGCGCACCGGCGCGTCGACGGCCTGTAAAAAGGCCGCGGGAACGCCCGGCGGCAGCGCGACACCCAGCCCGTCACGCAGGCGGGCGGCATCTTCCACGCTCGCCCAGCGGCGATGGGCGCCCAGGGTCACGGGAATGATCCGCCCGGCCGCCGCTAACTGCGCCAGCGCGACGTCCACCTCGTCGGCCCTCTCCTGCACCAGGCGCGCCGCGATTTCCGCATGCGTCAGCGGCCCCAGCTCGCGCAACACATCGGCCAGGCCCTCTACCCCCTTCACCCGGCGCTCGGGGGCGGTGTGCTGCAACTCCTCGCCGACCTGCGCCACCACCTGCGGGTCGAGCAGTTCGCCGAGTTCCCCCTGCTCCAGCAGCTCGCTGAGCAACCCGCTATCCAGCGACAGGACCGACGCCCGACGCTCGGCCAGCGGCGCATCGCCCTGATACATAAACTCCGCCACATAGCCGAACAGCAGGTTGGCGGCAAACGGCGACGGGACGTCGGTCGTGGCTTCCACCAGCCGCACCGCGCCGTCATGCAGCCGCTGCATCAGCCCCTGTAGCGCGCCCAAATCATACACATCCTGTAAACACTCCCTGGCGGTCTCGATAATCAGCGGGAAATCGTCATGGCTACGGGCGATTTCCAGCAGTTGTCCGGCGCGCAGGCGCTGCTGCCACAGCGGCGAACGTTTGCCGGGGCGGCGGCGCGGCAATAACAGCGCGCGCGCCGCGCATTCGCGAAAACGCGCGGCGAACAACGCCGACTGCCCCACCGCATCGGTGACGATAGTGCGCAGCGCAAGCGGATCGAAGACGTACAGCTCCGCGCCGGGCACCCGCCCTACGCTGTCGGGAATGCGCACCGTGATACCATCGTCGCTGGCCACCACCGCCGGATCCACATGCAACCGCTGGCGGATACGTGCCGCGATCGCTAGCGCCCAGGGCGCATGTACGCGCTGACCGTATGGCGAGTGCAGCATCACCCGCCAGTCGCCACTCTCATCGCGGCAACGTTCCACCACCAGCGTCCGGTCGGTGGGAAGCGTAGACGTGGCCTCCCGCTGCGCCGCCACCAGCGTCAGCAGATTGTTCAGCGCGTTGTCGTCCAACCCGGCGGCCCGCAGCCGCACCGCCAGCGGATCCGCTGGCGTCAGGTGCGACGAACCCGCCGCCGCCTCCACTTCCCGTAGAAAAGCGCCGATGGCTTCCCCCAACTCCGCCGGGCGCCCTGGATTGTCCCCGTGCCAAAACGGCAGACGGGCAGAGCGACCGGGCGCCGGGATGACCACGACCTGATCGTGGGTAATTTGCTGAATACGCCACGAGGTGGCGCCGAGGGTAATCACATCGTTTACCCGTGATTCGTAAACCATCTCCTCGTCCAGCTCGCCCACCCGTCGCGCGCCGCGCTGTTCCTCCCCTTCGGGCAACACGACGCTGAACATGCCGCGATCCGGGATGGTGCCGCCGCTGGTGACCGCCAATTGCTGCGCCCCGGGCCTCGCGGTCAGTAGGCCGCTGCGGCGATCCCACACCAGGCGCGGGCGGAATTCGCCGAACTCCTCCGAGGGATAACGGCCGGCCAGCATATCCAGCGTGGCGTCGAAGGCGCTGCGCGGCAGAGCGCGAAACGGATCCGCACGCCGCACCAGCGCATACCATTGATCGATTTGCACCGGCGCCATCGCCACCGCGGCCACCGTCTGCTGCGCCAGCACGTCGAGGGGATTGCGCGGCGGCGCCACCGCCTCAAGACGCCCCGCCAGCATCCGCTCCACCGTGACGGCGGCATCAACAAGATCGCGCCGGGTGCGCGGGTAAATCACCCCCGCCGACACGCCGCCGACATGATGGCCGGCCCGGCCCACGCGTTGGAGCGCGCTGGCCACCGACGGCGGCGCCCCGACTTGAATCACCTGGTCGACCAATCCCATATCAATACCCAGTTCAAGGCTCGACGTCGCCACCACGCAGCGCAACTCCCCGGCTTTGAGCGCGCTCTCGATGGCCGCGCGTTGCTCTTTGGACACCGAACCGTGATGGGAGCGGGCCAGCGTCGGCGTCTCGCCGTCGGCGCGTTTGCCGGTCCCGCCCGCGGAGGAGTGATACTGAAGGGGCGGCTCGGGGGTTGGGGGGGCGGCAGCGATGCGTTCGGCATAGCGTTCATTGAGGCGGGCCGTCAGCTTTTCCGCCAGCCCGCGGGAGTTGGCGAACACAATCGTGGCGCGGCAGGCCAGGATGCGTTCAAGAATAGCGGCTTCCACATGCGGCCAGATCGATCCGGCGCGGCCGCCGGCTTGCGATCCCGGCCCCGGCGCGTCGCGCGCCGGAATGTCGGTCATATCCTCCACCGGCACCGCAATCGTGACCTCCAGCGTCCGGCTTGACGTCGGATTGACCACCGTCACCGGCCGCACGCCGCCCAAAAAGTCCGCCACGCGCTCGACCGGCCTGACCGTCGCCGACAGGCCGATACGCTGCGCGGGGGCGGGCAGCAGCGCATCAAGCCGCTCCAGACTGAGCGCCAGATGCGCGCCGCGTTTCGTGCCGGCCACCGCATGGATCTCGTCGATAATCACCGTGGTCACACCGCGCAGCGTCTCGCGCGCTTTGGCGGTCAACATCAGGTACAACGATTCGGGCGTGGTAATCAGAATGTCCGGCGGCCGGCGCTGCAGGACGGCGCGTTCGGCGGCGGGGGTGTCGCCGGTGCGCATCCCCACCGTCAAGGTGACGGCGGCATCGCCCCGCCGGCGACGTATATCGCTGACCCCGTCCAGCGGCAGGCGCAAGTTGCGCCGCACGTCGGCCCCCAGCGCTTTTATCGGCGAGATGTACAGGACGCGGGTCGTGGTGTGGCGCGCGTCGGCCGGTTCGTTCTCACGCTCGCGAAATAAGCGGTCGATGGCGTGCAAAAACGCCGCCAGCGTTTTGCCGGAGCCGGTGGGGGCTATCACCAGCGTGCAATCGCCGGCGCCGATGGCCGACCAGGCGGCCTGCTGCGCCGGCGTCGCCTGCGTGAAGGCGCTGGCGAACCACGCTTGGGTCGCAGGCTGAAAGCGGTATTGCGGATCCTCAGGCAGCGGAGTGATGTTGGCCATCGTTTAGCCGCGTCCGCGGATGTGAGCAGCGCGCGCCGCCGGCGAGCCGGGAACCGCGCGCGACGCCAGGTTGTTAATCATGGTCTGGGCTCCTTGTCCGTTACGGAAAACCCGCCGCGCCGCTTGAGCCTTCAGAGGGACAGACCGCAAGCGGCGCGCGGGCCGTTAATAACAGCTTAGCATTATTGCCGTCTTCCTATTATCGTCACCACCCGCGATCCCGTCGTCACGGCAGCGTCATCATTTTGCCATGTTATTGCAGCATTCGCTGCGCACACTAGCGCCAGCCGATGATTATCACGCTTGCAATAGGCACCGCTTTCGCCATGAAAAAACACTGCCTCCCCTGGTTAATCCTGTCGCCCTCACTCGTGTTTTTACTGTTGTTTACCTACTTTCCGCTGCTCCGTTCGGTGTATGACAGCCTGTTTGACAGCCGCATGGCGGTGAATGACCCGCCGTTCGTGGGCATGGATAATTTTATCCGCCTGCTGCAAGACAGCGTATTTTGGCGGGCGCTGGGCAATAATATTGTCTATATCCTGCTGACGGTGGTGCCGGGGGTAGTATTGGCGCTGCTGCTGGCGGTGGCGCTGTGGGAAAACCACCGCGTCAATCGCTGGCTGCGCACGGCGTTCTTTTTTCCGATGATCGTTCCTATGGTCAGCGCCGCCGCCCTGTGGCTGTTTATTTTCATGCCCGGTCTGGGGCTGCTCGATCATGCGCTATCGATGTTCTTCGGCCCGCTCAATACCAACTACCTCGGGCGCAGCAATAGCGCGCTGCTGGCGCTATCGCTTATCGGCGTGTGGAAGTTCGCCGGTTACTACATGCTCTTTTTCCTCGCCGGGCTGCAGGGCATTCCCGCTTCGACCCGGGAGGCCGCAATTATGGAAGGCGCCTCCCCCTCCCAGGTGTTTTTCGGCGTCACGCTGCCGTTGCTGCGGCCCACGCTAAGCTTTGTCGTTACCACCGCGTTGATCTACGCCATCACGCAAATCGACCACGTCGCGGTAATGACCCGCGGCGGGCCGGATAACGCCACCACCGTACTGCTGTACTACATTCAGAATCTCGCCTGGGATACCCACGATCTTGGTAAAGCTTCCGCCGCGACTTTTATCACGCTGCTGGGGCTGTTTGCTTTTTCGCTGTTCAATCTGAAACTGCTGGAAAAAGGGGCGCATTATGAGCGTTGATCTGGCCTCCAACCCAACGGCGCCCAAGCGCCTTTCCCTCCCGGCAGGGTGGCGCTTACGCCGCTCGTTACCGGCGACGCTTACCCTGCTGCTGGTCTGTCTGGCCTTGCTGTGGGTAAGTCCGTTCCTGTGGATGCTCTCCTCCGCCTTTAGCGCCAGCACCTTCGGCGAGGGCATGGCGTCGCTGCTGCCGCGCTGGCCGTTAACGCTGGACAATTTTCGCGACGCCTGGCAGAGCGCGGACTGGCTCAGCCTGTACGGCAACACCCTGCTGTTTGCCGGCGGCACTTTCCTGGTGCAGCTATTAACCATCACCACCGCCGGCTACGTGTTCGCCTGCCACGAGTTTCGCGGTAAACGAACGCTGTTTGTCCTGTTTCTGGTGCAGTTGATGATCATGCCGGTCATGATGATGGTGCCGAATATGCTCACCCTGAACACCTTCGGCCTGTTAAATACGCTATTGGGCGTCATGATGCCCTATTTCACCTCCGCCTTCGGCGTCTTTCTGATGCGTCAGGCATTCATGTCGATTCCCAAAGAAATGGAAGACGCGGCCTTAATGGAGGGCTGTCGCTGGTGGCAGGTGCTGTTCAACGTGCTGCTGCCGATGTCCTGGCCCACCGTCCTGGCGTTCGCCACCGTCAGTATTACCTATCACTGGAACGAATACCTCTGGCCGCTGATGATGCTCAACGACCCGGATAAACAGGTTCTGACGGTCGGTCTGGTGTCCTTCGCCATGGGCGCCGAGTCGGGAGGCCAGTGGGGCATGATAAGCGCGGGCACGCTGATGGTCTGCCTGCCGCTGATGCTGGCTTTTATCGTATTTCAAAAACAGTTTCTGAAAAGCTTCGGTTTTTCAGGCATTAAATAAGGAGTGCTCATGTTTCTGGCGCAGATATCCGACACCCACTTTCGCAGTCCCGGGCAAAAACTGTACGGATTTATCGATGTTAACGCCGCCAATGCCGAGGTGGTCTCCCAGCTTAACGCGCTGCGCGAACGGCCGGATGCCGTTATCGTCAGCGGCGATATCGTCAATTGCGGCCGCCCGCAGGAATACCGCATGGCGCGGGAGATCCTGGGCACGTTGCGCTACCCACTATTCCTCATCCCCGGCAATCATGACGATAAAGCCCACTTCCTGGAGTATTTGCACCCCTTGTGCCCGCAGCTCGGCACCGATCCGCACAATATGCGCTATGCCATCGACGACTACCCCACCCGCCTGCTGTTTATCGATTCCAGCCTTGCCGGCAGCTCAAAAGGGTTTTTGACCGACGAGACGCTGGCGTGGCTGGCGGCCGAATTGGCGGCCGGCGGCAATAAACCCACCGCCCTTTTTATGCATCATCCCCCTTTGCCGTTAGGATCGGCGCAGATGGACCCCATCGCCTGTGAAAACGGCCATCTGCTGCTGGCGCTGGTAGCGCGCTTTCCGTCGCTAATGCGCATCTTCTGCGGCCATAACCACTGTCTGATTATGACCCAATACCGCCAGGCGACCATTGCCACCGTGCCCGCCACCGTACATCAGGTGCCCTATTTTCACGACGACCCCCGCCCCTACTACACCCTGTCGCCGCCGGCCTGTTTGATGCACCGCCAGGAACAGCAGCAATGGATAAGCTATTTGCACCCGCTGACGCAGACCGCCGGCCCGTGGTTGTATGACGAGGCCATCAGTTGCCCGCTGGATGAGGGGGAGTAGTCATGCTACGCCTGCAAAATGTCACCAAACGCTTCGAGGAGAAAACGGCGCTCGACGGCGTAACGCTGGAAATCGCCGCAGGGGAATTTTTGGTGCTGGTCGGCCCCTCCGGCTGCGGTAAAAGCACGCTTTTACGCCTGCTGGCCGGGCTGGAGCACCCAAGCCACGGCGAAATCTGGCTCGATGAGGTCAACATTACTGCCGCCTCCCCGCGACAGCGCAACTTCGCCATGATTTTCCAGAACTACGCCCTGTTCCCGCATTTGTCGGTCAAAGACAATATCACCTTCGGCATGCGGGTCCGACGCGAGCCGAAAGCCGGCTGGTCAGCCCGCGTGGCGCAGGTGGCGCGCATGCTGGAGCTCGACGATCTGCTGGAAAGAAAACCCGCCAAACTCTCCGGCGGTCAGCGCCAGCGGGTGGCCATGGCGCGCGCCATCGTGCGCGATCCGCGGCTGTTTTTGATGGACGAACCGCTGTCCAATCTGGACGCCAGACTGCGCGGCGACGTCCGCGACAGTATCATGGCGCTGCACCGACAATTGCGCACCGCTACCGTTTACGTCACCCATGATCAAATCGAAGCCATGTCGATGGCGGATCGCATCGTGGTCCTTGACCAGGGCCGGGTTCAGCAAATTGGTCCGCCGGAATACGTCTATGCCCGGCCGGCCAATGTTTTTGTCGCGGGGTTCATCGGCTCGCCGGGCATGAATCTCCTGACCCTACCTTGCGAGCGGGGCGCGATAGCGCTGGGCGCGCAGTCGTACTTGCTGCCCGCGCCGGCGCAACAGCGGGACAGCGTTATTGTCGGGATCCGCCCGGAACACATCACCGATGACCTACAGGGCACCCGGCAATTGCTCTGCCTGCCGGCCACCGTGACGCAGCGAGAACTGATGGGGGCGGACTATCTGCTTCACATCAGCACGCCTATCGGCGCGCTGCGCTATTGCCGTAAAAACCGCGGCGACGCCCCCCGGTTGGGCGACAGTTTATCCATCGGTTTTTCCCCCATTGATATCCATCTTTTTGATGCGCAAACGCAGCGCGCTTTATACCAGGAGACCCCCCATGCATCTGCCTCTGACACAGCGCTTACCGGCGCTCACCTTTATCATCTCGCTCACGCTTTGCGTCAGCGCGCGGGCGAAGGAGAACATCGACTTCATGTTTCCGGCCCCGGTTGACGGTAAGCTGACGATGGAGATGACCCGCGTTATCAAAAAATTTAACGACACCCAGGACGAGGTGGCGGTTCGGGGCATTTTTACCGGCAACTACGACACGACCAAAATCAAAGCGGAAACCGCGCAAAAAGCGGGACAGCCGCCGGCGCTGGTGATCATGTCGGCCAATTTCACCACCGACCTGGCGCTTAAGGATGAGATCCTGCCGATGGACGAGCTGTTTCGCTTCGGCAGCGATAAGGCCTCGACCTTCCTGACCCGTGAATTTTGGCCCGCCATGCAGCAAAACGCCCAGGTGATGGGGGTGACCTATGCCATTCCTTTCCATAACTCGACGCCTATCCTGTATTACAACAAGACGCTGTTCGAGCAGGCCGGTATCCGTCAACCGCCGCAAGACTGGCGGGAGCTGCTGGAAGATGCGAAAAAACTGACCGATAAGAGTAAAGGTCAGTGGGGCATTATGCTACCTTCCACCAACGACGATTACGGCGGCTGGATTTTTTCGGCGCTGGTGCGCGCCAACGGTGGTGATTACTTCAACCAAAGCTACCCGGGAGAGGTGTATTACAATACCCCGACCACCGTGGGCGCGCTGCGCTTTTGGCAGAATTTGATTTACCGCGACAATGTGATGCCGTCAGGGGTGCTGAACTCTAAACAGATAAGCGCGGCCTTTTTCTCCGGCAAGCTGGGCATGGCGATGCTGAGTACCGGCGCGCTGGGCTTTATGCGGGAAAATACCAAAGACTTCGAGCTGGGTGTCGCCATGTTGCCGGCGAAACAGCAGCGCGCCGTGCCGATTGGCGGCGCCAGTCTGGTCAGTTTCAAGGGCATTTCCGACGGACAGAAAAAAGCGGCTTATCGGTTCCTGAGCTACCTGGTCAGCCCGGAGGTGAACGGCGCCTGGAGCCGTTTCACCGGCTATTTCTCGCCCCGGAAAGCGGCCTATGACTTGCCGGTGATGAAGGCCTATCTGGCGCACGATCCGCGCGCGGCCATCGCGCTGGCGCAGCTAAAGTATGCCCATCCCTGGTATTCTACCTATGAAACGGTGGGAGTACGCAAAGCGATGGAGGATCAGCTGGCGGCGGTAGTGAACGACAAAAGCGTGACGCCGGAAGCCGCCGCCAAAGCGGCGCAGGAGAAAGCCGATAGTCTGCTGCAGCCTTACGTGGCCCAAACGGCGCTGGCGCCGGTGGAGTAAGCTAAAACTTGCCATGCCGCGCTCGCGTGACCAGTCCGACCTCCCTCTACGATAGAGGGGGTTCAGGCGGGTCGACGTTTTGCCATCCCGGGGCGGGGGCAAACTCGGCTTCTTCCACCGCCGCCGGGCGCGGCGCCTCTTAGTTTGTCGGCTCTAAATCCCCTCTGCCGCCGGAACCGGCGCTTTTTATGCCGTCGGCATCAACATCCTCTACACCGCGAGGCGCAGCGCCGCTTAGGATGTCGGCTCTGAATCCCCTCTGACGGCGTGTCAGACGCTTTGGATGCCGTCGGCATCAATATTTCCTATGCCGCAATATTTTTCCTATGCCGCGGGGATAAGGGTGCGGATGAAATCAATCAGCGCCCGGTAGGCCTGCCCGGTCTGGCGTCGGGCGCACCAGGCGACGCCGATATCCATCGTCGGCACGCTGTCGCTGACGGGCCGACGGGCGATGCGCTGTCCCTCCAGCGACCAGGCGCGGTAAACAATATTGGAAAGAATACTGACGCCCTCGCCCGCAGCGACCAGGCTGCGCACCGCTTCGATGGACCGGCTTTGAAAGGTGATGCGCGGCCGCAGCCCGCGCGACGACCAGTAGCGATCCAGCACCGTGATATGTTCGTCCATGTCCAGCAGGATATAGTCGTGTGCCGCGACATCCGCCAGCGTGACGCGCCCGGCCAGGATCAGCGGGTGTTCCGGCTGTGCCCACAGCATACGCGGCGAGCGCGTCAGTACGTCATAGGCCAGGTGTTCCGATGGGGAGATGTTGGCGGTCAGCATCAGCGCCAAATCCAGCTGGCCCGTTTCCAGCATCGCCTCCAGCGTTTGGCGATCGTGCTCGCCGTAATGGACATCAAGCAGGGGAAAATTCTGCTGAATTTTGGCAATCAATGACGCCATTAAATAAGCGCTAACGGTCTCGGTCAGCCCGATGCGCACCGGCCCTTGCAGCGCAGGGGACGTTTGGCTTATCTCGTCCATGGCCTGGTCGAGATCGGCGAGAATGCGTTGGGCATGGTGAAGAAAACGCTGCCCCGCCGGCGTGAGCACGATGCCGGCGGGCCCGCGCCAGAACAGCGCCGACCCCAGCATCTGTTCGAGCCGTTGCAGCGAGGCCGTCATGGAAGATTGGGATATGTGACAGCGTAACGCCGCTTTCGATACCTGCCCGCAATGGGCCAGGGCGATGAAATGCTGCAATTGCCGAACGGTGGGCCTCATCGATTTTTTCGATATTCCTTATTCACTTTTTTGTATTAGAAATAATGACGCGCTTTCCTTAGCTTCGCAAGAGGTCTATGGCGACATCACGGGGAAGGCGCATCATGACGGGCAAGGTCGTTAAAGGGTACTGCACGCTCTGCCGATCGCGCTGCGGTACGCTTAATCATATTGCAGACGACCGCCTGATAGCCGTCAGCGCGGACGCCAGCCATCCTACCGGGCAGGCGATGTGCCTGAAAGGCAAAGCGGCGCCGGAGCTGGTGGACAGCAGTGAGCGGCTGCGCTATCCCCTGCGCCGTACGCGGCCCAAAGGCGCGGCCGATCCGGGCTGGCAGCGGATAAGCTGGGATGAGGCATTAGCGGAACTGGCCGGCCAAATGGCGGCGATAAAAGCGCGCTCGGGCGCGCACGCTTTCGCCTTTGGCGTCACCACCCCCAGCGGCACCCCCCTCAGCGACAGTATCGATTGGATTGAGCGATTGATTCGCAGCTACGGCAGCCCCAACACCTGTTACGCTACGGAAATCTGCAACTGGCATAAAGACGTCGCCCATACGTTCACCTTCGGCTGCGGCATGCCGACGGCGGATTACCCCCATAGCGATCTTATCATGCTGTGGGGCCACAATCCCGCCAATACCTGGTTGGCGCAGGCCCATGCCATCGGCGAAGGTCGCCGCAACGGCGCCCGGCTGCTGGTCATCGATCCGCGGGAAACCGCCCTGGCGCAACAGGCCGACGTGTGGCTGCGCATCCGGCCCGGTACCGATGCTGCGCTGGCCATGGGGCTGGCCAATCTGTTGCTCGCGGACGGCGAATTCGACGCGCAGTTTATCCGCCGCTGGTCCAACGCCCCTGCCCTGGTCCGTGACGACAACGGTCAATTTTTACGCGCGGGCGACGTTGGCCTGCAACCGGCGGACGCCTTAACCTACTGGGACCGTCACGCCAATGCGGTGCGCGTCTTGCCGCGGCTGGAGGCGGTAGAGGGCGAATGGGACGAGACGGCGGCGGCGCTGCGTGGCCGTTTTCACCTCGCCACCGACACTGCGACACTCACGTGCCGACCGGCGTTTGCGCTCTACGCCCGGGCCTGTGCCGCCTATACGCCGGCGCGCACCGCCGCGCTGACCTGGGTATCGACCCACGATCTGCGCCGCGCGGCCGATCTGCTCGCCGCTGCCCACCGAGTCGCCTACCACGCCTGGTCCGGCGTCGCGCAGCAGACTAACGCCACCCAAACCGACAGAGCCATCGCCTGTCTGTATGCCCTGACCGGCAGTTTCGACGCCGAAGGCGGTAACCGCATTTTCGCCAAACCGCCCTACCGGCCGGTTAACGGCCTCGATCTCATCGACCCGCGTCAGCGGGAAAAAGCGCTGGGTTACGCCGAGCGCCCGCTGGGTCCGCCGGCGCAGGGCTGGATCGCCGGCCGCGATCTGTATGAAGCGATCCTGACCGGCAAACCCTATGCCATCGAAGGGATGCTGGCCTTCGGCACCAATATTCTGGTTTCTCAAGGCGACACCGCGCTGGGGGTCGAGGCCCTGACCAAGCTGCCGTTTTATGCGCATTGCGATCTGTTCCTCAACCCCAGCGCCCACTATGCGGACATCGTGCTGCCCGTCAACACCCCCTGGGAGCGGGAGGGGCTGCGTATCGGGTTTGAAATCTCTTCCCGCGCTGAAACGCTGATCCAACTGCGCCCGCAGATGGTCTCCTCGCGCGGTGAAGCCCGCTCGGATAACGACATCGTTTTTGCCCTGGCGAACCGGCTGGGGTTACAGGAGACCTTTTTTGGCGGGACGCTGGAGCAAGGCTGGAACGCGATGCTGGCGCCGACCGGGCTCACCGTGGCCTGCCTGCGCGCACAACCGGGGGGCGTGACGGTCCCCGTCGCACCGCGTGAACGGCACTACCGCGCAATCGGTTTCGCGACCGAAACCGGCAAAGTCGAATTGTACAGCGAACGGTTGCTAAAACACGGCTATCCCCCGCTGCCGACGTTTGACGACGCGACGCTGACGCAGCCGGATACCCGCTTTCCTTATGTATTAACCAGCGCGAAAAACGGCTTTTTCTGCCACAGCCAGCATCGCAGCCTCGCCAGTCTCCGGCGCAAGGCGGCCGATCCGGTCATCGAGATCGCCGCCGCCCTGGCGCGGCAGAAAGGTATCGCGGAGCAGGATTGGGTCCGCGTCACCACCCGTCTCGGCAGCGCCCGCTTCCGCGCCCGGCTGCGCGACTCGCTCCATCCCGGCGTCCTGGTGGGGGAATTCGGCTGGTGGCAGGATTGCGTCCCCTTGGGACAGCCGGGCATGCCTCTGCAGGGTGAGGGTAATAGTCACTATAACGGCCTCGTCGACGGCGCCAGGCGCGACCCCATCAGCGGCGCTACACCGCTGCGGGCGTTCGCCTGTGATGTGGCGCGTGAAGTCTCCCACGCTCTCGCGCCCGCCCGCTGGCAGGGCTATCGGCCGTTTATCGTCCAGCAATTGCACCAAGAGCGCCAGGATGTGACCCGCGTGACGCTGGCGCCGGCGGACGGCGGCCACGTCCCCGCCTTTCAGCCGGGCCAGCACGTCACGCTGCGCGTCGCGCTCAATGGGGAAGAACACGCCGCCGGCGAAGCGGCGGTGTTCGCCGTCCGCGCCTATTCGCTTATCGGCTCCGCGCTCGCACCAGACGCCGCGTGTTATCACATTGCGGTCCGCCACTTAAAGGAGACCGATGCCCAAGGCAACAGCCGGGAAGGCGCCGTTTCCGCCTTTATCAATCGCCACCTTCGCCCGGGGGATCGTCTGGAGCTGATGGCCCCCGGCGGCCATTTCGTCATCCCCTATCGCTCGCCGCGCCCGCTGGTGTTTTACGCCGGCGGTATCGGTATTACCCCGTTTTTAAGCGCGCTGGAAACCGCGGCCGACGCCGGCTCCCGCGCCCAGATACTGCTGCTCTATGCCAACCGCGATCCCCTGAGCCACGCATTTGACCAGCGTATCGCGGCGCTGCAGGCACACCTGCCCGGACTACGCATCATCCATCGCTACAGCCACCACCCCGCCGAGCCCGCCCTCGAGGGGCGGCTTAATGTGAGCCTGGTTGCGGACGCCTATTTCGCCCGTCGCGCGCTGCACTATTTGTGTGGCCCGCCGGCGATGATGGCCGCCATCACCGAACAGCTGCTGGCCAAGGGGGTCGCGCGTTTCGCTATCTTTCAAGAAGCGTTTCGCGCCCCGGCCGCCGCGGTTATCGCAAGCGATCGCCCGTTTAACATCCATTTTCAGCGCTCGGGACAACGGCACGTCTGGACCCGCGAATCCGGCCCGCTGTTGAGCTTCGCTGAACGACTCGGCATCCCGCTACCGAGCGGTTGCCGGGTGGGCCAGTGCGAAAGCTGCGCTGTCCGTATTTTACAAGGCGAGGTGAAACACCTGCATGCCGCCGCGCCCGATGAACCCGACACCTGCTTAACCTGTCAGGCGATCCCCATCAGCGACCTGACGCTGGATGCATGACCCGTTAGAGGTCAACCCTACTGCACATAACAAACGCGCCTGGCGGGCCGATAACCGCCCGCGGTATAGGCACCGCCCGGCGCAATAACATGACGCTACAGTGAGGATAAGAGGAGCAAAGCCATGAATGTGAGAACCGAGGTGCAAAGAGCAAAACCCCCCTCCGGGCGGATGGAAAACATCGCCATCGGGGTGAGTAACTGGTCGGAAAAATGGTTCCCCGAAGCCTATGTCTTCGCGGCGCTGGCGGTGGTGGTGGTGGTGCTGGCGGCAATGGCGATGGGTGTTCCCTTGGCGAGCGCCGCGCGCGGCTTCGGCGATGGCTATTGGAGTCTGATTCCGTTTACGATGCAAATGGCGCTGGTGGCCATCTCCGGCTATATCGTGGCGGTTTCGCCGCCGGCCGCCAAGCTTATTATGCGCCTCGCCGCCCTGCCCCGCGGCGCCAAGGGCGCGGTGGTGCTGATTGCCGCCGTTAGTCTCGGTTCCTCGTTGTTCAACTGGGCCATCAGCCTGGTCTTCAGCGGCCTGCTGGCGCGCGCCATGGCGCGCCGCGCCGATCTGACCATGGACTATCGCGCGGCGGGCGCGGCGGCCTATTTGGGCATGGGCGCGACCTGGGCGCTGGGTATCAGCTCGGCGCCGGCGCAACTGATGGCCAACCCCGCCAGTCTGCCCACCGGCCTGCTGGAAATAAGCGGCGTTATCCCCTTTACCGACACGATTTTTACCTGGCAATCGCTGCTGATGACGCTCATCCTGATCATCATTTCGCTGTGGGTGGCCTACCTCTCGGCGCCGACCGGGGCGCGCATCCGCACCGCCGCCGATTTGGGTGTGGACTTGACCGAGCCCAGCATGGCGGTCAACAAACCGCAACGGCCGGGGGAATGGCTGGAATACTCACCGCTGGTGACCCTTCTGCTGGCGCTGTTGAGCGTGCTGTGGCTGTACACGGAATTCACCAGCAGCAACCCGATACTGGTGATTTCCAACTTAAACACCTATAACTTTCTGTTTCTGACGTTGGGGATGATACTCTGCTGGCGGCCGATCCGGTTTATCCGCGCCTTTTCCAAAGCGGTACCTTCCGTGGCGGGCGTGCTGATACAATTTCCGCTGTACGGCGGGATCGCCTTCATTATGACCAAGACCGTTAATGCCGACGGCGAGACCCTCTCGCACCTGCTGGCGTCGGGCTTTGTCTCGGTCGCGTCCTCCGAATCCTATGCGGCGGTGATGGGGATTTACTCCGCGGTGCTGGGCTTTTTTATTCCCTCCGGCGGCGGCAAGTGGCTTATCGAAGCGCCCTATGTTCTGCAGGCGGCAAACGAATTGCGCGTCAATCTTGGCTGGGCGGTGCAGGTGTATAACGCCGCCGAAGCGCTGCCGAACCTCATCAACCCGTTCTGGATGTTGCCGCTTTTGGGGGTATTGGGGCTACGCGCGCGGGATATTGTCGGCTTCACCTTCACCCAGCTTATTGTCCACCTTCCCCTGGTGTTATTGCTGCTGTGGCTTTTCACCGCCACCTTTCATTACGTGCCGCCTATGGTGCCAGCGAAATAAGCGCCCCTGCGCGGCAATAATGCAACAGAAAAAGCGCCACAGTGGAGTTAACCTCTAGCGCATAATGCGCGATAAGACGGCGGGAAACTATTTTCTCCCGCCGTGACGTAGCGGGTAGAGGTTATTTTCTGCGTTAACTGATGCTGATACATCGCTATTTTATTAGCGATCGGCGGCAAAGCCGGCGGATAAACCTCGTTAACGGCGCATGCCTATTTCATGGCGTTACCCGACAGCGCCGAGACGCTATTTTGTCGGCAACGTTGCGACAAAAAAGCGCTATTTTTGGCATCGACGCGCGACGCTCAGACGTTATTACCGCATCGCCGCAGGCTCACCCACGTCTATTCGGGTGCAAAGAGCGCATTCAGCAGAATTCTATTCACTGCGCCCATGGCGAACGTTGCGGCGTCGTTTTTCTCACGCGATGTTGGTCACCATTGAATACGCGGCGCCCTTTTTTCGGCCGTAGAAAACGGGCCAAAGGGGTTCGAGGGGGCGCCAGTCAGCCCCCTCGCTGCCGACAACGCTGCGCCGTGACAGGTTAGCGCGGCGACGTTTGCCGCCGCCGTTATCTGCCCAGTGACGCGTTACTTACCCAAGCGCTGTTTTGCGACGCGTCCGGCGGCTAAATCCCAGGCGGCGGTGCCGACGGTTTTAAAGACGATGGGACGCGTGCTTTCCGGTGGTGCGGTTAACCCTTGGGCCAGGGAAAAGGTGGCGCGCCAGTCGATATTGGCTTGAATCAAATCCCCCGCCTCATGCCTGGCGCCGTCGGGATCGTCCAGGTAAATATCGCTGCCGGACAGCGTCACCGCGCCTATTTCCGCCATTTCCGGTTTGAAGGCGCCGACGCCGATAATCAACAGCCCCGCCCGCGCGGCCGCATTATATACCGGCCGCTGGCTGGTGGTCAGCGTGATGACAACCGACACGTTGTCCGGTATGGCGTCGCTGACGCAGGGGTGAAGATCGCCATGCAGCGGGCGCAGTTCATCACAAAACGCCTGCGCACGCGCCGCGCTGGTCCCGCGCACCCAGACCCGGCACGCGGGATACAACGCTGCGATAGCGAGTAAATGATAGCGGGATTGCGTTCCGCTACCGATGAGCAAGATTTCCCGCGGCGGCTCGGGCAGCAGCGCAATAATGCCAAGCATGGATACCGCCGCCGTCCGCCGGCCGGTCACTTCTGGACCATCTAGCACAAAAAGCGGCACGCCATTTTGCGCATCAAACACCGCCACCTGCCCGTGAAGGGTGGGTAAACCGAGCTGGCGGTTATCGGGCACCACATTCACCAATTTGTGTATCGCCAAATCCGGCGCGACGGCGGGCATACTGAGCATGACCCCTTTGTTGTTCAGCGGCACCACCATGCGTTCGGGGCTGAGGATCCGTCCCGCGGTATAATCGGCTACCGCCTGACGCAAAGCCTCGACGAGAGGTTTAAACGGCAATAAATCGGCGGTCTGTTTTCGGTCGAAGACCTGATAGGGATCTGGGGTCATATTCTTTCCTGTCGGCTGTGGCGTAAATAGTGCAAGGTAGTCTGCATAATAACGCATTTCATTGTTCCTTTCCCGCAAAATTACCCGAAAGGCGCGCTGAAATAACCCGATGTCGGCGCTAAGGGCAGGTTGCGCAATGATGCCGGCGGAGGTTGGTGAAATAGCCTTCCCGTTATTTTCAGCCATTGTCCTCGCTGCTATGGGCGACCGAAAAAATAACGGCATCACCTAGAGCTGCGTTGAAAAAAAATAACGGGTTTTTAAACGAACCCTAATGGCGGCAGAGGTCACCGTGGCGACATCTAAAGTCTAATTGTACCGGCCCGATGGCCTTATAACGGATAAGCGGGAAAAAGCCTTTACGCCGTCTGCGTTGCCGCACCCTTATTCGCACTCACCCTTGCGCGCCTTACCCCTGCGCTGACGCACCTTTATTCATTCGCACTCCCCCTTGCTCGCTTTACCCCTGCGCTGACGCGCCATGAAGTACGCTTACGCCCACTCTTCCGTACCCCATGGCCCATCACCCCTGCGGCGGCGCACCGTAAGACATATCCGCCATACCGGCATGACGCTCACTGACCAGCGGCCTGGCGTGGTGGGTTAGCCGCCCGGTTGTTGTCCCATAAGCTCATGATTTGCGTGATGCCCCCCTCTATCGCCGCCAGAGGGATACCATCGCGGGCCAGCGTCGAGATGCCCAGCAAGAAGCCATCGAACGCCACCGTCAACGCTGGAATATCGCTGTTGCGCTGCAGCTCACCCGTTTCTACGCCCCGCGCTAGGCAGCGTTGCAAGCCGCTGCGCGTACGCTGGCGGGAGTCCGCCAGCGGCTGCATCAGCGGCTTATTGGCCGCCGAGCAGGCCGTCATGACGCCGAGGGCCACCATACACCCTTGCGGATGCCCCGGCTCGCACTGCATGCGCGCGGATCGCAGCAGCGCAGTTTCAATGGCGGCGCGCGGCGGCAGCTCCGCCTGCCATAAAGGGTCGGTGACACGGCCGTAGGTGGTGAGATAGCGATCCACGGCTTCGCGAAACAGCGCCTCTTTGGAACCAAAAGCCGCGTAAAAGCTGGGAGCGGTGATCCCCCTCCCGATGGCGGCTTTCAACTGCGCCAGCGATGTCGACTCGTAGCCATGCTCCCAGAAAAGATGCATTGCCTGACTCACCGCCGCCTCCCGGTCAAAGGTCCTCGGCCGTCCCGTTCTCATTATTGCGCTCCAGGCTAAAGGTACTTATTTATACTAATCGATACATAAAAGATTGACAACCTACGGTCGGTCATATATTTATACCGTTCGATATATAAGTAACCTTCTCCGCCGCGTCACCGCGTTCTTCGGCTGGGGATTTTCCGGCGCGGCAGCGTATACCTTATATTTATACCAATTGATACAAAAGGTAATGATGATGACTCAATGGCCTTCGGTTAAGGCATCCCGTATTGCAGATCAGGGCGCACTGCCCGTTCTGGCATTGTTGGCGCTGGCCATGACCGGCTTTATTTGCATTCTGACCGAAACGTTGCCCGCCGGCCTATTGCCGCAAATCGGCGCCGGCCTGCATATCTCCCCCGCGCTGGCGGGCCAGATGGTCACCGCCTATGCCGCCGGTTCGCTTATCGCCGCCATACCGCTGACCCTCGTCACCCGTACCTGGCCGCGCCGGCAGGTGTTGCTGGCGACCGTTCTCGGTTTTCTGCTGTTCAATGCCTTGACGGCGGTAACCTCCCAGGTGGCGGTGCTCTTGACGGCCCGCTTTCTGGCCGGGGCCGCCGCGGGTCTGGCCTGGAGCCTGTTGGCGGGCTATGCCCGGCGAATGGTTCCGCCGGCGCAGCAGGGCCGCGCCATGGCGCTGGCCATGATCGGTACCCCCGTGGCCCTCTCGCTGGGGGTACCGATCGGCACTTGGCTCGGCACCCTCCTGGACTGGCGCATGAGTTTCGCCGCCATGTCGCTGCTGTCGCTGCTGTTGATGGCGTGGATTGTACTGGCGGTACCCAACTTTCCCGGCCAGCGGGACCGGCGGCAGGCGCGGCCGGGCACGGTGCTGCGCAACCCCGGCGTCCAGGCGGTGCTGGCGGTGGTCTTCACCTGGATGCTGGCGCATAACATTCTTTACACCTACGTTGCCCCCTTGGTGACACCCGCCGGGCTGGCGAACCGGGTAGATAGCGTGCTGTTGATATTCGGCCTGGCGGCGCTGGCGGGGATTGTCATTACCGGGCGGGTGATCGACCGCCATTTGCGCCGGGCGGTGTTGGCGTCGCTGTCCGGCTTTGCCCTGGCCGCGCTGGTTTTTGCGCTGAACGGCGTCTCCCCCGTGCTGATGTATGCCGGCGTCGCCGTCTGGGGGTTGACGTTTGGCGGCGCCGCCACGCTGCTGCAAACCGCGCTGGCCGATGCGGCGGGGGAAAGTGCCGATGTGGCGCTGTCCCTGAATGTCGTGACCTGGAACAGCGCCATCGCTCTGGGCGGCCTGGCGGGCGGGCTACTGCTGACGCACGGCGGCGTCAGTACGTTCCCGCCGGTGGTCATACTACTGGTCCTGACAGGCCTCGCTATCGCCTGGCGCGCTTCGGCCCACGGCTTTGTCGCGGGCCGGCGCCACTAGCGTTACGCCAGAAACGGCCTGTAACCCTGACGCGAATATCGCGCCGGCAACCGGATTCACCCTGGCGCGACGCTTCGCGCTGGACAGCCGTCGTTACCCTGATGCGGAGTATCGCGTCGGAAGTCTTTAATTATTCAGGCGCCGGTCGCCGCCCTTGGGCCCTGTCTTCACCCAAGCGCCGGACGCCGCCGCTCCACGACAGGAGAGCACACGATGATAACCCTTATACGCACCTGCTATGGCGCATTGCTGAGCGCCGCGCTGCTGTTCGCCGCGCCGGCGGCAGCCCAGGACCGCTTTTTACCGCCGGCCGGTTTTACGTCCGCCTATCAGACCATCAATCATGTCAGGTTACATTATGTCAAAGGCGGACAGGGACCGCTGGTTTTGCTGGTGCACGGCTTCGGCCAGTCCTGGTACGAGTGGCGCACGCTGATGCCGCTGCTGGCCGCGCAGCATACGGTGATTGCCGTGGACTTACCCGGCCTCGGCGATTCCGCCCCGCCCGTCAGCGGCTATTCCGGCGCAGCGATCGCCGACGCTCTTTACCGGTTGGCGCTACACCCTAGCCAAGGGCAACCCTTCTCATTGGTGGCCCACGATATCGGTATTTGGAATACCTATCCGCTGGCGGTAAAACACCCGCGCCATATCGATAAAGTGGTATTTATGGAAGCGCCGATACCGGATAAACGTCTGTATGACTTCCCGGCTTTCTCGCCGCAGGGTGAATCGCTGGTCTGGCATTTCAGCTTCTTTGCCGCCGGCGACAATCTGGCTGAAACGCTAATTGCCGGTCATGAAAAAACGTTCCTGACGCATTTTATCCGCTCCCACGCCACCCGCCAGGCGGCGTTTACGCCGCAGCTCCTGGACGGCTACGCGGCCGCCTATGCCAAGCCGTCCAGCCTGCATGCATCATTTGAATATTATCGCGCGCTCAACATCTCAATCGCGCAAAACGCCGTGCTGGGGCAACACCCGCTGCCCATGCCGGTGATGGCGATTGGCGGCGGCGGCCATGGCGGCATGGGGCAATTTCAGGTCGATCAGATGCGCCACTATGCCACACGGGTCACGGGCCATGTCCTGCCCGGCTGCGGCCACTGGCTACCGGAAGAGTGCCCCGCGACGCTCAATCCGCTGGTAGTGGACTTTTTGGCGCGCTAAGCCGGTGAGCGGACGGCCGCGTCTCCCCGCTCCGCCACCAGCACATCGATGAAGCAGCGGATCCGCGCGGCCAGATGTTTTTTGCTGGGATAAATAAGGTAAGCCGTGACATCGCGCGTGCGGCACTCGCTGAATAAGGGGACCAGGCGGCCATCAGCCACCGCCGCCCGCGTGATAAATTCCGGCAGTAGCGCGATGCCCATACCGGCCAGGGCGGCATCCCGAACCGCTTCAGCATTATCAAAATAGACCTTCTCCCGCCCCGCCACCGTGTGTAAGTCGCCGTCCGGCATCCGCAGTTGCCAGGGCAGCGGCGCACGGCGCGTGCCGTACATCAGTCGATCATAGCCGTCAAGCGCCTCAACGGAAGGAGGCATGCCTTTCGCCGCCAGAAAATCGGGCGCGGCGACCATTTGGCTGCTGTAGCGGGCGAGCGTCCTGATAATCAATTGTGAGGTATCGGCGGGGGGCTTGCCGAGGCGAATGGCCAAATCAAACCCCTCTTCAATCAGATCGCTAACGGCATCGCTGAAATTGATTTCGACGTCGACTTCCGGCCAACGCCGAACAAAGTCGCTCACCACCGGTAGAATATGCACGCGGCCATAGGTGACCGGCAGCGTGATCTTTAGCGTGCCTTTGGGGTACGGCTTCTCCTGTTTTATCAGCGCTTCCGCTTCGGCCAGCTCCTGTATGGCCTGTGCGCAGCGTTCATAAAACAGCTGGCCGTCCGTGGTCAGCGTCAGGCTGCGCGTCGTGCGGTGAAACAGCCGTACCCCCAAATGCGCCTCCAGTTTTGCGACAGATTTGCCAATAGCGGAACGCGTCAGCCCGCGCTTTTTGGCCGCCGCCGCAAAACTGCCCGCCTTCACCACCGCAATAAACGCCTGTAGGCTGGTTATCTCCATTTCGCTTCCTCCACCGCTTCGGGACGCCACGCGGCCACTGTGTAGAAATTAATTCACCAATGAAACATTTATAGTTCATCACGTGAATGTAATTATCCTTTGGAGGCATTATCGATGTACAGCGAATCTGTGAACCGTCTTTTAGAACAGTGGCGCACCAGCGCCGCGCCCCTTGAACGCGCGCTCAAGGGCGAGCCGGGTGCGGATTGGCCCGAGGCGCGTGAAAACTATCTTGCGGCGCTTGCGACCCTCTTCCCCGCGCCGCCGGCGGTGCATATTGCCGACACGATGCTGGCCGGGCAGCCCACCTCGCTTATCACCCCGTCGCAAGCCGAGCAGCCCGCAGGGTTTATTACCCCGCCGCGGCCCGGCCAACCTACCGGGCTCGCTCCACGGTCGCAACCGCACGCGCGGCGCGTATTGCTCTACCTGCACGGGGGCGGTTATGCCAGCGGCGGCCGCCGCGGTTATCACGGGCTGGGCGGTCGTTTCGCCCGGCGGCTTAATGCCCAAGTGTACATCCCCGACTACCGGCTGGCCCCTGAGCATCCCTTTCCCGCCGCTATCGACGATGCGTTTGCCGCTTATCGCGCGTTGTTGGCGGACGGCGCCGAACCGGCGTCCATCATGCTCGCGGGCGATTCGGCCGGCGGCGCGCTGGTGGTGACGCTGCTGCGTAAAATTCGCGATGCCGGTCTGGCGCAGCCGGCGGGCGGTGTGGCGCTCTCTCCCTGGGCCGATATCAGCCAGAGCGGGGGATCCGCCGTAAGCAGGGAAGGACGGGATCCCCTCTGCGGCGTCGCGTTTCTCAATCTCTTGGCGCGCAACTATCTCGGTGCCGTAGCCGCCACCCATCCCGATGCCTCGCCGGTATTCGCCGACGTCAGCGGTATCGCGCCGGTGATGATTCAAGTTGGCGAAAACGAAGTGATGCTAAGCGACGCCCTGCGGCTGGCGGCACGGCTTGGCGAGCAGCGCGTCCGCGTCACCCTGGAGGTTTGGCCGGCGATGTTTCACGTCTGGCATCTGTGCGCGGACGTCCTCCCCGAGGCGGAACGGGCCATTGCCAACGCCGCCGCGTTTCTTCTGGGTACCCAGGCCGACCGATAACCTCCCCGGCCCGCCATAGCCTCGCGATCTACGGGAGAAGGCAGAGCGTCTTACCTTACGCCGGCGCTCTGACACGGCTTCACCGCCCGAATAGCGGCAGAGGGGCTGAGTGTTTACGCCGGCGCTTTGGCACGGCAGCACCGCCCGGATAGCGGCAGAGGAACCGAGTGTTTACGCCGGCGGCCAATCCGCTGGTGTCGGTCTTGTGGTCCCACGGCCCAGGCGTAGCGGTCAGTTGACCGGCGTCAATACCGCTTCCCCGCGGGCGAAGGCGTGCAGATTTTGCAGCACCAAATCGGCCATAGCCGCCATAGTCTCCCGGGTCGCACTGGCGATATGCGGGCTAAGCACCACATTGGCTTTGTCCAGCAGCGCCGGCGGGACGTTCGGTTCATCAGCAAAGACATCCAACGCCGCCCCGGCAATAAGCTGCCTGTCTAGCGCGTCCAGTAACGCGCTTTCTTTGACCACGCTTCCCCGCGCGACATTAATCAGGTAGCCTCGCGGTCCGAGCGCCGCCAGCACCGTCTCTTCCACCGCATGCCGGGTCGCGTCGCCGCCGGGCAGCGTCAGCACCAGATAATCCGCCGCGGCGGCCAGCGAGCGCAGAGAGTCGTGACGTCTATAGGGCACCGCCGGCTGAGAATGCGGGTTGTAATAATGAATATCCATGCCAAACGCCGCCGCGCGCGCGGCAAAAGCCCGCCCGATATTGCCGAGCCCGGCGATACCGCACACTTTACCGCCGATTTTAGTGCCGAGGGGAAAACGCCCGCGCGTACGCCAAAGCCCGGCGCGCACGTAGCGATCCGCCTCGCTTACCCGTCGTGAGATATCCAGCAACAGCGCCATGGCATGATCGGCAACGCAATCGTTAAGCACCGATGGCGTATTGGTCACCACAATGCCGCGCGCGCGCGCCGCCGCGAGATCGATTTTGTCGACGCCGACCCCGTTGCTGGCGATAAGTTTTACCTTGGGCAACCGACGCAGCAACTCCGCCGTCACCCCGGTGACGCCGTTGGTTAAAATGACATCGATCTCCGCCCCGTACGTCGCACTCCAGGCGGGATCGCGCGCGGCGTCGCCGGTGCTAACGGTATAGGTGCGCTTCACGGCGTCGAGTAATGAGGCCGGCAACGTTTCTGCCGCAATTAGCACATGTAAAGTTTTGGTCACCGCTTTCTCTCCCGTTGGTGGTCGCCGCCCGCGCGCAACGTGCAGGCTTGACGCACGTTATCCGCATCGGCGCCGCAGCACGCCTATAGCCTACCTCAGGCGACGCCGCGCGGACTCAAGACCTACGCCACGGCGAACGCCGCCAGCGCGCGGCGGTCGACATCAATACCCAACCCTGGGCCTGAGGGGATCGCCACCCGCCCATGGTGGTGTACGATCGGCTGTTGCAAAATCGCCTGGCGGATAGGATGCTCCGTCTGGTCGAACTCCAGCAGCGGCTGCACCGGCGTCAGCGAGAGCGGCGTTTGGGTAGGGATCAGCGCCATCCATTGCAGCGACGCGGCGATACCAATACCGCTGCCCCACACGTGCGGGTTGGTGCGAACGCCGAACGCCTGGGCCATGTCGGCTATCTTTTTGCACTCCGTCAGGCCGCCAGCGGCGCAGATATCCGGCTGGATAATATCCATAGCGCCGGTGCTAAGCACATCGCGGAAACCATAGCGGGTAAACTCGCACTCGCCGCCCGCCAGCGGAATGGCAATCGCCTCTTTCACCCGCCGGTAGCCGGCCAGGTCCTCCGGCGGCACCGGCTCCTCAAACCAGCCGATATCCAATTCCTCCACCGCGCGACCGAGGGCTATCGCCGCAACGGCATCGTAAGCGTGGTTGGCGTCGATCATCAGCGCGACATCCGGCCCCAGGGTGTCGCGCAGGGTCTGGGTGACCCGGATATCCTCACGCACGCCGAACCCCACCTTGAGCTTCATCGCCTTAAATCCCTGCTCCACATAGCCTACCGCCTCTTCCGCCAGGTAGGAGAGCGGATCGCCGCTATCGCGGCGATAGAGGCCGGTCGCATACGCCTGCACTTCGGTGCGCATCGCGCCGCCCAATAATTGGTAGGCGGGAACATTAAAATATTTACCGCGGATATCCCAAAGCGCGATATCGATACCGCTCAGGCCTTCAATCAGTAGCCCCTTTTGGCCGTGATCGCGCAGCCGGGCGTACAGATCCTGCCAAATGAATTCGCTGTTAAGCGCGTCGCTGCCGATGATCATCCCCGCCAGCTCATCCACTACCGCTTTGGTCATGCGCGCCGGGCCGTAGCACTCGCCCCAACCGGTAATACCCTCATCGGTCATGATTTCCACCAGCATCGCGGTGCGGGTATCGTAGCGCGCGCGCGAATAAGCAAAAGGTTGGCTCAGCTTGGCCGACAATAAATGGGTGGTAACGCTTGTGATTTTCATGGAACCGTCCTTAGGGGTGAGTGTGACCATCCGCGAGAAGACTGTGCATCACGCGGCCATCCAGCGTCGCCAGCGGCAGGCCGAGTAAATGGGCTATCGTCGCCGCCGGATCCACCATGGTGTAAGGGCCGAGCGTTGCGCGATCGTGGTAGTAGCCGGCGCGCACGCCCGCCCCCATCATCACCAGCGCGCCGTAATTGGAGGACATCGCCGTCGCGGCGGTGGGTTTTTGCGGCCCGTGATTGGCCCCCGGCACCTCGACCGGGCAAATATCTTCCCCGCCGCGGCTTACGCCCCAGACAAAACCGGCGTTATAGGCAAAAACGATATCCCCCGCGCACGGTCCCCAAAAGCCAATGCCCGCCGCGTCGTCTTTCAATAGCGCCAGGCTAACCGCATTGCGCAATTGCCCCTGCTCCAGCACATGCCAACTGCCCAAGGCGTGCAGCGTTTTGGCGCACACGGCATCGTAATCGGCGGGCGACACGATGCCTGTCGCCTCGCGTCCGGCCAAATTGACGAAAATTTCCAGGCCGCCGCGTTCATCTTTCAAATAGACCTGGCTGCGCGCCATATCCGGTTTTAATTGTTCGTCCAGCACCACCAGCTGATGCTTCGCCAAGTAGCGGTAGATATCGCACATATAGGCGTTGGGCACCGCACCGTGATCGGACGCCAGCATCAGCACCGTTTCATCGTCCATCTGCGCCATAAGCTTGCCCATGGTCTTATCGAGGATCTGGTAGCAATCGCGCATCACCGCGTCATAGCGTGCCGCCTGCGCCGGATCAAAGAAGGGCGACGCCGGATCGCATTGACCGAGACAGTTATGGTGCGATTCGTCCACCAACCGATGCACCGTCGCCCATAGGGCATAGCCCTGCTGCTGGGTTAATGTCAGCGCCGTATCGGCGAGCCACAGCGACTGTTCATCCCCTTCCTGGTAGGTGGCCTGTGGGTAATCTTCCTGCGGCGAGGCTTTGACCACCCACTTACTGAAAAACGGCCCGGCGTGGGCCAGCAGCGCCCTGGCCTGTTCGGACGCGCCACACAGCTGGTCCGGGTCGGTGACCTGCGCTTGCAGAATCTCAACCTCGTCGCGTTCGGGCCGGTAGCATCCCAGATAGAACCGCACGCTGCCGCTCACGTTGAGGGCGCGCAGTGAACACCAGGGGCTCCACTCGCCTTCGGCCAGCGCCACGGCCTGGTCGCCTATCCAGATCACCGGTTTTCCCTCTTGCTCGCCCAGGGGCAGCGTTAAAGTGTTGCCGCGCTGCCCCTGCAACGTTAGCGCATAGCCTCCGTCAGCGCCTTTTTCCAGCGGCTGCCAGGCGCCTTTATCATGGTAGGCCAGCGTGCCGTTGGGCGGCCAGCCAAGCTTTTGCTGCTTGATGTGTTTATCGCCGGTGCGCGCCTGATAGCGGGTGGTATGGCCCATGGGTTTAAAATGTTCGGCGGCCCAGGGCGCGCTTCTGCCCCAGTAGGGCGCGAAACTGAAATGCCCGGCGTCGGCCACGACAGTCTCGGGAAAATGTACCAAGGCGGCTTTCAGCCCCTGACGCGTCATCTGGTCAAGTAAATTGCCGGTCTGATGGTTATCGGCGGGCAGCGCCTGTCCGCGCCAGGCGGTACCCAACCCTTGGCCCGCCATAAAGGCCACCCAGTTGACATCGCCCCAGGCGGAAATAAAGGGCAACAGCTCGGTCGCCGCCCCCTGTTGCAGCATCCGGGCAATATTCGGTAACGCGCCCTGCGCCGCGTAGCGTTTCAGTAACGGCATCGATAAGCCATCAACGCCAAACACAATCACTTTTCGCATACTCTCTCCTAAAATTCGCGCAGCCGGCCGCCCCTGCGGCGATTTGCCGTCGGCGCCCGCGCGCTACAGCGCGTTAAGCGTCTGGTTTTTTTGCAGCAGATCTTGCAGCAGGCTGTCGAGACTGCTGCGGATATGCCGACGCATGGTTTGCTCGACGCGATCTTCATCACGGGCTTTTAGCGCATACAAAATTTCCCGGTGCTCGCGCCAGGACTGTAATTTCCTGCCCGGCAAATTGCTGGCGATAACGTGAAACATGCGCAGACGTTCCAAATGAATCGCCATCATCGTGTTGATGAGCTGATTGTCGGCATAGGTAAAAATCAAATCATGCAGGGTATCGCCCGGATCGACGACCGCTTCTTCATTCGCCAGCAAAGGGGCCTCCAGCGAATCAAGATAGGCCTCCATCTTCGTCAATGCCTCATCGCTGATACGCGCGGTCGCATGGCGAGCGCAAATGCCCTCCAGCGCCTCGCGGATCACAAACAGCTCCTGGATATCCCGCAATTTGATTTCGCTGACATACCAGCCTTTATGGCGGGTCAGCTCAACAAACCGCTCCTGCTGTAGCCGGTACAGCGCCTCACGAATCGGTGTACGGCTCATGTCTAATTTGCCGATTAGCCACATCTCGGTCAGCGAACTGCCGGGCTGTAATTCCATATTCAGGATCATCGCTTTAATTTTCTCGTAAGCGATGAAACTCAACGATTGCTTGATTCTGGGCGTTTCTGCTGTCGACATCCTATAACTCCTTACTTCGGCGGGTTATGGTGTATCCGTGAGAATGAAACGTTTGATTTTTCCGACCACGAACAGGTAACAGAGCATCACCACCACCGCATGGGCTATCACAAACCAGAGCACGGCGTGAAACGAACCGGTCACTTGCAGAATGTATCCGGTAATAACGGGAGTGGTGATGCTGGAGGAGTTGCTAAAGGTATTCAGTACGCTACCCGATAACCCGGCAATTTCCTTCGGTGCGGTGTCGGCGTTAACCGTCCAGCCCATGCCGCCAATGCCTTTACCCAAAAAAGACATCGCCATGATAAAGATGACCGCCGATTCAGAATCGGTGTAATTACACAGCACCATGATGCAGCACAGCACCATCCCGCCGACGATGGGGATTTTACGCGCTAACGACAGCGACATCCCACGGCGAATCAGCATATCGGAAACAAAACCGCCCATGATACCGCCGACAAAACCGCACACCGCCGGAATGGCCGCTACCATCCCCGCCTTCATGATTGACATATGCTTTTCCTGCACCAGGTATACCGGGAACCAGGTGATAAAGAAAAAGCCGATGGCGTTAAGACAATATTGGGCGAAATAGATCCCAAGCATCATCCGGCTGGACAGTAGCTGCTTCAAATAGCTCAAGCGCGGTCCTTTATGGGCGGCGCGCTCTTGCTTGTCGGGGTCGATATTCACCAGCGCCCCGCCCTGCTCCATGTACGCCAGTTCCGCCGCGTTGACCATGGTGTGGCGGTTGGGGCTATGCACCAGTTTGCGAAAGACCGGCAGAAAAGCGATGCCTATCAATCCCAGCACCGTAAAGACGGAATGCCAGCCATAGGTATGGGCCAGCCACCCCATCAGCGGCGCGAAAAACACCGTGGAACCATATTGGGCAGAATTGAAAATGGCCGCCGCCGTACCGCGCTCCGACGCCGGAAACCAGGAGGCGACAATCCGGCTATTGGCCGGAAACGAGGGGGACTCCGCCGCACCGACCAGAAAGCGCAAAATAAAAATGACCATTACCGCGGTTGCGCCGGTAACAAAGCCCGCCAACCCGGTCATTAAAGTGAACAGCGACCAGAGCAAGATGCTCAGACTGTAAATCATTTTCGAGCCGAAGCGGTCCAACAACCAACCGCCGGGCAATTGAAAGATGACATAGGCCCAGCCGAACGCTGAGAAAATAAACCCCATGTCCACCACACTTAAACCCAACTCTTTTGCCATGCCAGGCCCGGCCAGAGAAATGGACGCGCGGTCGGCATAGTTAATCAAGGTCACGAAGAACAACACCGCCACCACCATCCAGCGGACATTGGTTTTTTTGGCCCCGGTCGCGCTGCTCGCCGCCGCGACCGTTTCTTTGTTTTCCCATTGCATAGCGAACCTCTTTGGTTGACATCAGTCGATGCGCAGACACCCCGTGTCGACTCTTATGACCGTTGTAGACGTCTCCGTTTAACGCGTGGTACCGCTGGTCAATCTGACCACCATCGGGATAAAGGGGATCACTTCGTTAAGTATTCATATTGTATACAATACAAATACAATCTAAATTCTCACCGCTAACGCCGCAAGCGTGCGTGAAGAGGTTCACCTAAATTGTTTGAATTTTGGGCGAAGGATCACACATTGACCGCGGCATGCCGCCCCTCGTGCGGCGTGGACGTCATCCGCGGCCGATAGAGAATAAACCTGAAGGGTCGGCTTAGAACGGAAGTTAAAACTATATATTATGAATTTACATAATTAAATTGCGCCCCAACGTAGAAAGGTATTTCCTTATCGTCCGGCGCCCGCCGTGTTTGTGGCGGCCCGTCCTTGAGTTGAATCTTGCAGAGGTAATGAACAATGCGCGTAACAACCACAACACGTCCCGCCCTCATCGGCTGTGCCTTGATGGCGATGCTCAGCATTCCCGCCGCGCGGGCAATGGATGGCATGGTAAGCACCGGCACCCATTTCACCGATGTGAATATCGGTCTGGGCCAGCAATCCTCCGGTCTGTATATCAACGGCGGTTGGGTTAAAAACAACCAAAACGGCCGGGAAGTGGCCGGTGCGGAAACCGGTATCAATCTGCCGGTCGGACCTGCCATGTTCAATCTTGGCGTGCAGGCCAACTATATTAAAGGGTCTACCGGCGCCGGCGAAGGCGTGGTCTTCCCGGTCGGTGCCGGCGTCAAGTTGCCGCTGGTCCACGGTGTGGGCGTTTACGCAAGCGCCTATAGCGCCTCACGCCAATTGAGCAATAGCGCCAAGAATTATCTCGATGTGGACGGCGGTGTTAGCTGGACGCCCATCGATCTGGTGACGCTGAAAGCCGGTTATCGTTATATCGGTATGGACGGGAAAAACAACCGCCCCAATGAACGCCTGGTGGAAGGCCCCTACGTGGCGGGCCAGCTGAATTTCTAAACCCCGGGTTCTCTTAGCACCGATACGCCACGCCGGCGCATCGTTTTCTGCCGCCCGCCCGCGGCGGCGTGCCAAACGCCCTCCTCCGGCGCCGGGCCGCCTGCGGGCGCTCTACAGGCTCTCACGGTAATACATGGAAAAAGCAACCCTGTCCCCCGATCGTGCCTGCGTTAACCTCGCTTGCCTCATCTTATTCATCCTTGGCGTTCACCTCGCCGCGCCGGTGTTGGTGCCGCTGTTGGTGGCGCTCTGTTTGACGCTGGTGCTTATGCGCCCCATCAACGGGCTGGTCTCCCTCAAGATACCGCGCGCCCTGGCGGTCATCGCCGTAAGCGGCGGGATCCTGCTGGCCCTGCTGATGACGCTGGGCACGATCATGGCGGCGCTGCCGGAATTGAGGCAGCTGAGCAGCTATCTGCCCCTGCTGCTGGCCGACCGACTTCAAGGCGTGCCCGCCCTCCTACAGCGTGTCGGTATGACGTTAACGGTCGAGTCGTTGTGGGCTATTTTTGATCCCGCCCAGCTTTTCACGCTTGCCACCCGCGCCGTCGGCCGGATATCGGGGATGCTCACGGGCATCGTGATGGTGTTTATGCTGGTGGTGTTTATGCTGTTGGATGCGCCGGCGCTGTCGGTTAAATGCCGGCGCCTGCTGCGCTGCCCGTCGCCGCAGTGGACGGCGCTACAGCAAGGCCTGGACAGCGTAACGCGTTATCTGGCGCTGAAGACCCTAGTCAGCCTGTTTATCGGGCTGGCGGTGTGGGGCGCGCTGCTGCTGTTGAACGTCAAATTCGCCTTTATCTGGGGGGTGTTGGCCTTAGTATTGAATTTTATCCCGCTGGTGGGGTCGATTATCGCCGCCATCCCGCCGCTGCTCCTGGCCTTTTTATTTAACGGCCCCGCCACCGGGCTGGGGCTATTGGCGGCGCTGCTGCTGATCAATCTGGTTTTCAGCTTTCTTTGGGAGCCCGTGCTGATGGGGCGCCGTCTCGATTTATCGCTTTGCACCGTCTTCCTGTCACTGCTGGTATGGCAAAGCCTGCTTGGCCTCACCGGCGCGCTGCTGGCGGTGCCGCTGACGTTGGCGGTTAAACTCGCGCTGGAATTGACGCCCGGCGGGCGCGGGGTGGCGCTGCTGATGAGCGGTAAAGATTAACGGGAGTGGAGCGACACGCGCTGACGTTAGCAGGGGGTATCCCGACGCGGTAAGGGCGCCGCCGCGGCAGATAACAAAGGTATGACTGATTGAATCGATAACATCTACATATTGGATTGCTACAGCATCATTTGTTAATTTTTGCCCATCAATCAAACGGAGGTAGGAAATGTCTTTAATCAACACCAAAATCAAGCCTTTTAGCAATCAAGCGTTCAAAAACGGTGAATTCATTCAGGTCACCGATAAAGATGTCGAAGGGAAATGGAGTGTCTTTTTCTTCTATCCGGCCGATTTCACCTTTGTTTGCCCGACCGAGCTGGGTGATGTCGCGGACCACTATGCTGAATTCCAAAAATTGGGCGTCGATATTTATTCCGTTTCCACCGACACCCATTTCACCCATAAAGCCTGGCACGGCAGTTCCGAAACCATCGCCAAAATCCAATATGCGATGATTGGCGACCCGACCGGTACCCTGACGCGTAATTTTGAAAACCTGCGCGAAGACGAAGGTTTGGCCGACCGCGGGACGTTTATTGTCGATCCGCAGGGCATCATCCAAGCCATTGAGGTCACCGCCGAAGGCATCGGCCGCGACGCCAGCGACCTGCTGCGTAAAGTGAAAGCCGCGCAATATGTTGCCAGCCATCCCGGCGAAGTCTGCCCGGCGAAATGGCAAGAAGGCGACGCTACGCTGGCACCGTCGCTGGATCTGGTCGGCAAAATCTAACTTCGCCGTTTATCCGACTTTTTGACGTTATTTGCCTTAGCGGGTGCGCTGCGCCCGTTTTAGCCTCCCGGGAGAGACCATGCTCGACACTACGATGAAAACCCAACTCAAAGCCTACCTTGAGAAATTGACCAAACCGGTTGAGTTAGTTGCCACACTGGATGAGGGCGCCAAATCCGCCGAAATCCGCGGGCTGCTGACGGATATCGCCGACTTGTCGGACAAGGTGAGCTGGCGGGAAGATAATCAGCTGCCGGTACGCAAGCCCTCTTTCCGGGTGGCGAATCCCGGCGTGGATCACGGGCCGCGCTTTGCCGGTTCACCGCTGGGCCATGAATTCACCTCGCTGGTGTTGGCGCTGCTGCAAACCGGCGGACACCCCTCCCGGGAAGCGCAGTCGCTGCTGGATCAGATTCGCCAGCTCGACGGCGAGTTCCATTTTGAAACCTATTACTCCCTGACCTGCCACAATTGCCCGGACGTGGTGCAGGCCCTGAACCTAATGGCGATACTGAATCCGCGCATTCACCATACGGCGATTGACGGCGGCGCGTTCCAAAACGAGATTCAGGAACGCAACATCATGGGCGTGCCGGCCGTGTTCATGAACGGCGAATCGTTCGGCCAGGGACGCATGACGTTGAGTGAAATCGTCAACAAGATTGATACCGGCGCGGCGGCCCGTGCGGCGCAGGCGCTTAATCAGCGCGAGGTGTATGACGTGCTGATCGTCGGCAGCGGTCCTGCCGGCGCGGCGGCGGCGGTCTATTCCGCCCGTAAAGGGATCCGTACCGGTCTGCTGGGCGAACGCTTTGGCGGTCAGGTACTGGATACCGTCGATATCGAAAACTACATTTCGGTGCCCAAAACCGAAGGCGCCAGACTGGCCACGTCGCTGAAAGCCCACGTGGATGAGTATGATGTCGACGTCATTGATGTGCAAAGCGCCAGCAGGCTCATTCCCGCCGCCGCGCCGGGCCAGCCGCATCAGATTGAAACCGCCTCCGGGGCGCGCCTGACGGCCCGCAGCCTCATTATCGCCACCGGCGCGCGCTGGCGGAATATGAACGTGCCGGGCGAGGAGCTTTATCGTACCCGCGGCGTGACCTACTGCCCGCACTGCGACGGTCCACTGTTCAAGGGCAAGCGGGTGGCGGTCATCGGCGGCGGCAACTCCGGCGTGGAAGCGGCCATCGACTTGGCTGGCCTGGTGGAACATGTCACCTTGCTGGAATTTGCGCCGGCCATGCGCGCCGACGCCGTGCTGCAGGCGAAATTACGTAGTCTGAACAACGTCGATATTTTGCTCAACGCCCAGACGCTGGAAGTGACGGGCGACGGCACCAAGCTCACCGGCCTGCGCTATAAAGATCGTGTCAGCCACGGTGAACATGAGCTGGCCGTCGCGGGTATTTTTGTGCAAATCGGCCTACTGCCCAACACCCAGTGGCTGGAGGGAACGGTGGAACGCAATCAGACGGGCGAAATCCTTATTGACGCCAAATGTGAAACCAGCGTGAAAGGCATTTTTGCCGCCGGCGACTGCACTAGCGTGCCCTACAAGCAGATAATCATTGCGGCCGGCGAAGGCGCCAAAGCCTCATTGAGCGCCTTCGATTACCTGATCCGCAATACGCCGGTGGTGTAAGCCGCGCTCCGCTGTCAAACAGGCGACCCGCAAGGTCGCCTGTTTGTGTGCCAACGCTCTGGCGCCGCTGCCTCTCCCCAAGCCGTTTTTAGCGTTAAACGCCGCTTTATCCCCGCGCGCCTCAGGCGCCGCCTGCTGGGCGGCTATGGTCGTTGCGGCTTCGCGGTTCCTTAACGTTTACCCTTAAACACCGTCCTCTTCGGGCTAGCATTTTGCGACGACGCGTCAAGTTATCAATCCCTAGCGCGCGGCAATATCATATTTTCACACGTCGATGTGAAGGCCACCATTTTTTAAAGTCTATAAAAATCAGATAACAAGCGTCTAAATCCCGTCATATGCCCGTTGGTTTTTCGTGAATACCATCATAGTAATGTGAAAGTAGTTCTCACATAATTTAACGTATTCTCACATCAGCAAGGAAACGGCTAATATGGCCTTCAGGCTTGGCGTTATTGCCGACGATTTTACCGGGGCGACGGATATCGCCAGCTTTCTCGCCGCCGCCGGCTGGCGGGTGACGCAAGTGAACGGCGTGCCGACGCAGGCGCTGTCGACGCCCGCCGATGCGGTGGTTGTCTCGCTGAAAACCCGCTCTTGTCCGGCGCAGGAGGCGGTATCCCTGTCGCTGCAAAGCGCGCGCTGGCTCCGTGAACAGGGGTGTGAACAGCTCTATTTTAAATATTGCTCCACGTTCGATTCCACGGCGCAGGGCAATATCGGCCCGGTGACCGATGCGCTGCTGGCGGAAACGGGGCAAACCATGGCCGTCCTCTGCCCGGCGCTGCCGGTCAATGGCCGCACGGTGGTGCATGGCTATCTATTCGTTTTCGACCAGTTGCTGAGTGAATCCAGCCTGCGTCATCATCCGGTTACGCCGATGACCGACGCCAATCTATTGCGCCTGATGGATGCCCAATCCGCGGGGCAAACGGGCCTGCTGCCGCTCGCCAGTATTCGCCAGGGGCAGGCGGCGATACGCCAGCGCCTTGAGGTGCTGCAACAACAAGGTTGCCGCTACGTCGTGGCCGACACGCTCGACGAAAACGATTTGGCGGCCCTCGCCGCCGCATTGCCGGCGTCGGTGCTGCTGACCGGCGGCTCCGGGCTCGGCGGCGCCATTGCCGCCCACGCGACCGGCCAGCACGCCGCGGCGCAAACCCGAGAGACGCCGCCCCGCGCGGGCCGCGGCGTTGTTTTGTCCGGCAGCTGTTCGCAGATGACCAATCGGCAAGTCGCCTGGTACCAACAACATGCGCCGGCGCGCGCGCTGGATATCGCCCGCTGCCGCCAGAATGCCGAAGACTATGCCCGTGAGATGGCGCAGTGGGTCAGTGCGCAGCCCGATTTTCCCGCGCCGCTCCTGTATGCCACCGATGCGCCGGAGGTGGTTCAACGCTTGCGCCAGCGCTATCCCGGCGAAGATATCGGCGCGATGATCGAAGCCTGCTTCGCCCGTATCGCCACCCTGCTGTGCGAGCAAGGCTTTAGTAAATTTATCGTCGCCGGCGGCGAAACCTCGAGTTTGATCGCACAAAAGCTGGGGGTGACGGCTTTCACTCTCGGAGACACTATCGCGCCAGGCGTACCCTGGGTGCGGGATTTGCACCGGCCGCTGTGGCTGGCGCTGAAATCAGGCAATTTTGGCACCACCGATTTTTTCAGTAAAGCACAGGAACTTTATCATGACTGAAGCCGAATTACGTGAGCAGATGGTCTCCCTGGCCCATTCGCTGTTTATGCGCGGTTATAGCAGCGGCGGCGCCGGGAATATCAGTTGTCGTCTGCCCGACGGGGGCTTTCTCGTCACGCCCACCAACTCCAGTTTTGGTGCGCTTGACCCGGAACGACTCAGCAAATTGGATGAACAGGGGGAGTGGGTCGCCGGGGATAAACCCTCCAAGGAAGCGGTCATGCACCGGGCGTTTTATCGCGAGCGGCCGCAAACCGGCGGGGTGGTGCATTTGCACTCGCCGTCCTTGACCGCGCTGTCTTGCCTGCCGGGGCTGGATGCCGCCAACTGTCTGCCGCCGATCACGCCCTATTACGTGATGCGCGTGGGAACCTTGCCGCTGGTGCCCTATTTTCGCCCGGGGGATCCGGCGCTGGCGCAGGCGATAGGCGCGCTGGCGCCGAGCCATAACGCCATGTTGCTGGCCAATCATGGGCCGGTGGTTGGCGGCGGCAGTCTGCGGGAAGCGGTGTTTAACGCCGAGGAGCTGGAAGACACCGCGCGCTTATACTTCACCCTCCTGCCCCACGGCATGGTGACGTTGACCGCGGAGCAGATCCACGAATTGAATGTCACTTTTAAACGCCCTGCGTAACGAGAATCGAGATGCTGCCAGAAGAGCGCCAAAGTTTTATTTATAGCTATCTCTACCAGCACGCCTATGTGACCTTTTCGGCGCTGGCGCAGCTACTGAATGTCTCGCATATGACGATTCGCCGCGATATTCAAATGCTGGAGAAAGACGGTAAAGTCACCATTATCAGCGGTGGCGCGAAATTAAACGAGGCGCTGAAGCAAGAATTACCCTGGCAGGAAAAAGCGCAATTGCATCATCAAACCAAACGCAATATTGCGCGGGTGGCGGAAACATTGGTGGAATCCGGCCAGGTTATTTATTTGGATGCCGGCACCACCACCTATGAAATCGCGCGCAGTATCGGGGACCAATTAAAAAAAGTGACGATAGTGACGAACGATTTCACCATCGGTGACTACCTCATGGAGCGTCAGCATATTACGTTCTTTCATACCGGCGGACAGGTGGATCGCCGTAACCGATCTTGTATCGGTAATAGCGCCGCCGCTTTTATCCGCGGTCTGAATTTAGATATCGCGTTTATTAGCACCAGTTCGTGGGATATCGAACACGGTCTCTCCACCCCCGATGAGGGGAAAGCGCTGGTGAAACAGGCGGCGCTGGCCAGTTCACGCCGCAACGTGCTGGTGTCCGATAGCAGCAAATACGGTAAATACGGCATGTTTCATATTTGCCCGCTGCAAGCCTTTGACGACATTATTCACGATGATTTATTGCCGGAGGAATTACAGGAAAAAATCAAACAACTTGCTATTAACCTGCATGTGGTAAAGAGCTGAACCACAACACAGCGGCATCCTAATAACAAGCGCACGCGACGGCGCCGAATAAATTTCATTCAATATCATGGCCTGTACCCTGCGGGTCAGGAGGACATATGCATTTTGATTATACACAATTCTTGTGGTTAATAGGCTCCATTGCGGTATTAATCATCTTGATAACCCGGTTTAAATTCCATCCGTTTCTCGCGTTGATTATCGCGGCGGGATTCTTGGGTATCGCCGCCGGTCTGTCGCCGGTCACCACGATTAAAAGCTTTGAAAAAGGGTTTGGCGGCGTGCTGGCCTCGACGGGGTTGGTGGTAGGGCTAGGCACTATGCTCGGCGGCGTCCTGCTGGAAACCGGCGGCGCGGATAAGATAGCCAATACCTTTATCCGCCTGGGCCCGGCCCGCACGATCCCCGCGACCATCTGCGTGGCGGCGCTGATTATCGGCCTGCCCCATTTATTCGACGTGAGCTTTGTGATGCTGGTGCCGCTGGTGTACGCCATCGCCCGACGCACCAAAACCCCGCTGATGCGCGTGGGTATCCCGATGGCCGCCGGTCTGTATGTTGCCCACGGTCTGCTGCTGCCGCACCCGGCACCGACGCTGGCGATGACCACCTATCATGCCGATGCGGGTATGGCGATGTTTTACGGCCTCATCGTCGCGGTACCGATGGCCATACTGTCTGGTCCGGTCTTTACCCATCTGGCGATGAAATATTTTCCCGAACTGAGCCATACGGGCACCGATGAGCAGCCGCTGGCGCCGCCGACCGCCCATACCGAGGGCAAACGCGAACCGTCTTTCGCCCTGTCGATGTTTACCATCCTGCTGCCGCCGCTGCTGATGATGATCCGCACGCTGCTCAGCCACGCTATTGCGCCGGAAAACCCGCTCGCGCAACTGATCAACGCCGTTGGCGACCCGATTGTCTCTTTGCTGGTGGCGGTGCTGTTTTCTCTGTACGCCCTCGGCGTGCGCTCCGGCTATAGTATGCAGCAATTGCAGAAAATTCTCGGTAAAAGCCTGGGACCGGCCGCGGCGGTGATCCTGATTCTGGGCGCCGGCGGCGGTTTCAAAGAAATGCTGTTGGCCACCCACGTTAGTACGCTTATCGCCGACTGGGCCGTGCATTGGAATATCTCGCCGTTGGTGCTGGCCTGGCTGGTGGCGGCCCTGATCCGCATCGCCATCGGCTCCGCCACGGTGGCGGTCGTCACCACCGCCGGCATCGTCGCGCCGCTGGCCGCCAATAGCGGCGTGAATCTGGAATTACTGGTATTAGCCACCAGCACCGGCGGGTTGATGCTGTCGCACGTCAACGACTCCGGCTTCTGGCTGTTTAAAGAGTATTTCCGTCTTACCGTAAGCCAGACGCTGAAAAGCTGGACGCTGCTGGTGTCCTTCCAGTCGCTGCTGGGGCTGCTGCTGGTGTTACTGCTGAATTTACTGATTGCCTAATAACGAGGTATTACCATGAATTACCATTTACTGTTTGACGCTCTGGGTAGCCGTCGCATCCGCATCGCCGTCACCGGCGCCAGCGGGGGATTTGCCCGCTCGCTGTTGGCGCAGTGCCGCGCTATCCCGGCGATTGAGATCGTGGCGCTGTGCGATCTGAACACCGACGGCACCCAGGCGCTGTTGAGCGCCCTGCACTATCGCGACCAGGATAGCCGCGTTTGCGCGTCGGAGCGGGACGTGCGTCACTGCCAGCAGAACGGCGAACTGGCGATCATCAGCGACTACCGGCTACTGTCGGCGCTGACGTTCGATATGGTGGTCGAGGCCACCGGCAAGCCCGAGGTCAGCATCGACATCGCCGTTAGCGCCATCAAGCGCGGCATTCACGTCGGCATGGTCAGTAAAGAAACCGACTCGGTGGCTGGCCCCTGGCTGAATCGCCTGGCGGCGCAGCATAACGCCGTTTACACCACGGTGGACGGCGATCAGCCCAGTAATTTGATTGGCCTCTACACCTGGGCGAAAGTGCTGGGCCTGGAGGTGATTGCCGCCGGTAAATCCAGCGAATATGACTATATCTATCATCAGGACAGCGGCCGTCTGGCCTATACCGATAAAACCGTCGACGTCCCGCAGCTGTCCGCGCTGTGGTCGCTGCCGGAGCAGAATGTCGCGGCTACGCTGCGCCAGCGTAGCGAAGCGCTGGCGATGCTGCCGCAAAGCGCGACGCCCGATTATTGCGAAATGAACGTGGTGGCCAATTCGCTCGGCTTCGTGCCCGCCACGCCGACGTTGAACTACCCGCTCTGCCATATCCATGAGCTGGCGGATGTGTTTATCCCGCGCGAGGACGGCGGCATACTGACCCAAACCGGCGTGGTGGATGTGTTCAACTGCCTGCGCCGCCACGACGAAGCCAGCTTCGGCGGCGGGGTGTTTATCGTGGTGCGCTGTAGCGACGAAGAGACCTGGCACATGCTGGCGGAAAAAGGCCATGTGGTCAGCCGCAACCGACGTTATGCCGCGCTGTACCTGCCTTATCACATCATGGGGCTGGAATCGCCCATCAGTCTCTTTTCCGCCGTGCTGCACCATCGTCCGTCCGGCGCCCACGATCAGCAGGTTCACGCGGTGATGGCCGGCTACGCGGAGCGGCCGCTGGCCAAGGGCGAAACGCTGACGATGGGCGGTCACCATCATACCATCGACCATGTGAGCGCCCGACTGCTGGCAAAAGCCGACGCCGAAGGCGTTGCGCCCTTCTATCTGCTGGCCAACAAGACGCTGACACAGGATGTCGCGGCGGGTGAACTTATCCCGCTATCGGCCCTGGCGTTGGAGGATTCCTTACTCTATACCGCCTGGCGTGAAACGGCGCTGTAACCCACTACCCAAGGCGCCCCGTTCGGGGCGCCGTCTCCCGCCGCGCCTGCCTGTTTGCGGGCGTCAAACCAGGTAATGCCTGAACCAGTCCAAGGTCCGCTGCCAGGCGAGCTCCGCCGCTGCCCGGTCATAGCGCGGCGTGGAATCGTTGTGAAAACCGTGATTAACGCCGGGATACACATAGCCCTGATAGGTTTTGCCCGCCGCCTTGAGCGCCGTTTCATAGGCCGGCCAGCCGTCGGTAATGGCCGTGTCCCGTTCAGCATAATGCAGCAGCAGCGGCGCCTTGATGCGGGGTACCTCCTCCGCTTTTGGCTGGCGGCCGTAAAAGGGTACCGCCGCGCCCAGTTCGGGATAGGCCACGGCGGCCGCATTCGCCACGCCGCCGCCATAGCAAAAACCGGTAATGCCCACCTTGCCGTTGCCGGCCGGATGCGCCGCCAGAAAGGGTATCGCGGCGAAAAAATCATTCATCAGCTTAACCGGGTCAATCTGAGTCTGTAGCTCCCGGCCCTTATCGTCGTTGCCGGGATATCCCCCTACCGAACTCAGTCCGTCCGGCGCCAGGGCGATAAAGCCCGCCTTGGCGAGCCGGCGCGCCACATCTTCAATATAGGGATTAAGCCCGCGATTTTCGTGTACCACCACTACCGCGGCCGTCGGACCGGCCGCCTTGGCCGGGCGGACAAAATAGCCGCGTACCTGCCCGTGACCGTTCGGCGAAGGATAGTGGAGATATTCCGCCGCAATCGCCGGATCGGTAAACTCCACCTGTTCGGCGAGCGCATAATTTGGACTCATTAGCGATAAAATTGACGCCGCCGTCAGGCCGCCAACGGCGTATTTCGCCGCTTTGGCGAGGAATTCGCGTTTAGTTATCCTGCCGTGGGCGTAATAGTCGTACAGTTCAAGCAGATCGGGATGAAAATCTTTCGCCGTCAGACGGGCCATGATGACTCTCCTCTACGCGGTGGGTTCGGTTATGACGTTAGCAAATTTTCGCCGCCCGTGCAGTAGCTGCGCGGCCCTCTTCATCACCACGCGGGCGTATTGCCCGCTTGCGTTCGCCTGAAGCTCGCAGCGCGGGAGAATAATCAGGCAGCTTCCCCCTTGCTGGGCACGGCCGCGATAACGCTCCCCACTGCCAGCAGCATTCGTTACTTATTGACGCGCGTAAGTGCAGGCGTCATCGTTTGGCTGCGTTAAAAGCAAAACGGGCCATGGGCCCGCGAACGCCATTTCGCCTGGAATCTCGCGCGCCGCCTCCCTTTTTTTAGCGGTAGGACTTGCGGCGCGAAGAAAAAAAATCACTTTCACATCCAGCGTTATTGACTCCGATATCACCGTCATTTTAGGCAGCCAATTACATGAAACAGGACAACCACGTTATTCATATCAGCGACGTCGCCAACGACGCGGAAGAAAAGTTTATTCAACAACAATTGTGGTCGCATAATGCGCAATTCGAGGCCGTGGATATGCGCCCGTTACGCTTAACGGTAACCGCAGAAGCCGGCAATATTATCGCCGGGTTGCTCGCCAATACCTGGTGGGGGTCGCTTGAAGTACAGTATCTATGGATTGATGAACGGCATCGCTACGGTGGGCTCGGCCGACGTTTAATTCAGCAGGCGGAAGCGGAGGCCATTGCGCGCGGCTGCCATCAGGCCTATTTGGATACCTTTAGTTTCCAAGCGCTGGGCTTTTACCAAAAATTGGGCTATCGCCCTTACGGCCATCTCGCGGGCTATGCCCATAAACATACGCGGTATTATTTGGCCAAACCGTTATCCGATGCGTCCAGGCAGCATGAAAACAACGGCGCCGCATGAACGATAAGCCCTCTTTGGCCCCGACGCGATATTAACCGCAGGCCAAAGCGCAATAGCGCGTTTAAGGCGCAAAGCCGCAGGGGGACGCCGCACTACGGCGCTCCCGCTCCCACACCAGGACGCCGAACTGCGGCGCTAGCGCTCCCACACCAGGACGCCGGACTGCGGCGCTAGCGCACCGTCACTGTCGGCGGCGCCCGGTCGCCCGCCTAGACGCCCTGCTGCGCTCGGGCCAAGGGACAACGAACAAGGCATGATGCGCGCTGAAAGGGTTTGGCGGCCTCCCCCCTACAGCGGCGCCCTGCTGCCCGCAATGCGCGTTATCAGCGCCTCCGCCACGCTAGCCACGAGTTGCGCTACCGGCGCGTTGAAGCATTGCGCCACGCTGACGGTTTTGTCCACCTGATAGACGCGGCCGGTGCCTAAGCGCGACTCAAATTCATTAGCAAGACGGTGGGCGGCGAGAAGATCACAATCGACCAAGAGCAATGCATGGGCCAGCACGATATGACGCCGCTCCCTGCGGCCATCGGCATACGGCACGGCGCGCCAATACTGCGCGGTACCGGCAATTTTGCGCGCCTGCGCCCCGCTGCCGCAGGCGAGGTTATAGCGCCCATCGCAAAAAGAGCCCGCCACCGCCTGCCAGCCGGTGGCAATGCCCAACTGCGCCAACCCATCGGTCAAGATCCCGCATAAATGGCGGTACACGTCCTCGGCGGCGTCGCCAAAAGCGCGGTCCGTCGGATAGGCTAAACTTAAGTTGATGATGCCGGGCCCTTGCGGTACCAGCCCGCCGCCGGATTTGCGCAGCAGCACGGGGCAACCGTCGGCGGCAAAATCTTGGCAGACCTGAGCAAAGCCGGCGAAGCGGCGATAACTGACCGGCGCCACCAGCGACAGCGGCGCGTGCCACAATTGCGCCACGGCCTGCCCGGCCGCGGCAGCGCGAAATAGGCCCTCCTCGGCCCGCGTGGCGTCGCTACAAAAGCGCAAAGGAGGAACCGGCAAAAAAAATCGACTCGGCAGCGCCGCGCCGGCCTGTGGCACATCGTTCATTATTGACCTTACTCGCCTCGCCCGCGCGGCGCCAGAATGCGCCAACCCGGCGCCGGTTGAGTCCTAAAGCGCCTTACGTAGCGTAATATTAATACGGTGCGGCCCGACAAGGGAATGATAGCCCTCTTTTATCGGCAAAATACCGTGAAAACGCAGGCGCGCAGGCCCGCCCCACACGACGACATCCCCATGGGCCAACGGGATGCGCTGCGCGGGATCGCTGCGCTGTAGGCCACCGAACTGAAAAACCGCCGGCAGGCCCAGGGAGACCGACACAATCGGCGCGCCAAAGTCATGTTCGTCTTTATCCTGATGCAATGAGAGTTTACTGCCGACATCGTAACGGTTCATGAGGCAAGCATCGGGTACAAAGTGGGGAAATCCCGCCTGTTGCGCGGCTTCGTCCGCCAGCGCCATCAATATAGGCGGTATCGACGGCCAGGGATGGCCGTCGCGAGGGTTACGCTGCGTATAGCGATAGCCGTGGTTGTCGCTGTTCCAGCCGTGGCCGCACCAGCTCATTGCCACCGACATGGTGTAGCCACCCGGCGTGGTCATGTGGCGCCAGGGAACCTGGGCCGCAATCGACTGCACCGCCGCCAGCAGCGCGGCCCCGTGTGCGCGCACGAAACCGTGCAGCACAACCGCGCCCGGTGCGATCGTCTCACGCCAGGGCGCCGGCGCCGCGTCTTCAAAAAGATCCAGTGTCATGGCCAAACCCTGTACAAATACCCAGTAATCAGTTTAGCTATTTGCACGCGCTTGTCCAGTGTGTCTCGCTGCGGGTGCCGCTCGCGGCGTTAACGCGACGGCAGTACGGCAGCGCGTCCGCGCGATTTAAGACGCCGGCGGTTGCCAGACGGGCACCGCCTGCGCGTCAATGCGCTTGGGCAGTAGCCCTGCCTGGGTGAAAGCATCGGCGATGCGCTGCTGTTCAGCCAAACTGTCGCGGGTCACCGGCACCACGCGATAACTGCGGTGCCCGTTGGCCTGCTCCACCGTCGCGGCGTCAAGATTACCCCACAGCGGCCCCAGCAACTTCGCCGCCTCCGCGGGATGCGCGGTGATCCAGACGCCGGCCTGCGTCAACTGGCGATAGATCAGCGCCAATACCTCGGGATGTTGTTTGGCATAGGCGCTGGAGGACAAATAATACCGCTGGTAGCTGGCGAGCCCCTGGCCACCGGCCAACACGCGGGCATGTTGCCGGCGTTCGGCGCTGGCCACAAACGGCTCCCAGGTCACCCAGGCATCCACCTTGCCGGTTTGAAACGCCGCCAGCCCATCCGCCGGCGTCAAATAAGCCGGGGTAATGTCTTTGAAGGTCAGATGCGCTTTTTCCAGCGCGGCGATGAGTAAATAATGGCTGCCGGCCGCTTTAGTTACCGCAATGCGTTTGCCTTTTAGGTCCGCCAGCGTCTTGAGCGGCGAGTCGGGGGGAACCAGAATCGCCTGCGCATCCGGCGAAGGCTCCTCACGGGCGAAATAGGTCAGATCCGCCCCCGCCGCCTGAGCAAATACCGGTACCGTATCGGCGACATCGGCGGAGATATCCACATTGCCAATATTAAGCGCTTCCAGTAACGGCAGACCGCTTGAAAATTCATACCAACTGATTTTGACGCCCTGCTGCGCCAGGCTCTGTTCCAGCGTGCCCTGTAGCTTTAGTAATGACATTAAGGTCGAGGATTTTTGATAGCCGATACGCAGCGTGGTTTCCGCCCAGGCGGTCGCCTGCATCCCTATACCCAGAACGAAAAGCAGCGCAAGAAGGCCGCCACGGCGGCCAAAGATCAGGTGAAACATAATGATTCCCGGAAATGTGTGGTGACAATAAGCTCCGGCAGTTGTTCCTTACTGTCAAAGGACAAAAACAACTTAGTAAAGACGGCCAGCGGCAAAAGGCGATGCCCCCCCCTTCCACGGCGCGCTGCCGAGGGCATGTGTCTCATCTCCCCGGCTCGCCGCCGAAGACGTTTGGTCGGACCAAAAGCAAATAAAGTGTGATGCTTACCGGAGAAAAGCGCTTTTCGTCACGTTACACCTTGTTATTTGTTATCGTGAGATTACATTTATGTGGCCGGTATGGAAATCGCCTCTATTGGTCCGACCAAGACGATCGGGGTTACGGCGGGTTAACGCGATGGGGCTCGCCCGGAGGCGGAGCGCCAGACCGCGCAAGCGAGGCTCTGCATCGGCAAGGGGCCAGCCGCTCCCCCGACCATTCGCAGGCAATAAAGGGAACCACGGGGGCTGTAAAATCGTCGGTCTCAGGCCTCCCCTTAGGGAAAGTGATGGAGCAGAAACACTACGATGACCACTGAACTCCCCCTTCGTCTGGCGGACCGTATCGCCCGCCAGCTTGAGCGATTAATAGCCCAGCGGCCGTTCGAGGCGGGCGCGCGACTCCCCGCCGAGCGCAAACTGGCGTCCGAACTGGGCGTCAGCCGCTCTTCGCTGCGCGAGGGCATCCAGAAACTTATCAGCCAGGGGCTGCTGGTGAGCCGCCGCGGTGGCGGTACCTTCGTGCAAAATAACGCCCAGCAATGGACTCAGCACCGGATTGTCCTGCCGCTACAAAGTTTAATGGCGGAGGATCCTGATTATCGTTATGACGTGTTAGAAGCGCGACAGGCCATTGAGGCCGGCACCGCCTGGCATGCCGCTCTGCGCGCAACCGAGGATGACAAAGTGCGGCTGCGGGCCTGTTTTGACGCCACGCAACAGGTGAACGACCATGATGACCCCGATAAGGCCGCCCAGGCCGACGTCCGTTTTCATCTGGCCATCGCCGAAGCCTCGCATAATGTGGTGCTGCTGCAAACCATGCGCGGGTTCTTCGCGCTGTTGCAAACCTCGGTGCAGCAAAGCCGCCAGCGGATGTACACGCACCCTGCCCATTTCGCCAGCCTGACGGAGCAACACCAGGCGCTGTTGACTGCCATCCTCGCCGGCGATGCCCCCGCGGCGCGGCAGGCGGCCATCGCCCATCTGGAAAGCGTCCACCAGACGCTGAAGGCGTTGCAGGAAGAAGACGCGCGCCAGGCCCGTATTGGTCGCTTTCCCCGTTCCCCCACCGTGACATGATGAGACCGCTATGATCATTTCAGCAGCGAACGACTATCGCCGCGCGGCCGAGCGTAAACTGCCGCCCTTTCTGTTCCACTACCTGGACGGCGGCGCCTATGCGGAATACACCCTGCGGCGCAATGTGGACGATCTTTCGAGTATCGCGCTGCGCCAGCGGGTTTTACGCAACATGGCCGAGCTTAGCCTCGAAACGCAACTGTTCAAGCAAACGCTGGCGATGCCGGTAGCGCTGGCGCCCGTGGGCCTTTGCGGCATGTACGCCCGCCGCGGCGAAGTGCAGGCGGCCTGCGCCGCCGATAACAAAGGCATTCCTTTCACGTTGTCCACCGTGTCGGTGGGTACGATAGAGGAGGTGTCATCAGCGATTAATCGCCCCATGTGGTTCCAGCTCTATGTGCTCAAGGATCGGGGTTTTATGCGTAACGCCCTGGAGCGCGCCAAAGCGGCCGGGTGCTCCACCCTGGTGTTTACCGTCGATATGCCGGTGCCCGGCGCCCGTTACCGAGATGCCCATTCCGGCATGAGCGGGCCGAATGCCGCGCTACGCCGCTATTGGCAGGCGATCACCCATCCCGGCTGGGCCTGGGATGTCGGCGTGCGCGGCCGGCCGCACGATCTGGGCAATATTTCCGCCTACCTTGGCCAGCCGACCGGGCTGCAAGACTATATCGGCTGGCTCGGCAAAAACTTCGACCCGTCCATTTCCTGGCGGGACCTGGAGTGGATCCGCGATTTTTGGCCAGGTCCGATGGTGATAAAGGGCATTCTCGATGCGGAGGACGCGCGCGATGCGGTGCGCTTCGGCGCGGACGGCATCGTGGTTTCCAACCACGGCGGTCGGCAGCTTGACGGTGTGCTCTCCTCTACCCGGGCGCTGCCCGCTATCGCCGATGCGGTGAAAGGCGATATCGCCATTTTGGCCGACAGCGGGGTGCGCAACGGGCTGGACGTGGTGCGGATGATAGCCCTCGGCGCCGATACGCTGCTGCTGGGCCGCGCCTATATCTATGCGCTGGCGACGGCGGGTCAGGCCGGCGTGGCGCATCTGCTGGAGCTTATCGATAAAGAGATGCGGGTGGCGATGACCCTGACCGGCGCCAAAACCATCGGCGATATCTCCCGCGATTCGCTGGCGAAAGAAGGTCTGGCGCCGGCGACAAGCCACCAGGTGCTGCCCGGCTAACGCCGTCTTCTGCCGGCGCGGGTGGGGACGAGCTCCTCCGGCGCGGGGGGAGACGAGCTCCTCCAGCGCGGGTGGGGACGAGCTCCTCCAGCGCGCGGCAGCGGCGCTGTCGTGGCGATTTAGGAAGCCAGGTCATCATTATCAATTGCATACTCACTTTTGCCATAATAAAAAAAACATTAACCCTCACGAGTATTATTACACTATCTTATGGCCGCTAACGCGGTGCGTCTCTGTATGACCCCGCGGCGCGCATCATGCCCGCGTCACCGCTGGCGAGGTGCGCCCAATACCGGCTCACCGCCGGTTTGGCCCGGCCACGTCAGGCCCGACGCTGGCGCAGCACGCCCCCTTCGGCCACCGCGGCTACCTCGCGCCCGGTCAACGCTGACGCGCCTGCCCGCTCTTCGGCTTCACGCAGGTTACGCAGGATCTCGGCTGGAAAGCCGATCGACATCACCGACAGGAACAGGTCACGATGGCTGTTGAAACAGAACATGCATTCACCCCCGCCCAGACACCCGAAAAGCTGCGGCGCACCCTCACCAACCGACATATTCAGCTCATGGCGATTGGCGGCGCCATCGGGACCGGTCTCTTTATGGGGTCGGGTAAAACGCTCAGCCTGGCGGGACCGTCGATCGTTTTTGTTTATATGATCATCGGTTTCATGCTGTTTTTTGTCATGCGCGCGATGGGGGAGCTGCTGCTTTCCAACCTGGCGTATAAATCGTTCAGCGATTTCGCCGCCGACTTGCTTGGGCCCTGGGCCGGCTTTTTTACCGGCTGGACCTATTGGTTTTGCTGGGTCGTCACCGGTATCGCCGATGTGGTCGCCATAAGCGCCTATTTTCAATTCTGGTTTCCCGGTTTTTCCGTTTGGATGAGCGCCCTGCTCTGTCTGCTGGTGTTTCTGACGTTAAACATCGCCACGGTCAAGATGTTTGGCGAGTTGGAATTTTGGTTCGCCATCATCAAAATCGTGGCGATTGTGGCGCTGATCATCGCCGGCGCCACGCTGGCGATGATGCACTATCCCACTTCGGCCACCGATCACGCCGGGCTTAGCCATATCTGGCAACATGGCGGTCTAATGCCGCACGGCCTGAGCGGTTTTTTCGCCGGTTTTCAAATCGCCATCTTTGCCTTTGTCGGTATCGAATTGGTGGGGACCGCGGCCGCCGAAACCGCCGATCCGGCGCGGGTCCTGCCCCGGGCCATTAACGCCATCCCGCTGCGGGTGATTATGTTCTATGTGCTGGCGCTGCTGGCTATCATGGTCGTAACGCCCTGGAGTGCGGTGTCGGCGGACCGTAGCCCGTTTGTCGCTATGTTTACCCTGACCGGGTTGCCGGCGGCGGCCAGCGTCGTTAATTTCGTGGTGCTAACCTCGGCGGCGTCGTCCGCCAATAGCGGCATTTTCTCCACCAGCCGGATGCTGTTTGGCCTGGCGGAACAAGGCGTGGCGCACCGTCGGTTTGCGCTATTGTCGCGGCGTGCGGTGCCAATCAACGGCCTGCTGTTTTCGTGCCTGTGTCTGCTGGTGGGCGTGGCGTTGATCTACCTTATCCCCAACGTCATGACCGTTTTTACGCTGGTCACCACCGTCGCCGCCATTCTGTTTATGTTTGTCTGGACCATCATCCTGTGCTCCTATCTGGTATACCGGCGCAACCATCCGCAGCGCCATCGGCATTCGCCGTTCAAAATGCCGTGCGGCATAGGCATGAGCTGGGTGTGCCTGGGATTTTTCCTGTTTGTGCTGGTGTTGTTGGCGCTGCAAAATGATACCCGCCAGGCGCTATTGGTCACCCCGGTCTGGTTTGTCGCGCTGGCCGCCGGCTGGCGGTGGCAGCGGCGAAAAATCCCCGCCCACGGGCAGAAAAAGGGTCCCGACGGGGGTAACATAGCGCGCAACGGCGGCTAAGCACCAACCCGCCCGCGCGCCCAACCACGAAGGAGCGAACGATGTCTGAGTTATCCAGCAATACCTCAGCGGACACGACCCTTAAGGCCCGCGCGCGCGCCGATCTGATCCGCCGGCTGACGTCGCTGGTGGGCGCCGGCCATGTCCTCACCGGCGAGGGCGAGACGCGGCGCTACCGTACCGGCTTCCGGTTCGGCAGCGGTAACGCCCTGGCGGTGGTCAGGCCCGGTTCACTGGTGGAGCAATGGCGGGTATTAAAAGCCTGCGTCGAGGCCGGCGCGATCGTTATCGCTCAGGCCGCCAATACCGGCCTGACCGGCGGCTCAACGCCGGATGGCGACGCCTACGATCGCGACATTGTTATCCTCAGCACCACCCGCATGCAGAAGATCCGTCTCATCAATAACGGTCAGCAGGTGATTTGCCTGCCTGGCGCCACCCTCGATCGGTTGGAGCGGCAGCTTGCGCCGCTCGGCCGCGAGCCGCATTCCGTGATTGGCTCGAGTTGCATCGGCGCCTCGGTCTTCGGCGGCGTTTGCAATAACTCCGGCGGTTCGTTGGTGCAGCGCGGGCCGGCCTATACGCAAATGTCGGTTTTTGCCCAAGTCGACGCAGACGGCCGGCTGACGCTGATAAACCATCTGGGCGTCTCGCTGGCGGGAGATGAAGAGACCCTGCTCTCGCGACTCGATCGGGATGATTACGGCGAGCAGGATATTCGCTACGATGCCGGCGACGGCTCCGACAAACGTTACGCCGAGCACGTACGCCAGATAGACGCTTCGACCCCGGCCCGATTCAACGCCGATCCCGGTCGGCTGTTTGAGGCCTCGGGCTCCGCCGGCAAAGTTATTCTGTTCGCCGTGCGGCTGGATACCTTTCCCATGGCCCGCGGCGCACGGGTATTTTATATCGGCACCAACCAGACATCGGTGCTCACCGCTATCCGGCGGCAGATTCTCGGCCAATTTACCCATCTGCCCATTTCCGGCGAATACCTGCACCGCGACGCTTACGATATCGCCGCTCGCTACGGCAAAGACACCTTTTTGCTGATTCACTGGTTAGGCACCGCGCGCCTGCCGGCCCTATTTGCGCTAAAGAACCGCTTCGATTTGCTGGCGGAGCGCCTGCGTTTTTTGCCGGCGCATTGTGGCGACCGGCTGCTGCAGTTTTTGAGTCATCTGCTGCCCAATCCCCTACCGGCGCGTATGAATAACTATCGGGATCGCTATGAACATCACCTGTTGCTCAAAGTGAGCGCCGAAGGGGTCTCCGAGGCGCAGGATTTTCTCAGCGGCTTTTTTGCCGAGCATGAGGGCGCGTTTTTCCCCTGCACGGAGGAGGAAGGCAAAAAGGCGTTTTTACACCGCTTCGCCGCCGCGGGGGCCGCGGTTCGCTACCGCGCCGTGCACGCCCGGCAGGTGGAGGATATCGTCGCGCTGGACATCGCTTTGCGGCGCAATGATGACGAGTGGTTTGAGCAATTACCGCCGGCGCTGGACCAGCAGATGATCCATAAACTGTATTACGGTCATTTCCTGTGCCATGTTTTTCATCAGGATTACATCATTAAAAAAGGCCGGGACTGCCTCACGCTGGAGCACAGTTTGTGGCAAGGGCTGGACGCCCGCGGGGCCCAGTATCCCGCCGAGCACAATGTCGGCCACCTTTATCCCGCGCCGCCGCCGTTGCGGCGTTTCTATCGTCAGTTGGACCCCGGCAATTGTTTCAATCCCGGCATCGGCAAAATGTCGAAAATGAAAGGCTATGGCGACGGCGCCGATGGGGAATGATGTGCGCGTCGCGAACTTTCGCCGCCCGCCGGGAGTGTGGCTGACCGCCGCGAACGTTTTCCCTTCGGCGGAAAGGCGCGCACCGCTGACGTTTTCACCGGCCGCCGGGATCGTTTTCGCGGTCCGCGCCGCAATGACCGCAGCGGCGGGGCACAAGCGGCCCAGCGGCGTCTAAGCTGCCGCGCCAGCGCCATCAGAGTAGCGAGAGGTGCGCAAAGCTGGCGCGTGCAGGACCACAAGGCGAGAAAAGCGCCGGGTGGTGAGCAAGAGCGCGGCGGTTAATGTCATTTATACTTTTCAATAATGTGTTCGTCGTATTACTATCCGTTGAAATGGATTTATCGGGCATCGGGCCAGTTGGCCAAATAATAATGACAACGCATGTTATGATCTCATCGCCACGGTTCTGGGTGTCTTCTTCAGTGGTCTGCTTTGCTATCTCGTTGCCGGGCCACAGCGTCGCCGCACCGTCGGCGACGGCGACGGAAAAAACGGACACCGCCACATCGCAAACGCTCATCGTTTCCGCCCCGCGGGCCGGTTTAACGGAGCTCGGCACGCCCGCCGCCCTCAGCGTGCTTACCGGCGAGGATTTTCGCCAGGCCAAGCCGCAAATCAATTTGTCCGAAAGCATGGGCAGCGTGCCGGGTCTGCAAATTCAAAACCGGCAAAATTATGCCCAGGATCTTCAACTGTCGGTGCGCGGATTTGGCGCCCGCTCAATGTACGGCGTGCGCGGCGTGCGGATTTACGTCGATGGCATTCCGGCGACCATGCCGGACGGGCAAGGCCAGACGTCGAACATCGATCTCAACAGCGTTGACAAGGTAGAGGTGTTGCGCGGCCCCTTCTCCGCGCTGTACGGCAATGCCTCCGGCGGTGTGGTTAATGTGGATACCGTCACCGGCAGCCAGCCGGACAAGCTGGAAGCCGGGCTGTATGCCGGCAGCTACGGCAGTTGGCGCTACGGCGTGAAGGCTACCGGCGCCGTCGGGGACGGCTCCCACGCCGGCGACGTCAACTATGCGGTGTCCACCACCCGGTTTACCACCCACGGTTATCGCGATCACAGCGATGCGCGCAAAAACCTCGGCAACGCCAAGCTTGGGGTACGTATCGATGATGTCAGCACCCTGACGCTGTTGTTTAACGCCGTGGATATTACCGCTAACGACCCCGGCGGCTTAACCAATGACCAATGGCACGATAATCCGCGCCAGGTCACCCGCGCCGAGCAATTTAATACCCGCAAAACGCTCACCCAAACCCAGGTGGGCCTGCATTACCTGCGCCAGATGAGCGACGATGACGACCTCAGCGTGATGATGTATGCGGGGGAGCGCGACACTACGCAATATCAGGCGATCCCGGTCGCTACCCAGGCCAACCCCCTGCATGCCGGCGGGGTGATCGATTTGACCCGTCATTATCAAGGTATCGACACCCGCTGGACGCATCGCGGAGCGCTCGGCGCCATTCCGCTCACCCTGACCGGCGGGCTGGATTATGAAACCATGACCGAACAGCGTAAAGGTTATGAAAACTATACTCTGAACAACGGCGTCACCGAACTCGGCACTCAGGGTGCTTTGCGGCGCAATGAACGCAACCTGATGTGGAATCTTGATCCTTACCTGCAAAGCGCCTGGGAGCTGACCTCGCGTTTGACCTTCAATGCCGGCGTGCGCTTTAGCCACGTCCAGTTTGACTCCAACGATCACTACATCACCGCTGAAAACGGCGATGACAGCGGCGACGCCAGCTATCATCGCTGGCTGCCGGTCGGCTCATTACGTTACGCCGTCACCGAAGGCTGGAATGTCTATCTCTCCGCCGGTCGCGGTTTTGAGACCCCCACCATTAATGAGCTCTCCTACCGCCCCGACGGCCTACCGGGCCTTAATTACGCGCTGAAGCCTTCCACCAGTAATACCGTCGAAATCGGCAGTAAAACGCGCATCGGCAGCGGCCTTGCCAGCGTCGCGCTATTCCAGACCGACACCGATAATGAAATCGTGGTCGCGGACAGCAGCAACGGCCGCACCAGTTATACCAATGCCGGTAAAACCCGCCGCCGCGGGCTGGAGCTGTCTTTGGATCAGCAGTTTGCCGAGGATATCCAATTGCGTCTCGCCTGGACGCTGCTGGATGCGACCTATCGTACCCGCGCATGCGGCAGCAGCGACTGTAGCGACGGCGACGCGATCGCCGCAGGCAATCGCCTGCCCGGCATTGCCCGCAACATGGGTTACGCCTCGCTGGCCTGGTCGCCGCCCGAGGGTTGGTATGCCGGCGCGGAAATACGGTATATGAGCGATATTGAAGTCGACGATGAAAATAGCCAACAGGCCCCAGCCTATACGGTCGCCGCGTTAAATACCGGCTACCGCTATGTGCTGGGCAACTGGCTGATGGATGTGTATGGCCGGGTGGATAACCTGTTTGACCGCCGCTACGCGGGGTCGGTCATCGTCAATGAAAGCAACGGCCGCTATTTTGAGCCCGCGGCGGGCAGAAACTGGGGCGGCGGCGTGTCGCTGGCCTATACCTTCCAATAAAATTCCAATAACAACGCTGGGCGATCCCCGCAAACGGCCTTTGCCGGCGGGGGAAACCCGGCGGGCGTCTTCCTTGCACGCCCGTTGTTCTTCAGCTTTGCGGCACCCAAACTGAACGCCCCGCTGACGGTGGTGAGGCGTTGGCACTTCCTTTTCCCCGTCGTTTGCCCGCAGCAAAAACGGGCTTCGACGCTGATATGCAGGATAATACGATGGCAAAGAGGATGGGTAAGCGGACGGGTGGCGTCTATATTGTGTGGGCGCTGGGGGGATTGATGGCGATCATCGGTCTTGCTCTGGCGACGGGCGGCGGCTATCTGGTCGCCGTGGGCGGGAGCCGTTATTTTCTGCTGATGGGGCTGGCGATGACTCTGGCCGCCGTGCTCATCCTTTGCCGGCGGCCCGCGGGCGCCTGGCTGTATGGGCTGGCATGCCTGCTAACGCTGTGCTGGGCCGTCTGGGAGGTGGGGCTCAGCTTTTGGCCGCTGTTTTCGCGCCTGTTCATGTTTGGCGTACTGGCCCTCATGGTGACGCTCGCCTATCCGCAGCTTAGCGCCCGACGGGGCGAAGCCGGCTCCCGCCGCGGCGGTTATGGACTGGCGGCGCTGCTGACTATCTGCCTGGCCGGCGGCCTGGGGTATACTTTCGTCCCGACGCCGCTGGTCAGCGCCCGGCAGGCGGTAGCGGTATTGCCCGTTGCACCCGGCGCCGAGCAAAAAAATTGGCTGCATTGGGGCAATACCACCGCCGGGGATCGTTTTGCCGCGCTGGACCAGATAACCAAAGCCAATGTCGGCCAGCTGCAAGTGGCCTGGATAGCGCACACCGGCGATATACCGTACAGCCTGGGCGCCGGCGCGGAAGATCAAAACACGCCGCTGCAGGTAGGCGACATGCTGTATGTCTGCACCGCCTACGGCAAGGTGCTGGCGCTCGAAGGGGACAGCGGCACCGTGCGCTGGCGTTTCGACCCTAAAGCCCACGCGCCCAATTGGCAGCGCTGCCGCGGGCTCGGCTATTACGCCGACGAAGCCGCTCCTGCGCGGGATGCCGCCGCGCCGGCACCCACCGCCGCGCCCCGGGGGCTTCACGTCTTGGCAGAGGCCGGCAAGCCTCCCCCCGACGCCGCGTCCCTTAGCGCCGCAAAAGCGGCACCCGCCGGCTGCGCCCGCCGCTTATTCTTGCCGACTATCGACGCGCGGCTGATAGCGCTTGACGCTGACACCGGCCAGCCCTGCGCCGATTTCGGCGACGGCGGTAGCGTGGATTTGACGACAGACATGGGGGAAGTCAAGCCCGGCTACTATCAACAAACCTCCGCCCCGCTGGTGGCCGGCGATCGGGTGGTGGTGGGCGGCCGGGTGGCGGATAACTTTGCCACCGGTGAACCGCCGGGGGTGGTGCGCGCTTTCGATGTACACAGCGGCGCGCTGGTATGGGCCTGGGACCCAGGGAATCCGGCCATTACCCGCGCGCCGCCGCCGGGGGCGACCTACACGCGCGGCACGCCCAACGTCTGGTCGGCCATGTCCTTTGACCCCCAGCTCAATTTAATTTACCTGCCCACCGGCAACGCCACGCCGGACTTTTTCGGCGGCGAGCGCACCGCGCTGGACGACAAATACAGCTCGTCGGTGGTTGCGGTGGATGCGGCGACCGGACAGGTCCGCTGGCACTTCCAGACCACGCATCACGATCTGTGGGACTTCGACCTCCCCTCACAGCCGCTTTTGTATGATCTGCCGAACGGCGACGGCACCGCCACCCCGGTATTGGTACAAACCACCAAACAGGGCATGATCTTTATGCTTAACCGCGCCACCGGTGAGCCCGTGGCGAAGGTGGAGGAGCGGACGGTGCCCCAGGGGAATACGCCCGGCGAACGCTATGCGCCCAGCCAGCCCTTCTCGGTGGGGATGCCGAATATCGGCAACGCCATGTTGACCGAGGCGGATATGTGGGGCGCTACCCCCCTTGACCAGCTGCTGTGCCGGATAGCCTTCAACAGCATGCGCCATCAGGGCATTTATACCCCCCCGGGGCGGGATCGCTCGCTGCAGTTTCCGGGGTCGCTGGGCGGCATGAACTGGGGCAGCGTAGCGCTGGATCCGCACAATGCCATTATCTTCGTCAACGATATGCGCCTGGGTCTGGCAAATGCTCTGGTCGAACGCGACCATGTGCCGCAGGGGGCCAGCGGGATAGAAATGGGGCTGGTGCCGCAGGTCGGCACCCCCTATGGCGCGGTGCGCGAGCGTTTTCTGTCGCCGCTCGGTATCCCCTGTCAAAAACCGCCGTTCGGCACGATGTCGGCGGTGGATCTGCACTCAGGTAAGCTGGTGTGGCAGGTGCCGGTCGGTACGGTGCGCGATACCGGGCCGCTCGGGATCAAAATGCGCCTGCCGATGGCGGTGGGTATGCCGACGTTGGGGGCGAGCCTGGCTACCCAGTCCGGCCTGCTGTTCTTTGCCGGCACCCAAGATTACTATCTGCGCGCATTTGACACCGCGACAGGCGAGGTTATCTGGCGCGCACGCCTACCGGTGGGCAGCCAGGCCGGCCCGATAACCTATGTCTCGCCGAAAACCGGTAAGCAGTATATCGTTATCTCCGCCGGCGGCGCCCGTCAGTCGCCAGATCGCGGCGATTACGTTATCGCTTACGCGCTACCCGATGGCCACTCATAACCGAGGCGGGTGTTGAGCCAGGGCGGTAGCTGGCCGGCAACAGTGCCGGCATTGCATAAGGAGACCCTCCTATCAGACGTCGCCCCCTATCACTACGCCCACCGGCGTTGAGCCGGGTGACCCCTCGGTCAGCGCCGGCGAACTCAGCCGCGAGCGCGGGAAAGCCAAATTATTACCCCACTTTGTGATGGGTTCACCCGCGGGTAAATGATAAACTCAAAATTACCTATCGTACGTCAAACACCTATCACGATGAATAATAAGTTAAAATTTACTGAAGTCGCCGATCTGGCACCGTTACATGAAACCATGATCACGTTACGTCGGCATTTGCATCAACATCCGGAACTCTCCAACGAAGAAGAAGCCACCGCGGCGCTGGTCGCGGAAAAACTGCGCGCCTGGGGCTACCAGGTCACCACCGGTATTGGCGGCCATAGCGTGGTGGGCACGCTGCGTGCGGGCAGCGGCACGCGTACGCTCGGTCTGCGCGCCGATATGGATGCCCTGCCGATTGCAGAGACCAGCGGCGTGCCGTACGCCAGCCAAACGCCGGGCAAAATGCACGCCTGCGGCCACGATGGCCACACCGCAATGCTGTTGGGGGCCGCCTGCCATCTGGCGCAAACGCGCAACTTTTCCGGCACCCTGAATCTTATTTTCCAGCCCGCCGAGGAAATCGGCTTCAACAGCGGCGCCGAACGGATGATCCAGGAGGGCCTGTTCGACCGTTTTCCCTGCGATGCGGTCTTTGGCATGCATAACCATCCCGGCTATCCCAGCGGCACGCTGATGTTCCGCGACGGCCCTTTTATGGCCGCCTGCGATACGGTGTATATCACCGTTCACGGTAAAGGCGGCCATGCGGCGCGCCCGCAAATGGCGGTGGACCCTATCGTGGCCGCCAGCAGTCTGGTCATGGCGTTACAGACCCTGGTGGCGCGCAATACCGATCCTTTTGCCGCCGCCGTGGTCACCGTCGGCGCTTTCAACGCCGGCCAGGCGCCAAATGTGATTCCCCCTAGCGCCCGGCTGGCGCTGAGCGTACGTTCGTTCGACGCCGAGGTGCGCCGCGCCCTCGAGCAGCGCATCCGCAGCCTAGTGGAAAGCCATGTGGCCGGCTTCGGCGCGCGTGCCGAGATCGACTATATTCCGGGATACCCGGTGCTGATAAACCAGCAAGAGCAGACCGAATTCGCCAGTCAGGTAGCGCGCGATCTGCTGGGCGAGGCGCAGGTGGTGGCGCCGTTACCGGCTATTGCCGGCAGCGAAGATTTCGCTTATTTCCTACAGCAGCGTCCCGGGTGTTTCTTGCGCATCGGCAACGGCGACAGTGCAATGTTGCATCAGGCCGCCTATGATTTTAACGATGAGAATCTGGTGGTGGGCGCCGCTTATTGGTCGCGGTTAACCGAGCAGTATTTGCAGGATTGAGCCTCGCAGGGCGCCGCTTATTGGTCGCGGTTAACCGCGCAGTATGGGCAGGATTGAGCCTTGCAGGGCGCCGCTTATTGGTCGTGGTTAACCGCGCAGTGTGGGCAGGATTGAGCCTTGCAGGGCGCCGCTTATCGGTCGTGGTTAACCGCGCACTATCGGCAGGATTGAGCCTTGCAGGGCGCCGCTTATCGGTCGCGGTTAACCGCGCACTATCGGCAGGATTGAGCCTTGCAGGGGGCGCCGTACGCGAGGCAAGGCGGCACGCTAGGCGGTGTCCGCTTCTTTATTTTTTACCGACCTAGGAGGCGTTATGTCAGTCACTCCCGGAATTCATCTCACCGCCAACCAGGCGTTGGACAAATTGGAACGGCTGTATCAGGAGTCGGTCACCGCCCTGCGCGCCGCTATCCAATTGTTTATCGAGGACGGCACGCTGCCCGATAGGGAAGCGCGCGCCCGGGGACTGTTCGCCTATCCGCAACTGCGCGTACATTGGGACGGCGTGGCGCATGCACAGGCTAAAACCCGCGCCTACGGGCGATTCACCCGTCCCGGCAGTTATGTCACCACGATCACCCGGCCCCAACTGTTCCGGCCCTACCTGGCAGAGCAGCTCGCGATGCTGGAAGGCGAATATGCCGCCACAATCGAAGTGACAGCGTCACGTCAGGAGATCCCCTTTCCCTATGTAATCGACGGCGCCAACCTGGCCCTCGACCGCTCCATGAGCGCCGGCATCGCCCAGTACTTTCCCACCACCGAATTGGCGCAAATCGGCGATGAGACCGCCGACGGCCTATTTCAGACCGGCAACCGTTTCCCGCTGTCGCATTTCGACGCCCTGCGCACCGACTTTTCACTGGCGCGGCTGCGGCACTATACCGGTACGCCGGCGGAGCATTTTCAGCCCTACGTCCTATTCACCAATTACACCCGCTACGTGGATGAGTTTGTCCGCTGGTCACGCCAGCAGATAGGCGATCCGAACAGCCCGTATGTCGCCCTGTCGTGCGCCGGCGGTAATCTGTTGACCGAAGATGCCGGGCCGGTGGAAGCCGAGGTGTCGGATCTGGCCTGGAAAAATCATCAAATGCCCGCCTATCATCTCATCGATCGCCACGGTCAGGGCATTACGATGGTCAATATCGGCGTCGGCCCCTCCAATGCCAAGACGATTTGCGATCATCTCGCGGTACTGCGTCCGCACGCGTGGCTGATGATTGGGCATTGCGGCGGCTTACGCGAAAGCCAGACCATCGGCGACTATGTCCTGGCGCACGCCTATTTGCGCGATGACCATGTGCTGGATGCCGTGTTGCCCCCCGACATTCCGATCCCCAGTATCGCCGAGGTGCAGCGCGCCCTGTTCGACGCCACCAAAACCGTCAGCGGCATGCCAGGGGAAGAGGTCAAACTGCGGCTGCGCACCGGCACCGTGGTTACCACAGACGATCGCAACTGGGAACTGCGCTACTCCGCCTCGGCGCTGCGTTTCAATCTCAGCCGCGCGGTGGCGGTGGATATGGAAAGCGCCACGATTGCGGCCCAGGGCTATCGTTTCCGCGTCCCCTACGGCACCCTATTGTGCGTTTCCGATAAGCCGCTGCACGGGGAAATCAAGCTACCCGGCCAGGCCAACCGGTTTTACGAAGGCGCCATTTCCGAGCATTTGCAGATAGGCATTTGCGCCATCGGCCTGTTGCGTGAAGAGGGGGACAGATTGCATTCCCGCAAGTTGCGCACCTTCAACGAACCGCCGTTCCGCTGATAACGCCGGCGGGCGTCAGCCGGCCAGCAACGCCGCCGCCCGCGTGCGCAGAAACACCAGCAGCTGTTGTATCGCCGGCGTCAATAGCGAACGATGGGCGCACACCAGCTGTAGCGGCGCCGGCTCGCCATAGCCGGCGGGAAAAATCTCGCGCAGTCGCCCCGCCCGAATATCCGGCAACAGGTCGAGACGGGATTTATAGACCAGGCCATGGCCTGCCACCGCCCAACGCCGGACCAGCTCGGCATCGTCGCTGGTGCGATCGCCGCTCACGACCACGGTCTGCGTCTCCCGCGCTAAATGGAACCGCCAGCGTTCGTAGGTGGTATCACCCCAAAAATAGCGCAAGCAATTATGCTGGCGCAGCGCCTGGGGCGAGTCAGGCGTCCCAAAGCGCGCCAAATAGGCCGGCGCGGCGCACAGCGCGCGCCGCAGGTCCGTCACCAGCGGCTGGGCCACTAGCGAGGAATCCATCAGCGCGCCGTAGCGGATAGCCGCATCCAGCGGCTGACGCACCAGATCCGCCGCCCGATCGCTGATGCTCAGCTGCACGCTGACGCGGGGATAGCGTTGCTGGAAATCATCCAGCCAGGGCAGCAAGATATTGCGGCCGAAATCCGAAGGGGCAGAAAGGCGCAGCGGTCCCGCTATCTCATCCTGACCCAGCGCCAGCGCGCGCTGGCCCTGCGCCATCGCCTCCAGCGCCGCGCGCGCGTGCGGTAAATAACGCTCGCCCGCTTCCGATAGCCGCAAATGCCGGGTATTGCGCACAAACAGCCGCGTTCCGATTGCCCGCTCCAGGCGCATCACGGCACCGCTGGCGTAGGCCGGCGCAATATCCAATTGGCGTGCCGCCAGAGAGAAACTGCCGGCATCGGCGGTTTGCACAAACACGCGCAGATCATCAAGACGCATGATTTTCGTCGTTTTAAGGAAAGTCTTTGGCAATATAACCGCTGTTTCGCCGTTTTACTATCGGGCAGTCTAGGCTTAATACATCGCGAACGCCGCCCCGCCGCCGGGCGCGGCCAATCAACCGTTATCTGAGGAGAACCGCCTTATGCACGCCTTTGGCTTTTATCAACCGTTGCCGATAACCGCCCCCGATGCGCTGGTGGCGCTCGAGCTGCCGGAACCCACGCTGGGCGACTATGATTTGCTGGTGGAGGTGAAAGCGATTTCCGTCAACCCGGTGGATGTGAAGGTACGCGCCGGCTCGACCCCGGCGCCGGGCGAGGCGCGCATTCCCGGCTGGGACGCGGCGGGGATCGTATTGAAGACCGGCGCGCGCGTCAGCCGCTTTGCCGTCGGCGATCGGGTCTGGTATGCGGGGGATATCCGCCGCCCCGGCAGCTATGCCGAACGTCAGGCGGTGGACGAACGGCTCGTGGGCCCGATGCCTGCGACGCTGGATTTCGCCGAGGCCGCCGCACTGCCGCTGACCGCCATTACCGCCTGGGAGTTGTTGTTCGACCGGCTCAAAGTTCAGCACCATGATCCCGCCGCGCCGGGCGCCCTGTTGGTGATCGGCGCCGCCGGCGGCGTCGGCTCGATTCTGTTGCAGTTGGCCCGCGCCCTGACGGGGCTTACCCTGGTCGCCACCGCCTCACGCGACGAAACGCGCCGCTGGGTGCAAACCCTGGGCGCGCACGCGGTCATCGATCACAGCCAACCTTGGGCGCCGCAGCTGGCGGACCAGGGCATTAGCCCTATCGATTATGTTATTGGTTTGAATCACACCGACAGTTATATCCCGCAGATTATCGAGGTGCTCGCCCCCGAAGGGCAACTGGCGCTGATTGACGATCCACAGCAATTTGACATCGTCCCGTTTAAAAGCAAATCCCTTAGCGTGCATTGGGAACTGATGTTTACCCGCTCCCTCTATCAAACCCCGTCGCAGGCGCGGCAGCACGCCCTGCTGCGTCGGGTGGCGGAGCTGGTGGATCGGGGCGTGCTACGGACCACCCTGACCCGCCGCTTTGACGGTATCACGCTCGACAATCTGCGCCAGGCGCATACGCTGCTGGAACAGGGTGCCACCCGCGGCAAAATCGTGCTGGTCCGGTAACCTTGCCGCACCATAAAACCGGCGCATTCGCGCCGGCTCTGGCCGCGCGCGTTCAGGCTTATCCAGCAGCCCTGTTACCCTCCTTAAAGCGGTGGGAGCGATCTCACCGGGCCGGACCAGCGCGGGCGCCGGTACGCAGCTCCAATCGTGGCCTCACGCCAATGCGCGCCGCCATCGGCGCGCGCGCCACCTCGTTATTCTCGCCGTCCTCGTCGTGCCCTCGCCTTCGCTACTCTCGCCGCCTGCTTGCATCAGGTTGCCCGCGCCGTTCCCATCGCTAGCTTCGCCGTCATTTCCATCGCCGTTCAGTACCGCCTGAAGGCGTTCCCGCCATCCCACCCCACAGCGCGTTATGCGTTATATGTCATATATTTTAACGCTAATAATTACCTTATATTGACATCCGCCTAACATCACGACTACATAAAGAGTATGTCTACGAAACAGAAACAGTGTTCCTTATAGCGGGACACCAAGGATGACCATGAAATCGTTGCGCAACGCGCTGCGTATTCTTGACGCCTTCAGCCTACAGCGGCCGGTCTGGGGCGTGCGCGAGCTCAGCCAATACAGTGGACTCTCTCCCTCGGTGGTACAGCGCGCGCTGGCGGCTTTCCGCGACGGCGGTTTCCTACAGCAGTGTCCGCAAAGCAAACGTTATGAGCCCGGCGCGCGTTTTTGGGAATACGGCCAGATCTTCCGCTCACGCCTGCGCCTGGACGATGTTATCGCCCGCGAACTGCGCGCGCTGGCGGACGCCAGCGGCGAAACCGCCTGGTTCACGGTATTGGATAATGAGCAGGCGTTGTGCGTGCAGGTGGCACAAAGCGCCAGAGACGTCATCATCGCCATTCGCAGCGGCGAGCGTACGCCGCTCTTCCTCGGTTCACGCGGCAAAGTGATGCTGGCCTTTATGCCGCCGGCGCTGCGCGAGCGCCAGCTACGGCAGGTAACCGCGCCGGCCGCCCAACGGCGGCTGCTCGACGCTCTCGCTACCATCAAACGTCAAGGCTGGTGGCTATCGCGCGGCGAACGTCTTGAGAACGTGACCGGGCTTAGCGTTCCCCTGTTCAACGCCGGCGGTGAGGTGTTTGCCTCCTTGACGTTGGGCGGGCCGACGTCACGGCTGCCGGAAAAGGTGACAATGTCACATTTACCTGCCCTTCTCGCCGCCCGCCGCGCCATTGCCGCCTGCTGGCATACCCTCAACGGATGATAGGAATGATGCAATGACGTTACCGGCCGCGTATTCCCTGCGGGAAATGGGATCGTTTCATCTCGGCGCGACGCCGCAAACCGTTTCCGGCGCCGCGGTCAGCGACTATGTGCTGGCGCCCGGCGGCGTGCCGGTAAGCATCGACCCTAACGGCACCACCAGCGTTGGCCAGGCCTGGGTACAGTATTTCCTGCCGGCTACCGCCGAGCAGCGCCTGCCGCTCAGCTTCTGGCATGGCGGTTCGCTGACCGGCGCGATGTGGGAAACCACGCCGGACGGCCGCGAGGGGTGGCTACACTATTTTCTGCGCCGCGGCTGGCCGGTGTACAACGTCGACGCCGTCGAGCGTGGTCGAGCCGGCTGGGCCCCGCGCGACCCGCATTTTGCCTCGCCGGCCATTCTGCGTACCGCCGAGGACAGTTTTTGCCAGTTTCGCATCGGCGCCCGCGTCCCGCGGGCAACGCCCGACGCCCTGCGGGCCGCCGCCTACCCCCATTGCCAATTTCCGCTCGCCGCGTTCGAGCAGTTCATGTGTCAAGTGGTGCCACGCTGGGCCACCACCGATGATTTGATCCTCAACGCCTATTGCCGGCTGCTGGACCGTCTAGGGCCGCAGATTATCATCGCCCATTCTCAAGGCGCGGCGTTTGCGCTACGCGCCGCCGCTCGCCGGCCGGATAAGGTCAAAGCCATCGTTGCCATCGAACCGGCGCAGGGCGGCGGCGAGGAGGCGCTGACGGCGCTGGCCGCAATCCCGCTGCTGCTGGTGTATGGCGATAATTTACACCTCGATGCGCGCTGGCCGCAGATCCGCGCGCGCACCGACGCCTATTTTGCCCAACTTTCCGCCCGCGGCGCGCGGGTGGATATCCTGGATCTCCCCCGGGCGGGTCTGCTGGGGAATTCGCACATGTTGATGATGGAACATAACAACCACGCTATTGCCGCGCTCATCGCGCGCTGGCTGATGGACATTCCCGGCGCGAGCCGCGCCGCTGTTGGAGACGATGTTGATGGATAATGTGAGCGAGCTTGAAACCACCACCCTGCGCAAAGTTGCGCTGCGGCTGATGCCCCTTTTGACCTTAGGCTATTTTCTGGCGTCGCTGGATCGCGTCAACGTAGGCTTTGCCGCTTTGCAAATGAATGACGACGTCGGCCTGTCCGCGGCGGCGTTTGGCCTCGGCGCCGGGCTTTTTTTCGTCGCCTACTGCTTTTTCGCCGTGCCCTGCAACGTGATGATGGTCAAAGTCGGCGCGCGCCGCTGGCTGTCGCTGGTGATGGTGGCCTGGGGCGTTATCTCAAGCGCCATGGCGCTGGTGCAAGGCCCGTGGTCATTCTACGTCCTGCGCTTTTTGCTGGGGATCGCTGAAGCGGGTTTCTTCCCCGGGGTGATTTACTTTTTTACCCTGTGGTTCCCAAAGACCGTGCGCGGGCGGATGGTGGCGATATTGATGATGGCGCTGCCGCTGAGTAGCGTGCTCGGGTCCCCCGTTTCCGCCGCACTGCTGTTGACCGATGGCGTCCTGCAGCTGCGCGGCTGGCATTGGTTATTCATTATCGAAGGGATACCGGCGGTCGCGCTCGGCCTGTTGGCGCTACTGATTTTGCCGCGCGATGTGCAGTCCGCCCGCTGGCTGACGGTGCCGCAGCGCGACTGGTTGACCCGCGAACTGCGCGAACCTGAGGCGGCGGCGGCCCTGCCCCGCGAGCCGTTGTGGCGCCAGCTGTTCAATAAACAGGTGCTACTATTAACGCTGGTGTATATGGGGGGAACGGCGGTAACCAACGGCCTGTCGCTGTGGCAACCGCAAATGATTAAGAGCTTCCATATGTCCACTATGCAAATAGGGCTGCTGAACGCCATCCCGTTTGCCATCGCCAGTCTGGCGATGTACCTCTGGGGCGCCCATTCGGATAAGCATCGTGAGCGGACCTGGCACACCTGCCTGCCGCTGCTCCTGGGCGCCGCCGGGTTGGCCGGCACCATGTGGGTCTCCACCCTTGGCCCCACCATTGCAGTATTGTGCGTGGCGATTATCGCCGCATCGATGATTAAGGGCCCCTTCTGGGCGATGGCTACCGAACAGTTACCGGCCCAGACCGCGGCCGTGGCGATAGGACAAATTAACGCGCTGAATAACCTTGGGGTCTTTGCCGGCACCTGGCTTATCGGCACGATCCGTACCGCCACCGGCAGCTTTACCTATGCGCTGGCGCCGCTGGTGGCGCTGTCGCTGGCGGCCAGCCTGGCCGCCTGGTATCTGGGCAGGCGGCGCCCCGTCACCCAGCCGCTTAACGCCAAATAACCGCCGAACGCAGGATACGGGCACCGGCCTTGGCCGGCAGGCGTCTACATTCGGTTTCGGCGCGGCGGTATCGGAGGCGCGGCCGGCGTCTAGATGCGATCCCGGCGCGGGATTATGGGGGGCGCGGCCGGCGGCATTCCTTTGCATGCCCTCTCGGCGACGGCCTTCAGCCGCCCGCGGTCTCGTCCAGCTCTTGCGGCCGCGCTCAAGACGACGCGCCTTCCCTGACGACAGGCGCCGACAAGCCCGCGCCGCCGCGGGGAGCATGAGCACCTCTCGTCGTTATCCCCGCTGAGCGTAACGCGCGACGGGCGGTTGGCCGGCAGGATGCAAAATCGGATCGAGGACCTCTGCCTCCAGCGCCGCCAGCCGGGCGTTGCCGCGCCGCCGCGGACGCGGCACATCCACCAGCACATCCAGCGCGATCCGCCCCGCGTCGATCAACACCACGCGATCCGCCAACGCCACCGCCTCGCTGACGTCGTGGGTCACCAGCAGTACGGTAAAACCGTGCTGGCGCCACAGGGATTCGATCAACGCCTGCATCTCGATACGCGTTAGCGCGTCGAGCGCGCCCAAAGGTTCATCCAACAACAGCAGCGACGGTCGATGAATCAACGCGCGCGCCAGCGCTACCCGCTGTTTCTGGCCACCGGACAGCGCGGCGGGCCACTCGCCGGCGCGGTGCTCCAGCCCGACCGCCGCCAGCGCTTCGTCGGCCTCCCGCCGCCAGTCGCCCTTAAGCCCGAGCCCCACGTTATCACGCACCGTTTTCCAGGGAAGCAGTCGCGCATCCTGGAACATTAAACGGGTCGAGTCGCGCTCCTCGTCGAGGCTGCCGTTGCCGGCGTTCAACGCGCCGCCATCGGGTTTTTCCAGCCCGGCCAGCAGGCGCAGCAACGTGCTTTTACCGCAGCCGCTGCGGCCCACTACCGCCACAAATTGGCCGGCCGGGATGGCGAGATCGATCTGATTAAGCACCTGGCGCGGGCCGTAATGCTTTTCCAGCCGGCTGATGTGCAGCGGCGTACCGCCGGTAATTCTTGCCGCGGAGGTCATACTGTCGTCTCCTTATGCTGATAGGCCGGATGCCAGCGCAGCCAAACGCGCTCCAGTAACAGGGTGCAGACGTCGGCCAGCTTGCCCAGCAGGGCATAGAGGATGATCGCGACCACCACCACATCGGTTTGCAGGAATTCACGGGCGTTCATCGCCAGGTAGCCGATACCCGAGCTGGCGGAAATGGTTTCCGCCACGATAAGCGTCAGCCACATCAGGCCAAGGGAAAAGCGCATCCCGACCATAATCGACGGCAGCGCCCCGGGTAAGATGACTTGGCGAAACAGGGAAAAACCCGACAGCCCATAACTGCGCGCCATCTCCAGCAGACCGCGGTCAATATTGCGAATACCGTGATAGGTATTCAGGTACATCGGAAACAGCGTACCGAGCGCCACCAGGAATATCTTGGCGGTTTCATCAATACCGAACCACAGGATGACCAGCGGAATCAGCGCCAGGTGGGGAACATTGCGCAGCATTTGCACCGACGTATCCAGCAGCCGCTCGCCGAGGCGGGACAGACCGGTAATGAACCCCAGAATCAGCCCGATCCCGCCGCCTATCGCAAAACCGATAAAGGCACGGGCGCTGCTGATGGCCAGGTTGGCCGCCAGCTCGCCGCTCTCGGTCAGACGCCAAAAGGTTTGGGCGATAGCCACCGGCGCCGGCAGGATGCGGCTGGATAACCATCCGGCCTGGGCCGCCCCTTGCCAGATAAGGATCAATACAATGGGCAGCGCCCAGGGCGCCAGCGCATGGGCGAGACGCCGTGGCGAGACGTGCCGCGGCCGGACGGCGTGCTTTTTTGCTGGATCGAGCGGGATAATCGCCATAGTGCTCCTTATTAAACTGGATTCCGTGGCGCGGCCTGGCGGGCAAAGCATGCCGCCACTGCGCACCGTTGCCGATATCGCCGACGAAGACCGTCATGGCAAACGCCATCACCGCACCCGGAATACGACCGCGTTAGGCTGCGGTCGATGCGCCGCTCGCGCGGGCTCGCAGCACCTCGAGATTACGGGGGCCAAACCGCCCGCTGAACTGGATAGCGATGCCGTTTGACCCCGGCAGGGACGACCTGCCGGCATTGATTCACTGGTACCATAGTCCGGGCGTTAAGGGGTGTGAAATTAATTTTTTCGCTAACGTAAGCTAAAAATAGGCTTAGCGTCAGCGGCGCCGGTGACCCGGTCGCAGCCCGCCCTTGCAGGCCGCGCCGGTGTCGGCGAGGATACGGGCTGACGTTAACATTGAATGAAATCGAGAATTATTTCTATTAGCTTTAAGAGATGGTAAAGTTGCGCGCTATCGGCAGTAATCCGTGCGACAGGCGATGTAAGGAGCGACAGGTGTCATCAGGGCCATCCAGTTATAAGATTTTTGATGTAACGCTGAAAGAACGATATGCGATTACCCCGTCATTGCAGCGCTGTGTATTTTACGGCGAAGACGTGACGGCAATGGCCCGCCATGCGCCGGATCAACGCATTAAGGTGGTGCTGCCGCTGGCCAGCGGCGAGCCCCCCGCCCTGGAGGATAACGGGGAATGGTACCCCTCCTGGCTAGCGCTGCCCGCCGAGCGGCGTCCGCCGCTGCGCACCTATACCTTGCGTAATGTCCGGCCTGAGCAGGGCGAGGTGGATATCGAATTTGTCATGCACGGCGATAACGGCCCGGCGTCGCGCTGGGTTAGCCAGGCCCGCGCCGGCGACCGCCTACAGCTTATCGCGCCCAATGCCGCATTCAATGGCCATAGCGGCGGGTTTGAATGGCTTCCCCCTGACGCGGTGCGCCAGGTGCTGCTGGTCGCCGATGAAACCGCGCTGCCTGCGGCGCTGGGGATACTGGAATCCTTGGCTCAACTGCCAACGCCACCGCAGGTGCAGGCGTTTTTTGAAGTACCGCTTAGCGCCGATTTCCACAACCTGGACCATTATGCCTTCGCCACCGTCCATTGGCTGGCGCGCGAGCACTCCCATCAGCCTTATGGTCAGGCGCTGCTGGCGGCGCTGCAAACTCGGCTGGTGATCCCCGCGGATGCGCCTCGTACCCAGGATGAGGCGGCGCAGGCTATCCTGCGGCCGGAGCTGGAGCAGATGTGGGAAAGCGCCGCGCCGGCCCATTCGGCGTTTTACGGCTGGATCGCCTGCGAATCGTCGGGGGTGAAAGCCATTCGCCGCTATTTGATTCATACCTGCGGCCTGCAGCGGGAGACCCTTAGCCTGATGGCCTATTGGTGTCACGGCCGCTGATCCCCGCTCACGGCGCTGAGCTCAATGGCATCCCTCTGGCGACCGGCGCGCGGGCGCGGCCCGCCGTGCGCCAGCTGCATAAACGGCGCCTCGACATTGATAAACGTCAGCGCGCTGAGGATAAACACCGCCACAAAGGCGATAGACAAGGCGATAAACGGCCCCCAGTGCGGATAAATCCAATGGAAACTGAGGGTCAACACCAGACCGTGCAGTAAATAGCTGCTGTAGCTTATGATCCCACCAAAGCGCAGCGACCGGCAGCGCAATGCACCAAACAGGTCATTGCCGCTGGCGGTGATAAGGAAAAAAACCGCAATCAGCAGCGCCGACAGCCCAGTGTAGGCAAAGTCAAACAGGAAGAAACTCAGGCCGACGCTGCCCAGCGCCACTGCCGCCAGCGCGTATTTCCACCCCGGCCTGCTCAGCAGCGCCGCCGTCTCGGCCTTGAACCCCGGGCTGGTGTGCAAGGTGGCGGTCAGCATGCCGCAAACGAAGGCAAACAAAATGCTGTATTGCAGCGCCGAGATCGCCTGCGCCCAGTGTAACCCCAGCAGCACCAGGACCACCGCACTTAGCACCACCAGCCCGCGCAGGCGTTGCCGAGCGAATAGCGCCAGCAACGGAAACAGCAGATAAAACTTCACCTCTACGGCTAACGTCCAGAACACGCCGCAGAGTATTAGCCAGCCGGGTTTACCGTCGGTGAGCGACATGCCGTTGATGAAGCCGAACGATAGCCAGGAGGCCAGCGAACGCAGCAGATAGCCGCCGTTCATGTTCGCGGTAAAACCGATAGCGCTGGACAGTAAATAGACCCCCGCCACCGCGACGAGGTACATTGGCAACAGACGGTAGACTCGCCGCCGATAAAAGGTGGCCGTCTCCCCGACGCCGTGCGTGAGCGCCTTGGTCCAAAAAAGATAACCGGTAATCATAAAAAAAATCGTCACGCCGAACGACCCCAACTGGGTGAGGATCCGCGGCACCAGCGCGTTAAAATCGGCAATATAGCCGGCGTTGATGCGCCAATCGGCATGCATGAACAGATTGGTCATCAAAATTCCGTGATGAATAATCACGCTGACCGCCGCCAGGCCGCGGAGACCATCGATGATGACAAATTTGCCGTTATCGTCCATCTGGGCGGCGAACGGCTTACGCATCAGCGGAGACAGCAGCAGGCAGGTGACAAACGGAATAACGCACAGGGAGAGGTAGAGTAAAGCAGGCATAAAAAACCCATCTGGAGCAAAAGCTATTCAGCTTAGAACATGCCCGGCGGCGCCGGCAAGGCGTTCAGCCCCCGATGCCCGTGCGAGCGGCATGGTCAAAGCCGTTCGCACGGGCATTATCGGCCTGCAAACGCCTGTATTGCGACAGAAAAAAAAGTTTTTTCAACTTCTGTAAACCCTTGGTTTCCAGATATTTCCACCCTTCCGCCACCTCAAAAAGACAAATCGATCACCACGCTATCGGTATAAACGCCCGCCGGCGGGGTATTTTGGGTTTTCACCACCCGGGCCACGTAGTTGAACATCCGGGTCAGTCCATCGCTGGTCACGCTAATGGCGGCGGCGCTGGCCACGCGCTCAACGCCGCTGCTGCCCCAGCGCGTACTGCCGTTGGCCTGGTAAATCTCATAACTGAGCAATTGGCTGCCGCTGGCCATGTTGCGTACCGTGCCCACCGCGTGCGCGCCATTGCTAAAACCCACCGTGTAACTGCTGCCCTTAGTACAGGTCACGCTAATGCTTTGCGCGACGTCATTAAAATTCGCCACCAGCGGCGCGCTGCCGAAGTTAAGGTTTGGCGCGGTTATGGCAATACAATCGTTGGTGACCATCAGCGTGACGCTCAGCGGAACCACCACCGTGCCGGACTGCATACCCGCGGGCAAGCAGGTACCGGCAACGCCGATACTGGTACAGATGTTATACTGCGTCAGCACGTTCAACGTGCCGCTGTAGGTGTCCGCCTTCAGGGAATAGCCGGGCAGCGTGCGCAGGTACAGCGGTAGGGTGAAATTGAGGTTGCCCATAATGCCCACCAAATTGATCAATTCTTGCGACCCGTAGGTGACGCTGCCGCCGCCGACGCTGAGCTCGGTGGCGCAATTGCTGGCGGTGCACAGCTGAACCGGAACGCTGTCGCTGCCGCTGCTATTTTTCAGTACCGCGCGCGTGCCGACCACCTGACTCGCGCCGCTCAGCTGCAGGCGAATGAAGTTGGAAGACAGTAATGAGGCAAGGCTGCCGGCGCCGCAGTTGACGTGAATTTCGCCGGTGGCGGTACTGGGCTGTGCGTTGAGGACAAACGACGTCACGCTGCCGAGACTGGCGCTGCTGGCGGGCAGCGAACAGGCGGCGCGGGCCGCGCCCCAGGCGAATAACGCCAGCAGCAGCCAAGGCTGCGAACGGGGTTTATTCATTCGACGCTCCTAATGCAGGTTCATTCAGCGGGCACCGCACGGGCCCGTAGGTTCTCAACGCGTACACCTCGCCGCCGGGCAGCGTGAGCCGCGCTTGACAACGTCGGCCGTCGGGCGTCTGCGCCGTGATGAAATTCTCTTCGCTAAGATTATCCAGCCACGCCTGGCCGTCCCAGCCGACAAACTCCGTCGGTTGCCCCGCGCGGGTCAGTTGTGTCGCGACAGGCAGCGGCTGGCCCTGTCCGTCGTGTAAAATCACCAAGGCGGCGCGGAGTTTCTTTACGCCGAAATTGACGGTATAGCCGCTCTGCCGGCGAATGGTCAGCCGCTGTTCCACCTGGGTAGCGGTGATGTCCGGCGGCAAATCGAGGGTGTTGATGGCGTATTTCCCCGGATAATAGGCGCTAACGCCCGGCACCAGCAGATAGCCTTTGGCGTTGGTCACCCCCGCCGGCTGATTTTCATAGCTGACTTCCACATTCGGATACCCGGTTTTCACCAGTGCGAAGCTGTTATTTAACCCATTGGCGGCCAGCACCTGTCCGTCCATGAGCACCAGCGCGCCGCTGAGATCGTTCCAGACGGTGTTTTCAGCGCCGTAGCCGTAAATGCCACCGTCAATCTCCATCAACGGATTACGCCAGCCTAACATGCCCTGGCGATAATCCTGGGCGCGCCGTTGGCGGGCGTAGGCCACATCCCAGCTAAGGCCGCCGTCGGACGGCATGGCGCTGGAGAGAGTGAGCCGCTGCGCCATGCCGCCGTTGGGCGATCGCTCCACGCCAACGCTGGCGTTGGAGAGCGCGCCGAAGGGTACGACAAGGGCCAGCGCCCCGCTCCACCCGGCCTGTAGCGGCGTATAGCTGCCGGCGACAAACAGACTGGCATCGCCCCACAACGATTTACTCCACGACAGATTCCACAGTTGCGTCCGCTCCCCTTGAGCGCTGCGGATGGCGACGTAGGCCGCGCCCAGGCTACCGTAGCGCGCCAGCGACAGGGTGAGATTATATTGTTCGCTGCGGCGGCTCAGGCTCCAGCGAGTATCGCGCAGCAGAGGATTATCGCCGTTATCGTAAATGGCCAGATTGCCAAAGCGGGCGTTGCGCAGAATATGCTGCGTACCCACGCTGAAAAAACGATTATTGTAACGGTAGCCGAAACCGTATTGATCCCCCTGTTGCCCCTGCCACAAACTGTGGCTCCAAGAGTGATTGACCACCCCCAGCGCACCGAGGCGCAGCTGGCTGCCGACGCCGCCCAGCGCGAGGCTGTCCGCCCCCTCGGCCTGTGTTTCAAGCGTAAGCCAGTCGGTTATCCCCCGACGATAACTGCCGCTGGCGACCACCTCGCCATAATCGGCGCTGCGCGTGCCGTAGCCTTTACGCAACGCACCGGCGGAGACAGAGAAGTCCGCCAGCCCCGGTTCGAGCATCGTACTGGAGACGTAAAACGGTAACGTCGTCACGACCTGCCGCCCGAGGGCGTCGGTGGTGACGATCACCGCATCGCCGGCGCCGTTGACGAACGGCAGATTATTCAGCGACCACGGACCGGGCTGCACCGATTCGCTGTTGGTTTTGAAACCGTTGACGAACATATCGACGGTGGTCGGCACCACCGCCGATCCGCTAAACGACGGCAGCGGATAGGTCACCCGATACGGTTGCAGGGCAAAATCCCGCGCGATCTGCACGCCGCCCAGCCGAACGCTGCTGCTCCAGGACACCGCGCCGGTAATCAAATCCCCCACGGTCCAACTTAGTGCATCATCTTCGTTCTGATTGGACCAGGCGGTGTCATAGCGAATATAGCCGTTACGGGTACTCGTCGTCCCGCTCAGACTGCGCTGCAGCACGCCGTCATGGCTGAAAAAGCCGTCATCGCCGAAAAGGCGCCATTCATTCCAGGCGGAGGTGCGCAGCGTGCCGTTGTAAAAACGGGCGGTATACACATCGTAATTGAGCACCATGCCGGTGCTGGTTTTGGCGGGATAGCGCGGCGCGTGACGCTTGTGGGAAAACGCCTGCGCCGGCAGCCAGGCCGGCGGCACGCTGAGTTGCAGCTGCTGGCGCTGGGCGTCGAAATGCACCTGGACTTCAGGCATCGCCGAGACGTCAACCCAATCGGCCGTTAACTTCTCCGCCGGCAGGCCCGCTTGGCGCAGATCCTGAGCGCGCAACATAAAATGCCCCTGGGCAAGGGTGACAGGTACAATCAGTCCGTTGTCGGCCTGATTGACGATAAGCCCCAGCGGGTATTGCTGTCGCCGGTTGGCTTCGGCCGCGCTGGGCGGCGGCGGCAGGACGTCAAGAAGCGGCGCGTCGGCACCGATAGCCGGCGGCAGGATAAACAGCGGGAGAAGACCGGGCCGACAGGCGCCCATTTTAGATCGAGGTAAGAGACCGAACCGGCAACAACGCTTTATCAGCCGCCGCGATAACACACCGAACCGGCAACAACGCCTTATCAGCCGCCGCGACAACAGATCGAACCGACAGCAGCGCTTTATCAGCCGTCGCGACAACAGACCGAACCGGCAGCAGCGCGTCATCACCGCGCTTGCTGCTGGCCACTGCGCCAGGGGCGATCGCGGTTATCCAACCGAAATTCTAATTGCTGGCCACGACCCACGTTTCCCTTGAGCGGCCAACGGTAGCTGGCGTGCGCCAGGACATAGCCGAAGAGTCCATCGCTCAGACGCTGTCGGTCTAAATGCGCTTGACTAAGCCGGGCATGCACCGGCCCCTGATTACTCACCTCTAGAAACGTCTGGCCGCCTTCTTCGACAACGCGCCAGCTCAGCAGAGGATCGCCGGCGTCGGCCGCGGCCCGCTCGCCGTAAACAAACAGCGGTAACGAATAGCGCATCTGAAAATTGACGCTGTGGTTTTTATCCGCGGGATCCAGATGCGGCGTGGGGATTTCATCCAATAATATTCGGAAGGCCTGCTCCTCGCCGGCCCTCGGCGGCTGGTGCTTAAGCAGACGCACCATCTGTTTTTGTCCCGGCTCCAGACGCAGCATCGGCGGACTGGCGATAACGCGCTGCTGGGCTTGATAGCTATCGCTGCCGTTGCGCTGTTGCCAACCGAACACCCTGACCTGGATGAGCGTGGTGCTGGCGCCGCGGTTTTCCACCCACAATTTCCCGGCTTTCTGCGCGGCGTTAATAACCGGATCCACCGGCCAGATAAGGACCGCATTTCCCGCCTGCGCCATTCCGCCTAACTGTAGGCCAAGAACCGTCAGCCACACCCTCAAGCGCCCCAGGGCGCGACCTCTACCTGCTCCTGTCATATCCACTGCCTCTTAACACTGCCGCCGGCTCCCTCGCCGGCAGTCACTCGCCTTCGCCCCGTCGGCGCGCGGCGCACGCTACCATGACATCGTGACCGTCAGGGTATCGGTATAGGTCCCCGCCGGTGACATACCCGATAAGTGCAGCGCACCATAAACCGGCAGAACAATATGATTGGCATCGCTATAGGTCAGCGGCACGTTTTGCCCCACCGGGATAGCGCCGGCGGACGTGAGACCCGCATCGCGATAAAGCTGATAGCCGATAAGGGTGGTGCCGCCGACGCGCTGTAAATTCCGCTGGTTGGTGTAATGGCTACCGCCATCAATGCGCAGGGTCAGGGTAGTGCCCGGCGTGCAGGCCAGCGTAAACGCCGTATTCTGCACCATGGCGGCGGTAAAACGCTGTCTGTCGCTGCCGGCGCGGCTACCGAAATCCAGCTTGCCGATGGCGGGGCCGCCGGTTATCAAACAGCCGTCGACCACGGTCGCCGTCACCTGAAAGCTTTGGTTGGGCAGCGCCGCTGCCTGAAAAGTCACCACACCGGCAAAAAGCAGCCCCAGGCCGCCGCGCTCCGTCGCCCCCTTAGTTACTCGCTCTCGCCCCGCTCCCTGGCGCAAAATTTAGTAGGTGACCTGGACGTTTATCACATCCGCATAGGTCCCGGCGGGAATATTGGTGCTGTTCCCGCCGCCGGTAATGCGGCCATAAATCGGATAAATTTCCCCGTTGACCGGATCCGAGGTCGCAGCGGCGGTCAAGTTGGTCCCGTTGGCGATAGCGGAGGTAAAGCCGGCGTCGTTATACAGGGTATACGCCACCGCCTGCGTCGGATCGGTCGTCAACGTCATGTAATGCGCGTTGGCGGTCACGGTGCCATAGGGGGTATTGGACGGCGCGGGATTGCTGCTGCCGGTGATTTGTACGATATAGGACGAGGGGCCATCGGAGCAGCGCACGCGGATACCGTCGCCGATGGCGCCGCTCATCGTCGCTTCCAGGGTATCGAACGTCGCGGCATGGGTACCAAAATCCAGGTTGCCGAAGTTGGCGTTGGTCGTGGCGGGATCGCCGTTGATCAAGCAGCCATTGGTCAGGGTAAGCGTCGCGTTAATCGTACCCGTGGCTTCCGCGGCCCGCGCGGAATAACAGCAGAAAACGCCGGCCAGACAGCCGACAGCCAAAAGCGTCTTAGTCATAATCATCCTCGGAAATGATGAACTGAACGATGCTTTTCGCCTGGTGGGAAATAAAGAAGACGCTCAACGCGCCGTTACGCGCAAAAAAACGGACGCAACCGTTTTAGGATAGTAATAATCAGTAGGTCATTGTCAAAGACACTGCTTTATTTAAGCAGAGTTTGTCCATTGAGCAAGATATGGGGCGTATTTTTTCATTTTGGCTAGCGCCGGCGCCGGACTTCCCTGCTGATGTCGCCGCCATCGGCCCTCCCCCTACGCCACCTGTTTTCGCCGTCATTGTTCGCGCCAGAGACGCCATGACGTTTATGGCACCGCATACCACCAACGTCTCCGTCGCGGTGCCTCCCCGTTAGCGCACGGCCGCGCCGGGCGACGTCAATCAAAAACCCTGTTCGGCAATATCCATGGCGAAATAACTGAGGATAATATCTGCCCCCGCGCGCTTAATGGCGCCTAGGGTTTCACGCACGATTTGCCGTTCGTCAATGGCGCCGGCAGCGGCGGCGAATTTTATCATCGCGTATTCGCCGCTCACCTGATATGCCGCAAGCGGCAAATGGGTTGCCTCGCGGATATCGCGGATAGTGTCCAAAAACGCGCCGGCCGGCTTCACCATCAGCGCATCGGCTCCCTCCTGCTCGTCCAGCAGCGACTCGCGAATCGCTTCACGGCGGTTCATCGGGTTCATTTGATAGCTTTTGCGGTTGCCCTTCAGGGCGGTACCGCCGGCTTCGCGGAACGGGCCATAAAATGCCGAGGCAAATTTGGTGGAATACGCCATGATCGCCGTGTCGGTGAAGCCGGCGCCGTCCAGGGCGGCGCGTATCGCCTGGACCTGTCCGTCCATCGCCGCCGAGGGGGCGATAAAATCCGCGCCGGCGCGCGCCGCCGCCACCGCCTGACGCCCCAAATTCACAAGCGTAGCGTCGTTGTCGACCCCGTTATCGTGCACGACGCCGCAATGACCGTGGGTGGTGTATTCGCAAAAGCAGGTGTCGGACATCACGATCATCTCCGGCACCGTCTCTTTACAAATGCGCGCCATCCGCGCGACCAACCCGTTTTCATGCCAGGTATCGCTGCCGGCCTCATCCAGATGATGGGAGATGCCGAAGGTCATCACGGATTGAATGCCGGCTTTGGCATAGCGCTCGATTTCAAAGGCCAAACGCGCTTCCGGTATTCTGACCACGCCCGGCATGGCGGACACCGGTACATAGTCGCTGACCTCCTCCTCGACGAATATCGGCAGCACCAGAGAGCTTAACTGCACCTCGGTTTCCTGGAACAACGAACGCAAAGCAGGGGTGCGGCGCAAACGGCGCGGGCGTGAAACGGGATAGACACTGGACATTTTTTCTCCTGCTGGTGGTAAAGCATTGATCGCGACGAAAGGGCCGGACAAGGGAGCCTGCGCGCGACAGTAAGCTCCGCTAGGACACAACCTGGCAATCGCATCAAAGGTAACGAAAAGTGAGGGCGTCGCTGTTGCCGATGATAATGCGCGGGCGCCGGGACGGCACCTCGCTTTACACGACACCTTCTGAGGGTTAACGTCCAGCGACGCGCCAATTTCTGATAGAATGTCAACCCAGCGACAAAAGCGGTAAACGCTAACGGTTCGTAGGCGCCTGCCGCGACAAAGGAAACGCCGTGCGACATTATAAGGCAACGCGGCGCAAGTGCAATCGCCACCCCGGGTAATGTGCGCCGCCGCGGCCGCTGAGACGCGACGTCCGGCTGAGCGCAAAGGCAATGAACCCTGCCCGGGGCCGCGCCGTGGACGTCTCTATGAGGTGGTTAGGTTGCAAAAACTGTCTGACCCCACGAAGGCTGAGCAGCGGGACGCCGTCCCGGGAGGCGCTATGAGGTCAATAGCCGGCGCGAACACCCTGCTTACCGTCCAGCGGCGCGCCGGCGGCGATTCCGTGTACTTTTCGGGCGGCTACGCCGTGCCATTTAATGCGCTAACCCCCGATCGCACTTTGCATTTTGGCGCGCTATTAACAAAAATGAAATGAGAGCGTATACCCCCAGCGCGCCAACCGGTTGACCAAGAGCGTGCAGGGACGTGCCAAACTGCTTCGGCGCTGAATGTCATGACCGGCCCTTAGCAGACTTTCGGCGCCGGACGGATTGCCGGCGCTAAGCATATCATTGGCGCCGGACGGATTGCCGGCGCCCAACGGACCTTCGGCGCGGGATCTTTTGGCCGGGGCTTAACATAAAGAGGCTGCTGATGTCCGCCGTGAAATTAGCGTTACGCCAGGTTTGCCGCAGTTTCGGCGCACTCACCGCGCTGGCGCCGACCGAACTGGACGTGCGGCAAGGGGAATTTATTTGCCTGGTCGGTCCCTCCGGCTGCGGCAAGAGTACATTGTTCAATGTCATTTCGGGCGTATTGGCCCCCGATAGCGGCCAAATCCTGATCGACGGCCGCGACGTGACCGGCAGCAGCGGCCACGTGGGCTATATGCTGCAAAAAGATTTGCTGTTGCCGTGGAAGACGGTCATCGACAATATTGTGCTGGGCGCGGTAATCAACGGCGGCGCCAGCCGGGCACAGCGGGCGCAGGGCGTGGCGCTGGCCAGACGCTACGGCCTGGGGGAGTTTATCAATCACTATCCCGCCGCGCTGTCCGGCGGCATGCGCCAGCGGGTAGCGCTGATGCGCACCCTGGCGATGGAGCACGATATTATGTTGCTCGATGAGCCGTTCGGCGCGTTGGATTCGCAAACCCGCCTCGCCATGCAGCAATGGCTGTTGCAAGTGTGGTCGGAACAGCGCCGGACGGTGGTGTTTATCACCCATGACATCGACGAAGCCATCATGCTTGCGGATAGGGTCGTGGTGATGACGCCGCGCCCGGGGCGCATCCGCGCCATCTTGCCGGTCCCGGTTCCCCGTCCGCGCACGCTCGCCACGCTGACCGACCCGCGCTTTATCGCGCTGAAAGGGCAGATCCTCTCTTTGATTTATCACGACGCGGCCACGGAGTCTAAAGCGCATGAGAACTCTGCCTAAAGGGCTGTTGGCGGTAGGCGGACCGCTCCTCGCCCTACTGCTGGTCATCGTCATCTGGGCCGCGGCGGTCCAGCTGTGGGCGATCCCGCCGTATGTACTGCCCTCCCCGGCGCTGACCTGGGCCCATATTCTGGCTGATTTGCCGGTGCTGCTGGCCGGTTTCCGGCAAACCTTTCTCACTTTTTTGCTGGGCTTCGTATTAGGCGCCGGTGCCGGCTTTGCCTTCGCGGTGATAATGGATGCCCTGCCCTGGGTAAGGAGCGTATTGTATCCGATTCTGATCGCCAGCCAGGCGGTACCGGTTATCGCCATTTCGGCGGCCCTGACTATCTGGCTGGGGTTCGGCCTGGCGCCCAAGTTGGTCATCGTCGCGCTGGTCGTCTTTTTCCCGGTGGTGGTCAATGTGCTCGACGGGCTACATTCCGTCGATCGGGATATGCTGAATTTGGTGCGGTCCATGGGCGGCAGCCGGCTCGGCATTTTCCGCCATGTCAAACTGCCGGCCACCTATACCCCGCTATTTTCCGCCCTGAAGCTCTCTGCGACTTTCAGCGTGACCGGCGCGGTGATAGGCGAATGGACTGCCTCCACCAGCGGCGGGCTGGGCGCCTATCTGTTGCAGGCCAACTCCCGACTAAACACGGCCGGCACTTTTGCCGCCATCGCCTTTCTGGCGCTGCTGGGCGTGGTCAGCTTCCTGATGGTACTGGCGCTGGAGCATCTGATGACGCCCTGGCGCCATAGCCCCCACGCGCGGTCCTGGTCGCGACGCTACTGGCGCGATTAACGGCCGGGTAACCCTGCGCCAGCTCAGGCCCGCGGCAGCCGCTGCGGGCGGACAAAACTTGCTTAAACGACCACCTTTTTCTAGCCTATTGAATGACACTACCACGACCGGCGCCCGCGGCGGCGCGACAGGAAACATTGACTGTTGAATAATCGTATGGCTTTACCCGAGGGATTCCGCCGCACTTTTTTCAAAAATGTTTCGTTCCCCTTACTGCTGGTGTTACTTCTGACGCTTTGCGCCGCGGCGGCCAGCCTGTGGCTTACCTCCCGGCAAATCAACGCAAATGTCGTGCGGCGTGAACAGGAAACGGTGCGCGCGTCCGTCGCCCAGCGCCTGCACGAACTGGCGGTCCAGCAGTACAGCATCACGGCCTGGCCGCCGCTGTACGCGCAACTCATCCGGCCCACATTGGACAGGCAATGGCTGGACGAAAATGTTGGCGGCTGGCTGTATACGGTATTTCACCATCAGCAGGTTTACCTGCTCAACGCCCGCCGACAGGGGATTTACGCCGCGATAGAGGGTTTGTCGGTCTCGCCCCAGGCGCCAGTGCCGTTGCTGGCGCAGGCGGCAAGGCTTATTGATGCCGCCTCCCGTCTGCCGGCGAATACTCCGCTGGCGGCGCGCGATAATCACGTCAGTCTGACGCCGACCCGTAAGCTTGAGCCCCGCGGCTTTGCCGCCTTTGCCCGTATTGCCGGCCAGCCCGTAGTGATAGCCGTAAGCCCGGTGCGACCGCCGGCAAGCGCTACCGGCCCGGTAAGTTATCTGCTCAGCGTGGTACCGCTGGACGCGGCTTTTATTAACGATTTGAGCAATCACCATCTGCTTAACCCTCTCAGCTTCAGCGACAATCCTCCGGGCCGGCGCGAGACCGCTCTGACGTTAGTGGACCCGCAGGGACAAACGGTCAGCTTCCTCCGCTGGCGGCCGCAACATCCTGGCGCCGAGGTGCTGCGCGCTATCTGGCCCGTGATTCCCCCGCTGGCAATCTTGCTGTTCGGCGTGATCGCCTGGATGATGCGCGCCATTTGGCGTTCGGCGCTGCGCCTGCGCCAAACCCTGATAGCGCTACAAGCGAGCGAGGCGCAAGCGCTCCATGTTGCCTATCACGATGTGCTGACCGGCTTGCCCAACCGGGCAATGCTTGACGACCGGCTGGCGCAAGCGCTGGCCTACACTTCCCGCCAGTCGGACTGCGTCGCGCTGCTGGCGCTGGATCTGGATCGGTTCAAGCAGGTCAACGACAGTCTGGGCCATCACGGCGGGGATGCGCTGATCAAAGCCGTGGCAACGCGGCTGTGCGGTTTGGTGCGCGAAGGCGATGTGGTGGCGCGCACCGGGGGCGATGAATTCCTGATTTTGCTACGCGACGTCAAAGGTCGCGAGGCGGTGCGGGCGCTCGGTCTGCGTATCATCGATGCCGTCAAACAGCCTTTCGCGCTCGGCGGACGCGATATCTTTATCGGGGTCAGCATTGGTGTTGCGCTGGCCCCGGCGGATGCGATTGAGAAAGAGGACTTGAAACGCAAGGCCGATATCGCCCTTTATGCCGCCAAGGCCCGCGGTCGCGACGGGTTCCAGTGGTTCCAGCAGTCGCTGGACGAGTCACTGCGCGCACGGGAAGCGCTGGCGGACGATCTTCGTGCCGCGCTCCAACACAAAGAGACCTTGACCCTCCATTTCCTGCCGCAGGTGGACATCACGGGCGAACAGATTGTCGGCTTTGAGGCACAATTGCGCTGGCAGCACCCCCAGCACCGTTATCTGACGTCGTCGCAACTCCTGAGGGTCGCCGAGGAGAGCGGACTCAGCATTGCCTTGGGGGAGTGGATGCTGACGCAGTCCTGCCGGGTGGCGCAACAATGGCCGGATCGGTTTATCGCGGTGAGCATCACGCCGGTGCAATTTTACAGCCCCGACTTCGTCGAGCGCGCCACGGCGATCCTTCAAGCACAGCAGTGCGATCCGTCACGCATCGAACTCGGCATCAACGAAAGTGTGTTGTTTAATCAAGATGCTTACTCTCTCGGCATCCTTCTGGCGCTGCGGGCCAGCGGGTTTACCATTACCGTGGAAAATTTTGGCGTCCGCTACGCCAGCATCCGGCACCTTAATCATTTCCCGGTGGACAAAATCAAAATCGACCCGTCGTTCATCCAACATATGGGACAAGACGACAATGCGGCGGCCATCGTGGAATCGGTGATACGCCTGGGCCACGCCATGGGCGTGTCGGTCACCGCCCGTGGCGTGGACAGTGAGGAAAAGCGCGCCGCGCTGGAGCAGGTGGGCTGCAATGAACTGCAAGGACCGTTGTTCTCCAAAGCGCTATCGGAAGCGAGCGTCGCGACGCTGCTGTCCGCCGCGGACAGCGCATCGTCACCGGTCGATGGCGGGAGATGACGCACGCTACCCGCCCGGGCGCTTAGATCGGGGCCGTCGCGTGAGGCTCGGCGCGCCACGGCTGCCCTACCGTCGCCATAAACTGACTGAACGCCGCCAGGGGCAGCGGCCGTGAGATATAAAACCCCTGCGCGCCATCAAACCCCAGTGCGGCCACTTCGTCATACGTCGCCTGGTCCTCGACGCCCTCGGCGATCACCTGATAGTGCAAATCATGCAGCATTTTGATCAGATAGGTCAGAATCACCCGGTTACGCGCATCCTCCGCCATATTACTTATCAGCGAACGGTCGATCTTAATAACGTCCGCGGGCATCGTAATCAGATAGCCGAGATTGCTATAACCGGCGCCGAAATCGTCAATGGCAATGCGATAACCTTCGCGTTTGAGCGCGTCAAGGTGGGTTAACGCCCGTTGATTATGCAAGATTTCCTGCGTTTCCAGGCATTCCAGCTCCAATAGGGCCGCCGACGCCGGGTACGCTTTTTTCAGCTCGCGCATCAGCCGCAGAAAACGCTCGCTAGAGAGATCCTGCACCGATACATTGACCGATACCGATAGCGACCGCCCCTCCTCGCGCCACAGCGCCATATGTTTCAGCACTTCACGCAGCACCCAGCGGGTGATGGCGGAGATCGACCCGGACTTCTCCGCCACAGGGATGAACTCCGCCGGCGAGATATCGCCAAACAGCGGGTGCCGCCAGCGGATCAGCGCCTCGGCGCTTTCAATCATCCCGGTACGCAAATTCAATTTCGGTTGGTAATAAACGGCAAATCCCGCGGCGGGGGAAATCCGCTTGGTCAAGTCCTGCACCAGGGTGGTTAAGCGCTGCTGCGAGAGATCATTATCCGGATGATAGCGCATCACCCCCTGCTTACTGCCTACCGCGTCGTGCAGCGCGCTCATGCATTCGCGCAGAATTTGCTGCGGCTGGCGTCGGGGTGAAGCGCTAAAGCTGGTCAAGCCGGTGTTCAGTTCAAAAGGCAGGGTAGAGAAACGCGCATGGCCCGTGTTGAGCGTTTTACGCAGACGGCGGATGGTGTCCAGCAGATCGGCGGTGTCCGCCTCGTCATACAACACCGCAAATCGGCCAAACGCTACGCTGTAAAGATGATAGCGCGACCCCAGCGCCGTACGCATTTGCTGGGCCATGGCCAGGATACGCGCCTCGACCGTCGCGATACCGAACGCTTTGGCGGTATCATTAAGGCGTACAATATCGGTGGCTTCAATCAGCGCCAGACCGTAATGCGGCTCGCGCGCCTCAAGCTCCGCCAGCTCATCAAACAGCCGCTGCCGATTGGGCAATAGGGTTACCGGGTCGATAAGCCCCAGCCGGTGGGTTTCCTGCATAAAAGCGGTGACCATCGCGCCGAGGGCTTCCAGCCGCTGGCGTTCTGGCAGGCTGAGGGCGCGCGGCTGATAATCGATAATACACAGGCTGCCGATGGCAATGTTATTTTTGGTCAGAAGCGGCGTGCCGGCGTAAAAGCGAATGTAAGGAAAGCCCTGTACCAGCGGATTTTGGCTGAAACGCGCATCCTGACGAGCATCGTCAACCACCTGCGTTTGTTGCGCGTCGACCACGAAACGGCAAAAGGAATCTTCGCGCGGGGTTTCATCCAGCGGGAAATTGTGTTTGGCATAGATGACCTGCTTCTCTTCCCCGACAAAGGTTATCAAACAGGTCGGGGCCGCCAGGATTTTACAGGTCAAGGCGGTAATCAACTTGAATATACCGGCTTGCTCGCCGCGCGCCAGCGCGTCAATCATTTTACGCCGCTCGCTCTCCTTGCCGCCCAAATGATCCAGCATCCCGCCTCCCGAGAAAGATAAATACGTTTTGACGCTGCGTTATTTCAGCTTAGCGTATTGAGTATATCTCGTCAGCGGTGATGCGCGTAATGTTGGCGCGCAGGCCCCTCTCCTTTATAAGTTTGCCCGGCGCCCGCTCATAAGGCCCGCGCCGGCCGGGGGGAAACGCTACTCCCCCGGCGGCGAGACGCGCTTTGGCGTCGAGCCTTAGCGCGACAGCGCATAGGTCTGCGGCGCCGCCACCGTCCGTGGCCGGCAGCCATAGGCGTAATCCCGCAGCACATCCTGGATCTTGTCCATAATCAGACTGTGCGGATCCGCACGGCACTCCCCCGCCAATACCCGCCGGTACTGTAGCGGAAAATATTGACTTAGCATGCCAAGCGGCAGACGGCAGGCGGTCAGTTGGCTTATTAGCTGGCGCAGCGCCGCTGCGATGCGGTCCTGCGGCCAATAATAGCGAATGCGATCGGACAGGCTGTAATGCAAATCCACCATCGCCTGGGAGTGGCGGGGATGGTAATACTGTTCCCAATACTTCGGCTCATCCAGCATCACGCTATCGATGACCTCCAGAATACGGCTTTGCCGCTCCGCCGGCACCAGCGCTTTTTCCATCAGCGCCAAACTGAAAATCGCCTCGCGCAGGGCGAACGTCAGCGCCGGCCCGACTTTCAGGATGGCGAAGTGATCCTGCACCAGTTGTGCTAACGCCTGCGGGGTCTGATAATCGGTGGAGTGAGCCTCGAACACCCAAGGCGTGCTGGCGATAAAGCGCGACAGCGCCTGGGCGGCCGCCGGGCGATAATGGATAATATTGCTGTGATCAAATTCCACGCCCGGCTGAACCACCAGGGCGATGATACGGTTCAGGGCCTGCTGCTGCCCTAGGCGACGAAAAGCGTCTTCATGCAGGGTCAGCGTTTCCAGCGCGCGGTCAGGCGTTGTCACATGCACTCTCCCGATAGTGTCGGTCTCGCCGCCGGGAACCGGGACTTCCGTACCAATCACATAGCATAGCGCTTGCCGTTGAGCGTCGCTGGCGCTGGCCTCCGCCGCGGCGCACAGCTGTGCCGACCGCAGCGCTACCGTTTCCGGCGGCAGCGGCACCGGATCGTCTAGACAGGGCATCGACGCATCCAAATGAATTTTACTGAATCCTGCCCGCACATAGTCAGCGACCAGTTGTGCAGCTTTCGCCATTGCGACCTCTGCCGTTTCATCGCGCCAGCAGTTAGGACCGAGATGATCCCCCCCCAGGATCAGGCGGGAAAGCGGAAAGCCTACCCGGCTGGCAATGGCCTGGACGAAATCGCGAAAGCCCGCCGGCGTCATGCCGGTATAACCGCCGAACTGATTGACCTGATTGGACGTGGCTTCAATCAAGACCTGGCGCTCGCCGTGTAGGTCAAAACGCAGCGCCGCCTCTACCACCAGCGGGTGGGCGGAACAAACGGCACAGATCCCTAGGTGTTCACCCTGTTTGTGTCGAGCAATTATGGTTTTCATTGACGTTCCTGAATACTGTGATTATCGGAAACCGGCGTTTGCCGCTGCAAAAACGCCTCGATTTGCGCCAGAGTAGAGGTCCCCTCCATGGGACCTTGGCGCGTCACCGCCAGCGCGCCGCAGACGTTGGCATAGCGCAGCGCCTGGCTGATGCTGAATCCGCGCTGGCGACAAGCAATAAAGGCGCCGCCAAAGCAATCGCCGGCGCCGGTGGGGTCCACCTCAATGACCGGGTAGCCGGGCACATGGAGCGTTTGTTCGGCGCTAAAATAGCTTGCGCCCTCGCGGCCCCGCTTTACGACCACTTCCCGGATGCCGTTTTGCAAAAACCAGTCGATGGCCCCCTGCGCGTCGCTGGCGGGCGACAACAGCACCACTTCGCTGGCGCTGGGGAGATAGCAATCGGTCAACTCCAGCATGAAATGCAGCGCATCGCGCATTTCGGGGATGTCCAGCATTTCTTTGCGGATATTGGGATCGAAAGAGAGCGTGCCACCGGCGGCTTTCACCTGCTCAGCCGCCTTTTTAACCGCATCCACCATCTGGAAGGAGAAGAGCGACGAGCCCATGATATGCAGATGTCGACAGGTCGCCGGCAGCATTTCCGCCACTTGCTCGGGGGAAATATGGCCGCAGGCGGAATGCTTGATGTTAAAGATGAAATCCCGTTCGCCGCCGGATTGATAAGCGACAAAAGCGCTGCCGGTGTTCTCCTGGGTCAGCATACGGATACCGCGGGTGTCGACACCGTCACGCGCCAGCCTGTCGACATTCAACCGGCCAAAGCCATCATCGCCGACGCAGCTGATAATGCCGCCGCGGACGCCGAGCTTACTGACCTGATCGATAAATATTGCCGGCGCGCCGCTGGGATAGGGACCGTGCCAAACGCCCGGATGGGTAAACCCCTGGCCGATATTCGCCGCCATCATTTCCACCAGGACTTCACCAATGGTATAGATACTGTTCATCACCCTGTTTCCTTTTGTGTGCTGTAAGCCCGCCCCGGTTAACCGCGTTTCTTTTTATTTCTGACGTCGACATAAACCGCCACCAGGATCACCATCCCCTTCACCACCATCTGGTAAAAATAGGGCACGTTCATCAAATTCATCCCGTTGTTGATGACCCCGATAATCAACGCGCCGATCATGGTGCCTACAACCGTGCCGTAGCCGCCGGTAAGACTGGTCCCACCCAGTACCGCCGCGGCGATGGCGTCCAACTCATAGCTGAGCGCCGCGTTGGGTTGGCCGGAGTACAGCCGCGACGCCAGAATCAGCCCGCTAATGCCCGCCATCAGTGCGGTTATCATGAACACTTTGATGCGCAATGCCGTCACATTGATACCGGAGTACAGCGCCGCTTCCCGGTTGCCGCCGGTGAGATAAATTTTGCGCCCGAACGTGGTACGGCCGAGCACGGCGTGGTTGACCAGCAGCAGCAACGCCAGGATCCAGATGGGCAGCGGGATCAGTAGCCATTCGCCGTTACCCAGCGCCAGGAAGCCGGGATCGCTTATCATGACCGGCATACCGTCGGTAACGATGTAGGCTACGCCGCGGAAGATGCCCATGGTGGCGACGGTAACGATAAAGGAGGGAATGCCCGCCACGGCGGTCAACGCGCCGTTGATGAGGCCCAACAGCAGCGCCGCGATAATCGCCATGGGCAATACCAGCAACAAGGGGACGCCAAACGATAGCCCCAGCGCGGCGAACGTACCCACCAGCGCGATGGTGGCGCCCACCGACAAGTCAATGTCCCCCAACAGCAGCACATAGGTCATGCCGTAAGCGGTAATGGCGATAATCGACACTTGCAGCACAATGTTGGTCAGATTATTGGCGGTAAAAAAACTGTCGCTCAACAGGCTGAACAACAGGACCAGGGCCACCAGGCCGCCCACAATGCCGCCATACTGTTTCGCGGCGCGGATAAAACCGGCGCCGGCGCCATCGCGCTGGTGACCGGGGGAAAGGAGAGCTTTGTCACTCATTTAGGCGACTCCTGTAGCGGCGGAAATGACCTGGGCCGGGGTTAAGTTCGCGGTGGGATAAATGTCCACGATGCGTTTGGCGCGCATGACCGCCAGGCGATCGCTGAGCGCCATGACCTCCGGCAGTTCGGAGGAGATAAACACGATAGCGGTGCCGTTGGCCGCCAATTGACGCACGGTCTGATAGATCTCGTATTTCGCGCCCACATCGACGCCCCGCGTCGGCTCATCGAGAATCAATACCCGTGGGGTTTTTTGCAACCATTTCGCCAGCACGATTTTTTGCTGATTGCCCCCGCTCAGCGTGCCGGTGCGCTGATAAGGGGAACTGACGCGGATCCTCATGCGCCTTATCGCCTCCCGGGTGGTCTGCCGCTCCCGGCGGCGGTTAATCAGCGGGCCGGCATGCTGAAAAGCGATATGCTGCAAATTAAGATTGACGTCATGGCTCAGTACCAGCCCCTCTTCTTTGCGATTTTCGGTGACGAACGCGATACCCTGCGCAATAGCCTGGCCGGGTGAGCGAATAGCCACCGGTTTACCCGCCATCACGATGTCGCCATCGCAGCGGGTCACGCCGAAAATCCCTTTCATCACATCGCTGCGACCGCTGCCCACCAGGCCGAAGAACCCCAGCACTTCCCCCGCCCGGACACTAAAGCTGATATCGGAAAATTGTCCCGGATGGCTAAGATGTCGCACGTCAAGCAGCGGCACGGCGCCGGGATCCGGCCCGGCGCCCAGCCGGGGTGGGAAGACGTTTTTCATTTCCCGGCCGACCATTTGCGCAATCAATTGTGCAATTGTCGTTTGGGCACGCTGATGGGTCGCAATAAAGGCGCCGTCGCGTAATACCGTAATATCATCCGACACACGCATGATTTCATCCATGCGGTGGGAGATATACACCACCGCGCAGCCTCGCGCCTTTAAGCGGTCGATGATGCCGAATAAAATGCCGGCTTCGCCGTCGCTTAACGAGGACGTCGGCTCATCCATAATCACCACCGAAGCCGGAAAGCTGAGCGCTTTGGCAATTTCCACCAACTGCCGTTGCGCCAGCGATAGCGCCCCCACCTGCTGATAAGGGTCGGTATCGATGCCTAGTGTCGTCAGCAACCGCCGGCAGTCGGCCACCATTTGGCCATCGCGGATAAAACCGCAGCGTGCTGGCTCATGGTTGGCATAGATGTTCTCCGCCACCGTCATATTGTTGCTGAGGCTCAGTTCCTGAAACACGGTGGCGATGCCCAGCGCGCGAGCGTGCGCGGGGTTGCGTATCGTTACGGGACGACCGTCAAAGAGAAGCGTCCCGCGGTCCGGGGCATAAAGACCGGCGAGGATTTTCATCAGCGTCGATTTTCCGGCGCCGTTTTCCCCGAGCAGCGTATGAACTCTGCCGCGGCGTAGCGTCATGCTGACGCTGTCCAGCGCCGCCACGGCGCCGAAACGTTTCGCGATATCACGCACTTCCAGCTGAATATCCGACATCTTGCTCTCCGGTTGCTGAACTCGCCCCAGGCGCCAAGCAAAGCGGCGGCCCGTCATGCCGAGGCGATCAAAAAGACGTTGCCCGCACCGCATCATCATTCAGCCGATGCGCGGCTCGCGCCAAAACCGCGGCCCGTCACCCAAAACGCCGCGAAAGACGTTGGCCGAACCGCGTAAGCCCCGGCCGACGCCGGACGCTTGTTGCCGTCAGTGTTTCTGATAAATCCCGGGGGCTACGGCAATGGTTTTCGGCACCGTTTTGCCGTTGAGATAATCGACCGTCGCCGCGACGGCTTTACTGCCCATTTGATCCGGATACTGCTGGATGACGGCGACAAAAGTGGGCTCGTTGTCCACCGCCTTGCGCGCTTCCGGCATGCCGTCGAAGCCGATGATTTTGATGCGATCATTACGCGCCGATTTCGCGGCGATCACCGCCGCCAGCGCCGCGTCGTCGCCAAAACCGAACAGCCCGTCCAGATTGGGATGACCCTGAAGAATATTTTGCGCGGTAGTCAACGCTTCCGCGCGGGTGATGCCCGGCTGCACGGCAACTATCTTTATCGCCGGCGTGTCGGCCAACCCTTTTCTGAAGCCTTCAACCCGCGCGACCACCGACTGCAACGCCGGGTAATCAATAATGGCCACGTTGCCTTTGCCGTTCAGCAATTTCCCCATCAGCCGGCCGGCCGCCACGCCGCCCGCGTAATTGTCGGTCGCGACATGGGTAATGACCGGTACCCCCTCGGCGGCGACATCGACGCTAATTACCGGAATACCGGCTTTTTCCGCTTTGATAATGGCCGCCTGAACGCCGCGCGAATCCACCGGCGAAATAATAATCGCGTCAACTTTTTTGGTGATGAAATCCTCAACGTCCGATAATTGTTTATTGAGATCTTGATTGGCAATTGAAATATTAAGTGTTACATCCTCTCGCTGCGCTTCCGCTTTCATGGCGTTCGCCAATTCAATATAAAACGGGTGTTGCTGCGTTAGCAGCGAGGCGCCGAGTTGATAGTGTTTTGCCTGCGCGGAATGCGATAATAGCGATAAAGACGCCGCCAGCAGAGCGCCGATAAGTGTAGCTTGCTTCATGTTTTTAGACCTCAATGTCGTTAGCGCCGCAGGGTACGCGACGATTCAGCCACAGCATGACGCCGTGACTCCAGGAGATAGGCCCGGCCAGCGGGCCGGCCGTCTTGAGACTAAACCTTACTCGGCACACCCCATCATCCGGCAAACCGCCGCGCTGGCCGGCCGCCCTAGGCGCGTGACGCACGCGCAGGAATGAAAAACGTCAGCCCCCGATTAACGGCTGTCGCTGTTTGCTTACCGGTAGCCAATTATCAATTGCTGTAGCTAATCGCCAATAGCCAATAGCCAATAGCCAATAGCCAATAGCCAATAGCCAATAGCCAATAGCCAATAGCCAATAGCCAAAATTATTTTATTTTTATTATTGGTTTTATCATTTTATTTTATATGTAAGCGAATTCATTCGTTACTCAAATAATAATGCGACCGACGCTCGCCGCGAAAACCCCGTTGGCACATTGCCCGTTATCCCACCATTGGCTAAGCCCAGCGCAGTCCCTTCCATTATTAGTACCGGGAAAAGGAATGTCATATCCCCGCTATTTCCGCTGTCAGCGTATTGAAGGCGCTACAGGAGTGGGAATTCCCGACCTGACGCCATGACGTTCACGGCTCGAAGGTTAACTTTTGCCTTCACTGCCGCAAAGTGTAATCACCTTGTCGACAATGCCTTTCATCGCCCGTTTCGCCGGTGGCATATAATGGCGCGGATCGGTGGCGTCGGGATGCGCAAGCAGATACGCTTTCAGAGCGCCGGCAAAAGCCATTTTCAGCTCGGTAGCCACATTGACCTTGCAGATCCCCAGACCGATGGCACGGCGAATATCCTCGTCCGCCAGACCGGACGCACCGTGCAGCACCAGCGGCACGCTCACCCGTTGGCGTATCTGCTCCAGCCGGGCGAAATCCAGCTGCGGCGCAGCTTTATACAGCCCGTGGGCGGTGCCGATCGCCACGGCGAGAGAATCGATACCGGTACGGTCGACGAATTCCGCCGCCGCTTGCGGCGACGTAAACAGTTCATCGCGCGCCGCCACCATCACATCGTCTTCCTGACCGCCGAGCCGTCCCAATTCAGCCTCGACGCTGGCATCAAAACGATGACTGAATGCCACCACCGACTGCACCAGCGCGATATTGCGCTCAAACGACAGCGCCGAGCCGTCGATCATCACCGAGCGAATACCGGCATGCACTTTCGCACTGATATCCGCCAGCGTTTCATGATGATCCAGATGCATCACCAGCGGCAGTTGATATTCCGCGGCGAGCGCGCGGGCGATCATGACCAGATTCGCGGTGCCGCCATAGGTGAACGTGCCGGGCGTTCCGGCTAGAATGACCGGAGAACGCCGCGCCGCCACGGTTTCCACGATCACCTGCAACGTTTCAAGATTGTGTATATTAAACGCCGGTACCGCATACCCTTCACGTTGCGCTTTCAGCAGCAAGTATTTGCTGGAGATAACAGGCATATCGCTTTCTCCTTAACCAAGGGCGGCGTGAGCGGTTAGCGCAAAAGCCCTACTTTCCCGTTCTTCACCGCCATCCGTTTCTTATAAGCTGCAAGGGAATTATAATAACCTTCAAATTATAACCTAATATAGAGGTTAGGTCGTAAAAATGGCGTGACAGCGATCAAATTTAAGCACAATACTTACAAAACGTAAATAATAGTTATTGTAAAACGAAAGTGTTAGTCGCTATTCGGTCTATTTGCCTTTTCCCCGTCCGGTCTCTCACTCTGCGCGTTAAAAAGGCTGTTGTCCCGCCAAGGGCAATGGTACAATTATTTAAGGTTAACATAATGATTATTAAGGTTTATTATTAATTTCACTTTTAATTTACCTTGCCCGCCGCGCGCCATGCGCCGCGCGGGAAGCCATCGTCGACGACGGCGCGTGCCGGTCGGGCCGTTTACCGCGCCCGTGCGGGCGCCGGTCTGGGTTGCCTGAAACTTTCAATTGAAAAGTTTGCGGACTATAGTGAGGCTATTTACCGCTTATCCAGGATGGCAACGTGCCGAGAAAATCATCCAACTTACTGAAGCGGCGACTGAAAATCGCTGAGATTGTACGAAAGCAGGGAGAAATCCGGGTCGAGAGTCTTTGTGAGCAGTTGGGCGTGTCCGGCGTCACTATCCGCGGCGATTTGGCTTACCTGGAGCAGCAGGGATATTTAAAACGTTCGTTCGGCGGGGCCATTTCCACCGCCGCCGCCACCGCGTCGCAGGCTGTCGCGCCGCCGGTCGGCGCAGTACCCAACCGTGCCGCTGAGCTGGAGATGGCGCTGCATTGCGCGCGCCTGGTGGCCGATCGGGATACCCTGTTTCTAGGGCACGGCGCCATTACCCGCAAGGTCATCCCCTTGCTGAGCGGTCGGAAAAAGCTGCGGCTCATTGTAAACGACCTGCAGCATGCCCTATTGGCGGATGAGTTTATCGATGGCGAAGTGATCCTGGCAGGCAGCGAAATGATCCGTAATCGTCACGTTTTGGCCGGCAAAACGCTGGACAGCGTCGTGCAACATTACACGCTCTCCCATTGTATTTTGCAGGCCACTTCACTGGACGCCACCGGCGCGCTCAGCGGCGATTTGCCGCAGTTGGCCCCGCATTATCAGCGGGTGCTCGATATGGCGCAGATGAAAACCCTGCTGGTCACCGGTTATCCGCCGCCCGAGGGCAATCACGCGCCGGCCGGCCAATTGACCCAGTTGGACAATCTGGTGACCTGCGGCGCGGTGAATGGATTTTATCAACAGCAGTTGTTCGAGTCGGATTTCATTATCCGCTACAGCAATAATGAGTGTTTTACCTGGACTAATCGGGATTCTACTGGGGATTAAAGGGGACGCTATGTCTGTGAGCATCTGCACCATGGGTGAGTTACTGGTGGAATTTTTATGTAAAAACTACAACCAGGGCTTTACCCGGCCCGGGGAGTTCCTCGGCCCCTATCCCAGCGGCGCGCCCGCCATTTTCGCCGCGCAGGTCGCCCGGCTGGGTTTCAGTTCGCTGCTGTTCGGCTGCGTCGGCAACGACGATTTCGGCGAGCTTAATATTGAGCGGCTGCGCCAGGAAGGCGTGGCTACCGAGGGGATAACCCGGGTGGACAAAGCCCCCACCGGCACCGCCTTCGTCAGCTATCGTACCCCTCTCGAGCGGGATTTCATTTTTAATATTCCCAGCAGCGCCTGCGGCTTTCTTTCCCCGGATCATATTCAACCCGCCCTGCTTGAACGCTGCCAGCACTTTCATATCATGGGGTCGTCGCTGTTTTCGTTTCGTATTATTGACGCCATGCGCAAAGTGATCCAGATAGTGAAGGCCAATCAAGGAACCGTCTCCTTCGATCCCAATATTCGCAAGGAGATGATGAATATCCCCGAAATGCGTCAGGCGTTCGACTATATCCTGGAATATACCGACATCTTTTTGCCCAGCGAAGGGGAGATGCCCTACTTCGCCCACGGCCGCAATCAATCGGAAGCGGCCATCGTGGCCGACCTACTGGCGGGAGGGGTGCAGCATGTCGCCATCAAACGCGGCGGTAACGGCGCCAGCCATTACCAGCGGCTGCGGGGCGAGCTGCGCGAGCTGCATGTGGCGGGCTACCAGACGCCGCTGGTGGACCCCACCGGCGCGGGCGATTGTTTCGGCGCGACGTTTGTCAGTCTGCTATTGGCCGGCTATCCGGTAAGCGAGGCGCTGACCTATGCTAACGCCAGCGGCGCGCTGGCGGTATCGCGTAAGGGTCCGATGGAGGGTATTTCCACTTTACAGGAAATCAAACGGTTGGTGCTGGCCTAAACGGCGGGCGGGGATCAGCGAAAACCGGCTAAAAAAAGCGGCACAGATCACAGATCCAGAGTAAACTGTCATCACGCAGCCGGGCGTTGTCGGCCCCCGCTGCCCACGACGGCACCTCAGGGCGCCCGGTGCTTTCCGCTCATTTCTACTTTGTTGGCTGTCATCGCAATGCAAACGACCCATTCCTCCCGCCGTTCCAGGGCCCGCCCGCCGTTTACGCCACGCACCAGCCGCTCAAGAGCCTGGCTACGGGTGCTATGCATGGCGCTGGCGGCCTTTATCTTCAATACCACCGAGTTTGTACCGGTGGGACTTCTCAGCGCTATCGCCGACAGCTTCGCCATGACGCCGGCCCAGGTGGGGTTAATCATCACCGTCTACGCCTGGGGGGTCGCGCTGATGTCGCTCCCGCTAATGCTGCTGACCAATAAGATGGAGCGGCGTGCGTTACTGATGGGCACCTTCGCGCTGTTTATCGCAAGCCATGTCCTCACCGCCTTCGCCTGGAATTTCTGGGTGCTGATGTGCTCGCGCATCGGCGTGGCGCTCGCGCATGCGGTGTTCTGGTCGATTACCGCCTCGCTGGCGATTCGAGTCGGTCCGAAAGGGAAATCGGCGCAAACGCTCAGCCTGCTGACCACCGGGACCGCGCTGGCGATGGTACTCGGGCTCCCGTTGGGAAGGCTTATCGGCCAATATTTGGGCTGGCGTATTACCTTTGGCATTATTGGCATCACCGCGCTGGCGATCATGCTGTTGCTATGGCGCCTGCTGCCGCGTTTGCCGAGCAACCATTCCGGTTCTTTGAGCAGCGTGCCGGAATTGTTTCGCCGCCCCGCGCTGGTCAGCATTTACGGGATTACCGTGGTGGTGGTCACCGCCCATTATACCGCCTATAGCTATATTGAACCCTTCATGCAGCGCGTGGCGGCCGCCGGCGAAAACTTTACCACCATGCTGCTGCTGCTGTTCGGCGCCGCCGGTATCCTCGGCAGCCTGCTATTTTCCCTGTTGGGCAACCGCCATCCCACCGCGTTGCTGGTGGGCGTCATTGCCTGCCTGATGGTGTGCCTGCTCCTGCTGTTGCCGCTGGCGCCGCACAATGTCGGCATTGTGCTGTTGTGCGTGCTCTGGGGAATGGCCATGACCGCCCTCGCCCTCAGTTTGCAGGTGAAAGTGCTCGGTATGGCACAGGACGCCACCGATGTAGCGATGGCGCTGTTTTCCGGCATTTTTAACCTAGGTATCGGCGCCGGCGCGCTGCTGGGTAATCAGGTCAGCCTGTTTCTCTCGATGGACGACATCGGTCTGGTGGGCGCCCTGATTGCCTTGCTGGGCCTGGGGCTGTGTATTTGGGCATTTCGTCGTTACCGCGCCACGTTCCGCCTCATTAATTTGGGCTAAGACGGCCGACGGCGCGGCCCTGTCGCAACCCGGCGCACACGCTTGGCCCACATTACGCGTCGCCGTCCGGCGCAGGTGCGTTGACGCCGGCGGCACAGCGCACCTGCCGCCGGTGAGTCTCGGGTTTGCTCCGGGCCGCTCTGCACTATCGGCCGCCGGCGACGTCATACTTTTGTCATAACTCGCTCATGCCGCGGTCAGTTTCACCCGCCTACACTCCTCTATGCAATGAACACCTATACTTACTCACGAGAGGAACACGCCATGAAACTGACCCTCGGTCAATCCATCAAGATCATCGCCCTTTCCACCGTCTGTCTGATGGCGGGCGTCAGCACCGCAGCGCAGGCCGAAAACGTAAAAAACATCGTCCTGGTGCACGGCGCCTTTGTCGGTGGAGCCGGCTGGCGCCCGGTCTATGACATTCTTACCCAAGATGGCTATAAGGTGACGCTGGTGCAGGAGCCCCTGACTTCGTTCAAGGAAGACGTCGCCGCCACCCAACGCGTCCTGGACCAGCAGGACGGCCCCGTCATCCTGGTGGGCCACAGCTACGGCGGTACGATCATCAGCGAAGCGGGCAATGATTCGCACGTGGCGGGCCTGGTGTATATCGCAGCCCATGCGCTGGACGTCGGCGAGTCGAGCGGCGGTAACGGCAAAAAATACCCCAATAGCGCGCATCCGTATGTGAAAACGCCGGATGGTTTTATGATGCTGGCGCCGGCCAATTATCCCGGTGACTTCGCGGCGGATCTGCCCGCCAAACAGGCTAAATTTGAAGCGCAGGCGCAGATGCCCACCGCCGCCGGTATTTTCTCCACGACCATCGACAACCCGGCCTGGAAAACCAAACCCAGCTGGTACATGGTCGCCAAAGCGGACAAAATCATCAATCCGGATTTAGAACGGATGTATGCTCAACGCGCCAAAAGCCATACGGTAGAAGTTGCCGGCGCCAGCCATTCGGTGTATGAATCCCATCCTAAAGAGGTGGCGGCATTGATCGAGCAGGCCGCCGCGCAGGCGGTGAAATGATCCCCCGCTGCGCACTATTCCCTTGCTGCGACGGAGTGAACGATGAAAATACTGGTCATTGATGATGAGCCCAAAGCACGGGAATATATGCGCAGCGGTTTGACCGAATCCGGTTATGTCGTTGATGTCGCGAGCGACGGCCGCGAAGGGCTGTTTATGGCCCAGGAGTACCATTACGACTTGATACTGCTCGACGTGATGATGCCGGAGGTTAACGGGTGGGAAGTCATGAAAACGCTGGATTCTCTGCTGGATACACCGGTGATTTTTCTTACCGCCAAAAGCACCGTCGACGACCGCATCAAAGGGCTGGAGCTGGGGGCGGACGATTACCTCATCAAGCCTTTCTCCTTTGCCGAACTGCTCGCCCGCATCCGTACCGCGCTGCGGCGCGGCATGCAGGTGAAACGTGAAGAGCTTCTCGCGGTGGCCGACCTGCGGCTGGATATCGCCAAACGGCGCGTGGAGCGGGCCGGCCGGCGAATCGATCTGACCAATAAAGAGTTCAACCTGCTGCAATTGCTAATGTCCAATCCCGGACAGGTGATGAGCCGTACCTTGATAGCCTCGCGGGTCTGGGATATGAATTTCGATAGCGATACCAATGTGGTAGATGTGGCCGTGCGCCGTCTGCGGCAAAAAGTCGACGAACCTTTCCCTCACCCCCTGATCCATACCGTGCACGGCGTGGGCTACCGCTGCGAGGGCGACGATACGCCATGAAAAGCCTGTCGCTGACCGCGCGCCTGTCGCTGTTGATTTCCACTACCGTGCTGCTGGTCATGATCCTGACGGGGATGGCGCTGTATCAATCGCTGGCGCAACAAATCAGCGTGCGTGACGATGCGGCCCTGCTGAACCGGATGGATCAGATCCGCACCCTGTTGCTCAACGAGGATGTGCTGGAGCTCATTCGTACCAAGCCGCGGCTGTTTGCCAATATGCTCGGCAATACCGAGTCGCTGCTGGTGCTGCGCTTTCCCGGTCAACCGCCGCTTATTGAGGTCAATCCCGGCAAGGCAACCATACCGGACATCCCCGCGGTGCCCGCCCAGCAGCCGCTGGCGCTGAAAAATGTGCGTCACGAGCTTGCGCGCGACGGCACGCCGTTTATCTCCGCCTCCGCCCTGGCGAAAACGCGCAACGGCCCGGGTGAAGTGGAAATTATTACCGGCAGGCTCATGACGGAGCGTACCAGCACGCTGGCGGGTTACCGCCACCAAATGCTGTTGCTGATCATCGTCGCCACCGCCATTGCCGCGCTCAGCGTCGCGTTTCTGACCCGACGCGGGCTGCGCCCCCTGCATCGCCTGGCGCAGGAAACCGCCGCCATCGACGTGCGCCATTTGGCCTGGCGCATCCGGCCACATCACGTACCGCGGGAGCTACTGGCGCTGGTGGCGGCCTTCAATCAAATGCTCGACCGGTTGGAAACCAGCTTTCAGCAGCTCAGCCAGGTGTCGGCCGATATGGCCCACGATCTGCGCACGCCGATTGCCAACCTGCTCGGGCAAACGGAGGTGGCGCTGACGCAGGCGCGCAGCCTCAAATACTATGAAACGCTGCTGGGATCCAACTTTGAAGAGCTGTTGAGATTATCGCGCATGATTGACAGCATGCTGTTTCTGGCGCAGGCGCAGGACGCCAGCCAAGCGATCCATTGCGAACAGGTAAATCTGGCGACGGTGTTGCCGCCGCTGGCGGACTATTTTGAGGGGCCGGCCGAGGAGCGTCAGCTGACAATGGTCTATCCCACGGAGGGCACCCTCTGGGCCGATGGCGACCTGTTGCGGCGCGCGCTCGCCAATTTGCTGGCCAATGCGATCCGCTTCGCACAAAGCGGCAGTACCATCCGGGTAAGTGTCCAAACGCAGCGCGAGGGCGTGACGCTGTCGGTGGAGAACCACGGCGACACCATCGCCGCGGCGCAGCAGGCGCGAATCTTTGACCGTTTCTATCGGGTGGATGCGTCCCGCCACGATTCTGCCACCGGCAGCGGTCTGGGGCTTTCTATCGTGCGCAGCATTATGCAGCTGCATCACGGCCACTGCGCGGTGGTAAGCCAGGATCGCCTAACGCGCTTTACGCTGTTTTTCCCGTCGCGAGAGACGCCATAGCGGGTTCAACGCGATAGGCGAGCTCCCGTATAACCCTCTATTTTACATGCCTTTTAAGCAAAAAAATCACAGTTCGATATTGATAACGATAATAGTTCGTATTATTGTTCCTGCTAAAGGGATTGCGGTCCCCTTTCGCGGCGGCAGACGGCCAAGAGCCGGGACCGACGCCTTGCTATCGTCCCGCCCAATTAGAGACCGTTAACGCCTATCATGAGTCACGCCGTTTACGCCAGAGCGTTATCCTGCCGCCGCCGGTCTACCGACCTGCGCGCACAACCGCTGTGCCTGCGCCCGAGAGGCCGCACGTGGCGTTTATCCTGGCGGCAGCGGAAAGCCCGCGTCGGGCGTTTTTTCTGGCGGCAGCGGAAAGCCCGCGTCGGGCGTTTTTTCTGGCGGCAGCGGAAAGCCCGCGTCGGGCGATTTTTCTGGCGGCAGTGGAAAACCCGCGTCAGGCGTTATCATTCTTTCAACTCGGATGTCGTGACGCAATCCTCACTTGACCGTTTACGGCGGCTTGCCGCCCGGCAGCGCCAGGTGCCACACTTGATGCCCACGGTGACGGATAATCTCACCGGCATCGGCGCGGCGGCGCCACGCGCTCGCCCTTTTTACACGGAGATCATCCTATGAACAAGAACAGGGTAATAACGGTGCTGACCGCGCGCGCAATACCCGCGCCGCGCCCTCAACCGCACAGCGGCGTGGTGCCGCGCCGCCCACGCCTTTCGGCCGTTCATCGGCTGCGGGTGAGGTTCCGGCGCGCGGTGCCGAACCTCGCCGCGCGAGGTTGTTTGGCGCTGGCGCTTCTCACCATGCCCTTTACGCTGCTGGCCGAACAGCGGGTGGTTACCATCGGGGGCGATGTGACCGAAATCGCGTTTGCCCTGGGTGGCGGTGCGGAGGTGGTGGCGCGCGACAGTACCAGTCTTCAGCCCGCGGATCAGGTGCGCCGCTTACCGGATGTCGGCTACCTGCGGCAATTGAACGCGGAGGGCATTCTGGCTCTGCGCCCGACCCTAGTGCTGGCAAGCGAGCTGGCCAAACCGTCGCTGGCCCTCAAGCAGGTGGCCGATAGCGGGGTACGGGTGGTCAGCGTGCCGGGCGAGAGTTCCCTAAGCGCCATCGACCGCAAAATTCAAACCGTCGCCGGCGCGCTGGACCGCACGCCGCAGGGCGAAAAACTGATTGCCCAATTGCATGAGCAGTTGAACACCATTCCCGCCGGCACGCTGCCGGTCAAAGTACTCTTCATTCTTAGCCATAGCGGCATGTCGGCGATGGCCGCCGGTAAAGATACCGCCGCAGATGCGGCTATTCGCGCCGCCGGGCTGGAAAACGCCATGCAGAGCTTCAGCCGTTATCAGCCGCTATCCGCGGAGGGCATCATCGCCAGCGCGCCGGATATGGTGCTGCTGACCGCTGACGGGGTAAAAACTCTCGGCGGCGAGCAGAAAGTCTGGCAATTACCGGGACTGGCGATGACGCCGGCGGGGAAACATCACCGGCTGCTGGTGCTGGACGATATGGCGCTGCTGGGTTTCGGTCTGGATACGCCAGCGGCGATAGTCAAGCTGCGCACGGCCGCGGCCAGGCAGCCCTGAGCCCTATGCGCGCGACTAAACCTCTGCTCATTTTGGGAATGATGTTGGCGCTGATGCTGGCATTAGCCGTGGCCGCGGCGGGATTCGGCGCTATGCGGCTCACGCTTTCCGATGTCTGGCACAGCCCCGGCGACGGCATGCTCTGGCAAATCTGGTTCAGTATACGGCTGCCCCGGGTGGCGCTGGCGCTGCTGGTGGGCGCCGCGCTGGCGCTCTCCGGCGCGGTGATGCAGGGGCTGTTTCGCAATCCGCTGGCCGATCCTGGGCTGCTCGGCATTAGCAGCGGCGCGGCGCTGGCGGTCGGGATGTCGGTAGTATTGCCCGTTACGCTGACGCCGATTTTCGCGCTCTACTCATCGATGGCGGCGGCCTTTATCGGCAGCCTCGCCGTGACCGTGGTGATTTTCTCTTTGAGCAGTTTCAGCGCCGGTCTGGCGCGTCTGTTGCTCGCCGGCATCGCCATCAATGCCTTATGCGGCGCGGCGACCGGCGTGCTCTCCTGGTTAAGCAACGACCAGCAGTTGCGCCAACTGTCATTATGGGGCATGGGCAGTCTCGGTCAGGCCCAATGGCCGACGGTGGCCGCCGCCGCATCGCTGATATTGCCCGCGGCGCTGCTGGTGCAACGGTTGTCCACCGCGCTCAACGTGCTCCAACTGGGTGAGGAAGAGGCGCATTACCTTGGCGTGGACGTCAAACGAACCCAGCGCCGTCTGCTGTTGTCGAGCGCACTGCTGGTAGCGGCGGCGGTGGCGGTCAGCGGCGTGATCGGCTTCGTTGGCCTGGTGGTGCCACACCTGATTCGCATGACGCTCGGGGCCGATCACCGCTGGCTGTTGCCCGGCGCGACCCTTGCCGGCGCCATATTGCTGCTGCTGGCGGATACGGTAGCGCGCACCGCCGTGGCCCCGGCGGAGATGCCGGTAGGGCTGCTGACCAGCCTGTTGGGCGGTCCGTGGTTTTTGTGGTTGATCCTGCGCAGACGGGAGGCGGCCGGTGTCTGAGTCGTTATTCCGCGCCGACAATCTTCATTACCGCGTTGGCGGGCGCCTGCTGATCGAGGCCGTCTCGCTGACATTGGCGCCGGGTGAGATGGTGGCCCTGATTGGCCCCAACGGCGCCGGTAAATCGACCCTTTTACGGATGTTGAGCGGCTATCTCGACCCACTCCAGGGACAGTGTCGATTGCAGGGTCGCGCGCTGGCCGCCTGGCCGGCCGCCCAGCTTTCGCGCCGGCGGGCGGTGATGGCGCAGCACGGTGGCGTGGCGTTCCCCTTCAAGGTGAATGAGGTGCTGGCGATGGCGCGCGCGCCCTGGCCCGGCACGCCCAGCGCGCCCTTGCTCGAAGAGGTAATGACGCTGACCGGCTGCGAGATGTTGGCGCAGCGGGAGTTCCGCCGGTTGTCCGGCGGTGAGCAGCAGCGGGTGCGCCTGGCGATGGCGCTGGCGCAATTGTGGCGGCAGGACGGACCGGCGGGATGGCTGTTTCTCGATGAACCCACCTCGGCGCTGGATCTCTATCACCAACAGGCATTGCTGCGCCTGTTGTATCAACTCACCCGCGCGGGCGAGCTGGCCGTTTGCTGCGTACTGCATGATGTCAATCTGGCGGCGCTGTGGGCCGATCGGATACTGTTGCTGCGGCAAGGGCGACTTATCGCCAACGGTACGCCGGCGGAGGTCTTGACGGAAGCGCAATTGCGCGCCTGCTATCACGCCGATCTTCGCGTACAAACCCAAGAAGATGATGGCGTGCCGCAGGTTTACCTGCGGCGTTAACGCGGCCATGGCGTATCGCCCAGGGCAGTTATCTCGCGCCGAAACGGACGGCCGCCGCCGATCGCCAGGCGCGTTGCGCCTGCCGCAGTGCAGCGTGCCTATTGCGGGTAATCGGCGCCGAGGCTGACGTCGCGCCAGGCCGCCATTTCATCTAACCGCTCGCGTAATTTGCCGGTCACCGTCTCGAATCCCCAGGCGCCAAGCACCAGATGGCGCGGTGGCCGCCCGTGCAGGATCAGATCCAGCATTGCGTCGGCGGCGCGCACCGGATCGCCGGCCTGTTTGCCGCTGTTGGCGGCGGTGGTTTTCATCCGAGCCGCGGCGGTATCGGCATAATCCGCCAGCATACTCGGCGTTTGGCGCAGAGAGCGCCCGGCCCAATCGGTGCGGAACGGACCCGGTTCGACGCAGGTCACTTTGATGCCCAGCGGCGCGCACTCCGCCTGTAACGCATCTGACCAGCCTTCGACGGCGTGTTTGCTTGCCGCGTAATAACCGGAACTGGGGAAACCCACCAGCCCCGCCACCGAGGTGATATTGATGACATACCCTTGGCGCTGCGCGCGCATCAACGGCAGCACCGCGCGGGTTAAGGCAAACAGGCCGAATACATTGGTGTCGAATTGCGCGCGGATTTCCTGCTCGACACCTTCCTCAACGGCGCTTTGATACCCGTAACCCGCATTATTTACCAGGACATCAATAGCGCCGAATTTGTCGACCGCCGCCTTGACCGCGCTGGCGATCGCCGCGTCATCGGTCACATCCAGCGCCAGCGCCAGTGCGCGATCGGGCGCGTCCTGCGCGAGTGTCGCGACCTGCTGCACATCGCGGGCGGTGATCACCGCCCGCCAGCCGCGTGACAATACGCGTTTCGCCAACTCCCGGCCAAACCCTGTAGAGCAGCCGGTGATAAACCATACGGGGATTTTTTCTGCGGACATAATGCTCTCCTATTGATGAGCCCTAAACGCTGGCGGACCGTCTCACCGGTCCGCGTCAAGTCATATAGCCTGCGCGCGTCTAGCCTGTGCGCGTCGTGCGCGCTGCTTACCCATCGCAGCGCCGATACGATCGGTACGATCAATTCCTCAGTCACGCCGGGCGGCGCCAGCCGGAGTGTTTCTTGCTCAACGTTGACCTTCGGCACCAGCCGAAATCTTTCTCGCTCAACGTTGGCTTTCGGCGGCGCCGACACGTTTTCGCTCGACGGTAGCATACGGCGCCGGCCGCGCGGGACGTATTGGCGGGCGTAGTGATACCCACGGTGGCAACGTTATCAGCAACACCGCGGCGGCGCTAAATGGCAACGGCCGCACAACGCCGGTCCATCGCCGACGGCTGCCCATGGCGCCGGAATGCCGTTTATGCCGAGCGGCAGCTGATGGATTTATGGGAACAGGCTAAAGGCGTCAGGGCTGGCATGCGCCAGCCTTCCAACCCGCCGTTACCGCCATTGCCTTAAGCAGGGGCGCAACTTCACAGTGTAGCACCTGCTGAATTGACGGTTAAAAAGTTATTCTAGACTCCCCGGCGATAGATCCCCCGGCGGCCAAAGTGCCAGCGCGACGCGACGCATATCGCCCTGGCGTTAGAACGTTACACCGGCCCTGGCCCAGATCGTGCGGCCCGGCTCCAGCAGCGGCGCATCCGCGGAGTAGCCAAAACCGCGGTTGCCCGCCAGGTTAAGGTGTTCGCTATAGCGTCTGTTGAGCAAATTATCCACCCCGGCGCTGATTTTGATATTGGCGGCGGCCTGCCAAGCCATATTGGCCGACATAACGCCAAAGCCAGCGCTGCGGTCAAAATCCTTACCGACCACATTGCCTTCGTTAGGCGCGATTCGGCGTTGCGCCGCCACTAGCCGCCACAGCGCGGTGGCGCTCCAGTCTCCCGCGTCCCAGGTCAACGCCAGCCGCCCCTCGAGCGGCGGGATCTGCGGCAGCGGCCGGCGCGTATCCCGATTTTCCCCATACGCCCAGGCCAGGCTGCTTTCGAGCCGCCAGCGTTCATTGAAGCGGTAACCCAACCCGGACTCGCCGCCGTAAATGCGGGCATCGATATTGTCTGCCCGGCTGGCGTTCGGGCGCGGAACGCCATAGCGGAATAAGATAAAATCCTGCACCTGGCCGATATAGCCCGATGCCCAGGCGTCCAGCGGCGCCAGTTGCCAATGCGCGCCGAAATCGAGCTGCGCGGTTTTCTCGCGCTTGAGCCGGTGGAATGCATCCTGCCCGGCGCCCCGACCGGCTCTGAGCGTAATGAGTTCCCAATAGTCAGGGAACCGCTCGGTTAACCCCACGCCGACATAGGTCATCAACGGCAGCGTCTCGGGCTGGTGCTCCAGGCGAACAAAAGCGGCGGGATACACCTCGCTGCGCCGCTCCGAGCCGCGCGCGCCATGGTACTGCGCCGCGGTATGCTCAAGGCGCATGCCGCTTATCAACGTCTGCGTCGGCCTGAACCGCCAACTGACTTCTGCAAACAGGCCACTGTCCTGAAATTCCGCGTCCTCCTGCCAGCGGCCACCAACCTTTCTCCGGTGCCGGTTGACCTGCAAGTCCGCCCCGCCCTGCAATTGTACATCTTGCCATTGCCAAGTGCCGATGCCGCGGCCCCCGAGCGTCAAACGGTCAACGTTGCTGCGCAGAGGGACCCAATTGCCGGATGCTGCGCCGCCTTGACGCGACAGGCGCTGCGCGCTGCGCCGGGCAGAGTTATCCATAACGTGATCGGTGTAATGGTACCAGCCCCGCATTTCGACGCTGTCCAGCACCTCGCCTAGCGCATGCTGCTCGAAGCGCAGGCCGATGCTTTCCCGCGCAAAGCGAGTACCGTCCATACCGCGCGCGGCGTAACGGGCATTGCCGTCCCCGCGGCCCACCGTCAGCTCCATCAAGGTATCGGGTGTCGGGGTAAAGCCGGCCGCCACATCGCTGTTCCATTTACGCCAGCCGGAATAGACCCGCTGACCCGCGCCATCTTGATAATCGCCGGCGCGGGAGACATTGCCCATTAAGCGCAGATAGCCTGACGCGTTGCCGAAAGCGCCATCAATATTCTCGTCTAACCGCCCGCTTGAGCCGGCGAGCGCGCTGGCGTGCACCGTCATCCCCGGCGCGTCAAAGCGCGGCGGCAGCCTTTCAAAGCGTAAGGTGCCGGCGGAGGCGCCCGGTCCCCACAGGACGGTCTGGGGACCTTTAGTTAACGACACGATGTCAAAACTTTCCGGGGAAATATAGGCGCTAGGGGAATCCATGCGTGAAGAGCAGGCGCCGAGCATTTCTCCCCCGTCCACCAGCATGCGCAGCCGGGAACCGAACATCCCGCGAAACACCGGATCGCCATTGGTGCCGCCATTGCGGATTAGCGCAAAACCGGGAATGGTTTTCAGGTAATCGGCGCCGTCGCTGGCGGGCACGGGCTGTCGCGGTATTTTGGGCGCCAAAGACACCGAGAGTGGGGACCCCTTGGGGGCGGTCACGGTAATGACGTCCTGCTCGGGGGAATCGGCGGGGGTATCGCGCTCCTTTGGTACTAATGGTGCCTGTGCCGAACGGACGCCGGGTTCGGCGGCGGGCGTCAGCGCCGGTATCGGGTCGACGTCGCGTGCGGCCGTGGGCGAAACCGCTTGCGCCAAACGGACGCCACGTTCGGCGGCAAGGATTTCCCCGGCGCGCGCGCCGGGGGCAACACCGCAGGCAAATAACGCCAGCAGCGACATCGCGCGCGGCGCCAAGGCTGGGCACGAACGCCCCTGTAGGTCAACGTACATATCACTTCCTTTTGCAAAAATAACCGGCTTCCTGGCCATGACCATCTGGCGCGCGATGCAGTGCGCGCCAGCGATTCTCCGACGTCAACCGGGTCAGTGCGCATTAACGCGGACGGAGAGAGCGAACGGATTTTTCACGGCAACCACTGATCGCCGTACCCGCCCAAATTGTAACTGAATGCGACAGCAGCGGCGGGCATTTTTCATATGACTTGCCCATTGCCGCTGTTCTATTTAGCGCTGGTATAAGAAATAGCGGTAAAACTATTTATTTTGCATTTATTATAATATTTGAATATGCGCCAACGCGTATTTGGCTTATTAGCGCCGACACCAAGTTCAATAACTTATTGCCGCCAATGTTTCAACGCCTGTTTCACTCCGCAGGATCGCGCCAGCGCTCGGACACGGCGACTTGGCGTAATGTCATTAACCCGTCAGAAACGAAAATGATCTTTCGGCAGGCAAAAAAAGCCCCATGACGGCGTCAAGCCAATTGGCTTATTGCGTCGTGACGAGGGATAAACGCCAGCGCCGCGCTTGCCCTACTAAAAGCCAGCTCGCAGGACGATTGACTACGCTAACCACCTATCTCCAGTGGATCCCCTCAGCCATGCTGCGGCAAGGCGAGCGAATGCGGCTCGCTGCGTTCGCCGCTTACACCCGCACCGCGCAGGCAGACGCTGTTACCCTCCCCTGGAGACGATCCGCTAACCAGCCCAGGTCCTATCCCGCATAGCGTCAGACCCAGGCCGCTGCACGACAACATCCCGCTGGGCCGCGGTGCGGCGGCGCCCTGTTCCCCCGGCTTACAACGGCGCATGGACGGCGTGTCCTGAACGGTGCAAAGCGGCCAGGGCGGCAGGCGCCGGCGCGGGGGCAACAGCGGCTTACGCGCGAAGCGACGCTGCCTGCCGGTGGGAAGGGTTACACGCTTATGCCATCGCTATCGGCGGCACGCTTTAGCCCGCCATAAATTTTCCACGCCAACGCCTATGTCCTCGCCGCCCCTATTTCCCATTGGCTGTTTTAGAAAACGAAGCGAATTAACCATAGACGACAGAAGATCATCCGGCGTTTGCTTGATAACGCTTACACCGTACGCTGAATGCGGCATCCGTTATTTACCTGATTGAGTAACCTTATAGCACCTGAAATAATGTGGCTATGCAATTTTTGGTACAGCGTCAATTTGTCTATGTAGTGCTAAAATTAGGGTTAAATCGCCTCATTATTTCGCAGCCTGAAGGATTACTCTCTATTTTTGTCGCTTATGAGGGGCGGTCGCAGACTAGTTAAGGTTTTTTGTGCTGGTTTTGTTAGTTTTTTTAGATTTTAAAACTTTTTTGATATTTTTAAAACAAAAAATCTCTTTTTAAGAGTTAACAAGGATATAATCCTGAAAATATGATAATTATCCAATTCGCGGCCTTCATAACGTTAGAATTCTCTTCACGATATTATGCGCAGAAAAGGCAGGGTCTTCTCTTTAACAGGTACATCTATAAACAAAAACGTCTGGTATGAATATTGACCAGAGGCTGGTCAATATGGAGTAGCCCATGAAGTATATTATCAATTCAACCGTGGCGTTTGATACCACCGAATACCTTCTCACGCTGGTGGATGATGCCGATACATCAGTAAAACTGTCCAATTCCGCCGGCCGGGTATTGGAGGAGCTTATTCAGTATCGCGGGACCGGCGAACCGGTGACCCGAGAGCATCTCTTTGCCAGCGTCTGGAGCGCCCACGGTCTACAGCCGTCTAATGGCAATTTAAATCAACAGGTTAGTTTAATACGTAAGGGGTTAACCTCATTAGGGCTGGATGCCTCAGCGATAGTCACAATTCCTAAGCGCGGGTTGAAATTAAATGATCAGCTGGTGATAAGCACGCTGGACGACGATATCACCCAGGCGACATGCATTCCCGCGGTGAATGAATTCCCGGTGGAAATAGCGCATCCCGTCATGCTTACCGGCGGGCGAAAAAATATCAATGGTGCGCTGACCTTTTTAATGGTGATTGTCACGCTGCTGACTGTTGTCATGGCGTATATTTATTATGAAGATGATGATAATCAGAAACTATACTTCTTCAGCCAGATCAATACCTGCAAAGTTTATACTTTCCACCCCATTCCCGGCCTGGAAAAAGAGGACTACCGTTTGCGGATCGCCGAAGCTATGAAAGGGAATGTGGAAAAATGCAAAAACAATTACATCATCATTTTTTCTAAAACGCTCATCCCCGATCCTCTTATCCAGGATAATATCAATGTCCGTACTTTCATGGCCAAGTGTCGTAAAGATGAGGATGGCCAGATTTCCAATTGTTTAAATTTCTTCTTTTACAATTGGAGCGAGACATGAAAAGGCTCATCGTGATTGTGGTGATGTGCTTCATCGCGGGCTTTCTTTTTTATCTGCACCAGCATAAGCAATCGCTATCAGGCTTCAACTGCTCAGGGTTGATGGTGATGAAAGCCAATACTTTTCCCGGCACCTACAGCTATGTGGTGGATGTTCGCATGTATTTTACCAACGCCGCGGAAGGTTTTTACATTCTTAATGGGACTTTTAGCGCCAACGATAAAACTTATGAACTGCAGCGCATCAAACATTTCAGCTATCAGCTCAAAAATGACAAAGATCTCTATGAGATTATCATCACCAAGGAAAATATTTCCACATTCGACAACACGCCGAAAAGGCTTGCTGACCAGATCCTGATGCCCCTCGGTTCATCATTTTTACCGCAGATGAAAAGGATCGATAAGAACGCATTGCTGCTGAACATGCTGTATTCACCGTATTTTATCTGCACCGCCACCTGAGGGCGTCACCCGCGCAACGCAGACAAGCGCCTGCTTCCCCTGCGCGCGTTTGTCATCGCCTATGAATATCAACAGCGATAATTTTGACGAACGGCGAAATGCCATAAATACTTGCATGAGGGAGGGAAAGTATTTCAAATTCGCCGGGGAGCTGCGCGCGGGTCATATGTTAAAACTTACACATTTTTTTGGCCGCGGGCGTCGCAACGACGATACCGATTCGCTGGATGGGCCGCCTCGTTTTTCGCTGATTCTTCAGGTAGCCGCCTCCGCGCTGTTTTTGGCCGTGGTGCTCGTCTCGCTGACCGGCTGGCATCTTTACCATACCTATCAGCTTGCGCTGTCGCGTTCCCAAACCAATATTCTCAATTTGACTCAGGCGCTTTCTCAGCATGCCAATGATACTTTCATGCAGGCCGAGATCCTGTTAACCGATTTGGCCCAACGTATCGCTCAGGACGGTTTGGCTGCGGCGCAGCAGGGGCAATTACACCCGCTTTTCACCGCCAAAATGCGCGCCCTGCCGCAGGTACACGGCATTTTTCTCTATGACGCCGCGGGGCATATGGTTGCCACCTCAGACAACGTTTTGCCGGCCAATACGGATTTCGCCGATCGCGATTATTACCGCTACCACCGCGATCACAATGACGCTAATTTGCATATCGGCAAAGTGATTCGCAGCCGGCTTACCGGCGAGCTCATTTTACCGGTCTCGCTACGCATTAATCGCCCCGACGGTAGTTTCGCCGGCGTACTGTTAGAAAGCGTCGTCATTGACTATTTCCGCCATTTCTACGCCCGTTTCGTGATAGACGATGATTCCACCTTGATGATGATGCTCAACAACGGCACCCTACTCTATCGTCATCCTTACAACGAGCGGGCGATCGGCAGCTCGATTTCCGCAACGCCGCTTTATCAAAAGCATATTGGCCAGCAGGCTTCAGGGGTCATGACGGGCGCCCTCAATGGCCAGGATGCGCAAAAAATCTACAGCTTCACTCATTTGCAGCAGTTTCCCGTCGCGATCACCACCGGTATGTCGCTGGATCAGGCGCTGGTGGACTGGCGTCAAGATGCAATAAGTCATTTGATTCTGGTGGTGATTTTTCTGGCGCTGCTCAGCCTGTTGGCGATTTCGTTTATTCGTCAAATTCGCCGCCGCATGCGGGTGGAAGAAGAATTGCGCCACGCTCAGCGCGAGCTGCGTAAGCTCAACCGGTCTCTGGAGCATTTGGCGCGTCGCGACGGACTCACCGGCCTGTATAATCGTCGCCATTTCGATCTGGCCCTCACCGACGAGTTCAATCGTGCGGTGCTAAGCCACGATGCGCTAGGCATTATTTTGCTGGATATCGACTTTTTCAAACAATTTAACGACCTCTACGGACACGTCGCCGGCGATAATTGCCTAAAACGGATCGGCGAGGCGCTGAAAGCGCTTTCACTGCGGCACCGAGATCGGGTAGCGCGCTACGGCGGCGAGGAATTCATTATCCTGCTGCCGCAAACCGACGAGGCGGGCGCGCGGGAGGTCGCACAGCGGGTGTATGAGGCGATAACCGGGCTGGCGATTGCGCACCAGGCCAGCCCCACCGGTAGCCTCACCCCGAGCATCGGCGTTTATGTGGGACAGCCGGCGAGCGGCGATGAATCCCCTTCCAGAATGGTGAGTCGGGCTGATACCGCGCTTTATCAGGCCAAACGCGAGGGACGCAACCGTATTTGCCTCGCCTGACGGTAGCGCGGTACCTCGGCGTCAGGGCTTAAGAATGACTTTGGTCCAGCCGGCAGCGCGCTCGTCAAAATGGCCGTAAGCCGCCGGCGCCTCCGCCAATTTCAGCCTATGGGAGATAATCGCCGCGGGATTGGCTTTGCCTTGATGGATGAGCCGCGCCAATTGGCGGTTATAGGCCTTCACGTTGGCCTGGCCGGTGCGGATCTGCTGGCCTTTAAACCACAAACTACCGAAATCGAACGGCATCTTGCCGGCCTGCGCCAGCTCGCTGGCGGCGCCGGGATCCTGCGGCACAAAAACGCCGACCACGCCAATACCGCCGGTGGCACGCGTAGAGGCCACCAAGCTGTTCATCGTTGCGGCATTATCTTCATGCCCATGTTTGTTGCAGCATTGATAGCCGACGCATTCACAGCCGCAGTCGGTACCTCGGCCGTCGGTCAGATCGAGGATCTTTTGCACCGCGGCATCCCCCACCGCGTTGACGGCCGTGGCGCCAAGTTTTTCGGCCAGCGCCAGCCTGTCGGGATGGGTATCCACCACCAGCACCTGTGATGCGCCTTTGATGACCGCCGCGTGTGCCGCCATCAGCCCAACCGGGCCGGCGCCGTAAATAGCGACGCTATCGCCGGGTCGCAAACCCGCCAGCTCGGTGGCGTGCCAACCGGTCGGGAAAATGTCGGATAGCATGACATAGTCATCCTCTTTCTCGGCGGCATCCTCCGGCAGAATGAGGCAGTTGAAATCGGCATAGGGAACGCGGAGCAATTCCGCCTGGCCGCCCTCCCAGGGCCCCATCTCGGCAAAGCCATAGGCCGCGCCGGCGGCGCCGGGATTTGCGGTGAGACAAAAACCCGTCAGGCCCCGCTCGCAATTCTCGCAAAAACCACAGCCAATGTTAAACGGCAAACAGACCCGATCCCCCACCTTCACCCGCTCCACCGCGTTGCCAATCTCGATGACCTGCCCCAGATTTTCGTGGCCGAAAATCCGGCCTGGCTCAAAGCCGGTCCGCCCTTCGTACATATGTAAATCTGAGCCGCAAATATTTGTGGTGGTAATCTTAACCAGCACGTCGGTCGGTTTCACAATCCGCGCATCCGGTACCGTTTTCACCGCCACATCACGCGGCCCGTTGTAAACGACTGCTTTCATTACTGCTCCTCCGTTATCGTAGACGCTGTCGCGTCCCGGTTGCCGAGTTGAGTCGAGTTATAAGGTGTAGTGTAAAATCCCGATTTTTTCCCCATCATTAACATTTATTAATGCTTTACGGGGTATAACCGCCGCTTCATGTTTGCGACATTGTTTATGTGACAACGTCACAAAAGTAACAACTAACAGAGATCATTTCGGCCGTTTTCTCGCCAAAATTCACATGGATGACGTTATTGAAGTACCCTGTTTAATGGCGTAGTCGAAGGGTTCGCTTGGATGGCGTTGTTGAAGTACTCTGTTTGATAGCGTAGTCGTAGGGTTCACATTGATGACGTTGTAGAAACGTTCTCTTTGATGGCGTAGTCAAAAGGTTAACTTTGAGGACGTTGTAGAAACGTACTCTTTGATGGCGTAGTCATAAGGTTGACCTTGAGGACGTTGTAGAAACGATCTCTTTGATGGCGTAGTCGAAGGGTTCACTTTGCCGGCCGGGATATCACAATGGCGAGAGCAACCGGCTCAATCGTTAACTCAACGTGGCTCACCCGACTGAGCGATAGCGTCGGTCGGGTGTCTATTTCGCGCCGCGCAGGCCCGTTTAGCGCTGGGTGTTGACCACGATGCGGCCACGAACCTTACCCGCCATTAGCGCCTGGGCGGTGTCTATGACCTCCGACAGCCCAATTTCCCGGGTTATCTGATCCAATAACGGCGTATCGACAACTTCGGCGATGCGTTGCCACGCCTCACGGCGGTCAGCCTCAGGGCGCATGACGCTGTCGATACCTACCAGGGTAATGCCGCGCAGAATAAAGGGCGCCACGCTGGCGGGAAAATCCATACCTTGCGCCAGACCGCAGGCCGTCACGACGCCCTGATAGCGTAATCCGGCACAAACATTGGCCAGCGTATGGCTCCCGACGCTGTCAACGGCCGCGGCCCACTGCTCATGAGCCAGCGGACGACCCGGAACGCTGAGCGGCGCGCGGTCGATGACTTCCGCTGCGCCCAGGCGACGCAGATGTTCCGCCTCGTTTAACCGGCCGGTGGCGGCGACGACCTGGTATCCCTGCCGGGCAAGAAAGGCGATGGCGAAGCTGCCGACACCGCCGTTGGCGCCCGTGACCAGCACCTTACCGCTGTCCGGCGTGATACCGTGGCGCTGTAGCGCCAATACCGACAACATGGCGGTATAGCCCGCCGTGCCGACCGCCATGGCCGCCCGGGCATCTAGCCCTTCCGGCAGCGGGATCAGCCAGTCGCCGTTCACGCGGGCTTTTTGCGCCAGTCCGCCCCAGTGCTTTTCGCCGACGCCCCAGCCGTTCAGCAATACCCGATCGCCGACGCGAAACTCCGCATGGCGACTGTGCTCCACCGTACCGGCCAAATCGATGCCGGGCACCATCGGGAATTGGCGCACCACCGGCCCTTGTCCGGTAATGGCCAGGCCGTCTTTATAATTCAGGGTGGAGTAATCCACCCGCACCAGCACATCCCCCGACGGTAATTGCGCGTCCTCAAGGGGGGTCAATCCGGCGCGGTAGCCCGCGTCGTCTTTTTCAATCACGATGGCGTTAAACATGGAGGCTCCTTGAACATGGGCGACGTCGCTTGACGCAACGCCTTGAAATTTAGCGCGGCAAACCGGCCAGAAACCCTTGGGCGAAACGATCGAGAGGCTGGCGATTGCCCGCCAGCCGGGCGCGCATGACCGCCCCTTCCCAGCCGATCCAGAAAAATTCCGCCAGTGCCGCGCAATCCGCCTGAAAATGAATCTCCCCCGCCGCCTGCGCCAACCGCAGGCAATCGGCAACCTGCCGCTGCCAACCGTGCAAGATGGCGCTTAATTGCTGACGGTAACCGGCCGGCAGGACCGCGATTTCCTGCCCGAGGTTGCCCACCAGACAACCGCGCCGGAAATCATATTTCGCCATGCCTGCGGCCGATTGCTCGATAAAAACCTGCAACCGGGCCAGCGGCGTCAAATCTGATTGCGTGAGACAGCGTGCCAACCGGGCGGCGAAATAGTCGCCGTATCCGGCGACGATCGCCTGGCCGAACGCCGCTTTGCTGGGGAAATAATAGTAAAAGGAGCCTTTGGGTACGCCAGCCGCCTTGAGAATGCCGTCAATGCCCGAGGCGGTGAACCCCTGCTCAGTCAGCATAGCGATGCCGGCGCGAATCAGCGCCTGACGGGTATCTGGGTCGGCTGCCGCCACTTTACGTGGCCGGCCGCGTCGCGCGGAAGGTGGGGTCGGTTGCATCGCTTGAATATAGACTGATCGTCTAGTTAAATCAAGCGCGCATCACCTGAGTAGGTCAGATGAGCGACCGACGCGCCCTAACGGTGTGATAGGCGCCTGACGCCGCGAGGCCAGATAAGCCGGCGAGGCTCCGCTCGCCTTTTGCGCCATCGCGGTCGTTGGCGAGGTAGTGGCGGTAGCGGTCCGTTTTTTGCGCGTCACCGCGGCAGACCGGAAGTTATTGCGCCGGCGGTAGCGGGTTTGTCTTACGCGCCGTTGCCGGTCGCGGCCGCCTGATGCGCATCAGCCAAGCAGGCGCGAGCGCAGCGAAGAAGAACAGTGCGACGAGATAAAACCCATCCTGATAAGCCATCATCTGCGCCTTGGGCACCAGCATGCTTTCCAGCCAGGCCAGCGCGCCGGGATGAATACCGGCCCGCAGCGGGTAACCAAACGGATTGCCCCAATGGGACATTAGCAGCCCCAGCCGGCTGATGGCTTCCATGCCGGCGGCATTGGCGGCGGTCAGCGCCTGGGCCAGCGCATCGCCGTGGAACGTAGTGCGCCTGTCGACCACCACCGACAACACGTTGACGCCCACCGCCCCCCCGAGCTGCCGCACGAAATTTAAACTCCCCGACCCCTGCGCCAGTTTGTCCGGCGGCAGCGCCCGCAGCGCGCCGGCGTTCAGCGCCGGCAGCATGACGCCAAGACCGACGCGGCCCAGCATGACCCACCAGGCCATGGTCCAGAAAGGCGTGTCCACGTCCGCCCCGCCGGAAAGCCAACACGACAGGCCGAACAGCGCCAGTCCGCTCATTACGGGGATGTGCGGCGGCAATTTATCGCTCAGTTGGCCGGCGATAGGAAACACCAGGCCCAGCACCAGGCCCGCCGGCATCAGCAATAACCCGGAACGGGTAGGCGTGAAGCCCTGCACCGTTTGCACAAACAGCGGAATAATATAGGTCGACCCATAAATGCCGGCGCCGAGAGCGAACGCCACCACGCAGCCTGCGGAAAAGCCGAGATTGCTGAACACCCGCAGGCTCAGCAGCGGATGCGGCGTCACCAGCTCCCAGAGAATAAAACCGGCCGCCGACAACAGCGCCAGCGTGAACAGCGCCAGGATAAAAAAGGCATTCCACCCTTCGCGTTGGCCGTTTGATAACCCCGTCAGCCATGTCGTCAACGCGCAAACCAGCAATAAAAACCCCGTGACGTCAAAACGGCGCGGCACCGCCTGACTGTCCTCGTCCCGCGTCGGCATGATGAACAGCGCCGCCGCCATGCCGGCCAGGCAAAATGGCACCACCACCAGGAAAACATCGCGCCAATCGTACTGATCGACCAGCAAACCGCCGACCGTCGGGCCCAGCGCCGGCGCCAGCACAATACCGACGCCATAAATGCCCATCGCCCTGCCGCGCTGGGACGGGGGAAAGACCTGCGACATTACCACCATCGCCAGCGGCTGGACGATGCCCGACGCGCTCCCCTGTAAAACCCGTGCCAAAATCACCTCGGCGCCGCTGCCGCTGGCAAACCCCAACAGACTGCCGACGATAAATACACCCATGGCACAGACAAAGGTACGGCGATAGCCGAATCGCTCAAGCGCCCAGGCGGTCATCAGCATGGTGGCGGTCATGGCGGCCAGAAACGCCGTCGAAAGCCACTGCACCTGGTCTTGCCCCAACCCGAACGCGCCCATGATATCGCGCATCGCTACATTGACGATGGTGGCAGTGGCGGTGGTGGCAATGGTGCCCAGCATGACGGTGCCGGTGGCCAGCCAGCGGTAGGCCGGGCCAAAGCGTTCGGCCTGGCGCTCAATGGGCGACATTAATCGCGACCTCCACCATGAGCCCTGGACGCAGGCGCGGGTCGTTGTTATCCAGCGCGATGCGCACCGGCACCCGCTGGGTAATTTTGGTAAAATTACCGGAGGGGTTAGGGCTGGGCAACAGCGCGAATTGGTTGGTGGCGGCATCGCCCACCCGCAGGACATGCCCATGCCAATCGTGGCCGGGATAGGCATCAACGCCGATCGTTACCGGCTGACCCACGGCGACCTCGCCGAGCGCGGTTTCTTTCACGTTGGCCTCAACCCAGACATTGTGCGGATCGTGTACCATCATCACCCACTGGCCCGCCTGGATATAATCGCCCACATCCCCCAGCGTCCGGTCGACGACCCCGTCCACCGGCGAGCGCAGCGTGCGATCGGCGATTTCCTGCTTCAGTTGATCGGCCTGCGCCTGCAGCGCCTTGACCTGCTGACGCTGCATATCGGCCTGACGATCCAGCACCTGGAGTTGACCGCGCTGCGCCAAGGTATTGGCATAAGCGGCCTGACTGGCGACCTGTTGCGCCTGGGCCTCGCGCTGTTCGTCCTGACGCTGCAGCAAAAGCGTGCGCGATTCATCCCAGGTCTTTCGCGACGTCCCGCCGCCTTTTACCAGGCTGTCGTCGCGCTGAAAGTTGGTTTGCGCCAGCGCCAGTTGATGGCCGGCGGACGCCAGCGCGCTTTGTGCCGCGCCGAGCTGCGCCTGCGCCTGTTGCATTTGTGCCTGGGTAGTTTTGTCGGCGGTATCCCGCTGTGCCGCAATGTAGCTCACTTGAGCCCGGGCGGCGGCCAGACTCCCCTCCACGGCCGCCAGCCGCAGCCGCGCGTCGCGGTCGTCGATACGGGCCAGGATCTGGCCTTTGACGATCCTATCGCCGTCCATGACCGGGCGCGCGACCAGCCACCCGTCCACCCGGCTGGCGAGGGTTATCACTTCGCCTTTGATTTGGGCGTCATTCTCCGCTACATGGCCAAAACGCCAGCTTAAGTAGTGGATGAGCCATGCCACCAGCAGGATAACCACCACCAGCACCGCCAGCATTAGCCACTGCCGCCGGCGGTCCAACCGTTGGAAGCCGCCGAAACGCCTTCCGCGCAGCAGATTCATAAGGTGTCCTTGCTTAAAGTATCCAGTGCCGCCAGGACCTGTTCCAAGACGTGGTTGACCCGCTCAATGTCCTCTTCAGGCAAGGTGACCAGCACACTGTCCCGCACCTGGCGGGAGATCCCCTCCACCTGATCGACACGCTCCAGACCGCGCGCCGTCAAATGGATCTCCTTGGCCCGCCGATCGCTGCCCTCGCGCCTTTCGATAAACCCCTGCGCCTGCAGGTTATCCAGCAGGCGCACCACCGATGACGCATCCAGCGCGATAGATTCCGCCAGCTCTTTCTGGCGCATCGGCGCAGCGGCGCGCGAGATATGCAGCAGCGGCACCCAGGTTGCTTCGGTGAGGCCGTAGGGTTGCAATTGACGGTCAATCAGGCGGCGCCAGTGTCGCGCGGTCTGCGCGATGAGACCGGCAAAGCGCCGGCGCGAGTGGGAGGTGGAAGAGGTCATGGCATCTCAATTCATATCCAATTATTGGTATGCCATTAATAAACCAAAAAAACTACTTTTGTCAAATACTGTAAATTTTACGGGTATTCTGCGCGCCGCAAGTGAGATTAATAGGCATTTCCGTTTGCTAAAACGACGATTACTCAGCATGCTATCAATCCATTACGTCATCATGAGATTGTAGCAATGCTTCGCCGCTTTTTTAGCTATTACGCCCCGTATAAAAAACTGTTTTACCTGGATTTCGGCTGCGCCATTTTAGGCGGCCTGCTGGAGCTGGGGTTTCCCATGGCGGTTAAGACATTTATTGATAAACTGCTTCCGGCCCAGAATTGGACATTGATTATCGCGGCGGCCGTTGGCCTGCTGCTAATCTATCTCATTAACACGGGACTGATGGCGATAGTGAATTACTGGGGGCATGCGCTGGGCGTCGGTATTGAGACCGATATGCGCCGCGAGGCGTTTAATCACCTGCAAAAGCTGTCCTTTTCCTATTACGACAATACCAAGACCGGACACATTATTACCCACGTCACCAAAGATCTGGAGGAAGTGGGGGAAATCGCCCATCATGGTCCTGAAGATATTTTTATTGCCTTAATGACCTTTATCGGCGCCTTTTTACTGATGGCCACCGTGCATATGCCGTTGGCGCTGTTGACGATTATCATCGTGCCGTCGATGACCTGGCTGGTCAGCCGCCACGGCGCGCAAATGACCGAAACCTGGCGGCGGTTATTTGGGCAAGTTGGCAATTTCAACGCGCGCATTGAAGAGAGCATCGGCGGGATTCGGGTGGTGAAGGCGTTCGCCAACGAACGTCAGGAAGAAAGGCTGTTCGCCCAGGATAACGCGAATTACCGCACCACCAAACTGCACGCTTACCGTATCATGACCGCCAACCTGACCTTAAGCTATCTCAGCACCCGGCTGGTGCAGCTTATCGTCATGGTCGCCGGCACCTGGTATGTGGTCGACGGCGAGCTGAGCTACGGCGGTTTCGTTGGCTTTTTGTTGTTGGTTGAAGTCTTTTTCCGGCCGGTGGCGAAGATTTCCTCGGTGCTGGAGAGTTACCCGAAAGGCATTGCCGGCTTCAAACGATTCACCGAGTTGATGGACACGGCGCCGGCCATTAATGACAAGCCCGGCGCGCTAGCGGTAAGCCAACTGCGCGGCGACATTAACTATCAAGATGTCCATTTCAGCTACAGCGCCGACAAACCGCTGCTTAAAGGGCTCAATCTTAAGATCCGCGCCGGCGAAACCGTAGCGTTCGTCGGCCCGTCCGGCGCCGGCAAAACCACGCTGTGCTCACTGCTGCCTCGTTTCTATGAACCGACCGCCGGCGTGATTACCATCGACGGTATCGATATCAGCGAGATGACCCAGGCCTCGCTGCGCGGCAACATCGGTATTGTGCAGCAGGATGTGTTCCTGTTCGGCGGATCGATACGCGAGAACATCGCTTACGGCCGCCTTGACGCCAGCGATGAGGAGATTTGGCAAGCGGCGCGGCGCGCCAAGCTGGACACGCTTATTGAGACGCTGCCGGCGGGAATGGACACGGTGGTGGGCGAGCGCGGGGTGAAACTCTCCGGCGGCCAGAAGCAGCGGCTGTCCATCGCGCGGATTTTCCTGAAAAACCCGTCAATTCTTATCCTCGATGAAGCCACGTCGGCGCTGGACACCGCCACCGAGCAGGCGATCCAGCAGGCATTGACCGCGCTTTCCGCGGGCAGAACCACGCTTGTAATCGCCCACCGGCTGGCCACCATCCGCAACGCCGACCGCATCATCGTCGTCGACAATGACGGTATTCAGGAGCAAGGCAGTCATCACGAATTGTTGCAGCGCCAGGGCACGTATGCCCGACTGCACCAGGCGCAATTCGGCACCGCCTGACGGCTAAGGGCGGACGGGCGCCGTGACCCGCGGTGGCCCGTCCCTGCTTGCGCCGGCGCAATGCCCCCCTCCGGCGTCACCCGTTCCCCGTCTGACACGGACGTGTACCGCCTGGCCCTTCTAGCCCTTACTCGGGCCGCCCCTTTTTCCTCCTTGCCGCTACTTGCGCTGCCGCCTGTCCCGTCATGTCTTTACTCGTGCCGCGACGCATGCCCCATGTTCATTCCGTGCCGCCGCTTATTCCTCCTTGCCGCTACTTACGCTGCCGCCTTTCCCGTCATGTCTTTACTCGTGCCGCGACGCATGCCCCATGTTCATTCCGTGCCGCCGCTTGTTCCCCTTTGCCGTTAAGTGTGCCACCGCCCGTCTCCACCGCCACCGGCGTTTGTCCGCAGGCTGTTATTTATAGGGTGTGGGTTAGCCATACTATTTTTACTTAATTTAACGCCGTGCGTTATTTTCGGTTGACTACTGCTGCGTCGTTAAAGGGCGAGATTTATTTTTGCCGGACGCAACGCAATTCGCTAAAATCCCCCGCGGCTACGCGGGAATGAATTAATGTAACCCCTTCAATAAAATAATAAAAATTCCCATTCCGCGCCCCAAAAGTCGATCCTAAGCAACGATTTTTTTACTTTAAACCGCCATGTTAACGACAGAAATCTGCGTCATTGATTATTAAAATATAAAACGAGGGAACCATGGAATTTATTATTCAACTCACCGTTGTTGTCGTTTGCCTATTATTTGGCGCGCGCAAAGGTGGTATCGGTCTGGGACTTGCCGGCGGTTGCGGTATGCTGACGCTCGTCTGGATATTTGACCTGCAACCGGGTCAGCCGCCGGTGGATGTGTTGTTGGTTATCATCGCGGTCGTGGCCGCTTCGGCCACTCTGCAGGCCTCCGGCGGACTGGATGTCCTGCTACAACTGGCGGAAAAGCTGCTGCGCCGCAATCCCAAATATATCTCGCTGGTCGCGCCGCTGGTTACCTGTCTGCTGACCATGCTCTGCGGCACCGGCCACGTGGTCTATACCCTGTTGCCCATCATCTACGACGTGGCGATAAAAAATAATATCCGCCCGGAACGTCCGCTGGCCGCCAGCTCCATCGGCTCGCAAATGGGCATCATTGCCAGCCCGGTCTCGGTCGCCACCGTTTCACTGGCGGCAATGCTGGCCTTGCCCGGCAGCGCGGCGATTAATTTCATCACGCTGCTTTCGCTCACCATTCCCGCCACGCTGTGCGGCATCCTGGCTATCGCGCTATTTAGCGGCTTTCGCGGCAAGGATTTGCGGGATGACGACGCCTTTCTCGCCTTTATCAATACCAAAGACAATCACGACTACGTCTACGGCACCGCACCGACGCTCCTGAACAGCACTCTGCCGCGCAAAAGCTGGCTGGCGATGGGCATTTTTATCGCCACCATCCTGGTGATAGCGCTGCTGGGGGCATTTCCCGCCCTGCGCCCGCACGCCAACGGCGCGCCGCTCTCGATGGTGCTGATGATACAGATGTGCATGCTGTGCGGCGGGGCATTCATCGTGCTGTTTACCGGCACCGCCCCCGCCGCCATTGCCAAAAATGATGTCTTCCGTTCCGGCATGGTGGCCATCGTCGCCGTGTATGGCGTCGCCTGGATGGCGGATACGCTATTCAGCCATCATTTGTTGCAGATCGAAGCCGCGCTGGCCGGCGTGGTCTCCGACCATCCCTGGGCCTATGCGCTGGCGCTGCTGCTGTTATCGCAATTCGTCAACTCCCAGGCTGCGGCCCTGGCGGCGGTGGTCCCCATCGCCCTGGCGGTCGGCGTGCCGCCGGCGCTTATCGCCGCCACGGCCCCCGCCTGTTATGGCTATTACATTTTGCCCACCTACCCCAGCGATTTGGCCGCCGTCCAGTTCGACCGCGCCGGCACGACGCGCATCGGCCGTTGGGTGATTAACCACAGCTTTTTGCCCGTCGGACTGATTGGCGTTGGCGTATCCTGCGGCGTCGGCTGGCTGCTGGCCCACGCCTACGGCCTGATGTAGCCGCGGCGCCTGAAAACGGCAGCCGCTGCACGGCCGGTTGTGACCGGAGATGGGCAATCTCTGAGCGATCGGCCAATTTTCGCCATCTCCCCCTTTGACAACGTTCGAGCCCCCCGTTATCATGCCAACCACTTCGCGATTCCTCTGTAGTTCAGTCGGTAGAACGGCGGACTGTTAATCCGTATGTCACTGGTTCGAGTCCAGTCAGAGGAGCCAAATTTAGAGAAGCCCGCTCAGGGAAACCCGAGCGGGCTTTTTGTATTTAAGTTAATATCTATAATATCTTTTTCGAGCAAAATCATTTGAAAAGTTTCGGCCTGATAAATTTTTCCGCCTAGTCGTTAACCTACTGAAAATTCAGTACAATATATGAAAATGTTATTAAGGAAATCTAAATGGCTTACGATCTTGAGCTCCGTCTTGTCATAGGCGTCGCCTCTAGCGCGGTTTTTGATCTGAAAGAATCTGATGAAGTATTCAAAAGCCAGGGAGAGGAAGAGTATAGAAAGTTTCAGGAGGCCCACCTTAATCAAGCTTTACCCACAGGCATCGCTTTCCCCTGCATAGAAAGATTACTTTCCCTTGATGACCTCAGCCCTGACCCTATCAATGACCCACTCGTTGAAGCACCTGAAACCGGAGGTTACCACATCAAATCATCGGGCACTTTGAAATCTGCATACGGATCTTCTTCATCTTGCTCCTCCAGACTAAGCGCGCTATTTAATACAATACTGTTCGCATCTCGCTGTGCAATTTTATCGGCTACGCTCGCGGGGATGATAGCGTATTCACTCTCGCCACCGTTACCAGCCACCAAACGAGCAATGGCAAGACGGCCACTTATCAGCTGAGCTTGAGTAAGCTTATCCACCATAATTTTTTTTATGATATTTTTATCGGTGAAATTAAAACCGATATCACCTCTAGACACATCGATTCTGTTCATTTCAATGAGCTGCTTCACCTGCGCTTTATACTCTTTGGATAAAGCCGCTTGTTTTTGTTGTTCGCTTAGCTGCTTATCACGCTCAAGTTGTGCTTTTTTATTTTCTTCCACGGCCGCTCTTGCCTCACGAGATTGAGCACGCGATTTTTTAGCGGTTCTTTGCACTTTGGCCACTTTTTTGCTGGTCACTAATCCCGCTTTTAACATCTGCTCTTGTAAAGTGAGTTTTGTCATCGTCTCGTCTAAACCTGTCAGCCAATTTGTGGCAGTATACCCTTAATTTTCGGGGCTGTCCGGGTTGCCGGCCCTTATCACCGCGTCGTAAGGTTGAGAGGAAGCGCTTACCGGTCGGTGAGACCGGCTCTGAAGCTGCAACACAACGCTCAACCAACGCTCCCCGCGCCTATCCCGACCCGCTACTAAGTAAGGAGTCAATGTGGCCGCGCCGCCGGCGATGCCCGCGTCGATGTTAACCTTAATCCCACTGCCCGCTTGCGCTTATACGCTGACGGTCACCTCCTCCCGTTGGGGCATGACAGACGTCGCTCGCGCCGCCATCAGGCTCTAATGACCGTGGCCAATCATCTCGCGCAAGCCCCGTCACTCTTCAGCAGGGTTATACCACGCCGACGGTAAGCAAAATATTCGCAAAACGCCGCGTTTCGCCGGACGCAATCACCAATAATGTGTCCGATGATTTTGCCTGACGGTAGAAATCGTCGCGTTGCAACCAGCAGTATTCTGTCTCAAAGGGCAACAGGCGTTGATACTCTTTTTCGATGGTATTTTCAAAATCGTCGGGAGAGGCCATCAATGTTGCCTTTTCCACGTTAATATAGGTCAACAATTTTTCAAGGATGACAGGACTGCCAATCATATCAGGTGCAAAATTCAGATAAACGATAGTGGCGCCTGGCGATGAGTTTGTCACGACTGAATAATTACTGTCGGCAATCAAGATCAGGGTTTTATGGCCGCATTGCGCCAGCGACCCCAGCAACTGCGGATGAAGTATTTCTGATTTGAGCATATGGACTCCCGTAAATCACAACCTAATCGCGCCCTAAAGGTCACAATGTCTCTAGGCAACGCGTCACATACGATAAATGCCGCCATTAATATCGATAGTGGCGCCTGAGATAAAACCGTCATATTCCGACGCCAAGAAGCAAATAACGCGGGCAACGTCTTCCGCGTTGCCCGCCCGGCCCAAGGGTATGGCCCGCACGGTGTCATCCGCCGATGCTTTGGTGGTGTGTACGTTGTGAAAACGCGTGCCCAAAATAAGCCCAGGCGCAACGGCATTGACGCGAATGCCATGCTCGCCAAGCTCTGCGGCCAGCGAACGCGTCCAGGTCAGAATGGCGCCCTTGGTGGTTGAATACACCAGCGAACCGGAATGCCCGCCGGAGCGCCCCGCCAGGGAAGCCAGATTGATAATGCTCGCGCCTTGTGTCGTCTGTTTCAGGTAGGGTAAGGCGCTTTGCGTGACGTTGAACATCGTTGTCATGTTCACGTCAATGACCGTCTGCCAGAATTGCGGATCTATTTCCCCCAGCCATTTCCTGCCAATAAGCCCGCCGGCATTGTTGATCAGAATATCGATGCCCCCCAGGAATTGTGCCGCGGCGACCGTGCATTTTGCGGCCTCTTCGCTATTGGTCAAATCCGCTTGTCCATAGGCAGCTTTTTGCCCCAGCGAGGCGGCCAGCGCAGCGAGTTCTTTCGGACCCTCGTCGTCACTGAAATAGTGCATGTAAATATCGCATCCCGCTTCTATTAGTGATTTCGCCGTCGCTTTACCAATACCCTGCCCCGCCCCCGTAATGAGCGCTTTTTTCCCGGTAAGACTCCCCATGTTAACTCTCCTGAATTTATCGCAAAAATAGTAGCGTTGTTGTTCGTTTTGTACCGAATACCTTGTACGTCAATAGCGCCCTCGCCCTATTCTGGCTACTGGCTATCTTATGTCTTCACCGCGTTATGCCTTCTGTCGGCATACACGGTTATTCACCCGGGGACGGCTCCCCCGCAATGACAGATTGTCGACAGATTAATCGTGGTGTGAAAAGAAACTCCTCGGGCGCCAGAGCGGGGTTTTCAATGCGCGTTAATAATCGATGCATCATGATATTGACCATCTCCCCCAGCGGCGGAATCACCGAGCTCATCGGCGGCTGGACCAAATCCGCCAGCGGAATATTATCGATACCGATCACCGAAATATCCTGCGGTATGCGCACCCCAGCCTGTCGTAGCCCCGCCATCAGACCAATCCCCAACGCATCGTTGATAGCCACGACGCCATCCGGCATCGGCGATGCCTGTAAAATTTTCGCCGCCAGCGCCCGCCCCAGTTCGGTCATTTCCGCGTCGCCGTAGGCCACCTCAGCCGTCCCCTCGATGACGTGCGCCCGGTCTGCAAGCCCATGGGCTTTCGCCGCAACAAAAAAACCTTCTATTTTATGAGAGCGACTGATCGTCAGCGAGCTTTCCGTCGCGAAGGCCAACTGCCGACACCCGCGTTGAATCAGATGCTCCGTGGCCAGACGTCCGGCTTCGACATTATCCATCGATACACTGTCGAACGGTGGCTGGCCTTTTGATAAATCGGAGGACATCAGGCTATCGTAATTGACCATCACTAAGCCCTGACGGGCGGCATCGGCAAAATGCGGGCGATCCATCGCGGTGGCGACAACAATCACCCCTTTTACGCCGTGCGCGAACATATCTTCCAAAAAGGCCTGCTCTTCATCCGCCTGCCGGTAGGTATTACCCAGCAGCACGCGATATTGGTTGGCCTTGGCGACGCGATCGATTTCCCGGGTCAACATGGCAAAACTCGGGTTAACGATAGACGGCACCAGCAAGCCGATCATGCGTGTTTGTCCGGTTTTAAGCTGCTGCGCGATGCGGTTAGGCTGATAATTCAAATCGAGCATGGACTGGCGGATACGCGCGAGTGTCTCAGGGCGCATTTGGTCGGTTCGATTGTTCAGCACATTAGAAACACTGCTGACGGAAACCTCCGCGCGGTTAGCGACATCCCGGATATTGGCCATACACTCCTCTTTTAACGCGTAAACAATAGGCTGGGGGGCTTGGCGCCCGTCTTGACGCCCGCTGATGAGCCATCAATACCCCGCCAAACGGGGTAACCATGTGGATATCGTCGGGATCAAAGCAATCAGGATGATACCCCCTAAGGAGACCAGCAAATACTTTATCATCGGGCGGATCACATTTTTCATTTCCACCCCGCAGATAGCGCAGGTGGTATACAACCCCAGCCCGATCGGTGGCGAAAAGAGGCCGAACCCCATCGCCAGAATCATAACGATACCGAAATGCAAAGGATTAAAACCTAACTGCACGGCAATAGGCACCAGGATAGGGGCAAAGATGATTAAAGCCGGCGCCCCTTCCAATACGGCACCGAAAATAATCAAAATAAGGATAGTCAGCAGCAAAAACACCCAGGCCCCCTCCGACTGACCGATGCCAACCAGCAGTTCGGCAATTTGCTGCGGGATCATCTGAATGGTCAGCACGTATGAGAGACTGGTCGCGCAGGCAACGATAAATAACAGGACGCCGGACATTGCCGCAATGTCGATAAACATTTTCACCGTGGCCCGTAAGGTCAGTTCGCCAAACGCCAGCCGGCCGACGACGATGGCATACACCACGGCAAAGGCGGAAATTTCGGTTGAGGTGGCTATCCCCATCATCACGCCACGGCCAATCATAAAAATCATCGCTAAACCGACGATCGCGCCCAGCCACAGCTGGAGGCGCGGGCGCATTTGCGGGTAAGCGGCCTGGATGTTGATCTTGCCGCCGAAACGATTTGCCGCAATCAGCATCAACACCAGCAGGCAGGCGGCAGGCAGCAATCCGGCGATAAACAGCGCGCCAATGGAAATATTGGCCACAAACCCCAGTACAATGAGATTGACGCAGGGGGGGATGGTTTCCGCCACCACCGCCGAAGCGGCGAACACGCCAGCCGCCTCTTCGCTGTCTTCGTTGGCGCGGCGCACCGCGGGCATCAGCACGCCGCCGACGGCGGCAACGTCGGCCAGTTTCGAGCCGGAAATCCCGGAAAAAAAGGCCATCGACAGCACAGTGGTCATATTCAGCCCGCCGCGGAAACGCCCCATCCCGCGGACGACCAATTCCACGAGGCGTGTGGACATGCCATTGTGTTCCATTGCCGCACCCGCCAATAGGAAGAACGGAATGGCCAGTAGCACAAAGTGATCCACGCCGGCCACCACCTGCTGGGAGAAAAACACAAACGGTAGCGAGGGATCGCAGATAAAAAACACCATGGCGGATAAACCCAGCGTGAACGCAATCGGCACGCCGGCGAGAATACCCAGTAAAAAACATATCAGCATCAGCCCGGCGGCGGCAGTAGCCGGGTCGGCCATGAGCGACAGTTTCAACCATCCGAGAACAACCAGCAACACGATGCCGCCGCCGCTCAATAACACCACTTTTCTTCTCTCGCTCAGCGCATGTTCAAGCGCCCCCAGCATCATCACAATGGCGCCAACCATGACCGGAATGACCGAAATAACCTGCGGCAACCCGGTTTCCGTGGTCTGAAATCGCGAGACCTGAAGCAAGCCATAACTGGAAATCACCAGGCCAACGGCCACTAAAAACAGCACCCAGCGACTGGCGTGCACGATATAGGGGCGGATAGGCTCAGGAATAAAACGCAAGAACAGATCCACGCCGATATGGCCGCCGCGCCCGGTGGAGGTGGCGACGCCGAAGAAAACCAGCGCAATCATCATCGCGCGCGCGACTTCTTCTGCCCACTCTATCGGGGAATGCAGCGCATAACGCCAGATTACGGAAGCGGAAACGACAAGGACATTAATCAGTAGCACCACGCCGCCCGCCCAGGCGGTCATCGTTGTCAGGATTTTATTAAGCCGGGAGAGATAGACCAGCAGTCCGGCACGATTTTTCATTACCATTGATCTTTCAGCCATTTGGCGCCTCGTTAACACGTTCCCGTCAACCCATTCCCCCGCTGACTCAGCGAAGACATGCCCAGGCCAGGGCTTATTCCGCCGCGGCGACATCATCCACGACGGGTTTCATCTGCGGATATTTGGTCAAAAATGCGTCCCAAACCGGTTTAACTTCGTTACGCAACGCCTCGCGGTCGATGTCGTGGAACACCATGCCGAGCGATTTCAATTGCTTCACCGCATTCTCTTCCACCACGGACGACTGCTGACGTTCGTATTCCGTTGCTTCTCGAGCCGCAGCCAGAAATGCCGGGCGCAGGTTTTCGGGTATTTGCTGGAAACTCTTGTTATTAATAGCAATCACGATCGGGTTATAGATGTGCTGCGTCAGCGAGGCATTTTTGGCAATTTCATAAAACTTATTCGCCAGGACGGTGGCCGAGTCATGTTCCAAACCGTCAATCACCCCCATTTGCAGACTGGAGTAAACTTCGCCCCCCGGCATAGGGATAGCGACCGCGCCCATATGGTTTATCGTGGCGATAAAGTTCGGCACCGGTAATACCCGAATTTTCAGGTTTTTCAAATCCTCCGGTTTCTCGATAACTTTTTTGGTATAGATATTTCGTGCGCCCAGGTTGTAGGCATAACCCACTACGACGATATTGGCTTTTTTGAGCAGCAGCGCCGACAACGCCTCGCCCGCTTTACCATCCAGCGCTTTGCCTACCTGATTCCAGTCTTTGAATAAATACCCTAAATCCAGAACCCCTATCTCTGGCGCGATTGTTGCCCAGATAGACGTGCCCGAGATCATCATATTAATGGCGCCAACGCGCACCTGTTGCGTTGCGTCCGCTTCTTTACCCAGCATGGCATTGGGGAAGTAATTCAGCTTGATTTCATTTTTCAGCTGGGGGTCTTTTTCAATATTGGCTTGAAAACGCTTAAACCAAATGTAATGCGCGGAGTTATCGTCCGCCGTAAGAGAGGAATAAACGCGAAGATTAACGGCAGCTTGCGCAACGTTAGCGAAACTGCCCGCCGCAAACAGCACGGAAGTAACCAACGCACCCATGACGAGTTGACGTAAGCCGGAAGGCGAAGATTTCATTGTAGGGTTCCTTATAATCGCTTGATATGTCTATTATTTTTTCTGTATCAGGGAACACGTAGAAGGAAAACGGCTTGATTTCCTGGTTGACTGTAACGTTACACTAAAACGTTACAGAAGACGTTATAGCGGAAAAGGCATTTACACAACACCGAAGGTGAAGTAAATGTAAAATATGTGAGCGATGATTAAAAATTGCCTTCGCGTTCGCGCTTAAAAATACGCGATAAGGGGGATACCAACGCCTGCCAGTTTCGACATTCGCTGGTTTTTTTTAGTTGGGCGGCTCTTGCAGCTTCACGTTTACATTATCAAAAATAGCGTAAAACAGCGCGCGTTCGGCCTGATGGATAAAACATCACCCACGATAGCTCAATGCATTATTTTTTATCACCTGCTGGAGCCAATAATAGGACTGCTTGGGGATGCGCTGCAAAGTGGGATAATCGGTGTACACCAGCCCGAAGCGTTTGCTGTAACCGCGCCCCCACTCAAAATTATCCATCAGCGACCAGGCAAAATAGCCGCGGACGTCGCAGCCTTCCGCTATCGCTTGATGCATCGCCGCCAAATAACCCGCAAAATAGTCAATACGCGCGTCATCCACCACGCGGCGATCGGGACGCAGCGCGTCGGGAAAAGCGGCGCCGTTTTCCGTGATATAAATCGGTGGATTGCCGTAGCGCCGCGCGGTATCATGAATTTGTTCCAAAAACGCCGACGGATCGATAAACCAGTTGACGTCGGTTAACGGCAGGCCGGGCGGCGGCGCGGTTTCCGCCACGCCCCAGCTGGCGTTGGCGTTGGGTCCGACGTAGACCCGGTTGTAATGATTAAGCCCAAAGAAATCCATCTTCTGCTGAATACGCGCCATATCATCAGGCTGAATCAAGGGCGCCAGCTCGCTGGCCAACGGTTCCGGATAACGGCCGAGCCACAGTGGATCCACCATCACCCGCCGCCACAGGCACTCACCCAACACCTGCGCCTGCCGATGCGGCCCATCGTCATGCTGAGGATGGACCGGCCCCAGGGAAATGATACTGCCGATCTGCGCGCCGGACACTTCGGCACGCAGCGCGCTAACGGTCAGGCCGTGGGCCAGATTCAAATGGTGCACCGCGCGCAAGCAAGCGTCGCGGCTCTGGCGCCCCGGCGCATGCCGCCCCAGGTTATAGGCCACCCAGGGAATAACGTTAGGCTCATTAATGGGGGCATAATATTTCACCCGATCGGCGAAATGGCGCGCCACTACCGCGGCATAATCGGCAAACACCGCGGCGGTATCGCGCGTGCGCCATCCGCCCGCCGCTTCCACCGCGACCGGCATATCCCAATGGTGCAGGCATATCCATGGCGTGATCCCCTCATGCAGCAGCAAATCGATTACCCGGTCATAAAAATCCAATCCCAGCGGATTGATGCGCCCCTTGCCGTCGGGCAGGATGCGCGGCCAGGCGATGGACAGGCGATAAGCCTTGACCCCCAACCGACGCATCAGGGCGATATCTTCTGGGTAGCGATGATAATGATCGCAGGCAATATCGGCGGTGTCGCCGTTGACCGTCCTGCCGGGCGTATGGCTATAGTCATCCCACACGCTCTGGCCGCGGCCATCCTCGTGGGTGGCGCCTTCGGTCTGAAAAGCGGAAGCCGCCACGCCCCATAAAAAATCCGGCGGAAAGTGCTTACTCATGGCCCGTGCTCTCGTCTAATAATAAAATATTATGGTTGTTGGGTATCGACGTTCCAGAAAAACGGCCACGGCGACGGGGTGAAGTGCTCCAGCGTGCGCGCTTTGGCGGCCAGGGTGTTAAAATTGCCCACCTTGTAGACCGGCGCCTGCTCATAAAACAGCTGCTGGATGGCGGCGAATAACGCCTGGCGCCGTTGCACGTCCGGCTCGCTGATATACGCGTCCACCGCCCGCTTTTTCTCAGGCGTCGCCCACCAGCCCGGATAATCATCGGACATCCAGCTGTTGAGAATCGGCTCCGGGGGAAACGGGCCGTGGGTGATAAAAATATCCCACAGGCCGGGATCGGCGCGCCGGGTCGTCAAAGTGGCCCAGTCATAAATATCCAGTTTCACCTTCATGCCGGCGGCCTTGAGATACTCCGCGGCCACCAGCGCCATCTTGTAGTGAAACTCATACTGCCGGCTGGTGAGGATCCGCACCGTCTCGCCCCGATAGCCGCCCTTTTTCAGCAAGGCGGCCGCGGTTTCCGGCGACGCCTGGTTGTAACGTGCGACCCCCTGCCCGCTGTGCCAGACGTAATTCGCCGGATACAGCGCCCCTTCGACGCTGAAAAACGCCGGATCGCCAAACGCCGCCAGCAGCATATCCTGTGGGTTCAGCGCCGCCTGCACCGCCTGTCTGATCCATTGATTGGCCATAATGCCCTGCCGGGTGTTCATCACCATCACCGCCAGGCCGAACGGCTGCTGAAACACCGGCACGGCTTTGGCGTTATTTTTCAGGCTGGGGTATTTCTCGGGCGGTAGCGAATCGGCATAATCGAACTGCCCCGAGAGAATGCCGTTCAAGCGGGTATTTTCATCCACCACCGGCACAAAGCGGATCTCGCGCAGCAGCGGGCGGCGGGCGCCGCCAAAGCCGTCCGGCGGCTCGCTGCGCGGCGTATAGTTCGCAAAACGCACCAGCTGGATATATTGGTCGGGGACGTGGGCCTGGAGCCGATATGGCCCGGTGCCGCTGTACTGCGTTAGCGGCTCGGACAACAATGCCGCCGGCATAATCACCGCGGCGGAATTGTTGAACGCCAGGAGGGACAGCAGCGGTGAATAGGGCCGGTTCAGCGTAATGCGCACGCCGTGTTCGCCGTGGGCGGTCACCGAGGCGATAAAGGGCGCGACCTGCTTGCCGCGCGAGGCTATGTTAAGCCAGCGCGACAGCGAGGCCACCACATCCGCCGGCGTCATTATCTGACCCGTATGAAAAGGGATATTGGCGCGCAGCGGAATATCATAAATTTTGCCGTCTTCAGAAATCGTCGGCATCTTCTCGGCCAATAACGGCACAACGTCCCATTTTGCGTTAAAGGCGTAGAGCGTTTCAAAAATATGCTGCGAAATCATCGCCACCAAATCCGTAGTGGTCGCCATGGGATCCAAGGTGGGCGGTTCGCCGATAGTGGCGACGTTAATAATACCGTTGCCGGTTTCTGCCGCCTGTAGTGGATTAAGACTCATCGCACAGAGGTATAACGACCATAACAGCGTTCGAGTGAGATTTTTCATTGCGCTCCTTTCATCTGTAATAATGGAATGGCGTAAAAAAGGCAATGCGGTGATCAGTTTATTTTTTTCTTGTTGATGTCGCCAAGAAAAAGCTAACAACGCGGCCTGAATGCATTCTGTTATTGTGGAATGAGATAATGAAATCTTATATTTTGCCGCACCCTGTCGCCGCTAGCGTAGCGGCAATAGCCGGCAAACAGCCTCATAAAATAGGCACGTAAAATCAGAATATTAAGGCAAAGAGTTACCGTAACCGCCCTCGCGGCGCTGACTTTCATCCTAGGCGGCAAAAAACTTTTTTGTCAACACGCAATATTGGCTTTTGGGCCGCTTGCGTTAATTGTCCGCTAATACTTTCACGCGCCATCCCCATTTTTAACGGAAAAAGCGCAACGGCAGCGCGCTAATTTTGTGACGTGGCGAAATTAATTATCGCCCCCGGCATGGGCTGTTTTAGCACAATTCACGATTAAACGCTGCTTTTTTGCGCAGTTACCAGCGATAGATTCTATTTCTTTCCTCTTATATTGCCCAATAATACCGAAAGACACGGATAAAATGGCACGAATCGCCAGCGAAATAAAGTCAATCCTGTGAGAAAGGCGGCAAAAAACGCAGCTAAAAAACAAAGAGGGTTGACGATATTTCGCTGCTGTGTCATTACAAAAAAGCAATCACTTAGTTACGTCATATATTCCATTATAATGTAATACTGAATGAGGCAAAATAATGTCGAAGCAGTTGCGAACTCTCCTGCTGGCGTGTTTGACGGCGGTCGCTATCAGTAGCGGCGCTCTGGCAGCGCCGTCAAAAGGCGGCGTTATTGATGTCGCCACCATCGGCGAGCCTCCCACGCTGGATCCCATGGCCTCCAGCGCCGATCTGGTCGGCACCATTTCTCAGCACATTTTTGAAACGCTTTACACCTTTGACGGCCAATGGGGTCTGGTGCCGCTGCTGGCCCAGAGCATGCCCACCATTTCCCCCGACGGTAAAACCTATCTGATTGCGTTGCGCCACGGGGTGAAATTCCATGACGGCAGCGAGATGACCGCCCGTGATGTGGTGGCTTCGCTGGAACGCTGGATGCGTATCGCCAACCGCGGGCGGCAAACCGCCAGCGTCGTGGCCGACTTGAGCGCCCCCGATGATTTCAGTCTTAAAATCGTCCTGAAGCAGCCCTTCGCCCCGCTGATTGCGCTGTTGGCGCTTAATAATTCGGCGGCGGTGATTCTGCCCGCCCGTCTGACCACCCAAGATCCCCTCAGCGAGTTTATCGGTACCGGCCCGTATCGGCTTCAGGCCCACGTCCCCGACCAATATATCCAACTGGCGCGCTTCGACGGTTACGCCTCGCGCAGCGGGGAGCCCAACGGCTATGGCGGCGCGCGTCGTCAGTACCTTGACGAGATCCGTTTTGTGCCGGTCCCGGACGCCAACACCCGCGTCGAGGGTGCGGTCTCCGGCCAATTCGCCTATGTCGATTCGCTGCCGGTGCAGTCCCTGGCGCGCATTCAACAGGGCAAAAGCGAGGCGGTGATCCTAAAACCGTTCGGCTGGCCGGTTTTCATGATGAATCTGCGCCAGGGGGAGATGGCCAACCTGACGCTGCGCCGGGCGGTACAGGCGGCGCTGGCGCCGCAGGATATGCTCATGGCCGCCTTCGGCACGACGGATTTCTTTACCGTGGACGGCGCTATGTATCCGCCGGGTTTTGTCTGGCATACCACCGCCGGTACCGAAGTCTATAAGCCCATGGGCGATACCGCCAAGGCCAGCGCGCTGCTGAAGCAGGCGGGCTATGACGGTAAACCGATTCGTATTTTGACCAGCCGGCAATATGAATTTCATTACAAGATGGCGCAGGTCGCGCAAGCCTATTTGGAAGCGGCCGGTTTCAAGGTGCAGTTGGACGTGGTGGAGTGGGCCACGCTGACGCAAAACCGCGCCGACCCTGCCAAATGGGACATTTTTATTACCCATAGCCCCTTCCTGCCGGAACCGTCGCTGACGGGCATGTTGTCGGATGATTCGCCGGGCTGGTGGAGCAGCGAGACAAAACACGCCGCCGTGAACGCCTTCAACCGCGAGTCGGACCCGCAAAAACGTATCGCCCTGTGGGCCGGCGTGCAACAGGCCATCTATAACGAAGTGCCGTCCTTCAAGGTAGGGGATTTCAATAGCCTCATCGCCCAATCGCCGAAGCTAAAGGCGGTGGTGCCCTCCCCGTGGCCGTACTTCTGGAATGCCTATTTGGAAAAATAGTTTCCCCTACAGCCCGTGCGGCATCCGGCGGCGGGTGCCTTAACCGAACGGAGGATCCCCCGTGTTTCGATCGGCTTTGAATCGCATTTTCGGCATGTTGGTGGTGATGGCGCTGGTGGTAACGATTGTGTTCATTATCGTGCGCGTCACGCCCGGCGATCCGGCGGCGGTCATGCTGGGTCCCGACGCCAACGCCGCCGACATCGCCGCGCTGCGCGAGCGGCTGGGGCTTAACGCGCCGTTGCCGGTGCAGTTTCTGCATTACCTTAGCGGCATCGCGCAGGGTAATCTCGGGCAGTCGATCTTCTTGAATATCCCGGTCACCGAAGCGCTGTACCAGCGCGCCGAGCCGACGTTTTTCCTGACCTTATTCGCGCTGGTGATAGCCTCCTGCATCGCATTGCCTATTGGCGTGCTATCGGCCTATTACCGGGGCAGTTGGTTTGATCAGATTACCACCACCGTGTCGATGCTTACCGCCAGCATTCCGTCGTTTTGGCTGGGATTGCTGTTGATCCAGTTTTTCGCCGTCAGACTCGGCTGGTTCGATACCTCGGGCTATGGCGGCCCCGGGGCCGGTTTCGCCACGCGTTTGCACCATCTGGTGCTGCCGGCGGTCTCGCTGGGGGCCGTCAGCTCGGCGCTTATTTTGCGTTTCACGCGCGCCAGCATGCTTGATGTGCTTAACGATGATTATGTCCGCACCGCGCGCGCCAAAGGGATGAGCGAATGGCGGGTGGTTATCCGCCACGCCTTCAAGAACGCCCTGATTCCGGTGCTGACCGTGCTGGGCCTGACCGCCGCGCTGCTGGTCTCCGGTTCCATCGTCACCGAAACGGTGTTTGGGCTGCCCGGCGTCGGCAGTCTGACGGTGTCGGCGGTACTGCGCCGGGATTATCCGGTTATTCAGGGCACGCTGCTGGTGATTTCCGGGCTGTACGTGCTGATTAACTTTCTGATCGACATGCTGTATTTATGGGTGGATCCCAGGGTGCGTTTCTCATGACGATGGCCGTTCCCACCGCCGCCAGGCGGGACAATTTCTTCTGGCAGTTGCTCAACCGCCCCGCCTGCGCCGCCGCGCTGGCTCTGCTGCTGGTAATTATGGCGACGTCGTTGGCCGCGCCCTGGCTAGCGCCTTATTCACCCAGTAAATTGTCTATCATGAGCCGGCTATCGGCCCCGGGGGTCAGCCATTTCTTTGGCAGCGATGAACTGGGGCGGGATGTCTTTACCCGCACGCTGTATGCCGGCCAAACTTCAGTGATGGTCGGGGCGGCGGTGGTGGTTTTCGCCACGCTGGCGGGGATCGTGCTCGGCCTGGCCGCCGGCTACTTCCGTCGCTTGGATACGCCGGTCTCGCGCCTTATCGACGCCATGATGGCCTTTCCCGATATTCTGCTGGCGATAGCGCTAGTGGCGGCGCTCGGCGCCACCGCGGTCAACGTCATTATCGCCCTCGGCACGGTCTATACCCCGCGGCTGGCGCGGGTGGTGCGCGCCTCAACCCTGGTGGTGCGCGAGCTGCCCTATGTGGAGGCGGCCAAAGCGCTCGGCGTACCCACGCCGATGATTTTGCTGCGGCATATCTTGCGCAATATCGCCTCGCCGCTGCTGGTGCAGGCGACGTTTATTTTCGCCAACGCCATTCTGGCCGAAGCCGGTTTGTCCTTTCTCGGCGTTGGTATTTCACCGGATATTCCTACCTGGGGCACCATGATAAGCCAAGGGCGGCAATACATGGATGATGCGCCCTGGATCATGCTGTTTCCCGGCCTGGCTATCGTGATAACGGTGCTCTCCCTGCAATTGCTGGGGGATGCGCTGCGCGATTTTCTCGATCCCCGTTTGTCAAAAGGTGCCTGATGACGATGTCCGAAAATGCCCCCTCGACCCCGCTGCTGCTGCGCGCAGTGCGACCTATCGGCTTTGAAAACGCCGCGGCGCCGGCGGCTGCCCCGCGGGATATCCTCATTGGCGCCAACGGCCGGGTCGCGGCCTGCGCGTCCAGCCTCAACGCTCTCCCACCGCAAACGCGCATCATCGACGGTGACGGCGCCTGGATTTCCCCCGGCTGGACCGACCTGCATACCCACGTGTGGTACGGCGGCACCGATATTTCCATCAAGCCGGCGCTGTGCGGCGTGGCGCGCGGCGTCACGACGCTGGTAGACGCCGGGTCCGCGGGAGAGGCCAATTTTCACGGGCTGCGCGAATGGATTATCGACCGCGCCGATGAAGAGATTTTCGCATTTTTAAATATCGGCTCCATCGGCCTGGTGGCCTGCAACCGCATCAGCGAGCTGTCGACCATGAACGACATTGACGTCGACCGTATCGCCGCCACCGTAGACGCCCACCGCGATCGTATCGTCGGACTGAAAGTGCGCGCCAGCGGCGTTATCAGTAAAGGTTGGGACCTGGCGCCGCTGAAACTGGCGAAGAAACTCGGCAGGGTACTGAAGCTGCCGGTGATGGTCCACGTGGGCGAACCGCTGCCGCTGTACGACGATGTGCTGGGGCTGCTCAGCGAGGGGGACATCATCACCCATTGCTTTAACGGCAAAATCGGCGGTTCTATTTTGGAGGACGAGGATCTGTTTCAGCTGGTGGAGCAGGCGCGCGACCGCGGCATCATTCTTGATGTCGGCCACGGCGGCGCATCCTTCTCGTTTGAGGTGGCGCGCGCGGCGCTCAGCCGCCGATTGCTGCCGCAGACCATTTCCACCGATATCCACGGCCATTCCCTCGACGGTTCGGTGTGGGACTTTCCTACCACCTTGTCCAAACTGCTGTCGCTGGGGATGCCGCTGGCGGAGGTGGTGACCGCCGCCGGCATTGCGCCGCGGCGGGCGATCAACCGCCCTTACGGCGACCTGCTGGCCGTCGGCAGCCGGGCCAATTTTACGCTGTTCCACTTGCTGGACGAGACGCTGCGGGTGAAGGATTCCAAAGGCGTGGAAAGCCTTCTGCGCCAGGTGTTCGACCCGCGCTATGCGGTGATCGGCGCCCGCGCCTGGCCCGCCAGCCGCTACCGGCCGCAGGTGAAACAGCAGACCGCCTGTCCCCACTGCGGGTGGCAGGCGTGAGCGCCACTCTGGCCGCCGATACCCTGCTCGCGGTCAGGGATCTGCGCACCCATTTTACCCGCCGCCATGAAACGGTGACGCCGGTCGATGGCGTGACGTTCAGCCTGAAACGCGGGCAAACGCTGGCGGTCGTCGGGGAATCGGGCTCCGGCAAGTCCGTCACTAGCCTGTCCATTATGGGGCTTTTGGGACGCAACGGCCGAGTCAGCGGCGGTGAAATGCTCTATCGCGACCGCCAACAGCAGGTACAGGATCTGCGGACGCTGTCGCCGCAGGCCTATCGCCGTATTCGCGGCGCCGAAATCGCCATGATTTTTCAAGAGCCGATGACCAGCCTGAATCCGCTGTTTACCGTGGGCGATCAGATCACGGAAATGCTGCGCCTGCATCAGCCGCTGGACCGCCGCCAGGCGCGCCAGCAGGCGCTGATGATGCTTGAGCGCGTGGAGATCCCGGCCGCCCGCGCCCGGCTGGACGATTATCCGCACCATCTCTCCGGCGGTATGCGCCAGCGGGTGATGATCGCCATGGCGCTGGCGTGTAATCCATCGCTATTAATTGCCGATGAACCCACCACCGCCTTGGACGTCACCATTCAGGCGCAGATCCTCGATTTGCTACGCCGGCTGCAGTCGGAGCTGGGCATGAGCATCGTTTTTATTACCCATAATCTGGGGGTGGTGGCGGAAATTGCCCATGACGTGGTGGTGATGTATGCCGGGCGGGTCGTGGAGCATGCGCCGGTGGACGCTATTTTCCGCCATCAGCGTCATCCCTATACCCGCGGCCTGCTGGCCTGTACGCCCAACCCCCGGCGCGATATCGGCGCCGACGGGCTACGCCGGCGGCTGGACGCCATTCCCGGCAGCGTGCCGGCGCTAAGCCAACTGCCGCCCGGCTGCGCCTTTGCGCCGCGCTGCCCGCTGCGGCTCCCCGCCTGTCAGCAAGAAGTTCCGGCGCTGCTGCCGGTGGGGGGCAACGCCTTTTCCCGCTGCCTGAGAAGGGAGGAATTATGACTCGCGATGAAGGGGGGAATACCCTTGCCCCACAATCGGTTCTGCTAGAGGTCGATGGATTGTATAAAACTTTTCCCTCCCGCCACGGCACCCACGTGTATGCGGTGCAGGACCTGTCGTTCAGCCTGCGCCGGGGTACCACCGTGGGCCTGGTAGGGGAATCCGGCTCCGGTAAAACCACCGCCGGACGCAGTCTGCTGCGCCTGATTGAGCCCAGCGGCGGCCGCGTGATGTTTGAAGGCGTGGATTTACTGCGTCTTAACCGCCGCCAGATGAACCGGTACCGGCGCGAAATGCAGATTATTTTCCAAGATCCGTTCTCCAGCCTCAATCCCCGCCTGCGCGTGCGCGACATTATCGGCGAGGCGCTCAACACGCGCGGTTTTCCCCGCGGCGCCCGGCGCGCGCTGCGGGTGGCGGAACTGTTGACGCTGGTGGGGCTACAGCCGGAGCATGCCGACCGCTTTCCACACGAGTTTTCCGGCGGCCAGCGCCAACGCATCGGCATCGCCCGCGCGCTGGCGGTGGAGCCGAAATTTATCGTCGCCGACGAACCGGTGTCGGCGCTGGATGTGTCGGTGCAGGCACAGGTGCTCAATCTGCTCGGCGATCTACAGCGCGCCCTCGGCCTGACGGTGCTGTTTATCGCCCACGATTTAAGCGTGGTGGAGTATTTGTGCGATGAAGTGATCGTCATGTATTTGGGACGCATCATGGAAAGCGGCCCCTGTAGCGAAGTGTATGCGCGGCCGCGGCATCCTTATACCCAGGCTTTGCTGTCCGCCGCGCCGCTACCGGATCCCGCCGCCCGTCGGCAGCGCATCCCGCTCTCGGGGGATATTCCCAGTCCGGCCAATCCGCCGAGCGGCTGCGTCTTTCGCACCCGCTGCCCCCACGCAGAAGCGCGCTGCGCCGATACCCTGCCCCGTCCCGAAATGCTGGGCAACGGCCATCGGGTCAGTTGCCTTCGCCATAAGGAAATCAATCGGTCCGCTTTTTTGGAGCACGCGTTATGAATCAGGCCTCATCTTCTCTGCCGCCGGCAGCAACGCCTTATCAGCGATTGGCGGCCAGGGGGATAACCTTACCCGCCTCGCCGGCCCCCGTCGCGAATTTCGTCTCCCATGTCATCGTCGGCAACCTGCTGTTTTTATCCGGCCAGGGGCCGGTGGAAGTCGGCGGGGTAAAACATACCGGCAAAGTGGGCCACGACGTCAGCGTCGGCGACGCTTACCGCCACGCCCAACTCACCGGCGTCAACCTGCTGGCGGTGATCCATGAAGCGCTGGGGGATCTGGGCCGCGTCACCCGGGTGGTGAAACTCTTCGGCATGGTCAACGCCGCCAGCGATTTCAACGCGCACCCGCAGGTGATAAACGGCTGCTCGGACCTGATGGTCGATGTGTTTGGCGTTCCGGGCGTGCACGCCCGTTCCGCCGTCGGTTTTGCCTCGCTGCCCGATCAGATTACCGTCGAAATCGAGGCGATTATCGCTTTTGAATAAGGGGAAGGCTTCAGGCCCCGCATAAAGGAGAGTTCCGTGAGCAGCAACGATCAGCAGTCCCCTTGGCCATTGCGGCCGATCATCAATGTTTCCGGCACCATGACCTCGCTGGGGGCATCTATTGTGGTGCCGCAAGCTATTGCCGCCATGACGCGCATTTTGCCGCAATTTACCGAAATGGCGGATTTGCAGCGCCACGCCAGCCGCACCATCGCGCGGCTTACCGGCGCCGAGGCCGGTTTCGTTACCGCCTCCTGCGCCTCGGGGATCTCGCTGGCGGTGGCCGGCTGTCTGACCGGCGATAATCTGGCCGCTATCGAGCGCCTGCCGGACGGGCCGCTCGAGAAAGATGAGGTGATTATCCAGGCGGGACATCTGGTGAATTACGGCGCGCCGGTGGCGCAGTCCATCCGCCTGACCGGCGCCAAGGTCGTTGCCGTTGGCCAGGCCACCAGCGCCTTTGCGTATCACCTGTCGGGAGCGATTAATGAACGCACCGCGGCGGCGGTCTATGTGGTATCCCATCACGTCGTCGAGTACGGCCAAATCCCGCTGGAGGTTTTCTGCCAGGTGGCCCATCAGTACGGCGTCCCGGTGATCGTCGACGCCGCGTCCGAATACGACCTGCAAAAATTTCTACGTCAAGGGGCGGATATCGTGCTGTATTCCGGCCATAAATTTCTGGGCGGTCCCACCTCCGGTATCGTGGCCGGCGATAAGCAACGGGTGCGCAACGCCTGGCTGCAAAATCGCGGCATCGGGCGCGGCATGAAGGTGGGGAAAGAGAGTATCGCCGGGGTCTGCGCCGCGCTTATCGCCTGGGAGACGCGGGATCATGCCGCCGTGCGCGCCCGCGAACAGCGCGCCCTAGACCTGTGGCGCCAGGGATTGAGCGACCTGCCGGGTGTTAGCGTGGTCAGCGAGGCGGACCCCACCGCCAACCCGCTGCATCGGCTGAAGGTGAGTATCGCACCCGAGGCGGCGCGCATTAGCGCCTGGGATCTGGCCGACGCGCTGGCGGCCGGCCCGACGCCGGTGATTGTGCGCGATCACCTGGTGGAGCACGGCTTTTTCTATCTCGATCCCTGTAATTTGCACGACGGGCAGGAGCACCAGGTGCTGGCGCGAGTCCGCGCGGAGCTGACGCTGGCGCAGCAAGCGTCGTCGCCGGTGATCACCCCCTTTGGCGAACGCATGCTGGCACAGCAGGCGACCATTACCCGCTGGCCCGATTAACCGGCCGCGCGGGCCGTTTCCCCATAGGAGGCATCCATGAGCAAATCGGCATTGATACCCGCCCTTGATAGCGCGAAGCGCCGCGTACGCACCAGCGGCGTCGAGCGCGCGCTGCAAATTCTCGACTGGCTACAGCGGCAACAGCATCCCGCCACCTCCTACGAAGTGGCCAAGGGCGTCGGGGCGCCGCTGTCCACCATTTATGCGGTGGTGGACGATCTGGTGGCGAAAAACCTGCTGGAACGCCAGGAAAACGGGGCTGTCTGGCTTGGCGCGCGCCTGTATCATTATGGTCTGACCTACGCCCGCAACCTCAACTTGCTCAATGTCGCCAGCGAGGAAATGCTGGCCCTGAGCGCCCTGTGCGGCGAAACGGTGCAAATCTGCGGCCGCGATGACGACAAGATGGTGGTGCTGGCAATGGCCGAGGGGCGCGATCATTTCCAGGTCAGTTCCCGCGTGGGGACCCGCATTCCCTTAAATTGGTCGGCGTCGGGTCGACTGCTGGCCGGGCATCTGCCGCCGCCGGCCCGTCTGGCGCTGTTTCAGCGGTCGGCGCAGGCATCACCCACCGGCAGCGCCGAAACCGACGCGGCCGTATTGTCGGCCAGCGCGGCGGAGGCCCTGGCAAATCGATTATCGGTGCAGGTGGGAGAATCTGATTTTTCCGTCGCCTGTATCGCCTCACCCATCTGCGATGGCGCCGGCGTGTGCCATGCCACCATGTCGATTGTGGTGCCGGCCAATAAAGTGGCGCAGACCGAGCTGGATTTGGCCAACCGCGTGCGTCGCAGCGCCGAGCAGGTGGAAATCCGCCTCGGCTGGCGCCAGCCGGTTTGGGCCGCCGGCTAACGACGCGCCGCCGCCCGCGCGCCCGGCGGCCGCGCGCAGGGTGCGATCCTCAATTTACCTTTACACTGCACGAGTAAGAAACCGGTAAGGAAAGCCACAGGATAATCGGCTTTTTGGAACAGGGATTGAGGAAATCATGTTACTTTCTCGCGCAAATTCACGCCGCTGGCTGGCCGTTATGATGATTACCGGCGCCGGCGCTCTGCCGGCCCATGGCGCCGAGGAGAACGGCGACCCGTCCGCGTCGCAAGACGCGTCGCACTGGGGCCTGGGTCTGGGGGGGAGCGTGAAACGCAGTCCCTACCGGGGCGTCGGCACCGACCTCGGCGTGCTGCCGCTGCTGAACTACGAAAACCGTTACCTGCGTTTCTTTGGCACCACCCTGGACGCCAAACTTCCCGCCGCCGGACCGGTGGATTTCTCGCTGCGGGCGCAATATCGCCTGGGCGACGGCTATAAAGCCTCGGACGCCGACTATCTAGACGGTATGGCGGAGCGAAAAGGCGGGCTCGCGCTGGGTCTGGCCACCACCTGGCACAGTCCTTTCGCCGATGTCTCGCTGGAATGGCTGCGCGCCACCAATGACAGTAAAGGCAACCGCGTAACGGTCGCCGTCGAGCGCACATTCGATTATGATAGCGACTTACACTTTACACCTTATATCGAAGTGCAGCGCGCGGACCGCAAGGATGTCGATTACTACTTCGGCGTCAAAGACAGCGAAAGCCGGCCCGATCGCCCGGCCTACGACGGTAAGGCCAGCACCAACGTAAACGGCGGCGTGCGAATGGACTACGCGCTTACCCGGCATCAGCATCTGTTGCTCGACGTCGGCGTGCGCTATTGGGGCTCTGGCGTCACCGACAGTCCCCTGGTCGAACACGATGCATCTCCTTCGCTGCGCCTGGGCTACATCTACCGCTTTGAGTGAAACTATGTCAACCAATCGGGTGGCGCTGCTGGAAGATAATGCGCGCATGGCGATGCTTATCTGCCGGGCCCTCGCCAATGCCGGCATCCAGGCCGACGTGTTCGGCCGCATCGAACACGCCTGGCAGGCCATTACGCAAGGGGCTTATGCCATTATCGTCGTCGATCGCAGCGTGCCCGACGGCGACGGCCTGGATTTGGTGAAACGACTGCGCGCGCGCGGCGTGGCCGTTCCCTGCCTGATGGTGACGGCGCGGGACGCCATCAATGACCGCATTGAAGGACTTGAGTCCGGCGCCGACGATTATCTTGCCAAACCGTTTTCGCTGGAAGAGTGCGTCGCACGGGTGCGCGCCTTAATGCGCCGACCGCTCGTGTTGACCAGCCTGACGCCAGCGTTTGCCGGTATCACCGTGCTGCCCGATCAGGGTTGTATGAAACAGGGCAAGGCGTCGGCGACCTTACCGCCGGCCGAGATGCAAATTTTGCTGGCGCTGGTGCAGGCGGCCGGCCAGGTGGTCAGCCGCGGCCGGCTGGAGGCCGCGGCCTGGGGGCTTGGTGAAGGCGTGACGCCCAACGCCCTGGATGTCGCCGTGCACCGGCTACGGCGCAAGATCGCCGCGGTCGGCTCCGTGGCGCAAATTGTCAATCTGCGCGGCAAGGGGTTTGCGCTGCAGGCCAGCCATGAAAGCCAATAGCCTCACCGCCCGGCTGCTGGTGGCAACCACGCTCGCGCTGATGGTCACCATGGCGTGCATCGCCCTTCTGACCTACCTGTTGATGACCCATTTTCCGCGGCTACTGCTTGAAGCCGATTTCCGCTCCAACGCCACGCACGTCAGCGACGGACTGGTGTATGACGCCACCGGCCGCCCCGTTGCGCTTGATTTGCCCACGGGCCTGGGCAGCGCCTTCGCCGCATTAAAACAAGACGTGTTGTACCGCGTGCTGGACGCGCAGGGGCAGGTGCTGCTCCCCGCTGAGCCGCAGGCCCAGGCGCTGACGCTGCCCGGGATGGGTTTCGATCCCACTCTGACCCGTTTTGATATGACGCAGGACGGGCAATTGCTGCATGTCGCGACGTTCCCTTTGACGCGGCCCGAGGGGCACTATTATGTGCAGATCGCGCGCAGTGAACGCTTCCAGCAGGCTCTAACCCATAATGACGGCGACAACGCGCGCGAAGTGGCGCTGGCCACTACCCTCTTCGCGCTAGCGGTGTTCATTATTATTGTGTTTTATACCGTCAATCGCGTGCTCAAACCCCTGCACGCCGCCTCACAGGCCGCCGCGAGCATCGCCCCCGGCAATCTGCACACCCGCCTGTCGACCCAAGGCATGCCCAGCGAACTGCTGCCGATGATAAACGCCCTGAATGCCGCACTGGAGAGATTGGCCGTCGGCTACCACGTGCAGCAGGAGTTCCTGGCGACCGTGGCCCACGAGCTGAAAACGCCGCTGGCGCTGATGCGCGGCACAATCGAGTTAGGGACGTCGCCCGACCGGGATACGCTGATGGCGGATATCGACGGCATGTCCCGCCAGGTACAGCAGCTGTTGCAATTGGCGGAGTGCAGCGAGGCGCACAATTATACGATGGCGGCGACGGACGCCGCCGCGGTGGCACGGGACGCCATCGACAAACTCGAGCGCCTGGCGCAAAGCCGCGGCGTGACGTTCGAGGCGCCACAATTGCTGTCGGCCTGCCCGATCCACGCCGATCGCGGCGCGCTGTTTATTCTGCTGCGCAACCTGTTGGAAAATGCGATTCAGCATGCGCCATGGGGCAGCCGCGTCGAAGTGGCGCTGACGGCGCGTGGGCTGTCGGTGCGCGACCACGGTCCGGGCATTCCCGCGCGGGACCTGCCGATGCTGTTTCGCCGCTATTGGCGCGGTCAGGCATCCGACGGCGGCGGCACGGGGCTGGGGCTGGCGATTTGCCTACAGATCGCGGGCGCCCATGCCTGGACGCTCTCGGCGCACAACGCCGAACCCGGCGCCCGGTTTCAGGTCGAATTCACCCCGCCAACCCCGGCGGCCCCGGCCCCACGCTTGCCGCCGCCCTAAGCCGCATCATCCGCTTGCGCCGCCGCTTGCCGGCGGCGCTAAGCGGCGATCGGCCCCGTTAACGGTAAAGCGCCGCTTTGCCCACCGAGCCGAACAGCGCCATCTTGGCCGCTACGACCGCGCTCGCCGCCTGCATCGGCTTGATGAACAGCGCGTTAGGTTCATGCCCGCCCTGTTTCAACTCCTCCTCTAGCGCCACGAAGAAGGCTTTTTTCATGTCGCTGGAGATATTGATTTTCCCCACGCCCATGCGGATCGCCTCCGCCACTTCGCTGTCCTTATTGCCCGACCCGCCGTGCAGCACCAGCGGGAGGGTAACCGCCTGGCGAATTTGCCGTAAACGGGCGATATCCAGTTTCGGTTGCTTGCCGTGCGGGTAGAGCCCATGCGAGGTGCCAATCGCGACCGCCAATGTATCCGCGCCGGTTTCACGCACGAAAATCGCCGCCTCCTCAGGGTCGGTATACAGGATTTGCTCACTGCCCCCTTCCGCGCTGCCCGCCATCATACCGATAGTGCCCAGCTCGGCTTCCACGGAGATATTCAGCGTATGGGCAATGTCGACTATCTGGCGCGTGAGGGCGATATTCTGCTCGAACGGCTGCGCGGAGGCGTCGATCATGACCGAGGTAAAACCGGCGTAAATTGCTTTCATCACCTCCTCCAGCGTACGGCCGTGATCCAAATGGATAACCACCGGGACACGCGCCTGGACGGCTAACGTGCGCAGATAGCCGATAAACTCCGCGCCGGTAAACGCCATTTCATCCGGATGAATTTCAAGAATCAGCGGCGAAGCCAGTTCTTCCGCCGTTTCAACCGCCAACCGGGCGAATTCGGCGCTGGCGATATTGAACGCGCCCACGCCAAATTGATGTTCCTGGGCCACTTTGAGCAAATCTTTCATAGTGTAAAGCATGGGTATTATCCTTGTTTAACGGGAACGGAAACGTCTTTTTTAATGCACAGCAAGATGAGCGCGGTAAGCACGCTGCCGGCGGCAATCGCCAACAGGTAGCCTGCAACATGCGTAATAACGTTCGGAATGAAGATCACGAAAATGCCGCCGTGCGGCGCCTGGGAAGCGCAGCCCAGCATCATCGACAGCGCGCCCGCCAGGCCGGAGCCCGCGACAATGGCGGGGATCACCCGCAGCGGATCGGCGACGGCGTACGGGATAGCGCCTTCGGTGATAAACGACAGGCCGAGGATATAGGTGACCTTGCCGGTTTCGCGCTCCTGCTCGGTGAATTTGCGCCGAAACAAGGTTGTCGCCAGCGCGATCCCGAGGGGCGGCACCATGCCCGCCGCCATGCAGGCGGCTATCGGTCCGTAGATGCCGCTCGACATCAAGCCGATGGCAAACATACAAACCGTCTTGTTTAGCGGCCCGCCCATATCGAACGCCACCATCATGCCGAACAGCAAACCGAGAAGGGCGGAATTTGCATTGCCGAGAGAGTTAAGGAATGCGGTCAGCCAGCCCAGCAGGATTTTAATCGGCTCGCCGATCATTAGCGCCATGAGGGCGCCGGTGAGCAGTACACTCAACAGCGGCACGATCAAGATGGGTTTTAGCCCGGCCACGGCTTTCGGCAAGTGGATGTAGTTGACGATGAGTAAGGTAATGTACCCCGCTAAAAAACCGGCGATAAGCGCCCCCAGAAAACCTGAGCCGGTATGGATCGCCATCATGCCGCCCACCGCACCTGCGACGATGCCCATTTTGCCGCTGATCGACTGGCTTATCCCCAGCGACAGAATCGGCAGCATTAGCGCAAAGGCCGAGCCGCCGCCGATATCGGACAGCATTTTGGCGATCGGGCTGAAATGCGCATCCCCCGGCGTCGCCGCCGTGATGCCGAAAGAGAAACTCAGCGCGATAAGGATGCCGCCGGCGATGACAAACGGAATCATCAGATTGACCCCGGTAATCAAATGCACGTAGACCTGCGCAATGAATGAGCGCGGCGCGGCGTCCTCGCGGCCCGCGCCGGCGTCTTCCCCTGCGTCCGCCGGCAGCCGATGCGGCACCAATTCCCCGCTGAGTACGGCCTTCAGCAGCCCTTCGGCGTCTTTGGCCGCCCGGGTAACGGAAACATCGATAACGTTTTTATTGGCGAAGCGCGACCTATCGATAGTTTTGTCCGCGGCAATTAACACCACATCGGCCCGTTGGATGTCCTCTTGTGTAAAGAAATAGTCGCTTTCCACGGCACCTTGGGTTTCCACCAACAGCGGCAGACCCAATTTCAACGCCGCTTTTTTCAGATTGCTTTCGGCTAAATAGGTATGGGCAACCCCCGTCGGACAGGCGGTAATAGCAATGATGTTCATGTACGTTCTCCAAATAATAAGGAAACGATTTTATTTATTTATCATTTTCTGGCGGGCTGCATAGGCGCACGCCCCCCTTTACCCTGTAAAGTAACGGGCGAGCGCTAAACCGCCGCTCTCTTGACACCGCGCAGGCGAGTAATTCAGTTGATAAGTTATGTATTGTTATGCACCCGAATGGGCAAGTAATAAGGCATACATCTCCTCCCGTCGCGGTACGCTTAATAGTTTTTCCACGACCTCTTCATCCCCTAAGGCCATAGAAATTTTCGCCAGCATTTTTATATGGCCTGCATTTTTATCCGATTCTTTCACCGCGAATAATATCACCAGGCGCACCTGTGTGCCGTCGATGGTTTCCCAGGGAATATTCTGTCGCAATCGCCCGACGGCGATACGGGTTTTGGCCACCGCGGCAGATTTACCGTGGGGGATGGCAATATGGTTTTCAAAGCCGGTAGAGCCCAGTTCCTCGCGTAGATAGACATCGTTGAGAAACACGTCTTTATGGGTAATCGCACCGCTGCGGCATAATAGGTCCGTCAGTAGCGAGATAATTTGCTCTTTGGTCTGACAGTCGGCATCGAGAATAATACATTCTTCCTGCAACACGTCATTTATGGCGACAGCGGTAGTCATAGCATTTCTCCCTTCTGGGTTATAGTTGAATCGGATACCAGGCATTCCGTAACCCGCGCGATATCTTTCGCCGAAAATAAAGCCGAGACGTACACCACCGGCTTTGCCAACGGCTCCAGACGAATGGTGGAAATCACCATATCGCACTCATGGCGCCGCAGGGATTCGGCGATATTTTTCCCGGGAACGATATCGATAATTTTCCAGTCGGGAAAAGCACGGTTAATGCGCCCGGACAAAAGCTGAGAGGTGCCCAGGCCGCTTGAACACACCAGCAATACGCGTTTCACTTTGATGCTGTTTTCGATCGCCGCCTGAAGATGAACCGTGAGGTAGGCGACTTCATCATCATTGATTTCACCCAGCGCATCTTCCCGGCAGAGTTCATTGATCACGGCCTTCACGGCGGTAAAGACGCTGCCCAGTTCCGTTTTGATCTCATGCAGCAGCGGATTTTTGATACGGATACGATAAGTCAGCCGGTTCAGCATCGGCTTGATGTGGGAGGACAATGCCCGGAGCAGATTTTTGTCCAGCGTTATCGCCACATTGATGCGCTGCGACACGCGATCGACCAGCGCCTGCGCGAACAACGTTTCACGTTCAGAGACCGGCCGTTCGGCATGGGGCGAAGTCTCGCCGCCCGCCTGGCCCGACGACACCAAATATTGATAAATGGAGTAAGCTTCCTCCGCCACCAGCGCAGTATGGTAGGCCGCTTCAATGCGTTCAATCACCGCCAGGGAAACGCGCCAGGCGTGTGCGTCGTTGACGCTGACCCGCACGGGACGCGCGTCGGTGCGCGACAGCGGCGATTGACTGCGGTGGATTAGCACCAGGATATGGGTGAACAAATTAATATAATACGGATCGCTAATAATATAATTCAGCTGTTGTTCAATAAAGCTAATAAGTTGCAAGGTAAAATGGACAGCCTGCTCGCCAAACTTTCCCGAAAGTTCGCGTAGCGTCCCATCGTCAAGCCGGCTTTCCATCGTATCCTGATGCGCATAAATGGACTTCAGTACTAACGCTTTCATGGCAACGCGGATATTATAATCCGACCCTTTAATACAGGTTCCCGCTCGGCTCTTCATTAATTTAAGGTCAAATCGCTGCAACCAGGATTCCAGCGTTTTGAGATCATTGACGATAGACGCGCGGCTAATAAAATATTTATCCGCCAGTTCACTTATTGAACTACTGTGCGGAGACAGCATTAAGAGATCCGAGGCAATTTTCAACGTTCTTACATTGCTATGGAAGTCATCATTTTCGCTAAAAAACAGGCGCCGGGCGGCAATTTCCGATTCCACGTCGGCGAATTTAATTGTGATCCCGCGCCCATTCTTCCCAACCAGCTGAATGCCTTGCGTGCGCAATTTATCATTAATGTCGGCGATATCTCGACGAATTGTCCGCGTGGCAATAGCGGTTTTAGCCGACAGGTGGCTCAGGCTCAGATAACTATTATGGGATATCAACTGTTTTAAGATGTTAAGTTGCCGCTCAGTCAGAGCTTTCATCATGATGGCTTTCCGCTCGCTACTAGGGGGACGACGGGTTGAGTCTCATCTAAACAAAGCGGTAGCGCGCTGTAAATATTAAAAAGTGGCCACATGGTGACGCGGGCGCTGACCACCAACGTCCATCCCAGCGGTAAAAAAGTGAGGTGCCTCGCGCATATATTGGCGGCGACGTGGCGTGCAATGGGAGAGAATGAATTAAGCCGTCAATCTCCGTAAAAATAACCCAAACCCTCCGCTCTGACGCCGTGAGGGCTATTCCCCTCGTCGTCCTACTCGGCAGCGCCTGGCCGCCGGTGCCCTTTCTCTTCCCGCCCGGTAGCCATTTTCCGCCCGACATCTCGCGTTTCTTTCCGGCATTGTCCCTTTCCCCGCAGGCATCCTTCCTTTCTCGCCCCGCGTAGTCCCTTTCCCCGCACGGTATCCTTCATTTTTCGCCCGACGTTGTCCCTTATCCCGCCCGACGGCACCCTTCTCAGCAAAGACCGGTCCCACCTCGACGCGCCGCCTATCGTCATAATCGCCGTCGCGGTTCGCGCCGCCCTATTCGCGTAAATGACGCCTTTAATCGCTAACGCTTTTATCGGAGCCGCGCCTTGACAGCGGCGGGGAATTAAAATTTTTGTTTTTTTGTTTGCCGCGGTTTAAGTTGGGACTGTTCACAGTTTTTCTAACGGCAATTGCTGATACTGCCTGGGGTGGAGATAACGATGCGAAACAAAACAGCGCGACGCGAGAGCGTATATCGATTTATACGGGAGAACGGCCGATCGACGGTGAATTTCTTGGCATCCTATCTCAGCGTTACCCGTGAAACCATTCGTAGCGATTTGACGTCGCTGGAACAGGAAGGGCTTATTATTCGCTTCCACGGCGGCGCCAGGCTTTCGCCCATTACCGCCAAAGAAAATGTTATCGCTGCGGAAAATAGAAATATCAGTGCGTTATTCCGAACTCTTAATCGCTGTCAGGACGGTGCCATGAGCGTTACGCAAAATCATTCCGGCCGGGGTAAGGTGTGCATACTCGGCTCATTCAATGTCGACATTGTGGCGCGGGTCGAGCGTTTTCCTAAAAGTGGCGAAACGCTTATCGCCAGTGAAAATACGCTCGGGCCGGGCGGCAAAGGGTGTAACCAGGCCATGGCGGCTTTTTATGCCGATGCCAAAGTGCATTTCGTTGCCAAAGTGGGCACCGACCAGTTCAGCCAATTTGCCCGTAATCATTTCAAGTCCTCCGGTATGGATTCCTATACGCTGTATCAAACCGCAGAATATCCTACCGGCAGCGCGGTGATTTACGTGTCTGAGCAGGACGGCGAAAATATGATAGCCATTGCCCCCGGCGCCAATCAAACCATTACTCCGGAGGAAATCAACGAATTATTACCGGAGCTAAATAGCGCTACCGTCCTGTTGGTGCAGCTCGAAAATAATATTGACGCGGTCGGCAACATTATCGATCTGGCCCATACGCTCAATAAAATGGTTATCGTCAACCCCGCCCCTTACTCCCCAGAAATTAAACCTTATTTGCATAAAGTGGATATTTTGACGCCGAATGAAACGGAAGCCAGTCTGCTGGCGAATATCGAAGTCACCGATATCGACAGCGCCACGCGCGCGGCAAAAATCATTTTGTCCTATGGCGTAAAAAACGTCCTGATTACCTTGGGCAGCCAGGGCGTTCTGCTGGCCGAAAATGGCCATGTCACCCACCTGCCGGCGTTTCCCGCCGTGGTGGTCGACACCACCGGGGCGGGGGACTCTTTCAACGGTGCATTAGCCGCCTCGCTGGCCAACGGCAAAGATCTGTTGCAGGCCGCGCACTATGCCGCCGCCTTCGCGTCATTAGCCGTTGAGCGCGAAGGCGCGGCGAACATGCCAAGCCATCAGGCGGCGCTACAGCGCCTGGCGCAACGGCGCTAAGGGCGCGCTTTTTCATTCATTTCTCCCAAGAGGTTAATTATGATCAAGGCCATTTACGATACGGATCCGGGCGTCGATGATGCGGTCGCTTTGCACTTTGCCGCAGAAAACCCGGCGATTACGCTGGTCGGCATCACGACGGTATTCGGCAACAATACGCTGGACGTCACAACGCGCAATGCCCTGTTTCTTAAGGAGAAGCTGGACATCGCTTGCCCCGTGGCGCGCGGTGCGGCGACACCCCTTATCATCGCCCCCAATCCCCCGTCGGTGGTGGCGCACGGCAATGACGGTTTGGGGGACGTATTCGATATCGCACCGCGGGGTGAATTAGACCCCCGCCCTGCGGCGCAATTTATTATCGATACCGTGCGCGCCAATCCCGGCGACATTACCCTCATCGCCGTCGGTCCGCTGACCAATCTGGCGCTGGCGTGCCGGCTCGATCCCGCTATCGTGCCGCTGGTTAAAAGCGTGGTTATCATGGGCGGTACCACGCTGCGCAACGCGCATTTTGGCAACAAATCCCCGGTGGCCGAAGCGAATATTCACCGCGATCCGCACGCCGCGCAAATCGTGTTCAACAGCGGCCTGCCGTTGACCATGGTCGGCCTGGACGTCACGCATGAGGTCTTGCTCGATAATGCGCGGCTGCGCCGGCTGGAGCAGCATGCCAATCCGCATAATCAGCTGCTGCATCGCATTATCGGCCACTACATCGCCTACGCGAAAGCCCGCTACGGTTTGGACGGCATGCGCCCGCATGATTTGCAGGCGTTCGTTTGCGCCATTCACCCGGAGTACTACCAAACCGTCGAGGGTAATGTGCAGGTGGTGATGACAGGACCGGCCGAAGGCCAGACGCTGCATTACTTCGGCGAGCATCTTAAGGGCCGCGAACATCTGTCCATGACCCAGGTTTGCGTGGCCGTTGACGCGCAGCGGGTGGCCGATTGTTATTTTGACACCCTGCTTAAGTAATCCCTAAGAGGCTTTTCCCGTTATGCGACTTTCGATGGCTGCAAAGAAAGGCCCGGCGTCCGTCGCCACCCTGTTGTCGGTGGTGGGCGTCGCGCTACTGATATGGCTGTATCGCTATGCCTCCGTTAATACCTTCGTGCTGGTGTTCTCTTTTATCGTGCTGTTCCTGGTGGCAAAAGGCATCGCCGCCGGCTGGTATGCCCAGGCGGTGGTGCTGGTGGGCGGCATGGCGCTGCTGCTGGCCACCGCTTATTTGCTGCCTGAGGTGACAATCACCGCGAAGAGCTCCGGCTCGCCGCTGCTGGACGTCTTTGTTGCCGTTAAACAAACCTTTAGCGAGCAGGCGGCGGGGCTGGGCCTGACTATCATGGTTATCGCCGGATTTTCGCGCTATATGGATGAGATAGGCGCCGCGGACAAATTGGTGGAACTGTGCGTCATCCCGCTGCAAAAGGTCAAATCCCGCTATATTTTGCTAGGGCTGAGCTATGCGATGATGCAGATCTTGTCGCTGTTCATCCCCAGCGCCTCCGGCCTGGGGCTGTTGATGATGGCGACGCTGTATCCGGTATTGCGCACCGTGGGTTGCAGCAAAGAATCCGTGGCGGCGATTATCGCCTCCGGCGTTTGTATCGATTTCGGCCCGGCGGCTTCCAGTATGATTGTCGGAGCAGAAGTCGCGAAGGTGGATCTGTTCGGGTTTTTTGTTTATGAACAATTGCCGGTGGCGCTGGTGATGATTCCGTTTATCGCCGTGATGCATATGATTATGCTGCGCTATTGGGACAACAAAAGCGCTGCGCAAGCTACAACCACAGACGCCGACGAGAAAGGCAACGATCCCCTCGCCGGCAAAAACACCGAGAAAAAACCGGTGCCGGCGTTTTACGCCCTGCTGCCCGCCATACCGATGTTTTTACTGTTTATCTTCTCCGAGTTATCTGAGGGTATTCTTCCGGTATGGCTGCGTTTTCACGTTGATGTCGTCTCCGCGTTGCTGTTTTCTTTCGCCCTGTCGTTGTTGGTGGATATGGGCATGACCCGCAATATCAAAGCGTCGCTGGCGAAAGTCTCCTCCCTGTTCGATCAGATGGGTAAAGCCTTTATCGCCATCGTGTCGATCATTCTCTGCGCCCAGGTGTTGGCCAACGGCATGATGAAAATCGGCGTGATCAATATCCTGTTCAATATGATCCCCACCGGCAACCATACCATGATCCTGACGGTGGTTATCTTCAGTACGCTGATTTTCTTAGGCTCGGTTTTGCTGGGTACCGGCACCACCTTTAACGCCTTCGCGCCGGTGGCCGGCGAGGTGGCGAAAGTGGCCGGTATTCCTATGGCGACGATCCTTATCCCGATGCAGTTCGCCAGCGCGTTCGGCCGCACCCTCTCTCCTATTGCCGGCATCGTGCTGGCGGTGGCGGCCATTGTCGGCATCAGCCCGGCGGAGATCGTGAAACGGAATATCGTGCAGGTCGGCGCCGCCTTTGTGCTGTCGATGCTGGTGAGCTTTCTCCTCACCTAACCCGCCGCGGCCGCGCCGGGCATTCCCCCGGCGGCGGACGGCCAGCGCGCGGCTTTCCCCGTTAGCGGCGGCCCAGCCCCCGTTCATCACGCGGATTGCTCCGGGCCGCGTCGCTTGGCCGATAGCCGGCCCCCCTTCCCCGTTCACCTCGCGGATCGTCCCCGGTCCGCGACACGCCCGTTGACCCAACCGGCTGCCCCTCGGGTTTCGCGTCCGGCGCGCTCGCGTTTGCCGGCGCTGAGTAATGATTCCTTATTTCTCTACGCAAGGGTGGCTGGTCATCGGGGCGCAACCCCGGTATGATTTGCGAATCGATGCTAATGCGAATCATTAACATTATTAATCGTAACCGGAGTAACAGATTTTTTTCAGGAGAGAAAATGCGTTTACCTGTCGTTTTTGCTTTAACCCTGCTGAGCGCGATCCTGGCGCTCACCGGCTGTGACAACGCCCCCGCGGACGACACTCACGTCACCACCCTGACCATCGACCATGCCCAGGGCAGCACGACGGTTCCGCTGAATCCCAAAAAGGTGATTATTCTGAACCCGATGGTGCTGGACAATGCCGATGCGCTCGGTATTCCCGTGGCGGGGGTGCCGCAAACCAGCAGTCACCTGCCACCGTTTCTAGCAAAATACACCGGCTATGACTATCTCAATGCCGGCACGCTGTTTGAGCCGGACTATGAAGCCCTGAGCAACGCCAAACCCGATCTTATCATCGCCGGCGGGCGCGCTCATGACGCTTATGACAAGCTGAGCGAAATAGCGCCGACCATCGCCCTCGATAGTGATCCCGAACATTTTATGGCCAGTATGACCCAGCGCGTCGAGCAATTGGCGTCGATTTTCGGCAAGCAACAACAGGCCAAGACGCTGCTGGATAACTTCCAGGCCCGCATCAAGCAAATCAAAACCCAGACGGCGCAGGCCGGCAGCGCAATGGTGGTGATGATAAGCGGCGGTAAAATGTCCGTCTATTCCCCCGGTTCGCGTTTTGGTTTCCTCTATGACGAATTAGGTTTTCAACCTGCGGCAAACTTCAACCAGACCGGGCCACACGGGCTCATCGTGAACGCCGAATTTATTTTACAGGCGGATCCGGCGTGGCTGTTCGTGCTCGATCGCGATAATGCTATCGGCCGCGCCAACGGTCAGTCAGCGCAACAGGTGCTGGACAATGCCCTTATCCACCGTACCCGAGCCTGGCGCGATAAGCACATTGTCTATCTGGACGCCGCGTCGTTGTACATTGCCGGCGGGCTACAGAGTTACGGCCGCCTGATGGACCAGGTTAGCGCGGCGCTGGCACAACCGCAGGCGGCGCACTAATTGGCGCTTCCCAAACCGCTTGTCGTCTCAAGCGCCGCGACCCTGCTGCTGGCACTTATCATCGGCAGTTTATTTGTCGGGGTTGGGCAGGTCTCGCCGTCGACGCTGTTTCGCGACCCCGCCGCACGGGAGATCTTTTTGCTCAGCCGCATACCGCGTACGTTGGCCCTATTGCTGGCGGGCAGCGCCATGAGCGTCGCCGGGCTTATCATGCAGATGCTGACGCAAAATCGCTTTGTCGAACCGTCGATCGCCGGCACCACGCAATCGGCAAGCCTGGGTCTGCTGCTGGTGATGATCGTCGCGCCTGGCGCCCCGCTTGTCCTGAAAATGGGCATCGCCACGCTGTTTGCCCTGGGCGGCACGGCGCTGTTTATGCTGCTGTTGGGGCGCATGCGCATGAAATCCCCGCTGATGGTCCCGCTGACCGGGATTATGCTGGGCGCGGTGTTCGGCGCCGTCACCACCTTTCTGGCGATGGAGTACGACTTGCTGCAATCCCTCGCCGGCTGGGAGTCAGGGGATTTTTCCGGTGTGATGCAAGGACGCTATGAACTGTTGTGGATCGTTGGCGCGCTCAGCGTGCTGGCCGGTCTTATCGCCGATCGCTTTACGGTGGCGGGACTGGGGGTCGATTTTTCCACCAATGTCGGTCTGAACTACCGGCGGATTATGCTCACCGGCATGGCGATAATCGCGGTGGTCAGCGGCGTAGTCGTGGTGGTGGTCGGCGTGTTGCCGTTTCTCGGGCTGATTGTACCCAATGTCGTAAGCCTCGCGCTGGGGGATAACCTGCGCCGCACCCTGCCCTGGGTGAGCCTTGGCGGCGGTGCGCTGGTCGTTTTGTGCGACACGCTGGGCCGCCTCATCAGTTACCCGTTTGAAATCCCCGCCAGCGTCATTTTAGGCGTGATAGGCGCCGGCGTGTTTCTTTTGTTGATCATGAGGACGGACAGCCATGGGCACTGAGCCGTCTTTTGAACCGCAGGTGCTCGCCTGCCGCCAACGCCGTCGCCTGAGCATACCGGCGCAGCGCCTGCTGCTGCTGGGTCTGCTGGCTCTGGCGTTTATCGGGTTATTTATGACCGTCAATCTGCACGGTAATGTCCGCTATATTCTCCTGCACCGCGCGCAGATTCTGGCGACGCTGCTGCTGGTGGCGTTTGCCGGCGGGGTCGCCACCCTGCTGTTTCAAACGGTCACCCACAACCGCATTCTGACGCCCTCGGTGATGGGGCTGGAAGCGTTGTTCATTTTGCTGCAAACGGCCACGCTGTTTTTCGTCAATGTCCAGGGGCTGTCGGTATTGGGCGCCGGCGGCAAATTCGCGGTGGAAACGCTGCTGCTGCTGGGGTTCTCCTGGTTGCTGTTCCGCTGGCTACTCGGCGGCGTCGGCATCAATTTACACCGGGTATTGCTGGTGGGCCTGGTGTGCGGCACGCTATTTCGCAGTCTGGCGACGTTAATGCAGCGCCTGCTGTCGCCGGGGGAATTCGCCATTTTACAAAGCCGCCTGTTCGCCACTTTCACCCGCGCGTCGCCCGCCGTCTTGGCGGCGGCCGCCGTGATTATTGTGATCGTGGCGGCGCTGGTCTGGCGTATGCGCCACGAGCTGGACGCCATCGCCCTCGGACGCCATACCGCCCTTAACCTGGGTATTGCGTATCAGCCACGGGTCACGGTGGTGCTGCTGCTGGTGGCGCTGCTGGTGGCGGCCTCTACCGCATTGGTGGGGCCATTGACCTTTTTCGGTCTGCTGGTCGCCAATCTGGCCTATTCGTTGATAGGGTCATGGCGCCATTGCTATTTGCTGCCCGGCGTGGTGTTGCTGGGGGTGGTAATGCTGGTGGGTGGTCAACTGATTCTCGAGCGCCTGTTGCATATGGCCGGTACGCTTTCCGTAGTGATTGAATTTGTCGGCGGCGCGCTCTTCCTTTACTTGCTGATCAAAAAGGCGGCGGTGTGATAGAAATTGATGAGGTGGTCAAAAACTACCGCAATGTGCCCGTTCTCAACCATATTACCGCCACCTTACCCCGCGGCGGGATTACCGCGATTATCGGCGCCAACGGCGCAGGGAAATCCACCCTGCTGTCGGTAATGGGAAGGCTTTTGACACCGGAAGGCGGCAGGGTGAGCGTCGATGGTCACGATGTCGCGACAACGCCGGGCGCCTCCCTGGCCACCATGCTTTCCATACTGCGCCAGGAGAACCATTTTACCAGCCGGATGACGGTTTATGATTTGGTCGGTTTTGGTCGTTATCCCTATTCACGGGGGCGGCTCAATGCGGTCGACCGCGGTCATATTGACGCCGCGCTGGCGTTTTTGCAGCTGACACCGCTACAGCACCGCTATCTGGATGAACTTTCCGGCGGCCAGCGTCAACGGGCCTACATCGCTATGGTGCTATGTCAGGATACCGAGTATGTCCTTCTGGATGAGCCGCTGAACAATTTGGATATGAAACACAGCGTCGGGATGATGAAGCAATTGCGCCAGGCCGCGGATACTTTAGGGAAAACGATCGTCTTGGTCATCCACGATATCAACTTTGCTTCCGCCTATGCGGACCATATTATCGCGATGAAAAATGGCGCTATCCTTCATCGCGGGTCGCCGGCTCAGATCATGACGCCGGCGGTAATCGCCGCCGTTTTCGATACCCAGGTGCATATCGAACATATTCAGGGACAGTATGTCGCGGTGTATTATCGGTAACGGCCGCGTTCCCCCAGCGTTAAGACCGGCAGCAGGCCGCATAGGCGGCCATCACCGCCGTTGTCCGGCCTCGTGCGAGAACGCATCGCCGCCGTTGTGAGGCTCTGTTTAACGGCGCAACGTTAGACTCCCCCCTTCCCGCCCCCGCGGGACAGCACTCTCGTAGGGCGGCGCCCTTGCGACAACGTCATTTTCGCCCGCGCTGCGGGCTACAACGATAAGTCACGACAGTATCCATGAAACTTCTTCGCTTCACTCTGCCGCTACGCCTTTATTTAGCGCGGGTTGCCCGCTTTGTACCGACGTCAGGCGCGCCCTGGCGCTTATCGGCGCTGCGCGCCGGCGTCTATGGCCTATTTGCCGCGTATCTGCTGGCGGGAACCTTTGGCCGCTTTCCCTGGAAGGCGGACGAGCCCTATTCCTTCGCTATCGCCTGGAACGCCGTCAGCCACGATCGCTGGCTTATTCCCCACATCGGCGACGATCCCTTTCTGGAAAAACCGCCGCTGTTTTTTTGGCTGGGCGCGCTATGCGTGCGGCTGTTCCCCTGGCTGGCGCCCCATGAGGCGGCGCGTCTGGCGGTGCTCGCCTGCCTGGGGGTCACGCTCTGGGGCTTTTGCCGCGCGCTGAAGACAGTGTACGGCGAAATTGCACGGCCGACGCTCTCGGCGCCGGCCTGGCGCTTTTGCGGCATCGCCCTGCTGGCGACCAATCTTGGCCTTGCCGAGCATATTCATAAATTTACCGCCGATCTCGGGCAATTGGCGGGCGCGATGGTGGCGCTGGCGGCATTGATGGCCGCCGTCTCATCCCGGGACGCGCCGTCCTATCAACGCACATTGATGCATGGCGGGTCCTTCGGCGCGGGCATCGGCATTGCGCTGCTCTCTAAAGGGCTGCTGATGCCGGGCGTCCTGTTTGCGGTTTGGGCCTGCTGCCTACCGTGGCTGCCGGCGCTGCGCGGGCGGCGCGGTGCGGCATTTATTCTGTGCGCCGGCCTGGCGTTACTGCCCTTTGCGGTGCCCTGGCCGCTGGCGCTGTATTCCGCGGCGCCAGACCTGTTTTATGAGTGGTTCTGGGTCAATAACATCGGCCGGTTTGCCGGCTTTACCTCGCTCGGCGGCCACGATAACCCGCTGCTGGACAGGCTATTTGCCGTTGTGCTGGCCGGCGCGCCCGCCTCGTTGCTGTTGATAAAAGGCGCGATGACCGGCCTTATCGCGCTCGCGCGCCGTGCGCGGTCGCTGCGCCCGGGAGGGCGGGCGCTGGCGGCGGCCTTCCACCGTTATCCGGCGCGGAGCGTGGCGGCGGTCTATCTGGCGGTCGGCCTGGCGACGCTGCTGTCATCGGGCTCGATGCGCGATATCTACCTGATGCCGTTCCTGCCCGCCATGACGCTGCTGGCGCTTGGGCTGCTGCCGGCAGGCCAGCCGTGGCACCGGCTGGCGGCCCGCGCGCTGGACGGATTGTTTCTTTTGCTGCTGTTGGTCATCGTCGTCACCGCATTGCAGTTATACCACGCCGGCACGCCGCGCCTCCTGCATGGGCTTTGGCCCAATATCGACAGCCAGTTGCCCACCCCGTTCTGGCTTATCCCCGACGGGCCGAGTCTCGGGCTTGCCTGTTTGGTCCTGGCGTTGTGGGCCGGCGTAACCTGCCGCCGTAAGCCGGATTTATTGTGCTCCTGGGCCGCGGGCATGACCGCCGTCTGGAGCGTCGCGCTGCTGCTATTGCTGCCCTGGCTGGACGCGGCGCGCAGTTATCATCAACCCTTCGCGCAGCTGCGACCGCTGCTGACGTCGCCCCACTGCCTGGCGACCGACGGTCTGGGTGAATCGGAGCTCGGTATGCTGCATTATTTGACCGGCGTGGCGGGCCGGCGTATTTATGCCGGCCATTCGGGCCAGGGGGAACCGGGGCATCTCAATGAGGCCGCGCTCGGCTGCGATTTTCTGCTGGTACAGCAGGCGCAGGAAGCGCGCATCGCGCCGCCGGCGCCGGCCTGGCGGCGGATCTGGTCCGGCCAGCGCCCGGCGGACGATCGTCTGTTTATTCTTTATCGCGCCCGACGCGACGATGGGCATGCCGCCCCTGCCGCGCTCCCCCCTGCACCACGGCAGCCCGCCTAAAGCTAGACGTCACAAAGACGCAGCACGGCGGCGGGCGGTCGCGCAGCGGCAGCCCGCCTAAAGCTAAACGTCACAAAGACGCAGCAAGGCGGCGGGCGGTAGCGCAGCGGCAGCCCGCCTAAAGCTAAACGTCACAAAGACGCAGCACGGCGGCGGGCAGTAGCGCAGCGGCAGACCGCCTAAGGCAAGACGTCACAAAGGCGCAGCACGGCGGCGGGCGGTAGCGTCAATCTGGTTCGCGCGCCTTGACAGCGGCGGTGCGCGCATCAATGATGGGGTTGGTTTCCGTTATGAGGTTGTACCCATGCATCCGCCCTTTGTCGTGTCTATCCACTATTGCTCTCAATGTAACTGGTTGCTGCGCGCCGCCTGGATGGCCCAGGAGCTGCTGCAAACGTTCGGTGCCGATCTGGCCTCGGTAAATTTAGTGCCGGGCACGGGCGGTGTTTACCAAATCACCGTTAACGACGCGCTGCTGTGGGAGCGCAAGCGCGACGGCGGGTTTCCTGATGCGGCGGAGATGAAAAAACGCCTGCGGGATCACTGTTTCCCCGATCGCGACCTGGGCCACAGCGACCGCCACGCCCCCCGGCCCGCCTAACGGCGCCAACTCGGCGACGTCCTGCGCCTCTGCCGCCGCCAACGTTGCTCAAGGGAGCCTATTGCGCCGCTGCCGACCGTGCCGCCCAACGCAAGCGTACGGCGCACCTGCTGCCGATAACGCCGTTCGTTGGGGGACGTACTGTGCCCCCCACACGACCTAGACTTGGCTCGGCGGGATCTTCTCATCGCGCAGCCGCAGCGCGCACAGGCCGGATATGACCGCCATCAGCGCCATATACCCCGCGATAAGCCCGTTATTGTGCCACCCCACCAGCAGCGCCGTGGCGATCATCGGCGACAGACCGCCGCCCAGGATGGGCCCGATTTGCTGTACCAGAGATAAGCCGCTGTAACGTATCCGCGCCGGGAACAGGGCGGAGAAAAAAGCCCCCTGCGCGCCGAAGGTCGAGCCGTGGCCCAGCCCCAGACCGAGCGCAATCGCCAGATAAATCAGCCCCAAATGCCCGCTGGCCAGCATCAGCATAAACGGCCATGCCAGTAGCGCCTGGGCAATCATGCCGGCTAAATAGACCCGTTTTTTTCCGTAACGGTCGGCAAGATGGCCGAACAGCGGCAACGTAAAGCACTCCAGCAGACAGGCCAGCAAAATCCCGTACAGGATCACCTGGCTCGACAGGGATAACACATTGACGCAATAGCTGATGGCGAACACGGCGTAAATATTAAACAGACCACTTTCGGCAATTTTGGCGCCGATACCCAACAAGATGGTTGGGAAATGGTGCTGCAGCGCCTCGAGCACCGGTACGCTGGCCTGGCTTCCCTCGCGCTGGATTTTTTTAAAGGCCGGCGTTTCGCTAATTTGGCTACGGATAAACAGGCCAATACCCAACAGCACCACGCTGAACAAGAACGGTATACGCCACCCCCAGGATAAAAAGGCCCGTTCATCCAAAAACGCGTTCAGTAAGGTGATGGCGATAATCGGCAACAGGAAGCCGGCAGGGACGCCAATATGCATCAGCGCGCTGTAAAACCCGCGGCGTCCGGGGGGCGAATGTTCCACCACCATGGTCATCCCGCCGCCATATTCGCCACCTATCCCGATGCCCTGCAAACAGCGCAGCAGCACCAATGCCACCGGCGCCCAAACGCCGATTTGCGCATAGGGCGGGATTAAACCAATCAACAACGTGCCGATGCCCATAATCATCAGCGTCATCATCAGCGTAATTTTGCGCCCGACGCGATCGCCAAAATGACCAAACAGCACGCCCCCCAACGGTCGGGCGCAATAGCCGACGAAATAGGTGGCGAACGCCGCCAGGGAGCCGATAAGCGGCGTTTCTCCCGGAAAGAAAATTTTGTTAAATACCAGCGCGGTGGCCGTGGTGTACAGGGTGAAATCATAATATTCAATGATGGTCCCCATGACGCTGGCGGTCACCACCTTACGCATTTCATTGTCTGAAATCGCCTGTTTGGCCAGCGTAGCTGGCAGAGTATCCCTGACGTTCATAACCGGTTCTCCTACAGAGCAGGGTTAACTGGCGTAACGATGTCCTGGCGCTCAATGATCATCAAGCGAACATCCCCGGGTTTCAGGTCCATAGCACAGCGCCACAACGGTAATCACGCTCAGCGCGACCATATACCAGGCGACAGCGGCATAATTGCCGTTTGACCACAGCAGCAGACTGCTGGCGATAATGGGCGCCAGCCCGCCGGCAAAGATTGAAGAAATTTCCCGCGACATTGAAATCGCGGTGACCCGCGTCGCGCTGTTGAATAACTCCGCAAAGTAGGCTGCCTGGACGGAAAACATGGAATAGTTGGCCAACGCGATCATGGCAATCATGGCGAGAATAATCAGCAGCGGATTACCGGTATTAAGCAGCCAAAAATACGGGAACATCCCCACGCCGAATAAAATCGCCCCGCCGATATACACGGGTTTTCGCCCGATCCGATCCGATAGCGCGCCGAACAGGGGGATAGTAATACAGCCTATTCCGGACCCCAGCAGAACACCCGTGACCGGCACCACGTTCGGCACATGCAGGGTTTGCGTGACGTAGGACAAACTCCACACTTGCAGGAAAAACCCCGCCGTGTTTTCCGCCATCCGCGCCCCCAGCGCGACGAAGAAGTGGCGACGCTGGGTCTGCCAGACGGTGATAAACGGCGCGCGGGCCAATTGGTGGCGCTGTTCCAGTTTGTTGAAAATCGGCGATTCCGTCACGTATAGCCGAATCGCCCCGCCGACCAGCACCGCCAAAATGCTCAATAAAAACGGGATACGCCATCCCCAGGCGTTAAAACTGGCCTGCGGCAGCTGCTGCGCCAGCGCGAAGGCCGAGGCGGATAGCAGTACGCCGCAGCCGATGCCCACGCCGGACCAGCTGGCATAATAGCCGCGCCGGTGCGCCGGCGCCTTTTCAGCGTTCAAGGTGATAGCCGAGCTGAACTCCGCGCCGGCGCCGAATCCCTGCAACAAGCGCAACAGGGTCAGCAACAGCGGAGCGGCAAAGCCAATGCTGCCATAGCCCGGCAGTAGACCGATCGCCGTGGTGCTAACGCCCATCAGCACCAGCGTGCCGATAAGCACCGGCCGTCGGCCGTACTTATCGCCGATATACCCCCAAAACAACCCGCCGAGCGGACGGACCAGAAAGCCGACGCCATAGCTGGCGAAGGCCGCCAGCGTACCGCTGAGCGGCGATAGCTGGGGGAAGAACAAGTGATTGAAAATCAGCGCCGCCGCGGTCCCGTACAGGTAAAAGTCATACCACTCCAAGGCGGTACCCACCACCGAGGAAATCAGCGTCAGCCGCAGCTGCCGCGCGGTAGTGACTGCGGTTTGAGACGCGGCATTGCCGGCGGCAGCCTCACGATTGACATCTGAATCGACCATATCCCGTCATCCTGTCGTTGTCCGCCAGGCAGCGCCTGGCCTGGGCGTTACCCTATCAGGCGCAAGCGCTATCCAGACTGATAATGGCGCCACGTTGTACTAATCGCGCCCGCAATGCGGCCGCCGGAAGCTGCGCCGGCAGGCACGCCTGTTGTACCGCCAGCGCCGCCGCCACCCCCGCCGCTTCACCGGTGGCGAAACAGGTGGCGGTAATGCGCAGCGACCCGTTGGCCGCATGGTCCGATGACAAGCATCGTCCGGCGACCAGCAGATTGTCGGGAGTCAGCGGCAGCAGGCTGCGGTAAGCAATCTCGAAACCGCGCCCAACGGCATCGGTATGGGACAGCCCCGGCTGCAAAGAGGAGTGGATATCCACCGGAAACCCGCCGCAGGCGATGCTGTCCGCAAAATGGGCGCCCTGCTGCACATCGTGCTGCGTCAGGGTGTAATGCCCCTGCACGCGCCGCGATTCGCGTACCCCGACCTGATTGCCTATCGCGGCGACGTAGGCGCGGGCGCAGCCCGGCACCGACTGACGAAACCAGCCGGCAAACGCCATGATCTGGCGACATAGCGCCAGCCAGGCGTCGCCGGTCTGCTCGGCGTCAGGCCGGCCCTCGCTGGCGTGACGAGTGACATTCACCACCAGCTCCCCGCGCTGCGGCCAGCCGGCGATATGCATTTCGTTGCGCAGCAGGTCCAGGCGACCGTCGCGATGCCCCTGTTGCAGCAGCGTGGTGAAGCCCCACAAGTTAATATGCTCTTCGGCGGCGTCGGGGAATACGCTTCCCGGGCGGAACTCTTCCGGGTGGCTGCGGGCATAGTCCATCAGTGGCCGGAAATCGACGCCGGCCAGCTTGAACAGTAACGACACCGGCTGACAGGCATCGGCGCTGTCCGGCTGAAATGAAGATTGCGCCAGGTGCGCCACCACCGCATCACCGCTGGTATCGACCACGACCTGCGGCGCCACGCGCCATGGGCCGGCGGGGGTAGCGAACTCGCAGGTCACAATCCGCTTGTCGCGCCGCTCCACCGCGGTCAGCGGCGCCTGCAACCACAGGCCGACGCCGACCTCGTGCAGCCACTGCGCCTCGGTCAGCATCAGTTCGGTATGATTGACCGGCGTGCGCGTCGCGGTATAACCGACGTTATCCGGGACATGGCCGGGTGAAGCGCCGTTGTGCTGCATACGGTCGACCAGGCGCTGGGCGAAGCCCGCCACCACTTGCTGCCCTTCCCGATTGTGGAAGCCGGCGCTATGCTCCAGCAATTGCCCGGCCAAGGTACCGCCAACGTTGCCCGCCGCCTCCACCAGCAGGGTGCGGGCGCCTTCCTCCGCCGCGCTTACCGCCGCGGCGACGCCGGCCGACCCCGCGCCCACCACCAGTACATCGATAGCCAACGGCTGCCGGGGTTGAAGAGATTGAGTCATGAGATCCTCCTTCATACCGGCAGACGACGGCGCAGCGCAATGCCGTACATCATCGCGGAAATCATCGCCATCGCCCCCGCCACCACAATCGCCGGGACAAACCCGCCGAAACGGTCAATAACGATGCCGGTAACGATCGGCGCGCAGGCTCCGCCGAGGAAACCGCCGAAATTTTGAATACTGCTCACCGAAGCCACCAGCCGTTTAGAGGTGACGGCCTCGGCGGCCAACGTCCAGTAGTTACCGGAGGAGAGGCTATAGGTGAACATGCCAAGCGTCAGCAGCGCCACCGCCAGCGCAGGCCCGGTGGACGCGGCGGTGACAAACATCGCCAGCGCGGTCATTACCGCGGCGCCCGCAATGGTATAGCGTCGCGCCTTGAACGGGTCGACGCCGCGCACCACCAGCCGATCCGAGAAACGGCCGCCGATAAGCACCGCCACGCCGCCGGCGATATAAGGTAACGCGGAGAGCAGACCGGCGCGGTTGAGGGTGAACCCCTGCGCCTGTTGCAAATAGGTAGGTAACCAGCTGATATAAAACCAGAACACATATTGCAGGCAAAAACCGCCGATGACCATGTACCAGGTCGAGGCATAACGGAACAGCCGACTCCATTCGTTCAGCGATACCCTGCCCTGCTGCGTAGCGGGTGCCTCCTGGCGGTGCTGCTGGCCGGCGGTGATATAGCGCAATTCATCGCTGTGCAATCGCGGGTGCTGTTCGGGTTCGCGGTAAACCACCAGCCAGCCCAACAGGGCGACGAAGCCGAAGATCCCCATAATGATGAACATCGCCGGCCAGCCGAAGTATTCCATCAACAGCGTGGAAACCGGAGGCGCCAGCGCCAGACCGACCTGGGTGGCCGCAATGTAGGCGCTGGTGGCCGCCGCCTTTTCCCGTTCCGGGAACCATTTGTCCGTGGCTTTCAGCGCCGCGGGGAACAGCGGCGCTTCGCTGACGCCCAGCGCGATACGCAGACCGATGAACGCGCCGACGCTGCGGGCGAAACCGGTAAGAATGGCGACCACCGACCATAGACCGGCCGCCAGGGCCAGCAGTAGCTTGACGCCGAAGCGGTCTACCGCCCAGCCGGTGGGTAAATTCATAATGGCGTAAGGCCAGACGAACGCCGAGAGCACCACCCCCATCATGGCGTTGCTGATATGCAGATCCTGCATGATTTGCGGCGCCGCCACCGACAGATTGCCGCGATCGAGGTAATTGGTAATGGTCAATAATGCGATAATGCCGATGATCACCCAGCGCAGGTTACGTCCTTTGGGACGGGGCAAATCCAGCGGCGCCGACGCGGCGGCAGGCGCTTGGCCGTTTGCCGTGAGCGGCGGTGCGGCGGCGTGCTGTGGCTGTCCATTCGCCGCTAAGGGCGTCGACGCGGTGGGCGGCTTGCGCCCGTGGTGCGCGAGTGTTGATTGGTAAGATTTCATCGCCGTAGGCCTCCATCGCGCCCGGGTACAGGGGGCGCTGGGCTATTTTATTATTGATGCCTGCGCCTTGACGGGACGCAGGCCGTAGCGGCTAACTCATAAGCTGATCAAAGGCCTGTTTGATTTCACGTTTTAACGCCTCGCTGACGGGCTGCATGGGCGGACGCGGCTGGAACAGCGGCACCCCCTGCAACGACTGAATATACTTCACGCAGGCCGGCAGATTATCGTGGGGTAAAGTGTTCCACAGTTTGGCCAGGCGGAAATGTAAATCCCGCGCCGTTCGGTGATCGTTTTGCTCCACGGCGGTGAACATTTTGTGCACTACCGACGGTACCGCGCTGGTCAACGCCGAAATGGCGCCCTGACAGCCCAGGGCAAAACCGGGATACAACAGCGCATCCACGCCGCTGACGATAATTTTGTCCGGACAGCTGAGCAACAAATCGGATACGGCTTTCAGGTCGCCGGAGCTTTGCTTCATCCCCACCACCCCCGGCACTTCTTCCATAATGCGGCTCATCAGCTCCAGGCTGAGATAATTCCAGGGAATGACGTTATAAATCAGAATCGGAATGCCGGTGGCGTCATAAATCTCGCGGAAATGGCGTACGGTGGCGTCCGCGTCGGGCTTGAACAAGTAGTGAACCGGCGTCACCTGGAGCGCATCAAGCTTCAGCCCTTCAAGCAACTTCACCCGCGCAATTGCCTGCCGCGTGCTGTTGACGATAAGTCCCGCCACAAACGGCACGCGCCCCCGGTTGGCGTCATACGCCTCGGTCATCGCCTGTTTGAATTCCTCGTCCGACAGAGTGTGGCCCTCGCCGGTACTGCCGCCGACCACGATCGCGCTGGCGCCGCTGTCGATAATAAAGTCAATTTGCGGCTTTAAACCGCCTTTTACCAGTTCGCCCTGTTCATTAAACGGCATAGCGATGGGCGGCAGCACGCCGCGCAGTTTCGCCTTGAGATCGGCATGGTTATTCTGAGGCATTTTACGCTCCTGTTGTGACGATGTTACGAAATGGCTACACATCCATTAATGTGAGATTAATTTAAATTGATCAACTTTCTATCTATCGATATGGGATTGAGATCACAATACCATCAGAAGCGCATTACCCTGTCCCTGCCACCAAGGCGGTAAAAATAAGCACCATATCACTGTTTTATCACCATTAAATCTAATTAAAGACCTTTACGCGTTTTTTCTGACGGGAAAATATCGCTGCCATCACGTTTACATTCTGGATTAAATAGGTAAATTTAAATTTATCTATCCCACAATTCGGGATAAAGCTCACCACCAAGCGAGCGACCGCCGGCGCTGGAGGTCGAAAGCGGCCCTAGGCGGCTTTAACCGGCCATTGTGCGGCGGCGCCCGCCAAAGGCAGTCCGATGGCCCTACCCAGAGGAGACAGGCATTGAAAAAGATCCTTAATGACCCCGCCCGTTATGTCGACGATATGTTGGACGGCCTGTGCGCCGCTTACCCGCAGCACTATCGGCGGGCCGGGGATAACGGGCGGGTGCGGGCTCACGCCGACAGCGCCGCGGCGGGCAAAGTCGGTATTGTGACCGGCGGCGGATCCGGCCACCTGCCGTTATTTCATGGCTATGTGGGGCCGGGTCTGGCCGGGGCTTGCGCCATCGGTAATGTCTTCGCCGGCCCGCGCGTCGATGATTGCCTGACGGCGATGCGCCTTAGCAACGGCGGCGCGGGAATTTTGCAGCTGTACGGTAATTATGGCGGCGACAAAATGAATTTTGATATGGCGCAGGAATTCGCCGAAATGGAGGGCATCGACGTTAAAAGCGTGCGCATGACCGACGATATCGCCAGCGCGCCGCTAGCGGAGCAGCACAAGCGACGCGGCGTCGCGGGCCTGGTGTACGCCTATAAGCTGGCCGGCGCCAAAGCGGATACCGGCGCATCCCTTGCCGAGGTCACGGCCACCGCCGAAAAAGCGGTAGCCGCCTGTCGCTCCATTGGCGTCGCCCTGTCTGCATGCGTGGTGCCGGAGTCGGGACGCCCCGCCTTTAGCCTGACCGAAGACGAAATGGAGTTTGGTATGGGCATTCACGGCGAACCGGGCATTTGGCGCGGGAAAATACGGCCCGCCGCCGCGCTGGCCGATGACATGCTGGCGCGACTTTGGGAAGAGATCCCCGCCGCACGCGGCGATCGCATTTCGCTGATGGTTAACAGTCTCGGCGCCACGCCGCTGGAGGAACTGTACATCGTTTACCAAACGCTGGCGCGGCGGCTCGGCGAACGTCAAGTGGAAGTGGTGGCGCCGCTCATCGGTCGCTACGCCACGTCGATGGAGATGAGCGGTTTTTCCCTTACCCTGTGCGCGCTAGACAATGAGCTTGAAACGCTGCTGCGCGCTCCCGCCTCAAGCCCATTCTGGAGTCAACCATGATCGATTGCCCGCAGCTCCTGGCGGCGATAAGCCGCATCATCACGCGTCTGCCCGACGCCGCCCCGGAACTGAATGCCCTGGACGGCACGTTGGGCGATGGCGATCTGGGCGCGACACTTGAACACTGCGCAGGGGAAATGCGCGCGGCGATGGCCTCTGACGCCATGATCCAGGCCGTCAACGGCGACGATCCGCTCATGCACGCCTTGCGCACGCTGTCGTTGGCCTGCGCCAAAGCCTCCGGTTCCAGTTTCGGCACGCTCATGGCGCAGGGACTGCTGACCGCCGCCCGTTTCTGCCACGGTAAAACCACGCTCTCCCAGAGCGATTTCGCCACGCTGCTGCATGAGGTCGTGGCGGCGCTGGCACACCGCGGCGGGGCCGGTCTGGGCGATAAAACCCTGCTTGATGGTCTGCACGCGCTGGCGCTGGCGCTAGAGAGCCAGCCGGCGCCGGCGGATCCACGCGCCCTGATGCGCGCCACGCTTGAAGAGACGCTGGCCGCATTTCGGCAACGGCCCAACCGCATCGGCCGCGCGCGCATGTTCGCGGAACGCTCTATCGGTCTGGACGATCCCGGCCAGGTGGCGCTGCTGCGGATGGTGGAAGCTTTGTAATCACGTGACTTTATCGGGAGGATACTAATGGAACTGACGGGTAATCTGATTTTGGGGAATTGCTGCCCCCGGGGCGGCGGCAACGGATTCTATGCGGATGAGCCTAGCCAGGACTGTCCCCTGGCGCCCGAGTTTTTCGCCGCCGATGCCGCGGATGTCGACCGCGCCTGCCAACTGGCCGAGCAGGCCTTTGACGCCTACCGCGCGCTGCCGTTGTCGACCCGCGCCGACTTTTTAACGCGCATCGGCGAAAACATCCTGGCGCTGGGGGAGTGCCTTATCATCCGCGCCATGCAGGAGACCGGTCTGCCTCGCGGCCGCATTGAAGGGGAACGCGCCCGCACCGTCGGCCAGTTGGCGATGTTTGCCGCGGTGGTGCGCCGGGGGGAATTTTTGCAGGCCATCGTCGAGGAAGCGCTGCCGGAGCGTAAGCCGCTGCCGCGTCCCGACCTACGCCAGTGCCACATCCCGCTCGGCCCGGTGGCGGTGTTCGGCGCCAGCAATTTCCCGCTGGCGTTTTCCGTGGCCGGCGGCGATAGCGCCTCGGCGCTGGCGGCCGGGTGCCCCATCGTGGTAAAAGCCCACCCGTCCCACCCCGGCACCAGCGAACTCGTCGGACGTGCCATACAACAAGCGGCACAGCAGCTCGCGCTACCGGAAGGGGTTTTCTCCCTGTTGCACGGCGGCGGCCATGAGGTGGGGGAGCAATTGGTCACGCATCCGCTTATCCAAGCCGTGGGATTTACCGGCTCGCGCGCGGGCGGCCTGGCGCTGCTGGCGCTGGCGCAGCGGCGAACGGTGCCTGTGCCCTTTTACGCCGAGATGAGCAGCATTAATCCGCAGATCCTGCTGCCCGCGGCGCTGGCGAACCGATCAACGGAGCTGGCCACCCGCTTTGTGGACTCGCTGACCTTGGGCGTCGGCCAATTTTGCACCAGTCCGGGGCTGGTCCTGGCGCTAGAGGGCAAAGCGCTGACGCAATTCTGCCAGCATCTGACCGCAACACTTGCCAAGGCCCCCGCCGCCACCATGTTAAGCCGCGGGATTTGGCAGGCCTGGCGGGATAAAGCCGCAGGGCTGGCCGCCGTCGACGGCGTGAGCCTGCTGGCCCAGGGGCAACCGGCGCAAAGCGCCAATCAGGGGCAGGCGTCGGTGCTCTACACCGACGGGGCGCACTTTCTTGCCGAGCCTCGGTTGAGCGAAGAAGTGTTCGGCCCCACGTCGCTGGTGGTGGGCTTTGACGATGACGCGCAATTACAGCAGGCCATCCGCGCGCTGGAGGGGCAGTTGACCTTGACCCTGCATGTGGACGAGGCCGACCATCCGCTCGCCCAGACGCTGCTGCCAACGCTTGAGCGTCGCGCTGGCCGCCTATTGGTCAATGGTTTTCCCACCGGGGTGGACGTTGGCTATGCCATGGTTCACGGCGGTCCGTTTCCAGCCACCAGCGACGCGCGCTCGACGTCGGTCGGCGCCGGCGCCATTGCCCGTTTCCTGCGGCCGGTGTGCTATCAGGATTTCCCGGATGCGCTGCTGCCCGCAGCGCTGCGCCAGGAGGCCGCCATCCCGGTGCAGCGGTATTGACGCCGGGTGAGTGACGGTAACCAACGACGGCGCCGGCCGGCGTCGTTCAGGCGTATGCCGGCGCCTTGCGGGGCGCGACGTCTGACGCTTTTTGGTATAGGGAAGGTTAAGCGATGCAAAAATCCCACTATTCGAGATATACTCGACATTATCGCCGGCGTTGGTGCAAAACGGCCTATGCCGTGACCCCCCGCGCACGGGGCGGCGCCGGGGTCGTCGGCGTCAAGGTTAAGGGCGGCCTGAGGCCGTCCGGATTGTCTGACGGGTCATTGATGGGGTGGGTATGAACAACAGCGCCAATAGTGAAACAACCAATCAGGCGTCAATCAAAAGCCTGACCAAGGTGCTGCAAATATTGGAATGCTTCTCTCAGCGGGATGCGAACCTGACGCCGGCCGAAATCGCCGGACGCACCGGGCTGCCGCGCGCCACCACCCATCGTCTGGTCTCCTCTCTGCGCGACATCGGCCTGTTGGAGCAAAACGGTAAACGCGACACCTATAAGCTGGGCATGAAATTATTCCAGTTGGGCAGTCTGGTGCTGCATAATCTCGACCTTGATAGCCACGCGCGGCCGTACGCCACCCAGTTGCAGTTGATTACCGGTGAAAACACCCATCTATGCATATTTGACGGCGCACAAATGGCCTATGTTGAGCGCCAGGCGATGAACAGCAGCGGCAACACCATGATAACCCGTATCGAAGCGGCGCTGGTGCATTGCACCAGCGTGGGCAAAGCGTTCCTTGCCTGGCAACCCCCTACGCTTATCAATAAAATCATCAGCGACACGCTGATTGAGCGCACGCCGCACACCTTGACCGACGGCGATGCCCTGCTTGCAGAGCTGCGGCTTACCCGCGAGCGGGGCTATGCTTTTGATCTGCAAGAAAATGAGCTGAACGTTCACTGCGTCGGCGCCCCCGTGCGCGGCGCCAATGGCCAGGTATTCGCCGCGGTCAGCGTCTCCGGGCCTGCGGATCGCCTTCCTCTGCCTCGACTGGAGGGGCTGGCCGGCCTGGTAATGGAAACCGCCCATAAAATCTCACTGGAACTCGGCTGGACGCCGGGCAGGCTCCAGAGCGCACCGTCCGCCACTGCGCCGCTTGACGCGCTGTCATCGCGTCCTGACTAATATGCCTCTCTTGTTCTGCCCTTTGCCGCGACCGACGGACCACGGGTAGGCCTCCGCGGCCCGCGCGCGTCGTGGTCCGCGCAGCCGTCCGATGCGCCGGTAAGGATTGAAATAAAAAAACGAATCCCGTATAACTAGCGTATCCGAGGGGTGTCCTGTCTGGACTGAGATGGCTGTCGCCGAACCCTTTGAACCTGATCTGGGTCATGCCAGCGAAGGGACGGTCGGCAATAGCCTGTTGCCTATTTACCTTAGCGTACCCGGATCTCCGCACCCTGATTGGAGGTCCCATGCATTTTCCCCCTGTCCGTGACATCGTCCGCCGTTATTCGCTCTGGCTGCCGCTGGCCGACACAGCCCGTCGTTCATCGCCCCGATTAGCGCAGGCCGTCATCGTCCGTCGTTCGCCGCCCTGGCTGCCGCTGGCCGACTCAGCCCGTCGTTCATCGCCCCGATCAGCGCAGGCCGTCATCGTCCGTCGTTCGCCGCCCTGGCTGCCGCTGGCCCTTGCGGGAAAACCGCACGGCGTTCTGGCGCCGCGCCGGCCTGGCACCAACGCCGCTGTCGCTTTGCGCGCATGCTCGCTCTCCGCCTCCCGGCACGCCATGACGTGCCCTGCCTACTCCTTCTGTCCTAAGGTCTCCTGCAAGGGTGCGCCTATCGCCCTGCCGGGCCGCGGCTGTCTTTCATAAAGGAATGCTCGCCATGAATCGAACCGCTTTCGAGCACGGTCTGTACGGACGCTTAAAACAAGAAGCAGGCCATCACTGGCAGGCTTATATTCATCACGATTTTGTCCGCCAACTGGCGGCGGGTACGCTGCCGGACGGCGCTTTTCGCCGCTATCTGGTGCAAGACTATCTCTTTCTTATTCATTTCGCCCGGGCTTACGCCCTGTTGGCCTACAAATTGCGTACGCTGCCGGAGATCCGCGCCGCGGTAGTTTCCCTGGAGGCTATCGTGAAAGAATTGCCGATGCATGTGGCCTATTGCGCGCAATGGGGGCTGCGCGAGGAGGAGATGGCTAAAGAGCCCGAAGCCAGCGAGACATTGACCTATACCCGCTATGTGCTGGATATCGGCCAGTCCGGCGATGTCCTTGACTTGCTGGTCGCGTTGATTCCCTGCGTCGCGGGCTATGCCGAAATCGGCCAGCGCCTACGGGATGATCCGGCCACGGTTCTGGCGGGCAATCCCTATGCTGAATGGATCCAGAATTACTCTGACGGCGACTATCTGAGCGGCGCGCGGGCCGCCATCGATCAATTAGAGCGCGTAGGCCTGGCGCGCGGCGCCGAACAGCGTTTTGACGCGCTGTCCGCCATTTTCACCACCGCCACCCGGCTGGAAAGCGCTTTCTGGCAAATGGGGTTGACGCCCCACCCCACGGTAATAGCCGTATGATCGCTGCCGCGACGCCCGCGCCCCCCGCGGCAATCGGGATTGTGGTGCGTGACCTGACGCTGCGCCTGAATAATCGGGTCCTGTTCGACAAACTGAATTTTACCCTCGACGGCGGCCAATGCGCTGCGGTGCTGGGCGCGAGCGGCGTGGGTAAAACCAGCCTGCTGAAGATCATCGCCGGTCTGACGCCGGCGGACGCCGGTACCGTCAGCGGCAGCGATGGCCTGCCCCTCGCCGGTCGGATTGCCTATATGGGGCAAAAAGACCTGCTCTATCCGTGGTTGACGGTGAAACAAAATATTACCCTCGGCGCGCGTTTGCGCAGAGAGAAAGCCGAGAGCGACTGGGCCGACTACTTACTGGCCGAGGTCGGCCTGGACGGCGTCGGCGCGTGCCTGCCCGCCGCGCTTTCCGGCGGTATGCGGCAGCGCGCCGCCCTGGCCCGAACGCTCTACGAACGTCAGCCCGTGGTACTGATGGACGAGCCGTTCTCTGCCCTCGACACCCTGACCCGCGCCAAGATCCAGGCGCTGTCGGCACGGTTGCTTAGCGCGCATACCGTGATGCTTATCACCCACGATCCCCTCGAGGCGTGCCGCCTGAGCCATCGGTTGTGGGTCCTCGCCGGGCAACCCGCGCGGTTTCTCACCGGCCTGGACCTTGCCGGCGAGCCGCCGCGGGCGCCGGATGATCCCGCCGTGCAGCAAAGCCAGGGCGCGCTGTTGCGCCAACTACTGGGGAGCGCGGAATGATAGCGGCGATGGATGTGCCGGGCGCGCGCTGGCGGCAAGGCCTGACGGTGACCGCCGGTCTGCTGTTGCTATGGTGGCTGATTACCCTGACGGGCATCCCCGCCTTCCTCCTACCCTCGCCGACGGCCGTGGCCACTGCGCTGTGGCGCGGCCGCCTTCTACTGGCGCATCACGGTGCTATCACCGCGCTGGAAATGATGGGCGGTCTACTGATCGGGGTGGTTTTGGGCGGGCTGCTGGCGCTGGGGATGGTTTATTTCCCCCGATTGCAGCGTTGGTTAATGCCGGTGGTGCTCACCAGCCAGGCGATACCGGTTTTCGCGCTGGCGCCGCTGCTGGTGCTGTGGTTCGGCTACGGCATGAGCGCCAAAGTGGCGATGGCGGTGCTTATCATCTTTTTCCCGGTCGTGTCGGCCTTTTTCGACGGGCTGCGCCGGGTAGATAACGACTATCTGGATTTGGCGCGCACCCTGCGCGCGTCGTCCTATGCGCAACTGCGCCATGTCAGATTGATGGCCGCGCTGCCGGCATTCGGTTCCGGGTTGCGCATGGCGGCCGCCGTCGCCCCTATCGGCGCCATTATCGGTGAGTGGGTCGGCTCGGCCGAAGGACTGGGGTATGTGATGCTTAACGCCAATGCGCGCATGCAGGCCGATATGTGTTTCGCCGCCCTGCTGATTCTGGTGGTAATGACGCTGTTGTTATGGACGGTAGTGGATGCGCTGATTCGGCGCCTTATTTTCTGGACGCCGGAAAACGGCGCCTGATGCGTTTTTTTAATGGGTAACGACAATGATAAAACAGAGTATTGCCGCTCTTCTCCTGGCCGCCGCCGGCTACGCCGGCGCCGCGGATAAAATTACGCTGGTGCTGGATTGGCATATCAACCCCGATCACGCACCGATTATCGTGGCTCAGCAGATAGGCGCCTTCCGGGCGGCGGATTTGGACGTTACGCTGGTGCCGCCGTCGGACCCGTCACTGCCGCCGCGGCTGGTGGCCGCCAAGCAAGCGGATCTGGCCATTACCTATCAGCCGCAGCTGCATTTTTTTGCCGATCAGGGGCTGCCGTTGGTGCGCGTCGGGACGCTTATCGACACCCCGCTTAATACGGTGATGACGCTGGATAAAAACATCCATACCCTGGCCGATTTGAAAGGCAAAAAAATCGGTTTTTCCGTCAGCGGTCTGGAGGAGGCAACGCTCGATACCATGTTGCGCCATGATCACTTGACCCTGCAAGATACCCAGATGGTCAACGTCAACTTTCAGCTGACCAGCGCGCTGATGGCGGGCCAGGTGGATGCGGTTATCGGCGGTTATCGCAATATCGAAGCGTTGGAACTCCAGCAGCAGGGCAAACAACCGGTAGTGTTTGACGTGGAAGACTACGGCGTGCCGGCGTATGACGAATTGATCATCGTCGCCAATAAAGCGGCATTGGCGGAACCCAAGATCAAGCGCTTTTTGGCGGCCCTGCAGCAGGGCACCGACTATTTGCTGGCACACCCTGATGAAAGCTGGCGGACGTTCGCCCGCGCCTATCCTGATCTGGATACGGCGCTCTACCGGCGCGCCTGGCAGGCCACGCTACCGCTGTTCGCCAAAGATCCGGCGCGGCTGGACGTACCGCGCTACCAGGCGTATCAGCAATTCCTCGTTGACAATCATCTGATTACCCACCCCCGCCCGGTCTCGACCTATGCCGTGGAGCTGCGTTAAGCGCCGAGCCGGCATAAAGCGCATCGCCCGCCCGGGCCGCGGCCTATGCCGCGGCGGTGACGGTAGCGGTGGCGCAGAGAGAAGCGGTAGCCGGCATAATCGGCGTGTCGCCGCACCCTGGCAACGGGCGTTCTGCGCTCGTCCTAAGCCGCCTTCACGGGCCGCAGAGCCGGCGGAGGCGCGCCGCCCGCAATAGCCCTATGACGCTTGCGCCATCAGGGTCGCCACCGCGCCGCACACCGCCAACAGCACCAGCAGGGTAAAAACGTGAAGATAACCCGCGCTGCCGCCATTCTGCCCCAGCACAATCATCACCAACCCCGCCGCCACGGCCGCACTGACGGCGGGAACGGCCGCCATCAGCCACACCGTCGCCGCATCGCGCCGTCCGGCAATACCCTGAACCGGCGTTGTCAACATTAGGCCCAGCCCCACGCCAATCAGCGCCAGCGACGGCAACAGGACCATCCCCAGCGCGGGAGAATCAACGCTCGCCAACAGCAGGCCGGTCCCCGCGACGCTGCACAGGGGGCCGCCGTAAGTCAGTCCCACCGGCGCGATCCGCCGCCGCCGACTCAACCCGGCGCTGAGCGCCAACGCCAGCAACACCGGCAGGACCCACATCCCCGGCGGCGTTGCTCCCGCCCAAGGCACCATCATCACCCGGCTGTGCAGATAAGACGGCAGAATAAGCAGCGTTGCCCCCGCCCCGGCGGTGGTAAACGCCAGCGCCCAGCAGCGAGCCAGAAAACGCCGCTCCGCCCGCAGCGCGGTCGGCAGCCAGGGCTGGGGATTGTAGCGTTCATTTAGCCCCAGCAGCAGCAGCGATAGGGCCGCCAGGCCGTTGCCGGCATGCGTGAGCGGGTGGTCCAGACCATAGTATTCCCAGCATCCCATGGCTGCTAACGGGCACGCCAGCGCCAGCATGCCGAGCAGGCGTGATAGTCGGGCGAAACCGCCGCGCCGCGCCGGGGGCAGATGCCGCGTGCGCCACCAAAATCTGGCGCCCCCAGCGGCAATACAGGCAGCGTAGACCGCAGGCCAGACGACCAAAGTGGCCATCACCCCCGCCAGCGCCAGAAGCGCTAAGGGACCCAGCAGGTCCGGCGCCGTGCGCGCGGAGCGGCGCGCCTTCGGGTCCTCGAGCGTTGAAATCATCATCGGATATTCCTCCCTTGCCCAGCCGGTAAAAGCTAAAAATATTTCATCCTCCATGCATTGCCAAATCAGCTTACCCTGCTTATTCTGCCCTTGACAAAATCAAAGTTTTCACCCGGAGATGAAAATAACTCATCATGCGATCTTATCGTCTCCCGCCGCTCGGCGCGGTCAAAGCCTTCGATGCGGTGGCCACCTGCGGCAGTTTCAAACTGGCGGCACAACAGATAGGCGTTACTCCAACGGCCATCAGTCACCAGATTCGGCTTCTGGAGCAATTCCTCGATACCCCGGTTTTTATCCGCGGCGCGCGGCAGGTCCAACTGACCGCCGCCGGCCAGCGTTTATTGCAGGCCTCCACCCGGGCCTTCGCCGACCTGTTGAGCGCGGTGGAGGATATCCAGCGGGCGAAATCGCCGCCGACCCTGACGCTGACCACCACTTCCAATTTTCTTACCCACTGGCTAGTGCCGCGCCTGGCCCTCATGAAAGCCTGCTGCCCGGCCCTGGACCTGCGATTGCATACCAGTCTGGACGTCATGAATCTGGCCCACAACGCGGTGGACGTCGCCATTCGCTATAGCATGGCGCCAGACGAGGCGCTGGATACCACCCTGCTGTATGAGGACAGTTTCATTGCGGTAGCCAGTCCGGCGCTTGGCCTGACCCCGCAGGGAGGATTACTCACCGCAACCTTGATTCATGTCGAGGACCGGCATATCCCCCAACCCGCGCCGGACTGGCGTCACTGGCGGGCGCTGTACGGGCCGGCGCAGCTCAACGTGCATGCCGGTCTACGGTTTACCGACGAAACGCACGCCATCCAGGCCGCCATTGCCGGTCAGGGGGTGGCGATTGTCAGCCGCCTGCTGGCGAAGGATTTTCTGGATAAAGCCATACTCTGCGCGCCGTTTGCCCAGACGTTACCGGGCGGGCGTTATTATTTCGTCACCACGCGCGAGAAATCCCAGCGCCCGGATGTCATGGCGCTAAAACGCTGGCTGACGCACTGTATGGCGCCATCCGGCGCCTAAAGACGGCGGGGGTGGCGTCTGTGGCCGGTGTCGCGTTAGCGGTGGAGGATACGCATCGCGTTTATGGCCTGGTATGGCGGCTGGTTTGCCCTGTCATGCCGGCACTGCACCGCCGGCGGGCGGTTAACGCCCGGTAAAAATATGCAAGATAACGTTGCTAAAATCGCAACGTGTGGCCTCTCGGCAACCCCCAGGGGATCTGCTATTCTGCGGTCTTTCCATCGACGGGCGCAGGCGGGCAACCCTAATCACCCCGGCGTCACCGTCAACACCTGCGCCCATCATCGAGGTCAAGACTATTATGTCATCCGCTTACGCTACCGGCGTGGGGCCCGCGCCGACGCCCTCACCGAACCATCACAGCTTGGCCAGCCGCATCGACGCCTTACCCGCCTCACGGGGGCTGTGGCTCTTTATCTCTTTACTTGCGCTTGGCGGTTTTTTTGAGTTGTATGACCTCTTTGAAACCGGTTATATCAGCGCGGGATTAATCGCCGCCAATATCTTCCATACCGGCAGCGATGGGGTATTGGGCTTTTCCGATCAGGCGGCGTTTGCTTCCGCCACCTTCTTGGGTCTGTTTGTGGGCAGCAGCCTGCTTGCCCCCTATGCGGACCGTTTCGGCCGTCGCCTGACCTTTATGTGCGCGCTGGCCTGGTACGGCTGTTTTTCCCTGGTCATGGCGTTCCAGAACAGTGCGGAAGGTATCATTCTGTGCCGTTTCCTGGTGGGTATCGGGCTGGGCATCGAGCTGGTGACTATCGATACCTACCTGACGGAGTGGGTGCCGGCCCACCTGCGCAGCCGGGCGTTCGCGTTCTCATTTTTCGTACAGTTTCTGTCGGTGCCTACCGTGGCCATCATGTCGTGGTGGTTGATCCCGAAAACCTTTCTGCACCTTGAGGGCTGGCGCTGGGTGGTGATTGCCGGCGCCCTGTGTTCGCTGGTTATTTGGTTTATTCGTAAAAATTTGCCGGAATCCGCGCGCTGGCTGGCTCAGCAGGGACGCCACCGCGAGGCGCACCAGGTCATGTGCGCCATGGAAAAGCGCTGCGGGCGCGAGCCTGGCGCCGATTTTCCCGCCGACGATGTCGCGGCGCAGTTACCCAAGCGGGGCCGCTTTCGCGAAATTTGGTCGCCCGCCTACCGTCAACGCACCCTGATGTTGGTGGTGATGAATTTTTTTCAGGCGATCGGCTTCTTTGGCTTTGGCAACTGGCTGCCGGCGCTGCTGTCGGGCAAGGGCTCGACCATTACCCACAGTCTGCTGTATGCCTTTTTTATCACCCTCGCCTATCCTTTAGGATCGTTAATTTGCAGCCGCTACGCCGATAAGATCGAGAACAAGTGGCAAATCGTCCTATCATCGCTCATGACGGTGGTGTTCGGCACGCTGTTTGCGCTGCTGACCCACCCGGTGATGCTGATCGTCTGCGGTTTTCTGATTACCTATTCCAATGCGTGGCTGACCTTTAGCTATCATGCGTATCAAACCGAGATCTTCCCCACCCATATTCGCGCCCGAGCCGTTGGCTTTTGCTATTCCTTTAGCCGATTATCCACGGTCTTCAGCAGTATTCTTATCGGTCTTATTTTGCAATACGCCGGCGCCGGCGGCGTCATCACCTTTATTGTCTTGAGTATGGTGATGGTCATGCTGTCGGTGGGAATTTACGGTCCGCGCACCCGCGGCATTGATCTGGAAAACATCTAACGCCGGCCGGCGCGACCGGGCCATGGCCGTTCGCGGCTCACGCGGTCGCCGGCCTCTTTCCCGCCGGCGGGCGAGAGCACCCTGTTCACGGCCGCCGCGCGTCGTTAGCGCACCCTGCTCACGGCCGCCGCGCGTCGCTAGCGCACCCTGCTCACGGCCGCCGCACGTCGTTAGCGTGCCCTGTTCACGGCCGCCGCGCGTCGCTAGCGCGCCCTGTTCACGGCCGCCGCGCGTCGCTAGCGCGCCCTGTTCACGACCGCCGCGCGTCGTTAGCGCGCCCTGTTCACGGCCGCCGCGCCGCTTAGAGCGTCAGGATCCTATCGGCTGAGCGTAACGTTGACTCCCGGTGCGCGATAATCACCCGCGTGATACGCATCGTTTTTATCGCTTGATTTACCGCCTCTTCACTCGACTTATCCAGATGGCTGGTGGCTTCATCCATAAACAGGATCGCGGGTTTGCGATACAGCGCGCGGGCGATGAACACCCGCTGCTTTTGCCCGCCGGAAAGCCCCTCACCCAATTCGCCGATCGTCGTGTCGTAGCCCATCGGCATCGCCATAATGGTCTCGTGTATATGGCCGGCGCGCGCGCAGGCTATCATCCAGGCTTCGTCCTCACAGGGACCGAAACCGCAAATGTTCTCCCGCAGCGATCCTGAAAACAGTTTGTCGTCCTGCATAACGCAGGCGATCATCTGGTGATAATGGTTCAATCCCAACCGATAAATATCAATATCGTTGACTTTAATAGTGCCGGTGTCGGGGGGGAACAACCCGCACAGCACTTTTACCAACGTGGTTTTCCCGGCGCCCGACGGCCCGGCTATCGCCACGCTTTCTCCCGGCGCGATGCGAAAGTCGACCTGGCTAAATACCGGCGGCGATTGGCTGTCGTATCGGTAACCGATTTTGTCCGCCGTCAGGGAGACCGGCCCGCTAAAAGCGTGTGCCGAGAGCAACGCCCCGCTAGGCGCCGGTGCGTGCAGGGCAATATCGGCGATTCGCTCGTTGTGCAAGCCCATCATCCTTAATTGCAGCACGAAACTTATCAGCGATGCCGTGCGATCGGAAAATTGCGCCCGAAACGCGCCGAACGCCACCATCATCCCGAGGGTCATTCGATTATCGATGACCAGCCGGGTACCCAGCCATAAAATGATCACCTGTTCACAAGCATTAATGAAGCCGTTCACGCCGTCAAAAAACAGCGTCATTTTGCTGACCTTGATCTGGGTATTAATTTTATCAATCGTCAAATTCAGCCAGCAGGTGCGGCGTCGTTCCGCCATGCCCTGCATTTTGATCGTCTGAATCCCGTACAGGGTTTCCATAAAATAGGAATTCGCCCGCGCATCGCGCACCAGTTCATCCTGGCTGAGCTGGCGATAGCTATCATAAGTGGCAAATCGGATACCGATGTAGAGCAGGGAGAAACCGCCCACCACCCAAACAAGATGCCCGCCGTAAAAGACCATCATCGCGGCCGCTCCAGCGACCATCATCCCATCCATGACGGCGCCGACCACGCTTTTGGTGAAAGTGGCGCGCAACACATCCAGCGAGGCAAAACGGGCATGTATGTCCCCAAGCTTTCGCCGTTCAAAATAGGTTATCGGTAAGGTTAACAAATGCGAAAACAGTCCCGCCTTCCATTGCACATCGATAAGCGTCCCCATGACCAAAGACGACCAGGCGCGGATCAGGCCGATTGCCGTACGCAGCAAAATGAAAACCAGCAGGCCGGTGCAGATAAGCATCAGCAGACCGCCATCGCCGGCCGGTACTACCTGATCCATCACCAATTGCGTGCCTACCGGCATCAATAGATTAATCGTCTCAATCACCAGCGACAGACAACCTATCTTGATGAGCGCGGGGACCAGGCCTTTCACCCCCCGAATTAACGCCCGCAGGCGCAGTCCGGGCGACGGTGTTTTGGCGGTAAAATGGCTACCGGGCCAGACTTCCAGCGCCACCCCGGTGAAATGTTTCGCCAGCACGTTAAGGGGAATGCTGCGCCGTCCCCGTGCCGGGTCATGAATAATCAGCCGCTGACGGCGCGCTTTTACCAGCACGACAAAATGGCTGAAGTCCCAGTGCAGGATACAGGGTAATTTCAGGCGCGGCAGGTCCTCAAGCTCAAGGGAGAGCGCGCGGGTGACCATCTCCAACTGACCGGCGATGCGCTCAATCCCCGCCAGGGTGGCGCCGCGCGACGACAGCGAACAGCGGTGACGCAAGGAAATAAGGTCGACCGGATTGCCGTAATAGCCGCAAATCATGGACAGACAGGCGAGGCCGCACTCCGCGGTTTCGGTTTGATGGACCAAAGGTACGCGCTTAAAAAAGCCGATATCCAGATTTTCTCTTAAACGGTCCCATTTTTTAGGGTTCATTCACGGGCCCCATGACGCTGCGCTGCATGGTGAAAACCGGTGATAACATCCACTGATAAATTCTCCTCTTTTCAAGAAATAAGGTGACCTGCGCTTTCATGCCGGCTTTCAGAGACCTATTCTCGCCGTCGTAAAAAACAGTCCGTTTATCCGGTTTAACCACTACCTTGTAATAGGGAATCGCCGTTGACTGCGTATTTCGGGGTGAGCCGGGGTAGGTGAGCATTTCCTGCGCCGTTGCGGGGGTTTTGGTCACCACGTCGATGATCCCGGAAAAATAACCGAACTTCTCCGCCGGAAAAGATTCGTAATTCACGTTAACGCGATCCCCTACTGAAATAAAAGGAATGGCCTCGTTCGGCACCCAGAGGACCAAAAAGTAATCGTCTATCGAACGCGGAAGAATTTGTACTAAGCTATCGCCGGCGTTGACCATCTGGCCGACCGTGACGCTGAGGGAGTCAATGGTTCCATCACCGTGGGCGCGGATAATAATAGCCTCCCCCGCCTCGTTTCGCGCCAGCTCTTTTTTAAGCTCGTGGCGCTGCATTTCCAACTGCTCAATCTGATTGGCAAACTCCGCCGACTGCGTTTGTATACGGCTTTCCAACAGCAGAATTTGCAGTGCGTTTTGCTCACTCAGGCCGCTGAGATTCAGTAAATTGTTTTGCTGCTGATAATATAATGACGTCTGGTGCGTCAATTGATCTTTGGTGATTAATCCCCGTTGCTGATAGCGGCGGTAATTTTCCATATTCTCCTTCATGAGGGTCACGCCTTGCTCCGCCTGCCGCATAATCTCAGCGGAACGCCGGTAGGCGGCCGTATATTGCGTTTTCTGTTGCGCCAGCGAAGCAAGCGCGATCCGTTTATTCTCTTCGAGTCGACCCATCATGGTATGCAATGTGGCAAGTTGCTTGTCGATTTCCCGCCGCTGATTTTCGCTAACAATGCCGGCCGGGGTACGTTTACTGACATCAAGCAGATAGAGAGGAGAGCCTTTGGTCACGGCCTGCCCCTGCGAGACATAGCGCTTAACGACATAACCCTGTACGGAAGAATAGACGTTTATCGCGCGCGGCGATGTGGTGACCTCGCCCAGCACCTGAATGCGGCGCGCATAAGTGCCCATCATAATCAGCGCGATAAGCGCGGCGAAAACGCTAAGGCACGCGCCGGCGATAAGCCAAGCTGGAATACCGGGCAACAGCAGCGCTCGTCCTTGCCACTGCCTTTTTCGATTTTCAATCGCTTCCTGGCGAAACACACACTACCTCCTTAGCGCTTCTGGTTAGCTCTACAGCGAATCACCACGCATCACATCCTCCCCCGCGCTTTTCCCCTGACAGCAATCATTTTCCTGCATATCATGGGAAGTCACTCCGCTTGCCGGTATTTTTTATAAAATCATTCAAATCGTAATTGATAAATTAGGCTTTATCCGGCCAGCGAGGCTCGAGCGCTTTATCGGCCTGTTGGAAAATATATTTAGCCTTTATCACGGGGGAAGTAAAACTCTTTTACGCTGCCATCGACGGTCGATACTGAATTTGACTTATCATGGCAATCGGGTTTTTTACTTATTGTTTTTTGTTTGTCACAACGAACAAAACAATTATTTTTCCCAACAATCATCCTGCCCGCATGTTTTATTTTCAACATCGCCAACGAGGTAGAAAACACTTATAGACAAATGTCGTCGTCCGTGGGAAATTCCATTTCGGGTTAGCAAGGTTAATGGGATAGAGAATACCACCATTGCTTTCCCGATTTATTATCCGCCCGGCCATCTCTGTCGTAATATTGAAATAGGCCACGTTGACGAAAAGCCTTACCGGTTATTGCAGAAGCGATTTACTTACGCAAAGGGCCACGCCATTTTAACGCGGGTAAATGTAGAAGCGGTGTAATAACAGCGGCGAGCGCGACACGGTAGCGTGCGGCTTATTGAGGCGGAATGGCGCCGGGCATCTCAGAACTACCTTGGTTACGATAAGGACTTAACTATGAAAGAACTTAATGCGATGGAAATGCAGGCCGTCTCGGGTGCGGGCATGTACGGCGACGCGGGCGCCGTATTGGGCAGTCTCATTGGCACTCTGGTGGGCTGCGCCTATCCGCAGGCGAGCGCCGCATCGGGTACCGTTCAGACCCTGGGCCAAGACATCGGCCTCATGATCGAAAAAGGCATCGATTTATATCAACACCACTCAGGCAATCCGCAACACGCCTAAAAACTGAAGCCGCCCGCGGGCGGCTTCCTTCCTCCGGCGCCCGTTACTGCCATCACGCGGGCGACGTTTTGCCGAAAAACGGGCTAGAGCGTGTCCGTGGCCCCTTCGTTGAACGTCGCCTCTTTATCCAACCGCTGGCGCCGCCGTAAACCAGGGAACCACGCCATCCATAATCCCACCACCAGCAGGGTACCGATGCCCCCCAGCGCGGCGGCCGGCACCGCGCCCAGCCAGGCGGCCAGCATGCCGGATTCAAACTCGCCCAACTGATTGGACGTATTGATGAAAATCGAGTTGACCGCGCTCACCCGGCCACGCATATCGTCCGGGGTATCCAGTTGTACCAGCGCAGCGCGGATCACCATACTGACCATATCAAAAGCGCCCAGAGCAAACAGCGCCAGCAGCGATAGCCAAAGTACGGTCGACAGCGCGAAGACCAGCGTCGCGAGCCCAAAACCGGCCACCGCGGCGAACATGATCATGCCGACATGGCGCTCCAGCGAGCGGCGGCTGAGCCACAGACCGACCAGCAGCGCGCCCACCGCCGGCGCGGCGCGTAACAAGCCGAGTCCCCAGGGGCCGGTATGCAAAATATCCTTGGCGAAAATCGGCAGCAGCGCGGTCGCGCCCCCCAGCAGTACGGCAAACAAATCCAGCGAGATAACCCCCAGCACATCGGGCCGCGCGCGGATGAATTTAATTCCGGCAAACAACGTAGCAAAGCTGGCCGGTACCCGGCGCGGCGGCGCCTGCTCGTAGCGTAATTGCGCCACCATCACCACCGCCAGCAGATACAGCAACCCGGCCACGGCATAGACCGTCGCCGGGCCCGCTACGTACAAGAACCCGCCCAAAGCCGGCCCCACCATCATGGCGGCTTCGCCGGCGGCGGCGTTGGCCGCCATGGCGCGGGTGAGGATCGGCGCCGGCACCAGCGCCGGCAGCATGGATTGCAGCGCCGGCGTTTCCATGGCACGCGCGGTAGAGATGATAAACACCAGCCCCAGAATAACCCACTCATCGGCGCGGTGGAGAAAGGTAAGCATCGCCAGCAGAAGGATGGCAACCCACTCGGCCAACTGGCCGAACAGCACAATACGCCGGCGATCGTATTGGTCGGCGACATGCCCGGCGTACAGCGCCAGCGCCACCGAGGGTAGAAACTGCGCCAGGCCGATAAGGCCGAGGTCTAGCGCGCGGCCGGTCAAAGAATATATCTGCCAGCTCACCACGATGGAAAGCATTTGGAAACCGAAGCTGGAACAGGTGCGCGCCAGCCAGAAGGCGACAAAAGAACGGTGACGAAATAACGAATCCGAATTGCCGGAAGCGGTGGAAGACATGACACATCCCGATGAATAAAGTCATCATGCGGCCCGCGGATCGCCCCGCCCCCTGCCGCAATTTTAGCTGAATCTTAACGTAATTCGCCGGCGAATGTTACCACCATGTTAACCTTTAATGCTCTTCATCCAGTACCTATTGCTTACAAAACGTTTCAGCCATCGGCCGCCGCTCGCGGCCATCGCAAACTTTGCTGGCTCGCGATGCGCGCCAGGACAAAACGCGAGACCAGACGCCGAGACAAAACATAGTGCCTGATGATCACTCGCCATTCGGCACAAAAAACGGATCAATAAGCAGCGTAACGACCTGTCGTCAAGCAACGCGGCGCACGGCATCGGGCCTGACATGGCAGGCGCGACAACGTCTGGCTCTACCTGAGGTACGCCCTCAGATTTAACCTGCGCGGCGGCGCCCGGCTCAGCCCTATGGGGCGCCATAATAGCCAGCCCGCTACGGCGTTTAGGATATGACGCGCAGGCCAGCACCAAGAGGGCGGCAAAAATCGCTGGCCACACTCCATGCGTAATGATACGTTATAACATAACATTCACGGTTTCTTGTTTCTCATTATGACGCTCTTATCGCCCCCCTTTCTGCTAGAGCTGCACTCGCTCAAAGTTGACGGCAGCGCACGCCGCCCGCTTTTAAGCGATATCTCCTTTACCCTCGCCGCCGGGGAACGGCTGGCGGTGATCGGTCCCAATGGCTGCGGTAAATCGACCTTACTCAAAACCCTGGTCGGGGAGCGGCGGATCGCCGGCGGCGAAATTCGGTTGGCGGGCCAGCGCCTATCGGCCATCAGCCGCCACCAGCGGGCGCAGCGCATTGCCTATCTTGCCCAGCACGATGAGGCGGATCCGGGGTTACGCCTTGAGGACTATGTCGCCCTCGGTCGCCTGCCGCACCACGCGCGCACCACGCTAGCGCAGGATAGCGCCATTATCCGTCTGGCGATCGCCGATGTCGGTCTCGCCCACCGTACGCACGCGCGCATCGGCACGCTTTCCGGCGGCGAACGTCAGAGAGCCGCGCTGGCCCGCGCGCTGGCGCAAACGCCGCAGCTGTTGTTGCTGGATGAACCGACGAATCATCTGGATCCGCTCGCCCGCGCGCGCTTATTGATGCTGGTGCGGCAAAAAGGCATCGCTACCATCGCCGTGTTGCATGATTTGCCGTTGGTGGATCCCTTTGCCGATCGGGTGCTGGTGCTGCGGGAAGGCCAGACGGTCATTTGCGCGCCGCCGGACGCGGCGCTGGCGCCGCCTATCATGATGGCGACCTTTGGCTTGGAAAGCTACACCCTTGCCCATCCCCAGACCGGGCTACCGGTCCGCTTTTTTGCCGCGCCGTCCGGCGCCTGATTTTGTTAACAGGAAACCTGTATGAATACCGTATTGCGCATCGCTACTGTTCTCGTTGCTCTGCTGCCCGCCGTCGCGCTGGCCTCCGGCTTTCCGGTCACCGTGACCAGCTGCGGCCAACCTCTCACTTTTGACCACGCCCCCCAACGGGCGGTCATTAACGATGTGAACATGGCTGAAATGGCGTTCGCGCTGCGGCTGCAGCCGGCTATTGTCGGTCTCACCGGTATCACCGGTTGGTATAAAACCACGCCGACTTTTCAGGCGCTGCGCGGGGCGATTCCCGAGTTGGCGCCTAAATATCCCGCGCTGGAAAACCTGCTGGCGGTGCATCCCGACTTCTTCTTCGCCGGCTGGAATTACGGCATGAAGGTGGGCGGTGATGTGACCCCGCCGACGCTGGCCCGCTACGGTATCAAGACGCTGGTGCTGAGTGAAAGCTGCATACACGTCGACGGCCAGCAGCCGCGCGCCAGCATGGCGTTGCTTTATCGCGATATCCTGACGCTCGGCAGTATTTTCGGTAAACGGGAGCTGGCGCAGCAGAAGGTCAGCGAATGGCAAGCAACGTTGGACGAGGTGGCGCACCGAATCGGTAAACGTTCCCCTTTGCCGGTGTTCGTTTATGATTCCGGCGAAGACAAACCCTTTACCAGCGGCAAATACGCAATGCCCACCGCCATCATCGAAGCCGCCGGCGGGCGCAATATCCTTGACAACCTGCCCATGAGCTGGGGCACGGTAAGCTGGGAAACGGTGGCGGCGAGCAAGCCGGCGTTCATCATTCTGCTGGATTATCAAGCCAGCGGCAGCGCGGCCACGCTGCGCCGCTTTCTTGAATCCCATCCCCTTATGCGCGTTACCCCCGCGGTACGGCAGCACCGTTATCTGGCGCTGCCGTACCAGGCGTTAACGCCGGGACCGGCCAATATCGACGCGGTGCGCGCGCTGGCGCGTGCGCTGTATCCGGACGCATTTCAATGATCACCTCCCGCCTGGGCTATGCCGCGCTGCTCTGCCTGATGGCGTTGCTGGTGGCCGGGCTGATGATAGCGGGCATCATCGCCGGCACGGTAACGCTTCCGGTACGGCAGGTGATGGCCGCCCTCACCGGGCGGGAAGCCTGGGTGCCGGACATGGTCGCGCGTATCGTCATCGATCTGCGTCTGCCGCGTAGCGTACTGGCCGCCGCCGCCGGCGCCGGGTTGGCAATGGTGGGCGCCTATTTGCAGACCGCAACCCGCAACGCGCTGGCGGACCCTTTTTTATTCGGTCTCTCTTCCGGCGCCTCGGCGGGCGCGGTGCTCATCATCACCCGTTTAGGCGACAGCCTGGGTCAGTGGTCGCTGCCCCTGGCGGTGTTCGCCGGCGGGATTACGTCGGCCTTGGCGGTCATCGCGCTATTTCTATTGCAGGCGACGCGCGGCGCTGACCGGCTGGTCATCTGCGGCCTGGCTATCTCGTTTTTGTTCGGTGCATTCACCCATTATTTGGTGTTTTCCGGCGATCAGCGTGCCGCCGGCGCGTTGCTGTTCTGGACGCTGGGAGGGCTGGGGCTGGCCCGATGGGATAATCTGCCGTTCGCCCTGCTGCCGTTGGTCATGCTATTTGGTCTGCTTGGCCTGCGCTGGCGTTCGCTGGACGCCTTACTGGCCGGCGAAACCGTGGCGCTGTCGCTGGGCGTAGCGGTCATACGGCTGCGGATGGAAATCTTCTTGGTTTGCGCGCTGGCCACGTCCCTACTGGTAGCGCTCACCGGCGTAATCGGTTTTGTGGGGCTGATGATCCCCCACCTGGCCAGGCCATTATGCGGGATCCGCCACCGGCGCGTGCTGCCCCTGTGTGCGCTGCTGGGGGCCGCCTTGCTGTGCGGCGGCGATCTGCTCAGCCGGCTGCTGATAGCGCCCCAGGAGCTGCCCATCGGCATTATCACCGCCGGTATGGGGGGCTTTTTCGTGCTGAGCCTATTATTGCGCGGGCATCGACCCGGCTAACGCGGACGCACAACCGCCGCACCCAATTGAAACCCCGTGCCGTTTGGTCTAAAAAGGTTTTGCATATTAACATAAAGACAACCATCATTATTTAAGCATTCGGCCACTTCTCACAACGCTGGGACTATCTTGCAAAACATCAAAGACTCTGTGCTGCACGCCATCCAGCGTACGCCCTGGTATGCCAAACGGCGTTCCTATCGGGTGCTGTTCTGGCGTGAAATCACCCCGCTGGCGGTACCGATTTTTTTCGAGAACCTGTGCGTGCTGCTGATGGGGGTATTGAGCACCTTTCTGGTCAGTTGGCTAGGCAAAGAGGCGATGGCCGGCGTCGGGCTGGCTGACAGTTTCAATATGGTGATCATCGCCTTTTTCGCCGCGGTGGATCTGGGGACCACGGTGGTGGTGGCCTTTAGTCTGGGCAAGCGCAATCCAGAGCGCGCCCGCGCCGCCGCGCGCCAGTCACTCGCGCTCATGACCGTGCTGGCGGTGCTGATGGCGATAGTCATTCAGTTCTACGGCCACCACATTATCAATGTCATCGCCGGAAACGCCACGCCGGAAGTCAAGGCGCTGGCCCTGAGCTATCTGCATATCAGCGTCTGGAGCTACCCCGCCGCCGCGATTGCGCTTATCGGCAGCGGCGCGCTGCGCGGCGCCGGCAATACCAAAATACCGATGCTTATCAACGGCGGCATGAATATTCTCAATATCATGATTACCTCGGTGCTGATTTATGGCGTGTTTTCCTGGCATGGTCTGGGCTTTATCGGCGCCGGGCTGGGCCTGACCATTTCGCGATATATCGGCGCGGCAGCGGTTATCTACGTGCTCATGACGGGCTTTAATCCGGCGCTCAAAATTTCTCTAAAGAGCTACTTCAGCCGTCTGAACACTAACATCCTGATGGAAGTGCTGGGCATTGGCATCCCCGCCAGTATCGAGTCGGTCTTGTTCAACGGCGGCAAGCTGCTGACCCAGGTATTTGTGGCGGGGATGGGAACCAATGTGATTGCCGGCAACTTTATTGCCTTTTCCATCGTCTCGCTGATTAATCTGCCCGGTAACGCGCTCGGTTCGGCATCGACCATTATTGTCGGCACCCGGCTCGGTAAACGCCAAATCAGCCAGGCGGAGCGCCAGTTGAAACATATTTTTTGGCTCTCCACGCTGGGATTGTGTGCGCTGGCGCTGCTGTCGGCGCCGTTCGCCGGCCTGCTCGCCGCGTTCTACACCAACGAGGCGGACGTTATTTCGGTGGTGAAAATGCTGGTGTGGCTCAATGCGGCGTTCATGCCCCTTTGGGCGGCTTCATGGGTACTGCCCGCCGGGTTGAAGGGCGCGCGCGATGCGCGTTTCACCATGTGGGTGTCGCTGCTGGGAATGTGGGGCTGCCGTATTGTCGCCGGCTACGCGCTGGGCATCATGTTGGGCATGGGCGTGGCCGGTATCTGGCTCGGCATGTTCCTTGATTGGCTGGTTCGCGGCCTGCTGTTCTATTGGCGGCTCACCAGCGGCCGCTGGCTGAAAAAGTACCCCCGGATCCGGCCGACGCCCGACGAGAGCGCCGCGGTTTCGCCCGCACGGCGGGCATAGCGCCGCTAAGCGCTATCCGGCCGCCGTGCAGGGGTCGTTACGTATAGGGCCCCGCGTCAGCGCATCGCCAGGTAGGCGTCGTTACGTATAGCGCCTCGCGTCAGCGCATCGCCGGGTAGGCGTCGTTACGTATAGCGCCTCGCGTCAGCGCATCGCCGGGTAGGCGTCGTTACGTATAGCGCCCCGCGTCAGCGCATCCCCGGGTAGGCGTCGTTACGCATAGCGCCCCGCGTCAGCGCATCGCCGGGTAGGCGTCGTTACGTGTAGCGCCTCGCGTCAGCGCATCGCCAGGTAGGCGGTATTCACTTTCCATAGATAGCGCGGCGCCTGCGGCGCGGGGTGCTTGCGCTGCACATGCTGGTAGAATTGCTGCGGCGTCATGGCATTAATCTGCGCAACGGCAGCGTCGCGGTTGGCGGAAAAGGTGCGCAGCAGGGCGCCGGCGCCATTGACATACGCCACCGTCAGCGCATAGCGCCGGGTTTCCGGGTTGCTAATGCCCGCCAGCTGTTTCTGCAACAAGGATAAATAGGCGGTACCGAGGTCGATATTGGTGGCGGCGTCCTTAAGTTCATGTGTACTGGGCTGACCGTGGCGCCCTTTCAGCCGATAGGCATCGCGTCCCGCGGTGGACGCCTTGAGCTGCATGAGCCCGATGGCGTTGGATTTACTGACTACCGACGGATTGTAACCGGACTCCACCTGAATAATGGCTTTCACCAGCGTTTCATCTACGCCATAAATGCTGGCGGAATCGTGAATGTAATCGCTGTATAACCCCGCGGGCGGCGTTACCGGCATCAGCAGTTTTGAGTCAGGATGGGTGGTCAACGCCTGCCTGGGCGGCTCTGGACTTTGCCGAGCGCAGCCGGTCAGCAGCAGAGCGACAATAAGACCAATAGAATGTCGTTTCACCGTTCCTCTCTTGGTAGGATTGCACCTGCTGGCCTGACGGGCGGGGGTCGCCGCGACGGGCCGTCTGTTCGCCAGGGAATATTGGCCTCACTTTTTTGGCATGCCGAGCGGGTGAAGTCAATCATTTCACGGCGTTTTTACCCAGTTAAGTGCCAAAAATGCGGAGTATTCCGTAATTTCGGTACCAACGCGGCACGACAGCTTCCCCCGCCACCGCCTGCGCTCCCCATTTCTGACACTTTTCATGGCGCCGGGGGTCCACGTCCCCCTCGTTGCGCCGGCGGCGCACGCATCTGTCGTGCCGGACGCACGCCGTCCGGCGCCGGCGCACTTGTACGCCGCCGCGCCCGCCTCCCGGGCCGACCCGACTGACAAAACCGTCCCCGGCAGCGACAGCCCTCACATTTCCGATTACCGGTCCCCCTGCCCGCATTCGCATCGGGTACACTATTTTGTAACGTGTTCACAACATTTAAGGTTACCGAGATGAAACCCGCCATACTGGTAATAGATGACGATGTGGCCATCTGCGAGCTTCTCAACGATGTGTTAAGTGAACACGTTTTTACCGTCTATACCTGCCACCAGGGCTATGAAGGGTTGTCTTTACTGCAACAGCATCCCGATATCGCGCTGGTGCTGCTCGATCTGGTGCTACCGGACACCAACGGCCTGCTGGTGCTCCAGCAGCTACAGCGGCTGCGGCCCGATTTGCTGGTTATTATGCTAAGCGGGCTGGGCGCGGAGTCGGATATTGTGGTTGGCCTGGAGATGGGCGCCGATGATTACATCGCCAAGCCGTTCACGCCACGGGTGGTGGTGGCGCGCGCCAAAGCGGTGCTTCGCCGCAGCGGCGCGCTGGGGCTGGATTACCGCGCCGGCGCCGAGGGCGTCGGTTGGCTGTTCAACGGCTGGCGTCTGGATGAGCAGCGCTGCACCTTGTTTAACCCCCAGCGGCAGGAGGTGCTGCTGACCCAGGGCGAATATCAGCTACTGCTGGCGATGGTGCGACACGCGCGCACCGTGCTGACCCGCGACCAACTGCTGGAGTTGACCCATAGCGAAACGCTGGACGTCTTTGACCGCACCGTAGACGTGTTGATAATGCGCTTACGCCGTAAAATCGAAGCCAACCCCCACCAGCCGATGCTTATCCGCACCATCCGCCGGCTAGGCTATGTTTTCGCAGCCGACGTCACCCGGCCCGGCCCGGCGCTCCTCGCCAGCCGCATCGCCTGACGCGCAGCGCGCCATCTCCGCCTGCATCGCCGCCAGCGGGCGAATGCCGTCGATCGCATTGGCGGCCCGCAGACAAAAATTGGCGCAGGTATGGCCCAAGCGGAGCGTCTCCGCCAACGGCCAGCATTGATGGCTACCATAGAGCACGCCGGCGCAGAAAGCATCCCCCGCCCCAACGCTGCCGACAATCCGCCGCGCGCTGAGGCGCCATGAGGGCAGCCATAGGCCCGGTTGACCGGGCTCTTGCCCCCAGGCGCCCTCTGGCGCATGGATGACCACCCGGCGGCGTACGCCGAGCCGTTGCAGTTGGTCGGCGGCCTCGGCAACGATAGCCTCCACCAGCCCGCCGCGCTCGTCGCGCAGCGCAAGGCCGGTGAACTCCCCCGCCTCCAGCTCGTTAATGATGAGGTAATCAAGCCAGCGCAACGCCGGCAGCACCTGTTCACGGTAATGCGGGCCGCCCTGACGCGACACCAGATCCAATGAAGTCAGATACCCCTGACGCTGCATGGCGGCCAGCAGCCGGGCGCTGCGGGTACCATAGCGTTCGTCGGCGCTATCCAGACGTTCCAGCAACAAAAGATAACCCAGATGAAAAATGCGATGGCGGGTATTCAGGCCGGCAAACGCATCCAAATCAAGCCGGCGGTTCGCGCCCGGGGCGTAAAAAAACGTGCGTTGCCCGCCCGGCTCCGTCATCACCTGACTCATCGAGGTCCGTTCAAGCGCGGTGCGGCGAACCCGCCGGTTATCGACGCCGTGCGCATCCAGTATGCGGCAAATCAGATCGCCATCGCTGTCCTCGCCGACCAGGCCGATCGCCGCCAGCGGTAGCGATACTTTCATTTTCGCCAGCGTCAGTAGCACGTTAAGCGGCGAGCCGCCGGTACTTTTCTCGCTGCGGGTGATTTCACTCAGCCAGCCCGGCCGCGGCCAGTCGCTGATGTTATGCACATGGTCCACCAGCATATTGCCAGCCGCCAAAATTCCCTGCCGTTCCATGGTTGGTGCTCCTCAGGCTTAGCCCGCCCTGCCTCATCGTTTTTTCGCCGCGCTCCGCTTCTATGCCCTTATCCCGTAGGCAGCCTGTCGGCGCGTTCTCCTGCGCCGCCGGCCACAGGGAAGGCGCGCGGCGATTATCTCCTGCACCGCCGGCGGCCTACCGGTCTCTTCACTTTTCCAACGGCTGTTAGCATAGCGGCGCGAGGCCTATCTTGATCGCTGTTACCTGAACCGCCATACAACGCCCACGGCAGTTTCGCCGCGGCGCGTACAGCGGCCCATCAGGCAAAATCGCGTTAAGCTTGCATGGGGTTAAGCGCGCGCATGACCGGCGGACTGGGGCATGGGCCCTAGCGGCGGTGGCAAAGGCGATTACGGTCGCCTTTGGCGCATTGAAACCGCCCACCGTTTACCCTTCCGGTACGCCTCATCGGCGCCGGCCTGGGACGCGCCGGACGTGTCAGATGCGCCGGCCGGCAAGCCCGGCGCTATCCTGCCAACGGATAAACCGGCGCTATCCCGCCGGCCGGCGCATCCGGTGCGCAACGCTATTTCACGGTCCAGCCTTTATACTGATTGACGCTGGTGCGGTCGATGAGCGTGACCGGGATCAGCACCGGCTGTTTCGGCGCCGGTTTACCCTGCAAAATGTCATAGCCGATCTCCACCGCTTTCGACGCCATCACCTGCGGATCCTGCGCCGGCGTGGCCACGAACAGCGAATTTTGGCGTTTTAGCGCCTCTTCGCCGTCCGGCGAACCGTCGACGCCGACGATGAAGAACTCCTTGCGCTGCGCCTGTTTAGCGGCCAGATCGGCGCCAATGGCGGTGGGATCGTTAATCGCAAACACGCCGTCGATATGCGGATTGGCCGATAATAATGAGGTCATCACTTCCAACCCCCCTTCGCGGCTGCCCTTGGCATTCTGGTTATAGGACAGCAGTTTGATAGCCGGGTATTTTTTCAGCTCGGTCATACAACCTTCCACCCGGTTCTGCACCGCCGACACCGGCGGTCCATTAATGATTACCACGTTGCCCTTTTGTTTTAGACGATCGGCAATATAATGGCAGGCCATCGCGCCGGCCTGGGTATTATCGGAGGTGATGGTGGCGTCCGCGCCCTCGGCGGCCACGTCCACCGCCACCACCACAATACCGGCATCGCGCGCGCGTTTCACCGCCGGGCCAATACCTTGGGAATCCGCGGCGTTAAGGATAATCATGTCCACTTTCGCCGCGATAAAATTATCAATCTGCGCCACCTGCTGCCCGAGATCATAGCCGCTGGACACCAGGGTCACATTGACTTTGTCGCCGGCCAGCTCCCGCGCTTTACGCTCCGCGCCTTTAGTTATCTGCACGAAAAACGGATTGGCCAAATCGCCCACCGTCACGCCTATCGATTTTAACTCTTTACCCTGCGCCAGCGGCGCCGTCAGTAGCGTTGCGGCGGTCAGCATACCGCCCATAATTGCATTAAAACGCATCGTTGTTCTCCCACAGAGCATAATGTTATCGCCGACAGCGCAACGGCGTACCCGTGACCTGTTACTGCCGTTAACCGGCCTGATGATGGCGGGTGCGATATTTATCAATCAGTACCGCGATGATAATGACCGCCCCTTTGATCACCAATTGCCAGAAATAGGAGACGCCCATCAGCGTCATACCGTTGTTGAGCGTGGCAATAATCAACGCGCCCACCAATGTGCCGGTGATGGTGCCGATACCGCCGACAAAGCTGGTGCCGCCCAGGATCACCGCAGCGATGGCGTCCAGCTCATAGCCCACGCCCAGGTTGCCGTTGGCGCTGTAAAGGCGCGAGGCGCTCATTAATCCGGCGAGCCCGGACAGCAGGCCGCTGGCGGCATAAACGAACAACAGCACCGCGCCGACTTTAATGCCGGTGAGCCGCGCCGCCTGCATGTTGCCGCCTACCGCGTAAATATGAATACCCAGCGTGGTGCGGCGCAGAATAAACCAGCACAGCGCAATGACCGTAAACGCCAGAATAATCAGCCAGGGCAGCGGGCCAAGGTACCCGTTGCCGATCCACTCAAAATTGATATCGGCATTGATGACCGTGGTACCGTCCGCCAACAGATACGCGGCGCCGCGCAGAGCGGTGTAGGTGCCGAGCGTGACGATAAACGGCGGCAGCCCCGCCCAGGCCACCAGCACGCCGTTAAACAGCCCCATGATCAATCCGGCGGCCAGCGCCGCGGGGATGGTCAATCCCGCCCACGCAGGGTTAAGCGACACCAGCATAGCCACCACCGCCGTCGTGCCCAGCATAGAGCCCACCGACAAATCAATGCCGCCGGTCAAAATGATGAACGTCATCCCCGCCGCCAGCACGATGTTGATCGACGCCTGGCGGGTAATATTGAGCAGATTGGCGTCGGTGAAAAAATTCGGCGTCACCACGCCGAACACCGCGACGATGACGATAAGCATCGGCAGGATGCCGACGCTTTGCAGGATATCGCTCCATAGCGCCCGTTTGAGCCGGGGAGGCGCGCCCCGTGACGATTCAGTGGCTGGCATGCGTTACTCCTCATGCGTTGGCGGTTAAGGGAAGATCAACGCCGGTGGCCAGCGTCATGATTTTTTCCTGACTCATGTCGTCGCCGCGCAATTCGCCGGCGATAGCGCCTTCGCGCATCACGTACACCCGATCGCTCATCCCCACCACTTCGGGCAATTCGCTGGAAATCATCAAGATGGCCACCCCCTGGCTCGCCATGTCGTTCATCATGCGATAGATTTCGCTTTTCGCGCCGACATCGACGCCACGGGTGGGCTCATCGAGCAGCAGGATACGCGGGCGGATAGCGACCCAGCGCGACACCAGCAGTTTTTGTTGATTGCCGCCGGACAGGCCCCCGGCTCTCACTTGCGCATGCGGCACGCGGATCTGTAGCGCGTCGATAGCGCCGGCGGAAATGCGCCGGGCCTTGGCGCGGTTGATAAGACCGAAGCGCGCGTCGCGCGTCAGCGTCGGCATGACAATGTTTTCATGGGCCGCCAATTCGAGAAAGAGCCCCTGCTCTTTACGGTTCTCGGTGAGAAACCCGATGCCCAGGGCGATTGCCGCGCGCGGTGATCCGATGCTGACCGGCCGGCCGTCGAGGGCTATCTGGCCGCCGGTTTTCTCGCGTACGCCGAAAATCAGTTGCGCCAGCTCCGAGCGCCCCGCCCCGACCAAACCGGCCAGCCCGACGATTTCCCCGGCGCGGACCTCCAGACTGCACGGCCGGACTTTACGGCCGTCGGTCAGCGCCTCCACCGTCAAACGGGGCGCGCCGCCGGCCGCCGCCGGCGGTTTATTAAACAAATCGCTCAGCGGCCTGCCGACCATCATCCGCACCAGCTCGCTGGCGGACAGTTGCTCGCGTGTCAGGGCGCCGACGTAACGGCCGTCGCGCAGCACGCTGACGCGATCGGACAAGGCGTACACCTCCGCCATGCGATGGCTGATATAAATAATCGCCATTCCCTCCTGCCGCAGCCGTTTGATCAACGCGAACAGCTGCTCGGTTTCCCGCGTCGACAGCGCGGCGGTCGGTTCGTCCATCACCAGAATTCGGCTCTGTCGGTGCAGAGCGCGGGCGATCTCCACCTGCTGCTGCTCGGCAATGCTAAGCCCCATCACCCGATCGCTGGCGCGAAAGCGCGCGCCCAGCCGGTCTAGAACCTGCTGCGCCGTCTGCACCATCTGCCGACGGTGGACCAGCCCGGCGCGGTGAATTTCGCTGCCGAGAAAGATATTTTCCGCGACGGTGAGATTGGGGGCGAGATTCAGCTCCTGATAGATCAAGGTAATGCCGGCCGCCAAAGCCTCTTTCGGTCCTTTTATCAGCTGCGGCTGGCCGTCTATCAAGATCTCGCCGCTGGTCGCCGGATAGGCGCCGGCGAGGATCTTCATCAGCGTGCTTTTGCCCGCGCCGTTTTCACCCATCAGCGCATGCACTTCGCCGGCATACACCGTCAAGTTGACCTCTTGCAGCGCATAAAAATGACCAAAGCGGCGTGAAATGGCTTTCATTTGCAATAGCGGAGTCGTCATGCTGCCCTCGCCTGGATAGGGGATGCAGGCAGTAGAACATCGTTAAATAAATGTAAAATGTCAAACGTCATTCATCTTTGTCATAGTCCGGCGGCGGCGCCCCTTTATACTGCGGTTCTCGACGCCAGTGCGGAGCGGATTTATGGCCCTTGCAGCAATGCCTCCCCGATTACTCGCCGGCGCGCGCGGCCGCTTGCTGATGTTCAATCTGCTGGTGGTGGCGGTAACGCTGATGGTGAGTAGCGTGGCCATCATGGGATTTCATCACGCCGGCACGATTCAGGAGCAGGCGCAGGAGCGCACCCTGGATGATATGACCGGTAGCCTGGCGCTGGCGCGCGATACGGCCAATGTGGCGACCGCGGCCGTTCGCTTGTCGCAGGTTATCGGCGCGCTGGAGTACCGCAGCGAAGCCGACCGGCTCAAGCAGACCCAGCGGGCGCTACAGCATTCGCTGTCGGTTATCGCCGTTTCGCCATTGGCCCGCAGCGAACCAGAGCTGGTACGCCTGATAACCGAACGCAGCCTCACCCTGGAGCGCAGCATCGGCCATCTGCTCACCCTGAGCCATATTCGCCATTTACAGCGTAATCAGCTGCTGAGCGCGCTGTATCAGTGCCAATTAACCCTTGCCCACATTGATTTGATGATGCGGCGTCAGGGGGTGAACCAGCCCTCCGTTGGATTACGGCGCGAAATCGATCAATTACTCACTATCGCTATTGATACCCCCTCCCCCCATGCCGTGATGTTCCAGCTCGATCGGGTCATGGGCGAATGGCCCACATTAGCGGGCCCAGGCGGCGTACTGGGCGCCAAAATTCAGCAGTTTCGCGCCGGCCAGCGGCGGCTGACGCCGATTGCGCAGGCGTTGGACAACAGCGATCTGGCCATAGCCTTTTACACCTATCAAATCAAAGCGCTGGTGGCGATGCTTAATCTGGACATTACCCGCTATGTCGCCAAGGTGGCGCAAACCACCGAGCACCGGACCGAAGCCACCCATCGCGAACTGAATTCGGTCATTGCGTTTATCGGTTTGTTCGCGCTGATAGCGCTGGTGATAACCGGTTTTGCCGGGCTCTATATTTATCGCAATCTCGGCTCTAATCTTACCGCCATCGCCAGTGCGATGACCCGGCTGGCGAGCGGCGAGCGGGAGGTCAGCGTGCCGGCGCTCACCCGGCGCGACGAGCTGGGGGATTTGGCGCGCGCCTTCAATGTGTTTGCCCGCAATACCGCCTCCCTTGAGCAAACCTCGCGGCTGCTGAGAGAGAAAAGTACCCAATTGGAAACCACCTTTATCGCCATGCGCGACGGCTTCGCACTGTTCGACCGCGAGGGTAAGCTGGTGGTCTGGAATCCGCAATATCCGCTGCTGCTGGGCCTGCCCGGCGAGAGTCTCCAACGCGGACAGCAGGATTCGACGCTGCTAAAGTCCGTCAGCCATCAGGATGCCGCCTGGCTGGGCGAGCAGCGCTGGGAAGAGGCGCTGACGGATTTGCGCCGGGCGCTGCCGCAGCCGCAGGAGTTGCGGCTGGCGGACGGGCGGGTGATTGAGTTACGTTTTAGCCCGGTGCCCGGTCATGGCATGGTCAATACCGTGCTGGAACGCACCGAACGGCGCGCGCTGGAAGAAGCGCTGGTACACAGCCAGAAAATGAAGGCGGTCGGCCAGTTGACCGGCGGGCTGGCGCACGATTTCAATAATTTGCTGGCGGTGATTATCGGCAGCCTGGAGCTCACCGGCGGCTACGCCGCGGATGCCGCCGCCGGCCGACGTATCGCCCGCGCGCTAAAAGCGGCGGAGCGCGCGGCGCAGCTTACCCAGCGATTGCTGGCGTTCTCGCGCAAGCAATCGCTGTCGCCGCGGGCGGTGGATGTCGCCGCGCTAGTGGAGAGCCTGCACGAATTGATGACACATTCCCTGCTGCCGGGTCAGTCGCTGGTGATAGATGCCCAGCCGGGCCTTTGGCATGCCTGGATCGATCCCGGCCAGCTAGAAAATGCGTTAATGAACCTGGTGGTCAACGCGCGCGACGCCATGCAGGGACGTGATGGGGATATCCAGTTGCGCATCGTCAATCAACGCGTGGCGCGCAGCAGCGGCAAGCAGCAGGAGATGGTGACGCTTGAAGTCATCGATCAAGGCTGCGGCATGCCCCCCGACGTACGGGCGCAGGTGTTCGAGCCGTTTTTTACCACCAAGGCGGTGGGCAGCGGCAGCGGTCTTGGTCTCTCGATGGTGTACGGTTTTATTCGCCAATCCGGCGGTAAAGTGCGGTTGGACACCGCCCCCGGCCAGGGGACGCGGGTACAACTGCAACTGCCGCGCGCGCCGGCCCAGGCGCCCGCGCTGCCGCAGCCCCTGCCGGTGGTAGCGTCCAGCGAGGTGGAGCGTCTGGTATTGGTGCTGGAGGATGAAGAGGACGTGCGCCAAACGCTATGCGAACATTTGCATCAGTTGGGTTATCTGACCATTGAGTGCGCCGATGGCGAACGGGCGCTGAGCCTGCTGCGTCAGACGCCAGAAATTAATATGCTGCTAAGCGATTTGATGCTGCCGGGCGCGCTCAACGGAGTCGATGTTATCCGTCTGGCGATGCAACAGCATCCCGCGCTGGCGGTGCTGCTGGTCAGCGGTCAGGATTTGCGTCACCGTGTCGACGGCGCACTGCCGTTTTGCGAGCGGCTGGCCAAGCCCTTTAGCCAGCCGCAGTTGGCGCAGGCGTTGCGCCGCGCCTGGCAGCGCAGCGTCACCACCCGGCGGCGCAACGGTTAACGCCACCGACCGGCTTCCGCCCCTGGCGGATGACGGATAGCGTCTGGCCGCCGCCGCGGGCGCCCTTTGCTAATAACTGAGGACGGGGCAAACCGCCCGTTAGCCCGCGGTCCCGGTCATCACCGGCATCCCCCCTGGGCAGGTGCAAACCCAGGCAGCCACTTTACTGGCCGCGCGATTGATTTCCGCCAGCGGCGCATGTTGTAACGCCAGCACCGTCGCCACCGCGGTGAAAGCATCGCCCGCGCCCACCGTATCGACCGTTGCCACCGACTGTCCCGGCAACGCATCGCGTTCATCGCCGCGCAGTAGCACGCTTCCGCGCTCGCCGCGGGTATAGATCAGCATGTCCAGCCGCGCCGTGCGGCGCAGATGCTGATAAAACCCGTCCGGATCGCGCGGAAGACTGAACATGTCGGCTATCAGCGGCAGCTCTTCGTCGTTCAGCTTGAGAAAATTGGCGTAGCGCAGGCAGAACGCAATCACCGCCGGCGTATAGTGGCCCTGGCGTAGATTGATATCCACCACCACTTTGCCCGCCGGCGGCAGCAGCGTCACCAGCATGTGCAGCAACCGCTGATTCGGTGGATGGCGCTGTACCAGGCTGCCGAAATACAACACATCCGCCGCGCGCACCGCAGCCACCAGCGTAACATCAGGGTGGATGACATCCCAGGCGACGGGGGAGACGATGTCATACTCGGGCACGCCCCGCGCCTTCAGCGTCACCTCAACCTTGCCGGTGGGGTAACGTGCATTGCGCTGTACATGGCAGGCGACGCCGCGCCGGGCCAGTTCAACCAGCAGGTCATCGCCGGCGGCATCGTTCCCGACCGCCGACATCAGCCGCGCCTGCGCGCCCATAAGCGTGGCATGATAGATAAAATTGCCCGCCGCGCCGCCTATCTGGCGGCCACCGGGATAACAGTCCCACAGCAACTCCCCCACCGCAATTATGTTCATAGGCTCTTCATCCGGGTTACTGACGTGATGATTACTATAGTCATCCTTGCGCCCGAGATCTGCGGAATCGCTCTCAGCAATATTATTTGACGCCGCGCACGCGTCGGGAGGGGGCCTAATACCGCCATGAGTCCGCTTAAGCTTAATGGGTCGACGCGCGCGACGAGACAGGGCGCTTTTCGCCATGAGTCCGTGTTAGCTTAATCAGTCGCCGCGCGCGACGAGAGAGGGTGCTTTTCGCCATGAGTCGGTGTTAGCTTAATCAGTCGCCGTGCGCGACGAGAGAGGGTGATCTTCGCCATGAGTCCGTTTTAGCTTAATCAGTCGCCGCGCGTGACAAGAAAGAGTCCGTTATCAGGAACCGGCGACCGGGCGCGCTTGCGTAGCCCCGTTCGGCGGACTGCCGCAAGCGACCTTTCCGGCCGGTGTCGCAGATGCCGGCGCCAACGCCAACGCCAACGCCAACGCCAACGCCAACGCCAACGCCAACGCCAACGCCAACGCCAACGCCAACGCCAACGCCAACGCCAACGCCAACGCCAACACCAGAATCTCTATCCCTACCTAGCGCGTCAAGGGTAATTGCGTTCAATGGCACGATGCCCCGCCCGTTAAAACATTTCATAACCAATAATTTTAAATTTAATCATTATTTTCAATATCTTAAACGGAGCATAAACGAGTAGCCGATTTCAGTGATCCTCTTCAACCACTTGATTAACCTTTATCGTGTCGCGCTGAATATCGGCGCAACTGACCCGTCTGGTCGCGGCCGCCGCGTAGTTCACTGCGTGCTAGGGGATAGGCTGCCGGCGCGCGGCGTTAAACCCCAAACCGCGCGGATTTCACCGGCGCGCGGCGTCAAGGCCTGCCGCGGTGAGCGCTGGCCTTGATCTTCTCTAACATGAACAAGGGAGTGTTAATGATGAGTCATCTCACGCGTCGCCGTTTTGTGTCGCTTACCTTGTCAGGCACCGTTGCCCTGGCAGCGGGCAAAGCGCATGCCCACGCCGCCCCGCTTCCAGAGCCCCGGCGCGGCGACGGTGTGGGGGGAACCGATCCCGGCCCCCGGGATCCGCTGCGCGATGCCCAAAATCCCGACCTGCTTAACCCGCCAGCCAGCGACCACGGTACGCTACCTAATCTGCGTTTCTCCTTCGCCGATGCCCACGTGCGCCAAAGCAGCGGCGGTTGGACGCGCCAAATCACCGAACGCGAACTGGGCGTGGCGAAAACCATCGCCGGCGTGGATATGCGGCTCAACGCCGGCGGCATTCGCGAGCTGCACTGGCACAAAGAGGGGGAATGGGGCTATATGCTCTACGGCCATGCGCGGGTTTGTGCGGTGGATGCCGACGGCCGCTGGTTCGTCGACGACGTCGAAACCGGCGATCTGTGGTATTTTCCTTCCGGTATACCGCACGCGATCCAGGGCACCGGCGAGGACGGCTGCGAATTCCTGCTGGCGTTCGACGACGGCGGTTTCGACGAAGAAAGCACGTTTTTGCTCAGCGACTGGTTCAAGCACATACCGCCGGAGGTGCTGGCGAAAAACTTTGGCATGTCGGCCGAGGCGTTTACCCGTCTACCCTCGCCGGAGGACGAGTACATCTTCGCCGGCACGCCGCCGGGACCGCTCGCTAAGGATCGCATCAGCGGAACGCCTTCCGTGCCCAACCCGTTTACCTATCGACTGCTTAAACAAGAACCGATCAGCCTGCCTGGCGGCAGCGTCCGCATCGTTGACGCCAGCCAGTTCAAGGTGTCCACCACGATCGCCGCGGCGCTGGTGGAGCTGGAGCCGGGCGCGCTGCGGGAGCTGCATTGGCACCCCAACAATGATGAATGGCAATATTACCTGGAAGGTGAAGGCAGAATGGGCGTGTTTGCCGCTTCGGGCCAGGCGCGGACGTTCAATTACCGGGCGGGAGACGTGGGTTATGTGCCGTTCGCCGCCGGGCATTATATTGAGAACACCGGCAACCGACCGCTGCGTTTTCTGGAGCTGTTTAAAAGCGATCACTATGCGGATATTTCGCTGAAACAGTGGCTGGCGCTGACGCCGCCCGCGCTGGTCAAGCAGCATCTTCAGATGGATGACGCGTTCATACGGGCGCTAAACAAGACCAAGACCCCCATCATTCCCGGCCAGGCGCCGGCCGTTACCGCTCCCGCCGACGGCGCAGCAGCGTCGACCTCACCGCCCGCCGCCGGCTAAATGAGCCCCCCTCGGCCCGAGGTGCGCCGACGGGCGGCCTCACCGACGGACCCAGCGGGACCCATACCACGGCGGCAATACGGTGTGCCGCGGCGTTCCCCTTGCGACCTGCGCGCTTAGCCACGCTGAAAGCCCCTTGCCGCCAGCGCGCGCGCCGCCGCCGCGCCGGCGCCTATCCTCCTCCCGCGGCCACCGTTGTCCATAACGGATCCCGGGGCCAGCCCGCCCCGCAGGCCGGCGTTAGATGCCGCTGAACCAGTTATAACCCTGATCCTCCCAGTAGCCGCCGGGATAATCGTTGGTCACCGAGATCGACACGATATGTTTGGCGTTTTTGAAACCCAATTTGGTCGGCGCGCGTAGCCGCAGCGGAAAACCGTACTCATCGGGTAAGCTTTGCCCGGCGAAATCCAGCGCCAGCGTGGTCTGCGGATGCAGCGCGGTGGCCATATCCAAACTGCTGTAATAACGATCGGCGCAGCGGAACGCCACGAAGGCGGCGCGCATATCCGCGCCAACGCGCTCAAGGAAGGTTTTGAGCGGCACGCCGCGCCAGGAACCAATGGCGCTCCAACCCTCGATGCAAATTAAACGGGTAATCTGGTCCTGCTGCGGCAGCGCCCGCAGCCTGTCCAGTGTCCAGGGGGATTTATCCGCCACACGACCAGAGACCGCGAGCCGATAATCCGCCACCTCCACCGCCGGCACATTATATTGGGAATAGAACGCGTTGAACGGGAACGGCCGCGTGATCTGATCTGGCCGATACGTTTGCGCCAGCCGCTGCCCGCTGAACAACCAGGCCTGTACGCGATCGTTGAAACGCGACATCGTCCAGAGGACTTTATCCACCTCATCGCCATCCTGTAGATTGCAGCCGGTCAACAGAGTCAGCGCGCCGAGGGACAGGCCGGAGCGCAGCAGCAAGCGGCGCTGTAGGCGGTGCAAAATTTTACGTTGCGCCGGCGCCAGGGAAGGCGGCGCCGGTTTACGGTCATTGTTCATCATGCGGTTTCCGTGAAGTGCCGGTTAACATAGGCAGCAGCGTCGAAGGCACCAAGACAACCATTCCGACATGGATTATCACGAACAGTCCCACGCCGCTCATCGCCAGGAAATGCACCCGGCGCGCGTAATCAAATCCGCCGAACAACGCCACCAGCCCGTTAAGCTGTACCGGTTTCCAAATCGACAGCCCGGATAGCACCAGCAGCGCGCCGCACAGCAACACCCCCCAATACATTGCTTTTTGCACCGCGTTATAGTGGCCGAGCCGGTGCGTCAGCCGCAGGGTGAGGGCCAGCTTGGTTTCCCGCAGCACGGCGCCTGGCGTAAGCGGCAGAAAATCGCGGCGGAAATGGCCGCTGATAACCCCCCATAGCACATACAGCACGCCGTTGGCCGCCAGCGCCCACATCACCGCCAAATGCCAGGCGATCGATCCCCCGAGCCAGCCGCCGAGGGTCATGGCCTCGGGAAAGATAAAAGGGAAAATGGGCGAGGCGTTATATATCCCCCAGCCACTCATGAACATGCCGGCCATTATCGGAACATTGAGCCAGTGCATCAGCCGAACCGGCGCGCGGTGCAACAGGGTCCGGGATGAAGAAATCGCTCGCTTTATCATGTTGCGTTCTCCCGTGATCGTGCAGGCCCGCGCCGCGCCGGGAGGCCCGGGCGGTAACGTTACATGGGCGGAACGATGCCGTTGACGCCGGCAACAATGTTTCCGGCCACCAGGTGGTTAGCGTTACTCTGCGGTGCGGGAAACAGAACGATATGGGTCCCCGGCTTGATAAGCGAGCGATCCCCCGGCGCAAGCGCCACTACCGGCACATCTTCCGGCACCACGACTTTCTTTTCGCCGTTCTGGTATTTTACGGTCATCGTGCGGCCATTGGCGTTCACCAGCGTGCCGACGGTGCCGTTGGTCATAGTGCCGGTTTTGCCGTCCGCGCCCTGCCAAGGGCGGAAACCTTCACCTGAGCCGCGCAGCGACGGATCAAAGACATGCACTTCCAGCGCTTTTAACGTGCCATCCGGCTGCGGCGCCGCCGCGGTGCCGATAAAGCTGTTAGGTTTGATGTCGTTGATGTTGCCCTGCGACACGGCCGCGACTTTGGTGTCGCCGGTCAGCTCGGCCGTCAACTTCTCCCCTCTTCTGTCGGTCAGTTGCAGCTCGTCGCCGTTGACCTGCGTCACCGTGCCGCGCAGCGGCATCACCGGTTTTTCCTGCGCACCCGCGGCGAAGACCGCCGTTGCGCCCAGCGTCAACGCCGCCACCATCAAACCTGTGAGTACTGTATGCTTAGCCATTTAACTCTCCTGTTATCCTGCTATTGGCCGCCAGGGCCATGAAGGCATCGCACGCCGCTTGCGCGACGGCTCAAGCCGAGTACCGTCTGAGTTTGGCAAAGCGATTCGGTCAGATAGATGACCAATTCATGACAATAATGTCATCAAAATGGCCGAGACGAACTGCTACAATGGATGCCGGTTGAGTGAGGGGCGGGCAGGTATGCGGATATTGATAGTAGAAGACGACGTCAGCACCGGCGCCTATTTACGTAAGGGCCTGACCGAGGCCGGTTACCGGGTGGATATCGCACCCACCGGTACCGAAGGCCTGTTTCTGGCGTTGGAATATGTTTATGACCTTATCTTGCTGGATGTCATGCTGCCGGGGCTGGACGGATGGCAGCTTATGGAGATCATTCGCAAGAAAAGCGATGTACCGGTGCTGTTTTTGACCGCCCGCGACCGGGTCGAAGATCGCATCCACGGCCTAGAGCTCGGCGCCGATGATTATCTGGTCAAACCTTTTTCGTTCACCGAACTGGTATTGCGCGTACGCACCCTGCTGCGCCGCGGCGTGGCGCGCGAAGAAACGGACTATCATCTGGCGGATCTGCATCTGGATATGTTGCGTCGGCGGGTCGAACGCCAAGAGAGCTTGATTATCCTCACCAACAAGGAATTTGCCTTATTGGCGCTGTTTGTGCGCCGGCAGGGGGAGGTCTTGTCGCGCACCCTTATCGCCTCCCAGGTATGGGACATGAATTTTGATAGCGATACCAATGTGGTGGACGTGGCCGTCAAACGCCTGCGCGCGAAAATCGACCGGCCGTTCGACGTGAAACTGATCCATACCGTGCGCGGTATCGGCTACGTCTGCGAACCGCGCTTATGAATCGCCGCCATCGCTGGTTCGCGCTATCGCTAACCCTACGTTCCGCGCTATTGTTCGCCCTGCTGGCGGCTCTGGTAGTGAGCGCCGTCGGCCTCTATCTGTATTCGGACATGGCGCGCGCGCTGCGCCAGCAGGCGGGCTATCAGACCTCCGGGCGAGTGGAGTATTTTCGCCATCTGTTGGGCGGCCGATTCCCCCTGGCGCGTTTGAGCGAGAACCCCCGCCTGTTTGAAAATATGCTGGGCAATGAAAACGACATTCTTATTTTTCAACGCCCCGGTCAGCCGCCGCTTATCAATGTGAATCCGCGCCGTTACGTACTGCCGGCGGTCACGCCGGTGGCGACCAGCGCGCCGTTGACGCTTTCGACGGTACATGACGCCGCCACCCCTGAGGGCGTGCCGATACGCTATGTCACGGCGCAGGCGGCGGTGGCCGGTCAAGGTGCGGTGACCATTACCGCCGGCCATGTGATGACCAACGAAACGCGCATGCTGGCCCGCTATCGCCAGCGCATCATTTTGGCGGTAGCCAGCGCCTTTGCGCTGTTGGCGCTGCTGGGGTATGGCGTGATGCGCCACGGTCTGGCGCCGCTGCGGCGGATGGCGGCGCAGGCGGAGGAAATTCATCCCGCGACCCTCACCACCCGGCTCTCGGAGCAGGATGCGCCTGCCGAGTTGCACCAGGTGATACGCTCGTTCAATCAAATGCTTGATCGTTTAGCGGACGGTTATCAGCGGCTGAGCCGCTTTTCCGCCGATTTGGCCCATGAGATCCGCACGCCGGTCAATGCGCTGATGGGTCATTGTCAGGTGACGCTCTATCAGCGCCGTTCGGTAGAGGATTATGAAAGCGTACTGGCACGCAATACCGAGGAGCTGGAGCGCATTTCGCTGATGGTGGAGAATATTCTCTTTCTGGCGCGCGCCGGCCAAGCGCAATCGGTGGTCAAGCCGGTGGCGCTGTCGCTGGGCGCCGAACTACAGCGCATTGCCGATTATTTCGAAGGCCTGGCGGAAGAGCGCGGCCTGACGCTGCACGCTTCAGGTAGCGGTCAGATCTGCGCCGACGCCATGCTGCTGCGGCGCGCGCTAAGCAATCTGGTGGACAACGCGATTCGCTACGCCCACGCCGGCGGTGAAATACGCTTGCGCGGCCTTCGGCAAGGGCGGGGCTGGCGGATAGATGTGGTCAATCAGGGCGAACCGGTGGCCGCCCGACATCTGGATAAATTGTTCGATCGCTTCTATCGCGCCGACGATGCGCGCACCAGCAGCGGCAACGCCAGCGGGCTGGGGCTATCTATTGTCAAAGCCATTATGATCTTGCACCAGGGGGAGGCACGCGTTCAATGCGCGCCTGACGGTGAAATTTGTTTCAGCCTGTTTTTCCCCGATCGGCCGCCCACCGGTTAACGGCCCTCTCCCTGAACGAAGACGAACCGGCGGTGGGGAGCCTTAACCGCCTTCAGGCCCTGCCCGGCCGCGCCTAGGTCAGCGCCGTGCGGGTCAGTTTTTCCAATATTTTCAGCGGCGCCCGCTCAGGATGTTTCATGCCGCTAACCGGCAGTAACAGCGTCTGTTCCAGCACAAACTGCCCGCCCATGGCGGCATGAGGCGTCTGGTCGGAAAAACAGATCCAACTGCTGCCCGCGGGAAAATCCAGCGTGACCTGGGGACCGCCCTGTTGATACACCGGGTCGCCCTTCATCGCATCGTGCATTTCCAGCATAAGATGGTCGTAATGGGTGCGGTAGCAGTGGGTCATACCAACGGCCTTTTGCAGCCAGCTGGTGAACGGCGAGAAACGCCCTAAACGCGGTAAAAATCGCTGCGCCAGCTGCTCGAACGGCTCGCCCACCCGCCACGATCGGCACTGCCCGCGGGGATTGATGTTGGTGAAAATCCGCAGGATGCGCTCGCCGCGATTGGGGCTGGAAGGAAACACATCCACGTGCAGGCGGCTGTCATCCCGACGCCAGAACGCGGTTTGCCGCCAGGCGGCGGCCGGATGCAGGCGCAGCGTATTAACCGGGCTGTGCAGCATTTGCTGGTACTCCGGCAAAACTTCCGCCACCAGACGGCAGCAGGCTAAATGATGGCGCAGCAGCAGTTGGCGAGCCAGCGGCCGTTTTTCCGCGCCTGGGACACCGCTGAGCCCGTCTTCTTGTGGACGGAAAGTGATTTGCTCCCGTTTGGGCGCCGCCGGGTCGGGCACCAGCAGCGTCAACTCATCCGGCGTCAGGGTAAACGCCAGATGCGGAAAGAACACCACCTGCCCCTGTTCCAGCGCATCCACCGCCGACACCGGCGCTTCGCCGGCGTTTCCCCAGCGCGAATGGGGTAGCGTGACCACCGCCCGCTCGCGAGTCAATCCTTTTTCAGACATGATGCATCCTTACTTCTTGTCGAAGATGATCGCTTGGCAAATACATGCCGCCACGGGTGCGGAGGAAGAGGTTGGCAGACCTGCCGGCTGGCGTTCATTCGCAGACCGTTAAATACGGTCTCTATTATAGACGGTTCACCGACCAGGAATTAAACACCACGTCAACATGGGTTCAAAGAAGAAGAGTGGAAAGTCGCGCCGCCGCCGCGCCTGCCCCGCTACGCCAGACAGAGCCTGAGATAATTAAAAACATTTAATAACAGCAAGTTGAATTATTTCCGACCCCGCCGCCGCGGGTAACCCGTCGCGGTAGGTGGCCGCGCCGCGGCCGGAAAGCGTCATGCCCGCATCGCCCTAAACGATCATGTTGCCGTCCCGTTCATCTCTGCTGCGGATCGATCCCCTACCGCGGCCCACAGCGCGTTACGCGCACCGCCCGAACCGGGAACGGTACGTTATTGACAGCGCGCCCAAACGGCCCAGGATTAACTAAGGCGCTGCAGGGGTCGACGCGGGGAAAATCCATACCTTGTCCGCCGGCAGCGTCAGGGAGCAGACACCGTCCAGTTGGCCGTCGCCGCCGTAAGCGCGCACCACGAATTGCTCGCCGGCGGTGCGAAACAGGTATTCCCAGCGATCGCCCAAAAACATTTTGGTCACCAACGGCAGCGCCAGGGTATTCTCCGCCCGCTCCTCGCCGCCTACGCGAACCTGTTCCACGCGCACAATGGCCGTCGCCGGCTGTCCGACCGCCACCCCCTCGCCCGCTTGCCCCCACAGCGTCCAATCAGCGCCGTCGATACGGGCGCGGTCGCCGCGCAACGCCGTGACATTGCCCGTCAACCGGTTATTGCTGCCCATGAATTCCGCCACAAACTGGGTCGAAGGCCGGCTATACATCGCTTCCGGCGTCCCCTGTTGCTCGATGCGGCCGTTATTCAACAGCAATATACGGTCAGAAATCGCCATCGCTTCATTTTGATCGTGAGTTACCATCAGCGCCGACAGGCCCAAAGTCACGATCAGCTCGCGCAGAAAGACCCGCGCTTCTTCGCGCAATTTTGCGTCCAGGTTGGACAAGGGTTCATCTAGCAGAATAATCGGCGGGTTGTACACCAACGCGCGGCCAATGGCGACCCGCTGCTGTTGTCCCCCCGACAATTGGTACGGGTGGCGTTGCCCCAAATGGCCCAGCCCGAGCTCTTCGAGCACTTGCTGCACGCGGGAGGCGCGCTCGGCGGCGCTAATTTTACGCAATTTCAGCGGATAAGCGACATTGTCGAACACCGTTTTATGCGGCCACAGCGCATAGGATTGGAATACCAACCCCAGATTGCGATCCTCCGCCGGCAACTCCCGTCCCGCCACGCTATCGAACAGCGTCGTGTCGCCGATGCGGATCCGCCCTTCGCTGGGCTTTTCCAGGCCGGCTACCGCGCGCAACAGCGTGGTTTTGCCGCTGCCGGAGGGGCCGAGCAACGAGACGACCTCCCCCTGTCGCAGCTGCATCGATACACCGCGCAGCACATGATTATCGCCATATTTCAAATGCAGGTTGTCTACCGAAAGTTCAATCATACATTTTCACTCCGAAACGCAGCGCGATGCCCAAGCCCAGCACCACCAGCAGAATATTGATGAACGACAGCGCGGCGACGATATCAATCGCGCCCGCCGCCCATAGCGACACCAGCATTGAGCCAATGGTTTCGGTACCCGAGGACAGCAAATAGACGCCGGTGGAATATTCGCGTTCAAAAATCAGAAACATCAGTAGCCAGGAGCCGATGAGGCCAAAGCGCGACAGCGGCACGGTCACATGGCGGGTAATTTGCCCGCGGCGGGCGCCGGCGCTGCGCGCCGCTTCCTCCAGTTCCGGGCCCACCTGTAGCAGCGTCGCGGAGATAAGCCGCAGACCGTAGGCCAGCCACACCACGGTATAGGCCAGCCACACGCTGAAAATGGTGCTGCGTAACGCGCGCAGCGCGACAATGAGGTGCTGGCGCAGATAATCGGCGAACGGCAGCGCCGATAGCACGCCGTCTTTTAGCGATCGATCCAGCCATTGAGGAAGAAATAAAAACACCCACAGAAACGCTAGCCCCGCCAGCAGGCCGGGCACCGCCCGCGGCACCAGAACGCTATAGTCGAGGAAACGCGTGGCGCCATCGGCTTTACGGTGCATCGCCAGCCCGACCGCCAGATAACAGCCCACCGCCAGCGCGCCGCCAATCACGCCGATACTCATGGAATTAATGATGGCGCGCAGTAGATTAGGCTGGCTGAAAATGGTGTGGAACGTGTTCAGCGACACATGATCCCATAGGGACACCCCCACGCCCCACTGGGAAATAAACGCCCGCAGCACTACGCCGGTAAGCGGTACCACAATGGTGACCACCAGCCACAGCGCCACGACCGCACCGGCGACCCAGCGCCATTTGCCCAGCGGCAGCGCCCGCGCCTGCGCGGTTTTGCCCTTCACCGTCACGTAGCGGTGCGCCGAGCGCATTAGCCGGCGCTGCAGCATGACCAGCGGTATGGTAATGGCGATAAGTACCACCGCCACCGCCGCCATCAAATGATAAGACGGCGTGCCGAGTTTGTTAGTCAACTGATACAAATAGGTCGCCAACACTAAATTCCCCTCGGGATCACCCAGGACCAACATCAGACCAAACACTTCCAGCCCGAGGAAAAAAAGTAACACCACCGCGTACAAAATCGCCGGGCGCACCATCGGCAAACTAATAGCGAACATGACCTGCAGCGGCGAGGCCCCCACCGTGCGCGCCGCCTCCTCCACATCGGAGCCCACGCTTCGCAGCGCCGAGGAGATATAAAGATAAGCATGCGGGACATGCGTCAGACCGGCGATAACGATGATGCTGCTCATGGCGTAGATATTCCATGGGGTAAAGCCCAGAAGCGCCTGCGCCCACAGGGAAAAGATGCCGACCGGTCCCGCCGCGACCACGTAGCCAAAGGCCAACACCATCGGCGAAACAAACACCGGCACCAAAATCAACGGTTCGATCACCCGACGGCCGGGCAAATCGGTGCGGACCATTAAAAAGGCCAGAATGCCGCCAAGCGGGATGGCGATAATCACCAGCCCGAACGCCAGCAGCAGGCCGCTTTTCAGCGCGCGCCAGAAATCCGCATCGGCAAAGATAAAGCGAAAGGCGTCCAGGCTGAATACCTTGGACGGCACGAAAAACGGCGCGGACAGAAAACTTTGGATGACGATAAACGCCAGCGGCACATAAATCACCAGCGCGGTTATTAGCACGACCAGAGCGCGCGATAGCGATGGCCCTTTTCTGCGCAAAGCGGACATAGCGTCCTCTCATCAGGCATGACGGCGTGGGCGCGCGCGACGGGCCGACGCGCGCCAGGGGAACGGTGGGCTATTTGGCGGCCGCGCGCCACTGTTTGATATGATCCAGTCGCTTATCCTGCGCTAAATACGTCAGCAGGCCGTCATCCACCGCGATGGGCCGCAGGGCCTTGCCCAACCGTTTAGTCAGCCCATCGACGTCGTTTTCGCCGTCGATATCATTGCGCAAGGAGGGAATATCGGACTGATTGGCGAGGATCGCCTGCCCTTCTTTAGACAACACATAATCCAGCCACACTTTGGCCGCGTTACCATTTTCCGCTTGATTACTGATAAACATCACCCGCGACAGGACCAGGGTATAATCATTGGGGTAAGCGATACCAAGGGACGGGTCGTCTTTGGCGCGCGTTTCGGCATAGGAGCCGAGTATATTAAAACCAATCAGGTTTTCACCGGAAGAGACGCGCTCAAGCATCGTGCCGGTGGACGACTGTACCGACAATCCCCCTTTCGCCATCCGGCCCAGATTCGCGAAATACTGCGGATCCGCCTTGCGGTCATAGACCGATAACATGAATCCCAATGCGGACTTTTCGATATCGTAGGTGGTGACTTTATTTTTGAATCGGTCCGGCTGGCTGGAAATCAACTGCGCTAGCGCTTCATGGTTGCTCGGCACTTCATCCTGTTTGATAAGACGCTTGTTGTAGACAAAAACCAGCGGTTCGTAGGTGGTGCCGTAGGCTTTTTGCTGCCATACCGCCCAGGTCGGTATGTTGCCGATTTCCGCTGACGCATAGGGCATCGCGTAATCCGAGGCCAGCTTCAGCGCGGTATCCATCGACGAGCTCCAAATGACGTCGCCGCTGGTGCCGCCGGCGGCTTGCTCGCTAATGTAGCGGTTATAAAGCTCGGTGCTGTTCATGTCGTTGTACTCCACCTTGATTTGCGGGTAGCGGGCGGCAAACCCCTTCAGCAGCGGGCCGGCGGCTTTGGTATCGGTGGTGGAGTAGATAACGAGGCGGCCTTCCTTTTCCGCCCCCGCGACGGTTTTTTGATAATCGGCGGGATAGCCGTCCGGTAGGGTTTGCGCCGCAGCGGTAGTGCTGATGAAAACGACGACACAGAGCGATGAAAAAAGGCTTTTCTTATCCATGGTCATTATTTCCATAACATTAATTGCAAGAAAAATTAACATATAGTTAAACATTATGGCGACGCAAGACGCGCGGGGGCGCTAAAACCCTAATCTGTGAGCAGGCACACCGTTTATTCCTCGCGGGAAGCGATTACGGCAAAAAGGATTGAATAGGAAACGATCATTTCCTATATTAGTCCCGGTAGCCCAATTTCCGCGGCCGGACACCGCCGCGCGGCGCGTTTGGCCATGCCTTATTGCAATCCATTACAGGAGTCTTTTTTATGTCCACCGCCTCCCCGACCGGCGTTCAGCGCGCCGTTGCCGAGCCCGCCAGCCATCCCGATGCGGCCCTGCCGGGCTTTAGCCACCATTTTGCCACGGTCAACGGCGTGCGCTGGCATTATCTGCGCGGCGGCAGGCCAGACGGCGAACCGCTAGTGTTGTTGGCGGGATTTCCGCAAAGCGGTTACGCCTGGCGTAAAATGTTGCCGCTGTTGGCGGCGCATTTCGCGCTGTGGGTGCCGGATTTGCCCGGCCAGGGCGATTCCGATCTGCCGGCGGACGGCTACGATACCCAGACCACCGCCCGCCGGCTGCATGATTTCCTACAGCAGCTCTCGGTTGGGCCGTGCTATTTGGCGGCCCATGATGTCGGCGCCTGGGTAGCGTTTCCCTATGCGCTCATGTATGGCGCGCAGGTAAAAGCGCTGGCCTTGCTCGACGCCGGTATCCCCGGCATTACCCTGCCCGACGCCCTGCCTAGCGCGCCAAGTCTGGCGTGGCGTACCTGGCATTTCGCGTTTCATGCTCTGGACGATTTGCCGGAAAGCCTTATCAGCGGCCGCGAACGATGCTATCTGACGTGGTTTTTGCGCCGCAAAGCCGCTAATCCGCAGAGTTTTAGCGAGGTCGATATTGATGAATACCTGCGCACCTTCAGCCGCCCGGGCGCGCTGCGCGCCGGCCTTGCCTGGTATCGGGCGGCGACGCTCAGCGCCGAACAGAATCGCCGCCTCTGCGCCGACGGCAAATTGACCCCGCCTTTACTGGCGATGAGCGCCGAACAGGGCTCAATGGCGGATATGGCCGCGCCGCTGCGGGCATTCGCCGATAAGGTTAGCGGCGTGATCGTTCCCCACTCGGGTCATTTTCTTCCCGAAGAGCAACCCTCGGCGGTTGCCCGGGCGTTAATCGCTTTTTTCCACGACGGCTCGGCCGGCTGAAACCTGCGCAATCGCGCGCCTGGCGGGCACGGGCTGACGAACTTTCTGCCCGCCGCGCAGGTATTTTGCTACAGTAGCATTATGCCTTCAGACAACAAGCGGGAGAAAATGTATGGCAACTGAATATGCGGTCATCGCCGGTGGCTGTTTTTGGTGTACCGAAGCGGTGTTTAAAGATGTCATCGGCGTGGAATCGGTTACAAGCGGCTACACCGGCGGTACCGTGCCCAATCCAACCTATAAACAGGTCTGCACCGGCGAAACCGGCCATGCTGAAGCCATTCGCATCGGTTACGATCCGGCCCGGTTGAGCTATGGTGAATTGCTGGACATCAGCTTCGCCACCCACGATCCGACCCAGCTTAACCGCCAGGGCAACGATGTCGGCACCCAGTATCGCTCGGCCGTGTTTTTCGCCACCCCCGAGCAAAAGCAGCAGGCCGAGGCGGCTATCCAACGCGCCCAGGCGGATTACAGCAGCCCCATCGTGACCACGCTGGAGCCGCTGGGGGAATGGTATCCGGCGGAAGACTACCATCAGGATTATTGGCAAGGGGAAGGCCAGCAGAACCGCTATTGTCTGGCGGTTATCCCGCCCAAACTGCAAAAGCTGCACAAACGCTACGCCGAGAAAAGTCAATCCCGGCAAGCATAGCCCCCGCGCCTCTTGGCGAGCGCGGCAATTAAAGCGCGACGGAAAAGGCATTGCCGCACGGCCGCCGCGCTTTTCGACTCATTTTACCCAGGCCGTGTGTCGCCTTCGTCGCGGCATTTGCGTTGACGTTAAAGTCGTGTCGTCAATAATAGATAGCCCCCCGTTTCCTCCATATTGTTTCGTTCCTAATACGCCAGGCATTATTTGCCATGCTTACTCTTAATAATAATAATGCCTTGCTAGGTTTGTCACTATTTGGCATCTAGCGCAAAAGTCAACATGTGACATTATTAAAATCGCAAGCATAATCGATTGAAGGTCCGAAAAAATAGGGGTTAAATTTGCCTCATTACCTTCAGGAGAGAGGCCAGCGATGGCGTTTATTTCACGGTTTAACATCTTTTCATCTGGATATTAGCAGAGTAAAAGCGACTACTATAAATACCACAAGGAGTCAGTGAAATGGATAAACAATCTTCATGTTCAGGGAACTATATTTCCCTTGGCGCAGAAACATCTGCGGGAATAACCTTGACTTGCGCAGAGGGCATTGCGCCACAACAGAATTATCACCTTGAATGGCGCTCAACATGGCGGGATAGAAAAATCTATAGCGCGGTAGCAAGTTTAGAGGAAGGCAATGCGCCAACGACGCAGATCTTTTTGATCATTAAAAATGACCAAAGCTTTGTCGCTATCCTACCGCCTCGTAACTGTATTATTACCTGCGATTCGGCGGGCATACAAAAGCGCATTACTTGGTCTGCGCTTTCTTGCACTGAGGGAGTGCCGGTTGAACGGTCAGCGCCACCCTCTGCGCTGCCGGTACGCGCTCTCACCACGCTCCCGTCGCCCGGCCCGACCCTGGACTATGATTATGATTACGATGATGAAGGCGATATCATTATCGATGTCCTCGCCGGATTTTCAACATTGTCCGCAAGAGAAATTGGCGACCACGAGGCCTTCGCCTTGGCGCAGATAGAAACCGTCAATCAGGCATTACGCAACACACGGGTTGAAGGTGTAAAACTGCGCCTGGTGGCGACCGCTATTATTGAGACAGATCTGCCAATAACGGGTGACACCCTTTCTAAATTGGAAACATTATTCCAGGACAGCATAGCGGCTTATCATCCCGATCTCATTACGGCTTTCTTTGTTGGAGATGAAAGAAAAGTCGGGGGCTTAGCTTATACTCTGGACAGACGATGCTTAATCGGCTGGTTTCTTCGTGCGCCTTCCGGCATGAAATAGGCCACAACGTCGGCGGTGGTCATTATGCTCCCCTTGACGCGCAAGACGACGCCGACGGCTGGGGACCGACCTGTTTGTGCGGCAATACCCTGGGTTATTACTCTAATCCAGAATGTTTTGATAACGCCGGAGCACCTCTAGGTCATCCACAAAAAGCGAATATGGCCAGACATTGGCGTAAGATGGCGCCGATCATTTCGTCTTATGCGCCAGCCATTATTCCTATTGGTCAGGAAAAAAGTGAGGAAATCGCGCATGCTTCGGTCAATTTGAACGGAGATAATCATTATTTTTCGTTGATCGAAATCGATGTCCCTGTCAATAGCAAACGTATGGTCATCAGTGCGGTGTCCGGGCCACGTACCGAGGAAAAAGCGAAGATTACGCTGTTTCTAACCTACGCTCGACAATCATCCCGTGACGATTACGATTATCGCAGTCGTACCGAATGGAATACTTTTCTGGGGGTCAAATATCCACCGGCGGGCAAATGGTTTTTGGCGGTTGATTCTGGGCAAGTCGCACTTGAAGATATTATCGTTCGCGTCCTTGCCTTCTCTGATGAAAATCCTCTGCCACAATCGATTTTGCACAATCCCTCAGTGGAGACCGGAGATCTTGAGGGTTGGACGGTCGATAAAGGTGAATTCAGAGTGGTTAGCATCCAAGATGATATTCACCCCGCAGAGGGAGATTATTTTTTTACCGCGCGATTGGCGGGTGATTTTACCGATGGTATTGACCAGATGAGCCAGCGGGTATACTTGGATAAATTTGCTCTACGGCAAGGTTATTACACCGCCACCCTTAAGTTCAAATCCAATGGGTGGGGAGACGGCGATTATGGCGTTGTTACATTGCATGCAATGGACTGCAGGGGGAAAACCCTCGACAGTCAGCACATTAGAACCTTGGGTAAGCATAAAATCTGGTTAGATAATACCGTATCGTTGGCACTGCCTGTCGACACCCATTCCTTATTGCTTGAAGTTCAAGCCGTACGGGTCACGGGGGCGACTTCCGATGTGCATTTCGATGATTTTCGGCTGACTATCGATCAAAATTTACCCACGCAGCTGCAAAATCCTTCGGCAGAAACGGGCAATCTCACGGGATGGAGACTGCAAAAGGGGGAATTTCGCGTCGTAGAAGAGCAAGATGGGATATTGCCGCTCACCGGGAAATATTTTATCACCGCGCGATTAAGGGGCACGTTTGCCGATGACCATGATCAAATGAGCCAGGAAATTGCGGTGGCACCCAGCGTTGACCTCAACCAGGATGTTATTGCCCGGCTACAATTTGCATCGAACGGCTTTGGCGACGGTGACTACGGCATGGTGAGGCTAATTGCCAAAAATCACCATGGACATTCCCTTACCAGCAAGCTTATTACGACCAAAGGCACCAAGCAACGCTGGCTGGACTATGTCATCGCGCTGCCTCTCACCCCTGACACGGCTTCGCTGGTGCTGGAGGTCAATGCGTTTAGAATTTCAGGATCTACCTCTGACGTTCATTTTAGCGACTTTACGCTGGCTTTCATCTCGTCAACGCTCACTCTCGGCGACTAATGGCCCCTAACGCCTACAGCCATGGCGTGTTGACCAACTCCCTCTGGGCACGCCTGCCGCCAAGCCATGCTCTTAAAGCCTCGACCGAGGCTTTATTAGTTTGTCACGTCTACTAGGCTCCGTAAGCGGTAGTGGCGCCTGTCCCGAGCGCCGCCTCATGCCCAGGGGGTTGGGAAGCAGTGGCCAATCGGCAGAGATTGACCACTTCCCCCACCACCAGCAGGCTGGGCGACACGGGTTTTTCCCGCGCCACGGTCCGCGCCAACCCCTCCAGCGTGGTTAACAGCACCCGCTGCCCGGCACGGGTACCGTTTTCGATAATCGCCACCGGGGTATGCGCCGCGCGGCCGTTATCCATCAGGCCGCGGCTCAGCTCGGCGCACCAGGTCAACCCCATGTAGAACACCAACGTCTGGCGCGGGTCGCGCAGCGCGTCCCAGTCCAGCGCCGGCGCGCCGTTTTTGCCATGGCCGGTGATAAATTGCACCGACTGGGCGCACTCCCGGTGCGTCAACGGGATACCGGTACTGGCGGCACAGCCGGCCGCCGCGGTGATGCCCGGCACCACCCGACAGGAGATACCCGCGCGCTGCAGCGCCAGCATTTCCTCGCCGCCGCGGCCGAAGATAAAGGGGTCGCCGCCCTTCAAACGCACCACCCGGTGCCCCGCGCAGGCCAAATCCACCAGCAGGCGATTGATATCCTGTTGTTTCATGCCGTGGCGGCCCGGCGCCTTGCCGGCGTCTATGCACGGCGTTGTCGACGGGATCAGGGCCAGAACTTCATCGGACACCAGCCGGTCGACCACCACCACCGTCGCCTGTTCAATGGCGCGCAGCGCTTTCAGCGTCAGCAGCTCGGCATCGCCCGGACCGGCGCCGACCAGCCACACCGCGCCCGTGGTGCCGGGCGCCGGCACGGTCAGCGCGCTGAGTAATGTCATCTCACTCTCCTCAGGCCGGCTGTCGCGCCAGCAGCTGTTTCAGCTCGGGTATACACGAACCGCAGTTGGTGCCGCAGCGCAGGCGCTTGCCCAGCGCCTCTACCGTGCCGCACCCCTCATCAATAGCCTGCGCGATCTGCCGTTCACCGACGCCGTAACAGCTGCATATCGTGCGCCCGGCGGCTTCGCCGCTGGCCTGTTGACCGGCCAGCAGCGCCAACCTGTCTTCCGGCGCCGGCGCATCGCTGAAGGCGGCGACGACCGCCGGGATATCGATGACCGGCTGCGCGCCGCGCGCGGCGTAAAAGGCGATTTGCAGCGCCCCGTCGCCCCAGCCGAGGCGGTGTAACACCTCCGGCGTTTGCGCCTGCTGATAACGCCAGTGCGCGTGGCCGGCAAGGGCGGCGAACCAGTCGCTCGCCGCGCCGCTCCCCGCCAGCCAATAGGCGGTTACCGCCCCGTAGGGCATGCGGCTCCACCAAACAGCGTCTCCCAGCGTCAACGGCTGACGCGCCAATACCACTCCCTGCCAGTCGCAGTCATAACGTTGGATACGCACCGCGGTCTGTTTGCTTTCCGGCTGGCCGGCGAACGGACAGGTATGCGGCGCTACTAACTGGTCGACGTTGGCCATATTGCAAAATTGCCGATTCCAATGCATCGGGACGAACAGACAGCCTGGTTGTTGGCTCGAGGTCAGCCGGCAGCGCACCACCACCCACCCCTGCGCCGACTGGATGCGCGCCAGACAGCCGTCTTCAAGCCCGAAACGCGCCGCATCCAGCGGATGGATATCGCACCACGGCTCGCTTTGATGTTGCATCAACCGGCTGACCAGACCCGTCCGCGTCATGGTATGCCACTGGTCGCGGGTGCGGCCGGTGTTGAGCAGCAGCGGCCAGAGCGCTGCCGGTTTGGCGACCGGCAGCCGCGGCTGGATCGGAATGAGCCGTGCCTTACCGTCAGGATGATAGCAACGCCCCGAGCCAAATAAGCGCGCCTGCCCTTGCGGATGCCGGGCGTTAACCGGCCATTGCACCGGCGTCAGCCGATCCCATTCATCGTCCGTGACGGTAGCCAACCCGCTAATATCAAAAGCGCGCCGCCCCTGGTTTTCAAAACCCGATAAGGCGGCATGTTCGCGGAAGATGGCTGCCGGATGATGCCAGGCGAAGGCGCTGGCGAACCCCATGCGCTGCGCCACCTGACTGATTATCCACCAATCGGGGCGCGCCTCACCGGCGGGGGTCAGAAAACGCCGCTGGCGCGAAATGCGCCGTTCGGAGTTGGTGACCGTGCCGTCTTTTTCGCCCCAGGCCTGCGCCGGCAGCAGAATATGCGCCAGCTCGGTGGTATCGGTTTTGGCGCTAACATCGGAAACGACAACCAGTTCACAACCGGTCAGCGCCTGGCGCACCCGCAGTCCATCGGGCAGGGAAACCGCCGGATTGGTGCCCATGATCCAGACGGCTTTGACCTCGCCGCGGGCGATGGCCTCAAACAGCGCTACCGCTTTCAGGCCCGGCTCGGTAGCCACCCGTTCGCTGTGCCAAAAACGCCGCAGCCGGTCGACGTTCTCCTCGCTGAAATCCATATGGCAGGCTAGCTGATTCGCCAGTCCCCCCACTTCCCGACCGCCCATGGCGTTTGGCTGGCCGGTCAAAGAGAAGGGGCCGCAGCCTGGGCGGCCGATTTTACCGCTGGCGAGATGCAGATTGATGATGGCGTTGCACTTGTCGCTACCGCTGGTGGATTGGTTGATTCCCATGCAATACAGCGTCAGCGCCCGGTCACTGTCGGCAAAAAGCCGATAGAAAGCCAGAATGTCGGCCTCCGCCAGCCGGCAGAATTGCGCCACCGCCGGTAGGGTCCAGGCCGCCGCTGCCGCAAGCGTGGCTTCCAGGCCATTAAGCTGCGGCCACAGGCGTGGATCGAGGCCGCCTTGCTGATGGAGCCAGTGCAGCAAACCGGCAAACAACGCGGCATCGGTGCCGGGACGCAGCGGCAGGTGCAGATCGGCATCGTCACAACTGGCGGTGCGGCGCGGGTCGATCACCACGATCTTCGTCGCCGGACGCGCCTGGCGCGCGGCCAGCAGCCGCTGCCAGGCCACGGGATGCGCCCAGGCGGCGTTGGAGCCGGCGACGATCGCCAGTTGCGTCTGTTCCAGATCCTCGTAGCAGCACGGTACCGCGTCGGCGCCGAAAGCGCGCTTATAGCCCACCACCGCCGACGCCATGCACAGACGCGAATTGGTATCGATGTTGCCGCTGCCGATGAACCCTTTCATTAATTTGTTGGCGGCGTAATAATCCTCGGTCAGCAGCTGGCCGGAGGCATAGAAGGCCACGGCGTGCGGGCCATGGCGGCGAATAATGGCGCTCAGCCTGTCGGCGACGCTATCCAGCGCGAACCCCCAGTCGGCCGGCGCGCCGTCCACCTGCGGAGACAACAGCCGTCCCTCATGCCCCAGCGTATCGCCCAGCGCGGCGCCCTTAACGCACAGCCGCCCCCGGTTGGCCGGATGATGCGTATCGGCGCTGAGCGCGACGCCGCCGTCGGGCTGCGGCGTCGCCTGCAGGCCGCAGCCCACGCCGCAGTAGGGACAGGTGGTGCAGCGCGTCATACCGCCTCCGTTTCGGCTCTGGCAACGGTTAGCGGCCGGGTCGCGACCCGCACGTGATCCGCGTCTATCCGCACCGGCCAGGCATTGACCTTAATCTGGGGGTTGTCCACGCAGACGCCGTCGCTAAGCCGCAGACGCTGTTTGTACAGCGGGGAGATGACCACCGGTTCGCCGGCCACGTCCCCCAGGATACCGCGCGCCAGGACATTGGCGGACGTCTCCGGCTCCAGGTTATCCAGCGCGTAAACCTGGTCCCCCTGGCGGAACAGCGCAATCTGGCGTCCCTCCAGCCGGGCGGCGATACCCGCGCCCTGTGGGATAGCCTCCAGCCGGCACAGTTCGTGCCAGCGGGCGTGCTCCGGCAGCGGCGGCAGGGGGGCGCACGGCGCTGCGGCGGGGCGGATTTGCCCCCGCTCCAACTGCCATTGAATATTTTCATCGGGCCTGTCGCTGTTTACCGTGGGGCGGAAAAGCGCCAGCCTGTCGGCCTGCGCAAGCGTGGTACGCCACTCGCATTGATAGCTGGCGACGACCTGCGCCATTTCCTGCTCGAGGGTCTCGGCAATACCCAGGCTATCGTGCAGTATTACCTCCTGCAAATACGCCAGCCCCCCTTCCATATTGTCTAGCCAGCTGCTGGTGCGCTGTAGACGGTCGGCGGTACGGATATAGAACATCAGCACCCGATCGATGGTGCGGATAAGCGTGGCGCGGTCCAAATCGCTGGCGAACAGATCCGCATGGCGCGGTTTCATGCCGCCGTTGCCGCAGACATAGAGATTCCACCCTTTTTCAGTGGCGATAACCCCGATGTCCTTACTTTGCGCTTCGGCGCATTCACGCGTGCAGCCTGAGACCGCCATTTTGATTTTATGCGGGCTGCGTAGCCCCTTGTAACGCTCCTCCAGCGCGATCGCAAGCGCGGTGGAGTCTTGCACCCCGTAGCGACACCAGGTAGAGCCGACGCAGGATTTGACCGTGCGCAGAGATTTGCCGTAAGCGTGGCCGGTCTCGAAACCCGCGTCGATCAAGCGGCGCCAGATGGCCGGCAGTTGCTCCAGCCGCGCGCCGAACAAATCGATACGCTGGCCGCCGGTTATCTTGCTGTAAAGATTGAATTCCTGCGCCACTTGACCGATAGCGATGAGACCCGCCGGCGTTATTTCCCCGGCGGGAATACGCGGCACCACCGAATACGTGCCGTCTTTTTGCATGTTTGCCAAATAGCGATCGTTGGTGTCCTGTAGCGGCAGGTGGCGCGGGTCGAGAATATACTCATTCCAGCAGGAGGCCAGCAACGACCCGACCAGCGGTTTGCACACCTCGCAGCCGTGGCCTTTACCGTATTGCTCAAGCAGGGCGTCGAAACTGCGGATCTGGTTAACGCGGATCAGATCGTACAACGCCTGGCGCGACCAGGGGAAATGCTCGCAAATATCCTGGCTGATGGCGACACCCTGTTCCGCCAGTTGATATTCCATGACCTGCTTCACCAGGGCGGCACAGCCGCCGCAGCCTGTTGCTGCACCGGTGGCGGCTTTCAGCGCCGGCATATCGCTCGCGCCGGCACGCACCGCCTCGCGGATATCGGCTTTGCTGACGTTGAGGCAAGAGCAAATCTGCGCGCTATCGGGTAATGCCGCCACGCCCAGCGCCTTGGCACCCTCGCCGGCCTGCGCCGGCAAAATCAGACTTTGCGGGCTGGCGGGCAGCGTCATGGCGTTGAGTTTGTATTGCAGCAAGGTGGCGTAGTCAGCGCAATCTCCCACCAGCACCGCGCCTAACAGCCGCTGACCATCCCCCGATACCACCAGCTTTTTATAAATTTCCGCCGGGCCGTCGGACCAGGTATAGCTTTGGCTGTCCGCCGTTTCGCCCAGAGCATCGCCGATGGAGGCGACATCGACCCCTAAGAGCTTTAATTTGGTACTCATATCGGCGCCGGTGAACAGCATCTGCTCTCCGGTCAGACCCGACGCCGCCACCCGCGCCATGTGATAACCGGGGGCGACCAGGCCAAACAGCTGCCCGCGCCACGAGGCGCATTCGCCGATAGCAAAGATAGCGGGATCGCTGGTCTGGCAGCGATCGTCGATGACGATGCCGCCCCGTTCGCCCAGCGCCAGGCCGCAATCGCGAGCCAACTGGTCACGCGGACGGATCCCGGCGGAAAACACCACCAGATCGGTATCAAGAGTGGCACCGTCGGCGAAGCTCAGCCGCAGGCCGCCGTCGTGCCGCGCGGCGATTTCCCGCGTGGCGGCCGCGGTATGGACCTTGACGCCGAGCTGTTCAATTTTGTGGCGCAGCAGCCGTGCGCCGCCGTCATCCAGCTGTACCGCCATCAGCCGCGGCGCGAACTCGACAACATGGGTTTCCAAGCCCAGCTTACGCAAGGCATTGGCGGCCTCAAGCCCCAGCAGGCCGCCGCCGATGACCACGCCGCGGCGAGCGCTTTTGGCGCGCGCGGCGATAGCGTCCAGATCGGCCAAGGTGCGATACACAAAGCATCCCTCACCGTCATGGCCCGGGATAGGCGGCACAAACGCCTGCGATCCGGTGGCGATGACCAGCCGGTCATAGGCGGTCTCATGCCCGGCATCGTCGCGCACGCAGCGCCGTTGACGATCAATGGCGACAATACGGCTACCGGTGCGCAGATCGATATCGTGCTCCGCCATGAACCCCGGTTTTACCAGCGAAAGCGCCTGCGCGTCGCTGCCGGCGAAATAGTCGGTAAGATGCACCCGATCATAGGCCTCGACCGGTTCGTCGCCGAACACCACGATGCGGTAATGCGAATCAAGCCCCTGTTGTGCGAGCTGCTCCAGAAAATGATGGCCAACCATGCCATGGCCAATAACCACTAATGTCGGTTTGCTCATTGTTTGCCGTCCTGCCGCTGCATGCGGCGTTTGAAGATTGTCAGGTGAAAACAGTGCGCCGCTTGCCACCGGCGTCGCGTCCTGCATGCGTTGTAAATAGCCGCCGGCGTGGCCGGTATCGCCATACAGCAGCACCCCCGCCAGGCGCTCGTCACGCACCAGCAGGCGGCGGTAATGGCCGGTTTCGGGATCGTGCGCGCTATACAGCGCGTCGCCGGGTAAGGCATCGATATCCCCCGCGCTGAACACCTCAATGCCGGTAACCTTAAGCCGCGTGCCGGCGTCCGTCAGTTGAAAATCCGCCACCGGACTGCCCGCCAACCGGTGCGCCAGCACCTCCGCCTGCGCGAGGCAGGGCGCCAACAGACCAAACGTTTTGCCGTCGATTTCACAGCATTCGCCGACCGCGCTGATGGCCGGGACCGAAGTCTGGAGCTGACCGTCGGTAATGATCCCGCGCCCGCACGCCAGGCCCGCCGCCTGCGCCAGCCCCGCCTCAGGCGCTACGCCAATCGCAATAACGACCCGCGTCGCCGCCAGCCGCTCGCCCTGGTTTGTCACCACCCCATCAACGTCGATGCGCGCCAGGGTGGTACCGAGCCGGCAGTGGATGCCGCGTTCGGTCAGCGATGCCAACAGCGCCTCGGCGGCGACGGCGTCCAACTGCCGTTCCATCAGCCGGTCCATCAAATGCACCAGCGTTACCTGACGGCCGCGGCGACGCAGCGCGGCGGCGGCTTCGATGCCCAGCAGACCGCCGCCCAACACCACCACCGGCCCGTCAACGGCCAGCATATGCTGCACGTCATCCAGCGTGCGAAACCCGCACACGTGCGGCAAATCAATACCGGGAATCGGCGGCATTACCGGTCGGGAACCGGTCGCCAGAATTAATTGCTGCCAGTGAAGCTCGCGCGCGGACGTGGTCAGCGTGTGCTGCACCGGATCGATGGCCGTCACCGTTTCTTCCGTCAGCAGACAAACATCATGATCCCGGTACCACGCGCGTGGATGCAGCACCGTTTGGTCGAAGGTTTTCTCTCCGCCCAACACCGGCGAAAGCTGGATGCGGTTATAGTTCTCCCGCGGTTCGCGGCCGATGACCGTGATAAGAAATTGATCCGGCACCAATCGACACAGGGTTTCCACGACCCGCATACCGGCCATTCCGTTGCCGGCTACCACCAGATGCGGCTTCATCTTTCGACCTCGCTTACCACCTCCGGCGCGGTTGACGCTGCGGCCGTCGCGCCGGAAAAACAAAAAAGGCGTCCACCAGCCTGCCGAACAGCAGACCGATGGACGCCTTTATCCCCTCACCGATGTCGACCGCCGTTGGCCGGCACCGGTGAACAATGTCAATACGTCAGGAAGCAAACGTTGTGCCAATGTCTCTCACGCAGCTTAAGCGGGGGAAGACACGGTTGCAGAACCACGCTAGCGCGTGCTGCCGCACCTTTTTTGAACCTGAATGCACGCCGGCGGTGCGTCAGTCTACGCCCGCGCGGCACGCGTGAGAGGGGTATAATCCCATACTGGCGGCAATGGTTTATTGATTAAGAACAAAAGGAGGACTGATACGATTTAGCTTTAGAGAACGTCGGCGATAGCCAGAATGGCGGCGGCGATCTCCACCAGCCGCTTGTTTTGGTTCATCGCCATCGTGCGCAAGGTCTGGTAGGCCTGCTCTTCGGACAGGTTGCGGTGGCGGATAAGCAACGCTTTTGCCTGATCGATGACCTTGCGCTCTTCCACTCCGGCGCGCAGCGTGGCCAGCTCCTGCCCCAATTGCTGAAGCCGCAGGGATTGCTGCTGTGCTAATGATAAAACGGAGCGGCTCAACTGCGGACTGAGAAAATCGGTAGTCAGCGCCCCCGGCGGCGTCTCTTCCAACGGCGATATCACCAGTTGGAAGGCGCCGTCCTCGGCGGCGGGATGCGGACTCGCCGGCGGCTCTTCCTGCCGTTCAGCCTGGCGAATGGCCGCGCGGCAGCTGTCCATCAACGCCGCCTCCAGCGCGGACTGCACCTGTTTGAACCCGTTCATGCGCCGGGTATGCAGGGCAAACCAGCGTAATGCGCTCTCCTCGCCGGCAATGTCGGGGTGCGGCTGGGTGCAGGCGATGCGGCGGAGCCGCTCAAATTCGGCGTTATCGAAGCGGTGCGCCGCCCAGCGCTGCATCACGCCTTCGGCGGCGAACTGGCTAAAGGTGGCGAAACACCGGTTCTGGCCCTCAATCAGCGTGGTCAATTTCAGGCGTTCGGCGTCGCCAAACGCCCCGCAGGCGAAGCCCGCCGCGCCCAACGCCCGCTCTTGCCCAGCCAACTCTTTGCCCTGCATAAAACTAAACAGCGCGATCATCGCCCGCGACACCGCGGGTTCCGTCGCGGCATCCGCCGCATCGAAAATCAGGCTGAGCAGTTGGCGGATCACCTCGTTAAACCCCGACATCGCCGCCGAGGGCTCCAGCGTTTTGTGGCTGATACCTTCGCGCAACGCCGGTAGGGTCTCCAACGCGGTCAACGCGCGGGCGGCGCGGTTAAACAGACGGGCGCCCCCGACCTGCGGCTGCCGCTGCGCCAACGCGGCCAGCTCGATATCCGCTTCCTGCCGGGCCTGCAGCGCATGGCGGGTGCGCGCGCCACGCTCGCGGTCAAATAGCCGGCCGTCGCTGCTCAGCCAAATATTCGAGGTACCGCGCTCCAATTGCAGGGCGTCAATCAACTGGCTGACACGATTAATCAATCTGCCGGTCTGCAATAATCCGCTCAGTTCGGCAATCGCCGTCGCGCGGGCGAGGTCGGTGAAGTGACGGGCGGTAGGGACGACGGATTTCATAATGATCTCTTCGGGCTGCGGTGACCAGAGGATCGGTCGGGTTAATGAGGCGCTATTTTACCCGCCTATCGGCCCAGGCGGTAGCCCGGAATATCGGCCATCCCTTCGCCGCGCGCCGCAAAGTTGAGATAGCGCAAAAATTGCGGATTTAGCGTCACCGGCGCGCGGGCTGTTCCTGCCTTTGTTGATCGAGATCAACCGCCACGGCCGGGAAAGCCCCATTATGAACACATCATCCCTTACGATTAATGAGGTTTAAATTTCAATTATCATAAATATCAAATTACTAAATAAAATTCAATAAGTTAATCACTGCGTCATCGATAGACATGTTGCGACTTTTCGCCAAGGGTTACTGCCGGACGTTAACGACAAACTTAATCGCTGAACTGCCGTCGGCGAGTTAAGAACCTCATAACAAAAGCGCGACTCAGGAGGGAAAATGAAACATCGCATATCGCTGTTTCTTCCGCTGCTTATCACCTTGGTATTACTGTTCCTACCCACGCCGGAAGGTCTGGCGCCCTATGCCTGGCGCTTTTTTGCCGTCTTTGCCGGCGCCATTGTCGGACTGATTCTCGAACCCTTGCCCGGCGCCGTGGTGGGGCTGACCGCGGTGGTTATTATCACTCTCGGCAGCGAATGGCTGCTGTTTAGCCCTGAACAGCAGGCGGCCGCCAATTTCAATCTCCCCGGTATGAGTTTTAAATGGGCGGTGTCTGGTTTCAGCAATTCCACGGTCTGGCTCATTTTTAGCGCCTTCATGTTCGCCGCCGGCTATGAAAAAACGCGATTCGGCCGCCGGCTGGCGCTGTTGCTGGTCAAATACCTCGGTCGGCGCACGTTGACGCTCGGGTATGCCATCGCCTTCGCCGATCTACTGCTGGCACCCTTTACGCCGTCCAATACCGCCCGCAGCGGCGGTACGCTTTATCCCATTATTTCCAACCTGCCGCCGCTGTACGGCTCGAAACCCAACGACCCCAGTGCCAGACTGATTGGCTCGTATCTGATGTGGGTCGCCATCACCGCCACCTGCATCACCAGTTCGATGTTTTTATCGGCGCTGGCGCCCAATTTACTGGCGTTGGCGTTGGTGAAAAACCTGGTCGGTATCACTATCTCCTGGGGGACCTGGTTTTTAGCGTTTTTGCCGCTGGGTATTTTGCTGCTGCTGACGCTACCGCTGCTGGCGTATTGGCTGTATCCACCTGGCGTGAAAGAGAATGCCGAAGTGCCGCGTTGGGCGGAAAGCGAGCTGGCTAAATTGGGCAAGTTATCGCGTAAAGAGATTTTGCTGCTGGTGTTTGTCTGTATGGCGCTGCTGTGCTGGATCTTCGCCACCGCCTTTATCGAACCGGCGGTAGCGGGCCTGATGGTGGTGGTGTTAATGCTGCTGAGCGGCGTGTTGGACTGGAGCGATATCACCGGCAACAAACCGGCCTGGAATACCTTCGTCTGGTTCGCCACCCTGGTCACCCTGGCGGCGGGTCTGTCCGACGTCGGCTTCATCGCCTGGCTGGGCAAGCTGGGGGCGCAAATGCTCGGCGGTATCCCGCCGGTACAGGCCACCTTGGCGCTGGTGCTGGCGTTTTACCTGCTGCACTACTTGTTTGCCAGTACCACCGCCCATACCACCGCGCTGCTGCCGGCGGTACTGGCGATAGGCGTCGCGATTCCGGGCATCAACGTGATGGTATTTTGCCTGCTGCTGGTGACGTCGCTGGGTATCATGGGGATTATCACCCCTTACGGCACCGGTCCCAGCCCGATTTACTACGGCAGTGGCTACCTTCCGACCGCCGATTATTGGCGGTTGGGTACCATCTTCGGCGCGATTTTCCTGGTACTACTGTTGGTCATCGGCTACCCCTGGATGTTAATGGTGGTATGAGACCGCGGGCGGCCACAGCGCCCATTTATTTTTTGAGCATTATTTACTAAGCAATGGAGAACGCTATGTCGGTCATTAATTGCGATATCGCTATCATCGGCGCCGGCGGGGCGGGACTACGCGCCGCCATCGCCGTGGCACAGGCGCAGCCTCTGCTCAAGATTGCCTTGATATCCAAAGTCTATCCCATGCGCAGCCACAGCGTGGCGGCCGAAGGGGGGGCCGCCGCCGTCACCCAGGATCACGACAGTTTTGCCGAGCATTTTCACGATACGGTCTCCGGCGGCGACTGGCTGTGTGAACAAGACGTGGTCGATACTTTCGTGCGCGATTGCCCGCGGGAGATGATCCAATTGGAGCAATGGGGCTGCCCGTGGAGCCGCAAAGCCGACGGCACCGTTAACGTCAGGCGCTTTGGCGGGATGAAAATCGAGCGTACCTGGTTCGCCGCCGATAAAACCGGTTTCCATCTGCTGCATACGTTGTTTCAAACCTCGCTGCAATTTCCGCAAATCCAACGCTTCGATGAGTATTTCGTACTGGATTTACTGGTCGACGACGGTCAGGCCCGCGGGCTGGTGGCCATCAATATGATGGAAGGCCAGCTGGTGCAGTTCCGCGCCAACGCGGTAATCTTGGCCACCGGCGGCGCCGGCCGCGTGTACCGCTACAACACCAACGGCGGTATCGTCACCGGCGACGGCATGGGCATGGCCTTACGCCACGGCGTTCCCCTGCGCGATATGGAATTTGTGCAATACCATCCGACCGGCCTACCCGGTTCAGGTATCTTGATAACCGAAGGCTGCCGCGGCGAAGGCGGCATTATGGTCAACAAAGACGGCTATCGCTATTTGCAGGATTACGGCATGGGGCCGGAAACCCCGCTGGGCGAACCGAAAAACAAATATATGGAGCTGGGCCCGAGAGATAAACTCTCGCAGGCTTTTTGGCATGAATGGCGCGCCGGGCGCACTATCGCCACCCCGCGCGGCGACGTAGTCCATCTGGACCTGCGCCATCTGGGCGCCAAAAAGCTGCAAGAACGGTTGCCGTTTATCTGCGAGCTGGCCAAAGCCTATGTGGGCGTCGATCCGGTGAATGAGCCCATTCCTGTGCGGCCCACCGCCCATTACACCATGGGCGGCATAGAGACCGACGCACAGTGCCAAACCCGCGTGCAGGGGCTGTACGCGGTAGGGGAATGCTCCTCGGTGGGGCTGCACGGCGCCAATCGGCTGGGCTCCAACTCGCTGGCGGAGCTGGTGGTCTTCGGACGCATCGCCGGGGAACAGGCGGCGTTGCGCGCCCAGCAGAGTTCACCCGCCAACGGCGGGGCGCTGGACAGTCTGGCGCGGGATATCACCGAGCGCCTTCGGTCGTTGCAGCGCCAGGACGGTACCGAAAGCTGGAGCACTCTGCGCGACGAAATGGGCCTGAGTATGGAAGAAGGCTGCGGCATTTATCGCACGCCAGAGCTGATGCAAAAGACCGTCGATAAGCTCTTTGAACTGAAAGACCGGTTCAAACGGGTCAAGATCCAGGATACCAGCAGCGTCTTCAACACCGACTTGCTGTATGCGCTGGAGTTGCAGCACGGGCTGGACGTGGCGGAATGCATGGCGCATTCGGCGTTTCATCGCCGGGAATCACGGGGCGCGCATCAACGTCTCGACGAAGGCTGTACCGCCCGCGACGATGTCAATTTCCTAAAACATACCCTGGCGTTCGCCACCTCCGACGGCGGCGTCCGGCTGGATTACAGCGACGTGAAAATCACCACTTTACCGCCCGCCAAGCGGGTTTACGGCAGCGAGGCGGAAGCGCCGGCCACCGCGAGTAAGGAGGCCAACCATGGCTGACAAGCACCCGTTGACGGTACAGATCCAACGTTATGATCCCGAAAAGGACCGCGCCCCTCACTGGGAAAGCTATCAGGTGCCCTGGGATGAGCAAACGTCGCTGTTGGACGCGCTGGGCTATATCAAAGACCACCTGGCGGCGGATTTGACGTTCCGCTGGTCGTGCCGGATGGCGATATGCGGCTCCTGCGGCATGATGGTCAACGATGTTCCCCGGCTGGCCTGCAAAACCTTCCTGCGCGATTATCAGCACGGCCTGCGGGTGCGGGCGCTGGCGAATTTCCCCATCGAGCGCGATTTGGTGGTGGATATGAGCGCCTTTATGGAAAGTTTGTTGGCAATTCAACCTTGGATTATCGGCAATAACCGCACGCCGGAACAGGGCGCCAACGTGCAAACGCCCGCGCAAATGGCGAAATACCATCAATTCGCCGGCTGTATCAACTGCGGCTTGTGCTACGCCGCCTGCCCGCAATTCGGCCTTAACCCGGAATTCATCGGGCCAGCGGCGATTACCCTTGCCCACCGCTACAACCTGGATAGCCGCGATAAGGGCCAGCATCAGCGTATGGCGCAGCTCAACGGTGAAAACGGCGTGTGGCGATGCACTTTCGTCGGCTACTGTTCCGAGGTTTGCCCGAAACATGTCGACCCCGCTGCGGCCATACAGCAGGGCAAAGTGGCCAGCAGCAAGGATTACCTGATTGCCACCCTCACCCCGCAGGGAGACTAACCGATGATAAATACATCCAAACGTAGACCGTACACGCCGCCGATGACCGGCGGCTGGTGGCGCCATCTTGGCTTTTACCGCTTTTACATGCTGCGCGAAGCAACGGCGATACCGGCAATCTGGTTCAGTCTGGAACTGCTCGGTGGCGCCGTGATGCTCAACGGCGGGGAAGCGGACTGGGCGCGGTTCGTGGCCTTTTTACAGCATCCGCTGGTGCTGGTGCTGAACCTCGTCTCGCTGCTGGCGGCAATTTTGCATACCGTGACCTGGTTTCAGCTGGCGCCCAAAGCCAGCATTATCGTCGTGGGCGATCACAAACTGCCGCCGCAGCCGATCGTGACGGGACTGTGGGTAGTGACGGCGCTGTTTAGCCTGGCGTTGCTCGCTTTCGCTTATTTCTACTGACGGGAGATGCTTTGTGAAATCCATTCCAAAACGCAGTAACGAGCCGATTTTCTGGGGACTGTTTGGCGCCGGCGGCATGTGGACCGCCATCGTCGCGCCGGTCATGCTGCTGGTGGTGACACTGCTGCTGCCGCTCGGCCTTTATCCCGGCGACAGCCTCGACTATACGCGCATTCTCGCCTTCGCCCAGAGCTGGCCCGGCAAGATCTTTTTATTACTGATGGTTATTTTGCCGCTGTGGAGCGGTTTCCACCGCCTGCATCATTCGCTGCACGACCTGAAAATCGCGCCGCCGGCGGATAAGCTCATCTGTTACGGTCTGGCGGCGGTCTTGAGTTTGGCGGCGCTCGCGGCACTCCTGCGCCTTTAAACCCGTTGGGCGGCGGGATGGCCACGCCCCGTCGCCGCTTAAGGCACGACACCCACGATGTCGCGCCCCGTCATCGGCCGGCCGTTGCATCGGCCGGCACCCACGCTAACTGCCGTACCGGCCAACATCAATTCTTCCCGCCGCGTTAGCCAGCACCTACGCTAACCCCTATCGGCCCACACCGTCCCTCCCCGCCGCGTCGGCTGGCATCCATGCTAACCGCCGTACCGGCCAACACCGACCGGCGCTCGGCCGACGCGCGGCCTTTGACTGCGCTGCCGCACCCGCGCGTTTTTCGCGACTATAATAACCTTTTGCGCCTGACTTCGCCTTGGCGCAGAACGCCCGTTGCTCCGCGCTATCCGCGACGACGGACGCAACGGTTGAGGAGGAGCACGGTCAGAGGCGACGTGGCGGCAAGGCCGCGCGCCCTGCCCGCTCGTCAATATAACGTTAAAAAGGAGCGTTAGGTGGCCGAACGGAACCAAGACCTGTTAAAGTTTTATCGTAGTGAAATACAGTGGCAAAGCGGTTTGCTCTCCGGCAGGCTCAATGCGTTTATTGCATCACAATCATTTCTGGTTATCGCCTATGCCACCGCCATAAGTTCCCTGGTGGGCAATTGGAAAAACCCTTTCGCGTTGCTGTTTCCGCCGTTTCTCGGCGTGTTGGCGCTCGTCCTGATTTTTCAGGCCTGGCCTGGCATACGCTCGGCCTATGCGGAACTCAAGGGGTGGCAGGAGTGTCAGGACCGCCTGCTGTTCGACCGTCAAGAGCTGGGGGATTACGATCTCTATCTTGATGAACGTCGCGCCGAGAATGCCACCGCTTATCCCGGGGCCGCCTGGAAATATTTTCGCCAGGGCGTGCTATTTCCCCGCCACGCGCCGTGGGTTTTCCTCTTCGTATGGTGTTATCTCACGCTGCTGCCGTGGGGCCTCTTTCTGTTCTGTTGACTCTCCCGTGAGGGCGGCCTCAGCCTGGGTCCGGTCCAACGCTCAAGGCTGACGTGACGGGCTGCTGCTGTAGGTATGCCCTGCCCATTGCGGGCAAAGGCGAGAGGGGATGGCAGTAAAGTTTAGCCTGGGCACAGTCCCAAGCTCAACGGCAGCGTGACGGGCTGCTGTAGACTCTGCTCATCGCGCAGGATAGGGATCAGGTAATCGCACAAGAACATGTCCGCCGACTCGCTCTGTCCCGCCGCCAGGCGGAAACGTTCGATGTCGGCCCCTTCGCGGCGAATCAATTTCATCATCGGCAAACAGTGACCATAAATGTCCAGGATAAAGTTCTGTAACCCCGCTTTTGGTCCCTGATAGGTGAATTGAACATATTCCCCCTCCTCCAGCGCGATGGGCTGCCCCTGGCGCATGCCGTCGGTAAGGTATTGCGGCTCGATTGCCGTGGTATAAAACACTTCCTGCCGATCTTCTCGCGCCTTAATCGCCTGCGTGGCGCACAGGCCGTACAGCACCGGCGGTTTAGCCGGCGTGGCGGCCAGGAACTGGCGCCAGAAATGGGAACGCAAATTGGTGCGATATTCGCTCAGTTGCTCCAACGTACAGGTGTAGCTTTGCGAGGTACCCATGAGCGTCATTGCCGGCAGCGTAACGAACTCCGCCGCGGGCAAAGGCCGGCTGTCGAAACGGTACGGCGGATGCATACCGGAGAAATGCCATTTGCGCGAACGGCGATAAAGCGCCGGCGTTTGAATAAATTGCTTTTTGAAAGCGCGGGTGAAGGTTTGTTGCGAGTCGAAGCCGTACTGCAACGCGATATCCGCTACCGAGCGGCTGGTAAGCCGCAGCGCCAGCGCGGCCCGCGAGAGCCGCCGTGCACGGATATAGGCGCCAATCGCCTGCCCGGTCGCCAGCTTGAATTTGCGTTGCAAATGCCACTTGGAATAACCCGAGCGCTCAGCAACTCTGTCCAGCGACAACGGCGTATCGAGATGCCCTTCCAGCCAGCTCAACAAATCTTGGATAATACCGGCCTGATCCATAGAATACCCTCAGGTTCCTTGCAAGTTTTGATGTCATCTCCTGCATCCGCGCGCGGACACACTGAGATCGCCGGAAGCTTTATACCACTTTAGCTAATAATAACTCAATGAAACTATTGGAATGAAATGTTTTCATTCTGTAACTTTTGTGCAACTAAACATTTGCGGGGCATTTTAAGTTAACGCTTAATGCGGTTAATGACAATTTGTGCCGAAATTGGCGCCAAATAACCTCGGACGTAGGCGGGGTAATACCGTTTCGCTTATAAAGAAACGCGCCCATGTCAGGAGATATATCTTTGTAGGAGACTGTGATAAAGTGTTTAATATTAATACATACTTTCTCCGCTTTATTATCCAGCAGGATAAATATATTATTTCCTTCCTTTACCAAATAGGTTATTACGTGCGATTTTTAGCAATTAATGCGAAAGCAAACATCGAATGCGCTTTTTGTTTATTCATGCGCAAGCTGAAATTATCCTGTAATAACTTAGGGATAATGTATGTTCAGAATTTGCAATGGATCACAAAATAATTAATTATCCATAGTGACTTTTCTCTTAAGAAGATTATTATTTTATTTCCCATTGGAGCCTCCTGTGTCTACTTGTTGCGCTTCACGCCTTGGCCGGGGATGAAATAGGCCAAGGCACCGACTACCGTTTCCGTTTGCCGTGCAAAAACGCCTGACAGTCTGGCTTTGACAATCAGGCAAGTATAGGCTAGCGGATAAATTGAACGAAATGTGCTGTTATTGACCGCGCGTGCTTTTGCATCATCTTGCGCTATTTCTCGGCAAGGCCGGCACCAGGTATGGCAGGGACAACAACGCCGGCAAATACCGCGGCAAGCCGTGGCGGTGCGGAGTTCATACCCTCAGACCAGGCGGCACCGCCTCCTGATTCAGAGCAGTAATAGCGACATGACAAGGGGCAGAGCACGAAAGGTGGGGATAACGCTGGCAAGAATGAAATTATTAACGCAGCGGCAAGGCCCTTAATCCCTTTCCGGATGACAGGTTAATTCTTCAGCCTTCTTGGGTTATGCAGTGTTTGCGCGAAACAGTATTGACGCCAAGCGAAGCGGTAGAAACAATGCACAATCGTAGAATTTTAGTATAGCAGAAAATAGGCATTGTGCCATGAGCAGCGAGGAGAGGGATGTCTGTAGTGCTTACAGCGGGATATACGGACACTGCAAGGGATACGCCCCTTTTTGGTAATTAAATGTTTCAGAAGAGATGTTTCAGTAGTGGCGCGGGCGGGTGCCCGCATTCAAAAAAAAGCCTATATAAGGTATCAATGTGATGAAAAAAAGCATACTTGCAGTGGCTATTCCGGCCTTGCTGGCGGCAGGCCTGGCTAATGCGGCGGAAGTCTATAACAAAGACGGCAATAAGCTTGATTTATACGGAAAAGTGGATGGCCTGCACTATTTCGGTAAAGATGACGCCTATGCGACTGACGGTGACCAGTCTTACATCCGTTTTGGCTTCAAGGGTGAAACGCAAATTACCGATCAACTGACCGGTTATGGTCAGTGGGAATATAACGTTCAGGCCAATAACAGCGAAGGTGGCGACGATTTCGACAACGGTAACAAAACCCGTCTGGGCTTTGCCGGCTTGAAATTCGGCGATTACGGTTCGTTTGATTACGGCCGTAATTACGGCGTGGTGTATGACGCGCTGGCTTGGACCGACATGCTGCCGGAGTTCGGCGGCGAACTGGCCTATACCGATAACTTCATGGTCGGGCGTACTACCGGCGTCGCCACTTACCGCAACAGTAATTTCTTTGGTCTGGTTGACGGTCTGAGTTTTGCCCTGCAATACCAAGGTAAAAACGATCGTGACGAAATGGGCCGCGCTAACGGCGATGGTTGGGGCGGATCTATCACCTATGAAACGCCGATCGGTATTGGCGTCGTCGGCAGCTATGCCTCCTCCGATCGTACCGACGTCCAGCAGTCCGCGGCCTACGGTAACGGCGATCGCGCTGAGCAATGGGCCACCGCCCTGAAGTATGAAGCCAACAATATCTATTTGGCCGCCACCTATGGCGAAACCCGTAATGCCACCTATTTCGACGGCACCACCTCGACGGGCGCCACGGCGGAAGGCTTCGCCAACAAGACGCAGGACTACTCGCTGGTGGCGCAATACCAGTTCGATTTCGGCCTGCGCCCCTCGATCGGCTATACCAAATCCCGCGCCAAAGATGTTGAAGGTATCGGAGATGTGGATTTGATCAACTATTTTGAAGTGGGCGCGACTTACTACTTCAACCGCAACATGTCCACCTATGTGGATTACATCATTAACCAGATCGACGATGATAACGCCCTGGGCATCAACAGCGGCGACGTCGTCGCCCTGGGTCTGGTTTATCAGTTCTAATTTGATGAGTTGACAGTCGTCAACCCTGCCCCCGCCCCGGCCGCTTTCGCGGACGGGGCTTTTTTTTCGCCCGCTCGCCGCCAACCCGCCATGCGCCCTTCCGCTCTCACGGACGAAGCGTTTTTCTGTCGACCCTCATCGACTAGCCGCGTTGCGGCGCGTGGTTTTCCGCTGGGCGTAACGGCGCATCAGGTCAAACGCGTTACGGCGCAATAAAACGCGTCCCGCGCTGACGCCCCCCGTTTCACCCTGTGCATCGCCGGCGCGCGTCGCTGCGGATCCGCCCTGTCGCGGCCGGGCATTATCGCCTTTCCCACGCCGACAAGGTATTCGCCATACAAATGGTCTATGCTTTTGAAGAGCAACCCCTTTTATGCCCGCTGGCGATAATCGAAAGGGAAGCAAAGCCTGACCGTCGGGCTGTGTCATTCAGTGGAAGGAGCATGGGTGTGTTATCAGAAATGGCAGATTTTCCATTGCGCCGTACCGAGCCGATATCGGAGGCGACATCACAGGTGCAAGTGTGGAACTGGGCGCAAAACGCGCCGCTGGGGCCGCGGGCGCGGTTGCAGCGGCCGAAGGATGAAGATGAGCTACGGCGGATAATCCTGCACCGCAGCGGCCGTATCCGCCCTATCGGCAGCACGTTATCCACGGGGGACCTGCTGGCCATACAGCACCAGCAGGACACGCTGATTGAGATTTCCGCTTTGACGGGTCTTATTCGCAGCAGCGAGACCAGCGCCACCTTTGCCGCCGGTACGCCGCTGCATGAGGTGTATCAGACGCTTAAAACCATGGGCCGTATGCTGCATGCGTCGCCGGGAGTCATCGCTATCCAGACCCTGGCGGGCGCCATTGCTACCGGCACCCACGGCCAAGGGCTGGGGCAGGGCGCATTGGCCGATGACGTGCTGCACATCCGCATGCTGTGCGCCGACGGCACCGTTGCCGAATTCGACCGCGCGCATCCCTGGTTCGGCGCCGTGCAACTCGGCCTCGGCTGCCTGGGCGTGATAACCGAAATTACGCTGCGCACGGTACCTCTAACGGTGTTCACCTGCTTTAAAAGCGCGGTGTCCGCCGACGGTTTGCAGGAACAGATTTACACCTGGAACAACGCGTTTACCTTCAATAAAGCCTGGTGGTTTCCCGAGGATGATCGGGTCCACGTCTGGTGTTCGCGCGCGGCGACGGCGCAAGAGCAGCAGCGCTATGACGCCGGCGATGGCGACGCGGTGGCGCTTAGCGCGGGCGACAGTTCGCTGAACGCGACGGTGGATCAGACCTTGGCCCATATGCACAACGATACCCGCATTCTCGGCCAGGAAGGAAGGCATTTCGCTACCGTGACCCGTTTCAAGGACTTTACCGATACCACCGGCGATATCTATCAACTGTTTTGCCGAGGGATCGCCGCGCCGCAAATCAATGTGGAAATCGGCATTCCGCTGGCCCGCGCCGGCAAGACTATCGCGCAAATCAAGCAATGGGTTGCCGAAGCGCATCCCCATATGCATTATCCGATTATTCTCCGCTGCACCGGGCCGTCATCCGCCTGGCTCAGCCCCGCCTGGCAGCAGCCGACCTGTTTTTTTGGTTTCGTGGTTTATTATGCCGACAATGGTACCCTCTCAAGCGACGGTATCGCTTTTTTGCAGGAAGTCGAGAAACGCCTTGCGGCGCTGGGTGGCCGACCGCATTGGGGCAAGTACTATCATCCCGCCCTTTACCGCTGGCGCGAGTTGTACTCCCGGTGGGACGACTTTCGTCAGGTTCGCGCCGCGTTGGATCCCACCGGCGCCTTCTCGAATGCGTTTACCGATCGCCTGCTGGAAGGAGAGTGACATGCAAGCCTGGATCACGCTGTTAACGCAGCCGGACTATTTGATAGGCGTGCGCACGCTTTGGCGTTCGCTCCAGCAAAACGACAGCCGCTATCCGCTGGTGGTCATGGTCACCGAGGCAATTCCCGAGACCACTCGCCGGCTGTTGATCAACGAGGGCTGCCGGGTGCGCGAAGTCCCGGCGCTGCGGCCGCGGCCGGGAATACGCGCCCATTACGCCCGGGCGCAATTTTCGGAGGTCTGGACCAAATTATGCGCCTGGGCGCAGGACGATTTCTCCCGGCTGGTATTCCTGGATGCGGATATGCTGGTGGTGAAAAATATGGACGCCCTGTTCACGCAGCCGTTGCCTACGGGGTGGATTGCCGCCTGCCACGCCTGCCGCTGCAACCCGCTGCGCATTGACCGCTATCCGGCGGATTGGGTGCCCGAGAATTGTTTTTACAGCCACTATCAGCCGGGCCAGCCGATGCCGCGAGACGGCAGCGCGGGTTATTTCAATTCAGGTTTCATGATGCTGACGCCGGACAAGTCCACTTACGCCGCGCTGCAAGGGGCGTTGGACGCTATCGACGATCTGACGCGCTACCCTTTCCCGGAGCAGGATTTGCTAAATGCGTTTTTTGACCGGCGCTGGCGCCAGTTGCCTTACGGGTATAATGCGCTGAAAACTTTGAGATATCAGCACCCACCCTTGTGGGATGACGCAACCGTCCACGCTATCCATTTTATTTTGCAAAAGCCTTGGCAAACCGAGGCGCGATCCAATGATGCCGATGCCACATTGCTTGAGCGCTGGCGCCGCACCGCCGAAGGCCTGCCCGATGCCTAGCTGCGAGACGGCGGGCGCGAGGTCCCGGCAGCAGGCCTATTTGCCGCGCTTACCGGGCAGCACTTCACTCATCAGCTGCGACGCCGTATCGGCAATCACTTGTCCCGCGCCGCGGTCCCCTTTCGCCAGCGATGACATAAAGGCTTTAGCCTGGGCCAGCGAAATATGCGGCGGAAACGGCGCGATTTCCGGATCGGTCATGACCTCAATGACGACCGGCCGATCCGCCGCCAGGGCCGTGGCCCAGGCCGGCTGCAAATCCGCCGGGTCATCGACGTAGATGCCCTCCAGCCCTAAATTTTTCGCAAAACCGGCATAGGGGACATCCGGCACATCCTGACTGGCCTGATAGCGCGGATTACCTTCCATCACCCGTTGCTCCCAGGTCACCTGATTCAGATCGTGGTTATTGAATACGCAGACGATAAAGCGCGGATCGGCCCAGCGCTGCCAGTACTTTTGCACGGTAATAAGTTCGGCCAGATTGTTCATTTGCATGGCGCCGTCACCCACCAGCGCCACCACCGGTTGCGCGGGACAGGCAAATTTAGCGGCGATCGCGTAAGGCACCGCCGCCCCCATCGACGCCAGGCCGCCGGAGAGCGAAGCGCGCTGCCCCTGCTTGATGCGGAAATCCCGGGCAAACCAGTTGGCGCAGGAGCCGGAGTCGGAGGTCACGATGGCGTTCGCCGGCAAAAGCGGCGACATTTCCCACACCACCCGCTGAGGATTGACGGGGTTTGCCGGCGCCATGGCCCGTTTTTCCAGCGTTTGCCACCATTTCTTCACCTGCCGGCCAATGTTATTCTGCCAAGCGCGATGTTTATTGCGCGTCAGCAGCGGCAGCAGCGCGCGCAGCGTGGGTGCGGCATCGCCGTGCAAGTTGACCTCCATCGGGTAGCGCAGCGACAGCATGGACGGTTCGATATCAATCTGTACGCCCCGCGCCTGCCCGTCCGCCGGCAAAAACTCCGCCCAGGGGAAGCCGCTGCCTATCATTAATAGCGTGTCGCATTCGCTCATCATATCCGAAGAGGGCCGCGTACCGAGCAGGCCAATGGCGCCGGTGACAAACGGCAAATCGTCCGGCAGCACATCTTTGCCGAGCAGCGCCTTGGCCACGCCCGCCCCCAATATGTCCGCCGCGTCGATAATCTCCTGCGCCGCACCGCGCGCGCCGGCGCCCACCAAAATCGCTATCTTTTTGCCGGCGTTAAGCACCTCGGCCGCGCGCGCCAGTTCCGCGACCTGCGGTACCACCCGCGGGGAATGATAACCGACGCCGGAGCGGGTGAAGCCGTGGGCGACGGCCGGCGCCTCCCAGGGCGCATCCTGCACGTCTTTCGGCAAAATTACCGCCGCGACGGCGTTTCGCGCGAGCGCCACGCGTATACCGCGATCCAGCACATGGCGCACCTGCGCCGGCACCGCCGCCTCCTGCACAAAAGCCGCCACGTCGGCGAACAGGCGATCGAGATTCAGCTCCTGCTGATAGCTTGCGCCGCGCGAGGTCGTTTCCGCCTGCCCGACGATGGCCAACACCGGCACATGATCCATGCGCGCGTCGTACAGGCCGGTCAACAGATGCGTCGCCCCCGGCCCGCCGGTAGAAAGACACACCCCCAGCTCGCCGGTCAATTTGGCATGCGCGGTGGCCATAAACGCCGCCATTTCCTCATGACGTACCTGAATGAATTCAATCCCCTCGCCGTCCTTGGCGGCACGTTGTAGCGCGCCCAGCACGCCATTGATGCCGTCGCCGGGATAACCGTAAATACGGGTGACGCCCCATGACTTCAGACGCTCCACAAAAAAATCGCTGGTTTTGGTTGCCATGTCTCTGCCTCAGATACGCGTTCGGCGCCGCCCGTCGTCGCAGCGGCCGTTTGATTTTGCTAATAAAATCGCTTCCCCAAGCATAGTTCAATTTAATCAGTCCGGCCGGCGGCCACGCCGGGGACGCGGGGTGGCCGGCGCGCGAACGCGACGCCATACGGCGAGGGAAAGGGTCAACGGGGGGAGTTAGCGGTTTTCGGCGTTGTCGGCAAAGCGGCGGAAAATTTGTAACGTTTCGTCACTGACGTGATGCTCAATGCCTTCGGCGTCGCGGCGCGCGGTTTCGGGGCTTACCCCCAGCGCCAGCAGGAAAGATTCCACGATCTGATGGCGCATGCGGCTTTCGTGGGCCAGCGCCTCCCCCTCGGCAGTCAGAAAGATGCCGCGGTAGGGCTGCTGCTCTACCAATCCCGCCGCGACCAGCCGCTTAAGCATCTTGGCCACCGTCGGCTGCGAAACACCCAGCCGCGCCGCCAGATCAACCTGGCGCGCTTCACCGCAATCGCGGATCAGATCGGCAATTAGCTCGACATAGTCATCTATCAGCTCGCGCCGATGCGCCTCACGCACCTGCAAGAATCCCTGTACATGCTCTTTCACGTCCACCAACGGCGTGAGATCGCTGGACAGTGCGGATGAATCACCCTGGGTCATGCCTGTTCCTCGTTATGTCATGGCCAACGGTCCCGCGCGGGCGGGACAGGCACATTGTGGCTAAGCATTGTAAACGAAGAGCGGGCGAGTACAAAATTTTGAATTAATTGCTTTTGCTATCTAATATAGCCTGTGCTATATCTGTCTATTATGCACGCGCCACGCCAGCAAGGTACCGACGACAGGTCGCCACCGCGTGGCGCTTGCCACGCCAACATAGGCGTGATTGCCGCTGTTACAGACGTTAACCGCTACCCGGGAAATCGCCATGGCCACGACACCTTCTCCTTGTCACGTTCTCACCCGCTCGCCCTTCACGCTGCGCCTGATGCTGGCGGGGATGCTGATCGCGCTATTCACCGGCAGCGCGCGGGCGGAAAAACCTTTTCAGGTCATTACCACCTTTACCGTGATTCAGGATATGGCCCGACAAGTCGCGGGCGAAGCGGCGGAGGTCCATTCCATCACCCGCCCAGGCGCGGAGGTGCATGATTATCAGCCCACGCCGCGGGATATCGTCAAAACGCAGAAGGCGGATCTGATCCTCTGGAACGGCATGAACCTCGAGCGCTGGTTTCGCCGCTTCTTCGACCAATTACACGGCGTGCCGTCGGTAGTGGTGACCCAGGGCATCGACCCCATGCCGATCCGCGACGGCGCCGCCCGTGATCAGGTTAACCCCCACGCCTGGATGTCGCCGGCCAATGCGCTGGTGTATGTGGAAAATATCCGGCAGGCGCTGGTGAAATACGATCCGGTCCATGCGGCGATTTACAATCGCAATGCGCAAGCTTACGCCGACAAAATCAAAGCCATCGATGCGCCGCTGCGCGCCCGACTGGCGAAAATCCCCGACGAGCAGCGCTGGCTGGTCACCAGCGAGGGCGCATTCAGTTACCTGGCGCGAGATTATCGCTTGCGCGAGGTCTACCTCTGGCCGATCAACGCCGACGAACAGGGCACGCCGCAACAGGTGAAAAAGGTTATCGATACCGTACGCCGTTATCACATTCCGGTGGTGTTCAGCGAAAGTACCATCTCCGATAAACCGGCACGCCAGGTCAGTCTAGAATCCGGCGCCCGCTACGGCGGCGTACTGTACGTCGATAGCTTGTCCGCCGCCGACGGGCCGGTTCCCACCTATCTCGACTTGCTACGCACCACCGTTGACACCATCGCCACCGGGTTCGGTCAATGAGCGCACCCGCGGCGGCACAAGATCCCTCCCGGCTTGCGGTGAGCGGGCTGACGGTCACCTATCACAATGGCCATACCGCTCTGCGCGACGCCGGCTTTACGCTTGAGGGCGGCACCCTGTGCGCCCTGCTGGGCGTAAACGGCAGCGGCAAATCCACGCTGTTCAAGAGCATCATGGGAATGGTGCGTCCAAGCGCCGGCTTGATTCGTCTTAACGATCTGCCGGTGGCGCTCGCCCTACGGCAGAACCTGGTGGCCTATGTACCGCAAAGCGAAGAGGTCGACTGGCATTTTCCGGTGCTGGTGGACGATGTGGTCATGATGGGCCGCTACGGTAAAATGTCCTGGCTGCGCCGCCCGTCGCGCGAAGATCGCCTACAGGTAGATCGGGCGCTGGCGCGCGTGGATTTGACCGCGCTGCGCCGGCGGCAGATAGGTGAGCTGTCCGGCGGCCAGAGAAAGCGGGTGTTTCTGGCACGGGCGCTGGCGCAGCAGGCACGAATACTGCTGCTGGATGAACCTTTTACCGGCGTCGACAGCCAGACCGAAAGCACCATCATCAGCCTGCTGCGCACGCTGCGCGCAGAGGGTCACCTGGTGTTGATTTCCACCCACAATCTCGCCAGTGTGCCCACCTACTGCGATCGGGTGGTGCTGATTAACGGCGCCGTCGTCGCCGCCGGTCCGCTGCATGAGACCTTTACCGCCGGCAATCTGCGGCGCGCCTTCGGCGGCAGCCTTCCGCTGCAAGTCATGACGGGAGCGCCGGCCGATGCTTGAATGGGCGATGGAGCCGCTGCATTACGCCTATATGCGCAACGCGATCGGAGTCAGTGCCCTTGTGGGCGCCGCCTGCGCGTTTCTGTCGGCGTTTGTGGTGTTAAAAGGCTGGTCGCTGATGGGCGACGCCCTATCCCACTCCGTCATGCCGGGGGTGGCGGCCGCTTATGCACTCGGTCTCCCCTACGCCGCAGGCGCCTTCGTTACGGGCCTGCTGGCGGCGCTAACCATGGCGCTGACGCGGCACCTCACCCGCCTGCGTGAAGACGCTATCATTGGCTACGTGTTTTCTACTTTTTTCGCCGCCGGGCTACTGCTCGTTTCGCTCAATCCCACCGCGGTGAATGTGCAAACGATTCTATTCGGCAATATCCTCGCTATTGCGGCGCCTGACGTGCGCCAAGTGCAATGGATTAGCGGCATCACCTTTGCGGTGCTGTTTTTTCTGCGCAAGGATCTGCTGGCGGTATTTTTCGACGAAACCCACGCCCGTTCTCTCGGACTGGCGCCGCTGCGCCTTAAACTGGTGTTTTTTGTCCTGCTCAGCGCCAGCATTATCGCCGCGCTGCAAACCGTCGGCGCAATTTTGGTCATGGCGATGGTGATAACGCCCGGCGCGACCGCCTGGCTATTAACCGACCGTTTTTCACGTCTTATTACATTGTCGGTCGGCTTTGGTGCCGTCACCTGTGCCGTCGGCGCCTGGTTGAGCTATTTTGTCGATGGCGCCACCGGCGGGGTTATTGTCACCCTGCAAACGCTGCTCTTTTTGCTGACCTGGATCGTCGCGCCGCGCCACGGTCTACTGGCCGCCCGCCGACGCCGGCGCGCCCCGCAAGAGGTGGTCCGATGATGGGATTTGACTGGTTGACCGAACCCTTAAGCTACCCCTTTATGCAGCGCGCGCTGCTGGCGGCGCTGGCAACGGGGATTGTCTGCGCGGTGTTATCGTGTTTTTTGGTGCTAAAAGGGTGGTCGCTGATGGGCGATGCGATTTCCCACGCCGTGCTGCCGGGGATCGTTCTGGCCTATGCCGCCGGTTTCCCCCTGGCGGTGGGCGCTTTCGTCGCCGGGGTCAGCTGCGCGCTGGGTACCGGCTATATCCGCGATCGCTGCCGGCTGAAAGAGGACACGGTGATGGGTTTACTCTACACCGGCATGTTCGGCCTCGGTCTGGTGCTGTTTACTCGTATTGATACCGATCAGCACCTTAACCATATTCTATTCGGCAACGTGCTCGGCATTTCCCCGCGCGAACTGCTGCATACCCTGTCGATTGCCGGTATGGTCACCCTGGTGGTGCTGCTCAAACGGCGGGATTTGGCGCTGTACTGCTTTGATGTCGGACAGGCGACGGTGCTGGGCCTGCGCGTTCCTGTGCTGCATTATGGCCTGCTGTGCCTGCTGGGGTTGACGGTAGTGGCGGCGCTTCAGGCCGTGGGAGTCATTCTGGTGATCGCCATGCTGATTACACCCGGCATCACCGCCTTAACGTTATGCAGTCGCTTTGATGCCATGCTCGCGCTGGCGCTGCTTACCGCCGCCGTCGCCAGCATCAGCGGCACGCTGCTGAGTTTTCATTTCGACGCCGCCACCGGCCCCTGTATTGTGCTGGTACAGAGTCTGCTGTTTGTACTGGCGCTGGCCTACCGCCACGCCAGCGGCAGACGACGCGTAACCCGCGGCGTGCGACCCTGAGCCCCTTTTCAATGGAGCCCCTCCCCTGCCGGGGCGCCTGCTTTGCACTACGTTGCCGCGACACACATTCGGCAATATCCGCACGGAACAACCCCTACCGAAGCACCACAGCGGCCAGCCTCCTCTGCCGTTAAACCGTTACCCCGCACATCGCCGGATGTTGTGATGCAAAATATTTTGGACTAAATCGCAGGTTATTCTGAACTCATATAACCCCATAAAATAGCTCTTTTAATCAGTTTAGAGTTATTTGCCAAAAGGAAGTCGGATGAAATGTGGCTTATTCACCCGCTTTTGCAAAAAAGAGGACTGACTTATGCCTAGTTGAGTCCACGTCATCGATAGGGAAATGTTTGAATAAGCATCCCTTTTCTTTCCTAATATGAATTAAGATAATCATTTCTCCTGATATAGAATGAGCAGAGCTAAAGAAGCTACTCTATTGACATGGATCGAACGCCATTTCAGAGCCTTGAGTTTCCCTGACTAGAGGATCAAGGTAGAGTAATATAGGTGGTTTATCATCTTGTTATTACCAAGCCGCCCGTCACGACGACCAATAGTTGCCTTGGTAACCGCAGGTAAACCAGAGACAGCTATTCTTCAATGAGGAGCAGGCTAGGCGCCTGTACTCGACAAGTGTATTACGCAAGTTCTGCCCGCGCATTCCCACTAAAGGTAAGCGGCTGGTGTGCTTAACCGGGCGGCTCGCTTTATCTCAAAGCGCAATAGCGCACCTGTCGCTAGCGCTGTCCGCTGCTTTGAGCCCGTTTAAACTGACCTACGAATTTTGCCAAATGAGTTAAACGCATGACAGCGGATTATCAAATCGCCATTGCTATCGTTCTGCTTTTATACCCTGATTGTTTTTTTATTGTAAACAACGTCGCGCTTGCAGAGGATAGTTCAACGTAGTATTTGTGATCGGGTAAGCAGGATATGAATATGTTTAGCCACTTTCGGTTTTTCTCTCAACTGAGGGAGCGATTGGTGTACTCTTCAAAAAAATGACTCAACATGAATATCTATTTACCCATCATTTATTGCGCCTCAGAACAACGTTCAATTATGCAGAAAGCGCTAGATATCATCTGGACCCTAGGGTATAAATATCGCTGTTAAGCTTTTTGTTCTTATATGCATATTTTGTGGGGAGCATGGAAGCCCCTGACACAGAGAAAATACTCGGCTTTCGTCCGCCATTAAACTTCTGACGCAGAGGTAATAAGCGCAATTTATAGAATGCCCTCACATTTCATGCTTACTCAAATAATGCACAAACACATAAGATTGATATTGGTTATATAACATGAATATATTCGTCGTTAACCTAAAAGACTCTGTAGACAGACGAAAATCAGTTGAGTTACAACTTAATAAATTACATCTTCAATATGAACTTGTTGAGGGAGTTGATGGTCGTGCATTAAGCAATGAAGAAATTATGCAACATACGCGCGAACTTAACTATGCCTGTAAACCGGGAGAAATAGGCTGTAGTTTGAGCCACTTAAAGGTGTATCGAAAAATAGTAGAGTATAACATTCCCTATGCCCTTATCTTAGAAGATGACATACAATTAAGTGCCGATCTGCCGCTTATACTTACCGAATTGCCTAACATAATCAAGGAAAACACGCCATCGGTGACCTTACTTACTCATGTTCATCAATACGACGCCAAGATTCAGCATAAGATATCGCCGCAACATGCACTCCATGTTTTGATTGAAGCGTCATGTTCTCATGGTTATGTCATTAACGCTTCAGCAGCTAAGAATGCGCTGGATAGCCTCTATCCCGTATGGATGGTTGCTGACAAGTGGAAGATATTCCGTGAATACTCAATCGCTAGTTTATTCGCAGTCCTTCCACCCGTCATTTCACACTCCGAATTATCTAAGATTTCAATTATAAACGAGCAAAGCGTAGACATTAACATATCTAAGCTAAAAAAATTGACCGAAGAAAGCCTGCGTAAAAATCGGCCCATAAAGATAAAATTAAAAAGAATTTTATGGTTACTAATTAAACGCCCTTTCATTAAGATTATAAAGCAATAAAATTAATACAAGGTAATGTATCAATCCTATACATTACCAATGACAGACATTTTCGGCCAGGCTCTATTGGGTGGTTTCTTTAAATCAACAGCTTGCAGATTCCTGTTGAAAGCAAGCCACCTTGAAGCTTGCTTTTATCATCATCAGCAGGCGTCCCCAGTTATCATTCGCTATACTACTTCCCGATCATTGAACAGACTGCGTCGTTAAATGCTCTCGTTTGGCTATTGCTTTATAGCGAGGTTTCTTCCGCGCTTCTATCCTTCACCCATGCACTTCGATCCCCCTTGTCTTGAGACCCTAATGGCACCCTATTGACTGGAGGTTTGGACATCGAGGCGTGTCGTGTAATAAGAGCAGAGCAGCATGTACCCTATCAAAAAACCTCCCTTGATGATCCTTTTCTAGTAACCCTCCTTCATTACAGTCTTCAACTATAGCGACAGGTCTTACAAGAATTACTGGTGATAAAAATAGGGGAGTATTGTCCGGGAGATTGTCGTTAAGAATAACATTAGCATCACGTTTACCGATACATCCTCTAGCATTAGCTTGTCAATCGCAGGCAGATTAGGTTCGACTCCATCAGCCTCTCCAAAAAGCATCATGCCAGCCTCACAATATAATAAAATGCAATATTATCAACCGTGTTTTCTTTACTTCCAGTTGCATCAAGGGTAATAGCATGGCTATGTGCACCGATACGAACGCGATGAGTATGTGGGCCTATGGCGACAGTATGTCCGTGATGACCCGCTGCCGAGGTTGTTCCGAAGGTATTTGCTAAATTGCTGCCGACGGCTTGATCGCTACCGCCTGACTTTCGCATAGCAGAGCCCCAGGTGTGGGTATGTTCTCCCTGGACATCGGTTACTTTATTACCGTAATCGAAAGCGTCTGTCGCTTTTGACCCTAAGTCCTTATTTGTCACCGTGGCTGAATGGGTGTGGGATTGAATGCTCCCCGCCTCTCTGCTGAGTATGGTTCTTTCATCAGGTTTACCTTTAATAGTCTGGCCACGCATATCGGGAATAACCCCTGATGGATAAGCCAAGGCCAGCTTGGGATAGTGACGCTTATCAAATGTTTGTCCCTCCATCAAGGCATACCCGGCGGGAATAGTATCCGATGGCCAAGCGATAGGCGTTCCGACCGGAAGAATATGGGCGCTGGCCTCTGCCGCACAGCTTGCGGCGATCGCTTTAATGGCGGCAAGCAGCTGTGCCGATTGACTGCTATCGGGCGTTGTACCCACTTCAGCCAGGATGTTCTTATGCTCCGTCTGAGTATCCATCACCGCGCCCTGTATCGCGTTAAGCCACTTGGCGTATACCACCGTACCCTCGACGCCGGTAGACGGGTCACCATCGTGGAACAGGCCGTCGGCGCTTTCGACCGGCGAAATAATGTCCTTCATTGTGGCGATTCTCCCTGTAGTTAAACACCACCTGGGTGTGGGCGGGTTTGAGGTCATGAAAGAGTCCTTTAATCACGTTCTGACCGAAGGTTAGCAACGCTTCTCCTGGCACTGAGCTGCCCGCCCGGAAGCGGTAGACCGGCACCTACGCATCATCGATGTTGACTATCCATAACCAGATAATTTCCGGTACCCAGATACGCTCCCCGGCGCGGCCCATCCCCGCGCGGAAGTGATTATTTCGCCATCTCAGCAGCACGTATTTCTATTTGTGCCAAGCTATCCCCTCCTGTCAACAGCTCGGCCATTAGTCGCTCTCCGGTCAAGGTATAACTTTTCGACCCCAACAACGCGCTCAGTCAATGGCTGACCCACTCGCCTGTCCTCTCAAAGGTCGCAATCCTCACATAGCCGCCCCCGTTAACGTTAGGGCGACAAACGGAGGCACAACCCCCTATACCGCAACAGAGGAAGCTGGCGCTAAATATTTCCCGCCGGTTGCCGATAGTGAAGCATAAGCCGGGCTTTCTCGCTCGGCCCCCTTTTCCGGTCGGATTGCTGCGCAGGTTTATGGGCCGCAGTTAGCGAGCGCGCTCCGGGTAACTCGCCGGCCGGCGGCGGTCCAGCCTCGCAGCTTAGGAGATGACGATGAACGAAAACGTGCAAGCCCCCAACACCACCGGTAGCCAGCGCCGTACCCGCGTGCGCGGCATCGATCGCACGTTGCAAATCCTCGATTGTTTACAAAACCGGCAATGCCCCGCCACCACCTATGAAGTGGCGAAAGATCTTGCCGCCCCGTTATCCAGCATTTACTCGCTGGTGGACGTGTTGGTGGCGAGCCGTTTACTGGAACGTGACGATAACGGCATGATTTGGCTAGGTGCGCGGCTTTATCGCTACGGGCTGGCCTATGCGCGCATCCATGGCCCGCTCGCGACAACCGCTACCGCCGCGTCTAAAAGCGCACCGGGCAATATCGCGCAGGGCCGCGCCGTGGCGGCGGTAACCGAAGCGCCCTGGGCCAAAACGTCCTCCCGGGGTAGATAACGTCAACAGCGCGGCCAGCGGCGAGGCGCCAGGCTTCTTGTGCGGGCGCGGCGGCCGCCAACGGCGTAAGCCTCGGCGGCGGGATTTCCCGACCGATGGCGCCGGTTAAGGGTAGCGTTCCGGGGAGAGTTTCCTTAAGATGATGCAACGGCAGCCTGCCGCGACGGGCGATTTCACCTTTTGCTGTCATTTTCTTTTATAGGGCTCACATCAATGGAAACGATTCTCAGACATCTACCGGTTAATCAACGCGTGGGTATTGCTTTTTCCGGGGGTCTGGATACCAGTGCCGCACTGTTATGGATGCGTCAGAAAGGGGCGGTGCCTTACGCCTACACCGCGAATCTCGGCCAGCCGGACGAAGATGACTACGACGCCATTCCGCGCAAGGCGTTAGCCTACGGCGCAGAGAAAGCCCGTCTGATAGACTGTCGCAAACAACTGGTGGCGGAAGGTCTGGCCGCCCTGCAATGTGGCGCATTTCATAATACGACCGCCGGCGTGACCTATTTTAACACCACCCCGCTTGGCCGCGCCGTAACCGGTACCATGCTCGTGGCCGCAATGAAAGAGGACGGCGTCAATATCTGGGGCGACGGCAGCACGTACAAAGGCAACGATATTGAGCGTTTTTATCGCTACGGTTTGCTGACCAATGCCGAGCTGAAAATCTATAAACCCTGGCTGGACACCGATTTTATCAATGAGCTCGGCGGACGCCAGGAGATGTCGCAGTTTATGACCGAAGCCGGCTTCGATTACAAAATGTCGGCCGAAAAAGCCTACTCCACCGATTCCAACATTCTCGGCGCCACCCACGAGGCGAAAGAGCTGGAATATCTCAACTCCAGCGTGAAGATCGTCAACCCCATCATGGGGGTCAAATTCTGGGATGAAAACGTGCGTATCCCGGCGGAAGAAGTGACCCTGCGCTTTGAACGCGGCCTGCCGGTGGCGATCAACGGCCAGCGTTTCGACGACCAAGTCGCGCTGCTGCTGGAGGCCAACCGCATCGGCGGGCGTCACGGTTTGGGCATGAGCGATCAAATTGAAAACCGCATTATCGAGGCCAAAAGCCGCGGCATTTATGAAGCACCGGGCATGGCGCTGTTGCATATCGGCTATGAACGGTTGGTGACCGGTATTCATAACGAAGACACCATCGACCAATATCACGCCAACGGTCGACAATTGGGCCGTCTGCTGTATCAGGGCCGCTGGTTCGATCCGCAGGCGCTGATGCTGCGTGACGCGACCCAGCGCTGGGTGGCCAGCGAAATAACCGGCGAAGTGACGCTGGAACTGCGCCGCGGCAACGATTACTCCATACTGAATACGGTTTCCGATAATTTGACCTATATGGCGGAGCGTCTCACCATGGAGAAAGGGGAATCGACTTTCTCGCCGGAAGATCGTATTGGTCAGCTGACCATGCGTAATTTGGATATCACCGACACGCGCGCCAAGCTGATGAACTACATTAGCACCGGCCTGCTTTCAGCCGCCGACGACAGCGGCGTCCCCCAGCTTGAGGATAAGCACGGCGATTAACCTTACAGCGCGGCTCGCCTCGATGGCGGGCCGCGCGCTCCAAATAGCCCCCGGTTGCCGTCGTTAACGCCCAGCACATGTCTTGCTAACTTGATCGAGGCGGGTTAAGCGTCTATTCCTAGCTTACGCTTTGCTCTTGAGGAGCCGCAGGCATGATAATTGGCCGCCATGTCCCCCCGATGCCGCCATCGTCCTGCGTCGACACGCCGTCAACGCGGCAGCCAAGCGCCACGCCTGCCGCACCGATCGCGGCAGTCCGCGGGATCCCCCTGCGCCGGGCTAGCGGGGACGGCCCCGCGTTTTGCCCACACGCACGAGCCCCTGCTGCTGCACCGTCCGCGCGCGCGCTGTCTCCCGCCAGGGTCCGCCAGAAAAGTCACCCGTCGGAGCAACGGCGTCAGAGCCACACCCCGATGGGAATAAAAACTTGTCTGCGCCAGCCGCTACTCGATGATAGGCGCCGCGAGCTGGAGTATTATCTCAATCGACGCCTATTTTTCGCCGATAGCCACCGACTGTGGCCGCAAGCGTTCCGTTCGTTTCGCGGCGGTATACGCCAGGAGGCCAGTGACCAGAACACGCTGGACATCGCCCTGGAAATCGCCCAGGGCATCAAGCGTTTGGGGTTATTGGAGGGCCTGGACTGCCGTGACGTCATACACGACGACCTCCACTATCGGCGCTATGGGGCGGATTCCCCGTTCCAGCTGGCGCAGCTGCTGCAAAAACGCGATCTCATCAACGGCATTTTGACATTGGGGCCGCCGAGGGCGCTGAGCGGCCGTTTGGTTAACGCACCCGATCTCCAGGCGCTCAACGTCATCGTGTTCGCGGACCACCTCTATTTGCTGGACGCGCCCCGTTGCCATTATCAGCATCTCTCGCTGCCCTGCGACCCGCAGGCGCTAACTATGGCGCTGGACGGTTTTTTACCGGAGACTGGCCAGCCGCCGGCGCCGTGTTTCCGTTTGCACCATATCGGGTTCTTTTAATGCCGCAGCGGGCGTACCAACGGCTCGAATGAGGCTCGGCCAATGACAATGGTAAACGATAACTATTTGCAACATGGCGCCTGCTCCTTATGATTGAACTTTAGCCAGGAAAGGGAAACGCACCATGGGCGAAACATCACTTAACACGCCGTGCTGTATAGTCGGCGGCGGGCCAGCCGGTCTGATGCTCGGCTATTTATTGGCGCGGGCGGGGCTAGCGGTGACGGTGCTGGAAAAACATCACGATTTTTTACGCGACTTTCGCGGCGACACCATCCATCCCTCTACCCTTGCCATCCTGCACCAGTTGGGATTGCTTGAGGGGCTATTGGCGTTACCCCACCAAAAGGTAACGACCCTTCGCGGCGAGCTACAGGGTAAGACGGTCACCATGGCCGATTTCAGCCGTCTTCCCGGCCGCTGCCAATACATGATGCTAATGCCGCAGTGGGATTTTCTCAATTTCCTGGCGCAGCGGGCGGCACTGCTGCCGGGCTTTACTCTACTGCGCGCGACGCGTGGCGTCTCATTATGTCGGCACCAGGGGCAGGTTGTCGGCGTCAACGCCGAAGACGACGCCGGCCGACTTACCATCACCACCCCGCTGGTGATAGGTACTGACGGCCGCAGGTCAATGGTGCGCGCCGACGCCGGGTTGCAGGTGAGGAATTTCGGCGCGCCGCGCGACGTGGTATGGCTGAAGTTGCCAAAAGAGGCGGGCGATGCCGGTTGGGCCAGCGGTCACGGCGGGCCGAAAAATAATGTCATCATGCTCGATCGCGGTGACTATTGGCAGTGCGGCTACAGCATCGTCAAAGGCAGTTTCGACGCGCTACAGCAGCAGGGATTAGCGGCGCTGCTAATGCAGGTAGCGGCGGTAGCGCCGGTCAGCGTCGAACGGCTTCGGCAGCACATCACCGACTGGCGGCAGGTAAAATTGCTGGATATTCGCATTGACCGGCTGACGCATTGGGCCGCGCCCGGCGTGTTGTGCATCGGCGATGCCGCCCATGCCATGTCGCCCATTGGCGGCGTCGGCGTCAACCTGGCCATCCAGGACGCGGTGGCTACCGCGAATTTGCTGGCTAAACCGCTGGCGCGCGGTGCGGTCAGCCTGCGTGAGCTTAATCGCGTGCAGCGCCGCCGCCAGTTCCCGACCCGCGCCACCCAGGCGCTGCAAATCATGATGACCGGTAAGGGACATCGCCCCGCCCGCCCTGCGCGCGCCCCCTCGACATTGGAATTATGGCTGCGTCAACGTCCATGGCTACCGCGCCTGGCCGGCAGGATCATTGGCTTGGGGTTTCGGCCAGAACGACCGCGGCGCGCACTACTGCGGGGCGTAAAGACCGAAACGCAGCCGCAATAGCTCTCATCCCACCGCCCGCGGGGCGTAGACCGTTCGCCGCCATCCTGCGCCGCAGCGAACGCGTTGCCCGGGCACGTTGGCGCTTCCCCCCCGTCGGCAGATTGCCTTACACTGTCTCCCTCTGGCCGACGCCACGCTCAGCAGTGTCGGATTCGCTCTCAGCTCAGGAGTTTGCGTTGAACGTCTGTGAATATACCTTGCCCGGCATGTTCATCAAAGAACATCGGGTAAAAGTGCCGCTGGATTGGTCGCAGCCGCAAGACGGCCGCACGCTGGATCTGTTTGTGCGCGAGGTGGTGGACCCGCGCAAGCGCCATCAATCGCTACCCAAACTCGCATTTCTTCAGGGAGGCCCCGGCGGCAAAGGGCCGCGTCCCCAGGGCGGCGGGCCGGTATGGCTTGCCGAGGCGCTGAAAACCCACCGGGTGATCTTGATGGATCAGCGCGGTACCGGGCGCAGCAGCCGGGTCGAAAGCGCTACCCTGGCGTCGATGGACGGTCAGGCCGGCGCGGCCTATTTGTGGCATTTCCGCGCCGACAGCATCGTGCGCGATTGCGAATTTCTGCGCACGGCACTGTTTGGCGGCGACCGTTGGGAAACGCTTGGCCAGAGCTATGGCGGCTTTTTAACCCTGACCTATTTATCTCTGGCGCCCGAAGGCCTGTCCGCCTGCTATGTTACCGGCGGGCTGCCCGGCCTCGATGCGGATGCCGATGAGGTTTACCGGCGCACCTACCCGCGGGTGGCGGCGAAAAACGCGCGCTACGCCCGCCGTTATCCCGCCGACGCGGCGCGCATCGCCCGTCTGGCGGACGTTATCGCCGGTAGCGACGTGCGGCTGCCGGACGGCGATCGCCTGAGCGTGCGTCGGTTGCAAACGTTGGGCATGGCGTTCGGCATGGCGACCGGTTTCGACCAGGTGCATGGCCTTATCGAAGAGGCATTCAGCGACAGCGCCGAAACTCGGTTGTCGGATCATTTCCTGATGGCGATCATGGCGGAAACCGGTTACGACGGTAATCCGCTGTATGCGCTGCTGCAAGAGGTGATTTATGGCCAGCCCGGGCACGCCTGCCGCTGGGCGGCGGAGCGGGTACGGGGGCAGTTTCCCGCTTTCCAGCCCGACGCCCGGCCGCTGCTGTTTACCGGCGAGATGATCTATCCCTGGATGTTCGACGAGATCCGCTCGCTGCGCCCGTTTCGCGCCGCGGCGGCACATTTATCCACCCGTCAGGATTACCCGCCGCTGTATGACCGCGACCGGCTGGCAAACAATGAGGTTCCGGTCTCGGCGGTGATTTATCACGACGACATGTACGTCGATGCCGAATTGTCGTTGGCTACCACCGCGCGGGTGGGCAATCTGCAAGCGTGGGTGACCAATGAATTCGAGCACGATGGTCTTCGCCAATCCGGGCGCGTATTTCACCGTTTGCGCCAGGAACTCGACGACCGTGGCGGGCCCCTGCCCCTGCGTTAAAGACGCGCGGGTACGGGTTAGGACGTCAACGATTGCGGCAGCGCATTGCGTCCGGCGCGCCAGTGGTAAATGTTATGATCCACCCAGCGCTCGCCAATTTTTTCCGCCTGCGCCTGCCGCAGATAAAAACTGAAGCCCAGCCGCTGCGCCACGCGATTGCTGGGCAGGTTTTCAACGCCGCAGCGCAAGATAAACGTATCGAGCCGGCCGTCCGCCAGATACCAGGTCATCAACGCCAGCACGGCGCGGGACATCAGACCGCGGCCGGTCATCTCGGCGGCCAGCCAATAGCCTATCTCCCCCACGCTGCCGCTAATGCTGTTCAGCGATAGCACCCCGCTGAGCCGCTCCTGGAGCCACACCAGGTAGACCGCCGACTCGCCGGCGGCGTAAGCCCGGCGATTGGCGCGCACCGTCGCCAACGTATCGGCTTCGCAGCGGACCGTTTCAGGCCAGGCGAGATGGCGGCTCAAGTGCGCGCGTTCCTGCTGCACCAGACGGAACAGCGCCGGAGCATCCTCCTCGCGCGGCAGCGCCAAGCGGAACGCCGGCGCAATAATCCGTTGTCGGTAGTCCATCCTTACTCTCCCGCCGCCACCGGCGTCAGCAGCGGCTGACCGTTCAGATGGCAGGCCAGGTTTTCCAGCATCTGCCGGTACATCGCCGTCATCGCCTGGGGGGAGCGCGCCGCTACATGGGGCGTTATCAGCACATTATCCTGCGCCAGCAGCGCGGGCGGTACCTGCGGTTCACCTTCGATAACATCCAGCGCCGCGCCGGCGATGGCCTGCGCCTGCAGCGCTGCGGTCAGCGCCGCCGTGTCGACCACGCTGCCGCGGGCGATATTTACCAGGAAACCCTCCGCGCCCAGCGCCGTGAGCACCCCCTCGTCCACCAAATGCCGGGTGGCAGCGCCGCCGGGCGTCGCAATGACTAAAATCTCGCACCATTGCGCCAGCACCGTCGCGCTAGAGCAGTAGTGGTAAGCACAATCCGCTTTCGGCCGACGGTTATGGTAGCCGACCTCCATGGCAAATCCGCGCGCGCACCGCTCGGCGATGTTGGCGCCGATCGTGCCCAGCCCCAGGATCCCGACCCGTTTGCCGCTCAGCTGCGGACGCAAACGCCGCGACTGCTGCCACTGGCCGCGCCGCACCGCCCGATCCAAGGGGGCGATATCGCGCACCAGCGCCAGCATCAGCGCCATCGCGTGATCGGCCACCGAGGTGTCATTGGTGCCGCGGCCGTGGGTCACGCGGATGCCGCGCGCGGCGGCGGCGGCCAGGTCAACACGCTCATAGCCCACCCCCAGGCAGCAAATCAGACGCAGCGCGGGCAGTTTGTCCATCTCCTGGGCGCTTATCCCAAGCGACCCGATCGTCAACAGGACGTCAATTGCGGCCGCATCGAACACTTCATCCTCGACGGATCCCTGCGCCGCGGTTGCCGGCACGGGCCGCAGCGGGCCGTCGGGCCACAGTGGGCCGTTGGGGTCCGCTCGCGGCGCCAGATAGAGCGTCACGCCCGCGGCGGCGAATGCCGGCCGGTGCGCGGGGGGAACATCGATGTGTGATAAGAGACGGACCGTCATAACAAAACCCCGTGCGCAAAATACATTACCCTACTCCTTTGTTGGCCTGGACAACCGTTTAGCGCGCCTTTAATGCCGCGGCCGCCGTCGCGACCTGCGCCAAGCGCCGGGCGCGGAAAGCCGCCTGCCGCTCACGTGCTTCGTGCACAATCGCGGCCGGCGCCGTGGCGGGATGGCCGGCATCAAACGGCGGCGCCGGCGCATATTCCAGCCCCAGTTGGATAGCTTGCGCCACACTCTCTCCCGCCACTTCCGCCACAACCGTCAGGGCAAAATCGATACCGGCGGTGACGCCGGCGCCGGTGATAAGATGACCATCGCGCACCACCCGCTCGGCGCGCGGCAGGGCGCCGAACAGTGACAGACTCTCCAGCATCGACCAATGGCAGGTGGCGCGCCGCCCTTGTAACAGACCGGCGGCCCCCAGGATTAATGAACCGGTGCATACCGAGGTGATATAGCGCGCTCCGGCCGCCAGTCGGCGGATCTGCGCCATGAACCGCGCATCAAGCATCGCTTCGGTGCAGCCCGGTCCACCGGGAAGGCACAGCAGATCGCAGTTTTCCACCGCCTCCAGCGCGTCGAGCTGGGAAAAATGCAGGCCGCTGGCGCTCACCGGCGCGCCTTCGAGGGACGCGACGCGCACCGAGGCCCCCTGCCAATGGCTGAAAACCTGATGGGGCGCGGTGAAATCCAGTTGTGTTACGCCGGGATACAGCGCGAAAAGCAACCTAAAGGGGGTGGACATCCAGCATCCTCAAACAAAGGCGAACCGCATCGCAGCCGCGCCACAGGGTTATTCGGGTGACCGGCAGTGCGCGCGAACGGGCAATCCGCCTAAGTGGTTAGCATTCAAACAATTAAATTGGTATACAAAAATGTGCGCCATAAGTAAAGCCGCACGGCCTTCTGGCCATGACGGCCATCACATTCCCGTCCCGCACCGGCACCCGCGTTCGGCGTCGCCGAACGCGCCCTGCTAACCGCCGCCAGCGGCTCATCGACCTTAACGGTAGCTACGCGCGGCCGCTGTCGCCACCCTGTCCGGCTAGTCGGCCGCCTGTTTTTTCTGCGCCTCGAATTGTGGGTTAACCAGCATAAACCCGCCGTCGATGACGAAAGATTGACCGGTGGTATAGCTTCCGGCGTCGCTGGCAAGCCAGGCCACCATACCGGCTATCTCGCGCACATGGCCCGGACGGCCGAGGGGAATACCCGGTTCGGAAGTATGCCAGGCCGCCTCTTCGTTCATATCATTGATAGGCGTCGCGATCATGCCTGGCGCCACCGCATTGACTAAAATGCCATACGGCGCGAGTTCCAACGCCAGCGATTTGGTCAAACCACCCAGGCCGTGTTTAGCGGCGGTATACGCCCCCGCGTTGGGCAGCGGGGTATGTTCATGCACCGAGGTAATATTGATGATGCGCCCGCCCGCGCCCTGAGTCTTCATGACCCGGGCGGCGCGCTGGGCGCACAGGAAAGCCCCGTCGAGAACAATGGAAAAAACCTGTCGCCACTGTTCATACTCAAGCGTCAACAGCGGGCCGTTATGGCTGGCGCCGGCATTATTGACCAGCACATCCAGTCGACCGAAAGCGTTGGCAAAATCATCAATCACCTCGGCGGCGGCGGGCAACGTGGTCAAGTCCAGCTTGCGCACCTCGCTCCGTCTGCCCAGCGCCGCCACCTGGCGAGCGGTGTCCTCGGCGCCCTGCCTGTCGGAATGCCAGGTGATGCCGACATCATACCCCTGGGCGGCCAGCGCCAGCGCGGCCGCTTTGCCGATGCCGGAATCCGATGCCGTTACCACGGCGACTTTTTGATTTGTCTCGGTCATACTTTGTCTCCTGCGTCACCACCCCGGCGCCGGGCCGAATTGCCGGCGCCCCCGTGCCCGCCTCATGCAGTATAGACGGTGGCGCCGCGGCCGACCGTTGACATGATGACGCGTTGATTTAGGATAAATTGGTCAGACGGCACCCGCGCCGGCGCCGCGTGTTGCTCTACCGCACCGTCTCATCCAGCGCGCCTGACCCCGTTCGGCGATACGCCGTTCACCGGCGCGAGACGGCGTTGGCCTTTCTCTCTCGCCTTAAGGATACCGTTATGCATCACGCGCGCAGCAGATCCCCGCTGTCCCATAAAAAGGCCTTGTTGGCCGGGGCCGTTGGTAATTTTATCGAATGGTATGAATTTGCGGTCTACGGTTTCCTGGCGACGGTGATCGCGGAGAATGTCTTCCGCCTGCAGGGAGAAAGCGCCCTCACCGGGCTTATCCTCACCTATGCGTCGTTCGCCGTCGCCTTTTTCTTTCGCCCGCTCGGCGCGGCGCTGTTCGGCCGCCTTGGCGATCGCCTGGGCCGTAAGCCGACGCTGATTTTGGTGCTGGTGCTGATGACTATCGCCACGGCGGCGATTGGACTGGTGCCAACCTATGCCAGTATCGGTATTACCGCCCCTATCCTCATGACGCTACTGCGCATCCTGCAAGGGCTCTTTGCCGGCGGCGAATACGGCGGCGCGGTGGCGCTGATGACCGAATTCGCCCCGAGGGGTAAACGCGGCCTGTACGGCGCCTGGCAGTCCCTGACCGTCGCGCTGGGCCTGTTGGCCGGCGCCGGCGTGGTGGCCCTGTTGGCGGCGGTATTGGGGCAAGAGGCGTTGCTGCAATGGGGCTGGCGGATCGCGTTTTTCCTGGCGCTGCCGATGGGGGCCGTGGCGCTGTGGCTACGCCTGAGTCTTAAGGAAACGCCGGCCTTCATTCGGTCGCGCCAGGCGGCGGCCGCGCCCGCCCTCGCGCCCGGCGCCGGCGCGATGAGTTGCATCATTGCCCTCGGTATCGGCCGGCTGATGGCGTGGTCCGCGGCGGGGTATACCTTTTTGGTGATCATGCCTACCTACCTGCAATCGGCGCTGCACACCCATATGCAAACCGCCTTGCTTATCGCCGTCATTTCCAACGCCGGTTTTGCCCTGACCATTATCCCCGCCGGCATGTTAAGCGACAGGATAGGCCGGCGACGCGTGCTCATGACCGCCACCGTGCTGCTGTTGGCGTTATCCTTTCCGCTCCTGCGACTATTGCAAAATCCGGAGGGCGCCTTGCTAAGCAAAGGGCTGGCGGTCTTTATCGCCGGCGGCGCGGTAGGCCTGCTGGCGGGCCCAGGCCCGGCGATGTTGGCGGAAATGTTTCCCACCCGGGTACGTTATACCGGGCTGGGGCTGGCCTACTCGTTGTCAAATGCGGTCTTTTCCGGCTGCGCGGGTCTGATGATTACCTGGCTGATTAAACAGACCGGCAACCTGGATATCCCGGCCTGGTATGTGGTTATCACCGCCATTATCAGTTTCTTCGCGCTTATGACATTGAACAAGGATGATCATGTGCGCGAGTTGGACGACCCCCTGGGCTGATGAGCTGTTGGCAACGCCATGGCGCTGCGGGCGCCCCCGTCATCCGCCCCGCGGCGCCTTTGCAGGCGTGTCGGCGGGATGAAAATCGCCGCATTCGGCACTATGCTGGTTAATCATGCCGGGCGCGCGGAATTCTTCTGCCGCCTGCGGTACGACGGATGAGCAGAAATGGGTATCCCTTTTAACTATCAGCAGGATTTCAGCCAGATTGATTTTCGCCAGCACCCCGAGCGTTATCAGGTCGGTCGCGGCGAACAGGGCGTCCTGCTGGTTGAGCCTTATAAAGGGGAGATCTTACCGCACTGGCGGTTCAAAAATCCGCAGGTCGCGGCACAGTCAGCCGAGACCATTTATCAGCTTTTCGAGCAGTACCGGCGGGCGGATGATTTTGTCGGCATGGATATGGCGCGCAAATTTATCCAAATGGGATACACCCGCGCGCGGCGTTATGCCAATCACCAGGGCGGCAGGAAATATGATGAAGACCGGGCCGTCAAGCCCCGCGGTAACGATCCGGTCAAAGCGGCGGCGGCGGCCATCTTCAAACAGTACTGGGACCGCCTGCGCGCCGATGAAGATTACCTGCAGCGAAAAAAAGCCCACCAACAGCGTTATGGTTAGTCGCGCGTGCGCCCCTCACCGTGAGCGCTAACGCTAACCGCCACGCGGCGTGGCAGGCTTTTTAGGGGCCTTGGGACCGATGAGACAGGCGTAGACGGGGTGGCTGGGTCATTTCTCAAATGGTAGGACGCCATTATGCCGGCGGCTTGTCCACGAAGAGAGGGTTCATCACTGGCCAGGTAGAGACCGGTGATATAATGTCCAGGCGCTTCAAACCGCCGATAATTGTAGCTATACCTTTGACCGAAACTGAAAGTGCGCCCATCGCTCAAGGTAAATAAGGCTTCATCTATAGCACCACTGCCCCAGGTTTCAATAAGCGTGATAACACTGCCGTTTAACTCAAGATTACGATATTCGCGCGTGATAGTGCCTAATTGATACGTGTTGCCATCGGTAAACGTAATGCCGAGGCCGCCTACCCTTGGCGCACCGCCTATCCTGACAATATAGCCGACGAGAGACCGTATCTGCGCATAATTATTGCCCAGCCACGCCGGTTTCAGAGGCGCAACCATGTTGTCGTCCTCCGTTAACGCCTGTAATTTGGTTTTAGGCGTCACGCGGTCAAAAACCTCCGAATAGCTTAATGTCTTAAGGATGATGTTTTCTTTGCTACCGCGCGCTTTTATCTGCTCGACGATTTCTAAAACTTCGATACCGTGCATCAGACAGTGACCTCTCACGGACAATAAATCATTAGTGATATCGTAAGCATCTGAGGTATTAATGATTTCGTCATACTCTGTATCATATAAAGCATGACAATATGCCGAAGATCGATCAACCAGCCGGTCTATGATGTCCTGCATCTCCTCCACTTCCCGCGCGGTCAGGCCCATTTCTTGGCTTTTGTGGACGCCGATTGACCAATACATGACCTGTAACATCAAAGACGCGGTATACATAGGCATGATTTGCAGGTTGGTCCTATCATCGAATGAGCAAAAATGTTCTTCCATGCCGATCAAATACCGGGCTAACGACATGTAAGCATCATGCGCCTCACGACTCCCTGGATGGGTTTCCAGCATAAACTGCACGTGTGTGACTTTCCCCTCCATCTCATTAATAAAGCCGCGCAGCACGCCTTGAATAATGGTCAGCTTTGAAGTTTCAATCATGTTCTCGACTTCATGTAATATTTGTTGCCACACATTCTCTTTCTTTGACGGCCAACAGACCTCCAGCATCGTCGACAGTATCGCCCCTACTTCAGGGATAAACCCTGCCAATTTGATCATCCAGTATTTAATATCACATGCATTATCCCACTCCCATTGGGGAAGAGGCACTTTAGATTTTCCCCGCGTCATCATGGGAGAAACGACGTTGGTAACATCCAGCGCTGTATTTGATTCAGAGTTCATATTTTTCTCCTGAATAGCCTATCGGCTATTGGTATGAGCAATAGGTCAACGCAGACGAATTACAGCGTGTATGCCGTGACAAAGGCCACATCATCGGTATCGTTATAAATCACGATTTTACTGTAATAAAGCGAGTTTGACGGCGGCATCACGATGCCGTCCGTTCCCCGTGCGATAACCGTTGAGCTATATTCAAACCATTCCGAAGTAAAACTATGAGACCAATAAAAAACGGCTGTGACTTGTTTAGCCTTTCCCGCATTGGCAACATAAAAACGGCCGCGCGACTCGGGAATAATCGGCGTATCGGTTCTCGTAGCCTGTAGTGATGAACGAGGTTCAATGCGCATCTCGCCTTCTGTGACCCTGGCAGTGTGATCGTCAGCGGCGATTGCAGCGCCATGCCGAAGCCTATCCAGTTTGCCGCCGTCGAATTCGACGTCATTATGGGATACAGATACGGTAATTGAAATAGTCATATTTAACAGTCCTTCAAAGGAACAATAATATGATTAAATATTATTGAATAAATTAAATAAGAAACATCAACGAAAGTGGATTTTAATCACTATGGCAAAGAACAGCTTTGATGTTTATCACAGAAAAATTTTTCCACTCAACTCACAAACAACAGATTACGCTTGCAAACTGGCTAAAAATCCGTATTGCCTGCGACGTTACAGCCTTATTTCGCAAGCGATAAAGGCAATTAATTTTGCCGTGAGAATTATCCCCTCCTCGCCATTTTTTATAAAAACAGCCTTTTATTTGCCGCGATGAAATTAACACCGCGCCAGGCGTCATCATCTTGTCATCTCATTACCTTTCTATCTTTTTATTCCATCACCGGGACATCATGCCAGGCAGGATCTTGCCAACATGCCCTTGGGTCGCCTGCCACCCGGGTTATGCCGCGCTGAATTGCTCAGGGTATAAGTCGATGCCGGCGAACGTTGCACAGGCTTTCTTTTGGGAGACGGCAAGCGCATCGGGTCCTCGCAGACCACCGGCTTAGGTGCGCAAACCTTAGCCACTGGCGCCCGCGGGGCATAAGAACCGTCCTGATTGCGGCGCGCGCGGGGCCGGTCATTTGCCGGTCCGGCGAAAATGTGCCACTTTTTTAAGACGCACGATTTGAGCAATCAGCCTTAATTTTACTTTTTTGCCCGGGAGAGCCTTTTATGGAGATGTTAAGGAACCTTAACTTCATCCGTCTGATTACCAGCCCCACTTTTTGGCTCAATATCGCCATTATTGTCGTCGCCAGCTTTATTATTTATTGGGTCATCAACAAAATTATCCGCCTGTCCGGCCATCGGGTGAAGCAGTGGAGCAGCGGCAAGCACAGCATCTTGTATCGGGTGGTGGTGGAGATGCTCGACAACACCAAAAGCCTGCTTATCCTCTTTACCGCGCTGCTGCTGAGTATTCATTTCATCGATTTGCCCGGTAGTTGGAATAACGCTATCTCCCACGGCTGGTTTTTGGTTCTGGCGCTGCAAATCGCCATGTGGCTGGACAGTGCCGTCCACGTCTGGTTAAGCAATATGACCCGCGAGCCCGGCGCGGCGCGTAACCCGGTGACCATGGTCATCCTGGGCTTAATGATGCGGGTGCTGATTTGGGCGGTGATGATGTTGTCCATCCTGGGCAATGTCGGCGTGAACATCACCGCCCTGGTGGCCAGTTTGGGCGTAGGGGGCATCGCCATCGCGCTGGCGATCCAGACGGTGCTGAGCGACGTCTTCGCCTCGCTGGCGATAGGCTTCGATAAACCCTTCGTCATCGGCGATTTCGTGGTGTTTAACGATATCGCCGGCACCATAGAGCATATCGGTTTGAAAACCACCCGTATCCGCAGTCTGAGCGGTGAGCAAATTGTTTGCGCCAATGCGATCCTGCTGCAGCAAACCATACACAATTACAAACGGATGCAGACGCGGCGGATTGTTTTCACCTTTGGCCTGGCCTATTCCACCCCGCCCGAAAAATTACGCCTGGTGGGCGATAGGGTGAAAAAAATTATTGAGGAAATCCCGGAAACCCGTTTCGACCGTGCCCATTTTTTGTCCTTCGATAATTTCCGCCTGACCTTTGAAGTGGTGCATATCGTCGCCAGCGCGGATTACAATAAGTATATGGACATCCAGCAGGAGATTAATATTCGCCTGATGGAGGAACTGGCAGCGTTGGACATCAAGCTTGCCATCCCGACGCAAAATGTGCTGTTCAATGAAAGCGAGTTCCCCCCGCTGAAAGTGGTGGGCGAGGAAACGGCGCCGGTACAAGCGACGCAAAACGGCACCGGCTGAGGGCCGCTCCACTCACCGATTGCCCGGGTGGCGCTGACGCTCTTTGACCCGGCCGCCCGCTGCGCGCGTTCACCACCGGGCGCCGGTAAACGCCGTGCGGTGGCCGATTGCTTAACGCGCAATGAACGGCTACACTCCGCGCTCACAACAATAAAACAGGATCGGTAAAGCTATGTCCCCCGCTTGGGAAGCGCTGACGCACATTTATATCATCGGACTTTTCATCGCGGTGCCCGTCACCTTCCTACTGAGTCACGATCCTTCCCTGCGCATTCGTCTGTTTACCGCGAAAATCATTGGCTTGACCTGGCCGATGAGCCTGCCGGTAGTGCTGCTGTTTGCTTTATTCTGACATTACGCTTGCGCGCATCGCTTAACGCCTCATGACACCCTTGCAGGCTGATTCATCGCGGCCGGCGGCGCTTTCCCGCAACCGGCCGGAAGATCTATCCGCTATCCGCTATCCGCTATCCGCTATCCGCTATCCGCTATCCGCTATCCGCTATCCGCTATCCGCTATCCGCTATCCGCTATCCGCTATCCGCTATCCGCTATCCGCTATCCGCCGTTTACACACGACCGACGCAGCGGCATAACAGTTTTTAACTATTAATTCGTCACCGTGAAGCAAAAGACGCGCCCTCGGCTAGAGTTAGTGTTCCACATGCAAGTTTGTAGTTTGCCCATTTTTTCGGGCCCGCGGGCCCGCTTTTTTTTATCGCCGCGGCGCCACGCTTGGCGCGCGGGGTCACTATTCCGGTATACTGTTTTTTTCTGGCCCCGACAGAGCGTACCCCGTTATCAAAAAGCCCAGCCCCGCACGCAACTTCCGCCGCAAATCCGCGCCAGCGCGAGATCCGCGCCGTGTCATTTTGTTCAATAAACCCTATGACGTGCTTGCGCAATTCAGCGATGACGCCGGCCGCGCTACGCTCAAAGATTATATTCCCATACCGTCGGTTTACGCCGCCGGCAGGTTGGATCGCGACAGCGAAGGGCTGATGATCCTGACCAATGAGGGTAAGCTTCAGGCCAGATTGACGCAGCCGACGCAAAAAACCGCTAAGATCTATTATGTTCAGGTGGAAGGCGAGCCGGACGGGGCCGCTCTGGCCGCCTTTCGCGCCGGCCTGCCGTTGAAAGACGGCCTGACTCTGCCCGCCGGCGTGGCGCGCGTTGACGAGCCAGACTGGTTATGGCCGCGAACGCCGCCGATCCGCGTGCGCCTGGCTATTCCTACGTGCTGGCTGCGGGTGACCCTGTACGAGGGGAAAAACCGTCAGGTGCGCCGTATGACCGCCCATATCGGGCATCCCACGCTGCGGCTGATTCGCTATAAAATCGCGCAATGGTGCCTGGCCGGTCTGGCGCCTGGAGAGTGGCGCGATATCGACCCGGCGTAATGCTTTTTGCCCCTACCTATGGAGGACAAGCCCCGCGATGTTCAAACCCCATGTTACCGTCGCCTGCGTGGTACAGGCGGAGAGCCAATTTTTGGTGGTAGAGGAAACGATTCACGGTCAACCGCGCTGGAATCAGCCGGCCGGTCATCTCGAGGCGAATGAAACCCTTATCGAGGCGGCGCAGCGTGAATTGTGGGAGGAAGCGGGTATCCACGCCCAACCCCAGGCGCTATTGCGGATACATCAATGGATTGCGCTCGATAACACGCCGTTTCTGCGGTTTTTGTTCGTGATCGATTTGCCACGCTGCGTGACGGCCATCCCGCAAGATGACGATATCGATCGCTGTCTTTGGCTGCCCGCTGAAACTCTTTTCGCGTCAGACCAGTTGCGCTCCCCCCTGGTGGCGGAAAGTCTTCGCTGCTATCAGCGCGGCGAACGCCTGCCGCTGACTTTCCTCGCGGCATTCAATTGGCCGTTTTGACGGCGTCAGGTTGCCGGCCAAGAGCAATGGCGTACAGGTTCTGCGTCCGCCGCCGTGGGCATTTTGAGGGTCCTCAAGGCGCATAGGTGACGACTGTTCGCCCCTTTAGGGCCGCAGAGGGCGACGAAAACGCGCCTTATGGGTGAAGGTGGCGGCACGGGGTCGGATCGTGATAAAATATGCCGCCTGTTTTACTGCGCCGCGCGCCGCGCGGCGGTCATCCCGCTCGTGAGAATCCCATGTCAGACAACGGTCAAAAAAAAGTAATCGTCGGTATGTCCGGCGGTGTCGACTCTTCCGTCTCCGCCTGGTTGCTACTGCAACAGGGTTATCGGGTGGAGGGGCTGTTCATGAAAAACTGGGAAGAGGACGACAACGAGGAATATTGCACCGCGGCAAGCGATCTGGCCGATGCTCGGGCGGTATGTGACACCCTGGGCATCACGCTGCATACGGTTAATTTCGCCGCCGAATATTGGGATAACGTTTTTGCGCATTTCCTTGCCGAATACCAGGCTGGCCGCACGCCCAATCCGGATATTTTGTGCAATAAGGAAATCAAGTTCAAAGCCTTTTTGGAATTTGCCGCCGAGGATCTCGGCGCCGACTTTATCGCCACCGGCCATTACGTGCGCCGCGCCGACGTGGACGGCAAAAGCCGACTGCTGCGCGGTATGGACGATAACAAAGACCAGAGCTATTTTCTCTATACGTTAGGCCATGCGCAGCTTGCGCGCTGCCTGTTCCCGATTGGGGAATTGGCCAAACCGGAAGTGCGGCGCATCGCCACCGAGCTCGGCCTGGCGACCGCGGCCAAAAAAGACTCCACCGGCATCTGTTTCATCGGCGAGCGAAAATTCCGCGATTTCCTCGGCCGCTACCTGCCGGCGCAGCCGGGTGCGATTATGTCCGTTGACGGCCAGGAGGTGGGCCGCCATCAGGGGTTGATGTACCATACATTAGGTCAGCGCAAAGGGCTGGGCATTGGCGGCACCCGCGACGGCAGCGAAGACCCTTGGTATGTGGTGGACAAGGATCTTGACAATAACCGGTTGATTGTCGCTCAGGGCCACGAACATCCGCGGCTGATGTCTACCGGCCTTGTCGCCGGCCAGCTGCACTGGGTCGATCGGGAACCGCTTACAGACGCGCTGCGCTGTACGGTGAAAACCCGTTACCGTCAGCCGGACATCGCGTGTCTGGTGACGCCGCTGCCGGACGGACGTTTGCAGGTGAGTTTTGATCGGCCGGTGGCCGCCGTCACGCCGGGCCAGTCGGCGGTATTTTATCTGGCGGAGCGCTGCTTGGGCGGCGGCATCATTGAAGCGCGCCAGCCGTTGCCTCACTGAGACGCTTCCCGCGTCGGTGGCGTCCTGACCGGCAGCATCCCTGGCGAGTGGCGCCGCGCGAAACCCTGATGGGGTGGCGAAACGCCCGCCGCGCGCCTTTACCGCTGTGTTTGACCGCGCTTTTATGGCATGATCGCGCAAGCGTAGCGCGCCTGCCGCGCCGTTGGGCGGACGCCCGGCGGGTGGACTTAACCTCAGGGATGGATACAGGAGTCATTTTGGCCAAGAACTATTTTGACATTACGCTGGCGCTGGCGGGTGTTTGCCAAAGCGCGCGCCTTGTGCAGCAGCTCGCCCACCAGAGCCAATGCGACGAGCAGCCCTTACGCGTCTCGCTGCAAAGCCTGCTGGATCTTAATCCGCCGTCGGTGCGTGCGGTCTACGGCGATAACCCGACCCATCTGCGCATGGGGTTGGAGACGCTGCAGGCCGTGCTGAATGCGTCGTCGCGAGAAGGGCTTGGCGCCGAGCTGACCCGCTATACCCTGGGGCTGATGGTGCTTGAACGCAAGCTGAACGGCAACCGCGGCGCTCAAGAGGCGCTGAGCCGCCGCATCGACGGACTTCATCGCCAGCTCGGCCATTTCGATTTGCTGTCGGATACGCTTATCAGCGCCATGGCCAGCATTTATGTGGACATTATCAGCCCGCTCGGGCCGCGCATCCAGGTCACCGGCGCGCCGGCGGTATTGCAAAACACCCAGATCCAGGCCAAAGTGCGCGCCGTACTGCTGGCCGGCATCCGTTCCGCCGTGCTATGGCAACAGGTCGGCGGCGGACGGCTTCAGCTGATGTTCGGCCGCAACCGGTTATTTAAAGAAGCTAAACAGATACTTACCCATTCTTAATCTTTCCAGGAGTCGCAATCGATGGAATTATCCTCTCTGACCGCCGTTTCGCCCGTCGACGGCCGCTACGGCGACAAAGTCAGCCCGCTGCGCGCTATTTTCAGCGAATTTGGTTTGCTGAAATTTCGCGTACAGGTGGAAGTGCGCTGGCTGCAAAAGCTGGCCGCCTGTGACGCGATCAAAGAGGTCCCACCCTTTGACGACCACGCAAACGGTTACCTTGACGCGATTGTCGCCAATTTCAGCGTCGAAGACGCCGAGCGCATTAAAACCATTGAGCGCACCACTAATCATGACGTGAAAGCGGTTGAATATTTTTTGAAAGAGAAAGTTGCCGCGCAACCGGCGCTGCTGGCGGTGAGCGAATTTATCCATTTCGCCTGTACCTCCGAAGATATCAATAATCTCTCCCACGCGCTGATGCTGGCCACCGCCCGCGAGACTATCCTGCTGCCCGCCTGGCGCCAAATCATCGACGGCGTCACCGCGCTTGCCGAACGCTATCGCGATATTCCCCTGCTGTCGCGCACCCACGGCCAGCCGGCGACGCCCTCGACGCTTGGCAAGGAGATGGCGAATGTCGCCTATCGCATGACGCGCCAGTATCGTCAGCTCGAACAGGTAGAGATTCTGGGCAAGATTAACGGCGCGGTCGGCAATTACAACGCCCATATGGTTGCCTATCCCGAGGTGGACTGGCATCGTTTCAGCGAGGAGTTCGTCACCGGGCTCGGTATCGGTTGGAACCCCTTTACCACCCAAATCGAGCCGCATGATTATATCGCCGAAGTGTTCGACTGCATCGCGCGGTTCAATACTATCGTGATTGATTTCGACCGCGACGTCTGGGGCTATATTGCGCTTAATCATTTCAAACAGCGCACCGTCGCCGGCGAAATCGGCTCGTCGACCATGCCGCACAAGGTGAACCCCATCGATTTCGAGAATTCGGAAGGGAATTTGGGGCTGGCGAATGCGGTGATGAACCACTTGGCGGCGAAATTGCCGGTCTCGCGCTGGCAGCGGGATTTGACCGACTCCACCGTACTGCGCAATTTAGGCGTCGGTATTGGTTATGCGCTTATCGCTTACCAGTCTACGCTTAAAGGAATTAGTAAACTGGAGGTCAATCAGGCCCATTTATTGGCGGAGCTCGACCATAATTGGGAAGTCCTGGCTGAACCCATACAGACGGTGATGCGCCGCTACGGGATTGAAAAACCTTACGAGAAGCTGAAAGAACTCACCCGCGGTAAGCGCGTCGACGCTGAAGGCATGAAAGCCTTTATCGACAGTTTGCCGCTGCCGGATGCGGAAAAAGCGCGACTGAAAACGCTGACGCCGGCTAACTATATCGGCCGCGCGGCGGCGATGGTTGATGAATTGAAATAGGTGATAAAAAGGGAACCTGCGTCCGACCCTGGTTCCCTCTCTGTTTATGCGGAGTTTAGTCACTCTCTGGGATACTCTTATCCGGTAAGATATTCCTTCCCAGCCGGAAGGATAACCGCTTAACAAGACGGATTGCGCCACCGGATCCGTTAAGGGTGATTTTATTTAGGAGCTGCGATGCGAGTTCTGGTAATAGAAGATAATTCTCTTCTTCGTCATCATCTGACGGTACAGATGCGTGAAATGGGGCACCAGGTGGATGCCGCCGCGGACGCCAGGGAGGCGGACTACTTTCTAAATGAGCATCCACCCGATATCGCTATTGTTGATCTGGGCCTGCCGGATGAGGACGGTCTCAACCTTATTCGCCGCTGGCGCAGCCATCAGGTGAAAATTCCCCTGCTGGTGCTCACCGCCCGCGAAGGCTGGCAGGATAAAGTCACGGTGCTGGAAGCCGGCGCCGACGACTATGTGACTAAACCGTTTCATTTGGAAGAGGTCGTGGCGCGCATGCAGGCGTTGATGCGCCGCAATAGCGGTCTGGCGTCGCAGGTCATCGAGCTGCCGCCCTTCCTTATTGACCTTTCACGCCGTGAGCTCATGATTAACGAGGTTAATATCAGACTCACCGCGTTTGAATATACTATAATTGAGACATTGATACGCAACGCCGGCAAAGTCGTCAGCAAGGATTCGCTGATGCTGCAACTTTATCCCGACGCTGAATTGCGCGAGAGTCACACCATCGACGTGTTAATGGGTCGTCTACGGAAAAAGATGCAGGCCAATTACCCGCATGAAGTGATCACCACAGTTCGCGGTCAGGGCTACCGTTTTGATGTTAACTAGGCTCTATGACCCTATTTCCGTTTCGCCACAAAAAACCGTTTTCCCTGCGCGTCAGATTTTTGCTGGCTGCAGCCTGCGTAGTTCTGGCGCTCTCTCTGTGCTACGGCATGGTGGCCGTCATTGGCTACAGCGTCAGCTTTGATAAAACGTCATTCCGCCTGCTGCGGGGCGAAAGCAATCTCTTTTTCAGTCTGGCGCAGTGGAAGGACAACAAGCTGTCGATAGCCGTGCCGCCGAATATCGATATCAACTTCGCCGCGCTGGTGCTGATTTATGATGAAAATGGCCATATACTCTGGCGCCAGCGTTATGTGCCGGCGCTGGAGTCGCGCCTGCAGCAGGACTGGCTGACCAAGACCGGCTATTTCGAGCTGGATACCGATACGCGCACCAGCAGCGCGGTGGTGGGCGACAACCCCAGCGCCCAGGTGCGGCTCAAAGAGTTCGACAGCAGCGACGATAATGCCCTGACCCATTCCGTGGCGGTCAACCGCTATCCGGCGACCGGCCGCCTGCCGCCGCTGACCATCGTGGTCGTCGATACCATTCCCCATGAGCTGCAGCGCACCGATCTGGTTTGGGAATGGTTCAGCTATGTTCTGCTGGCCAATCTCCTGCTGGTGGTGCCGCTGCTGTGGCTGGCGGCACACTGGAGCCTGCGCCCTATTAAAGATCTGGTCAGGCAGGTGCGCGAGCTGGAGGTCGGTGAACGGGAACGTCTGGATGAGAATCCGCCGCGCGAACTGGATATCCTGGTGCGCAATTTGAATATTTTGCTGAATAACGAACGCCAGCGCTACCAGAAGTACCGCTCCACCCTGTCTGATTTGACCCACAGTCTGAAAACGCCGCTGGCGGTGCTGCAAACCACGCTGCGTTCCCTGCGCACCGATCGCGACACCAATATTGAAATGGCGGAACCGATTATGCTGGAGCAGATCAGCCGCATTTCCCAGCAAATCGGCTATTACCTGCACCGCGCCACCGTCCACTCGGATCATAATGTCCTGAGCCGCGAGCTGCATTCCGTACCGCCGCTGCTCGATAGCCTGTGCTCGGCCCTCAACAAAGTTTATCAACGCAAAGGGGTTTCCCTGTCGCTGGATATTTCGCCGGAGTTGACGTTTATTGGCGAGAAAAACGACTTTATGGAGGTGATGGGCAATATTCTGGACAACGCCTGCAAATATTGCCTGGAATTTGTCGAGGTTAGCGCCCGCGAAAGGGAAAGCGCGCTACATATAATTATCGAAGATGACGGCCCGGGCATCCCGGAGTCCAAGCGCACCCTTATCTTCCAGCGCGGTCAGCGCGCCGATACGCTGCGTCCCGGCCAAGGTCTGGGGCTCTCGGTGGCGGCGGAAATTCTTGAGCAGTACGACGGCGATATTGTGATTGGCGAAAGCGCCCTCGGCGGGGCGCTGGTGGAGGTCATTTTCAAGCAACAGGGTACGCAGCCCGAAGACGATTAAGCCCGGTTATGGGCGCCCCATCCCGTTTGGCGCAGCGCGGGTAAAAATCTCCGGCCTGCGCCGCCGCTATCCGTTATAATTCCTCTAATTTCTCCCGCGCTGGAATCAGGCTATGGATTATCAACTTGAGTTGGACTGGAACGACTTTCTACAACGCTACTGGCAGAAACGCCCGGTAATCATTAAACGCGCATTTCGCGACTTCGTCGATCCGCTATCGCCTGACGAACTGGCCGGCCTGGCCATGGAAGCCGAAGTGGACAGCCGTCTGGTCAGCCATGACGATGGCGTTTGGCAGGTGAACCATGGTCCCTTTGCCAGCTACGATCAGTTGGGGGACCACAACTGGTCGCTGCTGGTACAGGCGGTCGATCACTGGCACGAACCCTCGGCGGCGCTCATGCAGCCCTTCCGTCGCTTGCCTGATTGGCGCATAGACGATCTTATGATTTCGTTTTCGGTTCCCGGCGGCGGCGTCGGCCCTCATCTCGATCAATATGATGTGTTTATTATTCAGGGCCAGGGCCGCCGGCACTGGCGCGTCGGCGATAAAATCCCGCTGAAACAGCACTGTCCCCATCCCGATTTGCTCCAGGTCGAGCCCTTTGAGGCGATTATCGACGAACAAATGGAGCCCGGCGATATGCTGTATATTCCGCCCGGCTTCCCCCATGAAGGCTATGCGCTGGAGAACGCGCTGAATTATTCCGTCGGCTTCCGGGCGCCGAGCAGCCGCGAGCTGGTCAGCGGTTTTGCCGATTATGTGCTTGCCCAGGAACTGGGTGGCCAACGCTACAGCGACCCGGCGATCCCGTCGCGCGACGATCCCGCCCATATCCTGCCGGCGGAAGTTGATGCGCTGCGCGCCATGATGATGGCGCTGATGCAGCAGCCCGATCAATTCAATCAATGGTTTGGCGAATTTATTTCCCAATCGCGCCATGAGCTGGATTTGGCTCCGCCGGAGCCGCCCTATCAGGCCGGGGAAATCTATGATTTGCTCAATCAGGGCGAAAGCCTGTTTCGCGTCGGCGGGCTGCGGGTGCTGCGGGTCGGCGATGACAGCTACGTCAACGGCGAAAAGATTGTGACGCCACACCGTGCCGCCGCCGCCGCGCTTGCCGCACGTTACGACATCAGTCGGGAACAGCTAGGCGACGCGCTGGAGGATCCCTCGTTCCTGGCGCTGCTGGCGGGCCTGATTAATAGCGGCTATTGGTATTTTAAAAACTGAACTCCCCGGCGGCTGCGACGCACCTTCAGGCCCCGCTACCCGGCGGGGGCTGTTTTTGCCTGGGGCATGTCGCGTTTCCGATGCGGTGGGCGGCCCCGAGAGCGATGCGCGCGCAGCCATCGCCGTCTCGCCCTGGGTACGATTGCCCACACACAGCATCCTTAGGCGAGTCAATTACGCGCTCGCCGGGCGCCGCGACGGGGCAGTCATGCCCTCCGTTGTGCGAACGGCCTCAGCCGTTACTCCGCCGCCGGCGCGGGCTTGGCATGCGCGCCTTTGGCCCGGAGTGCCGTTAACGCGGCAAGGCGAGTTATCACCTGCACCGCTTTCTCCATCACGTCCTGCGAAGCAAATTCATGTTTGCCGTGGTAGTTATAGCCGCCGGTAAACAGATTCGGGCAGGGCAAACCGCGCCAGGAGAGCTGGGCGCCATCGGTACCGCCGCGGATGGGCTTGATGACCGGCTCGACGCCGCAGTCCACCATCGCCTGCCGCGCCAGCTCGATGATATGGGGGTGATTGGCGACATGTTCATGCATATTGTAATAGCTGTCCTCAATCGTCAGCTCAATATAGCAATCCGGATGCAGCCCTTTTCCCAGCGTCTCGGCGCTGGTTATCATGAACTGCTTACGCGCTTCAAACCGCTGGCGGTCAAAATCACGCACGATATAGTGCATTTCCACCTTATCCACGCTGCCTTTCATCGTATTAAGGTGATAGAACCCCTCATAGCCGGCGGTCGCCTCCGGGCTTTCCGCGGCGGGCATCATCTGATGATAGCGGGTGGCCAGCGACAGCGCGTTTACCATCACCCCTTTGGCGGTGCCCGGATGCACATTATTGCCGACGATCTTCACCGTCACCGAGGCGGCGTTGAAATTTTCATACTCCAGCTCGCCGACATCGCTGCCGTCCAGGGTGTAGGCCCATTCGGCGCCGAAGCGCTCGATATCGAAAAATTGCGTCCCCTTGCCCACTTCCTCGTCCGGGGTAAACGCGATGCGGAGGGTGCCGTGAGGAATGTTCTGCTCCTTGAGCCGCACTATCGCGGTGACGATCTCCGCCAGCCCCGCTTTGTCGTCGGCGCCCAGCAGCGTTTTGCCATCGGTGGTGATAAGCGTATGGCCAATCAACTTATGCAGCACCGGGAACATGACCGGCGAGAGGACCTCATCGCCGTTGCCGAGCGCAATATCGCCGCCGCGATACTGTTCCACGATTTGTGGATTGACGTTTTTACCGGTGAAATCCGGCGCGGTATCCATATGCGCGATAAAGCCGACAACCGGCACCGGCCAGGATACGTTGGACGGCAAAGTCGCCATCAGGCAGCCATGATCGCTAAGCGTAATATCCGCAAGCCCCAGCGCGGCAAGCTCATCTTGCAGCGCGCGGGCCAGCTTCCATTGACCGTCGGTACTGGGCACATGCTTTACGCCGGGCTTGGACTGGGTATCAAAAGATACGTAATGTAAAAAACGATCGAGTAATTTATTCATTGTTTTCGCCTGTCTCTTCGCCACGGCCCATTATGACCAGCGACGCGCTGGAAAATATTGTGTCAGGTCAGTTTTATGCCTGAAGAGAGCAAAACCGACGGTTCAGCCGCGCTGGGCGATGAAACCGTCGATAAACTCGCGGGTCCACTGCGGCACACAGCGGCTGGCCGGACCATAGTATTTTTCCTCGAACTGGCTTTCCACCTGGCTCGGCGCCAGATTCAGTTCGACGGTGCGGGCGCCGCAGAGGCGTGCCTCGTGGACGAAGCCGGCGGCCGGGTAGACGTGGCCCGAGGTGCCAATTGCCAGAAAATAATCGGCGCGCGCCAGGGCATGGTAGATATCGTCCATCCCGAGCGGCATTTCACCAAACCAGACCACATGGGGACGCAGCACGGCGGGAAACTGACAGCAATGGCAGCGATCGGCCTCGGTGACGTCGTCACGCCACTCGAGGATCTGGCCGCTTTGGCTGCAGCGCACTTTGAGCAATTCACCGTGCATATGGATGATACGCCGGTTACCGGCGCGTTCGTGCAAATTATCGATATTTTGCGTAATGAGCAGAAAATTATCGCCCAGCATCTGCTCCAGTTCAGCCAGCGCCAAATGCGCGGGATTTGGCGCGATTTCCGGCTGTAACAGCTGACGCCGGCGGGCGTTATAAAACGCCTGCACCAGCGCGGGGTTGCGGGCAAACCCTTCGGGGGTGGCGACATCTTCCACCCGATGCTCCTCCCATAACCCGTCTTCGGCCCGGAAAGTGCGAATGCCCGACTCCGCGGAGATACCCGCGCCCGTAAGCACCACAACAAAAGGTTTTTTCATTTTGGTCACCGCTAGTGAGTCCCGGTGAAAAATACGGGCGCGCAGGCGTTGCTGCCGTAATCTTTTACTTTTGCGAAACCGGATTAACCGGCGATGAATACGCATGCGCGCTGTTCCTTATGCGGCCTCATTGACCGCTCAATACCCGGGCCGGATCGATGCGGCTTGCGCGCCGCGCCGGATACCAGCTCGCCAGCAGACTGAGCAACAGCGCCGTGGCCAGCACGCTGGTGACGTCCACCCAGTGCAGCTCGGTCGGCAGAAAATCGATAAAATAAATATCCCCGGACAGCAGCCGGTGGCCCAGCAGACGCTCAAGCCCCTTCACAAGCGTCGTTAGGTTGAGCGCCATCAACACGCCGACCACCGCGCCGATAACGCTACCGGTCAAGCCCGCCAGTAGGCCATACCAAATAAAAATAGCACGGGTCAGCCCGTCTTTGGCCCCGAGGGTGCGCAAAATCGCGATATCGGCGCTTTTATCTTTAACCGCCATCACCAGCGTGGAAACGATATTGAAACAGGCGACGCCTATTACCAACACCATCGCCAGGTACATAATGGCGCGGATCATCTGAATATCGCGATACATATAGCCGTAGGTGCCGATCCAACTGCGGATTTTGACATACGCATTGGTCACCTCCCCCGCGTCCCGCACCAGTTTATTGGCGTTGAAAACGTCGCTGACCTTAATGGCGATGCCGCCGACGTCTTCACCGCGCTGCAAATAGTTCTGGGCGTCCGCCAGCGGTACCATGGCAAAGCTGTGATCCAGCTGGCCATTCAGCGCCAAAATCCCGCTGACCTGCAAGCGAATACGTTTTGGCTGTAACAGCTTCATCTGCGGATCGCTGTTGGGAATCATCACCGTCAGCCAGTCGCCGGACTTGACCTTCAGCGTATCGGCCACCCCTTTACCAACGATAATTTGCTGATGACCGGCCTGAAAATGCGACCAGGCATCACCCTTGACGTAGCGCGGCAGCGCGCTGAGCCGCAGTTCCAGCGCCGGGTCGACGCCTTTTACCTGGATGGCCTGCAACTTGTCGTCACGCTCCACCAGGCCGGTAAAATTCAGATAGGGCGCGGCAGCAAGAATACCCGGCACTTGTTCAATACGTTTTAACACCGCCGGCCAGTCGGCAAACGGCGGATTCACCGGTTCGATCTCGCCATGGGGCACCACCGCCAAAATACGGTTGTTTAACTCACGCTCGAACCCGTTCATAGCGCTCAGGCCGATAATCAGCACCGCGACCCCGAGCGCGATGCCGATGGTGGAGATGACCGAAATCAACGACACCATACCGCCCCGCCGCCGCCCCCGGCTGAAGCGAAGCGCGATGTTTAACGACAGCGGCATCTTCATTGCCCGGCTCCCAGCAGCGCGCCTTCGGCCTGCAGCGCGCCATCGCGCATTTCCAGCTGCCGGTGCAGGCGCTTCGCCAGTTGAAGATCGTGGGTCACCACCAAAAAGGCGGTGCCCTGGCGCATATTCAGCTCGCCCAACAGTTCAAAAATACTGTCCGCATTGCGCTGATCCAGATTGCCGGTGGGCTCGTCGGCCAGCACCAGCGCCGGGTGATTCACCAGCGCGCGCGCGATAGCCACCCGCTGCCGCTCGCCGCCGGACAGTTCCGCCGGGCGGTGGTGGCCGCGTTTCTCAAGCCCTACCGCCGCCAGCATTTCCCGCGCCGTCTCTTGCGCCTGGGCCGGGCGGTTGCCGCCAATCAGAAGCGGCATCGCCACATTTTCCAGCGCGGTGAAATCGGGCAGTAAATGATGGAACTGGTAGATAAAGCCCAACCGCCGGTTGCGCAACAGCGCGCGCGCGGCGGAAGAAAGCGTATTCAGCGGCTGGCCTTCAAATATCACCTCGCCGCCGGTCGGCTCATCCAGCCCGCCCAGCAGATGTAACAGCGTGCTTTTACCTGAACCGGAACTGCCGACAATCGCCATCATTTCGCCGCGCTGCAGCGTGAAACTCACGTTACGCAATACATCGGTGTAAAGCTTACCTTCCTGATAACGTTTGCTGAGTTGGGAACAGTGTAACAAAGGAGCATCATTCATATCGTAAAGCCTCAGCGGGATGTACGGCGGCGGCGCGCCAGGAAGGATAAATCGTGGACAGCAGCGCTACGGCCATGGCCGACAGCGCGATGACCGCCACCTGTACCGGTTCAATAGCCACCGGCAGCGCGGCCCCGTCAAGCAGCGCTCCGAGGGCCGGCATCAGACGGTTCAGTTGACTGGCCAGCAACACGCCGAGGCCGGTGCCCAGCAACGCGCCGACAACGCCGGCGCTGGCCCCCTGGGCGATAAACACCAGCATAACCTGACGGCGAGTCAGACCCTGGGTCTGTAATATCGCCACCTCGGCCTGTTTTTCCATCACCAGCAGTCCAAGCGAGGTGATAATATTAAACGCCGCCACCGCGACGATCAGGCTCAACAGCAGGCCCATCATGTTCTTTTCCATACGCACGGCCTGGAATAATTCCCCCTTGCGTTCGCGCCAATCGTGCCACACCAGGCCGTCCGGCAAAGACTGCGCGCTCAAGCTTTCTACCGCCAGCGGCTGCTGCAACCACAAGCGCCAGCCGGTAACGTAGCCGGCGGGATAGCGCATCAGGCGCGACGCATCCTGCTGATTGACCAGCAGTTGGTAGCCATCGACTTCGCTGTTGGCGGCGAAGGTGCCGGCCACGGTGAATAAACGCTGGCTGGGAATACGGCCCATCGGAGTGAATTGGCTGGCCCCGGGCACCATCAGCCGCACCGCATCGCCGCGCTTCACGCCGAGCGCGGCGGCCAGTTCGTCGCCCAGGATCACCCGGTATTGGCCGGCCACCAGGTCATCTTGTCGGGTCTCCAGCAAATAATGCGACAGCGGTTCGGGATCCCCCGGATTGACGCCGAGCATCACGCCCACCGCGACGCTGCGCGCGCTTTGCAGCACGACATCGCCGGTGGTCAGCGGCGCCACGCGCGTTACCCCCGCAAGCGCATCTGGCACCGAGGCCGGAATACGTTTAGGATCAAGCCGCCCCTCGGGGGTGGTCAACAGCGCCTGGGGCATCAATCCGAGGATATTGCTCTCCAGTTCACGCTCGAAACCGTTCATCACCGATAACACCGTCACCAGCGCCATCACGCCAAGCGTGATGCCGATGGTGGAGAGCCAGGAGACAAAACGACCGAAGCGGTCTGATGCCCGCCCACGCATATAGCGCAGGCCAATATATAATACGACAGGTTGATACATTGATTTCCGTCTGGATGCGGTTGCGAAAGCAAAGTGATCAAGGATAATAAAGGGTCGTATGGCATTATGGAACCATTAAGCGCCGCAACGGCCGGCTTTTATTCCTGAAAGCGCGCATTTTTTAGCCATCGTCCCCGCCGCTGCGGCATTCTACCGCAGGCTGTGCTGCGATGGCCCCGTGATGTGAGAAAAGAGATTTATCATTAGCTATGTCAGAACGCGATCGTTATACCTTACCGACCCAAGCCGGCAAAAAACTGACCCTGGGTCAGCTTACCGGCGCCGCCAGCGCCGTAGAGTGCGCCGCCATTGTCGACCGCTATCCTGGACCGGTGTTGCTCATCGCCACCGATATGCAAAGCGCGCTGCGGCTGCATGACGAGATCCGGCAGTTCACCCGTCACCCGGTCCTTACTCTACCCGATTGGGAGACCCTGCCCTACGACAGTTTCTCTCCCCATCAAGAAATTATTTCCGACAGGATAGCCACCCTCTACCGGTTGCCTACCCTTGCGCGCGGCGTCATCATCCTACCGGTGAATACCCTGATGCAGCGCGTCTGCCCGCACGCCTTTTTGCACCGCCACACGCTGTTGATGACCAAAGGCCAGCGTCTGTCGCGGGAGACCTTGCGCGCCCAGCTGGAACAGGCCGGCTACCGCAGCGTCGATCAGGTGATGGAGCACGGTGAATTCGCCACCCGCGGCGCGCTGCTGGATCTCTATCCCATGGGTAGCGAAGAGCCTTACCGCATCGATTTCTTTGATGACGACATCGACAGCCTGCGTATTTTCGACGTGGATACCCAGCGCACCCTCCAAGAAGTCACCTCCATCAATCTGCTGCCGGCGCACGAATTCCCTACCGATAAAGCCGCGATAGAGCTGTTCCGCAGCCAGTGGCGCGAGCAGTTTGATGTGCGCCGCGACGCCGAGCACGTTTACCAGCAGGTAAGCAAAGGGACGCTGCCGGCGGGGATCGAATATTGGCAGCCGCTGTTTTTCAGCGAGCCGCTGGTGCCGCTGTTCAGCTATCTGCCGGCGGGCACGCTGGTGGTCAACACCGGCGATCTCGAGGCCGGCGCCGGCCGTTTCTGGGACGACGCCTGCGCGCGTTTTGACAATCGCCGCGTGGATCCCATGCGCCCGCTGCTGCCGCCCGAGGCCCTGTGGCTGCGGGTTGACGGGCTGTTCGCCGAACTTAAACGCTGGCCGCGGGTGCAGCTCAGCACGCAAACGCTGCCGGAGAAAGCCGGCCAGCACAACATGGATTATCGGCCGCTGCCGGATTTGGCGGTGGAGGCGCAGAGCAAAGCGCCCATGGACAAGTTACGCCGGTTTTGCGAGCAGTTTGACGGCCCGGTGATTTTCTCGGTGGAAAGCGAAGGTCGGCGGGAAACCTTAAGCGAGCTGCTGGCGCGGGTGAAGATTCTGCCGAAGCTGATAAGCCGGCTGGAGGACGCCGCCGAACGGGGCGCTTACCTCATCATCGGCGCCAGCGAACGGGGTTTTATCGATGCGCCGCGCGCAAGGGCATTGATTTGCGAAGGCGATCTGCTGGGGGAACGGGTCAGCCGCCGCCGGCAGGATAATCGCCGCACCATTAACGCCGATACGTTAATCCGCAATCTGGCCGAGCTGCATGAAGGCCAGCCGGTGGTGCATCTGGAACACGGGGTCGGCCGTTACGCCGGCATGACCACCCTGGAGGCGGGGGGCATCAAGGCCGAGTATTTAATTCTCACTTATGCCGGCAACGACAAGCTCTACGTGCCGGTGTCCTCGCTACATCTCATCAGCCGCTACGCCGGCGGCGCCGATGAAAACGCGCCGCTGCACAAACTGGGCGGCGACGCCTGGGCGCGGGCGCGGCAAAAAGCGGCCGAGCGGGTGCGGGACGTGGCGGCGGAACTCTTGGATATTTATGCCCAGCGCGCCGCCAAAAGCGGCTTCGCCTTCCGCCACAATCGGGAAAATTATCAACTGTTTTGCGAGGGGTTTCCGTTTGAACCCACCGTGGATCAGGCTCAGGCAATCAATGCGGTGCTCAGCGACATGTGCCAGCCGTTGGCCATGGACCGCCTGGTCTGCGGCGATGTCGGCTTCGGTAAAACGGAAGTCGCGATGCGCGCCGCTTTCTTGGCGATCGAAAACCACAAACAGGTGGCCGTGCTGGTGCCCACCACCCTCCTGGCGCAGCAGCATTTCGACAATTTTCGCGACCGGTTCGCCAACTGGCCGGTGCGGATTGAGATGATTTCACGTTTTCGCAGCGCACGGGATCAGGCCCAAGTGCTGGAGCAGACCGCCGAGGGCAAGGTGGATATTCTGATTGGAACCCACAAGCTGCTGCAAAGCGATGTCAAATGGCATGATTTGGGTCTGCTCATCGTCGACGAGGAGCACCGCTTCGGCGTGCGCCACAAAGAGCGCATCAAATCGATGCGCGCCGATGTCGATATTCTCACCCTGACCGCCACCCCCATCCCGCGCACGCTGAATATGGCGATGAGCGGCATGCGCGATCTGTCGATTATCGCCACGCCGCCGGCGCGCCGGCTGGCGGTGAAAACGTTTGTACGCGAATACGACGCGCTGGTGGTACGCGAGGCCATCCTGCGCGAAGTGCTGCGCGGTGGCCAAGTCTATTATCTTTACAACGACGTCGAGAATATTGAAAAAGCCGCCCGCCGCCTGGAAACGCTGGTGCCGGAGGCGCGCATCGCCATCGGTCATGGCCAGCTGCGCGAGCGCGATTTGGAACGGGTGATGAATGATTTTCACCATCAGCGCTTTAACGTGCTGGTATGTACCACCATCATTGAAACCGGTATCGACATCGCCAACGCCAATACCATTATCATCGAGCGAGCGGACCATTTCGGCCTGGCGCAGCTGCACCAATTGCGCGGCCGCGTCGGACGATCGCACCACCAGGCTTACGCCTACCTGCTGACTCCGCCGCCGAAAGCGCTAAGCCAGGATGCCCATAAGCGGTTGGAGGCCATCGCCTCGCTGGAGGATCTGGGCGCCGGCTTTGCGTTGGCGACGCACGATTTGGAAATCCGCGGCGCCGGCGAACTGCTGGGAGAAGATCAAAGCGGTCAGATGGAAACCGTCGGTTTTTCCCTGTATATGGAGCTCCTGGAAAGCGCGGTAGACGCCCTCAAGGCCGGACGCGAACCGTCTTTAGAAGATCTCACCAATCAATTGACCGAGGTGGAGCTGCGTATGCCCGCGCTGCTGCCGGAAGAGTTTATCCCTGACGTCAACACGCGTTTGTCGCTGTATAAACGAATTGCCAGCGCCGCCGACGACCGTGAAATCGAAGAGTTGAAAGTGGAGCTTATCGACCGCTTCGGTCTGCTGCCTGACCCGGCGCGCTATTTGCTGGCGATAGCCCGCCTCAGGCAGCGGGCGCAACGTTTGGGTATCCGCCGCATTGAGGGCAGCGATAAAGGGGGCTTTATTGAATTCAGCGAAACCAACCGCGTCGACCCCGCGTATCTGATCGGTCTGCTTACGCGCGAACCGGCCACCTATCGACTTGACGGCCCGACCCGTTTGAGATTTATCCGCGATTTGGCGGATCGTACGGTGCGGCTGGATTATGTTGACGCGCTACTGGAAGAATTACAGCAGCATACCCTAAGCGCCTAAAACGCGACGGGGGCCTGGGCACGGAGGGGCGTCACGGAGCGCGCGCCACAGGACGGAAAAACGCCGCGCCCGGTGTTGCGCACCCGGCGCGGCGTCCTCAAGAATGTGATGGCGGCGGCGAACCGAGCCGCCCGCCTTATGCCTGGTCGTTCAGCACCAGTTGGCCGTTGCGATCCAGCGGGATTTTCGTGCCCGGATCGTGGTCCATACGGATTTTGCCCTGCTGATTGCCAATTTTGTACGTGACGTCATAGCCCAGCAGTTTTTGCGATTTATCATAGACCGTCTGGCAACGCTGACGGTTGGTGGTATAGGTATCTCTATCTTGCAGATTACCCTGCACCTGATTGCCCGCATACCCCCCCGCCAGCGCGCCGGCCACGGTGGCGACATCTCTGCCCCGCCCGCCGCCGAACTGGTGGCCGAGTACGCCACCGGCCACGGCGCCTAATACCGAGCCGGCGATTTTATTTTCGTCCTGCACCGGACGGCGATGGGTCACGGCGACCGTTCGGCACTCCTGACGCGGCGTCTTAATCGTTTCATTGATGGGCGATGCCGTGACGACCTGGGCGTATTTCGGGCTAGAGGAGAACACATCCAGCCCGGCAACAGCCGCGATACCCGACGCGGCGGCAATACCGATGCCGACGCCTGCCAATAATGATTTATTCACGGGAGAACCTCCTGACAATTATCACGCATCCGCTAACGGCGAACGGATGCATAACCCTCGCTTCCTTTTGACCGCAAGCGTAACCCGAGCCTTGGCGCTCCTCCCGGACGGCAAGCGTGGCGCCCCCGGGATAGCTTAAAGTCTGCCGAAGGAAAGCCCCAGCGGCAATAAGATTAAGGGCGAAAAAAGTCTACTCTGTCGGCACTTTATGCGATTTGGGAGGATTCCTAACCCCCAAAAGCCTAAAGGCGCTATTTCATGCTGCCAATGACCAGACGCACAGCAGCTCTGTGGCCTACGGACGGCGACGGCACGGCGCTTGGCGTGCGGACCTCCGCCCCCACGCGCAAGGCGACGGCACGGGGGCTATGCGCCATTGTCTGCACCTTGAGGTCCGCCATCGCGCGCCAAGGCGCCGGGTACCCGAGGCGGATGGGTTACCGCGTTCTACGCGCGCGGGGTAAAAGCGAAGACACTGGCGTCAGGGGGCGGGTTTATTGCCCCGCGCGCCGCGCAGGACGGCGGTTCGACGGCCAGGGAAGGGGCAAAAAGGCGCTTGCGGCTGCCGGGCGAGACGACGGCGCAGCTTGCACAGTTGTTAAAAAGCCCGACCAGGGAGCGCCTGCGCCGGGCCGAAAGAGGGGGATTCCCTAAGGGGCCGCCCCCGCGGTTAGTGCAGTTTGAGATGCGGACGGATCACGCGGTTGATCCTGCCCACTAGCATGATAAGGCCGGTTTTGATGTAGCCATGTAGCGCGATTTGGTGCATGCGGTATAGCGAGATGTAGACCGCGCGGGCAATGCGCCCTTCTATCATCATCGAACCGCGCATCAGGTTGCCCATCAGACTGCCGACGGTGCTAAAGCGCGATAATGACACCAGCGAGCCGTGATCTTTGTAGGTGTAGGGCTTGAGCGAATGCCCGCGCAGCAGCGCCAAAATGTTGCCGTGGGCCCGTGAGGCCATCTGATGCGCGGCCTGCGCGCGCGGGGGCACCACGCCGCCGGCGGGCATCGCGCACGACGCACAGTCGCCGATAGCAAAAATATGCGGATCGCGCGTGGTCTGCAGTGTCGGTTCAACCACTAATTGATTAATACGGTTGGTCTCCAGACCGGCCAACGCCTTCATGAAGTCCGGCGCTTTAATGCCGGCGGCCCAGACCATGAGTTCCGCCTGGATATATTCGCCATCCTTGGTATGCAGCCCGCCCGCATCGGCGCTGGTGACCATGGTTTTGGTCAAGACCCTGACCCCCAGCTTGGTCAATTCCTGATGCGCGGCGGCGGAGATCCGCGGCGGCAGCGCCGGCAGAATACGCTCTCCCGCCTCCACCAGGGTGACATTCAGCGCCTGATTGTCCAGCCCTTTGAAACCATAGCTGTGCAGCTGTTGCACCGCATTATGCAGCTCAGCCGACAATTCGACGCCGGTCGCGCCGCCGCCGACGATGGCGATATTTACTTTTCCTTCTAGGTCGCCCTGCGCGGAAAATTTAAGAAACAGATTGAGCATCTCGTTATGGAAACGCTGCGCCTGACGCGGATTGTCGAGGAAGATGCAGTGTTCTTTAACGCCGGGAGTGCCAAAGTCGTTCGACGTACTGCCGAGCGCCATCACCAAAATGTCATAGTCCAGGCGGCGGGCGGGCACCAGCAGCGCCCCCTGCTCATCGCGGATTTCATCCAGCAGGACCTGTTTATGCTCGCGATCGATGTCGATCATGCTGCCGAGCTGAAATTGGAAAGCATGATTGCGGGCATGGGCCAGGTAACTGAGGGCGTCCACGCCTTCATCGAGCGAGCCGGTGGCCACCTCATGCAGCAGCGGTTTCCATAAGTGGCTATGGTTGCGATCCACCAGCGTGATATCTGCCCGCTTGCGGCGCCCCAATTTACGCCCCAGGCTGGTCGCCAGCTCCAGACCGCCGGCGCCGCCGCCTATAATGACAATTTTCTTAAATGGTGTGGTCAAAATGCCCCCTAAATGTAAACCGGCCGTTAACTAAGCGTAAACAAAAAAACATCCTTAGATAACATAGGGTTATATCTCAATACGCGATTGGCGCAAGAATAACATGAGAGGTTATTTGGTCATACCAAAATTGATATGAATCAATTTTTTTCAGCCTGTTCCGATGGCTGGCGTCACCTGCTGTCCTCTTTTATCCCAGCGCTTTAAAGGCTTGCATGCGCTGTAAATGAGGAGAAATGTTTTTAAATTTATGGCCTTCCTGCTCATCCCAAATAATTTCATAGAAGGGAGCAAGCACCCCGGCGCTGCGATTGACATCCAGCGCATCATCCTGCCGCGACAATAGCACCAGACAGCGGTCGCGGTTTTTTTCGCGGAAGTTCTCCACGCATTTGGTGGCGATATCCACATATTCCTCGGGCCTATCAATTTTGCCCGGCATATTCTCTTCGGGAAAAAGATTGGGGTTGAGGATCACCTGGCGCATGTCACATAAAAAACCGATCCGCTCGGCCCAAAATCCGCCCAAGCCAACGCCGCAGATAAGCGGCCGGTCGTCGTCGGTCAATTGCTGCATTTTGTCCACTTCCTTAAGCAGATGCTGCATATCGTGACGGGGATGGCGGGTACTGTAACTGATGAGTCGCACATCGGGATCGATGAACTGCAATTGCAGGACCTTTTCGTGATTTCCAGGACTCGTGGCATCAAAACCGTGCAAATAAATAATCATCGTTTTCCTCTTCCATTGGGTTCGACGGCGCGGCGCGGCGATTACGCCTTTGAGGTTACAACGTCCGCCCCTCGGCAACATTGATCGATGACAGATTCTGTGGTGGGTACGCCGCCGGCCGGCGGCGCGGGATCCGTTTTGACCCGGCGTCGGACCGCGACACGCCGTTGCTGACGCCAGCAGCGGCGGCAAGCGTTGACTTGACTCCGTCACCGACCCGTATCAGGCCTTCACTGATAGCAGCGGCCCCTAACTGACCCCGCCACTGGCCCACCTGGGGCCTTTACTGACGACAGCGGCGATGTGCCCCGTTCATCGGCCGGAGGCAACGCCTTGCCTCATTATAAACCCTATTCAGCGCCAGGGTATCACGCGCGGCATTTCCTTCCTCCCTCGCGCGGCGATGGGCGGCCTCCCCCATACTCGCACGTCCATTCCGACGAGCGCCTCTTGCCGGCCCTGCCGCTCACTGCACGCCTGGGCGCATTCCCCTCGCCCTCTGCTAAAACCGATCGTAACGTTGGTACCGGCGCGCTAACGTCGTCAGCGCCGCCCCAAGCCCTTCCTGCTGCCGGAACGGCACTGCCCTCCTGTCTGGCTTACGCTGCGTATCTGTCTTATTTTCCGGTGGCGCCTTCATGGGACGGTAGCCGTTTTTGGACAGCAGGCGGGTAATATCCGTGTGTTAAAGACAATGGCGGCCTTAATTCTTTTGTGGTACTAAACTCGACGGCGTAATCATTTCATTGGTAGACGGTGTTAATCCGCCCGTAATAAATGCGGTAAATAAAAACGCTGGTCACGAGGAGGTATACCGCCAAGTCATATTCACCCGCCAGGGTAATAAATCCGCTGTCATTAGGGTTTGAGTATATAATTATCAAGCTTATGGTACCGACGAATATTAAATCATTATGTCCATTTTAACATCACATTCGCGGTGAACGACAAACGCCACATTACACTTTTCACCAGAGTGATGAGGCCCGTTATATTTCACGGCCGCTTCGCCAATGCGCGTTTTCACGCGGAGAGTAGCCGCTGCACGCAGCAGCTGCACCCGTTTCAAATCCATGGCGTAAAGTGGTGTGGTGGTAAACGCAATAATATAGTGTCTTTAAAGCCCGACATTATCCTATTCTGCGCAGAGAATATTTTACCCTGCAATAACTCAATACCGGCTCCGTTAGGCAATATTTTTCTCCCGCCGTCCGGGTATAATTATTTTTTTAGATAAGGAGGATTTCATGCGAAGGATCACGATATCACTGCTATTTATCCTTGTCTGTTTAACCTGGGGCACCACCTGGCTTGCCATGAAAATCGCGGTTGATACCATTCCGCCCGTGTTTGCCACCGGCATGCGCTTTATTGCCGCCTCACCGCTACTTATTATTATGGCTTGGCTAACCCGTGCGCCATTACTTTTTCCCCGTGGGCAGCGTCTTTTCCAATGTGCGGTCGCGCTATTTTATTTCGCCATTCCGTTTTCATTAATGATTTATGGTGAGCAAACCGTTAGCTCGGGGCTGGCGTCGGTGATTTTCGCCAATATGCCCGTTGTGGTGCTTGGCGCCTCGCTGCTGCTGTTAAAGGAAAAAACCTGCAAGCTGCAACTTCTGGGCTTGCTTTTGGCGATCGCATCGTTGGCGGTAGTGTTGATAAGCGAAGCGAAGGAAACCAGCCGCTGTCACTGGCAGGGTGCCCTGGCCCTGGTCGCGGCCCTGATTATGCATGCTATTATGTATACCCTTTGCAAGAAGCGCGGTTGCTGCGTGGCGGTGCTGACTTACAATGCCCTACCTTGCTGCGCGGCGGGCGTCGCATTGGCCGCCGTCGGCTGGCTGTATGAACACCCCCGTTGGCATGATTTCTCGTTAGGATCGGTAGGGGCAACCCTGTATTTGGGTGTAGTGGCCGGCGTGTTCGGGATTTTGTGCTACTTTGCACTACAAAAAAAAGCCAGCGCTTTCCAGGCGTCCACGGTGTTTTTGATTTTCCCGGTGATCGCGCTATTGCTGGAAAACGCCCTGTATGGCTATACTCTCTCACCGGTGTCGCGCCTGCTGTTGTTGCCGCTCAGCGCCGGGATTTTGTTAACGCTGCTGTCGCGGCGCCCTACCCAAGCGCCGGCCAAGGTTAATCCCTGATGCGCGCTGGCATGATCGCCGTGCCTCCCGGCCCTCGGGGGCAACACCTCACCGTCGTTACCTGCGAGGCGGCCGTACAATGCGCTTAACGGCGCGCCGGCGCGTCTTTGCGAAACGGGTTGCCGCCGATGGCCTGTCCCCAAAAAATGTTAACGCGACAGATTAAAATAGTGGCGCAGCGGTGTCGCCAGAGCAAGAAAGTCGCGGTTGCCGGTTTGGTGCCAACGCGTCTCATACCACAGCAGCATGAGATAGTTGACCCAGGGAAGCCAGGCGTTAATTTGCCGGCGTAAACGATCGCTCGCCAGGCCCGGCATGAGACGCACATACTCCGCCAGCAAACGCTCGCGATCCGTGGCCAGCAGAGCATTGCCGCCAAACAGCGCCGCCAGCTCCAGCGCAACATCCCCATCGCCGGCATATTCCCAGTCGATAAGCGTCAGCGCACCCGCCTGCTGAAGCAGTACATTGCCTTGATGCACATCCATATGTAACAGCGCCTGGCGCAGCGCCGTCGGCGGACGCCGGCGCAAAAACCGCCTGTGTAGCCTCAGCCAGGCCGGTGTGCGCCGCGCCGGGTCGCTGGTTTGCCAATAGCGCGCAAAGCGCGCCTGTAGGTTCAGCGGGTAGCCGCTACGCCGCTGCTGGTGCAGCCTGGCCAGGAGGCCCGCCAGCGTGCCCGTCGTCAGCGCCTGTTGCCAGCCCTGCGTATTTAACGGTGCGCCGGGTAGCCACTCCACCAGCAGCCAGCCGGCGGTGATGCCCCGCGGACGCGGCGCCAGGCCGCTGCCGTTAAGGGCGCGCAACAGGCGAAATTCCCGACGCCGGTCAACGCCCAGCTGGATTTTCTGCCCGCTGGCTTCGCGCGCCAGCAAATCAACACCGGCGCCCTGCAATCGCCAGCTTTCGCCGGTTAAACCGCTGACCGGCAGGGGGTTGACACTGTCTAACGTTGCACGCGGCAGTAACTGCGCCAACATCGAGCGCAGCCCGTCGTCAATCCTGGGCAACGCCGTTACCGGACCAAATGATCTCGCCGGTTTGCACCAGCATCAGTTGCAGATCGAGCGTGGGTGCTTTCACATCGCCGCTGGCAGCGCTATACAGCACGTACTGGGCGTTGAGATAGCGCGCCAGTCCCACCGCTTTACTGCGCGACTCCAAACTGTCGTCGGCGGAAAGCCCCAACGTCTGACGCGCCGCATTCAGTTTATCGGCGCCCACCACCTGAAATTTGCCGCCGCCCTGTGCAATAAGGCGGGTAAGGGCCGCGGTGGCTTTACCGGTCTGCACGCTGCCGTTAGTGGCGTTTTTTAAGGTATTGACCAGCAGCACGCTGCCGTCGTTGACGCCGTCCACCTGCAACATTTGCTGCACCATGGGCGACAGGCTGGCCGACCAGTCAATGGTCTTGATTTTCGGCGGCAAGGGCACCGGCTCGCTGGTGACCGGCGGCGGCTGTACCGGAACCGTAGTCGGCGGCGGCGCGGGCTCTACGGTGGCCGGGGGCGGCTCTGGAGTTCGGGTGGTACAGCTGGCCAGCACCAGCGCTGCAAGGACAATTAAGGCTGTCTTTTTCATTGTAGACTCGACGTTGACTCTTTATTGCAAAAACAAATAGAGACGAGCGTGCTTCGCCTCCGGATTACCATTCACCGCCTCCACCCGGGCTTCCCCGCCAGGCGGCACGATCAGCATGCGCGTCGCGGCGAACGGTATGACGTCCAATCCCTGCGCATCGTACCAATAGAAACGGTAATACACGGTGACCGGTGCGGGATGATCGTTGCTCAGGATGCTATAGGCGCGCAATCGCCCACGATCGGTGGTAAGCGACGGCGGCGCGGCGGTAATGCCGGCGCTGAGCACCGACGGGTCCATCACCAGCGATTGCTGATTGTTGATGATCAATGCGGGATCGCGGCTACCGCTGCCGCTGCAGCCGGTTAACAACAACAGCGCAACCATCCAGGGTGCTAAACGCATGTTTCTCCCCAACCCATCACGCCACCAGCGGGCCAAGCGGCCTGCCGCCCAAAAGATGCATGTGCAAATGATACACTTCCTGGCCGCCGTGGCGGTTGCAATTCACGATAAGCCGGTAGCCGTCCGCATCAATGCCCTCTTGTTGGGCAATTTTCGCCGCCACGGTAAATAACCTTCCCAGCGCCGCTTCATGGTCGGCGGTGACATCGTTGACGGTGGGGATAAGCAGATTGGTCACGATCAAAATATGGCTGGGCGCTTTGGGGCTGATGTCGCGAAAAGCGGTAACCAAATCGTCCTGATAGAGAATATCCGCGGGAATTTCCCGGCGAATAATTTTACTAAAAATAGTTTCTTCGGCCATGGCGGCGTTCCTTGTTTCCTGACTGGTTGGTAACGGAAGTATGAGTGAGAAACTCCCTGCTTTTCAACCGGCCGCAGCATTAAAATAGTCACTAAGGGCGCGCAATGGCGACGTGGACGTATTAACCATAGCAAACAGGGAGGCTTTCGCCTCCCTGCGTCGCATAAAATCTGCGGCCGCGCTAACGCGGTGACCCTCTGCGCTCCACCGCGCGCAGAGGGTCACCGCCTGCATGCCCTGCGAAAGCATACCGCGCGCCATGACGCCCCCCCCGCCAGGGGCGGTCATACCGCTTGATGCAGGTAGTCATCCATTTCGGTTTTTAAATTATCGGATTGGGTACCGAAAATCGCCTGTACGCCGGCACCCACCACTACCACACCGCGGGCGCCCAACTGTTTCAGCCTGGTCTGATCGACTTTCGCCACATCCGCCACGCTGATGCGCAGCCGGGTGATACAGGCGTCAAGACTGGTGATGTTGGTTTTGCCGCCAAACGCCGCCACCAGCGCCGCGGCCCGTTCACCGCCGCCCGTTGACAGCGCCTCGGCGGCCGCGACATCGCGCCCCGGCGTATTTAAATTCAGCTTGACGATCAGCAGGCGGAACAGGCTGTAATACACCAGACCATAGGCGATGCCCACCAGGGGGAACAGCCAGATGCGACTGCTGTTGCCGCTTAGCACCACAAAATCAATCAGACCATGAGAGAAACTGGTGCCGTCACGCATGCCGAGCAGAATACACAGCGGAAACGCCAGCCCTGCCAACAGGGCATGAATGACGTACAGCAGCGGCGCCACGAACATAAAGGAAAATTCGATAGGCTCGGTGATCCCGGTCAAAAAGGCGGTCAGCGCGGCGGAAATCATCATACCGCCGACCCGGGCGCGGTTTTCCGGCCGGGCGGCGTGCCAAATGGCGATAGCGGCGGCGGGCAGACCGTACATTTTAAACAGGAAACCACCCGATAGCTTGCCCGCGGTAGGATCCCCCGCCATATAGCGTGGAATATCGCCATGAAAGACTTGACCGGCGGCGTTGGTGAATTCCCCCACCTGCATCTGGAAAGGGACATTCCAGATGTGGTGCAGGCCAAACGGCACCAACGCCCGCTCCACCACCCCGTAAATACCGAATGCTACCATCGGATTCTGATAGGCGGCCCAGTGTGAGAACGCCTGGATAGCGGCGCCAATCGGCGGCCAAATAAACGACAGCACCACGCCGAACACAATCGCCAGCAGACCGGAGATAATCGGTACGAAGCGCTTACCGGCGAAGAAGCCTAAATATTCCGGCAGCGTGATACGGTAGAAGCGGTTAAACATCGACGCGGCGATGGCGCCGGCGATAATGCCACCCAGAACCCCCGTATCCGCCAGATGTTTGGCGACAACGTCGCCGGTAGAGAGATGCAGAATGAGCGGCGCGACCACGGCGATAGTTTTGACCATAATCCCGTACGCCACCACCGCCGCCAACGCCGCCACGCCGTCGTTATGAGTAAACCCCAGCGCCACGCCGACCGCGAATATCAGCGGCATATTGGCAAAAACCGAGCCCCCCGCCTCCGCCATGACGTCGGAGACCACCGCCGGCAGCCAGCTGAACGACGCGGAACCCACCCCCAGCAAAATACCGGCAACGGGCAAGACGGAAACCGGCAGCATCAGCGACTTGCCGATTTTCTGCAGGTGGGCGAATGCATTTTGCAACATGGTGTTTTTACCCCTGACTCAAAAATACTGCTGCATCAAAGTCCACGCCAGGCCAGACCGGCGGCGGTTTGTGTTAATTGGCGTCGCCGCCTTGCATAAAAAAGGGCGCGGACTTTATCGGCGTTGTCCTCTTGAAGAAGAGCGCGCGCCGCCCGCGTCAGCGTTTCCCGCCTGGCTTAGGAAAAACGGTCACAACACAGCGGGCAGGAAAAAAGCGGCGGGCAGCCGCCGGCCCGCGCGCAGCCGCCGCGCCGCCGGACATCATCTGCCTGGCCCGCACGGGCGCAATTGCGCGCAAGAGTAACGCTATTTGAAATTTATTTCGAGTCTAATAATGAGGATATTGACTTACATCAGTTGGCGTCGAGGTAGCGCTGCATCTCCACGTGAAACAGGCGGCCGAAATTATCGGTGGTGGCGGCAGCCAATTGCGTCAGAGAGACGCCTTTCAACGCCGCCATAAACTCCGCCACATCGCGCACATAAGCCGGCTGGTTTTCCTTGCCGCGATAAGGTACCGGGGCCAGGTAGGGGGAATCCGTCTCCACCAGCAGGCGGTCGAGAGGAACATAGCGCGCCGCCTCGCGCAGCGCTTCTGCATTGCGGAAAGTGACAATACCGGAGAAAGAGATGTAGAAACCCATATCCAGTAACGCCTTGGCGGTCGCCTGATCTTCGGTAAAGCAGTGAAGCACGCCGCCGCAATCACTGGCCTGCTCCTCGTGCAAGATGGCCAGGGTGTCTTCACGGGCGCTGCGCGTATGTACGATGACCGGTTTATTCAGCGTGCGTCCCACGCGAATATGTTCGCGGAACACCGCCTGCTGCTGCGCCTTGTTATCCTGCTGGTAATAGTAATCCAGACCGGTTTCACCCAGCGCCACCACGCCCTCACCCGCCGCCAGACGCCGCAGCTCGGCGAAATCGTAAGGTTCATCAAGATTCAGGGGATGGATACCGCAGGAAAACAGCACATCATCGCGTCGGCCGATCATCGCCGTCATGGCGTGAAAGCCCGGCAATGTGGTACAGACCGCCAGCATCAGTTTCACGTCACGCGCGCGCGCCTTGGCCGCGACATCCGCCACATCCCGATGCAGCGCTTGGTAATCCAGACCATCAAGATGGCAATGGGAATCCACTAAAAACATAGTTCAACCTTATCCTAAATCACTGGGAAACATAGGTATCGGCAACGCCCTGCTCCCAATTAAGCAAATGGTGGGTCAGCAATAATTCGCGATTAACGCCGCTTATCTCCCGGCACTGGCGCAAACATAGCAGCCACTGCTGCCACTGCGCGTGCAGTACGCCGGCCGGCCAGCGCGCCGCCAGCGCGGTAACCAGCGACGTCCTGTCGGCGTTGACCAGGTATTCCTGCGCGCCCTGCTGCCACTTCAACGCATCGGTCAGCAGGCTAAGCAGCCAATGCAGCGGCTCGTCGTCTTTATCCCGATTCAACGCCGGCAATAGCGCCAGAAAATCGCCGTTGGCCAACGCATCCTGCAACGCCGCGCACAGCGCCAGCCGCGCCTGCCAGCGCGCCGGCTGAAGTAACGCTTCCGCCGCCAGCGGCGCGTTAGCGCACAGGCGCAGCGCGGTGCAAGCGGAAAGTGAGTCGTCAAAACCCGCCTGTCGTAACCAGCGCAGGCCCAGCGCCTCATTCGGGGCCGGCAGCGGCCAATAAAGGCATCGGCTTCTCAGCGTGGGCAACAGACGCGCCGGCGTTTCACAGACCAGCAGAAAATAGGTGTCCTCCGGCGGCTCTTCCAGGGTTTTCAACAGTGCGTTGGCCGCCTGCTCGGTGAGTTGCTCGGCGTGGGGCAGCCAGACCACCTTCCCCCCCCCCTGGCGGGCGCGGCCATAGACGCTATCGATAATGGCGCGGATACTGTCCACTCCCAGAGTCTGTCGCCCCTTTTCCGGCTCCGGTTGATAAAAGTCGGGATGATTGCCGGCCATCATCAGCCGGCAGCTGTGGCAGACCCCGCAGCTTTTGCTACCGTCCGGCTGCCGGCACATGAGCCAGCGGCTGAGGGCGTAGCACAGCGACGCCTCGCCGTTGCCGGGCTGGCTGTGCAGCAGCAGGGCGTGATGCCCGCGCCCCTGCTGATAACGAGACAGGATTTGTCGGTAGGGGGCGTTGAGCCAGGGATACCATTTCATGGCGACGGCGCCTGCGCGCGTAGCCATTGCGTCAGGCGGGCGCGGATCGCGGCGCTCACCGCGGCGAGCGGCTGGCTGGCGTCAATGGTCGCGATACGCGCGTCCGCCGCCGCCAACGCCTGATAGCGGGCGCGGGTACGCTCGAAAAACGCCAGCGACTCCACTTCGATCCGATCCAGCTCGCCGCGGGCGCGGGCGCGGGCCAGACCCAGCGCCGGCGGAATGTCCAGATACAGCGTCAGGTCGGGGCGGAACTCGCCCAGTACCGCATCGCGCAGCGTTTGCAACAGGCGCGTATCCATGCCGCGTCCGCCGCCCTGATAGGCCTGCGACGAGAGATCGTGGCGATCGCCCACCACCCAGGCGCCGCGGGCCAGCGCCGGCTTGATAACCCCTTCCACCAGCTGTACCCGCGCGGCATAAAGCATCAGCAATTCCGCACGATCGGTGACGGGCTCATCGCCCACGCCGTCTTTGATCAGCACGCGCAGCGCCTCCGCCAGCGGCGTACCGCCCGGTTCGCGGGTAAATATCACATCGCGAATACCCTGCTGACGCAGAACCTCGACCACCTCGGCAATCGCGCTGGTTTTGCCGGCGCCTTCCAGCCCCTCGATCACGATGAATTTACTGTTCATGGTTTTCCTTTGCGTTCTGCCGCTGGCGATAGTGCTGTACCGCCTGGTTATGGCTCGCCAAATTGGTGGTAAACACATGACCACCGCGCCCGTCGGCGACGAAATAGAGGTAGGCGCTTTTCTCTGGGTGCGCAGCCGCCTCCAGTGAAGCCTGGCCGGGCATCGCAATCGGCGTCGGCGGCAGCCCGGTAATGATATAGGTATTATACGGCGTCGGCGTCGTTAAATCCTGCCGCGTAATACTGCCGCGATAATTTTCGCCCATACCGTAGATAACCGTTGGGTCGGTTTGCAGTTTCATGCCGATACGCAGCCGGTTAATAAACACCGACGCAACGCGCGCCCGCTCCTCTTTCACCCCGGTCTCTTTTTCAATGATGGAGGCCATGGTCAACAGCGCCTGCGGGGTCTTGTACGGCAGGCCCTCGGCCCGTCCCTGCCAGATCTGCGCCAGGCTAGTATTCATGCGCTGACGCGCGCGCTTGAGAATCGCGCTTTCGGGAGTATTGGCGGTATAAAGATAGGTGTCGGGATAAAACTGCCCCTCCAGCACGCTATCCGCCGCCTCACCGAGTTTCGCGCCCAGCGTCTGCGCAGTGGCGCCCTGCAGATCGTGTTTCATATACGGCGCCCGTCCGAGAATGACCAGCCACTCTTTCAGCGTTGATCCTTCAATAAAACGGATGGCAAACTGCGCCTCTTTGCCGCTGACCAGCAGTTGCAGCAGATCGCGCACCGTCATTCCCGGCTTCAGCCGATAGGTGCCGGCCTTGACCGGCGCCAACGACGGCTCCAGCTCCATCAGCCACGGCAGCCAGCCGAGATGTCGCGCCAAATGCTGTCTACGCAGCAACTGTTGCAGACCGTCGCGACCGGTTCCGGCCGGCAAGGTAAAAATTGTTTCCTGCTTGAGGATCAATGGCTCAGCGGCAAAATGTTTGATCCGCAACAGGCAGCCGACGGCCAGCGCTACCAGCACCAGCGGCAGGATGATGAGAAGCCTTTTCTTTTTCATCGATAAATTCACGTTCCCTTCCAAACCAACAGGCCGGTCGCACACCGGCCAAAAATCAACATAACGACTTCACGTCCGGCGTCGGTCAACACAGCGGACTAAGCTGCAGGTAGAGCGTTCTGTCGGCATACTGCCGGCTGTCTATCGCCCACACCGGCACCACCGGCAACAGGGCGTTGGTGATAAACACCTCATCCGCCGTGTCCAGGGCGTCGGGCCCGACGCTCACTTCCTCCAGCGAGTAGCCCAGCGTCGGCAGCAGCGACATGACGTGGCGACGCATCACGCCGGCGACGCCGGCATAACGCAGCGCGGGGGTGAACACCTCTCGCCCTTGGCGCCAGAAAAGATTGGCGCTGCAACACTCCACCACCACACCCTCAGTGTCCAGCACCAGCGCCTCGTCCGCGCCGTCGCGGTCCAGGTGGGCGCGCACGAGCACCTGCTCCAAACGGTTATTGTGCTTAATACCCGCCAGCAGCGGATTACGCGCCAGGCGCACCGGGCTTAGGCTCAGCCGCACGCCTTCCTGGCGCCAGCGGGGATACTGCGCCGGCGCAGGAGTGCGCGCAACGATGCGCTGCGGCGCGTCGCAGCCGCGAAAGCTATAGCCCCTGCCGCCGCTGCCGCGGCTTATCAGCGCTTTGATCACGCCATCGCCGCCGCCGTGTGCGGCCGCCAGCATTTCACCACGCAGGGCGTCGACATCGAATGGCGCGAACAGCAACCGCTGCCCCGCCTGCGCCAGCCGTTCGAGATGCCACGTCAGCAGAGGAATGTCTCCATTAAGCAACCGGGCGGTGGTGAAGAAACCATCGCCGAAATGTACGGCACGATCGGTGAGCGGCAATTGTGCCTGCGGGATACCGTTGATCCAATACATTTCACCTCCTCTGGGTCGGTCGCGAAAGACTAAAAAAAATGGCCCGATAACGGGCCATTAAGCAACATGCTACGATTAAATCGCGCGGAACACCAGCGAGCCGTTGGTGCCGCCGAAGCCGAACGAGTTGCACAAGGTGTAATCCATCCCCTTGACCTGACGCGCTTCTTTCGGCACATAGTCCAGGTCGCAACCTTCGTCGGGATTATCCAGATTAATGGTCGGAGGAATCGCCTGATCGCGTAACGCCAACACGCTGAAGATGGCTTCAATAGCGCCGGCCGCCCCCAGCAGATGCCCCGTCATCGACTTCGTGGAGCTCACCATCACTTTGCCGGCGGACTCGGCGAATACCGCTTTCACCGCCTGGGTTTCGGCTTTATCGCCGGCGGGCGTCGAGGTACCGTGCGCATTGATATAGGCCACCTGCGCCGGCGTTATGCCCGCATCGCGTAGCGCGTTGATCATCGATCGCGCGGCGCCGGCGCCGTCATCCGGCGGCGAGGTCATGTGGTACGCATCGCTGCTCATGCCAAATCCGACCACTTCGGCGTAGATTTTCGCGCCGCGCCGTTTGGCGTGCTCATACTCCTCCAGCACCATCACGCCCGCGCCGTCGCCAAGAACGAAACCGTCGCGGTCGCGATCCCAAGGACGGCTTGCGGCCTGGGGATCGTCGTTGCGGGTCGACAGCGCCCGCGCCGCGCCAAAACCGCCGACGCCCAGCGGCGTGCTGCCTTTCTCGGCGCCCCCCGCCAGCATCACGTCCGCGTCGTCATAAGCGATAATGCGCGCCGCATGGCCGATATTATGCACGCCGGTGGTACAGGCGGTGGCAATGGAGATGCTCGGCCCGCGCAGGCCACACATGATGGACAAATGGCCTGCCACCATATTGACAATGGTCGAGGGGACGAAGAACGGACTGATTTTGCGCGGTCCGCCGTTCACCAGGGCGCTGTGATTCTCTTCAATCAGCCCCAGGCCGCCGATACCCGAACCGATGGCCGCGCCGATACGATCGGCGTTTTCTTCGGTTACCACCAGGCCGGAGTCCTGCATTGCCTGGAGGCCGGCGGCGACGCCATACTGGATGAAGGCATCCATCTTGCGGGCTTCTTTGCGCGACAGATAATCTTCAGAATTAAAATTTTTAACTAAGCCTGCAAAACGTGTTGCATAGGCAGTAGTATCAAAATGGTCGATCAGGCCGATGCCACTCTGTCCGGCAAGGAGCGCGCTCCACGTAGATTCTACGGTATTGCCGACAGGAGACAACATGCCAAGTCCGGTCACAACTACTCGACGCTTAGACACGTTTGTCCTCCAGGGAGGGAAAATAGTTTACTGTGGGACTAAAAACTTAGGCGGTCGAGTGACCGCCTAGGGATGTTCGCTTACTGCTGGCTTGCCTGAATAAAATCAATTGCTGCCTGAACAGTAGTGATTTTCTCAGCTTCTTCGTCCGGAATTTCGGTATCGAACTCTTCTTCCAGCGCCATTACCAGCTCAACGGTGTCAAGAGAGTCAGCGCCGAGGTCGTCAACGAAAGAAGCATTATTTACGACTTCTTCTTTCTTAACGCCCAGTTGCTCAGCGATGATTGCCTTAACGCTTTCTTCGATAGTGCTCATACTCTTAAATTTCCTATCAAAACTCGCTTACGCGATGGTTTTCGTAGTGTATAAAATGTTGAAAAAGATGCAACTCAATCCCGGCTGGTCGAACCACGATTTTATGCTATTTTGCGGTTTTTACCACAAATAACGCAAATGATTTTCGTGCTTTTTACAGCATATACATGCCGCCATTGACATGTATCGTTTCGCCGGTAATGTATGCCGCCTCCTCAGAGGCGAAAAAAGCGACAGCACTGGCGATTTCTTTCGGATAGCCGAGACGATTTGCCGGAATCTGGGACAAAATGCCCGCACGGTGCTCATCTGTCAACGCTTCGGTCATATCTGTCGCGATAAATCCCGGCGCCACCACGTTGACCGTAATGCCGCGCGAGGCGACTTCACGCGCCAGCGATTTACTAAAGCCAATTAACCCCGCCTTGGCGGCGGCATAATTGGCCTGTCCCGCATTGCCCATGGCGCCAACAACAGAACCGATTGTAATAATTCTGCCGTAGCGCTTTTTCATCATGGCCCGCATTACCGCTTTCGACATGCGGAATACGGACGTCAGATTAGTATCAAGAATAGACTGCCATTCGTCTTCTTTCATGCGCATCAGCAGATTATCACGCGTAATGCCCGCATTATTCACTAAAATATCCGCGTCGCCAAATTCTGCGCGCATTTTCTCTAAAAAAGCCTCGATGGAATCGTTACTGGAAACATCCAATTCCATTCCTTTACCGCTGTCGCCCAGATAGGCGCTGATAGCAGCCGCGCCTGATTCACTGGTAGCGGTACCAATCACAGTCGCGCCACGCGCCGCGAGCGTTTCCGCTATCGCGCGGCCAATACCCCGGCTAGCGCCGGTCACCAGCGCAATTTTACCTTCAAAGCTCATCTGTAACCCCAATGTTAAAGTTCAATCGCTGCGGCCAGCGAGGCGGGATCGTTCACCGCCGCGCCCGACAGGGTGCCGACAATACGTTTGGTGAGTCCGGTAAGCACCTTACCCGGGCCGACTTCCAACAACACCTCTACGCCCTGGGCCGCAAGGTACTCCACGGTTTCAGTCCAGCGCACCGGGCTATAAAGCTGGCGCACCAATGCTTGACGGATGGCCGCCGGATCCTGCTCCGCGCGTACATCAACGTTATTGATCACCGGGATCTGCGGCGCGACAAATGTTACCGCTTCCAACGCCTGCGCCAGTTTCTCCGCGGCGGGCTTCATCAGGGCACAATGGGACGGCACGCTGACCGGCAACGGCAACGCGCGCTTAGCCCCGGCTTCCTTACAGAATACGCCGGCCCGTTCCACCGCTTCCTTATGCCCGGCGATAACCACCTGACCCGGCGAATTGAAATTCACCGGCGAAACCACTTGCCCCTGAGCCGCCCGCTCACAGGCGGCGGCAATAGCATCGTTGTCCAGCCCGATGATAGCGGACATTGCGCCGCTACCGGCCGGTACCGCTTCCTGCATTAGTTTGCCGCGCAGCGCCACCAGCGCAATTGCCGCGGTGAAATCCAGACTGCCGGCGCAAACCAGCGCCGAATACTCGCCTAGACTGTGACCAGCCAGCAGCGCCGGCGCCCGTCCGGCCTGCTGCTGCCAGACGCGCCACAGGGCAACAGATGACGCCAATAATGCCGGCTGGGTCTGCCAGGTTTTGTTCAGCTCTTCAGCCGGGCCTTGCTGCACCCGCTGCCACAAATCATAGCCCAGAGCGGCGGACGCTTCGGCGAACGTCGCCTCGACCACCGCGTGCTCCGCCGCCAGCTCCGCCAGCATCCCCACCGTCTGGGAGCCCTGTCCTGGAAATACCATGGCAAAAACAGTCATTATTATGCTTCCTGTAGATTAAAACCGTAACAGCGCCGAGCCCCAGGTGAAACCGCCACCAAAGGCTTCAAGCAGCACCAGCTGTCCCGGCTGAATGCGACCGTCGCGCACCGCTTCATCGAGCGCCAGCGGCACCGAAGCGGCGGAGGTATTGCCGTGCCTATCCAGTGTGACCACCACTTTTTCCATGCCCATTCCCAGGCGTTTGGCGGTGGCGGTAATGATGCGCAGGTTGGCCTGATGCGGCACCAGCCAGTCCAGCTCGCTGCGATCGAGCGCGTTGGCGCTGAGCGTTTCGTCAACGATATGCGCCAGTTCGGTGACCGCCACCTTGAACACTTCGTTACCCGACATCGTCAGGTAAGCGGAAGCGGCGGGATCCAGGCGATTATGATACGGAAGCGTCAGCAGATCGCCATAGCGGCCATCGGCGTGCAGATGCGTGGAAATGATGCCCGGTGTCGCCGAGCGTCCGAGTACCACCGCGCCCGCCCCGTCACCGAACAGAATCAACGTACCGCGATCCTCGGGGTCCAGGGTATGGCTTAACGTATCGGACCCTACCACCAGCGCATACTCGACCGCGCCGTTTTTGATATAGGTGTCCGCTACCCCGAGCGCATAGGCAAAACCGGCGCAGGCCGCCGCCATATCGAAAGCGATGCAGTCGTTGATCCCCAGGTCGCGCTGAATCTGACAGGCTGAACTGGGAAACGCGTGGCTGGACGAGGTGGTGGCAACAATCACCATGCCGACTTTTTCCGCCTCGATGCCGGCCATATTCAGCGCTTGTTCAGCGGCATGACGCCCCATACTGGAGACGGTTTCATCGGCACTGGCGATGCGGCGTTCACGGATGCCGGTTCGGGTGACAATCCACTCATCCGAAGTGTCCACCATTTTTTCCAGGTCGGCGTTGGACCGAATTTGCGCCGGAAGATAGCTCCCGGTACCGAGAATCTTAGTAAACATGTACGCTTAATCACTCTTGGGTAGTACCGCATCCAGGCGTGCGGCAATCCGCTCCGGGATCTGCCGCTCCACCGCTTGCATTGCCTGTTCGATAGCGGCGGTAAACGCGCGCTGATTTGCCGCACCGTGGCTTTTAATTACGGTGCCTCGCAAACCTATCAGGCAAGCGCCATTATATTGGTCGGGATTCAGTTGCCCGAATTGACGAATCAGGCGACGTTTCATCCAGCGCTTGACCCATTGCATCAGCCAACCCTGCCTGCCGCTTTCCCCAGAGGATTTCAGCAATGACAGAAAAACTCTTATCACCCCTTCCATAGTCTTTAATGTGACGTTACCAACAAAACCGTCACAGACCAGGACATCGGTTTTTCCCGTCAATAATTCATTGGCTTCAAGATAGCCGATATAATTGATTGACGGAACATCTCGTAACAGTGCCGCCGCGTGCTGAATAGGGTCGAGGCCCTTGGTTTCTTCCTCGCCGATATTCAAAAGCGCTACGCGCGGGTTATTCACCCCCACGATGTGCTCCGCCATCACCGCGCCCATGACGGCGAATTGCGCCAGCATCGAACCATCGCAGGCGACGTTGGCGCCCAAATCCAGCACCACCGTTTTGCCCTGCTTTTGATGGGGCAAAACCACCATCAGCGCCGGCCGCTCAATACCGTCGAGGGGTTTTAGCACCAGCTTCGCCAGCCCCATCAGCGCGCCGGTATTGCCGGCGCTGACGCAGGCCTGGGCGCGGCCGTCCTTGATAAGCTCCAGCGCAACGCGCATGGATGTCCCGCGGCTGGCCCGTATGGCCTGCGACGGTTTGGCGTCACTGGTAATAACCGATTCAGCGGGTATGACCGTCAATCGCTCGCGCAGAACGGAATCGGTTTTTACCAGTAAAGGATTAATCGCTGCGGGATTGCCGACGAGCAGCAGTTCAAGTTGCGGATATGAGACCAGTGCCTGCAATGCTGCAGGCACCGTCACGGCGGGACCAAAGTCACCGCCCATTGCATCTAACGCAAGGGTTAGACGTCTCAATGTATCGCCTTGGGAATTACTTGGCGATAACTTTACGACCGCGGTAGAAACCGTCGGCGGTGATGTGGTGACGCAGGTGGGTTTCACCGGAAGCTTTGTCCACTGATACAGTGGAGGTGGTCAGCGCGTCGTGAGAACGGCGCATACCACGTTTGGAACGGGTGGGTTTATTTTGTTGTACGGCCATGGACCTTACTCCTCGATTACTTATGCTTTAAACTGGCTAATACGGAAAATGGATTAGGTTTTTCCGCCTCGGCGGGTAGTTTACCAAATACCTGTTCCGTTGCGGACACTTCACAGTGTTCAGGATCATGCACCGGCGCGATAGGCAAAGAAAGAATAATTTCATCTTCAATCATTGCCAACAAATCCACCTCGCCAAATTCATCGACGTAGACCGCCTCATACGCTTCCGGCAACGCCTCAGCCTGCTCGTCGCTGACGACCGGACTGAAACTGAATGTCGTGTGAACCTGATGCGCAAACGGCTGGTTGCAACGCTGGCAGCGCAGAGTTACCTCTACGTCCGCGTGGCCGCTAATCACCGCCAGGCGCTGGTTATCGATTGCGAACGACAACGCGGCCTCGACATCACTCTCCACACTCACCACGGATTCGGCAACACGCGTTACCCGCTCAGGCGCATAGACTCCAGCGTAGTCCAGGCGTTTCTGAGCGGTGCGTACCGCATCAATGGTCAAGGGTAATTTTACCTTTTGCATAGGGCGCGCATATTAACTTTGTAACGGGCGGGAGTCAAAGAAAAAGGGTGTTTTGCACCGCTTTTCCCCCATATTCGCATTATTGACGCCGGACAGTTTAAAATGCGGCGGTCATTTTCGCCATACTGCGGGTAACAGTGTCATGAATAAAATTGTGTTGGCCTCCTCTTCCCCTTACCGCCTCTTCCCCTTACCGCCGCGCGCTGCTGGAGAAGCTGAAAATACCGTTTGATTACCTGGCGCCAGATATCGATGAAACCCCGCTCGCCGGCGAAACGGCGGCGCAAATGGTGCAGCGTTTGGCCAGCGCGAAAGCGCAGGCGCTGGCCGACAGATATCCCCACCACCTGATAATCGGTTCCGATCAGTGCTGCGTGTTAGCGGGTCAAATCACGGGTAAGCCGTTAACGGAAGCGAATGCCATTGCGCAGCTCACCCGCGCTTCCGGTAAAGCGGTAACGTTCTACACCGGTCTGGCACTGCTTAACAGCGCCAGCGGACGGCTACAGACGTGTATGGAGCCCTTTGTCGTCCATTTCCGGACGCTGGAGGACGCGGAAATCGCCGGCTATGTGCGTTTGGAACAACCTTTGCAGTGTGCGGGCAGTTTTCAGTGCGAAGGCTTGGGGATCGCGCTGTTCGAGGCGCTGGAAGGCCGCGATCCCAATACCTTGATCGGGCTGCCGCTGCTGGCACTCGCCGACATGTTGCGCCGGGAGGGGGTGAATCCGCTGCGGGCGTAACCGTTAACAGCGGGCGCGCGCCCGAAACGGCTATTTATGATGGGCGCGCAGATACAGCAGGCACTGGCGCAGCGGCGCATCCAGCGGCGCTTCTATCCGCAGCATTTCGCCGCTGCCGGGATGATCAAAGCGCAGCGCGGCGGCATGCAAAAACAGGCGATTCAGACCGCACCCGGTTAGTTGCTGATCGAACGCACCGTCGCCGTAGCGATTGTCAAACGCGATGGGATGGCCGGCATGTTGGGCATGAACCCGAATCTGATGGGTGCGCCCGGTGATCGGACTCGCCCTGACCAGCGTGGCCAGCGTAAACCGCTCTTCCACCTTGAAACGGGTTTCCGACGGTTTTCCCTCGCTGTTTACCCGCACGATGCGCTCGCCGCTGGCGAGGATATTCTTCAGCAACGGCGCCGCGACCGTTTTAACGTGGGACTGCCACTGACCGCGCACCAGCGCCAGATAGTCCTTTTGCATCCCCTTGGCGCGCAATTGCTCATGCAGCGCGCGCAGCGCCGAACGTTTCTTGGCCACCAACAGCACGCCGGAGGTGTCCCGATCCAGGCGGTGAACCAATTCCAGAAAGCGCGCATCGGGGCGCAGGGCGCGCAGGCCTTCAATAACGCCAAAACTCAGACCGCTGCCGCCATGCACGGCCGTGCCGGCCGGTTTATTCAGAATCAGCAGATAATCGTCTTCATAAAGCACGGCGTCATTTAACGCGGCGACTTTATCGAGCCCGGTGGAAACAGGCGCCTGCTCGTCATCCGACCGTCGTACCGGTGGAATACGCACTTCATCATCATTTTGCAGTTTGTATTCCGGTTTTACCCTTTTTTTATTGACGCGTACTTCACCTTTACGCACGATGCGGTAAATCATGCTTTTCGGCACCCCTTTGAGGTGCGTACGCAAAAAATTGTCTATCCGCTGACCGGCTTCGTCTGCGGTGATGGTGATAAAATGTACGCCGGGATTATTCTCATTCATGGGCCGGGATTCTAAATATACCGACACCATAGCGCCACTTCTTTTTATGTGCTTAACTGTGGTTTCATCGGTAAAAGGTTTTTTCTGGTCCGGTGGCCTCTTTACGCTATTCTGTGAGAAGCCATCAGGATGGGTCTGAAACTTGTCATCGATGGCTAAAGTCGTCTTGCTATATGCGTGTCAGCAGTGGAATAATGCATTTACTTTCCACGCTTTCGCGTCTAGGACGAGTAATCGAGGAATTTTGAATTTGTCTGGTTTAGCCTAAACGCGGCAATGGCGTAAGACGTAATGGCTAATTCGGGCAGTTAGCGGGCTGCGGATTGCAGCTTGGTCGGCAAAAGGAATCCGTTCTGGCAATAACCATCAGACGTTATTCCCCTGTAAAAGTGCTGTTTTCCGTTATGGGAAACAGGCTACCGAAATAATGCGCCCCTTAGCAAGCGACAACCGTGAGGTTGACGGCTTTGCGCCAAGTCACGGGGTCGTCGGTGATTACCCGGCCATGCGGTTTTTTGCCCGCAGCTCTGATGCCAATGCATAAAAAATGAGTAAGTTACGATGAAAAGAATGTTAATTAACGCAACTCAACAGGAGGAGTTGCGCGTTGCTCTGGTAGATGGCCAGCGGCTGTATGACCTGGATATTGAGAGCCCCGGGCATGAGCAAAAAAAAGCCAATATCTACAAGGGTAAAATCACCCGTATTGAACCCAGCCTGGAAGCGGCGTTTGTGGATTATGGCGCCGAGCGCCACGGTTTCCTTCCCCTTAAAGAAATTTCCCGCGAGTACTTTCCTCCTCAATATTCTTCCCATGGCAGACCCAATATCAAGGATGTGCTGCGTGAAGGTCAGGAAGTCATCGTGCAGGTGGACAAAGAGGAACGGGGTAATAAAGGCGCGGCGCTGACCACCTTTATCAGCCTGGCCGGCAGCTATCTGGTGCTGATGCCGAACAATCCGCGCGCGGGCGGGATTTCGCGCCGTATCGAAGGCGACGACCGCACCGAGCTGAAAGAAGCGCTGTCCTCCCTTGAACTCCCTGACGGTATGGGGCTTATCGTCCGCACCGCCGGCGTCGGCAAATCGGCCGATGCGCTGCAATGGGATCTTGCCTTTCGCCTCAAACACTGGCAAGCGATAAAGAAGGCCGCCGAAGGGCGCCCGGCGCCGTTTTTGATTCACCAGGAAAGTAATGTTATCGTCCGCGCTTTCCGCGATTATTTACGGCCCGATATCGGCGAAATTCTGATCGATAATCCCAAAGTGCTGGACCTGGCGAAGGAGCATATCGCGTCGCTTGGCCGCCCGGATTTCACCAGTAAGATTAAACTCTACAGCGGTGAAATCCCTCTGTTCAGCCACTACCAGATCGAATCACAGATTGAATCCGCATTTCAGCGTGAAGTGCGATTGCCCTCCGGCGGTTCCATTGTCATCGACACCACCGAGGCGCTTACCGCTATTGATATCAACTCCGCGCGTTCAACCCGCGGCGGCGATATTGAAGAAACCGCTTTCAATACCAACCTTGAAGCGGCCGATGAAATCGCCCGTCAGCTGCGTCTGCGCGACCTGGGCGGTCTGATCGTTATCGACTTCATCGATATGACGCCGGTGCGCCATCAGCGAGAAGTGGAAAATTGCCTGCGCGAGTCGGTGCGCCAGGATCGTGCCCGCATTCAGATAGGCCGCATCTCCCGCTTCGGTCTGCTGGAGCTCTCCCGTCAGCGCCTGAGTCCGTCGCTGGGTGAATCGAGCCATCACGTCTGCCCCCGCTGCGGCGGCACCGGCACTATCCGTGATAACGAATCCCTTTCCCTTTCCATACTGCGGCTTATCGAAGAAGAAGCGCTGAAAGAGAATACCCACGAAGTTCATGCCATCGTGCCGGTGCCTATCGCCTCCTATTTGTTAAACGAGAAGCGCGAAGCCGTCAACGCCATCGAGAAACGTCAAGGCGGCGTACGGGCGATTATCGTTCCGAACGATCAAATGCAGACCCCGCATTATGCGGTGTTGCGCGTGCGCAAAGGCGAAGAGGCCCCGACGCTGAGCTATCTGCTGCCTCAATTGCACGAAGCGGAAATGATCCAGCCGTCGGAGGAGCCCGCCGCAGAGCGCAAGCGCCCCGAGCAGCCGGCGCTGGCGGCCTTTGTTATGCCCGATCCGCCGCTGGCCAGCGAGAAACCCGCCGCCGCTGAAACCGTGGTGCAGGCAGCGCCTGCCGCCGCGGTAGAAACCGCGGGCGCTTCCCGCGGCCTGTTTGGCCGCCTGGTGGCCGGCTTCAAATCCCTCATCGGCACCCCGACGCAGCAGACGGAAACCAACGCCGCCGAAGCGGTTGTCGTTGAGACGCCGCCCGAAACGGAAACGCCGCGCCGTCAGGAGCGTCAGGATCGCCGCGGTCAACGCCGTCAACCGAGTGGCCGACGCGAGCGCAACAACGAGTCGACCCGCACCGGTCAGGAAAGCCGTCAGCCGCGCGAACGCCGCGAAGGTCGCGACGATACGCGCCGCAAACGTCCCCAGGCCGTCACCGAGACGGAGACCGCGGGCGAGATGATTGGCGAGACTCAGCAGGAAGAGCAGGTGCAACAATCGCGCCGTGAACCCCGCCAGGATCGCCAACGGCGCCGTCAGCAGGAGCCGAAAGCGCAAGTCGCCGAGCAGGAATTGAAAGCGCTGCCGGCCGAAATAGCGCCAGACGACACCGCCAGCGAGGAAGATAAACCGATTCAGGCCCAGCCGCGCCGCCAGCGTCGCGCGCTGAACCGCAAAATCCGCGTCGGCGATCGGGCCGCTCCCCCCGCCGCCGCGCCGACATCAGACTCGGCGGAAAGCGCTACGGCCGCTTTCAATGCGGCGGTGGAAAGCCAAGATGACGATATCGACGGTTTGCAAAGTGAAAATGATGTCGCGCTCGAGGCCGGCAATGCCGACGGCGGACGTAACGGCAACGAGGCGGGCTTGCCGCGCCGTTCACGCCGTTCACCCCGTCATCTGCGCGTCAGCGGTCAACGCCGTCGCCGCTACCGTGACGAACGTTATCCGCTCTCATCGCCGGTACCGCTTACCAGCGCGGTAGTGTCGCCGGAAATGGCCTCGGGTAAAGTCTGGGTGAGCTATCCCGTTACCCCCATTGAGCAACCGGAACATGACGCCGGCGCCGATGTGGCTGCAGGTACCGATGTTACCGCGGGTCAGGAACAGGCGGCGTTTGCCGTTACGCCGGCGGGCGAAGCCGCAGCCGCGACGGTCAGCGAGGCGCTAAACAGCCAACAGCTGCCGCCGTCAACGCTGGTACCGCTGATACCGTCGCCTGCGCAGGAAGCTGCCGCTGATGACGTGCCGCCGGTGATCGCCCCAGGCGAGCAGCCGGTGGCGCAGCGGGAGATCGAGCGGGCCGAACCGGCTGCCGGCAGCGCCGTGACGCCAACGGCTGATGATGGCGACGATGTCTCGCAAGCGCCAGCACAGCCTATTGTCGCACCGGCCACCCCCAACGCCGCAACCGCACCGCTGTCGCTTGAACAACGCGATGAAGAACGTCATGCCGATTCGGGTCCGGCGTCGCAGCCGGTCGCCGCCCACGAGGAGGAGCGCCCCGCCGATTTGGCAGCACCGTCGCAGCCGGTCGCCGCCCACGAAGAGGAGCGTTCCGCCAATTTGGTACCGCCGTCGCAGCCGGTCGCCGCCCACGAGGAGGAGCGCCCCGCCGATTTGGCAGCACCGTCGCAGTCGGTCGCCGTCCACGAGGAGGAGCGCCCCGCCGATTTGGCAGCACCGTCGCAGTCGGTCGCCGCCCACGAGGAGGAGCATTCCGCCGATTTGGCAGCACCGTCGCAGCCGGTCGCCGCCCACGAGGAGGAGCGCCCCGCCGATTTGGCGCCGCCGTCGCAGCCGGTCGCCGCCCACGAGGAGGAGCGTTCCGCTGATTTGGCAGCGCCGCCGCATCCGGTCGCGTCCCATGACGGCGAACGTCCGGTTAATTCGGCACAGGACGTTACGCTGCCCGAGACGCACGATGCGTCACGCCCTGACGATACGGCCAATGCGGACGCCGCCGCCGTCTCCGAGCCGTTCCCCGGCGCTGCATTGCCCCCGGTCGTTCCGGCCGCGGACGGTCAGAATGTCGGCACCGCGCAGCCAACGCCATCCGCTGCGGCTGAAGACGCCGCCCGTCATATGCCGCCGCCCGTCAGCCCGCCGCTGACGCAGGAAGGTCGTCCGTTGCCGGTATCGCCAGACACCCCCGCAATGCGCTTCAAGCATCATGCCAGCGCGCCGATGACCAAAGCACCAGCGCCGGCCTATACGCCTTCGCCGCTGCCGGTCAGCGACTGGCAACGGCCAGATTATCGGTTCGACGGTCGTGGCGCCGCCGGCGGCCACGCCGCGGATAAGCAGGCGACCGCCCCGGCAACCCGTCCTGACACGCCGGATCCGCTGTAACGCCTCGCAACCCAGACCCGCTTCGGCGGGTCTTTTTTTGTCCGTGCAGCGTCCCGCCATGGGCCAAGAAATTGATGCAATGACTGCGCTTTACGCTTATTCTTGTACCCCGCCGTGATGTTCAAAGCGCGATGATTTTACCCTGCTTAACCGGAGCTAGACCCCATGACCGCACAGCCCGCAGTACTGAAAATCCGCCGGCCCGACGACTGGCATGTTCATTTGCGCGACGATGATATGTTGCGCACGGTGCTGCCCTACACCAGCCGTTATTTTGGTCGGGCGATCATCATGCCCAATCTGACGCCGCCCATTACCACCCTCGCCCAGGCGATAGCCTACCGCGAACGTATTTTGGCTGCGCTGCCGGCAGGTCACCGCTTTACGCCGTTGATGACCTGTTACTTGACGGATTCGCTGGACAGGCAAACGCTGATTGATGGGCACCGTCAGGGGGTGTTTACCGCCGCCAAGCTCTATCCGGCCAATGCCACCACCAACTCCCAGCACGGGGTCACTAATATTGCCGCGATTTATCCTCTGTTCGAGGCGATGCAGACCATCGGTATGCCGCTGCTGATACACGGCGAAGTGACGGCGGCGGATATTGATATCTTCGATCGCGAGGCGCGCTTTATTGAACAGGTCATGGCGCCGATCCGCCGCCAGTTCCCGGCGCTAAAAATCGTTTTTGAACATATCACCACCAAAGAAGCCGCCGACTATGTGCTGGCCGGTGATGCTTATTTGGCCGCCACCATTACCCCGCAACACCTGATGTTTAACCGCAACCATATGCTCGTGGGGGGGGTACGCCCCCACCTTTACTGCCTGCCGATCCTTAAGCGTAACGTGCACCAGCAGGCATTGCGCGCCGCGGTAGCCAGCGGCTGCGACCGCCTATTTCTCGGTACCGATACCGCGCCGCACGCCAGAGCGCGTAAAGAGTCGGATTGCGGCTGTGCCGGGGTTTTCAACGCCCCCGCCGCTCTACCGGCCTACGCGACGGTGTTCGAGGAAATCGGTGCGCTGGCGCATTTGGAAGCGTTTTGTTCGCTTAACGGCCCGCGCTTCTACGGTTTGCCGCTTAATGAGGATTTTATTACGCTGCGCCGTGAGACCCATCGCCAACCTGCGACTATCCCTCTGGCGGACGGCGATGGCGAGACGCTGGTGCCCTTCCTCGCCGATCAGACGCTGAATTGGACGGTGGTTGACGAAAGCGGTCAATAACCGAACGGTCGGCGTGTTCCGCCGGTGAACGTCAAGCCATGGGCATCGCGGCAAAACGGCCATAACGGTTGCGCCCTCTTGCCGTATACTGTATAAATAAACAGGCACTGATACAGTGAGAACACACAAATGCGAATTGAAATCACCCTCGCCAAATCGACACCGCTTCCTGCCGGTGCTCTGGAGGCGTTGAGCAAAGAATTACATCTGCGCATTGATAAACGGTTTTCCGACTCTCAGCTTCAGGTACGGTATGCCAGCGCCAACGGTATTACCGTCCTGGGCGGCAGCAAAGAAGACAAGGCGCTCATCACCGACATCCTGCAAGAGACGTGGGAAAGCGCCGACGATTGGTTTGACCCGCACTCTCCACAATAAGAGTTTGTTGTACTGTCGCTTGCCGGGCTCGCTACCCGGCTTTTTTTTTCTTTTCCTTTTCGCCCAAATACGCCCGCTTTCGCTGTAAAAATTTCCAATGCGGCTTATGATAGGGAATAGGCCGCCCTTGGCCTTTTCATTGCCTGTATCTATCCAAGACGGCACCACCGCTTTCGGGAGAACATCATGACGCCGGAAAAGCCAGAAGAAGCGATGACCTTCGGTGAGTTACTGCAATTGATAAGTGAACAGCAACGTCGGCTGAGCGTGCTGGAAATCGCATTTTCCTATCTTTCCTTCAGCCTGGACGAAAAAGCGAATCAGCTGCTGATCCATAACCTGATGCTGGAAGCTCAGAACCAAAACCGCGATGCATTGATGCAGAAATACTTCGCACAATTAGCGGAAGAGCTGGCCCGGCGCGTCATGCCGGTGACGCCGCCTCTCGCGCCACGGCAGGATTAACCGTCGCGCCGCGCGGGCCGCAGCCGCTCATGGCGGCGCGCTCACTAACCCTTTGCGACGTTTCCTATTACAAAAAAAGTCTCTAATTGCGAAAAAATTTGAAAAAGGTGGGTATAATGAAGCTACCTGCGAACCAGGAGATGCCAGAACCTCATAGTCACTCAAATCACAACGAGTCAAAAAAGGGGTATATATGGACAGAAAAAACGAAATCATTCATACACACCCGCTGGTCGGCTGGGACATTAGTACGGTAGATGCCTATAATGCTATGATGATTCGCCTGCATTATGTCAATTCCCCTGATCAGGCCACCGCCGATGCGGAAGTTGACCGAACATTATGGCTTACGACCGATGTCGCCAAGCAGTTGATTTCCATTCTCGAAGCCGGTATCGCCAAAATAGAATCAACGGAACACCTGGATTACCGCAAACATTAGTTCTGTCACCCCTGATATCACCCGCAGCCCCACCGCGGGTGATTTTATTTTACCCAAGCTTTATTTCAGACAGATGACCCTATTCGTGCTTCCGGACTGTTATTACACTTATCTCACCCGGCGCGACAGCCGGCGGAACACAGTCAGGAGCATCAGGGTATGGTCTACGATTTAATCGTCATCGGCAGCGGTTCCGTGGGGGCGGCCGCGGGGTTTTATGCCACGCAAGCCGGGCTGAATGTGCTAATGATCGACGCGGCCTTTCCGCCGCACCAGGGCGGCAGCCACCATGGCGATACACGTCTTATCCGCCATGCCTACGGCGAAGGCGAGAAATATGTGCCGCTGGTGCAGCGGGCCCAAACGCTTTGGCAGACGCTCAGCGATGACGGCGAAACGCCGGTTTTTCACCGCAGCGGCGTGATAAACCTCGGGCCGCGTCAATCGGTATTTATTCAAAATGCCGTAAGCGGGGTGCAGCGCTTTCAACTACCGTGCGAATTGCTGACGGGCGCCGCGGTAAACGCGCGCTGGCCGGTCATGCGGGTACCGGACGATTATATTGGCGTTTATGAACCCCAGGCCGGTTATGTGAAATCGGAGCTGGCGATTGCCCGTTATATTTCGCTGGCGGAAAAGGCCGGCTGCGCGCAGCTCTTCAATTGCGGCGTCACGGATATCACGCTCACCGGCGGCGTCGCGGAAGTGGCAACGCGCGAAGGCAGCCGTTATCAGGCAAGGAAGCTGTTGGTCGCCGCCGGTACCTGGGTCAAGCAATTGCTACCGTCGCTGCCGGTAACGCCGGTACGCAAGGTGTTTTCCTGGCACCAGGCGGATGGGCGATTCAGCGAAGATAATCATTTCCCGGCCTTCACCGTCGCCGCCACCGACGGCAGCCATTACTATGGGTTCCCGGCGCTGGAGAACGCCCTTAAGGTGGGCAAGCACGATGGCGGCCAGCGCATTACCGCGCCCGAGCAGCGCAAGCCGTTTGGCGCCTTGCCCGAGGACGGCACGGAGGTATTTGGTTTTCTACGCACGTTTTTGCCAGGGGTGGGCGTATGTCTTAGCGGTCAGGCATGCACTTATGACCTTTCTCCCGACGAGGATTTCATCATCGACACGCTGCCCGAGCACGACAATGTGCTGGTAATATCCGGCCTAAGCGGCCACGGCTTTAAATTTGCCAGCGTGCTGGGTGAAATTGCGGCCGCGTTCGCCGAAGGGCGCAGGAGCGGTTTCGATTTATCGCCGTTTTTGCTGCGCCGCTTTGCCGCCTAGCCACCCCACGGGCGTCGCCGCCGTTTACCGCTGCTTCGCCCGTCGCACGCAAACGCCCCGCGCTATTTCTGCGTCGGATCGTCCCCCGTCAGCGTTAATTGCAGGCGTTCACGGGATTTATTGAATATCTTCATGCCGTTTTCCCGCCCGGCGCGGCGCGCACGCTGCTCGGACAGCGGCAGCGACAGCTCCTCCTGACAGGTCACGCTACAGCAGCCGTCATAGTTTTCGGCACAAGCCGGGCACTGGATAAACAGCAAATGGCAACCCTGATTGCGGCAATTGGTATGGCTGTCGCAGGGGGCGCCGCATTGGTGGCAATGGGCAATAATGTCCGGCGTGATACGTTCGCCCAAACGTTCGTCAAACACAAAATTCTTACCGGTAAATTTCAGCGGCAGCCCTTTTTCCCGCGCGCGGCGGGCGTATTCAATAATTCCGCCTTCGACGTGATACACATTTTTGAAGCCGTTATGCAGCATCCAGGCGCTGGCTTTTTCGCAGCGGATACCGCCGGTGCAGTACATGACAATTTTTTTATCCTTGTCGTGCCGCAGCATGTCCACCGCCATCGGCAGCTGTTCGCGGAAGGTATCGGACGGAATTTCAATGGCGTTATCGAAATGCCCCACCTCATACTCATAGTGGTTGCGCATATCCACAAACAGCGCATCGGGATCATCCGCCAGGGCGTTAACCTCTTCCGCTTGCAAATAACGCCCGACGTTCGCCGGGTTAAAGGCGGGATCCTCAATACCGTCCGCTACGATGCGCGGCCGCACTTTCATACGCAGCACCCAGAAAGATTTGCCGTCGTCGTCCAAGGCGACGTTCAAGCGCAGGCCATCCAGCTGCGGATGCGCGGCGGACAGCACTGCGCGCAGGGCGTTGAAACGGCTTTGCGGCACACTGATTTGTGCGTTGATCCCTTCCGCTGCGATATACACGCGGCCGAATACCTGTAGCGCCGTGAGCGCCCGGTAAAGATCATCACGAAAGCCTTGCGGGTCGCTCAGGGTAAAATAGCGATAAAAAGAGACGGTGGTGCGCGGCTCGCTTTCGGCCAGCATGCGCGCCCGTAATTCCTGATTGGAGACCCGGTTATGTAACACTGGCATGGTGTACGTTCCTGTCGCTAGTAAAAAGATTGGCGGCGGCCGCGCCGGCCGCCGGGGCCGCATTTTACCTTATTCGCGCCAAAGCGCCAGCCACGGCGTAAAATCCCCGCAGCGTGTCTGACCGGCCCTTGCGCATGCGCGCAAGGGCTGCGACTTGACGATATCCCCGTCGGCCACCACTATTAGCGACGACCCGTGTCGGTTCAGGGAATCATCCCGTCCGGCCATTTATCTTTGAGAGGCCCTCCAATGAGTCAACTGTTTAGCCCTATCGCTCTGGGCAACCTGGAGCTGGAAAACCGTATTGTCATTGCGCCAATGTGCCAATATTCCGCCGATGAGGGGGCAGCGACCTCGTGGCATACCGTGCATCTCGGGCATTTGGCGCTGTCGGGCGCCGCGCTGTTAATCCTTGAGGCCACCGCGGTCAATCCGGTCGGACGCATCTCCCCGCAGGATCTGGGATTATGGGACGATCGGACAGAGCAAGCCCTGGCCGTGGTGGTCGATACGGTAAAAAAACATTCGTCGATTGCGCTGGGCATCCAGCTGGCCCATGCCGGGCGTAAAGCGTCTACTCAACCGCCCTGGTCCGGCGGAGGCGCGATTGCTGCCGAAAAGGGCGGCTGGGAAACGGTCGCGCCGTCGGCGCTCGCCTATGACGACGCCTCTCCGGCGCCGCGCGCGCTGAGTCTCGATGAGATAGCGGCGCTCATCGACGATTTCGTCACCGCGGCCAGACGCGCGCAGCGTATCGGTTTTAATCTCATTGAATTGCATGCCGCCCACGGCTATCTGCTGCATCAGTTTTTATCGCCATTGACGAATCAGCGCGAAGATCGCTACGGCGGCAGTCTGGAAAACCGCATGCGCCTAACGCTTGAGGTGTTTCAGGCCTTGCGTCAGGCGCTACCGTTAACCATGGCGGTAGGGGTGCGCATTTCCGCCACCGACTGGGTTGACGGCGGCTGGGATGAGGCGCAGTCCGTGGCGCTCGGTCAGGCGCTGAAAGCAGCCGGCTGCGATTATATTCACGTTTCCAGCGGCGGCCTGTCGCCACAACAGCGCATCAGCGTTGGTCCCGGCTATCAGGTGCCGTTCGCCAAGAAAATCCGCCAGGAAACCGGTCTTACGACCTTTGCGGTCGGCATGATTACCGAACCGGAGCAGGCGGAGGCGATTATCGCCAATGGCGACGCAGATGCTATCGCGTTGGCCCGCGCTGCGTTATACGATCCGCGCTGGCCCTGGCATGCGGCCGCCAAACTCGGCGCGCAGGTACAGGGGCCGAAGCAATATTGGCGCTGTGAGCCTCATGAAGTGAAGGGGCTATTTCGCCGGACGTAGCGTTATTCACCGCTTATTGAACAAAAAGCGCGCGCCAATAGGCCGATAATGCCCCTGGCGCGACGCTTTATTCCACCGCGGCAAAAAAAATGCCAGAATATTGCAAGGTATTAACGGCACGAATGAAATACGGGCTGTCCCGTAACGTTCACACTTGAGACGCTATGACCACACTTCCTGTTTTTAATCGTTCATTGCTGCATCCGCGTTTTTGGCTTACCTGGCTGGGTATTGGCGCGCTTTATCTGCTGGTGCTGCTACCTTATCCGCTGCTTTATACTTTGGGGACCCGCCTGGGGCGGCTCGCGATGCGCTTTATGCGCCACAGAGAGGCCATTGCGCGCCGGAATTTGCAATTGTGTTTTCCCGCGATGCCGGAACCGGAGCGGGAAGCGCTGCTGCGGCAGAATTTTGAGTCGGTCGGCATGGGGCTTATCGAAACCGGCATCGCCTGGTTTTGGCCTGATTGGCGCATTAAACGTTGGGTCACCGTCAGCGGCCTGGAACATATCGCCAACGCGCGTACCGAAAACAAAGGGGTGCTGCTTATCGGCATGCATTTTCTCACCCTTGAGCTGGGCGCGCGAATTTTCGGTATGTATAACCCCGGCATCGGCGTTTATCGCCCCAACGATAACCCGCTGCTTGACTGGCTGCAAACCTGGGGACGGTTGCGGTCCAATAAATCCATGCTGGACCGCTCCGATATCAAAGGCATGATCCGCGCGCTGAAAAACGGCGATATTATCTGGTACGCGCCGGACCACGATTATGGGCCGAAAAGCAGCGTATTCGCGCCGCTGTTCGCCGTTCCCGAGGCCGCGACGACAGCCGGCACTTATCTGTTGGCCAAAATGGCCAAGCCGGCGGTGATCCCCTTTATGCCGCGCCGCCTGCCGCAGGGGCGCGGTTACGAGCTGCTGGTTTTGCCTGATGAACGCGACATGCCGCTCGATAGCGATATTGCCACCGCCAGCTATATGAATAAGGTGGTAGAGCAGGCGATCTTGCGGGCGCCGGATCAATACATGTGGCTGCACCGCCGTTTCAAAACCCGCCCGCCCGGCGAGCCTTCGCTTTACCGCTGATGCCTTGCGCGTCGGCGTCCGCCGGCGCGGTGATTGCGAAAGGCCGCGCAAAAACGAGCGGTGAAATTGCCCCAGCTCCCCTTTCGGCGCATACTGTGCCTCTGACTTAATCTCCCCCGGCGGGAGCGTTTCCAGCCCTGTTGTGTTGTCGACCGCCGTAAATACGTAAACAGGACGTCATGACGCCGGAACCGATCCTTATCAATTGGAAACGCAATCTTTTTGTGACCTGGATAGGCTGCTTTCTCACCGGTGCCGCCTTCAGTCTGGTCATGCCGTTCCTGCCGCTCTATGTTGAGCTGTTAGGGGTTTCCTCGCCCGAAAAATTAAATCTTTGGTCCGGCGCGGTATTCAGTATCACGTTTCTTTTCTCCGCCATCGCATCGCCGATATGGGGCGGTCTTGCCGATCGCAAAGGCCGCAAAGTCATGTTGCTGCGCTCGGCGCTGGGCATGGCCATTGTCATGATGCTAATGGGCCTGGCGCAAAACGTCTGGCAGTTTTTAATCTTGCGCGCGCTGCTCGGGCTGCTTGGCGGCTTCGTGCCTAACGCCAACGCGCTTATCGCCACCCAGGTGCCGCGTAACAAGAGCGGCTGGGCGCTGGGCACGCTGTCCACCGGCGCGGTAAGCGGCGCGCTGATTGGCCCGCTGATCGGGGGGCTGCTGGCGGATCTTTACGGTTTACGGCTGGTCTTCTTCATTACCGCGCTGGTGCTGTTCATCTGCTTTATTACCACCGTGCTGTTCGTGCAGGAGCGTTTCACCCCCGTGCAAAAAAAGGACATGCTCTCCGGGCGTCAGGTGCTGGCCTCGCTGAAAAATCCGCGTTTGGTGCTGAGTTTGTTTGTCACCACGCTCATCATCCAGGTCGCTACCGGCTCTATCGCGCCGATACTGACGCTGTATGTCCGTGAACTGGCGGGTCATTCGCAGAACCTGGCGTTCATCAGCGGCATGATTGCCGCCGTGCCCGGCATGGCGGCGCTACTGAGCGCGCCGCGCTTGGGTAAGCTCGGCGATCGGGTCGGGCCCGAGCGCATTTTGATTAGCATGATGGCGTTGTCGGTGCTGCTGCTGATCCCCATGTCATTCGTGCAATCGCCCTGGCAGTTGGGCATACTGCGCTTTTTGTTGGGTGCCACCGACGGCGCGCTGCTGCCGGCGGTGCAAACCCTGTTGATTTATAACTCCTCCAGCCAGGTCGCGGGCCGCATTTTCAGCTATAACCAATCATTTCGCGATGTGGGTAACGTCAGCGGGCCGCTCCTCGGTGCCTTTATTTCGGCCAGCTATGGTTTCCGAGCGGTGTTTTTTGTGACGGCGCTGGTGGTAATGGTCAACGTGGTATATTCCTGGTGGAGCCTGCAGCGCAGCGCGGCACGCATCAGGCTACCTAATGATTGAAGCAAAAAAAGGGCGGCGTGCTAACGCCGCCGCCAAAATCGACCGTCGTAGGGGGGTGACGGCCGTCTGCTGCCGGGACGCCCACCGCTGGGGCGCCCTGAAAATCAGGTTGTTTTAGGGCTGAGGCGCGCTTTGTCCGGGCCTGGGCGCGGGTTTTCCACCCCGCTCTTCTCCTGCACCCGGTTTATGATCCGGTATCGCCACCACGGCCACCCGCACTTGGTAATGTACGCCGTTCGCCGCGGGCGGCAGTATGCTGTTCAGTTTCTGCAAACTTTCCGTCGGATTATCGCTGGCCATTGAGGCGCAAAACAGTTCATCGCCGTGGCAAAAGCCTTCACCATGCCCGCCCGGACCGCCGTGGGCCCCCGGGAATGGAGGCAGCGGCATCCCCAGCGGGGGCTGTCCGTATTGCGCCCCCGGAGGCGGTGGCGTATTGCCGGCGCCGGCGGGGGCCGCCGCCAGCGCGCCGAGGCTCGCCGCACCGGCGGTAGTTATCAGGGCAAAGGCCAGTAACGTGTTGCGTTTCATCCTGTTTTTCTCCTCTACATCGGGTTTACTTCTTCACTTTAGCGATTCCCGGCCGCCCCGTGCAGACCTTTGCGAAACCTTTACCCCTTGCCGTAATCTTCTTTGCAAAATCCCGTCGCCGGAAACATCCACGGCGTAATCAGCCGGTTATCCGCCGACTCACCCACGGTCACGCCGTCCGGGGCCGGTTTTTGTTCTGCTATCTACTGTTTAGCGGGCGGTACTTGCAACTTTGGCCAGAGCGACAACAATTACTTCTACGCCCGTAATCGGCGTGACGACCTCTGCCCCCTCATCAGCACAGGAGAGTAACTATGAGCATGTATGCAACTCTGGAAGAAGCGATCGATATCGCCCGCGAGGAGTTTCTGGAAGCGTCAGCCGACAGCAGCAAAGAGGACGAAACCCCGTCAGTGCAACAATTCAGCCTACAGAAATATGTCCTGCAGGACGGCGAGATCATGTGGGAAGCCGAATTTCAAGCGGAAGAAAATGACGCCACCGAGACGATGTCGTTTCGCACCGGCGAAGCCGCACAGGCGATTTTCGATGGTGATTACGATGAAACCGAACTGCGCCTGGAGTGGCAGGAGGAAAATACGCTGCACGAGTGGGACGAGGGCGAATATCAATATGAACCGCCGCTCGATACCGAAGAGGGTAAAACCGCTTCCGATGAATGGGACGCGATGTGATGTTCCACCCCTCTCGCATCACCCCGCCCCGCTAACGCCGCCGTAGCCATTGTGCCGCGACGGCGGGAACGGCCGAGCCGGCGGTTTAATCATAGGGGCCATGGCGCCAATCCACCGGCAGAAGCAGTGTATCAACCACCATAGACAGGGGTAAGTCAATAATGGTGAGGTATTTCCAGGCCGTGTCGCGCAGATCCCACTGCACGCCCGGATAAAATTGATTGCCGTGCCCTTGGCCGGGCACCGTACGGCTGATAATACTGCCGCAGCCGGTAAGCAGCAGCAGCGCGGCAAACACCAGACAAAATCGTCCCATAGTGGCTTTTATTACCTGATTGCAAACAGCGGTCCAGCGTCCGCGCCTTGGGTAAACGATCGTGCCGACATCATGCCGGCACGTTCAGGTTATCGGTCTGTCGCGACCGGCTGCGCCACTTGCGCGTCATTGCCGCGCTGGGTGTGGAAATACGACAGGGTCGCCAGCAGGCAAAGCGTGTAGCCAAACAGCTCCGTCCCCTCTTCCACGGCGTTTTTGACGGTACGGATGAAATCGTCCGCCAGCAGCGTGTGCCATAGCGTGCCCATACCCATCAAACGGGCGAACAGCAGCACCGTCAACAGACCGGCGCTCAGCATACCGTAGCTGGGGTGTTTAAAAAAGCCCACCAGTCCGGCCAAGGTACGTTGCGGCGCGCGGCCGGCATAGATAAGCGCCATCAGCGTCACCGCCAACGCGAACCACAGCCAACTGCCGTGGTGGATGATATCAAACGCGAAATCCATCTCGCGAATCAACATACACAGAAAAAAACCGCCAATCAGCGCGCTGCTGTGGCGCAAGGCGGGATTGCGCAATAACAGGCCGTGGATCACGACAATAGCCAGTAAAATCAGCTCCTGCGCGATTTCCGTCAGCGAAGATTCATGCTCCCCATTATGAAATCCATTAATATCGATAAACAATAATGAAGTTAGCAGCGCGATGACGGCGGCACAAACCAGAAATACACCCATTTTTTTTACGACAAACAGCCAATCACTCTGCATGGTATCCTCATACCCTGAATTTTGATCAGGATTTTAACGGCCAACTCCCGCCGTCAAGTTACAATAAATGCTGCCGATCCAAGATCTGGCTCCTTATTAGGAACCAAATGGTCTATTTGTGGTCCGCCGTCGCATCAAACCACCTACGCCTACGTCACAGCGCGGTGGAAATAACGTTTTTCCCTTCCGCATAAGGTAGGGCGCTCACCGCGCCGGCGCTTTTACGGGGAGCTCAATGATGTCTCTTTACGCCGCTTTGATAGGGTGTTCGCCCCGTCGCCTACACTATGGCGCAAAGGTCACCATGCCCTTCTTTGCGCCGCTTGGATAAGATGCCCGACGCGTTGCCTGTGCCCTCTGCGCCGGAAAATTGGCGGCGCAGAGGGCCCTCAATGTTTCGCTAGGGGTTGCCACCCCGTTACATCAGCAAAAAACGTTAATTAGCTCTCTAATTATAGCCTATCCGTGCCGCATCCCCGTCTGGCCTATAGAGGGGAGAAACCGCGAGGTAAGCTATCATGGCCTTTCCTGACCCTGACGACGGGAAATGGACAGTTCCGTTTTCCTTTCTGACGGAATTAGCGCGCTAATGGCGGACACGGCAAGCCGCTTCGGTACAAAAAAAAACCGGCCGCGATTAAACGGCCGGGTCCGATTAGGCAGGGTCAGTGGCGGTTATGTGAGCCTCTAACGCCGCCTGGCGATGACGGGCGCGCGCCAGGCGGCCATGTGCTCCGGTTGCGACCACAACCGCAAGTGCAGCCGGGACAAGGTGACCGGATCGCTTAAAACGGCCAGACGCTGCTGGGGCGAAAGTTTCGTCGGTCCCAGGGTCAAGGCCGCGACGAGATGCTCTTGCCGGTTACGCTCGACCAGATCCGAGACGCCATGACGCGCGGTCGCCATGCCCACGGCCAGGGCGTTATACGCCGGGTCGACTACCGCACGGCGAAAGCCGTCCGCCAACATACGGGCGCGGTTACGTTGCAGATAATTCTCGGTTGCCACCAGTTCCTTCGGCGGCGAATACTCCTCGGGAATAAGAAACAGACTTGCGCGCTGACATCTCAGACCAAGACCTGCCCGGCTGGAATAGACCGACACCCACGGCGACAGGATAAGCGACACCACGATTGGCGAGAGCCACCACAAAAAGCGCAGGTCCAGCCAGGCCATGCCGCCGGCCCATACCAGACCGAGCAGCATTTGCGAGCCGTGGCGCTTAAAGGATTCACTCCAGGGCGTCGCGTCGTCGTCACGCTGCGGCGAATTCCACTGCACCGACCAGCCCAGGAAGGCGCTCACCACAAACAGCGTGTGAAACAACATCCTGACCGGCGCCAACAGCACGGAAAACAGCATTTCCAACAGCATCGAAACGGTTACCCGCAGCACACCGCCGAATTCCCGCGCGCCCTTGGCGATGATAAGAATGACGCTTAACAGTTTGGGCAGGAACAGCAGCACCAGCGTCGTGGAGAATAACGCAATCGCCAGCTCCGGCCGCCATTGAGGCCACACCGGGAAGAGTTGGCGCGGCTGTAGGAAGTACTGCGGCTCCATTAGCGTGTGCACCACCTGAAGGGCGGTCGATAGCGCCAGAAACATAAACCACAGCGGCGCCGATAAATAGGACATGACGCCGGTCAGAAACACCGCGCGGTGGACCGGATGCATACCCTTGACCAAAAACAGCCTGAAGTTCATCAGGTTACCGTGGCACCAGCGACGATCGCGTTTGAGCTCATCCAACAAATTGGGCGGTAGCTCTTCATAGCTACCGGGCAAATCGTAGGCTATCCAAACTCCCCACCCTGCCCGGCGCATCAAGGCCGCCTCCACGAAGTCATGGGACAATATGGAGCCGGCGAATGACCCTTCACCGGGCAGCGGCGCCAGCGCGCAGTGCTTGATAAACGGCTCGACGCGGATAATGGCGTTATGGCCCCAGTAGTGGGACTCCCCCAACTGCCAAAAATGCAGGCCGGCGGTGAATAACGGCCCATAGACCCGGGTCGCGAACTGCTGGCAGCGCGCGTACAGCGTATCCATGCCCGACGCCTTTGGCGCACTTTGGATAATGCCGGCGCGCGGATTGGCTTCCATCAGCCGCACCAAATTGGTCAGGCAATGGCCGCTCATGACGCTGTCGGCGTCCAAAATCACCATATAAGCGTACTGATTGCCCCAGCGCCGGCAAAAGTCGTCGATATTACCGCTTTTGCGCTTTACCCGCCGGCGGCGGCGGCGATAAAAAATGCGCCCCGTGCCGCCGGTTTCTTCGCACAGCTCCATCCAGGCTTTTTGCTCGGCGACGCAGATATCAGGATGGTAACTGTCGCTGAGAATATAGACGTCGAAGTGATCTATCTGGCCGGTGGCGACCACGGATTCATAGGTCGCGCGCAGACCGGCGTACACCCGCTCCACGTCTTCATTACAGATAGGCATAATCAAGGCGGTGCGATGCGCCGGATTCAGCGGTTCATCGCCGGTGGTACTGGCGGAGATGCTGTATTTATCATGGCCAATCAGCAGTTGCCAAAAGCCCATCAGCGCGGTCCAGAAGCCGGCCGACACCCAGCAGAACAGGATGGCAAACAAGATGAGGATCCCGCTTTGCAGCACATACGGCAGCAACTGCAGCACCGATTGCAGCAGGTCCTGATGGATCATATCCATCGGATCGATAAGCGCCCAGCCCTGGTACGGTAAAATGGTTTTCATGTACCAGGTAGCAATGGCGGTCTGGAACAGCGTCAACGCCAGCAAAATATAGCGACGGATGGTGCCGACAATCCGCCAGTTACCGTCTTCGCGGGCGGCCATCTCCTGCTTATGGCGCGGCGCGCGCGACCTGCCGCGCAGCACCCCCCAAAAGCGGACCAGCGGGTTGGTGAACCAGGGTTCAGGAAACATGGTGGTGCGCTTGATGGTCGGCATCGCCTTAATGGCCGTACGCCCGCGGCTATCATTGACCAACAGCTCAGGATGGCGCGCGGTTTGCGGCCAGGCCATATGCAAACGGCTTTTAACCGACCGCAGCGCCACATCTTCGTCGGCAAGATTTTCGCCATCCGGCGCCGGGCCATCGCTTAGGGCCTGATGCACGGCATCAGGCGCGTCATCGCCCTGCCCGCGCAGTCTATCGCGCAGGCCAGCCTTTTGCTCGGCGGCAAGCGGCAACGCCTCGACATAGTCGAGGCTGGTGGAGGTAGAATTATTCATTGGCAGGCAGCAGATAGCTCCAGGTTTCGGTCAATGTCTTATCGCCGTTAACCAGTGCGGCACGCATCTCGGTAGGTTGCTTGGTGTCTTTCACCTTAAGACGCAGGGTCAGACGCCAGCCGTGGGTAACCGGATTGAAACGGACGCTGTTTTCGACCACTTCGGCATTGTCGCCCACGCTAATCTGGGAAGCGACCGGTGCAGCCGGGTCCAGCTCTTTCAGCGGCTGGCCGACGAAGTCCACTTGAAAGGCGGTCGTGCCGTCCGGCTGACGCGTCAGGTTGGTCTGTTTCACATCCCCCGCAGAGCGTAGGGTTTGTTTCACATAGGCGAAATCCGGCGAATGGATTTTATCTTCATCGCGGGAGAAGTGCAGCCGATAGGCGAGCTCCAGCGGCTGACCGACATCCGGCAATTTCTCCGGCGTCCAAAACGCGACGATATTGTCGTTGGTCTCATCGTTGGTGGGGATTTCCACCAGCTCGACATGCCCTTTACCCCAATCGCCGCGGGGTTCAACCCAGCCGCTCGGGCGCAAGTCGTAGCGATCGTCCAGATCTTGATACTGGAAGAAGTCGCGCCCGCGCTGTAGCAGCCCGAAACCGCGCGGATTTTCCACCTGGAAAGTGCTCACCGACAGGTGACGGGGGTTATTCAGCGGACGCCAGATCCACTCGCCGTTGCCGGCGTGAATCGATAGGCCGTTGGAGTCGTGCAGCGCGGGACGGAAGTTCATCGTGGTGGCGGGCTGATTCGGCCCGAACAGGAACATGCTGGTGAGCGGCGCCAGGCCCAGTTTCCCGACTTTATCGCGCAAATAAACGCGAGACTGCACATCTACACTGGTGTCGCGCCCCGGGTAGATGACGAAGCGGTAAGCGCCGGTGGCGCGGGGGGAGTCGAGCAGCGCATACAGCACCAGGTGCTTATCATTGGCCTTGGGACGCTCAATCCAGAATTCACGAAAACGTGGAAACTCTTCCCCGGACGCCAGCGCAGTATCGATCGCCAGACCGCGCGCGGAAAGGCCATAAACTTGCCCTTTACCGATAACGCGAAAATAACTGGCGCCCAACATGCTGACAATTTCATCGTTTTTATCGAGCTGATTTATCGGATAGAGGATTTTGAACCCGGCGAAACCGAGATCCTTCACCGCATCGGGATCGTGATTGACCGATCCGAAGTTGAACATATCCGATGAATATTTGACCTCATTAACGGCGGTCGCCGTCACTTCATTGATTTTCACCGCCTGGTCGAAATACATCCCCTGATGGTAGAACTCGATTTTGAATGGGGTCGGTAAATCGTGCCACAGCGCCTTATCATGATTGAATTGAATTTGCTGATAGTCAGCAAACTTCATTTCGCGAAATTGCGAAGGCACATTGCTTTTTGGCGCTTCATACCCTTTGGCCGCCAGCGCCTGGGCTTGCTTAGCCACATCGTCAATAGAAAATGCCCATGAGGGCAAAGCGTATAGCGTCAACAGCACCGTGGCTCCCAGCCAACGGAGACTCGCTTTGGATGATTTGACGAAGAATTTATTATTTGGCACATCCCCCCCTCTGCGTGTGCTCTTAATCATTTACAGCAATCTTTGATTACTGAAATCACTTGTCCGACAGCATGATACAGTAATGGTTCCTCTTATTCGCCTTCCCGGCACCCTGTATTTCAATAGGCTGAAAAACCCACTCTTCGAGTGATAAAAGATAGTCTATAAAAGGGTAAGCCAACAGTTGGCGCCCGGTTTGATTTTACCTTAGCCATCGGGCGGGGGTTAATGCTTTTTTCTCTTTCAGCGGATTATGGGCAAAAAAGCAGATTTTTTAACCCCGACAAATCAGCATATTGCCCTGACCGCGGATGCTAGGGTGCCGATCGGGCCGGATAGCGCCCATGAATCACCGGCGCCCGGAAAGATCTTATTACATTTCCCTGCCGGCGATGCCCCATACCGCGTTGGCGCCGGGCGTCACCGTACTCGGCGCTGAAGGAGCGTCGATTGCTGCCCGGACACTGGCGCGGTTTATCATCCATTATCCCCGCGCCATGGGGTCGCCTGCCGGCGATGGACCTCAATACCGTTGACTTGCCCCCGGCGATTTACGCCAGCGCCGTTTGTCTTGCCGCCGCTAATGTCCATCAGCGGCGTTTGACTTGCCCCCGGCATTCTACGCCAGCGCCGTTTGATATAAATGCGCATTTTCCGCATCGAAACAGACAAAAATGACTTGCTGCGGCCAGTCATGGCGCGCCAGGAACGCGCGCACGGCGTCGATGGCGATACGGGCCGCGGCCGGTTTGGGAAAACCGTATACGCCGGTGCTGATATTGGGGAAAGCCAAACGGGCCAGACGGTACTCCGCCGCGAGCCGCAGGCTATTGTCATAGGCGCTGCGCAACAGCGCCGCTTCATGCTGCCCGCCGCCGCGCCAGACGGGGCCGACGGTGTGGATGATGTGACGCACGCCGAGGCGGCCGCCGCCGGTTATCACCGCCTCCCCCACCGCGCATCCGCCGCGCGCGCGGCGAATCGCCGCACATTCCTGCACAAGTGCCGGGCCGGCGGCACGATGAATGGCGCCATCGACACCGCCCCCACCCATCAGCCGCTGATTGGCCGCATTGACAATGCCCTCGACCGCCAGATGGGTAATATCGCCGGTGATGATCTGAATACGCGCGTCCATTATTTCTCCTCTCATCCTCCCGCGTGGAGAACCATTATCCCCTTTGCCGGTCATAAAGTGAACGGCGCGGTTGACCCGCCGCGCTGGCCCAACGCCCTTGTCTAAGCGATCGCAATTCAGGCGTTTTTCGCTCGCGTACCTCTAGGCTGGGTCTACGCTTAAAGGATACGCTTCATTCGGCCCGCACGGCGCAAAACCGTCACGGTTAGGGGGACGCATTATGCAAGATCAAATTATCCATAACCTGCCCGCGATTCACGGCCCTTCACTCTTTCAAAGCTTTTTCCAGGCCGGCTTCGACTGTTCCACCGAATGGCGCGGCGACGGACGCCGGCTCGATATTATTCATTCCAGCGGCCATGAAATGCTGGCGGCGAAAGATTACGCCCAATTGGCCGACTGCCGGCTCACCACCGTGCGCGATGGATTGCGCTGGCACCTTATCGAAACCACGCCCGGCCAGTATGATTGGTCGAGCTTTTTGCCGATGCTACATAGCGCGCAGGCCAACGGACTCCAGGTGATTTGGGATTTGTGCCACTTCGGCTGGCCTGATCATCTGGATATTTGGCAGCCGGCGTTCGTGGACGGTTTTGCCCGCTTCGCCGGCGCCGCCGCGGCGCTGGTGCGCGCTGAAGGGATAGTGCAACCCATTTATACCCCTATCAATGCGGTTTCATTTTGGAGCTGGGCGGGTGGCGATATGGCGTCCATCGCGCCGATGGCCTCCGGGCAAGGCAAGGCGTTAAAACAGCAGCTGGTTCGCGCCAGCCTGGCCGCCATGGCGGCGATCCGCGCGGTAGATCCCACAGCGCGCTTCCTTCAGCCGGAACCGGTGGTGCATATCAATGCGCCGGCGGGCAAACCGGAGCTGGAACAGGCGGCGGAAGCTTTGCGCCTGCGTCAGTTCGAGGTGTGGGATATGCTCTGCGGCCGGGAAATGCAGGCGCTGGGCGGCGGTGAAGAGTGGCTGGATATCATCGGCGTTGGGTATCGACCTGGCAATCAATGGTTTTATCACGGAGAGACGATTGCGCTGGATGACGGCCATTACCGCCCCTTTGCGACCCTATTGCAGGAGGTGTGGCAACGCTATCAACGCCCGCTCCTCATCGCCGAAACGGGTGCGGATGAGGAGATGCGCGTCCCCTGGGCGCGCTATATCTTTGAACAGGCGGTGCAGGCAATGCAGGCTCACGTGGCGGTGGAAGGCATTTGCCATTATCCCATCGCCGACTACCGCAGCTGGAGCGAGGAAAAGCACCGGCCTTTCGGTCTGTTGGGTATGCAAGATGTCAACGGCTGCCGTTCAATTTATGAACCGTTGGCGCTGGAGTTGCGCGGTCAGCAGATACGCCTGGCGGGCCTGCTAAAGGACGCCGAACCGGGTCATCAGGCGGTTTCCGCCTGACCTGGTGCGCTAGAAGAAGACGTAGGGGGTCGGCGAGTCATCCTTATCCTGTAATCATGGGCTATCCGACCCGCCGTTAAGGCGCCTTTTTATAGCATGACTGGACATCAATAGGATCCGCCGAATGGCGGAGATCGTTTAACCAGGCGAGGCCGAATAAAACCGTTACGGCGATTAAAATGGATATTAACAAACCGATTAGCAGCAGTAATTTTGTCTCATCAAGTTTGCTGGATTCCATATCTGCTCCTTTCCCTCGCCGATAGTCAGATTATCCAGAGTGTCATCAAACTGACAAAGAGGATAAGGGTTCCTGACGCAATCGCCAGTACCGCAATGGCAAATTGCGCATCGCTCAATGTCTCGCGATGATATTTTTTGCGACTGATTCGACGGCGTATTTTCACAACACATTTTTCTGATGTAGCAACGGAAACCCAACCGGAACGGCCGGCGAAAACAGCAGATAAATTAGGTGAATTACAACCTGAATGCAAGGGGAAACGGCGCGCTCAGGCGCCGCGCGGCCCGGACGAGAGGGCCAAAGTGCGCGGGCTTTAGCGCGTCATCAGGCATCAGGCTGGGTGACGCGCTGCGGCCTGCGGCGTGAACCCGCGGCGGCGCCTGCTGCGGCTTGGATCAGCAAACGCCGAAATCCCCCTCTTCTTTATACAGGGTCAATTCTTCCGCTCTGAACGCCTTACTGTTCTCCTCGCCGGAATCCATCATGCCGCAATAAACGAAGCCATCCTCGATTTTCACCACGCTCATCGCGGGTCCGCCTTTTTTCGGCTGTACGATATCGCCGGTTTCAAATGCCATCATTACCTCCCGCCCGCAGGCTGAGTACTTGTTTCTCGTCGGGTCGCCGGACAGGCGATACGGCAGCGGCCTGCGGCGATTGCCGCGCTACGGCCTTCGCGCCGCCCCTTGCGCCAGCGCTCTATCCGTTAACCACTTCACCGCCGTTAACATGCAACATTTGGCCACTGACATAGGATGAGTCCCCGCAGGCCAAATAGACATAAGCCGGCGCCAACTCGGCCGGCTGGCCAGGTCGGCCCAGCGGCTTGCTTTCGCCAAAACTGGCCACTTGTTCGGGGCTAAAGGTCGAAGGCACCAGCGGCGTCCAGATCGGTCCCGGCGCTACCCCGTTCACCCGAATGCCTTTGGGAGCCAGGTGATTGGAAAGAGCACGGGTGAAAGAGGTAATCGCACCCTTGGTCGACGAATAGTCGATAAGATCAGGCCGCCCCTGGTAGGCCGTAATGGAAGCGGTATTGATGATGGTGGCGCCGGATGCCAAATAAGGTAACGCGGCCTGACAAAGATAGAACATCGAAAAAATATTGGTGCGGAATGTTCGCTCCAGTTGCTGCGGCGTGATGGCGCCGAAATCCGCCTGCGGATGTTGCTCGCCGGCCACGTTGACCAAAATGTCCAGTTTGCCGAAATGCGCCAAGGTCTCATTGACCACCTGCGCGCTAAAACTCACCTCCGCCAAATCGCCACGAATAAGTAACGCCCGCGCGCCATAATACTCTACGGCACTGCGGGTCTGCTGCGCATCGTTGTCCTCGCTCAGATAGACGATCGCCACGTCCGCCCCCTCTTTTGCGAAGGCGACCGCCACAGCACGGCCGATGCCGCTGTCGCCGCCGGTAATAACGGCAATTTTATCCTTAAGTTTGCCCCCCGCCCGATAGTCGGGGTCATCATAAACCGGCTGCGGGTCCATCGCGCTTTCTTCTCCCGGTTGTGTATGCTGCCGCTGCGCGGGCGGAGCCTGCTGTGGATATTTCTCGCTCATGGGCGCATCCCCTCTTCCTTATCCGTTAGCGTGACTTGAATCATTAGCCTAGAAGCTGCCGTCAGCAGCGTCAAACCGACGAAGTATTAGTAAAACTTATCTGCGGCTTGGCGGTAAACCCGTGGGCAACAGCGAGACCCGTCGACATCGTAGTCTGCCTCACACGCAGGACATGGGGCTATCCCTTGCGGCAAAAGGTGAATAAAACGACAACATCGGGTTATAAATTCGACAGTAAACGGGATCTGCACACTGTATAAGACGAATGACACCCCATTCTGACAAATGGCCTGCCATTCTCGGTGAGGTTAGCGCCTGGCGTCGCTGGCCACAAAATAATCTAATTTATTTATAATTAAATGATGACAATAAGAATGATTAACGTGATACTTCAACTTCATTCATGGATGTAGAGATAATTCGAGCTTGAGGGCAAAGCACCGACGAGCTATTGCGGGTTTTCTCAGGAGGGCGCCATGTATAGAAGATACTCAACCGATTTTGCCATTGCCAGCCTGGATGCGCAGGGCATCGTCCGGCGCTCGGGCTGGATGGTGGTCTACTGCACTCACCCATCAACCCGCGAATACCTCTGCGCCACGCAGGAATATTTATGCGTGGGCGCCACCCTCCCCCCCCATAGCTTTGCCGATAAACCGGTGCTGCCGACCAAGGGCTGGGCGTTGGTGCGCAGCTGCGATGGTCGCTGTTGGCAAACGGTGGTCGATTTGCGCGGTGAAGTAGCGTATTGCAAGGACACCGGTAGCCGGATGAAGATCGATTTTGTGGGCAGCCTACCGACAGGGCTGACCCTACTGGCGCCAACGTCACGCAGTGATAACTGGGATGGGCAAAAGTGGGTCCATCAGGATAATCAGCGCTGCCATTGCGGCACGGACCCCGAAACGCCGAATTAATTTTTTTCTCCCCCCTGTCGCTACAGCAACCGCCCCGCGCCATGTCAGACCTCCTCGCGGGCGCCTATTTCCGCCGAGATCGGCGAGCGGTGCCCTGGCGGTGCCGAACGCGGGAAATCAATGCTCTTCGTCATTAAACGCAATCGATTTACAAAAGAAACGTTAAAAAGCGTTACTCTGCCGCCGCGCTCCCTTCCGCTTTATAACCCATACCCAATCTCTCCAGTGTTTCCTTATCCAATTGGTAATATTCCCCTTTTAATTCCGCACATAATTTACTCATAAACGTTACCAGATATTCAATATTATAGCGTGCCATTTCCTTTCCCAGTTCCGTTTGCATACTGTCTGCCAAGGTCAATAATTTGGTTTGAAAATGATCAAAGGTATAATTGACATCATCCAGCGGCCGGTGCAAAGCAAGCGGGTCGTCGGCGTGAAATAGGCCCCGGCCCAATTGCCCGGCCACATGGAACACCCGCGCTAAGCCGATGGCCCCCAAGGACTCCAGCCGGTCAGCGTCCTGCACGATTTTTGCTTCCAGCGTTTCCGGCGTGATGCCGGCGCTGAAGCTATGCGCCTCAATCGCATGCGCCACGCCGCCATATAGCCGCGTCGGGAAATCGGGAAAATAGTCGGCGAGAATTTCTCGTGTGCGCAAGGCAGCCTGTCGTGATGCCAGATGACGTTCGGGGTGATTTTTGGGGAGATTGACCACATCGTGGAAATAGCAGGCGGCTAATACGATCCTTTCATCCGCGTCGGTAAACTGCATTATTTTACGGGCGGTTTTCCACACCCGACTAAAATGGGCAATATCATGCGCTTTGTCATCCTGCGGAAAATGTTGCTCCAGATATTCCTGAAAACGGCGTTCCCAATCCTCTAAAGTCATATCCCACTCCTACTTGCTATTAATTGCAATCGCATTATTAAGCCATTGCCAACTGCCTAATATCGCCAAAATCGCCGTCGATGTTAGTAGCTTAGCATAATCATTCGCTCACCTGGTGCGCAAACAATATTGCAGGTTATGTCTCATTCCAGCGGAAATAACGCGCTCAGGCGGCCACACTGCATAAAACCGACGTTGCGACAGGGAGTGCCCGGCGTACTCGCTTACCGTCGCGTGCGATAACGCGCCCAAGGCCGGCATACGCCAGCAAGCAGTATCGAAGCCGCGATTCTGCGTTGTTCCCACCCCTCTTTACGTTGTTGCCGCCTAAGTTACCCACGCCCTTCTCCCTTTTGCCCCGTTGCGCCTTAAGTCCCTGCTCTCTTTCCTTTTGTTATTGGTCCCGCCATTCCCCTTCACCCTCTTCCCTCACCCGCACCCCAGCGCGCCCCGCAACCGCTATTACAGCATATCGATATGACAACCTGTTATCCGCTCGCCGGGCCATCGGAATGACAACCTGTCAACGTCCCGCCGGCACAGCAGGCGAGTACCGGGAGCAAGCTGCACATCATGGTAATAGCGATTGCCAGCGCGGCGAACGGCCGTTTAACTGCTACGCTTATTATTGCAGTATTAATACTTCTTTCATTCTGCTGTGGAAAAGACGCTTGCCGCGCCGAACCGCTATCACGCAACAGGAGTTAAGATGGATAATTATCATGTCACTAAAGCTGAAGATAAATGGGTCTTAACCAAGGAAGGTAATAGCCGTCCCTCAAAAACGGCGGCGACCAAGGATGAAATTATTACCCTTACCCACAGTTATATGACCGGCAAAACGGCCTCGGTGAAAATTCATAAACAGGATGGCACGATTCAGGAAGAACGCACCTATCCGCGCACCAGCGATCCCCGTAAATCCAAGGGATAACCGGTGTCGCCGCCACCGCTCCGGCGTCCTGTTACTCCCGCGGTAAGACGTTCGGGGCGGTTTACCTTTCGCGACTTACGGCCTGGGCAATGAACCGTCCGGCGAGCGTAATGCCCTCCGGTGAAAGCGTATGGCCGAGGCCCGGAAAGATTTTCGCCGTCGCCTTCATGCCCACCGCGCTCAGCAATCGCGCGGCCAGCGGGCTTTCGCTCGCGGGAATAACGTCATCTTGCCCTCCGTGCAGCAATAGCACCGGCGTCTGCGCCGCTGCCGGCGTTAGGGGGAGCGGTGTCGCCAATCTGCCGGAAAACGCGACCACTCCGGCCACCGGCCAGCGGCCGGAAGCGACCGCATCCAGAGCCATGGTCGCGCCCTGGGAAAACCCCGCCAGCACCACCTTCTCCGGCTGTCCCTCCAGTCCCCGGACTGCCATTAAGCGCGCCAGCGTGGTATCAAACGATGCCCGCGCCGCCTGAATGCGCCGCGGCCGGTTTTGTTCCGTTACGCCTACTACGCTGAACCACTGATAGCCTTGACCAAAATCGGAATGCGTCGGCGCATCGGGAGAAGCAAAGTCACAGCCGGGTAACTGGTGCTTCCAGGCATCCGCCAGAGGGAGCAAATCATCGCCGCTGCTCCCTACGCCGTGCAAAAGAATAATCAGGCTAGTGTTCATCGCGTATTCCTTACTTTTACAAATCCAGTATCACCAACGCCGGAGCCACCGGGTTAATGCCGTTCGTTTTTTCCGCCGCTGCGGGCCGGAAGGAAAATCGCCAGCGTCATTAGCCGCACCAGCAGGCGCGCAAACCTATGGCTGCGTTCACATTTCGCAAGATACCGTGATGCCGATCGGATGATAATCCTCCCACTCAGAGGTTATTAATTTCCATTATGGAAGCAATTCCTCACCAGCCCTGATCCCAGGCTGGCTGGCCGCGGAAGCGATTTGCGAGATAATCCACCAGCGCTCGCACCTTAGTGGCCAGATGACGTGCCGGCGGATAGATGGCGTATAGACCCAGTGGCGTCATTTCCCGCTGCGGGAGGAGCGGAGTGAGCCGGCCGCTGCGAAAATGCTCACCGCAAATAAACGAAGGAATCCGGGTAATGCCCAGGCCGGACATCGCCGCGTACAAGCACGCGTCGGCGTTGGCGAAATGCAGACGGCTATTAATGCTGATTGACACCGCGCCATCATCGCCATTGGAACCAAATTGCCAGTTCGGATCGCGAAAATTGGTATCAACGATACAGTCATGAAAGCGGAGATCGGAGGGTTGCGTCGGTTCGCCACGGCGCAACAAATAGTCCGGCGAGGCCGCCAGCACAATGCGCACATCACAGAGCTTGCGGGCAACCAGACTGCTGTCGTCCAGCCGACCGATGCGCAACGCGATGTCATACCCCTCATCGACCAGATTCACCATCTGATCCGAAAAATCGACATCGAGAATAATCGCGGGATATTGGCGGGCGAAATCCACCAGTACCGGCGCCAGCTGTCGGGCGCCGAAGGAAATGGAAGAGGTCAGCCGCAGACGGCCAGACGGCGCATCCGCGGCGCTGCGCACCGAGGCGTCGAGCGCGTCCAGCTCATCGAGCAGAATTTTAATGCGATGATAATAAGTTTGTCCAACCTCGGTAGGGGACAGTGCGCGGGTAGTGCGTTTGATAAGTTGCACCCCCAGACAGGCTTCGAGGCGCGAAATCATTTTCGACGCCTGGCCACTACTGGTGCCAAGACGAGCGGCGGCGGCGGCAAAACTCCCCATCTCCAGCACCGCCACCAGCATGCGATCGCAATCGAGCCGTTCCATTCGCGCTCCTTTTTTTGACGCAGTCACCCTCACAGATTATCACAGCATACGTTGATTCGCGTATACGCTGAGCAGAGCGTTACCGTTTCGGTTACACTTATCCTTTCCACGCCGGGGATTGAGCACTTATAATGCACCTCCGGCACATGATGCCGGGTAAACACTCATTGGCTGCCTGTAAGGCGATTACATCTGACACTTTATGAAAATGAAAATTCGCGCGTTCTGTAGCATGGTATTGGCAATGGCTGTTTACAGTCAGTCCGCCTTCGCCGTTGTCTATCCGTTACCGGAAGGCACAAGCCGCCTGGTGGGGGAAAACTTGCAAATCACCGTTCCCGAAGGGAATAAATTACCGCTTGAGCATTTTGCCGCCCAGTTCCAAATGGGGCTCAGCAATATGCTCGAAGCCAATCCGGGCGTGGATGTCTATCTCCCGGCCCCGGGCACCAAAATGATCATCCCACAGCAGCTGATTTTGCCCGACACCCCCCATGAAGGCATCGTGATCAACAGCGCCGAAATGCGTCTGTATTACTATCCGAAAGGCACCAAGACGGTCATTGTACTGCCTATCGGCATTGGCGAGCTGGGTAAAGACACCCCTTCCAATTGGGTGACCTCGGTGCAACGCAAGAAAGACGGCCCCACCTGGACGCCGACCAAAGCCATGCACGCGGAATACGCCGCGCGCGGTGAAACGCTGCCGGAAGTGTTCCCGGCGGGCCCGGATAACCCGATGGGTCTCTATGCGCTGTATGTTGGCCGCCTGTATGCGGTACACGGCACCAACGCCAACTTCGGCATCGGTTTGCGCGTCAGCCACGGCTGCGTACGTCTGCGCGCCGACGATATCAAATATCTGTTTGATCATGTGCCGGTCGGCACCCGCGTTCAGTTTATCAATGAACCGGTAAAAGCCACGATTGAACCGGATGGTTCGCGCTACCTGGAAGTGCATAACCCGCTTTCAGTGACCGAGGAACAATTCAACTCGAACGAGCCAGTGCCGATTAATCTGCCGGTCAACGTCAGCCATGTTCTGGTAGATCCCAGCGTTTATCAAGGTACGGTTGATCAGGCGTTACAGCGCCGTTCCGGCATGCCGGAGAACATCACCGCCCAGGGCGACAACGGCCAAGCTGCGACGGTACAGGTGCAACCGGTTGATGAGCGGACCATTACCGAAGGTCCCGACACCGATCAGAAACAACAGGGGACCGCCGCACCGGTTACCCTGCAAACCAGCGTACCGGAACAAAGCGGCGCCGCGGTACCGGTGGACAATACCGCGCCCGCCCAAAGCGACACGGGTGCCGCGCCAATTGACCAGGCCACGCCTGCTGCCGGTGGCGATACCGGCGGTCAACAGGTTCAGTAACCGCAAAACGTTGCCCGCCCCCCGGCCGGGCAACGGCACCTCCCTGGCGCAGGCGCGTCGCGCCAGGGCAGGCGAAACGCTGATCTGAACGTCTATTTTTTTACGCCCCCGCCCCCGCCCACAAACCGGCGCATCACCCGAACGACAGGCGTTCCCGCGCGCCAGCGTCCCAGCCCCGACACAAAATGTTTGACTCAACGACCGCGAGACGCGATATGCTTGCGGGATCCTTTAGATTTGGAGTGGTCCATGTTTCTTATTACGTTGCGCTATAACCAGCCTATGTCCCAAGTGACGGCTTTGCAGGAAGATCACATAAACTGGCTGAAGACCTATTTTGCCGAGGGTATCTTCATCGCCGCCGGCCGTAAGATCCCCCGCACCGGCGGCGTCATTCTCGCTCGTAGCATGGCGCGGGATGAGTTGGAACGCATTTTGGCCGAGGATCCCTTTACCGCCGTGGCAGATTATGACATAACCGAATTCATGCCCACTCTGACAGACGAAAGAGTAGCCGCGCTGATGACGCTGTGAAGCCCGTGCCGGCGCACGCGGCTTGCCGCCTCACGCCGCCGGCATTGGCCCTTCGCCCAGGGCAGCCGGTGGTATTTAAGTCAGTCGGTAACAACCTTACCCGCGCGCCGGGGGAGTCCGTCGGTTATGCCGCCGTGGTATGAATAAACGCAGCGAATTGCGCTTGCATGTCCTCCAACAGGGCAAATCGCCTGCGATACTCGGCGCGTTTCTTGCTTGGAAGATCGTCGAGGGATTTACGGGTGATTCGCTGCGGCAATGCGTAAAGCCCTCCCGTAAGCGCAACGCCTTCCACCGAGGCCCAAAAATCATCGTAATGGGCAAGAAACACTTTTTGCTTACTACCGCGATAACGCGCGCTCTGGAAAACATGGCTTTTATCGCCGACCGCGATAATTTGCGGCGCCCCTATCTCACCACTGATAAGCTGTAGCATCTCGACCAGCAGCCGCTTGGGAAATAAACCATGGCAGGCTTTGGTCGCCTCTTTGATAACGTTATGGGAGGTGCTGCGGCTGGCGCCCTGTAGTCCACCGATAAATAGGGTCTGCTTTTTCTGGAACGTCATTATCGAAAAGGTAAGCGACGCCAGGCGATTTTCAGCGTCGTGGATGGTCAATGTCGCCTCACCTTCGCGCTCAAAACGGCTCATACTCAGTTTGATCTCGAAACGTTCACCGTTCTTGCCCTCCAGCGTGCACAGCCGGGTGGCCGTGGGCACCGACAGCGCTTGCCGCAGCGGCAAAGATGGCAGCGTTTGGATGAAAGTATAGTGTTCAAGGATAGCCTGAGCGCGCGCCGCTACCGGTAAGGCGGCAAAAAGATAGGGACGATGGATTTTCGCGGGCAAGGTATTTTGCGCCAGCGCCACGTGACGCAATAGCGAGTCGGTCGCGACGCGCTGTAGAAAACTCAGCGTTACCACCGGATTGATAAGCGTACGCAATAAGAATTTCAGGCGAAACGGCGTATTATCCCAAATTTCACCCGGTTTACATTCACCTGAAAAAAGGGCCCAAAACAGGCTCCATCCGCTTTGCGGATAACCATCAATTTCATGCACGATCGTATGGGACATAACGGCTTATCCAAAACAAAACTATTATGGTACTCAGAATTTTTAAACGGATTATCAATAGATTAATTATGAACAGCCTTACATCACGCCAAACTTAAACAAATAGTAAACGTTATGTTTTTTTTGATTTCCACCCGGGTTTGTCCCGACGCGTTCCGCCGCAAAAGAGGCTTTTAGTATCCTTTACCGGCAGTAAGGATGATTAATAATGACCGTTTACGTCCCGCCGTGGTGGTAAACACCATCAAAAAGCGCGCGCCTCAGGACACGGCTCGTCGTTGGCACCAACCGTTCGCGGCAAAACCCGCAGTAATGAGTGGCCAAGCGGTAGCGACGACGCGGAATCATTTCCGCGGCGCCTGTTCGACAAGGGCGGGCCCGGCCGACGACCTGTGTCGCTTGCTGGACGGTCGGCGTTCTTGACGACGGCACGGTGACCATCAGGCCACATCTTTGACTTGCTAAAGATTAATTAACTCGCTGTCTGCGCGAATCTTGCTTTTAGTTATGCACCTATGTTGATGGACTCCCGTTTATTGGGAAGGAATTACTCTTTACCTGCCCCTTAAATCATGTAATTTTCTGAGTCACCGGCCAGAGGTTTTCTTAAACTGACAATTCATCATAGAGGAATAGCAATCATGGGTAGTCTCAATGATCCAGTCTCCGGCAGTTTAACCCTACATACCTTGAACCACATTCCCCTTATCGCCATAATGGAGCATGCGGCGATTCCTTGGGGAATAAAAAACAAAGAGTCCAAATTCGTCTATTTGAACAAGGCCAGTATTGAATTTCTTAATATCCCGACCGGCTTTGATTTCGAGGGGCGCCGGGACGACGAATTCCCCTGCGCCTGGTCCGAGCTCGCACCGGATTTTCAGAAACAAGACCGGGCAGCGGAAGAGAGCAGTCTTGGGGCCGACGTTGTTACGACATCCTATTATGGTCGTCAAGCCGTTATGGAGCCCTATTATTGTCCCAAATTTGCCATTAATGATAACCAGGGTGAAATATTAGGCACGGCTTATTACATACAAAAATTTAAATTACTCTCGGTATCGGAATTTTTCGACAGTCTCAAACCTTCGGTTATTACGCTTACGCCCCCAGACGCCACCTTTACCGAGAGCGAATTAGATATTATTTTTTATGCCAGACAAGGTTTGAGCGAAAAAGAGATTGCGGAAAGGCTGTTTCTGTCGACAAAGGCGCTGGAAGCTCGGCTGGCCGGTATCTACAGTAAAATCAGCGTGCAATCACTGTCGCAACTCAATGAATATTGCCGCGCTACCGCCCTGAAGAATTACATGCCCAAGAAAATCTTTAAAGAAGGGGTTGAGTTTTTCTGGTAATGAACAAGTCACCGCGTTAGCTCGGGGTGAAACCTCGGGCTATAATACGTGCTTACCTCATCCTCATAATGCCGTAGTTCGCCTACCGCTACCCGCGGCCCCCCTTGCCAATTTGCTAAATTCATCACGCCTGCCGCCGAGCCCATGCGAGCCAACGCATCGCTAGAAATGTAGCACGCCTGTAGACGGCATTTTGGCAGCACATGCTTGCCACGGCGTTAGGCCATCGTTGCTGCATTTCATTAACGCTAGTGGCTTGCCTGAGACGGTGTTTTGTCCATCGTAGCTAATGGCGCTGATCAATTGAATGTCGCAAGATGGCCTCCCTGACTGTCGCAAGATGTCTATTTCGCAACATGGCGAGAGAGGCCAGGGTTGGCGATGAACACTATCGGGAGGGATTAACCTCATTCCACTTCTCCCGTCGACGGATGTCACATTCGCCTAAGAGGCCAATGGCAGGCATTTCCATTTGAGCGATTCAAGGCGCGTGATGAGGAGTCTGAATGGTAACCGGCGCGAAATCGTATGCGCCCTGCTCATTTGCCGGCCCAAAAGGCGACAAAACCGCTTTTGGCCGGACTTGCGAACCGCAAATGAAACGGAAATGGCCGTTTTAATGAAGGTTTCTAGAACGGACGCGCCCGGCGTGGCCTAAGCCGCCATGGGCTTCCTCCTGTCATTTCATTACAGGCGCCGTTTGACCATAATTGATGACAAAGGACACTGGCGTGTCTCCTGGCTTTGAAGCAGGTGCTGGCGTTGTAGGTAACGTTGGCGTCAAACCCGACCTGAAAGTTTGCATTGGTGTTGACATCGATGTTAACGGCGGTACGGGCGGATAGGCGGCTTTGCGGGTAAAAAAACCGCCATGATTGACAGACGACGCGCCATGCTCAGCTTCAGAGTGTTGCTGCCGGCCTGAGGGTTCATTGGAGAGCACCGCTCGAATTTTAATTAAACGGCCCACGCTTATCATCAACGCGGCCGTGCATACGGGGATAATGTAGACAGAGGGACCGGATATCGCCAATGTTGCCCCTACGGCGAGTAGCATCAGACTCAGCGGATAATTATCGGCCATGCGGCATAACGTTTCCCCGATCGGTGCTGCCGAAGTGAGCCACGTATTGCTCACCGAAGCGAGCCGATGCAAAACGCGTTTTCTTCCCGTTCGCGGTGGCGCGGAAGCCTGCGGAGTTTTATCATGGACAACTTGATGATAATGATTAATAGCATTAACCGGATATGAATCGCACAAATTAACCTCCTATTACTTAACGATTGTCAACGTTGTGAACAATGCTAGCATAATATCTCTGCGCTAAACCCAGCGTTAAAACTCCGCCAATAGCGACCACCCTATTCCGTGGCACGTTAAGAAAATTTGTGGCTTGCGACTCCTATATTAAGGCATAGGCCGAAGTAGTGGGCGAAATCAATAACGCTGACTGCCGCCATCCTAATGGTGGTATCAACTCCGGTGGAATATCGGCCAATGCCATCGAGACGATAGAAATAGGTAGATTTATCGATAGGTGAATACGCAAGTTTACGGCTAATTTTTGGATGGCATACGGCCTGTGTCGGCGGGTTTAGCGAATATTATCATGGCCAATTTTACTCTAATTTTACCTATTGTACATTAATAAAACGGCGACCAACTTCACTCAGCGAGAAAGTCTAATTGTTTGATGGACGGCGATGGCGTAATATTATTTCCGCATCTCACACTATTACGATGGGGAGAAGCACGATGGAAAAAATTATTTTATCACCTGATGTAAGCTTGCTTGTTGTTCCCGGTGATGGATATCGTGAAAGTGCTTTACATCAACTTTGTCCTACCGCTGTCGGCAATTCGTTGCGCAAGTTGGGGACTAAAACCAAAAAAAGCCTTCCACCTAAGGCAGCCTCCCGACTTGTACACAACATTAAAATTTTAAAAAGATTGGGATTGACAGAATTGGTTAAAGCCGCGCAACAAAAATATCATCTTAGCCCTCTGATAATTTGAGAATAAAATTGGCTGCCCCGATTCTGAATGGCTCCGGATATACGTTTTCGTCGCGAAAGCACAGGGCAGCCCGCTGGCAACGTCATGGCGAGGATGGAACGCGCGACCGCTTAGGCATCACGCTGGGGCGTACGCCAGTTTCAGTTATTTGCTGCCTCCCTGTCACCGTTTGGCGGAAGCTGCGCCGCCTGAATGACAGCGAAACCGCACACGGCTTGATCGTGGAATTTGCCGCCTGCCACGCGCGGCCAACGCGCCCGACTCGGTAGGATAGGAACGTCTAAAGCGGGCCGCTGATCAAGCGTGCCGATCTCGCTGTGCGCAATGGGTACCAGCCTACTGAGGTAATTAATCAGTACGGCGAGGAAGTGCTCAGTATTCGTGGCCTGTTTGATACGGCCGTAGGCGGTGATTTGCCTATTCTGTCTCGACTCAAGCAGTGGAAAATTGTGCCAAAGTTGGCGGTTGATGTTAGCAACGCGGACGCGTCGCCTCGGCGTTCTGTCATTAACTTTACGACTTATGACGAAGATCCCCCGGAGCCGGAAGGCGGTGAACGCCGGCGAGAACAAAGGCTAACAAAACGGATTAAGGAACTAACGGGTCTGATGCTTTCGCATGGCGATTTGCGCTGGCTTATAGCCGGTAGAAAAATAAACTAAAGCGGGCAGGATTACTACAGCGGGCCCAGCGGTTGCCTGTTTGTGGGTAGAAGAGCACGCCCATGTCCACTTAGGCGCTTTCAGGTATTGGCACGTCAGACCAAAGTGTGGCGACGTCTGGAATAACGATTTCACTTAAAAGCTTCGTGAGAATTCAATAGAAAGTGAACATACTTTAAAAGAGCAATGTCCACCTGATAGATTACATAGATGTCCCTTTGACCGGCTAATCATTTCCAAGGGACCGGTTATTGTTGCCCAGGCTGTTCGTGGGCAACGCTTTATAAGCTCTAAATTGAAAATTACTAAATCTATAGCGGACTATCTTGAAATAATGGCTAATGGATAAAATGAATGGATTAGTCGTTGCTAATTGCCTGCTAGTGTTTTGCCCGTTCATGGTAGATAAACATATTTATGTGACAGCTTCTACAGATATCGAAGAGGGTACTAAACAAAGTTGCAACAGCTTAAGGTCATTTGTGAAGTCTACTCTCCATAATGCCAATAATATCTTTGTTACAGATTGACAATCAGTCATATTCTAATTTAATAAGTCCAATTCACCATGGAGATAACGTTATGTTTTCTTTACTTAAGTCACCTAAAGTGTTATTCACCGCAACTTTTTTGTTCCTGGCTTCTGTCACCCAGCCAGCGTTTGCTACAGCATGCATGCTTAAACCGGATAACACTGCTCAAGAGTGTGCTCAAACTTGTGCATGAGCTGCCGCTGGCGGGGCTCTAGGGTTTCTTATGTGCTTTTAATGTCTGAAAATAGTTAGCCAGAGCCTTCTCTTTCTATAGGGTTAAGGCTCATTCAAAATGCTATGTGGTGGATAGCATTATTGTCGCTAAGTCTTTTCATCGGCGACTTCACTCCTTGTCCGTTATTTGCCCGTCGCTTTCAGGATATCGCGATGGCCAGATATCCCAGGGATTTAGATTCAGGGCCTTTGCAATGATGCTCTCTTCTCTTGGCCAATGGCGCCATAGCGCGTTGTTAAGGATCGACGAGGCTAAGCCCGCAGTCCTGGAAACGGCTGCCAACGTGGTACCTCTTTTTTCAGCTATACCACAATATCTGCCCGATGCCAGTCTAGCTTATCCATACCGCTCACCTTTCCTTGTTATAAGTTCATCTAGATATCCTATTTTGGGATATAGGCGTAAACGTCCGATATTCGATTTTGGGATATTGGTCAAACAAAGCGGTTAAAATGAGCTCAATCTATACGGAGGATTATTTGCGGGTGATCCGCTTACTGCGTCAGGCCCGAATCGACAGCGGCATTAGCCAGCAGCAGCTCGCAGACGTGCTGAAGCGTCCGCCATCCTTTATCGCTAAGATCGAACACGGGGAAAGAAGACTAGATTTCGTTGAGCTCATACAGCTCGCCCGACTTTTAAATATCGACCCGATATCTCTGATTGAGCGTGTTCAACAGGACTTACAACCTATCATCGGCTAAAGTGCAGCAAGTGTGAAAACTTGTAACTGGCCCCACGGCAGAACTCAATTGAGCGCCTAAATGGAGTCAAAACGAAGGGTAAAATGCCTCTGGTCAATTTGCCGTTTCTCCAGTTATATTGCTCCGATGTCAAAGACGCCTTCACACCACGACGCGCTGTTCAAAAAATTTCTCGGTAATATCGAGGTTGCCCGGGACTTTCTTGCCATTCATCTTCCGCCCTATCTTCGGGAACGTTGCGATTTTACTACCCTCGCAATGGAGTCCGGGTCGTTTATCGAAGATGACCTGCGTGCACAATGTTCCGATATGCTCTATTCCATTCAGACCCCTGCGGGAAAAGGGTATATCTACACGCTGGTTGAGCACCAGAGCCGCCCGGAAAAGCTGATGGCCTTTCGGCTGTTAAGGTACGCAGTCGCCGCGATGCAGCGGCATCTGGAGCAGGGTAACGATACCTTGCCGGTCGTCATCCCCTTGCTTTTTTACCATGGCCGAACCTCACCTTACCCCTATACGACCCGTTGGCTGGATTGCTTTGCCGATCCTGAACTGGCAGAATCAGTCTACAGGCAAGCCTTCCCGCTGGTGGATATCACCGCCATACCGGATAGAGCGATAGTGACCCACCAACGTGTCGCCTTGCTGGAGCTGGTCATGAAGCATATTCGCACCAGGGATATGCTAGAGTTGGCCGAAGAAATTGCCCGACTGCTGAATCAGTGGACGCTGCCGCATGAGCAGTTTCGTAGTCTGATGTACTATATTGTTGGTCGAGGCGAAACATCAGATATCAAAGAGTTTTTGCATACCATAGCAGCACAGACACAGGATTATCGGGAGGATGTTATGACGATAGCAGAACAGCTGCGGCAGGAAGGCCGGCAAGAGGGCCGGCAAGAGGGCCGGCAGGAAACCCGTATCCAGATCGCCCGCCAGCTTCTTGCTAATGACGTAGACCGCGCCGTTGTCAAGCTGTCTACCGGGTTGACCGATAAAGAGCTGGACAACCTGCGCACGGCGCACTGATTCAACAGTCGGTTATCGTTTCCTGACTTTCAGCGTTCAGGGCTTGGCATTTTTCGTATTCCGCGCAGACCTTGCCGGTATTTTTCACCATCCTTACCGCCCGATCATCCCATAGCGGCTGCATCTCGCTATCTTTCAAATTCGTCACTACCACGGCGGCAGCCCCTGCGCACGCAGCCAGCTTTGCACCGCGCGGACACCGTCCGCTGTCGCAGACCGTGCGGTAAAAATCCTGACCTCGCGCCCTTCTCTTAGCCAGTGTCTCATGCGTTGCATCATCAGCCCCGCCGGCACACCGATGCGCGTGCCCTGGCCTGTGCGTAACTCGTTCAGCGTGCCGTCCAGGTCTACGCCTATTCATCCCACATTTTGGTTCTGCTTAAGACCGTGCATCACACCTTGCCATGGCCGCCGCCCGCCTAAGCAAAGTGCTTTTCTATTCATAGAAATGAATAACCTGCCTGCTATTCACCGCCATCCCAGTATACTCAAAATCCCTTCAGGCGTCTGCGAAACCCTGAGTAGGGCCTCGCAGTGTTGATGAGGATTTCTCGGCCTGAAACGAACACTTTACAGGATGGCTTTCATGCGCCAGGACGCAGGGTTAATTTTCCCTTGCAGACCCCTTTGCGAGCGATCCCCCCGCCTGCGCGCCATTGGCTTAAATATTCACTTTTTATGCACCTTCTCATTCTCTGTTAACCCTTATCCGGCGCGGCTTTCAGGCTGATTTTGGCTAAAAAAATTGGTGTTGCGTTACTTGCCCCTCTATTGCAGTTTTTGGCTTGGCCATGGGCGTCGCTTTAGTGGCTTATCCGGCCTCGTTATCCAGCTGCTCATAGGGCTTAAATCGCACTGCCTCCTCTCCTAGCCAATCATTGATTTTTCACCGGGGCTGCTCAAATGTAAGACGAAAAAAAACCGCACAAGGCGGCATCAAATTTTAGTACAGCTTATTGTTTTTATTAATCTTGTTGAGATGGTACCCGGGACGAGACTTGAACTCGTACAGCCAAAGGCCGAGGGATTTTAAATTATATAAGATAACTATAATAATCATAATATTATGATTTATAATAATTTTTATTTGCTTTAGTGGGCGCTATGCAGAGGTCAAAGTGTTTTCAACCGCCATTTTAAAAGCCGCACCCAAGCTTGTTTTACAAGCCGAACTGTACGCCATTGACTTACAACCACGATCTGATAGCATTATCTAACCATACGCCAATGACGTACTTTAGCATGCTGTTTATCGAAACCCATATTTTCACCGAAGATGTAAAGGAACTATTGAACGATGACGAATATCGCGAGTTTCAGCAGTTCATGGCCGATAACCCCGATTGGGGGGATGTAATCCAAAATACTGGAGGACTGCGTAAAATCCGCTGGGCGGCCAAAGGCAAGGGCAAGCGTGGGGGCGTCCGTGTGATTTACTATTACAAGGTCACCGAATCACAAATCAGGCTGTTGCTGATCTACAAAAAAGGCGTCCAGGATGATTTATCCGAGGACGACAAGCGCCAGTTAAGGGCGTTAAATGAGGGCTGGTAATGGAACAAAAACTGTTTGAGCGTCTGAAAGAAAGTATGACGCAAATGAATGAAATCATCGAAGGTTCCCGCGAACCCTCGCGAGAAACAAACGTTATTGCTGTTAAGGTTAAAGCTATCAGAACGGCTACAGGGTTGTCACAAAGCGGGTTCGCTAAGCTGATTTCGGTCAATGTTGATACGTTAAAGAATTGGGAACAGGGCAGACGTGAACCCACTGGCCCAGCTAAGGCTCTTTTGAAAGCCATTGAGCGCGACCCGTTACACGTGATCCCAGCGCTATCAGCTAAATCTTGACTAGTGAATCTTAAGCCAGCTTGCGAGCTGGTTTTTTACACTTACCAAATGTTAAAAATCATGGTTCGCCCCACATCCAAATTTGATACCGCCATCGGAAAACCGTCACAACCATCACACCTTATAAAATCATCAATTAACCCACTGATTATGTTATAGAAAAGTTGTGACGGCAAAACCGTCACAAAATGCAACAGAAACCGTCACACTATGTAAATTCAAAGAGTTATAAAACAGAAATGTGATGCTTTAAGACCGTCACACTGTGATGCTTTCGTGACGGTTTTGTGATGGTTTTCAATCCCCCGATTTACTCATATTAATCATAAAGATATATCACTATGTTAATTCTTGTGACGTTTGTGACGGTTTTCCGATGGCCCCCTTTAAATTTTGAAAATTTCAGGTTTGGCTAAAATTCATCCTTACTTGTGGGTGATTATGTTGATGTAGATGTTAGTGCTGTGTAACTGGATGAATGGCAGGTGGGATGGTGGTTCAGGCTCAAATATGTGATAGGCCACCGGGGGTGAGCCGGTGGCCTTAGTTACGTTCGTATTTTACAAACGCTCTAAACTCGTACCCTGTACAATTCTCCATTGACATTCGTACCATGTACGAGTATCATATTTCCAAGGAGGTGAGATGGAATACTTCGAATTCATAGAAACCCCGGTTTTCAATAAGCAGCGCTCAGAATTGATTGATGATGACAGTTTTCAGAAGTTTCAGGCTTTTTTGCTTAAAAGCCACGAAGACGGCGACACTATCAGTAAAACAGGCGGATGCAAAAAAATTCGCTGGGGATTGGAAGGAAAGGGGAAGCGAGGTGGTGTGAGGGTTATTTACTACTGCCTTACTGAGCAAGGGAAAATCTACTTACTTCTGGTTTACTCGAAAAATCGTAAAGATGACTTGTCCGAGCAAGAGAAGAAAGTACTAAACCAGATTTCACAGATGTTAAACAGGCCGCACTAGCGGCCTCAACTAATGAGGTTATACGATGGAAAAAGAACTCTTTGACCAGCTTACCAAAAGCATGGAACAAATGGTGGCCATCGAAAAAGGCGAACTGGCCCCGGCCGCCGTTCACCGCCACCACTTACCTGACGTTAAAAGCATGCGGGCATCAAGCGAACTGACGCAAGGTGAATTTGCTGAAGCCGTAGGCGTCAGTCCTTCTCTCGTACAAAGCTGGGAACAAAACCGCCGCGTGCCGTCCGGCTCTTCTTTGAAATTATTGCTAATGATTGAACGCGACCCCTCCTTGTTAACTGAGTTGCGCACAATATAATCAAACAATTTTTTTCAGTTTAGCAAAGCGCCGCCATCCCGCCAAAGCCCGCGCCAATACTGGAATCGCGGGTTTTTCTGATTTTGCTTAACTTGGCGCCATTTAATCCCCTCCTTGAATGAAGAGTTTTTTTATCATATTTTTCAGATAATTGCGTTTTTCCTCAATTCTACCGCAGGCCACTTTTTGAAAAAGACTGTAATTACTTTCACTCTTTTCAGTTTAGATTTTCTGCACATCTGCCAGCGACGGCGCGGGCTGGCCAGATATTTTGTATCCTCGAAAAACTGAAATCATTCTTAACACGAAAACCGCAGGCGGGTGCGGTGTAGCGCCGTTTTCGTCACTTCCGCCGTTATTTCGTCGCAAGCAAACCACACAGGGGCTACGCTATGCCGCTGCGATTGAATTGGTAGGGATTATGCAGGCAGGATTAGTGCATCGCGCTGTAAGGCGTTCTGCGTGGTCTGGGAGGGTTATAAAAAACCCGCATGATTATGCGGGTTAACCCGGTGTTGGGAAGTGGGGCTTGGTTCAGGCAAGGTGTTCTATTTTTCTGAGGACCTCGCCTTTGATGGCTTCAACAACCTCAGCGAAACGCGCATCAACGCCCTCTTTCAAAACCAACAACGGCACCAGACTATCTTCAATTTCGACACTAATAAAATCGTCTTGCTCACGCAGTGATATCGATATGGAAACGATGAATTGCGCTATATGCTGGTTAATAATCTTCGTTGACAAATAAAAATTAAGCTGACGGAAGCCATTTATCTTCATCGCGGAGACGGGCATTTCAATAAACTCAAATGCTTCTGACATACCCGTAGTGACAATCACCTGGCTTCGCTCGTCAGAGACCGCCAATGATCCCCGGTATTGACTGACAAGTTCTGCCGCCGCTTGCCGTAGCTTCGCCTGTATTTCCATTTTATCGGCAGACGCTTTGGCCAGCGCAATCTGCATATCTTCCAATGTAATCATTTCCCTTTTCCCTATTATCTAAAGCTCTTAGGCAATACACGTCTATCCTTCGTGCCGTCGCATTATAACAAGCGAAACCTATAGGCAACCATCAAGCAATCGATATTATCAGGCAATGATCGGCGAATATGTGCCGGTCAGGTTATCGACCTGTCCGGCAGCGCTCCGTATAGCATCCGCATTCGTTGGCCCGCCGGTGTTGCTATGGCTATGTTCGGCCGTCTGTTCCGCCAGTTGCTTAACGACGTCGAGGGTGTCAAGCATCAGTTGCGCCAGATTGACGGTATCGGATCCAATCCATACCGCCGGCGCGATGATCTCCTGTTTGATTGCCGCTACGCTTTTGCGAATTCGGCCAATTTGCTCCGTCAAATCCTGCCCGGTGATTGTTGCTTTGCTTCCGGTTATCTCTGTTTCATCATTACCGCCCACGCTGGCTAGCCGATTGCCCTGCACTGCCTGACTACAATGACCGGCGCTAACCTGTTGTATCGCCCCGGCCATCAGCGTGGACGTACCGATAACGCTGGTTTTATCCGTGGCCTTAATAGTTGTTTCGCGGTTTATCAGCTCCCGGCTTTCCGTATCTGCCTTTACGGTTCTGGCCATTGATGTTTCGCTAATGGTCTGGTCCGTTTGTCTTACCCAGTCACCCGCCTGCGTAACGCGCTGCGAGACCTCGGCGCGCTGCTGCTGTAACTGCTCTCCCGGTTTCACGTCCGGCAGGCTGGTACCGTCTGGCACGGTCTGACGGATAAAGGGTTTATCCGGCCTGCCGCCGGTAAAACCGATCTCGACCAGCGTTCCCTCGGGGGGATACTGAAACAGCCCGGAATCATTACCGGCCATCGGTACCGGCAACGGCACAGCGGAATAGACCGGCGTCGCATTATCCGGTTTGCCGTCTGCATCTAACAGTTGCACATCCACCGCGTAGCGCGGGCGAAAAGGATCGGCAACGTTGCCGCTACTGGCCGCCTCAGTCGGCGCGATAACCCGTGCAAACTTGGGCAGATGTAAACCCGAAGCCAGTTCAGGGTAATGGCTTTCAATCTGGCGCTGCACCGGCGTTTTCTGCAGCGGTTTACCGGTGGCTTTATTGCGGGGTGCCCAGGTGACTGTCATCGTATCGCTGTTCAGGTGAACTTTGGTCAAGCGCTCTCCGTTCATCTCGACGCCGGGCCGTAGACTCTGGATAACCGGCAAGATCATGGAATGGCCACCCGCTGCGCCCTGGCTAAACTCGGTCGGGATACTAACGGGCTTACCGGCAAACAATGACTTTTCCGCGCCCCCAACATAAACGCCGCCGTCCGGCAGCTGATACCAAATGTAATCATTGATACCGAATGCCCTGCCCAGACTGTTGAGAAGCTGGAAACCGCTGCCGCTGTGCGTAAAATGCGGGATAGGCTTATCAGCATAATCAGCATCCGGCACACTAACGGTTATTCCGCTTTGCTCTTCCAGCCAGCCGGCTACACTGCGTAAGGTGGGGTGCTGAAATGAACATGGCCATGCTCGGTCATAGATCCCGACCAGCTCCCGCACAAACAATCGCTGATAACCGTTTTCAGCTGGTTGCGCCCGCTCAACATAGCCCGTAAACCAACGCAACAGCAAATCCGTGTACCCCACGTCAAGCCGTACCAGTTTGCCGGTATAGTCCTTTGTCGTCTCAGCCGTAATGAATCCACGGCCGCAATTGTTCAGTTCCAGCACAAGATTACTGTCGGCCAGGTGAATTTCATCGTTAAACAGATACAATCGCTTAATGGGTTTCATCCGCCCCCCAATGCATCATTAACTGGTTTTAACACCCGACTTTCAAACCAGGTTAATTTTTCCTCGTTCTCTTCCGCACTCTCTCTACCCGTGCCGGCGGATTGCTTCTGCGCTATCGTTTTACTGGCCGCGCGCGCTTCACGTTTTTCCGGCACGCTAAGATGTTCGGTCAACGTAAATGTTACAAGCCAGGCCATTTTCCCGTCCTGTTGCGGTGCATCAAGCGTACCTGTAAATATCGCCTCACGAAAATTGACCGCCCGCGCCACATCATGCGCCACCCTATAAGCCTGCCGTTGGCCGCCGGCATCCGTTGCGCTGGCCAACTCGAAGATACGGCGCAGGATTTCAGGTGTTTTAAACGGCACTTCACCCGAGATACGCAGCTCTTTACCTTTCATTCCCTGTTCCGATTTCGTCGTGGCACTGGTCTCGCCGGACTGGTCTTTATCCTTGAATTGCTGTGTTAGCGTAACACGCATGTTTTTAAGCAAAATAGCCTCGCCATTAAGCGCCAGCGTCGGGATCGATGTCATGTATCATTCCTTTTATACCGTCCAGATTATCGCCGACCAGCATCATCGCAGCTGTGTAAACCGCTGATGGCATCGGAATGTCTTTGACCAGCGCAAGCAAAGCCGTAGGAAGATCGGCGGTGGCGGTAAATACCCAGGCTTTAGCGCTTTTGCCCTGTAATGCATCAAGGCCGCTGGCAATATCGCCCATCAGGCCATCACGCTGCTTTGTAAAGTCACTCAGCTGCTGTTTAAGGCTGACCATATCAACCGCCGCCGCCGCGTCAACCTGTGCCGCTTCAACAGCGGCGGCGGTAATCGCCTGGCGGCTGGTCGGAATGGATAACCTCGAAACATCCGGCATCCCATTACCGTACGTTGCCGGAATTTGCATTTTAGCCCTTGCCAGTTCTGCCGCTGCCTGCGCCTGACGCTTAACTTGTGTGAAGGTGGGTGCAGGGAACACCTCAATGAGAGGATTTAGATTGGCCATGAAATTTTCATGCGTCTTTCCGGCCACCATCATAATCACGATGTCCGTCGCGTTACCCAAACCGGTTAATTTTTGTGCCAAAAAGGTAATGGCATTGACGGGACTCAAATAGGCGCCGTTTTCCGTTTGCTGCCCCAGTCCATACACCCATGGATGCGCGGAAATGACTGAGCACTCCAGTGCTCCAACAGAATCCGTAAATGCCAGCCTGGCTTCACGCCACACGTTCCGGTTCCTCCGGCCAGTCAATATCTGGAGCGGTACTGATATCGACCCGGTTAAGCTGCACCCGGTATTTTTTCCAGGCCAGAAGTGCCGTTTTTTCGGTTTCCGTTGCTATGTCGAGGTCTATGGCGTCCTGAAGGGGAGCCATGTCGCGCGTCGCTTCGTCCATTAGCTGCTGCTTCATGAATTCGGCACTTCGCCTTGCTTCTTCAGGTGTGGGCGGGGGTACATCAACCCAGCAAGGCAGTCCATCTATACTCACGCCGCGTGTCTTGCCCGCTGGCCCCTGCACACAGTATTTGTTCCATAGTTCATCGCTGACAGGCTTGACATCATCCGGCCAGTTACCATGTTCGGCGTAACCCTCTTTGTATTCAATCAAATAGAATGTATTCGTTTTAGCGCTATATCCGTAACTCATTGTTACACCCCCACCGCCCACCAGTTCGCTTCAACTTCCTGATCATACATCACTGCTGTGAATCCGGTATTTTCAATAGACGTTGCAAATATATTTGACTTACTTGATTTTCTCCATACAGAAAGCGTCATCTGCACGCCAAAACACTCCTTTCGGTAACCGATTGGAAAATTAACTTGCGTATTATCACCGCTACGATTGACCACACCACCTTGTAGAATGAATCCTGATGACGCATCCCTGTACCACCATCCGCTACGACCACCAGAAGCTTGCGTGCGATTCATGATCCAACTGGATAAATTTCCCTCCCAAATGGGGCCAGTCACATCCCCATTGGTCGCTAGCCGCGCCTGACCATTGCCCGCTTGGCATTCACCTTCCACCACAAACGTACCATCATCTTTAAACCGAAAGTATCGCCCCTTACCCGCTTTGTTAACGATCAAACGGGCTTCCAAATGGGAGTTCACTATGTCGACCGTATAGAATTCCACAGATTGATCACTCGTGTCACCATAGGGGTAAAATAGGCTGCCTGCCGATCTCACCTCACCATTGTTGTTCTTACCCTCTCCCAGCATTTTTACCATGCTGTTGAACGATGCTTTTTTGGTCACCTTCAGCGATGGTGTGGTCACTCCGAGGCTCCCCACGGTGCCTCCGGCGACCGGGAACGCCTCAATATCCGCCGGCGTCGGTTTATTCTCTTCAGAATAGATTTCTATCCAGTTTGACCAGTTCGCGCTGCCTTTGTAAGTACGGCGAAATGTCCGGTTTTGATAGGAGCCTGAAATGCCATAGCCATTGGCAATCTGAATAATGCGTAACGGATCACCTGTCGCTTGTGAATCGAAACTTTGCACATCGATTAACCAATACCCGGCTTTTCCTGTCACGGGGCCATTAACCGGCTCATTGATAGCAAAGCGGCCATTGGCTTTTAGGCTATTAACGTCCGTACCCGTGGTGAATTCCAGCGCGGGCTGGATGCCGTAAGCCGTTAAGCCAATATTTTTTTGGGCTTCTCGCTGCGCTTCCTCTCCTGCCGCGTCAATTTCCGCCAGGCGATTGTCCGATAACAAGCGGCTATTGGCGTTATCATTGGCCTCTTTGACGGCTTTCGGTGTCGCGGCGTATTTTTCGCTGGCGCTGTTGGTGGCGCTGCTGAGCTGGACAAAGCCTTTAGCGGAAGTCGTGGCATCCGGGTGATGGCGGGATTGCTCGTGTCGTTTTAAGGCATCACTGGCCGCCTGGCCATCAAGCGAGCCGTTCGGGCGCAAATCGGTGATAGCGCCGTCGGCGTCAATGCCGGCCAAAGCAAAAACGTAATGCTGCACGCCGTCTTTTTCATAATCCGCTAAATCGGCGGCTAGTTTAATGTCAGTTTCAACGCCCCAGACGCTGATTAACGTTCCTGTCCAGCACACATCCAGCCAGACGGTAATCGGCTTGTCGGTAACGGTGATATTTTGGTCAGCGACAAGCTCAGCCCGCAAACCGGCCACATAGCCCGCCCCTTTGGTGATGAAAAACTGCTTGCCGGTTTTGCCAACCCGCCAGCCATCACCAAAAAAGGCCGCAGCGCCGTAAATATCGACATTTTCGCGCCGCTGGCGCTCGTCCATGCCGGTCATGCGTGCGGTAAAGTCGATTTGCCAGGTCTCGGCTGGGGTATTGATGCCGGTTTCAACCTGGGCGCCGTCAAACTCCATCAAAAAAGAGCGCGTCAGCACGTTACCTTGTTGCCCAGATGCGGTTTTAAGCTTTTGCTGTATAGGCGCATGCACAATCATGGCCAGCGTACCGCTGGCCTTGTTGATAAGCCCTATCCAGTTAAACGAAAAATCGCCCACCTCGGCACCCAACACCGCCGAATGCACCACCGCGTTATCATTCACCACCCCTTTACGGCTTACGGCCTGGCGGTGAACAATTTGCGCCGCCGGCGGGATACCTTCAGTGCGATCAATGGGTATATCCGGGTTCATTTCCGGCACATTGGCAAAAACAAATTCGTCCAGCTCAATTGCGTCCTGGGTGATAGCCTGCTGAGCCTTCCATTGCTCAAACGCCAGCGTAATAACGGTTTGTGACATCGTGTTTCCTTACACTTTCGCGCTAAAAATTTCGTCGTTATTCCCGGTCAAGCCCAGCGCCGCCGGATACGTGATTAATTCGCCCTGGTCCCACCCTGCCCGAATAGCCAGGGCTTCACAGGTCATCACCTCAAATTGATAACGGCGGCAGGTCCGGCCGTATTGGCGGATGATCTGGAGCATTAACTGTGTGTTATCCGAAATCTGGCTGTCGGTGACGCGCACCAGGATCACATCCCAGTCAATGCCCGGCTGGCGCTCCAGCAATTCAACATAGCCAATGCCCAGCCGGTCAAAAATAGTGATAAACCCCTGCACCGAACCGGCATCGGCGGCATTAACAAAGGCGTAAGCCACGCGCTTTCTGAACAAACTCAGCGGCTCGCCGTCGAAACGGGTAATATCGCGATCGTAAGCCAGTAAGGTTAACAGTGACGCAGAGCAGGTCAGTGGATCGAACTGGTTCAGCGGCCAGGTGATCCAGCCATAGACCTGCGTCCAATATGCCCGGGCGGCGGTCAGTAATTTGGCCGGTTCGCCTGCGTTCATCCATGACGGCAGCGCCACGGCCGCCAATTTTCTTACAAAGTCATTCATTCTTCAGGCTCACCGTCAGACTGTCCAGGCGCGGCACGCTTAGCGCGCTGGTGATGTCATCGAGAGAAAACGCCAGCGAAACCGTCGCGGGAAATGCCTGATGGATTTCCTTTGCCAGTTGGGAAAAGGAAAACCGTGAATAAGGCCAGGTTTTTATCACCTCGTAATTGGTGTTTTCACGAAAGGCGCAGCGCACCAGATTTTCGACGTCTGATTTCATCGCGTCGGTTTCTTCTTCGCTCATATTGGCCAGGTCATTGACCCAAACCGTCACAGACAAGTCATGCCGCGTTTCTGGCATGGCGAAACACTGCATATCATCGCCGTGGCCGTGATGCCCCTGATTGCTGATATAGTCGTTAACGTCGTCGATAAACGGCCCGGACGCCACGCCGCTATCCAGCAGCAGATAAGCGTTTGCCGTACCCGGCCCGCGCGGCGCGTCATGTTCAAAATAGATACGGTCAATACTGACACCCGCCACGCCGGCGATCATGGACCGGTACACCGCATCAGTATGATAGTTGCCCACCAGATTAAACTGATTGCGGCACCGCTCGCGCAGCTCATCATCATTTTCTTCGTCGGCGCCCGGTATCGTCAGCCAGTCCTCTTCGCTGGCGGCATGGCTGATACCGTCAACGGCGGCAGGCAGGATGCGATAATAGCCGGGGGCGAGGTTATAGGCTGCGCCGCTGCCGGTGGCTTCAACGGGTATCAGCGCATTCGCCGTTCCCGCCGGGATCGCCACATCGGCCGTGGTTGCCAGTTCATAAACCGTTCCGTTGATCCGCTCCGTCTGTATCAGGGTAGCCGCTTTAACCGTTACCACGTCGCTGGCATTTTCTTTATAAAAGCGGATAACGCCCTGAGCCGCACTGGCGGGCTTTGGGGTCACGTTTACCGCCCACGCCAGTAGCCGCAGCATCTGTCCGCCCGCCGTCGCGACAAACATGTTCGTCAGCACGGTAGACACCATAGCCTCTTTGAGCCACATCACCGGCGCAATCACTATCGCGGTGACCAGCCGCCAGAAGGGCGACATACGGGAGGTATTTGTAATCAGTCCCTCCTGCGCCACCACCGCGTTAAAACGCGTGCGCACGGCCTCTTCCGTGGTCGGCACGCCGCTGGCTTTCAGGACCTCTTCAAAGTCAACCTGGGGCTTTTGCGTCATACATCCACCCGATACGAGATAGTGCCAAAATCATAAGTATTGGCGGTGACCCAAAGCCGCTTTTGCCCCTCTTCGCTTACTTCAACGGTACCCGGCACAATGCGTTCATCGCTTTCCACCAATAATTCCAGTTGCGTAAAGATATCGGCGCGTAATGTGGGGCTGCGCTCGGCAATGAGCTGCGTCGCTAAGCCGCTTTCTAAAATGGCATGCACGATGTCCTGTCCGATACTTTGACGGTTGTTGCACAATTCGGGTTCATTGCCGGCATTGAGCGCAAAATCGCCGCGGTCAATCAGCAAATCGATATACAGTAAATCGCTCATACGCCCAGCTCCTGCCATTCCATTAATTGCCCCGGCGCTAAGGTTTCTTTCGGGTAGATATTCACCGTGCCGATTTTCCTGCTGTTATCGGTCACTGACTGACGGTGACTGCTCATGCTTTTATTGATACCGCCGCGCTCAGTGCCCTTTAATTTCGCGCCGGTGGAAAGTGTGTTCGTGGTAAGCGCGGGCGTGCTTTCTTTGTCCAGGGCGATATTGACACCGGGAATTTTATTGAGCTTACCGACAATCCAGCGCCATGATGTCAAAAAGCCCCCTTTGATGGTTTGCCAGACATTATCAAACATCGACACAATACCGCCGGCCATGCCGCTTAACGCCTGTGAAGGTGAAAAGCCGGTCAGCAGCGCGATAAAGCGATTCCAGCCCTCAGCGATCCCTTGCCAGGCAGCAGTAAACACCCCGGCAAGCCATTTCACCACGCCGGCAACGGCGGTAAACGCCGCGGTGTTCATCACCGCCGCTTTGACCGTATCCCAATGCTTCACCAGCAGATAACACCCGACTGCCAGTAGCGCGATGGCGCCAACAATCAATAAAATGGGCCAGCTCATAAAATTGATGGCCACGCCAGTTAACATCGCCGCCATCCGCACCGCCAACAGCGTGCCACGGATCATTCGCAAAGACGCATTCCAGGCAAGCAGGGCTTTTTTTCCTAACCACAAGGTGGCGGTATAGAGCTTTGTCACCAACATTAATGATTTCCAGACAGTACGTGCGCCCAAGGCAATAAGTTTGCCGGTACCCAGTACAATATTGGTCGCTGCCCCCGCAGCGGCAAAGCTCAATAATCCCAGCATGGCATAGCCAATCACACGCGCGATATTGGGAAACAGCTGCATCCAGCGGGCAAAAGTCTGCCCCATATCTGCCAGGCGATTTAGCAGCGGATACAGCACCGGGATAAGCGTTAATCCGATGACGGTCTGAATGGCTTTGAGAATTTCAACGAAGCGATCCCAGGGTTTCACCATGCCTGCGGCCATTTCCTGCGTACGCTTCAGGCCATCGGCGCCACCCAGCGCGGTGATATTGCGCTGAAGTAACGCTACATTGCCGTACAGGTGTTTCACCACCGCCGCGCTGTCACCAAAAGCCGCATCCAGCGCCGCCTGGGCCTGTAAATTCCCCTCCAGGCTTTGACCGTACTTATTTTGGAGTTTCGTCAGCATGTCCGGCATGGACAGTATTTTGCCGTTCACATCGGTAAACGTCAGTCCCAGCTTTTTAGCGCCGGCGATGGCGCTGGTCATAAAACCTTCGTAAGCGCTGCTGGCCTCCGTACCCAGCGTGCGGCGCAGCTGGCCCAGCACGGCCAGCTGTTCATCCATCCCAACGCCGTAATTGGTACCCACGCCGCGCGCCCCTTCCATCAAATCTTTAATGGTGGCCATTTCGGTGCCGAACACTTTACGCATCGTGACCATCTTTCCGGCCAGCTGCTCGGCAAACGGCACCTTTCCCAGCCGCTGCGCCTCGGCGGCGAAATTGCCATACATCTGTCCCATAAATTCGGCCGTTTCCGCTGCGGTGGATTTGAGCGCAAACGCCAGCGTATTCGCCACCTGCGTGACTTTGGGCAGTTCGGCGTTGCTCAAACCAGCAATCGCGGTGTTGATGTCTTCTGTTGATTTCACAAACGCCACCGCACTCGCGCCATAGGTCATGCTGAATCGCACCGCGTCACGCTGCACCGTTTTCAGCACGGAATCATCAATGCCTTTAGCGGCCGCATCATTGAGCGCGTCAAACATCTCTATGGCGGGCGATAATGCCCCTTTGATTGCCATGCCGGCGCCCGCCAGCGCCAGCACCCCGCCGCCGATTTGCATTGACGCCGCTTTTGATTTTTCCGCAAAGCCGACAAGGCTGCTTTGCGCCTGTTTTAACGGGCGCGACAGCTTATCAATAAGGCTTAAGGTAAAATCTAACTGTTTCATTCCGAACCTTTAAAAGCGGTGCTAATCCCATTCGCCACCGCAATATGCATGTTTTCCCAATAGCGATTATCCAGCCAAATAGCGGCGGCGATATCGTCTACCGTGTCACGGCCTTGCGGCAAATACAGGCGGCGTAAAATCAAATACTGCTCGAGTCCGTTATGCTCAATGGCACGGACTCGCAAAGTCAGTTTTTTATTTCTATTTCCAGTTCCGGCGCATAGATCTCATTCACCTTGCCGGCTAATTGAATGGCCGCGCCGGGGCGGGTCAGAATATCATTCAACGCCTCTTTACTTTCCACCGCGACAATACGGGTCAGATAGTTGTGCGCCGGCGCGACTTTATTATCCATCGCCATTTCATTAATAAACTTGTTATAGGCTGTCTGGTTCGGTTCAAAAATAATGTTCTGACCGCAAACCACTAATTCAATCTTTTCCATAGGTAATATTTTCCCTTTCGTTAATTTCATCAACAAGCTGGTTATGCCGCGCGGCACATTGGCCGTAACGCTCCAGATACAGCGTTAACACCTCCGCCGCGTCTTTTCCCCGCGCCCCGTGCAGGCGCGGCAGCTGCGTGGCACATTTAGTCTTTAGATTTTCCTGATAATGCACGTTCGGTGCCGGCGGCGGCGTCGTTGTACAGGCTGACAAACTCATCAGACAGGCACACATGCGTAAACACCGGTTTAACCACTTCCGTGCGGATTTCCCGCGGCTGTGCATCCTTGATGGCCTCCAGTTTTGCTTCCAGCTGTCGCCCGGACGCGCCGGCAATCACGGACAATTGTTTCCCCGTTGCCAAGGCCGTTTTGCTGATAGCCAAATCCAGGCTGTCACGATGCCAGCCGGCCAGTGTCCAGCCGCCGGCAAACGCCAGCACGGCAAAGGCTATCCCGCCGAGCGCCGCGCGCCCCATTAGCGCACCCCGTTGTGTTCGAGGCTAAAATGATTGCCGTCCGGTCGTGACGTAAAGCGCCCGCCCCAACTCCCCCCCAGCGTTTCCCAGTATTCCCCCAACGGGAGGTAATCCTCGGTTTTTTCCAGATAGTGACCATTCACGAAGACATTGAAATCCACGGCCAGGCGCAGTGTATGCAGGCTGTGGGTGATGCCGCTGCCCTTTTTCGCATTGAGCGCCGCTTGCTCGGGCGTGCGGTACGCTTCGCCAAAGGTCAGCCGGTAGCCGTGGTCTTGTGCCCAGTCAATCAGATTGGCCACCATCACCGTGAAGAGCTGCTGTTTCTCGCTTAACGTCATTTCCTTACCCCTTTGGTCAGAAAACCGCATAGCCCCTTCTTGCGCAGCCAGGCCTCGACACCATTTAGCCCTAAAATACCCAGCGCCGACCCGATGCCGGCCAGCGCCAGCGGGTGAATATCCGGTACGATGTACAGCGCGACGCCGGCCATCAATGACAGCGCACTGCCGACAATGACACGCCCCGTCACCAGGCGGATCGTGACAGGTTCATTACTGTTGAGCATTTTGCCCAGCGCAATCAGTGCGCCCATCATCGCCAATGTGACAAATCCCTTTTCATATTCCTGCATTTGCATCCCTTACCCGATCAGATTTTCCGTGGCTTCCGCTTCCAGATACGGCACGCCGTTAATGTTGATGAATTTCGGACTGGTGACAAAATATTTGATTTTATGTGTGGAGAGGCTGCCCCCTTTCGGGTCGGTGTCCAGCACGTTATTGAGTTGCAGCTTATTGCCAAAAGTCTCGACTTTAATTTCCTCGCTGCCGGCTTTGGCATAAAACAGAAAATCGACGGGCGCAATCCCCCGCCACGATCCTGCCGCGCGCGCTTTGGCGGTCAACACCTGCAACACTTTTGAACTCACCTCGATTTCACCCTCGGCGGCCACATCACCATCAACGTGGCCATCGGGCACGCCACGGGTTTGCGCGGCGGCGCTGTTGTCGGTGATATCCAGTGAAATTTTCTCGACGTGGATCAGCTCGCCATCCACGTAGGCATCGAATGACATGCCCGATATACGCTTAGTCATGCGCTGGCCTCCAGACTGGCATCCAGTAATAAACTAATGGTGATTTGCAATGGCACTTCATAGGTGCGCACCACCAGATAAATATCCACCGCTTTTTTGCTCTTCCAGACGATGGTCACGTCACCATCCTGCGGCGGTTTCACCTCCCCCGGGAACGACACACCATTGATATTGGCCGCCGTGGACATTTCGCGCAGCGGGCGGGCAAACAGCGTCTGATGCGCGGCAATGCTGCCCGGCGTACTGTTAAGCGACCGGTCGGCAATTTTGCCGATCGCCAGCAGGCGCACGCGGCGGGCGGCTTTATCAACGATACGTAGCGTCTCTATCGACTGAAAATCGCCACCCTCGACATCGAGCGTACGCCCGTCAGACCAGTAAAAGCCGTCATAATCGGGATACCACATCGGCACGCTAAAGCGCTGCGCTTCCAGCGCCTGAAGCGTGGCCAATTCCAGCGGCGCGCCGGCAGCGTCCAGCGGGTGCTCATCGCTGCCTAAATTTAAAAGCGCCCCGGTTTTGACGCGCGCCGGGCTATCGGCAATGGTCACGCCTCGATTGCACAGACGGCCGGCCAGCACCCCCGGTTCATTGCCCCACAGGCGGGGAACCAGTTGCACCCCTTTTTCCGCAATGTCTTGTTGTAACGTGGCCAGGCGTTTCAGATAGTCGGCCTGCGCCTCTTTTTCCTGCATACCCTGCACCGCGAGAATGAACCAGACCCAGCGGCCATATTTCGCTGTCAGTTCCGATCGCAGCGTTGCCGCCTGACTAATGATCGTTTTGGCAGAAATATCATCCGACAGCACCACCCCTTCCACCGAACAGACGCGCTGTGCGGCCTTGACCGCCGTCGCCCACGCGTCCGCTTTACTGTCTGCGGCCAGTACGTGGATAAAGCCCCACCAGTTTTGACCGGCGTTAGCCACGGCCGCTAAAACATCGTTTTTTAACGGGCTGTCAGCGTCGCCAAGCAATGCATCAAAATCACTCTGTGCGTTGACAGCCAATGTTTTCCCTACATTTTTATCACCGGTCCCGATAAACAGCAGCGTGCGCTCCACGTCAGTGGTTTCGCCCAATAGCTGATTTATCTGGTTAACGGTAACAGTGGGCCAGCTCATGATCTTCCCCTGATATCCTGTGCGTTAACATCCCAGCCGAACCCGATAGCCTGAAGCTGCCGCGCCAGCGCCTTGTTAAACTCATCCTGTCCAATGCCCAGAAACGCCCTGGCGGGCAAGTCTATTTGCCAGCTGGTTTTCACCGGCTTATTTTCCAGTTTACGGATCAGCAAGCCGGCCTGGCGGGCGGACATATTTTGTTCTATTTCCTGATAGCCGGGCTTGCGCCAGCGTTTTCCTTTTCGGACCTGATAGCCGGCTTTGCGCAGGCGTTTCGCCTGGCGCCGGGTTGCGGCCCGGTCGTCCTGTTTCGCGCCTGTGACCTGTTCGCGCTTCACGGTGACCTTCATCCCTTGCTGTTGCACATAACCCACCACGCCAGCCGGCAAGGGGCCTTTAGCATTGCGATAATGACCACCGAACAAGTACAGGCGGACAGAGTCAATCGCCGGCATTTCCCGGATGCGAATAAGCTTTGGCATCTGGCGCAACATTTTGCCCTTACGCCGGGTTTTCCTGCCGGGCCACGCCTCACCGTCTGGGGAGCACTGGTTACGCACGTTGCGCTTCGCTGCCGCTTCCACGCCGTATTTGGCTATTCGCCATAGCAGCCGGCGCCGTTTTGGCGCCGGTAGCGCCAGGCGCTTCAATGCCCCTTGCAATTGCTGAAACTGTTCTTTGTTCAGCTCCGCGCGGATCATGCTTGCCCCTCGGTGCGCGGGATCACCGTCACTTCGTCAGCCTGCCAGATGTCCGGGGCAGCCAATCGCCAGCGCTGGCCATCAAACGGGATCGGCCCATCCTTATCCGGTATCAGATCTAATGCATCAGCCAGCGGCAGCGTGACCACCACAATGGCCGTGTCCTGGTCGATAATGTCGATATCGAATTCCGGCAATTCACTTTCAAGGCCGGTTTCCTCAAGCAGCCCGCTGGCGTCCTCACTGAGCCAGGCCATTAATAACGTCATTAAAATTTTGGGATCGTGTTCGCGGTAAGGGTAACGCTCCCAGGTCAACACGGCGTTATAGCGAATGACGGCGATACGATATTGCCCCAGCCCGATATCCCGCTGCGCCGGAATGAAGGTGATTTCGTCCATCTGACTGTCAAACCCCTGCATCGCCCTTTTCGGCATAGAGGCGATGAGAAAATCGGTCAATGAGGTTAACTGACTCATATCATCGCCACCGTAACGCGTTTCAGCCCCTTCAGGCGCCGCACCGCCAGCGTGGATTCAGCAATCAGACTCGTGCGCGTGTCGTCGCTCTCCTGTCCCGGGTGGCTATCACGGCGCCCGACAGAGGCGAATTCCCCTATCAGGTCGGCCTTGGCGCGGGCAAACACCGCTTTGCGATAGCGGGCGCAAAGCAGGTTTTCACCCGCTATTTCCATTCCTGGCACCGCCGCCGCGCTGTCATGGCCGCCGCTGCGAAGTTGGGCAACGACGCTTGCCAAATCATCATTGATTTCGCCGGCGGCGGTCAGCAGCGCCTGGCGAACAGTGGCCGCGTCAATATCGGCCGGTATGGTCCGCTGTGACTGAAAATCGCTGACGTTTAAATCCGGCCAGAAACCGTCATTGGTTAACGTTGCGTCGTCATAATTGATTGCAGTTCCGCTAAACACGACTTCCTCCAAAAAAAAGCGGGCGGACCGGTTTCCACGGGCGAAGCGCTTATGCGTTCCCCTCCACCGCGCCCGCTTTCGGGTCGGTAGCCTTTTCCAGCGCCCGCAGACGGGCAGCAATACGCTGCAACATCGTGCCGACGCCACATTTCGGATCGAATCCCTTCGCCTGTTCCAGCAGGGTCAGAGACTGGCGTAAGACGTCCCTGTCTTCTATTGCCGCCGCGCGTGGCTCTCCGTGCTCATCACGCAGCAGGTGCAGGCCGGCAAACTTCAGGTATTTGGCCTTTATGACCTCATACACATTCCAGTTCTGCAGGACGTTATCGCGCGTGCGGCTAAAATACGGCTCAACGTCATGCCCCTGCGCGGCTTCCGTTTCCGCCCAGGCCAACACCGTATCCGCCACAAATACCGGGAACGAACTGCTAAACGCGACCGGGGTTTCCTGTCCCCTGGCGATCGCCTCGTCCGCCCAGTCCAGCGCCTGGTCATACTGGCCGGTATCGAACAGCCAGATAACACACCAGACAAAAATCCGGTTTTGATGCACGCTTTCACCTTCCAGCCAGGTTTGCGCCGTGGGCAACCAACGCGGCAGCAACACGTCACGTTTGTAATCAATGCGCGCCGCACGGCTCTCCATCGCCGCCGCCGTGGCCAAATCCTTATCCAGCGCAGTGAGCTGGATATGCAGGCTGGTCTCGACACCGAGCGCCTGCTGCGCTTGCAACTGACGTTCAGCTTGTATGCGCGCACTGTGCCGCTGGCATGGTGAAAGGCTCATAGCTCCCCCTGGCTTATTCCCCGGCCGGTGGCGTCACAGGCGCCCCGATGGTGACCGCACTTTCATCAAACGCGGCGTACAGCTCCAGGTACTCAACCGCATAACCTTCGTTACGCAGGTATTTGTTTTCGTACTGTTTACGGTCTTCTACAAACTCCGCATTACGCTGACGCGTGCCGCGCTGGGTGTAGATATGCAGGTTCGGCAGCGTGGTGACGATCATGCGTTTACCCGGCATAAACGGCGGGACGTAGGCCGTGCGGCCGGCGATACTGTCAGACAGCAGCTGCGCGGCGATTTTCTCCGTCGGCTTATCCGCTTTCTGGTAGAGGCGGAAAGACTCGGCAGCCACAAGGTCAGCGCCGGCCAGAACGACAAGACGCGGGTCATTACGGTACTGAGCCGGGATTTTTGTGTTGATAAGATCGGAAGCCATCGCGTCAAGTGACACATAATCACCTTTGCCGTCGCCATCAAGCACAACCGCGTCGTCGATAATCTGCTGCCCATCCTTCCACTCTTTGACGATTTGGTGCCAGCCCTTATTCACATCTTCGCCGTTCGGGTTCTTTTTGGGGTCCGTGGTTTCCGCAATAGACTGACCGTTAAAGCCGATTCGCAGCATATCCAGCGCAAATGACTGGTTGGTAAATTCCTGCACGCGCTGGAAGAACTCATCTTCATCGCCGGCATTCGCCCAGACAGAAAGCTGTTGCCAGGTCAGTGCTGCACAGGAATCGGTTTCAACCAGCTTGTAGTCATTGCCGCTCACGCCCACTTTCTTACGGAAGCGGCCATCCCGCACGCGTCCTGTATACAGATCAGAACTGCCAACCGGCACGACCTGCCCCTGTAACTGGTCAACATCAGCTACGGTTATCAGATTCAGGAAATCAGTCTGTTCCATCAATGCATTGCGCAGCTGGGTTTCTTTCGGGTCGGTCAGCGCAAACCAGCGGTCGCTATCGGTAGCACCATAGGATTCACGCAGCCCGGTGTGGTAATGACGAAGAAATTCACGGGCCTTCGTATTCAATTGCATATTCATTTTCCTCAGAGAAAAACGGCCTCATCCCTTACAGGAAGTTGAAGCCTTTTTTGCCCTTGCTGAATTTCTTCGCCGGCAGCTGCGTGATTTTGGCATTCAGCTTGCTGAAGTTTTTCACCAGCTCCGGCAGGTTCCCGACCAGTCGTGCGAAATCTTCGGTATCGACGATATCTTTCACGGTATCGACATCCTCTTGCACGTCTTCTACAGCCTGTTCTGTCTCTGACTGCGCCCCTTCCAGCTTTGCCACGCGATCTTCCAGCGCGGCCAGCGCATCGGCCAGCGCCTGTAACGCGTCAGCCGGTACCGGCTCAGGTGTCGTAGTTTGTTCCGGCTCGTCTATACTAAAAAAATGACGCCAGCCTTTTTTCGCTTTAGACATTCCCTTTTCCCTTTTAAATTCCCTGATTTCATCAAACGCTAACGGTTTATAGGGTCCGATGCGTTTACCTTTGCTGCGGCTGAAACGTAGCCGTGTCGTACTCACCCCGGCCGGGCTATCCGTCACCGCCAACCCTTCCAGGTAGGTTTTGCCGGTTCCTCTAAAATTGCCGTCCGGGGTAAATTCCGGCGATAAAAATAAAAGCTGGCCGTCTGCATTTGCCTTGAGCAATGAAATGCCCGGACAAAGGCGAGCATATAACCGAAGAATATTCTCGTCATCGCGTTCAGCTTTTAATTCCAGCACCTCCCCCATATTGCCATAATTGCGCGAATGCTCGGGCCATAACAGCGCGGTATATAATAAAGGATCATATAATGCGGCCGCATCGATTAACCATTGTTCTTCAATGCTCCGCTTATCTACCGTTTCCCCTGCCGTAGCAATACAAATCCAATTTGTTGCCAGTTGAGAACCTGACATAAAGCCCCCTCTTTTGCTGCCAAGGTAGTATTCACAATAATCACCGCCCGCGCATGCACTTTAATTCGGATATCTGCTGTTAGCCGAACACATCCGAATTAAAGAGGCATTACATAACGAAACGGCAGGGCATAATGCGCGCATGGCTAAATATTCTGAAGAATTGAAAGGCGTAGCGCGGGCGCTTTATTTAAAACGTTATACCCCGCAGGAAATCGCCAGCGAGCTTAATCTGCCCAATCGACGCATCGTCTATTATTGGGCGGAGAAATACCGTTGGTCTGAACTGCTCTCACATGAATCCACTGAAGAGGCGCTGAACCGTCGCATTCAAACGTTGACCCTGCGTGAGGGCAAAGCAGAAATGGAATTACGCGAGCTGGACAGCCTGGTGGCCCATCTGGTTAAGCTGCGCGCTCAGCACAATAAACATCAGGAAAAGCTGGCAGAAGCGCGCTATACGCATAGCGAGACATCATTAAACGGGACAGGTAAAGACGATAAACCGCGCAAGCGCGGCAAATACAAAAAAAACGATATCAGCGGACTGAAACAGGCGGATTTTGATACCTGGGCGGATGAACATCTTTTTGGCTACCAGAAGCATTTGCGCGTCAATATCAGTCAGCAGGTGCGCAACATCCTCAAAAGCCGGCAAATCGGCGCAACATGGTATTTTGCCTTTGAAGCGTTTGAAAACGCGGTTTTGACCGGCGACCCGCAAATATTTCTTTCGGCGTCACGTCAGCAAGCAGAAGTGTTTCGCTCCTATATCGTCAATATCGCCGAGCAGTATTTTGGCATTACCCTGACCGGCAACCCGATCCGACTCAGCAACGGCGCAGAGCTGCGTTTTCTGTCTACCAACAAAAATACCGCCCAGTCCTATAGCGGTCATCTGTACTGTGATGAATATTTTTGGATCCCCAACTTTACCCGTTTAAATGAAGTCGCCAGCGCGATGGCCACCCATGATAAATGGCGCATTACTTACTTTTCCACGCCAAGCAGCAAGACACACCAGGCTTACCCCTTCTGGACCGGTGAAGAATGGAAGCGCGGCGATAAGAAACGCGCACGGGTAGCGTTCCCCTCAGAGAAAGCATTACGCAACGGCGGCCAACGCTGCCCTGATGGCCAGTGGCGCTACATCATAACGATGGAGGACGCTATTGCCGGCGGCTTTAACCTGGCCAGCATTGAGAAGCTGCGCAACCGCTATAACCGCGACACGTTCGATATGCTGTTTATGTGCGTGTTCGTGGACAGTAAAGACTGTGTCTTTTCCTTCGCACATGTCGAGCGCTGCTGTATCGACCCGGATATCTGGCAAGACCACGATCCCAACCTGCCACGGCCGTTCGGCAACCGTGAGGTGTGGGCGGGCTATGATCCCGCGCGCAGTGGCGATACGTCAACCTTTGTCATCGTCGCGCCACCCTTGCATGCCGGCGAAAAATTTCGCGTGCTGCGTGTGTTTCACTGGCAGGGGATGAACTGGAGCTGGCAGGCGGCACAAATCAAAAAATTGTTTGGTCAATACAACATGACCTATATCGGCGTAGACACCACCGGCCTGGGCAGCGGCGTATTTGAAAGCATTCAACATTTCGCCATCCGGCAAGCCGTGGCGATCCGCTATGGCGTTGAAACAAAAAATCGCCTTGTGATGAAGATGATCGACGTTATCGAAGCGGGCCGGGTGCAGTGGGAGAAAGATAAAACCGAAATCGCCGCCAGCTTTATGACTATTCGCCGAACCTCCACCGCCAGCGGCAATGCGATGACGTTTGTCGCCGACCGCAGCGCCGAAACCGGCCACGCCGATAGCTTCTGGTCTATCGCGCATGCGATTGATAATGAACCACTGGATCACGACAACCAGCGCACCTCACGCTGGGGTAACTTAGGGAAAGCCGCATGAAAAAACAAAAATTCCAGGATCGCCGCAGCGGCCGTAAACCGCGTCAGATGAGCATTATCACCCTGGGAAAACCCGAACCCATTTTAACCACCGGCACGAATTATACTGACGTCTGGTATGACAACGAGGCGGAGCATTGGACCTTACCCATTGACAGGCTGGCGCTGGCGCAACTGGTCAATCTCAATGCACAGCACGGCGGCGTTCTCTATGCCCGCCGCAATATGATCATCGCCAACTATGCCGGCGGCGGGATGACACATGAGCAGCTCGGCGCGGCGGTCTTTGACTACTTGACGTTTGGCGACGTGGCCATTTTAAAGGTCCGCAATGGCTGGGGTGAGGTAGTAGACCTCTACCCGCTGCCGGCGCTGTATACCCGTCAACGCAAAACCGGGGAATTTGTGGTTCTGCAACAAGAACAGCCCATGATTTACCCGCCAGAAGATATTATTTTTCTAAAGCAGTATGACCCGCAACAGGGCATCTATGGTCTGCCGGATTACATCAGCGGTATTCATTCGGCCTTGTTGAATGGCGAGGCAACCATATTCAGGCGCCGCTACTATCACAACGGCGCCCACACCGGCGGTGTGCTTTATTCTAATGACCCAAATATGACTGATGAAGTCGAAGAAGAAATTATACAGAAGCTTGAACAGTCAAAAGGCATTGGCAATTTCAGCACGCTATTTGTCAATATACCGAAAGGCGACCCTGACGGTATCAAATTTATCCCCATAGGGGATATTAGTGCGAAAGACGAGTTTCAGAACGTCAAAAGTATCAGCGCGCAGGATGTTTTGACGGCTCACCGATTTCCGGCGGGGCTTGCGGGGATAATCCCGACCAATGGGGCTGTCATGGGGGATATTGAAAAGGCCGCAAACACTTACCGCCGCGCGGAAATCTTGCCTATACAGCGGATGTTAGCGGCTTCGGTTGCAAATCAGCAGGATATCTCGGCATACCTACAATTAGTTTTCCAGAACACTGATAAGACTAACGGTGATTAATGCCGAACAAAAGAGTAAAATACACAAAAGACCAATCTTCGGGAGCTATCAACATGCGAGTCATGAAAGTCTACTGTCCAGTGTGTGAGGCAAAAGCGGTTATAAAAAAAACCGCTCGCAAGCATAAAGAGCTGTGTGATTTATATTGCTCTTGTACTGACGTTGAATGTGGCCATACATTCGTCATGAATATGACATTTTCGCATACTATCAGCCCGAGCGCGAAGTCTAGCGATGCACTAATTGCCACTATTTGCAGTAGCCTTAATCGCCAGCAAAAACAATTAATGCTTAATTTGTTGAATATAGAAGGTATCACTATATCCTAATGCATAAAGTGCTGTCATAAATGCATTTTTAAGACTATTTATCTCGCCTGAATATCCAGCAACGGAACGTTTCAGGCATTCGCTGCATCTCTCCCCGCCCACGGTTATAGCGTTCACTTACTGCGCTGCGCGTGGTTGATTGCCGGATAAACCGCCTTTCATTGCCATTTTTAAGAAGCTTTTTAATCTCAGTTAATGTGAAGGGTATACGCTGACGGTGGGCAGCTGCCACCTCTTCCATATGATTAAAATTAATGGCTATTTCATTGTCATCTGATGAATGGTTAATTCCACAGGCTGCTAGCTCATCCAGATAATCGAACAGCTCCCAAAATTCCTGTACCGTGGGATGATCCTTTTTAAGCGCTTGACAACGCTCTATGGCCATCGTGGTGATAACATGCCGGGTTTTCTCAAGTCGGTCCTTAGTAATGGGCACAACCTGCGCCAACGCCTTAAGCAACGCAGCAAGCTGCGCATGATTTTTCGCGATACGGATATGACGAATATTTGGGTGAGATTCAAGCTCGTTACGGACGCTTTCGTACTCGTTTGCATAGGTGTTTAGAACTTTTTTTTCTCCCATGATGGCTGTTAGAGTGAATCCCGATACATTACAAACCCCGATTTGCTCAAGGCGTTCCGCCGCATGGCGGGTCTGGACAGATTGTCCGCTTTTATCAGTGTAAAGATGGATGATACGCTCAAGAAATGCCTTGCTGCCGTCGGTATTGGCGTTCTGTGCAATTACAATACTTCCCCGAAAAGGTGGCTCATAAGTTTCATTATTGTTCGATTTGATCCCCACGGCACGGGATGCACGACCATTATATAATGATTTAAGCTCATCCCAGTCAAAAGCGCGTTGTTTTACATTATCTGATGAACGGTCACCCTCTATTAGCACCACGGGCAGATTACCGACCTGTGCGAAATTGCGCCCTCGCGCGGCGGCAGTGGATTTGGACGGGTCGAAGCCTTCATACTCTTCACGTCCTGCCAGCTTCCATAGGAATTCGATCAGCGTCGATTTTCCTGTGCCAGGCTCGCCTACAATTTCCAGAAATGGGAATGATTTATCTCGCTCCCGGATTTGTTCGGCGAACAGCGAGCCTAGCCAAAAAGCCAATGCGATATAACCTTTTTCGCCAAAAGCTATCCAAATATCCTCCATCCATTCGGTTATGAAATCGTTCAAATTAGGATTAATATCCAGTGACGGCGTTAAGCTCAAGCTTTTGACACTACAATTATTTATCTCGAAATAGTCCTCATCATTAAGTTCATAAAGTTTACCATTGCTGACAGCCACACGATTAAATAGCCATGCATTGTATTCCTTGTTGTAACCAATAAAGTTTTGCGTCTTTACCTCCTTAATTTCTGGCAGGCGCATTTGAATAAACTTATCTAGCTGTTTTGTGCTCCCAGTGTAAACAGCTCCTTTAGCAATATGCAAAAGACGCTTTTTGAATTCGGCGGAACTGGTCAACTGGTTGGCAGTAAAAGTATCTTTGACTGCTGGCCTGTTTGGCATATTCACCTTGACATAATACCATGATTCATCTGTGGGTTCTGAACGCTGAAAATAAAGCGGGGTCAGCCAGCAGTTCGCAATTTCGGTGACACACCCTGATTCTTTAACTGCACGTTCTTTAGCTTCCCACTCCTGTATGACCTCAGAACCGGTATTGCTAATGCGCTCCAAGGCGCGGGTATACCGGTCTAGATCCAGCTCAAACCAATACATGCGGGAATCGTGCTCGAAATAAAAAGCATGCCATTCATTATGCTGATGCATAAGCAATGCCTTTTCCGTCGGGCTTTTTGCCAACAAGAGATTACCGTAATAGCGGTACTTTTTAATATCTGATTTACTGAAGCAGTCGCGCAACAACAGGTCATTCCAGTCTAAACATACTGACGATTTGTGAGGCTGCGCCGCGCGTACTTTCCATCCGGTCGCTTCGCTGCGTGCAGCAAATGCCAGCGTGTGCTTAGTGCCTGCTTTATCGCCATCAAACGCCCATATCAATCGCGGGCGCGGTCTTTCGCCCAGCTCTTTAGCAAGCATATCGAGAGCGGCTAAGGGATAATTGTTGCTGCTTAGGGTTGCGACTGCTGGCAAGCCTGCTTGGCACAGACTGAGTGCATTAAATATACCCTCCGTGACCCATATTTCATTTACTTCCAGCAAATTTACAAACGGGGGGACCCACCAGTGACCTACATAGCTCCCTCTGATGTTCGCTTTTTGCTTACCAAAGCGTTGGGGCTGGTCTATGATACGTTCCCAACTAGCTCCGCATGCTAGCTCAAATTTGACCGTTGCCGACCCTTTTCCATTCTTAGAGAAAGCTCCCTGTGTAAAGCATCCCTTAAGCCGGGCGGTATCAAGCCCTCTTGCTTCTCTTAAATAAGCCTCGGCTGCGGCGTGGGGGTTATCTGGGGTTTCTTGATAACGCCTAGACCAATCTTCAAAAATATCTTGATAGATTTCTTTGACAATGACTTGATGCGCGCATTTGTTTTCGCGCCCACACTTTAGAATCCATGGTTTTTCAATACTGGTGAATAACTCGCGTTTATGGCAAGCAGGGCATATACCTTGCTGTAAATATTTCTCCTTTTCTTTGAATTCAAAATCGAGAATTAGCCTGCGGACAACTTCCTGCTGTGTTGTGGCTTTCATTTTTAATCCAAATACTAAAATTTACGTTACACGTTTTTCATTATTAACGGGCGATCAATAACACAATAGCACATTGAAAAATGCGACTCATTAAGTGCTTGTTTATGAATTAGATGTCATAGTTAATTTGACCACCCGAGCCATTATCAAATAGTCAATTATTAACTGTTTTCAATTGCATCTTTTAACATCGCGATCATATTTACTTCGACCTTTCCCCCTGAGCTTATCTTGGGTCGAATAATGATTCTGCCGTCTCGTACCATTCCCCGGCATGTGTCAAATGGAATACCTGTCACTTTTGCGTATGACTTTAACGACAAGTAGGGAGATTCCAGGTAAAAATTGATAGTTATATTTTTCATAAACACCTTCACTTATTTTTGATTAATAATGTCCAGTCCTTTCAAAAAAACTAATCTAGCCATACTCGAAACTGAACGGCACTCCATTAATGCTAAGCGCTCTAATGTTTCACGTTCATCAGTCGTTAAGCGCATCGGGATAGGCTTTAACCCTACCATCCCCTTAGGCAACCTCGATCTTTGTAGCTTTTCGTGATGTTTCATAATGGTATATTGTGGTTTGCTATGAGACTTAGAAACACATTCTGTTATCCATATGAATATCTGTCAAGGTTTTTTGTATGCAAAAAAGTACTGGAATGAGGTTAAAAGAAGAACGTGAGCGCCTAAAATTAAGCCAAGAAGCGTTTGGCAATATTGGAGGTGTCAAAAAATTGGCACAGCACAAGTATGAAAAAGATGAGCGGGCTCCTGATTCTAATTATCTTGCTGCCCTATCTCTAGCCGGGGTTGATATCCTATACGTTTTGACAGGTAGACGAAGTCCTCCTCCTGGCGAAGTTTTTGCCGAATCAGAAGAAGAAAAGAAGCTTTTAGAGAATTACCGCGCCATCGATAGCGCGGCGCGTTTAAATATACAGGCGGTTGGTGATGCGTTCGCGAAATCACAATCCGCATTGAAGGTCTGTAAAAAGATAGGTTGATAGCGATCATGGCAGTACGGAAATTACCTACAGGGAAATGGCTATGCGAAAGCTATCCAAACGGGACACATGGCAAACGCATACGCAAACAATTTATGACAAAAGGCGAGGCGCTATCTTACGAACGTCGTCTGATCAACTATGCCACAGGTAAAGACAATACTGGCAATGCTCCAACGCTTTCATATCTTATTAGCCGTTGGTATGAAATGCATGGGAAAACACTATCTTCGGGTGAAGAGAGAAAAGCAAAGCTGGAAGCAGTATGCATGCGGCTAAATGACCCTTTAGCCTGTTACTTCGATAAAAGCATGTTCGCCTCATATCGTGAGCGCAGGCTAAGCGGAGAGTGGAATCCAAAAGGTAAAAAGCGGCTCAGCGAAGCAACGGTTAACCGTGAACAGTCTTATCTTCATGCGGTCTTTAGTGAACTGAAGCGGCTAGGAGAGTGGCAAGGAGATAACCCCTTGGATGGCATCAGGCAGTTTCGGGAGGGGGAACAAGAGCTATCATTTCTCTATGATGCGGAAATCAGACGTTTATTAGATGCCTGCGATCAATCAAGTAATGAACATCTGGGGATCATCGTACGGGTCTGTCTGGCCACCGGGGCAAGATGGAGCGAAGCCCAAAATTTACGGCAGTCTCAAATCCTCCCGGGTCGCATCACCTTCACACATACCAAAAGCAAAAAAAACCGGACTGTCCCTATTTCTTCTCAACTTCAAAACCTGCTGCCGTCAAACAGGGGTAGCCTGTTTAAACCAGCCTATGAAGCATTCAAGGCATCGCTGAAAAGGGCATCGATTGAATTACCTTGTGGGCAACGCACACATGTGTTGCGTCATACGTTCGCTAGCCATTTTATGATGCGTGGGGGGAACATTTTAGTGCTTCAGCAAATACTTGGACATAGCACAATTTTGATGACTATGCGATATGCCCATTTTGCCCCTGATCACTTGGATGCTGCCATGAAATTGAACCCATTCGATAACCTCACCAAGTAAGCAACATAGACGGTAGCTAAAAAGTGCCGTCGCCACTCCATCGCCATTTCATCGCCACTACAAAAAATATAAACGAAAAAAAACCGCACAAGGCGGCATCAAATTTTTGTACAACTTGTTGTTATTATTAATCTTGTAGAAGTGGTACCCGGGACGAGACTTGAACTCGTACAGCCAAAGGCCGAGGGATTTTAAATCCCTTGTGTCTACCGATTCCACCACCCGGGCGTCGGGAAATCAAAACTGGAGGCGCGTCCCGGAGTCGAACCGAGGTGGACGGATTTGCAATCCGCTGCATGGCCACTCTGCCAACGCGCCTAATCTCATCCCTTGTCTTTGTCCTGCAGCGGGCTTTATCGGCGAATTGCCGAATCACTACCATGCAACTAACTGATCATAAAGACAATTCGTTTATTCCGTGTTTCGGAATGGACGCAATTATGGCTTGCCTGAGCAGCGATGGCAAGCCTTTTTTGGCTGGGGACGTTTAGATGGTTACATCACAGCCAACCGGGCACCGCCATAAGAATTGCCGTCTTTTCCTTACCTCGGACAACCTCAAAGGTGGGCCAGTGCGACCACAAATAATCCGTCCGCTGGCCAAGCGCACGGCCGACTGGCTTTATTCCATCGTAAATAAGGTAAGTAATCGCTGTTGATGAGAGATCGTCCCTTGCCGATACCGCTTATGTTTAACCAGAGTGACCCCCCCCCCGCCGGAGTCGCCCCGCCAGCGGTCTGACGCCTAGCGACCTCACGCCGAAGTCGGCGCGGCCAAACGGCAAGGGCATGGGCGAGATGCCATGGACGCGAAGCTGGATACAAGACGCGAGATACCACATGCTGGATGCTGGATACTGGATACTGGATACCGGTTGCCAGGTGCCAGGTGCCAGATTCCAGATGCTAGATGCTAGATGCTAGATGCTAGATACCAGATGCCAGATGCCAGATGCCAGATGCCAGATGCCAGATGCTTGATGCCAGATATCAGATACCAGGAGCCCGTCATTATCTCCTGAACAGCGAATCTTTGCGCCATGGCAACAATCTGTTTAACCTTAAAATGATAGTCGTTACCACCGGGCATCTCTCTCACCATTGGTATCTCGGGACATAGCTTCTCACCATTAGTATCTCGGGGCATAGCGCTATTCGCTCGGCGTTCGCGGTGCCCTAGAAAAGGATTGGCGTGAGACAACGGGGGGTATTGTGAGACAGAAGCCCTGGGTCTGATGGGCAGTGCGTGAACCGGCAGCCGCAAGCGGCATAATAGCCTCGGGCGAAACTGAGCGAGCGACAACAAAAAAGGACCCCTATGGGTCCTTTCAGCGTCAACCGATGGATGAATGACACCGGCTAACTAAAATTTGGAGCGGGAAACGAGGCTCGAACTCGCGACCCCAACCTTGGCAAGGTTGTGCTCTACCACTGAGCTATTCCCGCATGACTCTCAACAACCTGGTTTGCAACCTATCGGCAAACAACCGCGGTTGCTTTCGATGCGATGCATTCTACTGACCTCGACGTATGAGTCAATACAAAAATAGTCATCGCCGACGCGTTTGCTGTTTTTTACAGCGCTTCTCTCAATGCTCGAACAAATCGTGCCGGGCGGCATACAAATATTGGAACATTGACCAGAAAGTCAGCACCGCCGCAATATACAGCGCGACGATACCTATCCCCGATACGATGTCGTCTGGACGCCACAGCAGCGCCACCAGTGCCAGCATTTGCGCGGTGGTTTTGACTTTACCAATCCACGAAACCGCGACGCTGCTACGTTTGCCTATCTCCGCCATCCACTCCCGCAACGCAGAGATGATAATCTCACGGGCAATCATGGTCGCCGCGGGCAGCGTTATCCACCATGAATGAAAATGTTCCGCCACCAGCACCAGCGCTGTGGCGACCATCACTTTATCCGCGACCGGATCGAGAAACGCGCCAAAGCGGGTGGTTTGTTTCCAACGCCGGGCCAGGAAACCGTCAAACCAATCCGTCACCGCCGCCAGGACAAAAATGAGTGCGCAACTCAGCGGCGCCCATTTGAAAGGCAGATAAAAGGCCAAAACAAAGAACGGTATCATGACGACACGGAACAGGGTAAGCCAAGTCGGTATATTCAGTTGCATAGTGCTTTGTTAACTATCTGGCCGGAGTGGAAATAACAAGTATGTTGCTACATTGCCGCTAGTGTTTCAACGCATTAAATATTTTTTCTGCCAAGGCGCCTGAAATACCCGGCACTTGGGCAATTTCCTCCACGCTGGCATTGCGTAACGGCTGAAGGCCGCCCATGTACTTCAGCAGTGACTGTCGACGCCGTGGCCCTACACCTTCAATCAATTCCAGCGCGCTGGTATTTTTTACCTTAGCACGTTTATTGCGATGGCCGGTAATCGCATGGTTGTGTGAATCATCGCGGATATGCTGAATCACATGCAGGGCAGGCGAATCCGGCGGCAGCGCTATTCCCTCGCCATGGGGTTCTAAAAACAGCGTTTCGAGGCCGGCTTTGCGGTCTACGCCTTTCGCCACGCCGAGCAACACGACGCGCGATTTGTCCCAAGGTACGTCCAACTCCTCGAACACCGCTTTGGCCATACCCAATTGACCTTTACCACCATCGATAATCACCACGTCGGGGATTTTCTTTTCTTCGAGCGCCTTACCATAACGCCGGCGCAGGACCTGATCCATGGCGGCATAATCATCGCCGGGCGTAATACCTTCAATATTATAGCGGCGGTATTCGGCGCGTACCGGCCCGTTGCCGTCAAAGACGACGCAGGAAGCGATGGTCTGCTCCCCCATCGTATGACTGATGTCAAAACATTCCATTCGGTTGACCTGCTCGATACCCAATAGCTCTGCCAGCGCGGCTAAACGCTGATGTACCGTCGACTGTTGCGACAGTTTAGTCACCAGCGCCGTCGCGGCATTGGTACGGGCCAGCTTTAAATAACGGGCGCGGTCGCCGCGCGGCTGCGTCTGGATCTGAATTTTTCTGCCCGCCTGCTCGCTTAGCGACGCCGCCAGCAGCGTTTTTTCAGGCAGCGTGAAATCCAAAAGAATTTCGCCCGGAAGCGAGCGCATCTGGCTGCCCTGCAAATAGAATTGGCCGACAAACGTCTGCACCACTTCCGCCAGTTCCGTGCCGGCAGGCACTTTGGGAAAATAACTGCGGCTACCCAACACTTTCCCCTGGCGGATAAACAGGACATGGACGCAGGCCATACCGGCGTCAAACGACACGCCGATGACGTCCAGGTCTTCCCGGTCGCCGGAAACGAACTGTTTTTCCGTCACGCGGCGCACCGCCTGGATCTGATCGCGCGCGCGCGCCGCATCCTCAAAGTTTAGCGCACGGCTGGCCAGCTCCATCCGCTCCACAAGCTGGTTAAGCACCTGTTGATCTTTGCCTGACAGAAACAAGCGCACATATTCCACCTGCTGCTGATATTCCTCATCGCTGACCAGCCCCTGTACGCAAGGCCCCAGACAGCGACCTATCTGATACTGCAGGCACGGGCGTGAACGGTTGCGATACACGCTGTCCTCGCATTGGCGTATGGGAAACAGCTTCTGCAACAGGGCCAGCGTCTCTTTTACCGCATAACCATTGGGAAACGGCCCGAAGTAATCCCCTTTCGCATGTTTGGCCCCGCGATGGGACGCGATGCGGGAATGCGCGTCGCTGCTGAGGAAAATGAAGGGATAGGATTTGTCGTCGCGCAGCAATACGTTGTAGCGTGGCTGATACAGCTTAATGTAGTTATGCTCAAGCAGCAGCGCTTCGGTTTCCGTATGGGTAATGGTCACATCAATATGGTGAATGCTTTTCACCAGCGCTTCGGTCTTGCGGCTGGCAACCTGGGCACGAAAATAGCTCGCCAGGCGCTTTTTCAGATCTTTAGCCTTGCCGACATAAATCACCGTACCGGATGCATCATACATGCTATAGACGCCAGGCTGGCTGGTCACGGTGCTCAGGAATTGTTTGGCGTTAAAACTGTCAGTCACTACTTAATAAAATCTCCGTATTGAACAACCCGTGGCGAATGGCCAGATGGGTTAATTCTACATCACCGCTGATGTTTAGTTTACTAAATATCCGGTAACGATAGCTATTAACGGTTTTAGGGCTCAAATTGAGCTGCTCCGAAATATCGGTGACCTTTTGCCCGCGGGTAATCATCAGCATAATTTGGAGTTCCCGTTCGGACAAACATTCAAAGGGGGTTTCCGCCTGCGGCTCCAGCTGACTCAGGGCCATCTGCTGGGCGATATCGGACGCGATGTAGCGTTTACCGGCATTCACCGCGCGAATGGCGCAGATGACCTCGCGCGGAGCGGCGGCTTTGCTCAGGTATCCTGCGGCCCCGGCCTGCATTACTTTAGCAGGTAATGGGTTTTCTGTGTAAATGGTCAGCATGATAACTTTGATATCCGGCGAAAAGCGCACGATTTTGCGCGTGGCCTCCAGCCCGCCAATGCCCGGCATATTCATATCCATTAACACGACGTTGACGCAATTGTTGCGGCACCACTTTACCGCATCTTCGCCACAGTGTGCCTCGCCAACGACTTTGAAGCCTTTGATATCTTCAAGAATGCGTCGTATCCCTGCGCGCACCAATTCGTGGTCATCAACAAGAAAAACGCTTATCAAAGAGAAATTCTCCAAAAAGAGGGAGTGATGTAAAGCGAATCAAATATTTAAGACTTAATATTACAGCTTTTAAGTAAATAAAGAAAAATGATTATTCGCTTATACTGGAAAAATTCAGCAGTGTCGCCTGCGCAGGCTCATTTTAGACAGATAGGTTATTGCACCGCAAGGAGATTTCACCAAAATTCGCGTAGCCGTCGGGAATTGCCGATTTCCCCTCTTTTGTCACCCCGTCCGCACGTCCATCGCACGCCCCAAATTGTCTAAAAAACGAACAGAACCATAAGCAATTTACTTAGAAATCAGTTTATTATGATTTTCCTTTCGATGAGGCAATATTATCATCAATCATTTCATATACATATTTTTAAAGAATAATTAATTATGGCTTATTACTTTTAGCGTACATTCAAACTTAAAAGTTAATTATAATATATTGCCGCTCCGTTTAATCCTCCTCGCCCGGCGAGAGCGGGACATCGGGGCATGAGTGGTGTTTTTTTAACCTGCTGCAATTTGCCGGAGATAATTGACCAACGTCAGTTAAATTTATAAAACAAAACCTGTTATAATCGGCGCACATGGCGTTGAACGCCGACGCGTAGCGCTACGCCAAGCGCGGCGCCAGTCTTAATATTCACTGATAACGGGGACAATAATGGGCAACGTTGAATTTACCACCGATAGCGAAACCGCGGTACTGGCACAAGAACTCAACTGCATGAAGGCGATGATGTCGCTGCTGTTAAAAGCCATTGGGCAAGCCGATGCCGGCAAGGTCATCATAAAAATGGAGAAATACATCAGCCAGCTTGATGATCCCGAACAGCAAGCAGTATTTACCAGTACCGTAAAACAGATAACCCACGCTTATCGTCAATAAAGACCCGTCCCGCGCCGCGGGTCAGGCCGGCTCAGCCGGTCGTGGCGATCGTTTACCCGCTTACCTATCCCGGCGGCACCGTGGTAGACTCATGCCACGGTTCCCCGACTTCATTTATTGCCATGACGCTGCTGTTCAAAGCCCTGCTGGGCGCATTAGTGGTGGTGCTAATCGCGCTGCTGTCCAAAACCCGTAACTACTATATTGCCGGTCTGTTGCCGCTATTCCCCACCTTTGCGCTTCTCGCCCATTATATCGTCGGTTCCGAGCGCGGCAGCGAAGCGCTGCGCATGACGATTCTTTTTGGTATTTGGGCCGTCATCCCCTATCTGGTCTACCTGATATCCCTGTATGGCTTTGTCGGCGCCATGCGCTTGCCGCTGGCGCTGTCCAGCGCCGTGGTCTGCTGGGGACTCGCCGCATGGCTATTGATCATCGTCTGGCGCCGCTGGTATGGACTCAATTAACGCGCGGCACGCCGACGCCTGCGGGGGAATTTCGCGAGCTTTTGCGAAAAAGAACTATACTCAGCGTACCCCTCTCTGGAGACAACCATGAAAAACATCGGGATAATTGTTTTTATTGCGCTTGTTGGTCTGTCGTTAACCGGATGCGCCGACTCATCGCCCACGACGACGCGAACCTCAGAACCTGTACCGCACGGCAGCCCGCAAAATGTCGGGAACTGTACCTGCAGCAGTTTAATTTCCTGCAGTTGCGGTTCGCCGTCCGCGCCTTGACGATAATGCGGTAAAGCGCGCCGCGCTAGACTAAAGCGAGCGTAACCACGCGACCTGTGATTCTTCCATCGCATCCAACGCCCAAATATCCTGACGCTGTTTGCGCGCCTGTGAAGGTGTGGTGCCATAGGTCGTAATAAACAGACGATTAAACGTGGCCGGCTCTAAATGCCAATAATAGGCGATCTCGGCAATGCGCCAGCGGCTATAGCGCGGGTGCAAAAGCATACGCGTGGCCGCCGTGAGGCGTTTTTTGCGGATATGCGCGGCCACGCCACCATAGGGCTCAAATAACCGATATAATGACGAACGGGATAAACCATACTGCTGGCCTATGAGATCCGCGGTCAAGCCGGGTAATTGCAGATGCTGATGAATGTATTGGCAGATCCGGCTGATCACCAAAAGCCGGGTATCCGCCATCAGCGGCTGGCCGAAACTGACCGAAGTCTTAATAGCGCTTATCAAAAAATCAATCACCGGACGGGCGATGCGGCTCGCCTCGGTGGCGGTGATGTCAATGCTGTAGGCCATAAGTTGATGAACATGGCTGGCGATAAGTTTATTGAGTAATTCGCCGCGGCGAATGACCTTGCCATGCAACGAAGCGGTATCGTCTATCTCCACCAATAGCTGGCGCGGAATGACGACATACATGGCGTGCGCCAGCGACGTGTCGCGCCCCTCTTTCAACTTCAGGTTAAGCGGCTGCAAAACATCGATCAGCAAAATATCTTCAGGTTCAAGGGATAGAGCAAGTCGTCCCAGGTTACCCTCTATGCCCCCTTCCAGCATAATGACCAACAAAAAATGATCATTCAAATCGCCGCCGTGTGAGGGGAAATTCACAAACGTTTGCCCCGTGGCCCGAATATGCCCGCAGATAAAAATATCAAAATGATGCGCTTCGACACTCCAATTGAGGATGTCCACCTGCGAACGGGTGAAATGCGATTGCAGCAGAGAGGCATTGACGCCTGAGCGCCAGCGTTCAATCTTTGAGGAAGGTATTTCCCCCTCAACTGTATTGTCATGAATAATTCGAGCGTTTTCGTCTTTCATGGTGCTGCCTTAAAGGGGACAGGCGTACCCACGCACGCAATCACTCCCCAAAGAATCAATTGGACAGGTTTCCCTTTTAACGCGTTCAGTGTGCTTTTTATTTATCACCGACCTGCTGGGAGGCACTCTGATTATATCGCTAAATTCAAAAAGGATGGCATAGATTTATTATCTTGAAGTGAATATTTTTACAGCGCGCTGAGATGGCATGTCGCTGCCTGTGGATAAACAGTAAAAACAAGCGGTTGATTTATTTACTACCTCTTGCTGGCTGTCAAGTGAAATTAGCATTTCACCGCCCCGTTCGTAGGTACATTCCGGCCAATTTAGCCTTATGTGCTCTGACACCCTCGCCGATAACCAACGTATGACGTTATGCGGAAAAATAGCGTGCAGACGGGTTTAAAAACCGTCACATTCTCATTTTTGTCACGCGAAATAACATTGACTTATAATGCATAACATATCAGCAATTTTATTACTTATTTCTGCATGAAAAGGACGGGTTAATTCTGAATTTTGATCAATGCCGCAGTTGCCAGGCGTGAAAGAGTTAAACTTGCCATTGTGCGGTCGCCCCCTCTCGTCGGCGAATTGGCCTTTCAGCATGTGGCATCAGCGATATAATTCGTATTGTTGGTGGTAAAGGTGTTTTGTAACGGTCTGCGGCGAAAGCGAAAATGAAGCAATTATTATCAGGGTCTGCCAAGCATAGGCGCCTCAAAGGAATGCGAACGACAAACCGCGCCCGTGATGTTTATTTCGGCGGTGTACAGGCGGGAATGGCTTGACACACCCTGTCTCATGGCGAAGCCGGCCGTCCTTGGCGAACGGCTGATGTCCCGATTCCGTCATTTTCCGCCGTCCGGTGCCCACCCCACACCTAAACGGTGTAGAAACTTATGCCGCCGCCGGGTTCATACTTAGCCCCGGCGGGCCTGGAACGCGATAAGACAAAGGATTCGGTCAGAAAGGAAAGGCGAATATGGACACGCTGACAACATGGCAACTCATTGTAGCAAGCTACCTCGCGGGTATTGCCGTTACCGGGTTTTTAACGTTTTTCTTCAGCCGCGATCCGTCCCTCGGGATACGCCTACTGTGCTCAGCTCTGATAGCTGTAACCTGGCCGCTCAGCTTTCCACTGGTGCTCATTTTTATCCTGCTATAGAACAGCCAAGAAAAAGGTCTGGATGGGAAACAGAAGGAATCTTAACGCGAAGGCGATTCGGGCGGTGTCACTCCACCTATCCCTGAAATGAAAACCGGCCGCACCTGGCCGGCCTCATTAAGTTGTCCCCACCCGGCGCTTATCTCCGGAACTCGCCAGACGGCGGTTTTAGCTCTGCAATGGGGATAACTATTTATACCATTTAAGAGGATTCTGCTTCAATACCAAATGAGAATGAAAATCACATCTATTTGCATATAAGGCCGTTGTCGGCAGAATGTGCCCTATCGTCCCAAGCCACGTGACTGAGAACGAGGTAGAGACACCACACTCGCACCGACGTCGGTTCCTTTGTGGCAAAAATTTGTCTCTTTTTTGGTGCCGATGCCTTCCCTATGTACCCTATGATTGATCTCCCCTGTGTGACTTAGCTATTGCACGTAGCCATGCATAGCTGTGCCGCAAGCGGAATTCACAAAGTAATCACCGCGCAAGCATAAATGCTTTACACTGTCATCGAAGCTGCTGTTAGGGCAAACGCGGGTTGGCCGCTAACGACTTGGCCCAAGGGCCGCTAAGATGAGGGCCTTGCAGGCGAACGCGCCGCCGACCGGGCTAATGAGCGCTGCGCCTGGCAGGCAAGCAGGCGTTTCGATCCAGTAAACGACGCTGCCTTCAGACGGGAATGGACCGGATATATTATGCAAAAATGGGTTTGCCAACATAAATTGGGCGTATTGCTAATTGTGGTGCTGGCGCTTGAGTTATTAATGTATTTATTAACGTCCTCCTGGTTTCCTTGGGCAAGGGGATAACCTGTCTCAATTCCGCTTCAAATGCATGGGATCATTGTGCGCAACGGCTTTACGCCTCGTTAACCCTAAAGGCGATACTGTTGCCAATCGCTTGCATACGTCTTAGCCAATTATGCCTGGTGCACACTATAATTTCACACTGCGAAAAAACGCCCCTCATCTTGCTGTGCTGAGCCTATTGGTTGCACTCGCAATGCTATGAATGCGGCGAAATTATCTCCCTGACTTCGATTTTCCCGCTGGCTTTTATAAGTAAATTATTATGCTTTCCACCACGGTCGGATTTCTTATCGAGGGTAAAATACTCTTTACCCACACCAAAACATGTGTGATTTTCATTCTCGCAAGGTGAAGAGGATACGAAACACATTACTTGTTTCAGGAGGAATAATCATGGATTGCAGCAATCCGTCATCGGACACTATTTTGAATATTGATTCTTTGGGGAAAATTCCCCTCATCGCCATCATGGAACACGCTTCCATTCCTTGGGCGATAAAAGATACGGAATCAAGGATAGTCTATATGAATAACGCGGCCGTTGAATGTCTCAATCTCCCGGTAGGTTTCGATTTTGAAGGCCGCAAAGATGAAGAGTTACCGCATCCTTGCTCTGAATTTGCCGAAGAGATCCAAGCACAGGACAGAAAGGCGGAAGCCAGTAGAGAGGGCACGGAAACTATTATAACCTCCTATTTCGGCCGCGAGGGACATATGGCCCCCTTTTACACGCCAAAATTCCCCCTGTATGATAATGAGGGAAACGTTATAGGGACCATGCTTTATCAGAAAAAATTTGAATTTATTCATCTCTGCGATTTCTTTAACGACCTTTCCCCCTCGGTAATCACGCTTGACACACCCGATAATACTTTTAATGAAAAAGAATTAGATATTATATTTTATGCGCTACAGCGCATGGATGAAAAGGAGATAGCCAATAATCTGCATCTATCCCAAAGGGCCGTCGAAAAAAGATTGAATACCCTTTATAGCAAACTCGGTATCAACACTCTCAGCGCGCTCAGAGATTACTGCCATCATTCCGGACATAATCGCTACATACCCAAAAAACTTCTGCGCTCCGGCGTTAATTTTTTCTGGTGAAACCTCAGCGCCGAGGGGCAAAAGCCATGAATAACGTTTCGTTACCGCGATGCAGGCTGGAGAAAATGCCCATGGGTCCTGGTTATCCTTAGCCATGCTTTAGGGGGGACAAAACTATGCCTATCGACGCTATACGTTGTGCCTATTTACTTGATCTTTTTTAACGATGCGACCTTGCGGCAATGTAGCTACATAATGATGTAGGCAAAGGCGGCCCCCTGCAGTCGAGAGCACTGCTTCGCCCCTTTTCGGTCGAGACCTCACGCCTTGCCGCCCTGATGTCGGGGCTTGGGGTGAACGATTTAAGCCGCGACGAGAAACAACGATGGCGTCGTCAAACGGTTTATGCATTACATCAGAATATTGACATCGCTAGCCTTCACTTTCCACATCTCTCGTTCAAGGACTCCTCCGCCCTGGCAGGCGGAAGGCCCATTTTTTGTCAAAATCTGATATCTGCAAGCACGGTTTGATTTTTTCTTAACCATGAAGGGTTAAAATGCCCGGCGTCAGCATAAACATATTCGCCATCATCTATCAATTTACATTGCCCGGCAGCACAGACGTTATCAAAGATATCGATGATTTTGGCGCCAGAGGCTTTTGCTTTTTCCGCTAGCAATGCCAAGAAATCGGACTGTTCTCGTTCCAGTTTGAAATCTAATTTCTCATGGGAGTTATAAGATACAAATGGCTGTAGCCTTACCCGATGCATTCCCGGGAATACATCCGTTATATATGGCGCGTCTTTGATAAAAAACACATTTTTACCTTTTGCTGTCAGCTCTTTTATCGTCGCCATCATGCTAGTAACGGCAAGATCTCGTCCTTTGGGAACATTAATAGAATATTTCTCTCCTTTATCCTGAAAGAAATAATCGTTCCTGCTATAGAAGTACATGTACCAGGCACCACCCAAAACCACGTTTTTGATATCTTCTTTGCTATTGATTGTCTCGAGCGCCGCGCTTCGCATATTCCAGCAATTAGTTCTTCTTTGGTCATCCGTATAGACGTTAGGAATAGGAATACATCCGCCACCAGCAGCAATGATAATCTCTGGAGGGTTTTCCCTGCCTACGACCCGACCATAAAGCGATTCTGCCAAATTGGCAACATGAGAGTCACCTAAAAAATAATAACTTTCCTTCCCGGCAGGTGTCAGTGTATAAACGCCGGTTGCATTGTCATTAAATTCAGTCAGGCCAAATTTGTTATAATTACTTTTTAGGAAAGTCCACTCATTTTCAGTGGGTAAATTAACCTCATTGATCCTCGAGTTGGAACCAATAAGTAAGAAAGAGAGGAATGGAATAACGATCATTGTTGAGAACAAGTAATAAGAAACCGTCAACTCTTTGCGGGCAATGGGTTTCTCCGCTTTCGAGTAAATGAGGTATGCCAGCATCATGGCAATCATCAGACAAAGCGCGTTAACTTTTACCGAAGCATGACCGGTAATAATGGAAGCGAAGCTCATTAACGGCCAATGCACTAAATACAATGGGTAACTGATCAGACCGATAAAGACTAATGACTTCAGGGAAAGGATCCTGCTGACGATGGTCCCCTCTCCATAGAGAATAACCAGTGCCGACCCGAACACTACGGGGATCGCCGCAAAGCCGGGGAAATATTTTTGTGAGGGGACGAGAAAAATGGAAACGAGTACAAGTCCCAATCCCATCAGCGCTATATTATTTTTGCCTTTAACGCCAGGGGATACTTTCATCCTATTCGTATAGAGAACTGAAAATAGGCTCCCCACCATCAGTTCCCATGAGCGTCCCAAAGGCGAATAATAGGCGGCAGCGGGATGATTATAAATATCATAAATGTTTATAATAAATGAAGCAACAATGAAAAAAACAATCCCTTTCACCTCTATCTTCTTTCTGACCAACATAACAATAATTAGCGGCCAAAATATGTAGAATTGCTCCTCGATAGCAAGACTCCATATGTGAAGCGTTGGTTTGAATATCGAGGCTTTATCAAAATAGCTATCTTCACTCCAGAGAAGAAAGTTTTCCGTGAATAGGCTAGAGAAAATAACATGTTTCAACGCAGTGGCAAATTCTGTCGTTGACAACAGAAACCAGGATAAGAACACCACGCCAAGCAAAGTCAGTATCAGTGCCGGATAAATTCGCCTAACTCTTTTTTTGTAGAAAGATAAGAGGGAGAACTCCCCTTTAAGGATCTCTTTTCGGATAATTGATGTTATCAAAAAACCGGATATAACAAAAAATATATCAACACCGACATAGCCGCTTCTGAATAAAATAGGAAAGGCGTGATACATTAAGACTGACATTACCGCGATAGCTCGCAGGCCGTCAATATCCGGCCTATAATTTATTGCGCTGCCTTTTGCCATAGCAATGTCCCAGAAATCGACCGGTTAAATGATGGTGTTTTTGTAATTTTTCGTAAAAACTATACCATAGTGACTATTTTCCTATCAATACAGTCATACACCTCTACTGAGAATGACAGGCATCACTTTTTTGACGACGCATAAGACATGGGCAATGCCACTTTTAGGTTTCGTAGATGAAAGTTGTTTCTCAATCAACATGATATACTAAGCGGACACCATTTTCTGTCATTGCAATCGGTCTTTGGCACTAGAAATACCCTAACTGCTTTTCAGACTTACCCTATTGCCAAGCCAAGTGCAACGACCTTTAGGCCTGGCCTGACCTGGGTCTCATCCTCTGCCTTGCCGTCGCCCGGCGCGAGTGACTGAATTGCCTCTTGACTTCATTTTTTGCGCACAGCTCAAGCCGCAGCCCAATCCCTAACCCCACGTTAGAAAAGTCATTTTGGACCGCTCTCGTTCCCGGTTTTTTAGGCAATCTTTATCCTCGACAACCCGATTTACTTACTATAGCGTTCGGCTCAAAGCACGTTCACTGCCTAGCCGCTCACCGCAACAGCCATTCATCACCTAAAAGCGTTTAAAGGCCGTCTATAGGCCAGTAAATCGTATAGAAATAGCCAACCGGCGTGGTGACCGTGCTTTAGATATGCGCAGCGAAGCAGAGTTGTGCAGCGGCTGACGTGAGTTTCATTGATACTTGTATATCAGACCAGTTGCGCTCTCGTGTGCCACGCTGGGTTCGCCAGAGAGATGCCGGTGCAGATGCAGATGCAGAGGATGAAATGATAGGCTTAATGACTACCAAACGCATTTCTATGTACAAGCAGAGCATATAGGCCATGAGTTGCATGACACGAGTTCAATTAGATCACACGGGAAGAGAAGTATTACCGATAGAGGGAACATTAGGCTGTTGTTGTTGGTGGGTCGTGTAGGGCTCGAACCTACGACCAATTGATTAAGAGTCAACTGCTCTACCAACTGAGCTAACGACCCAACGCGGCAAATTATTCTCTTAATGAGCGCCGGTGTCAAATACTTCATGTCGGTTGCAGCAAAAAAATAGTCACTAACGCTTCTTTGGTTGAAGCCTGGTTGAATATTAATCACTGGTAACCGACTATTAACATCGCGCCCGGCGCTATTTGGCGCAAATTTCACCAAGAGCAATCAGGAATGTCTGGCTCGCTCGCGAAACGCAGACGGATTGGTTTTGAAATGCCGGCGAAATATTGCACTAAAGTGGGCATGATTACTGAATCCACACCGTCTGGCTATCTCAGCCACCGGCATTGCGGTAGTCAATAACAACTCACATCCTTTTTTGAGACGCTGTTGCGTCAACCATTTTTTTGCCGGCAGGCCATAGCGCTCGCTAAAGAGTGCATTCAATTTATGGCTTGAGAGGCCAAGTTCCCGAGCATAGCGCGATACGGGCCATTTTCGGAGATAATTCTGTTGGAAAAAATCGAACAGCGTGTGGCTGATATTAAGCCCGATAAATCTACAAAGTAACTCGCTAAAATAGGGCTTATCAAGCCCGAGACAATAAAGATAAAGAAACCCGGCCGAGAGGGCACTATCCATGGAAAGTAGGCCCTCTAAGCAGGCAATCATCATTTTATCTAACGGCATTTTTTTATAACTTTCCGTTTGTAAAGTCTCTTGCCGGCACTTGGCCGCCTGAATGATAAGATCTTGTTGCAGAAAAATGAGGTGACCTGGATAACAGGTGAGAATAATACAGTCCTCTTTAGGCCAGTCATCCATTTGCGTGCTGTCCTCTGACACCACAAGATGATTGGGTGGGATACTATATTTTTCGCCATTGATACTTAGCGTTCCGTTTTTTTTAAACACAATAAACTGTAGCGTATTCATTGATAGCCGTGATTCCTCAGCGATGTTTTACGTTAGGTCATTTAGCGTCTAATATTTAACGCAACCTTCTTCAACCGCGGGCTAATCGTTTGAAACAGGATGATGTGAGAATAAACAGGAGCTATGTTCGCCCCACTAAAGTATAAAATTCCATCAGCTAAAGCCTTAGATGAGACTTTAATGAAAGCAAGGCATGGTTCTTAGCATTCGCTATAGCTAATCCCGGCGATCGCTTATTTTAGAGCTGAGACGTTTCAAAGAAAAGGCGTATTTCCCGGTGCCCTTGTTAATTGATTTTCACGCTGTTCCTCCTGGCGCCAGCGGCATAAGCGTAACTGAATTCAGCACCGTGACGTGTAGCGCATTGCGGCGGATAATGTCGCCATAGTTCAGGCGAGGAGAGCAACAACGGTAAACCGCCAGCGGCCGTCATCTAACAGGCGGGTTCAATGGCCCCTGCGGCCAATCTTGATGTTCGTTGGCCTACGGTACTCACTCTGTAGCGCACCGGCTTGGTTTTCACCGATGTATCGCGTTGCACGTCGATGCGCATAAACCTTAGCGCGTCAGGCCGTATCTCTCTTTGGGCGGCAGCCAGCGAGTGGCAAAAGCCGCCAAACCGCCTACGCCAGGCGCACTCTTCCTGCGCAGGCACCGGCCTAATCTAAAAATTTCAGGAAAACTTCAATTAAATTTGATTGAAGTCATAAATTCTAATGCACCACAATGATTTTATAACTCCATCACCCACGACCGGATAGAACTCTCTTTATGAGGGCCGTTATCCATGCGCAAACGATTACCTTGAGGGAGTCAGAAAATGTCCGTGATACGCACGCGGCTAAAACTGTTTGGCGGCGATACGGTGGTTGTTCATTGCTCAGAAAAATGCAACATCCATTTAATGTGTGAAACCCAACCCCATAATGGCCAGATGACGGTGGGTTTTGGCGAAATCCTCGGAGTAAGCGATACAGATACGGCTTATTTGGGTGTGCCTTACAGCGGGTTTTGGAGCGTTATCATTGATGCAAAAAGCGATAGTCCAGAGCATTCCGTCCGATATTTGCCCGCATGATCAATTTGGCCGCCGGAACCGAACAGGTTCCGACGACCGGTGATCACATGATGATGACTTGGGCCTTACCGTCAAGGTAAGCCGGCTTACTGCTTACTGCTTACTGCTTACTGCTTACTGCTTACTGCTTACTGCTTACTGCTTACTGCTTACTGCTTACTGCTTACTGCTTACTGCTTACTGCTTACTGCTTACTGCTTACTGCTTACTGCTTACTGCTTACTGCTTACTGCTTACTGCTTACTGCTTACTGCTTACTGCTTACTGCTTACTGCTTAGTAAAGCGTGAGGCCCTTATGCCTCAGGGCAAGCCTTTTATTACTTACCCAATTAACTTTAAGCCGCCGAAAGACGTCAGACTATGTCTCGCCTATCGGTAAGTCATCATCACGCATCCCCAAGCCACGTTAACCGCTCGTAGACACGGGGCAACCGTCTTAAGGACAATCAGGCGCTATTTCTGCCGCTGTTACTGCGACGCCCGCCCTTTTCACCGGCTGTTGATGCACGTTGCGGATCATTCTTGAAATTCCCCCCGCTGTGCAGACCACCTTTTTTGCCTGCTTCTGATGCTCTTTCACGATCTTCCGCAAAGTTACCTGATCCGCCTCGATGTTGGGCCATGTTAACCTCCAGTAGGTTGTTTAAGAGAATCATTTGCAATGGAAAACGCGATAGTGCAGCGCGTCCTCACTATGACGATTGAAGGCATATTTTCTTCAACGCCATGATTAATAGTATAGCCCGCGCGTTGGCCGGGGGAGCGTTTATTAACACAATGAAACATATGATTGGCAATAATGTTTCATCTTGAATGGCGAGGGTTATAGGCCATTGAAATAAGGTTTATTTATGCTCAATTATTCCTTAAATTAGGTAGGGTTGTTCGTAATATTTATTATTATTTATTATGATTTCGTCCAATCATTCAGGCTAACAACGGCTTCAACTGCCGCCACCGTCACCTCCGTCGCGGCTCAGGTTTCCTCCTAAGCCGCCGGGGTATATTGGCATCTGCGCATTTTTACGGTTATCTTTAAATCATTCTTCTCCGGCTATTGTTGCTCCGACAAGGCCGCTTCTACTTTTTTGAGGAAAACCGATGGCAAAAATACTCGTGCTTTATTATTCCATGTACGGCCATATAGAGACCCTCGCTCAAGCGGTAGCGGAAGGCGCAGGTAACGTCAGCGGTGCTGAGGTGACGCTAAAGCGGGTACCGGAAACCATGTCACCCGAATTGTTTGCCAAAGCCGGCGGTAAAACGGATCAACCGGCACCCGAAGCAAAGCCGCAAGAGCTCTCTGACTATGATGCCATTCTCTTTGGAACGCCTACACGGTTTGGGAATATGTGTGGTCAAATGCGCACCTTCCTTGATCAGACCGGCGCTTTATGGGCCTCCGGCGCCCTATACGGTAAAATAGGCAGCGTTTTTACCTCTACCGGTACCGGCGGAGGGCAAGAGCATACCATCACCTCCACCTGGACAACGTTGGCGCACCATGGCTTCATCCTGGTTCCCATTGGCTATGCGGCCAAAGAGCTTTTTGATATTAGCCACGTGCGCGGCGGGACTCCATATGGCGCATCGACACTGGCCGGGGGCGACGGTTCACGCCAGCCTTCCGATGAGGAATTGGCTATTGCGCGCTATCAGGGACAATATGTCGCGGGTATTGCGCTTAAAATGAAGAGTTGACGGTCACTCAGGCACCCAATCGTGCCTTGGCAAGCGCCAAAGGCACATTTCGTCTACAGTTAGTCAATACACCGGTTGAGTTGCCGCTACACAGACATCATAACCTTGGGAGATTAAAGATGGCTTCAGACGTGAGTGCATGGGCAGACATCCGCCAGACTTCAATAGAAATCGCGGTGGCTATTTTTGAAGTGGCCAATGACGATGAAGCGCTGGCGCAGAAAATTTGGGAAGAAGGCAGCGATGAGGCGCTGCAAATCGCCTTCGCCCGCACCGACAAAAATCAGTTATATTGGGGCGAGGAAACGGTAGAACGCAAAAACGTATGAGACTCACCCCCAGCACGCCGGGCGGTTAATGGCTAACCGCTCACTTTTTATGTGGCGACAAAACAGTGTGAAATAATTCAATAGAGAACTATTTATTCGCCATTACCAAGCATCGTCACACTAGCATCTCGGTCAGCCCTGTATCCGCCACCCCATCTTCAGTAGATAATACTCGGAGCAAAGGACGTTCTTTGACAAATATAACCTTTAAACAGCCACTTAATGAATCACTATCGATGCAGTTATCAGTAAGTAGGGTCCAGCTAACATCGTTTTCCTTTCTTGCCGCTATCGTCACCCCCCCCTCTTTTCTTGTCCTGTCAAAGCCGAACACGCAAAATTTTTATTATTTTTTTAAACTCTTATTATATTTTTCCGCCTAAAATTTTTTTCTTGCGCAAAAGCGAGAAGCATCAATCATTCAAATAACGATAATATTTTCTTTGGGTGATTGTTTTTTGGCTAGGCTAACTGCTATGATGCGCCCCGTTGGAAAGACTGAATGCGGCATATGAACAAATGTGTCCAATGTAAGGTTTATTTACACTACCTGTTTATAATCTATTGCTTGGTTTGTCATTTATTATCTTGTTAGCCGCTGTTATATCCTCCAGTAATTGATAACAGGTTTACTAACAGGCTCCCGCACCTCAGAGTGCAGGGGGATGCAGATCGATAAAGGCCTGTTATTTGGCGGATATTTATTTTAAAAGAGTTCGTTTTGCGATTGGTAGAGGAATAATCACATGTTTATGGGTAAAGTCGATTTTTTGATGCGACTCCGGCGCTGCAGTAACATTGACACGTTAGAAAAGGTGATCGAGCATATGAAAGATCGGTTGACCGCTGGGGAATTGGTTGAATTTTATGGCGCCGCCGATCACCGCTTAGCGGAGTTGACGATGGGTAAACTTTACGACAAGGTCCCGTCAAGCGTGTGGCAATTTGTACGATAATGGGTCAACAGAGCGGCTTTTGCAACGCCTCGGAAAACGTTCCCGTCCGAGAGGAAGAACGCGCGTAAATGATGCCCAGGGAAGACGACCCTGGGATAACGGCGACAAATCTGAGCGCTAACCCTTACCCGACTTTTTGCTGACGGCTGGCAAAGCGCTTTCGTAAAAATTCTTGTCCTTTTTCAGTTACGCCACCGGTAACCATCACCTTGGAGAACGTCAATCGTTCTGAAAAATCCTCAATGCCAAACTGGCACTGTTCCACCAGCTCCTCACTGTCCGCAAAACTTATCGCCTTAGCGATCTGCTGGAATTTTTCCATTGCTTCTTGAGTGCCCGCCTCGGGAGTAAACACCTTTTTCCCCGTGCAGATCTCTTCGAGAATTGTCTCAAGAATTAACCCTAGTGTTTTCATGATTATTAACCTGCTAATGAAAAACCACACGGTCTTGATGACCAAAATATTATGCTCGGAACTAGTATATTCATTGGCGCCAGGATTGCTCGCATAAATGCGCAATTAATTACTTTCAACTACAAAAAGGCACTATTTCAGACAGAAATATGAAGGCGTAGGCAGGCCATGAAGTATTATAGCAGAATGCAGGGCAGCGCGGGCTTCAAACAGTGGAAAAACCGATTAGCATTATAGCGTTGCCGCGTCGCTAACTTTAGCGCTCGGCGAACGACAGAATAATTGACCCAACCCAATTAAATGTCAAGAGTAATTAACCCGCTAGGTATGATCTGTGTAGCATTATCAAATTGACTTAGCACATCTTTGGGTAAAATTTATCGGCCCGGCTGTGTTGCGAATGCCCCTTAGCCGGCGGGAGAATGCCCGGCCGGGGCCTTCATAGACTAGTGCCGGCGAGCTACCGCCGTGATTCGCGTAATATTATTATTGAGTAAATCAATATCCGCGTTGTGGCCCGCTTCAAGATTGCGCGGCAGATTCTTCATAGCCATATCGATCGAGCCGACCAGTTCGTTCAGTTTGTCAGGGGAGAGGGATGAAATTAATGCTGCGACCAGGATTTCAAGGGATTGCACCAGCGCGAGCAGTTCCTTCTCCGCAGCCTCTTTTTGAGCCAAACGGATCAGTAATTGTGAAAGTAAGCTGTTCATTGTGGCTCCTGGAAAGGTAAAGTAACGGATTTTCCCTGACGGGCGAAAGCTCAGCCATACAGCCCTTTTGCAGAGTGCATAATAATTGATATCCTTATTTAATATCAAGAGAATATTAAGTATTGAATACAAGTCTGTTCTATCTAACTCAATGAAAGTGGGTCAATAAAAAAAAAGCTTCCGCCTGGAAGCCTTCTTTTTTTCTACACGTTACTCGTGTCAGGATAATGTTCAACTGGCCAGCAGTAGCGCCTGTTTCTCCAACGCCGGCTGCGCAGCCATGGTCGTCATGAGGGTTTTCACCGCCGAGGCGGCGGGAGAAAGCGGCAAACGGGACGACGTGGTGAGCGTCAGCGGCAACGGCATGCCGGGGCTGATGATACGCGCCATCCAGGCATTCGTCGTGCTGACCACCGTCGCGGCGGTCGATTCCGGCAATACCGCGTTGCCCATACCGCTTGCAACCGCCGCCGTCAGTGTCGCAATGGAGTCTATTTCCCCAATGATCTTGGCGCTTAATCGGCGCAGGGAAAAGGCTTCATCCACCCTTTTGCGGATGGCGGAAAAATCTCGCGGCAGGAAAAGCTCGCGTATCGCCACATCGCTCAGCTCTATACTTCCGCCTGGATTGTCATGGGTTCCCACCAGAAAGAGATCTTCTTTCAGCAAAGGTACACTGCTGACGCCGCTAAATACCGCCGGATCGTAATGTACGGCCATGTCCAACTGACCGCGGCTGACTTTCTCATTTAATGCGGCAGAACTGTTTTCATGCAGGTAGACGGTCATCTGTGGATATTGATCGCGCACTGCCTGTAATAATGGCCGGATAAGAGGGCTGGAGGAGGTGCCCGGCGCCAAACCGATGGATACCTGACCGCTCACGATCTGCCCGACATTGCCGACCGCCCTTTGCGCCAGTTCACATTGCTGCAGGATGGCACGGGCATGCGAATAAAGGACTTTCCCCGCTTCGGTGGGCGTCACACCGCGTTTGGTGCGCACCAGCAGTTTCTGATCAAGCTCGCTCTCCAGAGTGGCAACCTGCTGACTTAATGCCGGTTGCGCTATATGCAGAACTTCCGCCGCCTGTGTCAGGCTACCGATATCGACGATTTTTACAAAGTACTTGAGTCGTCTTAAATTCATTTCTGCCTCCGTCGCAGCTGTGCCAGAATCAATGGGTTGACTAATGCAAATAGCAGACCAATTCGCGCATCGGCTATGAAAATCACCTCGGAATGCAGAGTAAATAGTTAAATAAGAATAATTTATGGCTGATTAGGACTTTTTACCTGGTCGCGGAAGTGGTGCTGCCAATCCCAGTTGCGACAAGGGGGTGCACCATAACAAGGCATAAGTTGACCCTATGGGGAAGATTGAAAATGGCTAAACCGTCGTCTTCACCTTGCAAGGACATAAGGCTAGGCCCCGCAAGCTAAACCGCCGGGGTTAGGAGAAGTGGCTGATGCCGCCGGCATCAGGTCATCAACACCTGTAATATTTTGGCGATGAAAACAACTTTAAAAATTATCTTATGAAAAACATTCCTTACCAGATGACTACGGAATATATCGAATAGGTAGACAATGACTCTGCTGATAAGATAAAAAAACCGGGAAAGGTTTTACAACCATGGAAGTCAGCATTATAAGGGATGCTTAACTTATTAAATCCTCCAAATAACCTTGATTTTCACTATCAATCACGGAGCATCAATGAACAAGGTAATGATTACTGCTGTTCGCGCCTATTCACCCCCCTGACTTACGCCATTTTTTGTCTAATCAGTTTGTTAAAATCTCACGCTTTGACTTTATTCACCCAGTACGTAACAGGACCAAGATGTCTCATTGGCTAATAGGCGTAAATAATGGCTATGAGAAAGCATTATTTTCCCAGCATGGAGAACAACGCTTATGCCTGTTTCACCCTACCTTGATGCTAAACGGCAGGCATTTTCTGCGCTTAACAAGCGGCTGGCGTTTCACCAAGGACTGGCTGACGCCGCCGACGCTTGCCAAGCGCAGGCGGTGTACGCCGTTATCTCTTTCCTGCACGGCAGGCACACTTACCCCGGCTTATCTCCCCGCTGTTGCAGCGAAGCGCAACCCGCACTGATTAAACAGGTCACCCGTGTCGGCTCCCCTCGGCTGGCATTAGAAAACGTATTGAAAAAGATAATCCCTTCTTGGGGGAGGATTTTTAGCAGATAGCAGGCTCTACATGCTCCCAAGCCTTGTTCAAAGGCAATGGATCGCGGCGTAGAGTTTATCTACCGGCTTGGCAAAATCAATTTGCATGTAATCACAAAAACCATGAATAAATTGAGAAAGTATCATCTGGACCTCTCACCGACGTTGCACCAGCACACCATGGACAACCGGCCTTCAGAGGTTAAATCTTTGCTTGATGTCGATAACATTATCACGGTCGCTCAGGGTGATACATTGCCGACATCCATGAATCTGGAAACCCAGCGCAGCCAGAGTACAGCGCTTTATGTCCAATTTTCCCCTCGAGGCGCCCCACTCACCGGCGGGAAATACCGCTTAATCGTGGATCCCTGCCCCATTCAGCGACCGTTAAGCGATACGGCCAAAAAAGAGGGGTCGCTGCAAAAAAACGGTCTGAGAGGGGCTTTCATCAGATATTTTAGGCCTCTTAGCATTAAGGACAAGCTGGCCAATGCGGGTACTGCCTTGCAATCATGCCGCCCGATTATGGCGATACCCGATTTATTGATAAGTTATCAATTGAGCATGAAAAACTCGCCAGCCTACCTCATGCCTATCGAACGCGCGCTGGAAGTGTACCTTACTAAGGTTTTTGAGGTGCCTGCTCTGCGCCTGCTTGAAAGCTGGGCTCTCGAAAGTATGCAGTGCGGTTGGGTGAGGTTTTACCTGAATAACGCTGATATTTCGGCGTTAAACCAGCTAAAAATGGATAATTTAGTGCTGCTGAGAAACATGGTAAATGGCGCGTCAAACGAACGGTCTAAATCGCTATATCAACAACTCAGCCTGGCCCATAACAGTCTGGCTACGACTATTATTCATCGCTACGCAAATGCCTTACAGGAAGGCAGTTGTTTTTTCGACGGCATGTCGTTTAAAAAATGTGGCGATCGGCAACGTTGTGCCGCGGGTTCAGGGCCAGATGCACGCGGCATCGAAATTATAGGGAATGAGTGTTACACGGCGCAGGTCAAGGACGCCCTTGAAGATATTACGTTCACCCCATCAGGTCGCCGATTATTGCAGCTTCTGTTGCAAAAGAAGGTGGTCATACAACCGCCTTCGATGGCGGATATTGTACGCATTGAGCAGGGCAAATTTTTGGCAAGCAATAAAGTGGGCGGCAATGTGATTACGTTCGATCCCGAAAATCATTTGCTCGGGGCCGATGAAACGCTGATAAGCGCTTGCCCCTGGCTCAGACGCGAAGCAACCATCGGGTTGTACCACGAGTTACTGCATTGCTACTTTCATTTTTTTCCACAGATGCTCTGTGACCAAAAACGCAGGGTAAAACTGTCGATAACCGGCGCTAACACCCTTGAGGACGAAACACGTATCACAGGCACCCGACTGCTAAAAGACGGTGTATTGTTTGATTTTAATGATCCTTGCTATTTGGCTCGTGTCTATAAAGGCAGTGAGTTGTTTACCGAAAATCATTTCAGGGCCGAATTTGCCGATCTACGCGGTCAGCGTGATTATTATCTTCGTCCTCATTACGGAGACGGTAGAAATCAGCTTACCCTTAAGAAATACCATATTGATTTGGCAAGTTTCAGAGTAACAGAATAATATCCTTTTACCGGATAGACATTGCAATCCCGCTTGCCCACTTCTCATAGGCGGGATATTATCTTAAGGTGAAAAATTGCCATTTCCATTAGGCAGTAGGTAATAAAAGACGAATTGTGTCATTTAAATTATTTTGAAGCTAAGATTTATTCGTGAGGTTTTCATCGCGCGCCTTGCCACGACACGTGCCTGATTCGACCAAGGGTATTTTTAAAACAAATGGAATTCAAATCATTATGTACAGAATAACGACCACCTGCTGTTGCCCGCGCACTGAGAGTGAAATCATCGCGCCGCCATTATCCCTTTCGCATATCAGTCAACAATTACAGCTATGGGTTAACGCTCGTCAGGCCGATGAAGATGAAATGCGTAGCGAGGCGCTTAAGCGCATCGCAGAATGTCTCCATCAAGATTGTCGTGAGCTAAACCTCTCTGGTTGCAAACTGCGCGACTGGCCACCTTATATCCCCACCTGCGTACGCCACATCAATGCCAGCCATAATCATCTGAGCACATTGCCGCCGGTTTCCCTCGTCCAGCTTGAAAGTTTGGATTTGCAGGATAACTGGCTTGTAGAACTGCCCGAAGATTACCTTAGCCCATTGGCCTGGCTTAATGTGAGCAATAATTTCCTCCAGGATTTGCCGAATCCTTTGTATAGCACATTAAAGCGGCTTATGGTCAACCATAATCCGTTGGGTCGTCTGCCCGCCACGCTCCCCGCACCGCTGGAGTGGCTGGAAGCCCGTCAATGCAAATTACGGGAAATCCCCCAATTGGCGCCGGCGCTTTTATATTTAGATGTGAGTGATAATGCGATCACCAGCCCCCCGTTCCATTGGCCACGATCGTTAATTGCACTATTGGCCAGCAATAATCTATTAGATGATCTTGGCGAGTTGCCCGATAGCCTCACTCAGTTGGTGGTCGACAATAATCGCCTTACCCATTTTCTGGAGCCCCTTGCCGAAAGTCTGGAAATGGTCGACATCAGCAACAATCTTATAGTGAATATCTCCTCACAGATTTTACCTTCGTTGCGAAAACTACGTGCCGATCATAATCTGATTCAAGACCTCCCCGAATATTTGTGCGACCCGAGATGTAAAATTCAGCTTTGGCTACGAAATAATCCGCTGTCTGCGGAGACGCAATCCGCCATCGCCAGCGCTAACCGCATTAGCGTCAAATTCATCGGTAACCTCAGAATTATCCACTAGCCGACAAATCGCGCGCTCCACAGCCGCATGTCCTCAACGCGCCGTCAACCCGGTAGGATCTGCATAGCGGTAACAGCGATGATAAGGATATCGCCGCACCTCCGGGCGTGGGCATAAATCATTATTAAGTCTACCTGCCGTTTGCCGCTTAATGCCCTGAGTCGGCACAGCGTGATGCGTCGCCCGCCGTCCAGCCCGAAGATAGGCTGAATTAGCAAATAAGACCTTCCCCAAGTAAAATTTGCGCCCGAGGAATGTTTGCCATCCATCCTGATTAAACGTTTTTCATTACGTTCACGCCGCAAAATAACGCGGCGCCGGCGGCGGTGAGCCCGCCGCCAAGGCGTAGTATACCCCCCTCTTTTCGCGCCGGCCCCTCGTCTTTCCTAAAATTGCGGCCGCGACGTCACTGTTCACCGCTTTGTATAGCGATATCGAGTATTTCATCTCTCACCACCGCTGCCGCTTCTTTGGTGCCTGTTAGCGCCTTCTGATTCAATTGCTCCACGATTTCCCTTAATTCAACTTCGGCGGCCTCTGCTTCATCAACGCTGCCAAGGGCGCGTCTAAGCGCCGTCAATTTGCGCATCGCCTGGTTATGCAACGACTTTGTCTGCGCCAATCGTTCCGCCGTCTCTTCGTTTGCCCTGGCCTCGCCGACATACTCTTTTAATACACGCTTGGCATTAGCGGCCTGTATGGCAATATCCGTCGCCGCAAATCTCGCCTCGCGCGATCTAAGCATGGCGGTTTCTAAATTCGCTTTTGCCTTACTAACATGGCTTCTGGCCACCTTCGCGACATGCTGGGCTTGCGCGGCATCGCCCGTAGTTTTACCGCGCATGGCGATATCTTTCGCATTTTTGCCCAGTGCCGCATTCCCGCCCGTTTCGGCATTAATATCCGCTGCCGCCTCGTTGATACCCATACCCGCAACGTGCCGTAACTCGGCCGCCGAGATTTCCTCTACCACACCGCCATCGCCATACCGGCTCATGCGCAAAGCACCCTCAATGGCCGCTCCCCCCTCAAGGCCGCTTAAAGCTTCCATCTCGCCCAACGACTCACCTATTGCCGCGGTTGCCTCGATGGCAGCATGGACAGCGCCCTCGCTAGCCGTTACCGCGGTTTCTCCCGCCGCCTCAGCGGCACCCTCTCCAAACGCTGCGAAAGCGCCGGCGAGGCCGATGGCGCCTTCGGCGGCGATTGTCATGCCCACCGTTATTGCATCTTTCCACCCCATACCGTCTTGAGAAAGCACCACCTCCGTTTTGGTCAGTTCGCCTGTTTTGGTTAGCTTCGCCTCGCGTTGGGATGGATTAACCGTTTCTATACGCTCCCCCTCGCTCAGGATCGGGTCGTCAGTTTGGATAAGTTCTCCCTCGTTTTGGGTCGGATTGCCCGTTTGGCTACGCTCTCCCTCGCTCTGGGCTGGGTTGCCGGTTTGAATAAGCCGCGTCTCGCTTTGCGTCGGGTTTTCCAATGCTGTGTTTTGCGTCTGTTCCAAGGCCAGCTTTGCCGTTTCCGCCAGCGCGTCTATCTCAACCACTTCTTCAGGCGTAGGGTGATAATTTGCATATTCCACCATCATGAAATGAATTTGCCGCGCGATAAAGTCGGCTAAAGCGTCTCCGGGGTCCTTCCCCGCTGCCGCGGCGTCTTTCACGGCCTGCACCGCTTGGTTCGCTCTACCCGCCAGGTAGTTAGCAATGGCGGATTTCACTAAAGTTTGGTGAAAGGCTTTTCTGAGACGCTTTTGATAATGGTTTTTTTGCGCCGCGTCTGCTGTTTGTTCCAACGACACATAAGCTTGTTCCGCCGCCCGTTTAGCCGACACTGAAGCTGCCGCCGCCGCTTGCACCACGGCAACAATGCCATCGCCGCCGGCGGCACGCTTTGAGGATTCATCAACATAATTTATGGCTAATTCGGCGCTGGCCGCCGTATCCGCTGCCACCTGTAACAACTCTTCGAGACGTCTTGTTGCGACGTTTTCACATTTCGGCTCACAGGAGGCTTCTCTTTGCACCCTTTTCCCTGAACCGCGCTGCTGTCGCGGCGGATGGGGCGTCGGCGTCGCACTGTGCTCCCTATTTTCTGGCAATTGATACCGCCGCAGCGTTCCGAAAGTGGCTATTACTGCCGGCAGACGGCGTCTATTGCCGTTCCCCACCTGATATTGCCCGTCGGAAAAAATGCTGTCATCCAGGGTATCAGGCCCGCGCTTTAAACAACATGCGCGAGCAAAAGTGTATTTCCCTTTACCTTTTATGCCGCTTGGCATGGCCTTATCAAATAGCGGCAACCCACCCGTAGGTAATTTACCCTCCCGTTTGCGGTCGCGAACACTTCCTGCTTTGCGGGCTTTTAGTAACCACGTTGGAAACGGCATAGTAACTCCTTATAACAATGGCTTAATTCGCAGAGAATTTGCGAAAGATAATTGATTCATTTGTCTTAAACCTATTACTTCATTTCTTATAGGTGGGTGGAAATGACAGGTTCTGCCGACATTCTGCCATAGGGATAGAAACGAAAGGTCAAGCTCGATGGAGAATGCTTCACCCATCGGTTAAATGACGTAATAACGAAATGCAGTTATTGTTCGCGGCGGCGATAGCCACCTCTAGGTGCGAAACAGCCACAGCCTGCATGTCAGGTTCACACGACGCTCGCGCATTATGCTTATGAGGACGGGTTCGATGCGATCCTCCCCAGAGCACACCGTCCTAGTCATAACGGGCCTGAGGGGCGCAGCATCTGCAAGACATCTTCGACCACACGTATGGCGCGAGATAGACTAAGGTGAAGCCGACAGCGGTATTCCAACGGCCACGCAAGCCTGACGCATCAATGGGGGGCGATAGTGATCCTGCACCCCGCTCAAGCGGTAAGTCTGACGGTCGCCGGCGGAACAAACGTGCTTGTCGGCACTAACGGCGCGACTCAAGCGCGCAGACTTAGTCACTGTTGGCGCCGTGTGCTCACGCCATGGCCATAATTGTTAAGCTAAAGAAATTCAGGTGTAGCGGCACTGAGGCGTAAACGGAACCATTGGCCACAGAAGAAACAGAAGAAACAGAAGAAACAAGGAAACAGTCGAAACAGTCGAAACAGTCGAAACAGTCGAAACAGGGGATAATAAGAAACCATTGAAACAGAGTAAGCGAGGAAGCGAGGAAGCGAGGGAACAAGGGAACAAGGGAACAAGGGAACAAGGGAACAAGAGAACAAGAGAACAAGAGAACAAGAGAACAAGAGAACAAGGGAACCTTGCGGGCGCGGAGATGGCGGAGGAGTAGAGATTCGAACTCTAGAACGCTTGCGCGTCGCCGGTTTTCAAGACCGGTGCCTTCAACCACTCGGCCACTCCTCCGCAACGAGGCGAACTATAAACAGTGTCATTCCGGTTGTAAAGAGCGTTTTGCGCTAATCGACTGAAAAATCGCCATTAGTCTGCTGTCCGCCTGCGCTTTGTCCGCCGCCGGGGGCTTTGGTGCGTAAAGATGGGTAAAAGCCATAGGCGCAACGGTGGCAAGCTATTAATCTACATCAAATATTCTTGGCTCACCTTTATGATGAGAGGCAAATTATGGATCGTTTGATTGCGACGTCCTCGCGCAGGCATTCGCTATTAAGCACCCACAAGGTGCTGCGCAATACCTATTTCTTGTTGTCGCTGACGCTGGCATTTTCGGCGCTTACCGCCACTGCAAGTACGTTGCTACGTTTGCCGGCACCCGGTTTGATTCTGATGCTGGTCGGTTTCTACGGACTCCTGTTCCTGACGTACCGGCTGGCCAACAGTCCGGCGGGTATCCTCGCCACTTTCGCCCTGACCGGTTTCATGGGCTATACCCTGGGACCGCTACTGAGTATGTTGCTGGCGTCCGGTGCAGGGGATGTCATTATGCTGGCGCTGGGCGGCACCGCGCTGGTGTTCTTCTGCTGCTCGGCGTACGTGCTCACCACCCGCAAGGATATGTCTTTCCTCTCGGGAATGATGATGGCCGGCTTCGTGGTGCTGCTGGTCGCGGTTATCGCTAATCTTTTCCTGCACATTCCCGCCCTGTCGCTGGCGATAAGCGTCATGTTTATTCTGTTTTCCTCCGGCGCGATCTTGTGGGAAACCAGCAATATCATCCACGGCGGAGAGACAAACTATATCCGCGCCACCGTCAGCCTCTATGTATCGCTGTACAATATCTTTGTCAGCCTGCTGAGTATCTTCGGCGGCATGCGCAGCAACTGATATCGCGTCTTATCCTCCCCCCGCCCGTGGCCGCGCCGATGCGCCCAAGGGCGGGGCGGGGTGTCTTCTGGCCGGCGGATTTGCTATCCTTTCTGAATCAGATCATTTGAGCCGGACAGGAAGCGATGGAGTTTAACGGCGCAGAAATCAAAACCGATGCGCAGGGGTATTTAACCCACCCGCAGGACTGGAGCGAGTCATTAGCGGTAGAAATTGCCCGCCTTGAAGGGCTTACCCTTAGCGAAGCCCACTGGCAGGTCATCCATTTCGTACGCGCGTTCTATTTACAATATAATACGTCGCCGGCCGTCCGCATGCTGGTAAAAGCCATGGCTCAGGCTTACGGCGAGGAGAAAGGGAACAGCCGTTACCTTTTCCGTTTGTTTCCACAGGGCCCTGCCAAGCAGGCAACGAAAATCGCCGGCTTGCCCAAACCGGTGAAATGCCTTTAACGTCCCTGCGGTGCTGCTGGCTATAAACGATTACGCTCAGTGATCCGCGGCATCATCGCTCATGCAGTCAGCAAGCGGCAAAATATGACGTTCGCCAGGCCCGTCCTTGAGCTCGACTTTTCCAACGGACTAACCTCACCCAGCAGATTACGTCTAGCCTAACTATGCCCCCTAGCCTGTTTATGAAGCCGACCCTGGCTTCCTGCATGGCTAGCCTACAGCCTATGCAGCCTAGCCTGCATGTTGAGCCTAGCGAGCATGAGACGCTTAGCTGGCGGGTAAAATGCTGATGCCCGCTGGCGGTCAGTAGTGGATGTCAAAGCCGTGAAAATCACCAAGGCTACCGTTGCGCGGTTCGGTAAGCACTTTATCCACCCGGGCGTGTGCCGGTCCCCCCTGCCGTAGCCAGGCCAGCAGATGTTCAACCCGCTCGCTTTCGCCGCAGGCCACGACTTCCACGCTGCCGTCATCCTGGTTACGGACATAACCGCTCAGCCCCAATTGCTTTGCCTGATGTAAAGTGGCGTACCGAAAGCCGACCCCCTGCACTTGCCCATGGATCCAGGCCGCCGTACATATCTTTGTCATCGTCTCCTCCTGCCGAACGGCGTAGGTTGCATTTAGCCGCGCTTATTCGCAAAATGGCGCTCTTTAGCTAGGGTTTAGCATACTTTTATGATGACAAAACGTCTATTTTTGGCGCGCGGCCGTGAAAAATCGCTTATGCGGCGCCATCCCTGGATCTTTTCCGGCGCGGTAGGTCGGCTGGAAGGGAAAGCCCAGCCGGGCGAAACCATCGATATTTTTGACGACAAAGGCCGTTGGCTGGCGCGTGGCGCGTGGTCGCCGCAATCGCAAATTCGCGCCAGGGTGTGGACCTTCACTCCCGACGAGCAAATTGATGTCGACTTCTTCGTCCGCCGGTTGCAGGTCGCTCAGCGTCTGCGCACCTTTTTGGCGGCGCGGGACGGTCTGGATGGCTATCGCCTGATCGCGGGTGAGTCTGATGGTTTGCCCGGTATCACTATCGATCGTTATGGTGATTTTCTGGTTCTGCAACTGCTGTCCGCCGGCGCCGAATATCAACGCGCCACCCTGTTAGCGGCGCTGAAACACTGCTATCCCGACTGCGCCCTTTACGATCGTTCCGATGTCGCGGTGCGGAAAAAAGAGGGGCTTAAAGAAACTCGCGGCGTCATCAGCGGGGCCACCCCACCAGACCTGCTTCCTATCCGTGAACACGATATGGCGTTATTGGTGGATATTGCCCAAGGCCATAAAACCGGTTTCTATCTTGATCAGCGTGATAGCCGCCTGTCCGCCCGTAAATACGCCGCCGGGTGCCGGGTTCTTAACTGTTTTAGCTATACCGGCGCGTTTTCCGTTTCGGTAATGAAAGGGGGGTGCCGAGAAGTAATAAGCGTCGACACGTCTCAGCAGGCGTTGGACGTGGCGCAGCAAAACCTGGCGCTTAATCAGCTGGATTTAGCGCGTGCGCGTTTCGTCCGGGACGATGTTTTTCAATTGCTGCGGCGTTATCGCGAGGAGGGTGAACAGTTTGATATGATTATCCTGGACCCGCCCAAGTTTGTTGAAAATAAAAATCAGTTGGCCAGCGCCTGTCGCGGTTATAAAGATATTAACCTGTTGGCGCTGCAACTGCTGGCGCCGGAAGGGGTCCTGCTGAGCTTCTCCTGCTCCGGTCTGATGACCACCGATCTGTTCCAGAAAATTCTGGCGGATGCGGCGCTGGATGCCGGCCGCGAGATACAGTTTATTGAGCAGTTTCGCCAGGCGGCCGATCACCCGGTTGCCGGCGCTTATCCCGAAGGGCTGTATCTGAAGGGGTTTGCCTGCCGAGTCGGCTAAATTATGTTCTGACACCTTGAATTCCCCGACGCCTCCCCCATATTAAGTGTAAGGCATACTTTTCACTGGAGGTCTCATGATTGCCAGCAAATTTGGCATAGGGCAGCAGGTCCGGCATAAGCTGCTGGGGTATCTGGGGGTCATTATCGATGTGGATCCGGAATACTCCCTGGAGAAGCCTTCGCTGGATGACATTGCGGCCGACGATAGCCTGCGGACGGCCCCTTGGTATCATGTGGTGATGGAAGATGAAGAGGGAAAACCGGTGCATACCTATCTGGCGGAAGCGCAGCTGGGATATGAATCGTTTCCAGTCCATCCCGAACAGCCGACGCTGGATGAGTTGGCGGAATCCATCCGCCAACAACTTCAGGCACCCCGCCTGAGAAATTAATCCCATGGCTGCGCGAGCGCGCGCAGCCTGATTTCTGCCGTCCCGAGGGCCGGTAACCAAGCCCCTACCTTACTCGAGCCAGCAAAGGGCCCTCGGCGCGATTACGGTTTTTCGCCGCGCCATCGGCAACGCTCAGTGGTCCAGCCCCAGTCGCGGGATTTCAATTTTGGGGCAGCGATCCATGACCACTTTCATTCCGACGTTCTTCGCCAGCACCGCCGCTTGCTCATTTATGATGCCTAGCTGCAGCCACAGCACGTCGGCATCAATGGCAATCGCTTCCTGCGTCAGGTCGTAAACCGTATCAGCGCGGCGAAAGACATCCACCATGTCGATTTTGGCCGGGATCGCCGCCAAATTGGCGTAAACGGTTTGTCCCAAGAGGGTTTTCCCTGCCAGGGCTGGGTTCACGGGGTAGACCTGATAGCCATGGGCCAATAAATAAGCCATGACGCCGTGGCTGGGTCGGGCCGGATTATCGCTGGCGCCCACCAGGGCGATGGTCTTCACGGTCTGCAGAATGTCGCTAATTTCAGCGTCTGTCATGGCGGTTCTCCGCGAAAAAAAGGTGTGTTAAGTGTACACCACCCGGTAAAAAACACCTTTCGTCAGAGGAAATCAATAATATCAAAATAAAAATAAGTGTGACTAAATGCTACAAAATTATTATCATTAGCATAGAGACATAGTGAATTATTCTGAGTGCGTTCTGATAAGGTGAGAGAATGAATTTCCTGCGCGTCCTGGTTATGGGGCTATGCATCTTAACCGGGTTTCCCGTGATGGCGACTACGCTGCAACTCCCTGAAGAACTTGAACTATTGATTGTCGATGGTAAAGCGCTGGGGAGCTCCCTGCTGCGCGGCGCCAGCAGCCTGGAGCTGGAACAAGGCCACCATCAGCTTGTTTTTACCCTGCTACAACCCTTGACCGAGGGTAAAACCGTGATGCCGCCGGCCTGCAGCTCCCCCTACATTATCATCGGCTTTGACACGGGCGAGGCGCGACGGCTGAAATTTGTGCTGCCGAGACTCGCAAGCCGCGCCGAAGGCGAACGTTTTTGCCATCAGCCGCTGGTCGGCCTTCAGGATCAGGACCAGAAACCGCTGCCGGTCAGCGTCAGCCGGCTCGATGCGGACAAGAAGAGTTTACTGCCCGCGTTGGAGCAATATAACCGCCGGCACGGGCAGGCGGCGCCGGCACCTCGCCCGGCGCAGTCCGTTGACGGTTTGTCCCGCCAAGGTTCTGCGAGCGCAGAGGCGGAGCAAATGCTGCGGTTCTGGTTTTTGCAGGCCGACCTGGCCAGCCGGGAGCGTTTTCTTGCCTGGGTACGCCAACGCCAGTCAGTCTCCGGCGAGGAGACAAAATAAACGGTGCTTTTTTACCGATTTGCCGGTTTGTCTCTTTGCAGTGAAACAGAGTTTCAGTAGTCTATAGGTAGACCGTCTGACTTAAGGAACTGGACATGGAATCTACCACTCGCACCATTGCCGCGCGCAAACATATCGCGCTGGTGGCGCATGATCATTGTAAACAGTCTCTGCTCAATTGGGTGGAGACCAACAAAGCGCAACTTTCGGAACACGTGCTGTACGCCACCGGCACTACCGGCAACCTGGTGCAGCTTAAAACCGGTTTACCGGTCAACAGCATGCTCAGCGGCCCGATGGGGGGGGATCAACAGGTGGGCGCCCTGATTTCCGAAGGCAAAATCGATATGATGATTTTCTTTTGGGATCCACTCAATGCCGTTCCGCACGACCCGGATGTCAAAGCGCTGCTGCGACTGGCGACGGTGTGGAATATCCCCGTGGCCACCAACCGCTCTACCGCCGATTTTCTCATTAGCTCCGCTCTTTTCCATCAGGACGTGGCGATCGCCATCCCTGATTATCAACGTTATCTGGCGGAGCGCCTGCCGTCCTAACGGAGCTCACTCCACATCAGGCGCGCCCGCGCGTGCCTGGCGATGCCGCGCCGTAGAGCGAAATGCGCGGTTTAAGGTTTTCTTGCCTGCGGCACCCCCTGACTCAGCAGTTCCTCTATGAATACCGACGGATTCGCCTTGTCCGTCAGCAGCCAAACCTGCTCTTTGGCGCGGGTAAGCGCCACGTACAGCAGGCGACGCTCTTCCGCGTCCGGGTAGTCCTCCGGTGGGGGAAGGAGAACCTGTTCGATAATCGATTCTCGCGCCGCAGCAGGAAATCCGTCGCGGCCGTCATTGACGCCGACAATGATCACATACTCCGCCTGCTGCCCTTTGCTGGCATGAATAGTCATAAAATCCATCGTCAGGTTGGGCCAGCGCGTCGCCGCTTTTGCCAGCAGCGCCGGGCGCAGATGGTGATAACGTGCCAGCACCAGAATACGTTGCGTCGGCGTGACAAAACCGCTGAGTTTGTTTAAAAGCGCGTCAAGTTGATCTTCAGGCAGGATCAACACCGCTTTTTTGCCGCCGCGCGTCAGGCTGTTAAGCGGCTTTGCCAGTTGAAACGGATTTTGCTGCACAAACCGGTTTGCCACTTCGCCAATACGTTGATTAAAGCGGTAGGTGGTATCCAGAGCCAGCGGTTCGCCACCGCCAAAACTCGCGCTGAAGGCGGTGGTCAACGCCAGCTCCGCGCCGCTGAAGCGGTAAATCGCCTGCCAATCATCCCCAACGGCGAACAATGCGCTGGCGCTGTTTTGTTGGCGCAGCGCGGTGATAAGTCTGGCGCGCTGGGGTGAGATATCCTGAAACTCATCCACCAGGATATGTTTCCACGGGCTCACGAAGCGGCCTTTTTGCAAAATATCCACCGCCTGGTGGATAAGACCGTCAAAGTCTACCGCGCCCTCTTCTTTCAATGCCTGTTTCCAGGCTTTCAGCAGCGGCGTCAGCAGCCGGATGCGTTTTTGAAACTGCTCGCGCAGCGCATCGGGCGCCGCGTCTATCATCCCGGCCTGGCTGCCGCCGTGCGAACGCATCAGCCCGACCCAGCGCTCCAGCCGTCCCGCCAGGCGGTTAGCCAGTTTATCGTTCTGCCAAAAATCGCCGTCCGGCACTTCCCAGCCTAGTTCCTCGCCAATCCACTGCCGCCACCCTTTGGCCTGCGCCTTTTTTTCGCGGCATTGCTGTCGCCAATGGTCAATCAGCAGCTTACGCCGCGCGGCGCCATCGCTTTCAAGCTGGCTCACGGCCGGCGCCTTTTTGTTGCCTTGACGTATAATCATCAGCGCCAAGGCATGAAAGGTACTTGCCTGAATCGTATCCACGTCCAGCCGCTGCCGCAGGCGTTCGTCCATTTCCCGTGCCGCCTGGCGGCCGAACGCCAGCAGCAAAATCTGATCCGGCGTCGCCAGATTACGCCGCAGCAACCAGCCGGCGCGCGCCACCAGCAGCGAGGTTTTACCGCTACCGGCGCCGGCCAGCACCAGCAGCGATCGCTCGCCGTTGACCACCGCCCGGCTTTGGGCAAGATTAAGCGGCGAACTTTCCACCGAGCGAAAGAAGTCCTCATGCTCTTGCAGCATACGCGTCGTCCATTGCTGATTACGCATCGCCACCCGTTGCGCGCCCTCCTCCAGCCACTCCCGGCATTGACGCCAAGGTTCACGGCAATCGTCAAATGCCTCCAGCCGGGCGACGGGCAGCGGCAGCGCGTCAACAGCCTGCTGGATCCCCGCCTGCAGCCGGGCCAGATCCTGCTGTAGCAGCCAGCTATCCTTATCGATGATCTGTTGGATTTTCGCCACTTGCTCGTTCAGCACCCCGGCGGCAATGGCGCTCATTTCCTCGCTCCAGGTCTGCCACGACTGCTGTAGGTAGCGGTAGAACCGCTGGGTTTCCTGCCATTCGGTGCCGTGCAGGCGCACGACTTTATCTTCCGGCAGCTCAAATTCCAGCTCGCCCCACACGATGCCGCGGCGACATTGAATCGCGAGAATTTGATTGAACGGGATCAGATAGTGGTGTTTATCGCCGCTGACCTCGACGCCGGCATGCAATAGCCGTACGCGGTTATAAGGATGCTGCGCCAGACGTTTGCCGATTGAGGTGGATTTGAGTTCCATAAGCTTGCAAGGATTCCGGATGGCGATGATGTCTGTCTTTAGTGTACCCGCTTTGAGTTGTCCTGCTCCAGCCAGAAAAACAGAGTAGAATTCGCAATGGGGATCAGAGACAATCGACGCTAACGATTATCAGCCTTCACTGCCCAGAGCGCTATGCGAACGCTACTCAATATTATCAATTTTATTTTTGGCGGTTTCTTGACCACCCTCGCCTGGCTACTGGCGACGCTCCTTAGTGTCGTGCTTATTATCAGTTGGCCTTTTACCCGCGCCTGCTGGGAGATAACCAAGTTGTCGCTGGTACCGTTCGGCAATACCGCGCTGCATGTGGACGAGCTTTATCCCGAACGGCGCAGCGGTTTGCTTAATACCGGCGGCACGCTGCTTAATGTCTTCTGGTTCGTGGTGTTCGGCTGGTGGCTGTGTCTGTCGCACATTCTGACGGGGATTGCCCAATGCTGCACGCTGATTGGCATCCCCCTTGGTATCGCCAATTTCAAGCTGGCGCTCATCGCGGTTTGGCCGGTGGGCCGCCGGGTGGTGTCGGTCGAAGAGGCCGACAGGCTACGGGCGGGTTTTCGCGGCCCGCATCATGGTTAAGCGGCGCGAGGACAGGACGTGCTAACATCCGCCCCGGGCTTGCGTCAGTGGGTGTTCAACAGTCGCTGGCGCGATACCCTGAAAATTATCTTCGCCCTTAGCGGGGCGGCGGCCGTGCCCTGGTGGCTGGGTTCGCCCACGTTGACGATTCCGCTGACCTTAGGCGTCGTTGCCGCCGCGCTGGCGAGTCTGGATGACCGGCTCACCGGGCGATTACGTAATTTAGTGATAACGCTGGTAAGTTTTTTCATCGCCGCCGTTTCCATTGAGCTCCTCTTTCCCTATCCGTGGCTGTTCGCCCTCGGCCTTGCCTGTTCAACCTGCGGTTTTATCTTGCTCGGCGCCCTTGGCCAGCGCTATGCCACCATCGCTTTTGGCGCTCTGTTAATTGCGGTATACACCATGCTGGGCACCGCGATGTATCAAAGCTGGTATTTGCAGCCGCTGCTGCTGCTGGCAGGCGCTATTTGGTACAATGCGCTCACCCTGCTTGGCCACCTGATGTTTCCCATAAGCCCTTTGCAGGATGACCTGGCGCGCTGCTATCGGTCTCTGGCCCACTATCTTTCCGCCAAGGCCGGCTGTTTTGATCCCGACAGCGAGGAAAGCGACGACAGCATCCTGATAACGGTGGCGATGGCCAACGGCCAACTGGTGGAGGCGCTAAACCAAGTAAAGGCCACCTTACTTACGCGCCTGCGCGGGGATCGCGGCCAGCGCAGCACCCGACGCAGCCTGCATTACTATTTCGTCGCCCAGGATATCCATGAACGGGCCAGCTCAGCGCACGCGCGTTATCAGCAGCTCCGCGAAGAGCTGCGTTTCAGCGATGTGCTGTTCCGTTTCCAACGCCTGCTGGAAATGCAGGCCCGCGCCTGCGAAAAACTCTCGCAATCTATTCTGCTGCGCCGTCGTTATCAGCACGATCCACGTTTCGAGCGCCTTTTTAGCCATCTTGACGCTGCCATCGCCCGCGCCGGTGCGGGGGCCCCCCTCGGCGCGCTGCACCCTTTGCTGAGCAACCTGCGCTCGATAGATGCCCAGTTGGCTACCATCGAATCCGAGCAGGCCATCGCCCGCATGCCCACCGAGGATAATAGCCTGTCCGACGATAAGCTTACCGGCTGGCTGGATATCCGCAGCCGTTTGCGGCTGAATCTGACGCCGGAATCCGCCCTGTTCCGCCATGCGGTGCGCATGTCGCTGGTATTGTGCGCCGGCTACGCGTTTATCCGTTTAAGCGGCATGCATTATGGCTATTGGATAATGCTGACCAGCCTGTTCGTCTGCCAGCCAAACTATCAGGCAACGCGGCGGCGGCTGGCGCTGCGTATTATCGGCACCGTCGCCGGGGTAGTGATTGGCCTGCCGGTGTTGTATTTTGTACCGTCCACCGAAGGTCAGCTGGTGCTTATCGTGTTGAGCGGCACGCTGTTTTTTGCCTTTCGTAATAGCCAATATGCCCAGGCCACCCTGTTTATCACCCTGCTGGTGATGCTCTGCTTCAACCTGGTCGGCCAGGGCTTTGAGGTCGCGCTGCCGCGCCTGTTCGATACCCTGGTGGGCTGCGCCATCGCCTGGGCGGCGGTCAGTTTTATCTGGCCCGACTGGCGCTTTCGGCGCCTGCCCGCCGTGGTGGAAAAAAGCCTGACCGCCAACTGCCGCTACCTTGATGCCATTTTGGTGCAATACCATCAAGGCAAAGATAACCGCCTCGAGTACCGCGTGGCGCGCAGAGATGCCCACAACCGCGATGCGGAACTGGCGTCGGTGGTGTCGAATATGTCCGCCGAACGGCGCGCGGGCGGGGAGCTCATGGATCACGCCTTCCGCCTGCTGTGTTTGAGCCATACCTTTCTCAGTTATGTTTCCACCCTGGGCGCCCACCGGGGGCTTATCGACAACCCGGCGGTGCTGAATATTCTTAATGACGCCACCTGTTATGTCGATGATGCCCTGCATCATCAGAACGTCGATGCTTTTCAGGCGCGTCTTAGCCAGGAGCGCGAAGACCTGCTGGCGCGTATCGCACAGCTGGAGCCGGAGCCGGGTGCCAGGGAACAGCTGGTGATGCAGCAGGTCGGCCTGTTGCTGGCGCTGCTCCCTGAATTGACCGGCCGCAGCCGGCTGATAGCGCAGCAGAGTTAGCTTGCGCCCGAAGTAACATCAGGCATGGCGGCGATGCCACTCCATCAGTTCGTTTCGCAAACACGGGGGCAGCGCCGCCAAATGCCGCCCCGCCAATGCCCCTTCCAGGGCCAACAGAACTTTGACGCTCAAATCCCGTTTAATGTTACGCAATTTCAGATAACTTGCTTTGGCGCCATGATTGCGCAGCGCATCCACATTTTGGATACCGGCTTTCCATAAAAGCCGCTCAATGCCCTGGCCGATGTTGGGCAGGTCTTTCAGGCGCGGGTGATCCGCCCGCACCTGCCGTTCGCGGCGCGCCTCCTCCAGCGTTTGTCTCCCGAGTACTATCAGCGTCGCCGGCGCATCCCACAGGGCCTCCGGCAGATGATAATAGTTCAGCGTGACAGGGATGCCGCGCTTGGTGTAGATCAGTTTGCGCATCCCCAGCTCGCTATAGCGGTCCTCGTTGCCGCGAATACCGCGCAGCCAGCACTCGCCTTCAAGGATTAGCGCGAACATGACCCCTTCTGCCGCCACGCTATAGCCCCCGAATTGAGAACGGGTCGTTATCTCCCCTAATGGAGAAAACAGCGTCTTTGCCTGTTGAATACGTAACTTATAGTTAGCGTCCATGTGTTTTCCTCTCATCCCTTTCATTGCGTGGCGGGATCCCGCCACTGCTGCATCACGTCCCGCAGGCTATCAACTTAATTCGCGCTATTTAAATACCTATTCACGGATCTGCGAGGCCGATTGAATTTTTTGGTTGATTTTAACGCGCATCCCGGATACTGTGTTTTTATACAGTAACACAGGGGCAGACATCCAATGCAAACTCATCCTTATGCCACACCCGTAACCGGCGCACGCCGCCGCCGCGCCGCCCAGCCCGAGGGCGTGAACGCGCCTTTGGCGCAGGGAGGGATCAGCGAAGTGGTTTATATCGAAGATCAGCCGGTGGTCGGACATATTCTGCTGCCGCTGCTGCGCCAGCTGGGTTTGCAATCCCGGTGGCTGCTGTGGCTGACATCGTCACGGCGGCTGAGCCGTCCCTGGCTGGCCCAGTCGGGCCTGCCGCTGCAAAAGGTGGTGCAGCTGCGTCAGCCGTCAGCGTTCGATACCGTCGCGGCAATGGAAAAAGCCTTGCTCACCGGCAATTTCAGCGTCATTCTGGGGTGGTTTCCCGCTGAGCTGTCGGAAACGGACAAGCGTCGTTTGCAGAATGCCGCGCAGCAAGGCGGAACTTTCGGTTTCATCATGTATCCGCAAAACGGCTCGAATCGTCATTCTGGACAGTTTTCAGGGTTAAAAATTCACTCAACTTTGTATCATTAAGTAAAATTAGGATTATTCTCAGGTCGACGGCCCGTCGACCCGAATGATCGCCTCCCAAACAGGGGAAATCCAGTGGATATGCGGCTTCGCGACCGTTTTCTTTCCTCGCCGCAGCGTTTTTTTTGGCCCTTTTTTCCCTCTGTCGTTGCCCTGAAACGCTGTTTTTTATTAGCGGCTTACTACATCTTACTTGTAAGTTTCCTACTTCGTTGTAGACTTTAATTCGCCGGGGTTGCTCTATAACGCTATTTTAATGGCGATGCACAGAGTCTGAGCACGAACGCCGGCAATGGATTTCTAAAATTAGCTTTAAAAGCTCATTGCCTATTTGGATGATAACGAGGCGCAAACAATGAAAAAGACAGCTATCGCACTTGCAGTGGCACTGGCAGGTTTCGCAACCGTAGCGCAAGCCGCTCCGAAAGACGACACCTGGTACACTGGCGGCAAACTGGGCTGGTCCCAGTACCACGACACCGGTTTCTACGGTAACGGTTTCGACAACCGCATCGGCAACGGTCCTACCCGTGATGACCAGTTAGGCGCGGGTGCTTTCGTCGGCTACCAGGCGAACCAGTACCTTGGTTTCGAGCTGGGCTACGACTGGCTGGGCCGTATGGCGTACAAAGGCAGCGTGAACAACGGCTCGTTTAAAGCGCAGGGTATTTCCCTGGCCGCCAAGCTGAGCTACCCGCTGACCGACGACCTGGACATCTACACCCGTCTGGGCGGCATGGTATGGCGTGCTGATTCCAAAGGTGCTTACGACAACGGCAATGCAGGCCGCGTAAGCGACCACGACACCGGCGTTTCCCCGCTGGCCGCGGTGGGTCTGGAATATGCCTGGACCAAAAACTGGGCTACCCGTCTGGACTACCAGTGGGTTAACAACATCGGTGATGCCGGTACCGTCGGTACCCGTCCTGATAACTCCATGCTGAGCGTTGGCGTGTCCTACCGCTTTGGCCAGGATGAAGTGGCTGCCCCGGCTCCGGCTCCGACCCCGGCTCCGGCTCCGGTTGTTCAGACCAAGCGCTTCACCCTGAAGTCTGACGTGCTGTTCAACTTCGACAAAGCCACGCTGAAGCCGGAAGGTCAGCAAGCGCTGGATCAGCTGTACTCCCAGCTGAGCTCGATGGATCCGAAAGACGGCTCCGTTATCGTTCTGGGCTACACCGACCGTATCGGTTCCGACGCCTACAACCAGAAACTGTCTCAGGCGCGCGCACAGAGCGTCGTAAGCTACCTGGTTTCCAAGGGTATTCCTTCCGACAAGATTTCCGCACGCGGTATGGGTAAATCCAACCCGGTTACTGGCAACACCTGTAACAGCGTGAAAGGCCGCGCCGCAGTCATCAGCTGCCTGGCCCCGGATCGTCGCGTAGAGATCGAAGTGAAAGGCATCAAAGACGTGGTAACTCAGCCGCAGGCTTAAGTTATCATATCGTGATAAACCCCGCCCCGGCGGGGTTTTTTATTTTGCAAACATTAGTAATCAACCAGGCTAATGCATGGCTTAACCCTTGAGGGTAGGTCGTCTCCCCCAGATAATCCCCATGTAAACCTAGAATGTGGATGGTCCCCCCGCAGCGGGTTTTGCGCTATAGCATCCAGTAAATAGCCTGATGCAAAACGGACAAAGGTCATGGTTTGGTGAATATTGATATGACCCATACTCTTTTAAAGCGTCAGCTTATCTTCTCCGTCAATCATAGTATGCGCAGCTAAGGTATGACGCAGTACGTGATATGCGTGGCTCTTGAGTAAGTTAGATTTAGCCTCTCGTTGTTCTGTCATTCACTGTACGACCGAAAGCAACGATCGCTCGGCGCTGGAAGGCAGTCAATGGCCACGAAAACAAAGGCAGCTGAACGGTTCAGGGGGTATCAGGCATGCTTTCTCTCTGAGGTCTGCGCCGGCTTATGGCCGGTAGAGAGAGGAACCCGAGTGGGCAGCATGACTACAGCAGGCCCGCGGGCACCTGTTTGCGGGTAAAATATTACGCTCATGTCCGCTAAGGCGCCGCCAGGATTAAGCACGCCCGAGAAAGAGTGTCGACTTCTGACATAGCGGATTATCAGCGTCACCGTGGCTAATGCGCCCTCCAAGAGAATAGACGTTGATGTGAATTCAGATACTCAGGTCTGGTCAAGTCGACATAACCTATCATGTCCTGGGTTTGGTAACGCCCCGCTTTTAAAAATAAACGCTGGCCAAAAGTGAGTTATTTATGACGCTAAAATGAATTATTCACACCAAGTACAACTCATTGCTTGAGTTTTAGCTACCTCATCAATACGAATGCACACACAGAAACATAAACATTATGAAAATTATAGTTTAGCGTTTTAGTTCACATTTTGATTAAAACAGAATCGTTTCTCGATTTAAACTCTCTCTTTCCTGAGCATAATCTACTTACAGGCAATGGAAAAAATCACGACTCAGCAAAGAAGAGGAATTAATGTTATGCCGAACGACTTTGCGCAGCATAGGCTAAATCAATATGGTCAGAAGGTGTGCCATACGAATGAGTTCTTAACTTTTTGTCGAAAGAACAAGTTGGGGGGGTCATTAAAATATGTCGATAATGCTTTATGCCGATGTCCATCAAGTAAAAATAGATGCTTATTTGAGCCTATCACAAATGAGTGTCGTTCCCAATATGCCTCTGGAAAATATCAGTCTTCAGGTGAGGAATTTACCACAATACATATCAAGTATAAATATCCCGATCGCCATGTATCCTATTACTGCCCTTGCCCTCTTAATCCTTGTGCATCAAAAGATTTTTATCATCAATGTCGAAATTACGAATCAAAGAATATGCATCCTATGGATGTTGTAAGCGCTAATATTGGCTTAAACCCTAATCACTATCCAATGAAATACCCAGAAACAGCAAAGCTCATTGGATTACCTAGTCTTAGCTGTCATTGTCCACCTCCTCTAGCAAACTACTCGGTGGCTGCAAATCCATCGTAAGGTTAGCAAAATTCATACAAACTAAACGGCACGCCATTGGCACATGGCGTGCTAGCGCAAATATTCTCTTTCACGGTTTGATAGAATTCTCATTAGGGCGAATTTTTTTATTAAGATAACTAACGTTAGACCAAAGCATCTTTGATGTTGTATATGCAAGCCTATATTTTTGCGCACATGAACATCATGAGGGTGAATTTATTTTTCGTGTTAGTTTACATTTCAATGAAAATCGAATCTTTTCTAGGTGGTTCTCTTTTTTTGAGTGCGCATAATATTTACAAGAGCCGTTAACGAGTCCCCCAAGCCAATGATAGACATTTGAGGTTAGGCCGATGCGCGATGCGCAGCACAGAATGAATCAATATGGTCAAGATAGAGGTTAGACCAAGACATCGGCATTTGATTGCCGTTAAAATGAGTAGTGATAACGTCATGTCGGTAAACAATGCTTCATGCAAGTTTCCGTCTACGGTAAATTTTTGTCTAGTGCTTAATGACGAAAGAGATTGCCGAAAATATTCCGCATTTTCACATCGAAGTTTCTTAGGGAGGGAAATGCCTTTTACCCCTTTCGCCACGCCTAAACGGCTTGGTTTTAATCAGTATAACGAACCTGGTACGCCCGATCCCTGTGCTGTGGAAGCATTTTATAATCAATGTCAAGATCATGAATCCAATACGCAGAGTATAGATCTCCCCCAAGCTGAATACATGCTTTATCTAAAAGATGATCCAATGCATTATCCACCAATAGCGAGGATAATTGGCCTGACCGATAATAGCTGTTTTTGTCCCTCTAATGTGGTCTTGATATGGGTTGCCGCACATTCCTCTTCTGAATTATAGAAGTCCGACTTTACCATGAAAAACTCGCCATCGCAGATTGCCGGGCCGCCGCTGCCTGTTCCGAAGGTATTAGCACGCCGGCGCATGTCTGCGCCACCCCAACGCAAACAAGGGGAAGTCATCCGCAACGAAACCGTTTCGCCGCGGAATCGCCGCTAGGCCGTTCACGTTAAGACGGCAACGAAGCGTATCGGGCGGTTGTCGCCGAGCCGCACAGGCGCCGCGCAGTATAGAGGATACGGTGCGAACCGTCATGAAGCAGAACTTGAAAAATGAGGATAGTTTCTTGCCAGTAGGGTAAACCTCACGCATTTTTTTGTTCCCTCTTCCTCCGCCAGAATTATTCTTCCCCACCTCGGTAGTCTCTTCTTAGCGCGTTTGCATGTTGAGCAATGGTGCATTTTCTTTCGCTATGTCGGCAGCTATGCTCACTCTGGCTCGCGCAACGGCTAGCGACAAAGCCGGAGAAAGACCAAGGAGGGCCGTTGAAGGACGACGCTCTCATGCTGCATTATGACGATACCGCCCCACTCTTGTTTGAAGGTCTTTTTTCCCCTTAAGACTGCCCGCAATAGCGAGGGAATGATGGGGGGGGTATTTGTAAATATCGCCCGCCGGGATCGCTGAAAATCAAATATGACTCGGACGCAATCACAACATGGAAGGTCAATATGGCTAGAATTACCGAGAAAGAAAATAAAGAATCGATCAATGATGATACAGGGCCTTTATCCGAGCGTGAGGAACATGATGACCCGTTAAGGGCATGCTCACCCCCGGTTAACCCAACGGTATCTTTATCGGGCAGAAGGAAAAGAAGCATACCGCCCCTTTTTTCTGTTTTTGAAAAAGCGTTTTCGATTTTCGCTCACTCTGGGGATAATACCGCGCCGGCACCCTTATCAGACCCAAAGCTCGATAATGCCGAGCCAATTACGCCTAATCCCTCTTCCGCTGCCGCAGCGGCATCCCCCCTCTCCGTTGCAACGCCCGTTGATGCGCAAGACGATAGCTTGAGAACCACCCTACCTCGCACGCAACGCACGGCGCGCGCCCCCCAGTCAGAGGACTCTACGCCGCCAGCATCAGGGCTCTCCTCTGAAGAGGCCGTTAGCAATGCCCCCTTGCATACCGTGTCGCCCACCTTGTTCAAAAGAGACGAAATATCCCCGGAATTATCTACAGACCCGAAAGAGACGATCAAGATAAAAATCCTGCTCACGCCATTTAGCGAGGAAAAGATGGGGTTGCACACCATATTAAGATCCGTGTCGGATACCCCTGAAGATCTGGCATTACAAACGGGGAAAGTTGTCCACAGCAGGGTCCCGCGCGGAGAGGATTCCATATTAAAATTTCTAAAACAATCGAAAGCGCTGAGCGACACTTTCACCATTAACCTTGAATCTCCCCCAACGCCAACAAAAGAGGATCCAGAAGATATTCCCATGATGATAATAAAGACAATTTCTGATGAAGATATTCAAACCATGCGTCAGGAGCAAGTGAAGATAGCGTCATTTATTACTCAAGCCATTGCGGCTGCCGAGCCGGTACTAGCACACGTAAGCACGATTGCCGTCCTCGTCTACACTTCAAAAGCAAAATTAGCGCAGTTTTACGCAAAATTTGGCCAAGCCGCGGGGTCTGCACTCCCCGACGCTTCGCTTACCGCCGTCCCCAGCGCCCGTGACATCACGCCACCTCGCGATGCCCCCGCAGCCCCGGGCGTTGTGAATTCGCCCTCGCAAGATTCAGAATTCACCCTTGGCAGCGACAGTGACGATGGGCTGGGGTTTGTCGTCGCGGCGGGGATTGGCGCCAGCGCCGCGTCGGTGGCAGCTGCGCGCGCGGTAGCGCGGGGAGAAGAAGGATTTGCGGCGGCCATGGAAGCAGGGTTTGAAGCGCTGATTGATGACGTGGTGGTACTGGCGGCGGCGGCGGCGTGAAGGGCATATGAGCGGGGGTTGTCTGTCATCCCATTCTTTCGCCGTCATCGCTTCCGCCTTATTGCGGCCAAGCGAGAGCCATTGCGCATTCCAATTAATGATGCCGGACGAGGTTGCCCGTCCCTGGCGCTATCTCACCGGGATAGTCGCCTCTTCCATGACTAGGGCCGCACGGTGCCAATGTGGCCACAAAGTGCCGATGGTGGCGCGGCAGTGAATTACCCTCGCCCTTTTCTCGCAGGGGCAGGGCCGGCAAACAGGGGGTGTCCTTTGCGGCTGGTGACAGGCGGAGGGCATCGCCCTTTGCGGCCATCAGTTGGTTTTTTCGCCGAGGATAGCCTTCAGGTCGCTGCGCAACGACGACAGGGTTTTGTCGACTTTTTCCTTTCGTTCCGCATCTTCTAGCAGGTTGATAATGGTCTCTGACAGGGTGTTCCCGCGTCGCTGGGCCAGCGCGGCCAAGCGTTGCCAAACCAGGTATTCCAAATCAATGGATTTCTTGCGCGTATGTTGATGTTCAGCGTTAAAGTGCCGCTTACGCCGCGCCCGAATGGTTTGCTTCATGCGGTTTTCCAGCACGGGATGCATTGACTCGCGAATCCATTTCAGGATTTTTTCCGGCTGGTGCTGATAACTGATAAGCTCCTGAACAGATTCCGCCGCCGCGCTGTTCTCTTCGTGACGGGAAATGCGCTCCCCTTCACGGTGTTTTTTAATCAGGTATTTCCACTTCCAACCGGTTTCCAGATTTTCAAGCTGCTGGTATTTCATAGGAGCGCACCTGTGACCGTGTAACCTGTGCCTGATGATAGCATTGTTGGTTGTTAATTCACTAATATTTGTCCGTACCGATCATTTGACGCCCGCATCCGGGCATTCAGGCAATGATGCGTCAGAGAGCAAAACAGGCCGAGACGAAGCAATGTCTCTTCTTGTATAATCAGCGTTTCCCTGAACAGCGACGTTATTTATCATTTTGACCAATAAAAAATTAGAATGGAAATATTTACTGCCCGATCTGGCCGGTTTCGCGGCGGTATTTGACCAACCCTGCCCGCCTCTGTCCGCCCCTTTGGCAACGCTTCAGGCCCGTCTCACGGACGGGTTGACGCAATTTTGCCATTCACGCTCGCCCAGCCGTTTTATGCTGTTGACGGCGCAGGAGGAGGAGGAATATTTTCAGCTAATTGCCGAGACGGTGAAACAGATCCTGCCGGCGGCGGGTCATCCCGTCGGCAGCCGCTATGTCGTGACCGGTATGGGCGTAAGCGAACAGCCGGCGACCAAAGCGGATGATAACTTCGCCGCGCGCGACGCCTGCGTCTGGCAGTCCTGGGTGGAGTATGAGCCGCTGTTTGGCGCGCTGCGCTGCTATCGGGATGTCATCGATCTACAGCCGGGCCTGGTGCACCACGCCAACGGCGGTGTCCTTATCGTCGGCGTACGCGCGCTGGTGAGCCAGCCTTTGCTCTGGCTGCGGCTCAAGCAGATGATTTTACAGCAGCGCTTTGATTGGCTGCCGGTGGACGACCGCCGGCCATTGCCGGTGTCCGTACCGTCGATGCCGCTGAATTTGCGGCTTATTGTAGTCGGCGACCGCGAAGGATTGGCCGACCTTAACGATTTGGAGCCCGAGCTTACCCGTTTGGCGCTGTATGGCGAATTTGAGTCCGAATTGCGCATTGCCGGCGCGGAGGAGATGAGCCAGTGGTGCGCCTGGGTAAACACGCTCGCGCAGCGCCAGGGATTACCGCTGCTGAGCGCCGATGCCTGGCCGGCGCTGGTGCGGCAGTCGGTCCGCTACAGCGGCGATCAGTGCCAACTGCCTTTATGTCCGCAATGGCTTATCCGCCGGTTAAAAGAGGCAGCGCTGTACGGCTCGCAGCAGGCGCTGACCGCCGCGGCGTTTATCGACAGTGAGCGCACCCGTGTCTGGCGCGAAAGTTATCTCAGCGAGCGTATGCAAGACGAGATCGCCGAAGGCCAGATTATGGTGGACACCGAGGGACAGGTGGTCGGCCAGGTCAATGCCCTTTCGGTGCTGGATTTTCCGGGCCACCCGCTGCCGTTCGGCGAGCCGTCGCGCATTAGCTGCGTGGTTCATTTGGGCGATGGCGAAATCAACGACGTGGAGCGCAAGGCGGAACTGGGCGGCAATCTTCACGCTAAGGGCATGATGATTATGCAGGCGTTTTTGATGTCGGCGCTGGAACTCGACCAACAGCTGCCCTTCTCCGCCTCGCTGGTCTTCGAGCAGTCCTATGGCGAAGTCGACGGGGATAGCGCCTCGCTGGCGGAAGGGGTGGCGCTCATTAGCGCCCTGGCGGAGAGACCCATTAATCAGCAAATCGCCGTTACCGGCTCGGTGGATCAATTCGGCCGCGTACAGCCCATCGGCGGCGTTAATGAGAAAATAGAAGGCTTCTTTGCCCTGTGCCGGTCGCGCGAGCTGACCGGCGCGCAAGGGGTGATTCTTCCTACCGCCAATGTGCGCCACCTTTGCCTCAATGACGATGTCATCGAGGCGGTGCGCGAGGGGCAGTTTTCCCTTTGGGCGGTGGATACCATCGATGAAGCGTTGGAAATCCTGACCGCGATGCCGTTTGACCACGACAAGGGTCCAAGTCTTCTTGCGTCGATACGCGAGCGTATCGCCAATGTTAATCTGCACGAACGGCAACGTTTGCCCTGGGGTTTCCGCTGGCTAAACTGGTTTAACCAGAGCTAAGGGAATTGTCAGCGGCCTGCATGTCGGGTAATGTGCGGGACTCAATAATTAAGGTTTAGAGAAATATGGTAGATAAACGCGAATCCTATACCAAAGAAGATCTGCTGGCGTCCAGCCGCGGCGAACTGTTCGGCAAAGAGGGCCCGCAGTTGCCGGCACCGAATATGCTGATGATGGACCGGGTGGTCAAAATGACCGAAGACGGCGGTAATTACAATAAAGGTTTCGTGGAAGCGGAACTGGATATTCACCCGGATATGTGGTTCTTCGGCTGCCATTTTATCGGCGATCCGGTGATGCCCGGCTGTTTGGGTCTGGACGCCATGTGGCAATTGGTGGGTTTCTATCTGGGCTGGCTAGGCGGCGAAGGCAAAGGCCGCGCGCTTGGCGTCGGCGAAGTGAAATTCACCGGGCAAATCTTACCGAGCGCGAAAAAAGTGACTTATCGCATTCATTTCCGCCGCGTGATTAACCGCAAGCTGGTAATGGGCATGGCTGATGGCGAAGTACTGTGCGACGGTACCGTGATTTATACCGCCAGCGATTTAAAAGTCGGCCTGTTCAAAGATACCGCGGCTTTCTGATGCTTATGGCCGGCATGACGACGCTTTCTGCCGGCGCGCGCCGACGACGAACGTAAAAAAAACCTCCGCGCCAGGCGGAGGTCGTTCTTGGGCGACAAATCAGATTACCGACCTGTCTTCCATGGCTTTGCGCCAGCCTCCCAACCAGTGAGAGCGTGCGTCAAGTGATTGATATGGACAAAGTTCACGGGTACGCCCTGACAGACCCGCTTGATAGCCGCGTGAATGAGCACGTTCAAGGCGATCTCGTTTTTGTCTTTTCATAGGTTTATCCCTCATCATCTTGGCTGGTTGAAAGAAAACGGTAACCTCTAGCGGCGAGGTTACACCTAATCTTTAACGAGAAAAGCGGCGAAGATCAAACCACCACGTCATCGATTTGTCATCTCGACAGGGCAAAATTGACAAATCTCTCGGCCCTAAAAATGACGCGGGTCGGGATAAACCGCTGAATTGCCTCTTGTGTCGGCAACCTTCGCGAACGCCGGCCGCGACAGCCGGCGCCTAATGTAAATGCTTATAACAAATAATTATTAGTTTATAGCTATAAATTCTTTCGCTACCTGCTGGCCGACCGTTTCCCAACCCTGCGCCAGGGTACGCACCAGCGCATCGTAGCCATCCTTTTTCTGGGGCAGCGTCAAATTAAACGGCTGGCGGATGACGCGTCCGTCGTGGGTCAAAAGCCACACCCCCTGTACGACTGCGCGCCCATCGTAACGGCCGTGGAAGCCGGTAATGGTGACCGCCAACTGGTCGCTATCACCGCTGCTACCGATGGGTTGCGTGGACACCAGCGTCCCCGGTAGCGCGGCGCTCAAATTCGCCACCAGCGCTTGCTGTAACTGCTGTTCCAGCGGACTGGCCCAGAGATTGCTGCGGGCCGTGCTGTACTGCACGTCGCTGGTTTGATAGACCAGTCCGTTGCCGGCCAGAAAATCCGCCACCGATACCTGCGCGACCCAAAGCTGCCGACGCCCAGCGCGGCTGTCGGCGTGAAACGGCGTGGCGGCCGCACCCTGCGCGTCGGCGGCGCTGCCCGCCCCGGACGCGGTCGCGTTTGCCCCGACGGTGGCAAGCGTCGTCGCGTTGCTCGCCGGCTCGAACGGTAGCTGATAGTAAGTGTTGCCGTCACCGGTGGCGCAGCCGCTGAGCAGAAGCACCGTCGCCAGCGCTAAAAGTCTCCCTTTTTGCATTATTTCGCCCTCTTCGGCTGTGGATCTTTACCTTTATCGGCTTCAAAAACCAGCGCGTTGCTCTTGCTGTTCAGCGTCCGCAACACCGGTTGCAGCTCGCGCAGCACCTGATCGAGACGCTGCATGTCCGCCACCATTTTATTGTAGGCGGGGGCGCCGGGTTGGAACCCTTTCATACTGCGGTTCAGCTCTTTCAGCGTCTGCTGCATATCTTGGGGCAATTGCTGCATCGACGCGCTTTCGGTGATCTTATTCACGGCCTTCAGCGTGCGCTGTAGCTCTTGTAGCGTGCTCCGACTTTGCGCCAGCGTACTGGTGGCTTGATTGAGCATCGGATCGAGCGGTAGCGCATTGATTTTATCCAGCGTAGCGGTCAGTTTTTGCTGTATCTGCGCCAGACCGGCGCTGGTGGTCGGCAGCACCGGGTAACCCTTAACGGTCGAGGGCCCCGGCCAGGCTTTGGCCTGCGGATAGAAATCCAAATCGACATACAGCGCGCCGGTCAGCAAGTTGGCGCTCTTCAGCGCCGCGCGGAAGCCCTGCCCTTCGGCCTCGGTCAGGCGCTTATTGATATCAAAGTTTTTACCCACCTTGCTGATAAAGCGATCCGGCTCAATGCGAATGAGCACCGGCACGCGATAGTCGCCGTTCATTTCCTGATCGGCGCTGACGGTGGCGAACGGCACCTCCGCCACGGTCCCCAGGCGGATGCCGCGGAATTCTACCGGCGCCCCCGGTTGCAGGCCGCGAATCGAATCGTCAAAGAACAGGACGTAGTCCTGATGTTGGGTGTAAAGGGAATCGGCGATGTCGTTCTTATTATCGAACAGCTGATAACGCTGCTGCTCTTTGGCCGACTGTCCCAGTTCCCAGCCGGTTGGCACATCAAAACTGACCCCGCCGGCAAACAGCGTGGTCAGCGAGCCCATTTCCACGCGCATGCCGGAGGCCGACAAATTGAGCGCCACGCCGCTGTCCTTCCAGAACCGGACATTGGTGGTCACCAGGCTATCATAAGGCGCGTTAATAAAGAGCTGATAATTCATCATGCGCTTAAGCGGATCAAAGTGGCTGGTTTCCACCGTACCGACGCGGAAGCCGCGAAACAGCACCGGATCGCCGGCGCTCAACTGGCCCGAACGATCGCTGTCCAGCTGGATTCGAATTCCGCGCGCATCGGGAGAAGCCAGCGGTGGCGCGTCCAACAATTTGAATTCCCGCGAGGTCTCTTCGCTGGATCCGGGTTGCAATTGAATATAGGCGCCGGATAACAGGGTCCCTAATCCAGATACCCCTTCCTTGCCGATCTGCGGCTTCACCACCCAAAACGCCGAGTCTTTATTCAGCATTTTTTCCATGCCGTTATAGATGCGCGCTTTGATTTCCACCTGGCGTAAATCGTCACTCAGCATCACGCTCTCGACGGTACCGACATCCACGCTGCGGCTTTTGATGGCGGTTTTTCCGGCTTCAATACCCTCAGCGCTGCTGGTGGTCAGGGTGATCACTTTGCCCTGATGGCTGAAATGGTAAAACAGGATCCAGGCGCCAATGAGGACGGTGACAATGGGAACGATCCACACCGGCGACCAGCGTTTGATCTTCTCCACCCGGGCTTCCTGATAATTATTTTCCGTCAACGGTCGACTCCTTTAGCGTGGTATGCGAAGCCCTGTCCCACAAAAGACGGGGGTCAAAAGTTTTGGCGGCGATCATGGTCAAGATGACGACCGCGGCAAACAGCAGCACGCCGATGCCGGGGCTAATGCTCATCAGCCTACCCATGCGCACCAGGCCAGACAGCACGGCAATAACAAAAACATCGATCATCGACCAGCGGCCGACGAATTCCACCACCTCGTAGAGCAGGTGCATCCGTTCGCTGTCGGCCGCGTTTCGCTCGCCGCGGCCGGCGGCGTCCCAGCACAGCCAGCCCAGCGCAATCATCTTCAGGCTGGGGACCATAATACTGGCGATAAAAATCACCAGCGCCACCGGTATTGAGCCGTCCTCCCACAGCAGGATAACGCCAGCCATGATGGTGGAATTGAGTCGATTACCCAGCCCGTCGGTAATCATAATCGGCAGCAGATTGGCCGGCACATACAGCATCAATGAGGTGAGTAACAGCGCCAGCGTCCATTGCAGGCTATGGACACGTCGCGCGTGCTCGCGGGTACGGCAGCGCGGACAAACGACGGCGTCCGCGGGCAGGATCAGCGTACAACAGCTGCAAGCGCGTATGCCCTGCGCCAGGCCGCCCTCACCGGGCCGCAATCGCGTTACCGGCGACGTGAACGGCATGATGACGTCCCATAACCAGCGGGGGTCAACGCATTGTAATGCCCTCAGTTGCAGCAAGCAGAAGAAACAGAATGGAATAAAACTGTTGCCGATGCCTATCTGGCCATAAGCCATCAATTTGACAAAACTGACCAGCACCCCAACCAAGAAAATCTCCGCCATGCCCCAGCTGCGCAGGGCGAATAATAACTTGGCCAGAAACGCCTTCAGGCGAAACGGCAGCGGTACATCTAGACACAATAAGATGATCAAAATCATGCAAAGCGCGGGGATAGCCTGCACGCACAGCAAAAACACGCTCGCCAGGCTGGAAAAATGATCGCTAACCATCACCAGCGGAATTTGCGGCAGCGTTATTTGCCGCTTTATGCCGGAGACTTCCATATTGACAAAGGGGAAGAGATTGGCCAGCCCCTGCATCACCAGCGCGCTGATGGCGAACCCCACCGGCTGGCGTTTGGGATCGTGCCAATAGCTCTGCAAGGTGTTACGGCACCGCGGGCAGATCCCCTTCTGGCCGGGCGTCAGCGGCGGCAACGCCACCAATAAATCACAGTGCGGGCAAAGCACGTGATGCTGATGTCGGGGATAATCGCACACGCCTACCTCCTATGGTGCTTTCCGTTTGCGCGGGTAATCGGGGGCGGCATAGACCGCCCGCCAGGGCCTATTCCGCCGCGCCGTTCTTTTGCGCTTCCAGCGTTTCCCAGCGGCTGAACGCCTGCTCAAGCGCGTCCTCCGCCTGCGCAATCGCCGTCAGCACCGGCTGCGTTGTCTCGTGGGGTTGACTGAAAAAGTCCGGCGCCGCCACTTGCGCCTGCAATCGGCCTATTTCCTGCTCCAAGCGCTCGATCTGCCCCGGGAGAGTTTCCAGCTCCCGTTGCAGGTTATAACTGAGTTTCCCCCCGCCGCGTTTGGCAGAAGATGGGGTAGCCCCAGGCGCGGGCGCCGGGGTCTTCTGCGCCGGCGCCGGCTGCGCCCTTAGCGCGCGCCGATTGCTGCGCTGGCGCTGCGCGTCAAAATAACCGCCCACGTAACACTCGATGCGCCCTTCCCCTTCAAAAATCCAGCATTCGGTCACCGAGTTATCCACAAACTGGCGATCGTGGCTGACCAGCAGTACGGTACCCTGATAGCTGTCGAGGAGCTCTTCCAGCAATTCCAGGGTTTCGACATCGAGATCGTTGGTGGGTTCGTCAAGAATCAGCAGGTTGCTGGGATTGAGAAACAGCCGCGCCAATAACAACCGATTACGCTCGCCGCCTGAAAGCGCTTTTACCGGCGTCATTGCCCGTTTCGGATGAAACAAAAAGTCCTGTAGGTAGCCCAACACGTGACGCGAGCGACCGTTGACCATCACCTCCTGCTTACCCTCGGCCAGGTTGTCCATCACGGTACGCTCCGGATCGAGCACCGCGCGATACTGGTCGAAATAGGCGACTTCCAGCTTGGTGCCGCAGTGTATGCGGCCGCTGTCGGCGCCAAGTTGACCCAGCATCAGCTTCAGCAACGTGGTTTTACCACAGCCGTTGGGGCCGATAAGAGCAATTTTATCCCCGCGCTGCACCTGCGCGCTGAAGTGGCTAATCAGCGGTTTCCCTTCTATACCATAGCTGACGTCTTCCAGTTCAAAGACGATTTTGCCCGACCGCGCCGCCTCTTCCACCTGGATTTTCGCGCTGCCCATCACTTCACGACGCTCGGAACGCTCTTGACGCAGCGCCTTCAACGCGCGCACCCGCCCTTCATTGCGCGTGCGCCGGGCTTTAATCCCCTGGCGGATCCACACCTCTTCCTGAGCCAGTTTGCGATCAAACTCGGCGTTCTGCAGCTCCTGCACCCGCAGCTCTTCCTCTTTTCCTTCCAGATATTTGTCATAATTACCCGGCCAGGAGACCAGCTTGCCGCGGTCCAAATCGACGATGCGGGTCGCCATCGCGCGGATAAACGAGCGGTCATGGGAGATGAAAATAATGCTGCCGGGAAAGGTCTTCAAGAAAGCTTCCAGCCAGTCAATGGTTTCAATATCCAGATGGTTGGTCGGTTCATCCAGCAGCAGCACCTGTGGTTCGCACACCAGCGCGCGGCCCAGCGCCGCCTTGCGCAGCCAGCCGCCGGACAGCGATGACAGTTGGCTGTCGGCGTCCAGGCCTATCTGCGCAATGACCTCATGGATGCGCTTTTCCAAATGCCACAAATTTTGATGGTCGAGAATTTCCATCAGCCGGCCCATTTCCGCCAGATTTTTTTCGCTCGGGTCCTGTTCTACCCGCTGAGAAATCCCGTGATAGGCTTTCAGTATCTGCGCCTGCGCCTCGACCCCTTCGGCAACGAAATCGAAAACGCTGCCGGTAACGTCCCGTGGCGGATCTTGCTGCAGCCGGGCGACGATGACATCCTGCTCGAAAATCAGTTGACCATCGTCGAGGGGCACCTCGCGGCTCAAGATTTTCATCAAGGTGGATTTGCCGGCGCCGTTGCGCCCCACCAGGCAAACGCGCTCGTTGCGCTCAATATGCAGCTCGGTGTTATCCAGCAGCGGCGCATCGCTGAACGACAACCAGGCGCCGGAAAGACTGATTAATGACATGACTTAGAGATCCTTGTCCGCATGGCTTATCAGCCAGCAGTGATGAATTTGGCGGTTGCGGGCGAAGTCCGGCGAGCGGGTACGATCGGTTATCGACTGCGCCCTCAGGCCCAGCGCGGTCAGCCCCGCATCATCCAGTTGGAAACCGCGTCTGTTGTTGGAGAACATGATGGTGCCGCCGGGGCGCAGAAGCCGTTTGAGCTCGGCCATCAGCGCCACATGGTCGCGCTGGACGTCAAAGGTATCGGCCATCCGCTTGGAATTGGAGAAGGTGGGCGGGTCGATGAATATCACATCGAACGTTTCCTGCGTCATCGATAGCCACGCCAGGCAATCCGCCTGTATCAGCCGGTGCTGACGGCCTACCAGGTCGTTGCTGCGCAGATTTTTTTCCGCCCACGCCAAATAGGTGCGCGACATATCCACCGAGGTGGTGCTGCCCGCGCCGCCAATACCGGCATGGACGCTGGCGCTGCCGGTGTAGGCAAACAAATTGAGGAAGTCTTTGCCACGGCTCATTTCCCCCAGCATTCTGCGCGCGATGCGGTGATCGAGGAATAGCCCGGTATCCAGGTAGTCGGTCAAGTTGACCCACAATTTGGCGCCGTACTCCTCCACCAGCAAGAATTCGCCCTTCTGCGCCAGTTTTTCATATTGATTCTTGCCTTTCTGCCGCTCGCGCGCTTTGACCACCAAACGGCTGGCCGGTATCGCCAGCACAGCCAGGGTGGCGGTTATTACATCATACAGCCGCTGCCGCGCACGCTCGGGTTCCACGCTTTTCGGCGCCACATACTCTTGAATCACCACCCAGCTGCTGTAGCGATCGATAGCGACATTGTAGTCCGGCAGATCGGCGTCATACAGCCGGTAGCAATCCAGCTTTTCCCGCTCGGCCCATTTTTGTAGCGAGCGCACATTTTTGCGCAGGCGGTTGGCGAAATCGGCGGCAATTTGCCCTTCCCCCTGGCCGGGCGCAGCGGCGGTTTCCGCCAGCCTATAGTTCTTCTGCTCGCAGTCCAGCGGACCGTTTTTGGCTTTAAAGCTGCGTTCTGCACGCAGCATCAATGCGCCCAGCAGCGCCGGCGAGGCGCTGAACAACGACAGCCGCCAGCCGCCGAACCGGCTTTTCATGACCCGCCCGAGCTGGTTGTGCAGGGCGATAAGCGCCGGTTCACTCTCCAGGCGCTCACCGTAAGGGGGATTGCTCACAACCGTCCCGCGTGGCCCCTCCGGCAGCGGATTGACGAACTGCGCCACCTCGCCGGCCTGGAAGGTTATCAGCGCAGACACGCCGGCGCGGCGCGCGTTTTGGCGCGCCTTCTCCAGCACCCGGCTGTCGACGTCGGAGCCGTAAAAGCGCGACGGCGTTTGCGCCAGCCCCGCTCGGGCACGCTCGCGCGCGTCGCGCACCGTCTCTTGCCAGAGCGCCTCATCATGCCCGGACCAGGCGGAAAATCCCCAAAACGGACGCGTAAGCCCGGGGGCGCAATCGGCCGCGATCAGCGCCGCTTCAATCAGCAGCGTACCGGAGCCGCACATCGGATCCAGCAGCGGCGTACCGGGTTGCCAGCCGGAGCGCAGCACGATGGCGGCGGCGAGATTCTCCTTTAACGGCGCCTGACCCTGCGCATCGCGATAGCCACGCTGGTGCAGGCTGCTGCCGCTCAGATCAAGCGACAGCATCACCCGGTCACGGTGCAGATAGGCCTGAATGCGGATATCGGGCTGCTGGCGGTCGACATCGGGTCGACGCGCGCCGTGGCGGGTAAAACTGTCGACGATGGCGTCCTTAACCTTCAGCGCGCCATACTGGCTGTTGCGGATTGCCGCGTTGGTGCCGCTGAAATGTACGGCGAAACGTTTATCCACCGTGAACAGCGACGGCCAGTCCACCGCCTGCACACCGCGATACAGGTCGCCATCGCTGCCGACGCTGAAATCGTTCAGCGGCAGGACGATGCGCGACGCCAGACGACTCCACAACAGCGCGCGGTAAAGCAGCCGGCTATCGGCCTGGAAGTGCACGCCGCCCAGCGCAATTTTACACGAGGCGGCCCCCAGGGTTTCCAGCTCGCTTTTCAACAGTTCTTCCAAACCTTGTGCCGTGGTGGCAAACAGAGAATTCATCTGGTCTCTTATTATTAATTAAAAAGAAAATCGTTGCGCATTATAGCCAATCCTGCCCCATTGTCATAAAGTTGACCGTCATCACAAACGGCACGGAGGCAGAATGAGTATTTTATCGCGTTTATATGTGCATCCGGTGAAATCAATGCGCGGGTTGCAGCTGTCGCACGCCCTGGCCGGCGCCGAAGGGTTGGCGTTTGATCGCGTTTTTATGCTCACCGACGCCGACGGCGCCTTTATCACCGCCCGGCAGTATCCGCAGATGTTATTATTCACCCCGGTAATGCTGCCTGGCGGGCTGCACCTTACCGCCCCCGACGGGCAAAGCCGCCACGTGCGTTTTACCGATTTTTCCGCGCCGGCGCAGCCGGTTGAGGTCTGGGGGAATCATTTTACCGCTTATCCGGCGCCGGAGACCATCAATACCTGGTTTTCCGGCTATCTTGAACAGCCGGTTACCCTCTGCTGGACGGGCGAGCATAGCCACAGGCGGGTGAAACGCTTCCCGGCCGTCCCGCTGTCGTTCGCCGACGGCTATCCCTATCTTCTGATAAGCGAAGCGTCCTTTTTGGATTTACAGCGCCGCTGCCCGGCGGGCGTCACCCTGAGCCAGTTTCGGCCGAATCTGGTGGTGACCGGCACCGAAGCGTATGCGGAAGATAGCTGGCATCGTCTGCGTATTGGCGAGGTCGAGTTTGAAGTGGTAAAGCCGTGCAGCCGCTGCGTTCTGACCACGGTCAACGTGGAACAGGGCCATAAACATCCTGGGGGTGAGCCGCTGCGCACCTTACAAGGCTATCGCAGTGCCGACGACGGTACAGTCGATTTCGGCCAGAATGTGATCGCCCGCACCACCGGTATCGTGCGGGTCGGCGACAACGTCGAGGTCCTTAGCACCCGTAAGCCGCGTCGCTATCGCGCCGCCAGCCCCGCAAGCGTAGCCACGCCGCCGCCCCAGGCCGCCGACGCGCCGGTGACCATTGTGTATCAGGGCCGGCAATTTATCGGCAACCAACGGGATATCTTATTGGAGCAGTTGGAGCTGCAGGGCATACGCATCCCCTACTCCTGTCGGGCCGGCATTTGCGGCACCTGCAAGGTGAAATTATTGTCGGGTGACGTTGCGCCGCTGACCGGCAGCGCGACGGCATCGGCGCCGTGGATCCTCTCTTGCAGTTGCCTACCGCGCGGCGATGTCCATCTGGAATAGCCATCGCGCCAGCGGCCTGGGACCGCTGACGCTTTCGTCAGCCTGACCGGGTCTTATACCGCCGTCGCGAACTGCAAATCGTCCTGGCGCGGCGCCGGTTGAAGCCGGTCATGCATAATTTTTATCGCGTCGCCTAGAGCCATGCGGCGGCCGGCCAGCGTCAGACAGGGTTGCGCCAGCACGCACAGGCTGGCGTTGTCGCCGGCCTCGGCGATAAGCAATCGCGCCCGTTCGCCGCCGTCGCTCACGCAAACCAACACGCTGTCCCCCTCTTGGGGTTGCCAGGCGTCCGTCGTATGCTGCGTTTGAAAATGCCAGCTCTTGGGCATTTGCGGCTTTAAAAAGCGCAACGCCACCAGCGCATTGAGCACCAGTTCAGCGCGCAGGGCATCGTTGAGCGGCAACGCCCGGCTTTTATCCTCAAATTGATAATAAAGCGCGGCGTCGTCAACGCAAAATCGCGTGCGCTCGAACGCATCAGGGGTCAGCATTTTCGCGCAAAAGCGCGAACGGAATACCAAGCCTTCCGACAGATCAAGCATCATACGGTCGTGTTCAGCATCGAAAAACCAATGCCAGTTATCGCCAGGGGTGATCTTCATCCATTTACCTTTTATCACGTCGCCAATTCAGGGCCTGGTCGCTATCCGGCAAGCGTCACCTGCAGAGCCGGAAATTTAATTGATCTTAAATTAGCAGTAAACGAATAAAAGATAAACGAGGCTGGATAAGAAATATGCCTCCAGCCCCCATTATTTTGTCAAGATTGGCTAAATATCGCTGACAATATCCTTTATCAAGCGCGGACCATGGAAAATAAAGCCCGAATAGATCTGAATAAGCGAAGCGCCGGCCGCCATTTTTTCCCTGGCCGCGATAAGCGAATCGATACCACCGACCCCGATAATCGGTAATTTACCTTGTAACTCAGCGGACAATTGTCGGATAACTTCCGTACTGCGCAATTGCAGCGGCCGGCCGCTCAGACCACCGGTTTGGGCACTATGGTCCAGGCCCTGCACCAGCTCCCGGCCCGTAGTGGTATTGGTCGCGATAACGCCGTCGATATTATGGCGCACCAAACTATCGGCAACCTGGATCAATTCTGCCTCGCTCATGTCGGGGGCTATTTTTACCGCCACCGGCACATATTTGTGATGGTAGGCTTGCAGCACCGCCTGCTTATTTTTTATCGCCGACAACAGATCATCCAGCGCCGCGCCAAATTGCAGGGTGCGCAGCCCGGGCGTATTGGGGGATGAAATATTCACCGCGATATAACCGGCGTAAGGATAGACCTTCTCCATGCAGATCAGATAATCATCCTTGCCCTGCTCCACCGGCGTATCTTTATTTTTCCCGATATTGATGCCCAGCACGCCGCCGAAATGGGATTTTTTGACGTTCTCCACCAGGTTGTCGACCCCGTGGTTATTAAAGCCCATACGGTTTATCAAGCCGCCAGCCTTCACCAGACGGAACAAACGCGGCTTTTCATTGCCGGGCTGCGCGCGAGGCGTGACCGTGCCCACTTCAATAAAACCGAAGCCCATGGCGCCAAGCGCGTCGATGCAATCACCGTCTTTATCCAATCCTGCGGCCAGCCCAAGGGGGTTTTTGAAAGCGATACCCATACAGTTGACGGTTTTGGTTGGTACCGATTGGCGCACCAGCCATTCCAGCGGAGTGCCGGTAATGCGCTTAAGCTGCCGAAAAGTCAATTCATGGGCCCGTTCCGGGTCGAGCTGGAACAATGCCTGCTTGATAAGCGGATATAACATGAGGTCTCCTGATTCCCGGTTGCAACCGGGGCGGTATTATCAATCATCGGCGCGGGAAAGGGAATCAATGATGGCCGCAAAAAAAGGGCACCCCTGCGGATGCCCTGCGAACGACGGCGCGTTGGCGCGCGACGATAGCCCGTTTTCGCCAGTCCTCCCCGCCGACCGCGCTGCGCCGAGGCGGGCTGCCATACTGCGCCCCCGCCGGCCAACCGTGACTATCTATCGCCGGCAAAAACCGTGCGGCGCCGGCCGTGGAGCGCCAATGACCTCCGCGGCTTAAGCGTCGGCCAGCGCCTTGGTTATTTTCTCAAACAGATCCCCGGAGAGATTCTCCAGCGCCTTGAGTTGCTCCAGCGCCGCGCGCATGAGGCGCTGACGCGGCGCATCATAGCGCTTGAGCCGAATCAAGGGCTCAACCATCCGCGAAGCAACCTGGGGATTGCGGGTATTCAACTCGGTCAGGATCTCGACCAAAAAGGCGTAACCGCTACCGTCCGCCGCATGGAACGCCGCCGGATTATTGGCGGCGAACGCGCCGATAAGCGCCCGAACGCGATTGGGATTATTCAGGCTAAAGGCGCGATGGGTAAGCAGCGATTTGACATGATCCAGCGCGTCCTCCGCCGGACTGGTCGCTTGCAGGCTGAACCATTTGTCCATGACCAAACCGTCGTGGTGCCAGCGCTGGTCGAACTCCGCCAGCAGCGTGGCCTGGCAGGGTAACTGTGCCGCCACCGCCGCCGCCATTGCCGCCAGCGTGTCGGTCATGTTGTCGGCCTGATAGTATTGCTCGGTGGTAAGACGAACCGCACGATCGCGATCGCCAAACGCCAGATAGTGCAGGCAGCAGTTGCGCAGCGCGCGCAGGCCGATATCACGGTGCTCCACCCGATACTCACCAGAGGGGCTGGCGCGGTAGACCGCTAACAGTTCATCGCCAAGCTCGTTCGCCAGACAGCTGGTCAACGCGTCATGCACGCTGTGAATCGCTACCGGATCCACGCTATCAAACAAACCGGCCATTTCATTCTCGCTCGGCAGCGTCAGTATTTGCGCCGCCAGCGCCGGATCCAGCGCGGGATCAAGTAGAATACCGCGGAACGCGTCAGCCACATGCAGCGGCAGCGTCAGCGGCTGCCCCTCCTGATAGCGGGCCACGTTCAAGCGGATGTAGATAGACAGCAGGCTTTGCGCCGCGTCCCAGCGGGAGAAATCGCTGGTGGCGAAACGCATCAGGGTAATCAATTGCTGATCGCTATAGGGATAATCCAGCTTCACCGGCGCGGAGAATTCACGCAGCAGCGAGGGGATGGGCAGCGACGGGACATGATCGAAAATAAACGTCTGGACGCTTTCGGTCACGTTCAACACCGAATTGACCGGCGCGCCGGCGTGCTGTAGCGGGATGACCTGTCCGTGGTTATCGTACAGTTCGATATCCAACGGAATATGCAGCGCCTGTTTTTCCTGCTGGTCCGGCGTCGGCGGCGTCATCTGCGTCACGTGCAGAGTGTATTGCTCCAGCTCAGCATTATAATCGTCGCGCACCGTCACCAGCGGCGTTCCCGACTGGCTGTACCAGCGGCGGAACAGCGTCAAATCGATATCGCCGGCCTCCTCCATCGCGACGACGAAATCTTCGCAGGTGGCGGCGCTGCCGTCGTGGCGGGAAACGTAGCGGCGCATCCCGGCCTGGAATTTTTCCTCCCCCAGCAGGGTATGCAGCATACGGATCACTTCGGCGCCCTTCTCATACACCGTCAGGGTGTAAAAGTTATTCATTTCAATCACTTTATCGGGACGAATGGGGTGCGCCATCGGGCTGGCGTCTTCGGCGAACTGCGCGCTGCGCATCACGCGTACATTGTTAATGCGATTGACGGCGCGCGAGCCGATATCCGAACTGAACTCCTGATCGCGGAATACGGTCAGGCCCTCTTTCAGACTCAGTTGGAACCAGTCGCGGCAGGTAATGCGATTGCCGGTCCAGTTATGGAAATATTCATGGCCGATGACCCGTTCGATATTGAGATAATCCACATCGGTGGCGGTTTGCGCCCGGGCCAGCACATATTTGGCGTTAAAGACGTTGAGCCCTTTATTCTCCATGGCGCCCATATTGAAGAAATCGACCGCCACCACCATATAGATATCCAGGTCATACTCAAGACCGAAGCGGGTTTCGTCCCAGCGCATGGCGCGCTTGAGTGACGCCATCGCCCAGTCGGCGCGATCCAGGTTGCCGCGATCGACAAACAGCTCCAGCGCGACCTCCCTGCCGGAGCGGGTGGTAAAGCTGTCGCGCAACACATCAAAATCCCCCGCCACCAGCGCAAAGAGGTAACACGGTTTTGGAAAAGGATCTTCCCAGATGACCCAATGCCGGCCATCGCCGTTATCCCCGTAATCAATACGGTTGCCGTTGGAGAGCAGGAACGGATAGCGTTGCTTATCCGCCAAAATGCGCGTGGTGAACCGGGCCAGAACATCCGGACGGTCCAGATAAAAGGTAATATGGCGGAAACCTTCCGCCTCGCATTGGGTACAGAGCGCGTCGCCGGAAAGGTAAAGCCCTTCCAGGGCGGTATTATTGGCGGGATGGATCAGCGTTTTGATAGTCAAGGTAAAGGTGGCGGGCAACTGCTCAATGACCAATCCCGGGGCGTCCAGACGATAATGCGTCCATTCCTGGTCGTCCACCCGCAAACTCAGTAGGCGTAAATCTTCGCCGTTGAGCAGCAAGGGCGCGCCGGCCTGGCCCTGACGCACGACGGTGCTGGTTGCCGTAACGGTGGTATTTTCGGCCTCCAGATCAAAATCCAGGTGGATATCGGTAATCGTATAATCCGGCGCACGATAATCATGGCGGTACTTGGCTTGCGGCTGTTGCGTCATAGTTAACCTTTAGGCATCAGTGTCGATTTCTGCCGTTAAGTCTATTCCTGTTAGCGGCAGGTTGCCATTGTAAAGCCCGGCAAGCGCGCTAAAATGCAGCGTTCGCGCAAAAAACAGCGCGGGCGGGCGGTAAAACCCGCCTAATGACCGGGCGACTAACCCGCGGGACGGCACGTTTGGTCCCGACGTTATCACGCCAACTGTGCTCTGATGTGACTACACTTATAGGATAACGCGGCTTTTCATGGCCGTTACCCCTTATCCGACTGAGATGAGATGTCGTAAAAGGATGCTTGAACGCACCATGAATGTTGCTACCGATCCGATTTTAACGTCGATACTCGACACTGATGCCTATAAATTCCATATGCAGCAGGCCGTTTTTCATCGCTATTTCGATGTGACGGTGAGCGCGGAGTTCCGCTGCCGCGGGGACGATCTGCTGGGGGAATACGCCGCCGACATTAGTGCCCAGATTGAGATGATGCGTAGTCTGAAATTGGACCAGGAGGAGTTTGCCTACCTGCGCGAACTGCCGTTTTTTCAAAGCGACTATCTTAACTGGCTGCGCCAGTTCCGCTTTGACCCGAGCCAGGTGCGCGTACGCAATCATCACGGCAAACTCGATATTCGCATTACCGGCCCCTGGCGCGACGTCATTTTATGGGAAGTGCCGCTGCTGGCGGTAATAAGCGAAGTGGTGCACCGCCGCCGCTCGCCGCACATCGCCCCCGCCGCCGCGGTGGCGCAGTTGCAGCAGAAGCTGCGCTATTTTCGCCAGATTAGCGCGGATGTCGACCTGTCCCGCTTCAAGCTAATGGATTTCGGCACCCGCCGCCGCTTCTCGCGCCAGGTTCAGTTTGAGGTGGTTGCTGAACTACAGCGGACGTTTCCCTACCTTATCGGCACCAGCAATTACCAACTGGCGCGGGAATGCGGCCTGCCGCCGGTCGGCACCCAGGCGCATGAATGGTTTCAGGCGCATCAGCAGATAAGCCCCGATCTGGCCAACAGCCAGCGCGCCGCCCTGCAGGCCTGGCTGGACGAATACCCCGACCAGTTGGGGATCGCGCTCACCGACTGTATCACCATGGATGCCTTTTTACGCGATTTCGGGCCGGCGTTTGCCCATGCCTATCAGGGTCTGCGGCACGACTCCGGCGACCCGGTAGAATGGGGCGAGAAGGCCATTGCGCATTATGAACGGCTGGGTATCGATCCGCTCGGCAAAACGCTGGTGTTTTCCGACAGTCTCGATTTTGACAAGGCGCTGATGCTGTACCGCCATTTCTGGCAGCGCGTCAATCTCGTTTTTGGCATCGGCACCCGGCTGAGCTGCGATATCCCCGCCGTGAAGCCGCTGAATATTGTCATCAAACTGGTAGAGTGCAACGGTAAACCGGTGGCGAAGCTCTCGGACAGCCCCGGGAAAACGATCTGTCACGATAAAGCCTTTGTTCGCGCCCTGCGTAAAGCGTTCGACGTGCCGCTGGTGGTTAAAAAGGCCAGTTGAACCGCCGGTCAAGCCGCGGCGGGTATGGGGTTGTTCCCCGTTTTGCACCGGGCAAAAGGTGGGTTGAGTCTTTCGCCAAGCCGCGGCAGGCATTTTCCGTTCACCCGTGATTGATGCGAAAGCGTCGGCGGAGACGGCGCGATGGCGCGTTTTAACACCCGTTTCCACCCTCATTTCCCGCCTAGACACCATCGCCGCCAGAAATATGCGATTTCCCCTTGTGGTCTTGCCGCCGCCAAGTAACATATTATGGTCCGTTAGCGGACTCACGGCCTTTTCCTATTTTAACTGAGTAAGAGAGTATTTTATGAGCGTAGTGCCTGTAGTCGATGTACTGCAAGGGCGCATGCCGGCTGACAGTGAAGTCACTGTACAGGGTTGGGTGCGTACCCGCCGAGATTCCAAAGCCGGAATCTCCTTTCTTGCCGTCTATGACGGTTCCTGCTTCGATCCTTTACAGGCCGTCATTAATAATACTCTGCCCAATTATCAGAACGACATTCTACGCCTGACCACCGGCTGCTCGGTATCGGTTACCGGCCGGGTAGTGGAATCCTTAGGGGGCGGTCAGCGTTACGAAATACAGGCTCAGGCCGTTGAGGTGCTCGGCTGGGTCGACGATCCGGATACTTATCCCATGGCCGCCAAGCGCCATAGCGTGGAGTATCTGCGCGAAGTGGCCCATCTTCGCCCGCGTACCAACCTGATTGGCGCGGTGGCGCGAGTCCGCCACACCCTGGCGCAGGCCATTCATCGTTTTATGGACGAGAAGGGTTTTTTCTGGGTGTCGACACCTTTGATTACCGCCTCCGATACCGAAGGCGCCGGCGAAATGTTCCGCGTTTCCACTCTCGATCTGGAAAATATACCGCGCACGGCCGATGGCAAAGTCAATTACGATGAAGATTTCTTTGGCAAAGAGGCCTTTTTAACCGTTTCCGGCCAGTTGAACGGTGAAAGTTACGCCTGCGCCCTGTCAAAAATCTACACATTCGGTCCAACGTTCCGGGCGGAAAATTCCAATACCAGCCGCCATCTCGCCGAATTCTGGATGGTTGAACCGGAAGTGGCCTTCGCCACCCTGGAGGATGCCGCCGGTCTTGCGGAAGCGATGCTCAAATATGTCTTTCAGGCGGTATTGACCGAGCGCGCCGATGATATGCAATTCTTCGCCGAGCGGGTCGACAAGGAAGCGATAAACCGTCTGAAACACTTTATTAGTGCAGATTTCGCGCAAGTGGACTACACCGAGGCGGTGACTATCTTGCAAAACTGTGGCCAGACATTTGAAAATCCGGTTTCCTGGGGCATTGACTTATCTTCGGAACATGAACGCTATTTGGCGGAAAAACATTTTAAAGCGCCGGTAGTAGTGAAAAATTATCCCAAGGATATCAAAGCGTTTTACATGCGCATGAATGACGATGGCAAAACCGTTGCCGCTATGGATGTGCTGGCCCCGGGCATCGGCGAAATCATTGGCGGATCCCAGCGCGAAGAGCGTTTAGACAGGCTGGATGCGCGTTTGGACGAAATGGGCCTCAACAAAGAAGATTACTGGTGGTATCGTGACTTGCGCCGCTATGGAACCGTTCCGCATGCAGGTTTTGGATTAGGTTTCGAGAGATTAATAGTTTATGTCACAGGAATGCAAAATATTCGTGATGTAATACCCTTCCCGCGAAGTCCACGCAATGCCAATTTCTAAATTTCGGCATTTAATATAAGAAAAACATATATATACGTCACCAAGGCCAGCTCTGCTGGCCTTTCTCTTTTTAAAGTTAGAGATATCTCACAAAGTTCCCTAAAAATTACATTTAGACATACATTTTTTCCTCATGAAACATTATTACGACATTTGTATCATTTTCGGGGTAGATTAACGACTCTGTGAATGGAACACTGCGTGCAGACACAGGAAGACACCAAACTCTCAATAATGTTTCGTAAGAAATTATTAGCGGCAGTGGCAGGTGTCCGAATAACACCAATGAGGGTAGTAATAATGATGAAGCGCAATCTTCTTGCAGTGGTAATTCCGGCCTTATTGGCTGCCGGTGCCGCTAACGCGGCCGAAGTGTATAACAAAGATGGCAATAAATTAGACATCTACGGTAAGGCTGTCGGCCTGCACTACTTCTCCCACAGCGACAACAGCTACGGCGGCGACGGCGACCAGACTTATGCCCGTCTCGGCTTCAAAGGTGAAACTCAGATTACCGACCAGCTGACCGGTTTCGGCCAGTGGGAATACAACTTCCAGGGCAACAACTCCGAAAGCAGCGTCGACGCTCAGGACGGCAACAAAACCCGTCTGGCGTTCGCCGGTCTGAAATTTGGCGATGCCGGTTCATTCGACTACGGCCGTAACTACGGCGTTGTATATGACGCTATCGGCTGGACCGACATGCTGCCGGAATTCGGCGGTGACTCCGGCTACAGCGACAACTTCATGGTGGGTCGTACCACCGGCGTCGCAACCTACCGCAACACCAACTTCTTCGGGTTGGTTGACGGCTGGGATTTCGCCGTACAGTACCAAGGCAAGAACGATCGTGACGAAATCCGTCGCGCCAACGGCGATGGCTGGGGCGCATCTACCAGCTACACCTCCCCCATCGGTGTTGCTATCGTCGGTGCTTATGCATCTTCCGACCGTACCGATGCTCAGCAAAGCGCTTACTATGCTAACGGCAGCGAAAAAGCTCAGCAGTGGGCAGCCGGTCTGAAATATGACGCCAACAACGTTTACCTGGCCGCTATGTACGGTGAAACCCGTAACGCGACCTACATCTCCAACGCCAATCTGCAAATTGATGGCGCTGACGCGACCGGTTTTGCTAACAAAACCCAGCTGATTGAATTGGTTGCTCAGTATCAGTTCGACTTCGGTCTGCGTCCGTCCGTCGCTTACGTGCAGTCGAAAGGTAAAGACATCGAAGGCATTGGCGATGTTGACCTGATCAAATACTTTGAAGTGGGCGCTACTTACTACTTCAACAAAAACATGTCCACCTATGTTGACTATATCATCAACCAGATTGATGACGACAACCAGCTGGGCATCGGCAGCGGCGATACCGTTGCTCTGGGTCTGGTCTACCAGTTCTAATCCCCTTTCGGCCCTCTACGGCTGAAACCAGGATAGCGAAGGCAGGGTTTATACCCTGCCTTCTTTTTTTTGTGCCGTTGAAAAATGTGCGGTAAACGGTTGGCAAAGGGCTCTCGTAACGGTAACCTGATAGCACTTTTCGCACACTGTGACGTTTGGACACCTCTCCCATGTTTGAATCAATCCCGGTCGCACCGGCGGACCCGATTCTCGGCCTGCTGGATGTCTTTCGCGCCGATGATCGCCCGAATAAAATCAATCTTGGTATCGGCGTTTACAAAGATGAAACCGGTAATACGCCGGTGCTGACCAGCGTAAAAAAAGCGGAGTCGCTGCTGCTGGAAAATGAGACCAGCAAAAACTATCTGAGTATTGACGGCATCGCCGCCTTCGCCGCGGGCACGCAACGCCTTTTGTTCGGCGCCAACAGCGATATTATCGCCAGCGCGCGGGCACGCAGCGCGCAAACCCCCGGCGGCACCGGCGCCCTGCGCGTGGCCGCGGATTTCCTGGCGCACAATACCGCCGTGCGCCGCGTTTGGGTAAGCAACCCTAGCTGGCCGAACCATAAAAACGTGTTTAGCGCGGCGGGATTGACGGTGTGCGATTACGCCTACTATGACGCCGTCACCCATACGCTCGATTTTACGGCAATGTTGGCGTCCCTAAGCCAGGCGCAGGCCGGCGACGTCGTCTTGTTCCACGGTTGCTGCCATAATCCGACCGGCATCGACCCCACCGAACAGCAATGGCGCGAACTGGCGGCGCTGTCGGCCCGACAGGGCTGGCTGCCGCTGTTCGATTTCGCCTATCAGGGTTTCGCCCACGGCCTGGAGGAAGATGCGGCGGGTTTGCGGATTTTTTGCGAAGCGCATCAGGAGCTTATCGTGTGCAGCTCCTTTTCAAAAAATTTCGGCCTGTATAATGAACGCGTCGGCGCCTGCACTCTCATTGCGCCAGACAGCGCGATTGCCGATCGCGCCTTCAGCCAGTTGAAAGCCATCATTCGCGCCAATTACTCCAACCCGCCGGCGCACGGCGCCGCCGTTGTCACCACCATTTTGGCCGACGACGTGCTGCGTGCCATGTGGGAGCAGGAGTTGAGCGGTATGCGCGAGCGCATTCAGCGTATGCGCCAACTGTTCGTCAACACCCTTCTGGACAAAGGTGCGCGGCAGGACTTTAGCTTTATCAACCGGCAAAACGGCATGTTCTCCTTTAGCGGCCTGACCCAGGAGCAGGTGCTAAAGCTGCGGGACCAATCGGGCATTTATGTGGTGAATTCGGGCCGCATCAACGTGGCCGGAATGACGCCGGATAACATGGCGCCGCTGTGCGAAGCGATCGTGGCGGTGCTATAACCGCCGGTTGAGCTGTCTGAAGCGGCCGCCGGCGGCGCGTCGGTGGGTGAAACGATGACGCTGTCATGGCGGTTGGCGCAACGGCAGCAACCGCCATGAAGCGCTAACCGACGGCTACTGCAGGAAAGGGTTTGTGCGGCGCTCGTGGCCCAGCGTCGACATGGGGCCATGGCCGGGCAGAAAGGCAATGTCATCCGCCAACGGCATGAGCTGATGATGGATCGAACGCATCAGCGTCGCGCTATCGCCGCCCGGCAGGTCGGTACGACCGATGCCGCCATTGAACAGCACGTCCCCCATCAACATGAACTTCGCCGCTTTGTTCCAAAATACCACATGCCCCGGTGAATGACCGGGGCAATGCAGTACGCTAAACGACAATGTCCCGACGCTCACCGTATCGCCGTCCGCAAGCCAGCGATCGGGCACCAAGGGCGGAATGCTTTCCACGCCAAACATTTGGCACTGCCCCGGCAAATTCGCCAGCAGCGGTTCATCGTCGCGATGGGGACCGACCAGGGGCACGCGATAGAACGCCGCGAGCTCGCTGGCGGCACCGACATGATCCAAATGACCGTGCGTCAGCCATATTTCTTTTACCGTTACGCCCAGCGCCGCGACTTCCTGACGCAACCGCTGCGCTTCACCGCCGGGATCCACCAGCGCCGCTTCACCGGTCTGCTCGCACCAAACCAAAGAACAATTCTGGCTGAATGCCGTTACCGGCATGATGTGATATTTCATACTGCATCCTGTCTGACCTTTTGCACCCGATTATACGGCGAAACGGCGCCGGTGTTGACAGGAATTGCGGCGCGTTACCAGGTGCGCGCCGGCCCGGTATCGATATGGACGAAATTACTGCGCGGATAGTATCCCACGCCGCCCATGCGCAGCTTGAGCGCCGCTTTACGGATCATGCTAAGCGGCGTGCCCTCAATATGGAAATCCATGGCTTTGCCCAGCGTATGATAACTGTGCTTCGCCACGCCCTCGCTTTTTGCCCGCAGTGAATTATTGGTCTGTACCGTTCGATAACCGGAAATAAGCTGCACCGGCTTGCTGGTTTGCAGCACCGTTTGCAGACGATAAAGATGATCAAAAAGCTGCGGATCGATTTCGGTGATCTTATTGGCGCGAAAATCGCGGAAAAAATGATTTAATCGGCTAAGCTCGCTTTGATCATAGCTTTTACCATTGAAAAATTCCGTTTTTAGCGTTTCACCCGTATGCAAATTATTCAGGGTAAGCATGCGCGGGCGGGGCGTGGAGAGCGTGGCGAAAGCGGTGCCGGGAAGCAGCGCCAGCCCGGCGGCAGCCGTTCCGAACACCAGCAGTTGACGGCGTAGATGATTAATATGATCCATGGGCAAAGTAACCAGTCGGCAGAGTTGATGAACAAATGCACAATAGCGCACCGCCCGAACCATAACCGTCTGGGTGGGCCACGTCAATCACTCAAGCGTCAGGATTTGCAAAAGCTCACAAAGTAGTCTACGCGGGCGCCCGATCGGTCCCGCGCATAAATTCACCGGCGTTCAGCGGCTTATTGCAACAGCCGTTGCGCTTGCGGCAGGCTTCTGGCGCCCTTCTGGGTGGGCGTATCATAATTGTAAATATCTGTACGGAACTGCGGTTTACCGTCGTCCGCGACCCAGGCGGTAAGATAAAACAGATTGACCGGAATCTGATGGCGAATCGGCACATAGGTCGTATTGCCCTGCTTTAGGGTCGCACTGACGCGAGCGTCGCCCCAGCCGGCATCTTGCAGCAGCATGTTCGCCAGCACCGCCGCCTTGTTCACCCGAACACAACCTGAGCTCAGCGCGCGCTGATCTTGGCCGAACAAATTATGGTTGGGCGTATCGTGCAAATAGATGGCATCCGAGCTGGGCATATTGAATTTATACCGTCCCAAGGCGTTCTTCGGCCCCGGCGCCTGCTGCAAACGATACGGAAAATGGTTGGGCGTGACCATATTCCAATCTATATTGGCCGGGTCGATCACGGCGGCATCGCTACTCCAGCCCGATAATATGGTGAAGTCGTTGCGCGGCAAATACCCCGGATCGCGCAGCGCTTTCGGCAGAATATCCTGACGCACCAGCGAACTGGGCACATTCCACGGCGGATTAAGCACCACGCTGCTCAATGCACTGCGCATCAGCGGCGTTTTGCGGCTGGGGCGGCCGACGATCACCCGCGAGGACAGCACCTCTGCCCCCTGCTGATAGTAAACAAGGGAGTAATTGGGAATATTGACCAGGATGCCGGTATTAACGCGATTATTCAGCAGACGCAAACGCTGAATATTCAACGCCAGCAGCGTGACCCGGGTCTGCGGGGAAACGTTAAGCCAGTTGCGCGTCTGGCGGCCGATCACACCGTCGGCGCCCAACCCCTGCCAGCTTTGGAAACGTTTCACCGCCGCCACCAGATCGGGCGAATACATCTTGTCCTGCACATCTACCGTGGCGACCACCGTGGGATTATCGCTGGAGGGCGTGGGCGTGAGCTCCGCGGCGGCGGGGCTCACCACCGCCGACGGCGGCTCCTGGCTAATAGGCTGCGAGGCGGTAGGCGTGGTGGCCGGGGCGTTATCTACCGTCGGTTGCGGCGCGGCGTCGCCGCGCTGGAGCATACCGGTACGCCGCAAAATCTCGCGCAGCGCGGGAATATCATCGCTCAATTGGCCGGGACGCAGGCTGGCGTTGCCGGTCAGCTGCGGCCAGGGGTGGTTATCGGCGAGAATGGTTTTCAACGCTTGATGCATTTTGGCGTATTGTGGATGTTGCGGCACCAGGCCGCTGATAAAGGCATCCAGCCTGCCGTCGTTCAAAGCATTCTGCCAGCGGTCAATCAACGCGCGCGGCGGCAGCGCCAGCGTATAGGGTGCATTGCCGTAAAGCCATCTTTCGCCGTTGGCGCCGACGCCGTTGGTGAATTGCAGGTAGCCCAGCAGAGCGTCGGACAAGATTTTATCCCGCGCCAGACCGGTAATACGCGGATCCGTGAGCCACTGCGCCCAGGTGGTGAATTGCGGCTGGACGCCCGACAGCGCCAGTTCCGCCAATTGCTGCTGAAAATGCCGCACCGCGGCCCGGTCCTGCCACATCGGCGCATCCTGGCGCGCGGCGTAAAGGGCCGCTATTTCGCGGGCAAAGTAAGGTTGTACATGAGCAGGGGAAATTTCTCCCGGCAAAGGGGCGCCAACACCCTGGCTTTGCGCGGCCGGCGCGCTAAAGGCGGGGCCGGAGAGCGACGCGATACCGGTCAGCAGCAGGCAACGCATCATCGCACGGCGCAACCACGCAGATTTCGTGACTAACATCCTGTGTCCCCTGTAGTGAAGCAGTTAATTTATCATGTTTTTTTTGACCTTGTTCACCGTAGTATATAAGCAGAAAAGGAAATCTGCGCACTAAACCAAAGCGAAACCCTGCGAAGCGGTTACCCTTTGACCATTTTCCCTGTGCTATGCCTTCGGCGGTATCCTCACCCGGCCCGCGTCGCGACGCCCAGTGAGCCCCTCTCTGCGTGGGCGCTATGCGCCGACAGCGGTTGATTGCCGCCTAAAATGGAGAAGTTCTCCGGCACGGCGCGAAGCGTTGCCGACAGCGTTCAAGCGCGCCAACGCACGCCATACACCACGGCGAACCTGCGGTAATCGAGGGGGTTATCTTGAAGAGTCATCAGCTCGGGATCGTTTTCATTGCATCGCACTATCAACGCCGTCTAAGGCGGGAGTCACGCTATTGCCGCAGACGGCTGCATAACCGGCGGTCATGAAACGGGCGGGACGAAAAAGCGCGGCACTGCCAGCGCAAGACGGGCCGGCGCACTCCCCGCAGTCTGATGCAGCAATAAGCGGGACGCGCGCGGGACATTACCGACCGTCGCGCGGCTATACAGGGCGCCATCGCGACGGCGAACGGCAAGGGTTAGAGCAGGTTTGCGCGCGCACCGGGATGGCGAGCCTGTCGGTACACGCAATGACCGCGTTCAACTCGCCTGGACAACCGCTGCCCCTGTTCAAACGGCGTCGACAACCGCAGCCATAGTCAATCGGCGTCGGCAAACGCAGCCCATAGTCAATCGGCGTCGGTAACCGCAGCCCACAGTCCATCGGCGTCGACAACCGCAGCCCACAGTCAATCGGCGTCGGCAAACGCAGCCCATAGTCAAACGGCGTCGACAACCGCAGCCCACAGTCAATCGGCGTCGGCAAACGCAGCCCACAGTCAATCGGCGTCGACAACCGCAGCCCACAGTCCATCGGCGTCGGCCACTGCTGCCCATGGACGGCCGATTTCGGCTAAACACCGCCATCAGCCGAGATGCGGCCGGGGGCTGAGATCTCGACCTGCCGGCGGTCAACCGGGCTCAAGCAACGCAATCAACCGCTGGCCTACCCGCGGTCAAAAAGCTCAGCCGGCCTGACTGTCGGTCTCGGTCAAGGCAGTCGACGGCGGCGCGGCCTGCTCGGCGCCAAAGCCGCGCAATCCCACCACGTGTACATGCTCTTGATTGTTGAATACCTTACGCACCAGTTTATAGGTAGTCCCTTTCTCCGGACTGATATTTTCCGGCGCGGCGATAATAAGCTGCATCTGCAAACGATCGCACAGCTCGAACAGCGTGGCGATGGATTTGGCATCCAGCCGCGCGGCTTCATCCAGGAACAACAGTCGGCACGGGGAGATATCTTTGCCGCGCAGCCGGCTGGACTCCTCTTCCCAGCTCTGCACCACCATCACCAGAATCGACATACCGGTACCGATGGCTTCGCCGGTGGACAACGCCCCACTCTCCGCGCGCAGCCAGCCGTCGGCGCCGCGGTTGACCTCCACTTCCATTTCCAGATAGTTGCGGTAATCCAGCAGTTCCTCACCGACGGTTTGCGGCGTGCGCTGCCCCATATCGATCTGCGGGTTCAGCCGCTGATACAGCTTGGCCAACGCTTCGGAAAACGTCAGGCGTTGACTGCTGAACAGGTCCTGATGCTGCTCTTGCTGCTCGCTTAACACATCTAGCAGCGTTGCATGGGCCTCGCGCACGCTGACGTTCAGGCGCACGCTCTTCACCTGACCGAAACTGACCGCCTGCAACCCCTGGTTGAGCAGGCGAATACGATTCTGCTCGCGCTGGATAGTTTTACGGATAATGTTGGCCACGCTTTTGGCGCTGATGGCCAGTTTCTGCTCGCGGGCGGTCAACTCTTCCGTTAGGCGATTGAGCTCGATTTCCATCTGCTCAATGGCTTCCACCGGGTCGTCGGTGCGGATAATATCTTGACGAATACGCTCGCGCAGATGCTGGTAAACCGCAATAAAGAACTGGATCTTGCGCTCCGGCCGCTTGGGGTCTTCCGACAGCCGCAGCACATCACGCAGATGTTCGTTATCCGCCACCGCGAGGCGCAGCGCGCCCAGCGCTTTATCCGACATGGAGCGCAGATCCTCGGCTTCCATATAGGCCAGCTCGCGACGGTGCAGGCGGCGCTCCACGCCGTTTTCCTTCACCAGGCGCAGCACCGCGCACCAGCCGGCCTTGGCGCTGACCACCTGTTCGCGGGTTTGATAATAATCCCGTTCCAGCTTGCGCAATTTTTTTTGTAAAGCGTCCATTTCCGCTTCGCAGAACGTCAGCTGTTTTTCCAGCTGGTTGCGGCGACCGCGGTTCTGACTCAGGGCCATATGCAGCTGATCCCGGCGTTCGCGGGCGCGCGCTTCCGCATTGGCGTCGGCCTGCACCCCGATGTCGTGGAGCTCCTGCATCAGTTCCTTGAGCATATCCTGCTTGGCTTCGTAAGAGCTTTTTAGCGACGCTTGTACCTGGCTGAACTGCGTAAGCTGAGCCTGGTGGGCGCGCAGCGCGTCACGCGCCTGGCTGCGCTCGGCCTCCGCGCGCTCCAGACGCTGGCGCAGCTTATCGTTCAGATCGCTATTCTCGCTCAGCATGCCGGCGGAATCGGAATAGCTAAAGTGGGCGCGGCGCTGGACGACTTCTGTTAGGGCAAACGCCTGCTGCCGCGCCTGGCGCTGGGTCTGCTGCGCCTGTTCATAGTCGGCACGTAATTGTTCGTGCTGCTCGGGGTCGCTTTGCAGCACCGCCGCCAGCGGCTCAAGTTGATCCAGCGCTTTTTGGTGCTGACTCAAGTAACGCGCCGCCTCCTGCGCGTCCTGCCAGTCGGCCTGTACCGTCTCCAGCCGGTCCTGCAACCGATCGTCCAGCAGGACACCGAGCCGGGGGATAAGCCGGTTGAGCAGTTGCAGCCCCTCACGCGCCTGATCGTATTGCTGCCGGCTTTGCTGATTCGACCCGTGGTGGTCGCTAAGCTCACGCTCCAACTCGCCGCGCCGGGCGTTGAGCGCGCGCATGTCCGCTTCAGGATCCGCCTCGAACGCCACCGCCAGGTGAGCGCCGATAAAGCGGCTGAACGCCTGATGCTGACGCTGAATTTTTTGCACGTCGAACGAGAGCGTGGCGTAACGTTCCGCCAGTACATCGCGCTCGGCGGTGAGATTTTCCAACCGGCTTTCGCGCGCGGCGCGGCCGAAGAGCGGCACCGCGGGAAAGCGCGAGTAGCGCCACTGACGGTCCGCCACTTTGACCAGTACCGCCCCCTGGAGCTCTTCCACGCCGAACACATTATCATCGAACGACTGCGGATCCCCTTCAATTAAATAGAGGTCGTCCGGGCAATCCTCCAGACCGTCCAGCTGTTCGCGCACCCGCGACAGATCCGGTACCACAATCGCGTGGCGGGAGGGGCCATAGAGCGCCGAAAAATACGGCGCGTCGTCAAGCGTCACGTCATCATAAATCTCCGAGAGCAGCACGCCGCCGAAACGTTCGGCCAGCGCGGTCAGGCGGCTATCCTCGGTGCCGCCCGGCTGGCTGAGACGTTCGATCTGCGCCTCGATACGCCGCTTGCGTCCCGCGACCTCGTCGCGTTCCACGGTGGTTTCCCGCTCGCGTTCCAGCAGGAGCTGCATGGTATCCGTCACCTGGCGGCTGCTGGTCAGCGCTTCGCCACTTTGCTCACTGAGCGCCGTCAGGGCATCCTGCGCCGCCAGCCAGGCCGGCGCGCGCGCGGTAAGTTCTTCGATGCGGGCGGTGGTCTGCTCCAGCGTCTGGCGCAGCGTCAGGCGGCGCTCGCCGGCCTCGGACACCGTCCTCGACAGCGTTTCGACCCGTGCCTCCAGTTCCTGCTGCACCGCGTCGAGGGCCTCGGCGGGATAATCCTGGCCCATACGCTGGCAAAATTCCTGCAGCAACCGTTCAGCGTCCTGCTGTTCGCGCAGCCGCTGCTCCAGCTCGTTAAGCTGACTGCGCAGCGCGTGCAGCCGCTCCGCCTGGTGGCTTTGCGCGGCGGCGTCACGGAGGAGCTCCCGGGCCGTCTGCCAGGCGTCGCTGCGGCTAACCTGCCCGGCGATTTTCACCACCAAGCCATAGGCCTGTTCAAAACGGCTGCTGGCCGCCTCGGCCATGTTCATTTTTTGCTCAAGACTCAGCAGGTGCTCGGTCGCTTCCTGTTCGCGCTCCTTGAACATGTCCAGCGCCGGCGCGGCGTCTTCCCAGGCCAACGCCGGAAGCTGGCACAGCTCTCGGGCGCGGTCCAGCGCCTGTAGCGCCTGCTGATACTGGATGGCGCGCGTTTGCTGCACGTCCAGCGCCTGCTGATAATCCGCCAGCTGGCTTTTCAGTTCATCCACCTCAAGCTCGGCCGCCTCCAGCCGCGCTTCGTTCTCCTGCTGCTGCTCGGCGGATTCGGCCACCACTTCATTCTGTTCTTCCAGGCGGAAGGTCAGCTCCTCCAAATCCTCCTGGTAACGGCCGATTTTTTCCTGCTGGCGCATCGCGGTCTGCACCAAATTCAGGTGATCGCTGGCGGCCTGGTAATCGGTTTCCAAATCTGATTCGCCGCCGCTGATTTCCGACAGCTCCCGGGCCATATCGACGTGGCGATACTGCTCGGAGCCCAGCTGCTTACGGCTGGCGTACAGGTCGCGGCGCAGCGTCAGGGCATCGTCCAGATGCAGGCGCCGTTCGTTGGCGTGGCGCATATAATCCGCCGCCACGTACGCGGTGGCTTCGGATATCAGATGTTTGAACAAGTCTCTATCCGATTGCGTGACGCGAATGGCCTCAAGCGTCAGGCGGTTTTCGCGCAGCGCCGCCTCCATGTCCTGAAACGCCTTACGCACGCCGCTGTTTTCCGGCAGCAAATAATCGCGCAGCGACCGGGTGATCGCGCTGGAAATACCGCCGTACAGCGACGCCTCGATCAAGCGGTAGTATTTGCTGCGATCGGCGCTGGAGCGCAGCCGGCGCGGGACTACGCCAAGATCGAACATCAGCGAGTGATAGTCGGTAATGGAGTTGAACTGCTTGAACAGCACGCCTTCAATAGCTTCAACCCGCTCTTTAAGCTCTTGCAGCGGCAGCACGCGCGCCTGGCGATCGCCCACCGTCATCGTCAGGATCTCGGTGGGGGTTATTTTCACCGGCAGCCCCTGGATCATGAACGGCTTGATGTCCACTTTGCGATCGCGGCCGGCTATCTGCTGCAGGCGTACGCCGACCAGCACGCGCTGGTGGCGGGAGTTGACGACCTCTAGCGCCGAGTAGCACACCCCGGCGCGCAGCTTGCCGTGCAGCCCCTTATCGCGCGAGCCGCTGGTAGCGCCGGCTTCGGTGGTATTACGAAAATGCAGCAAGGTTAAATCCGGGATCAAGGCGGTAATAAACGCCGCCATGGTGGTAGATTTACCCGCGCCGTTACCGCCGGACAGGGTGGTGACCAATGCATCTAGATCAAAAGTCCGGGCGAAAAAGCCGTTCCAGTTGACCAGCGTCAGTGAGCGGAATTTGCCGCGTTCAATCATGCCTGTTCATCCTCGGGGCCATCCGCGCTTTCGTCGGCAAGCGCCTCATTTTCATCGTTTTCATCTTGGTCATCGCCGAGCGACAGAGCGTTCTCCAGCGGCATCGCCTCACCGTCGCGAATCATCCGCAGTTGCGCTTCGCGCGGATCATCGCCGGCGCGCACATCGGCGCCGAAGCGGAAAACCGATTCCGTAATACGGAATTTGCTGGCGTCATTGCCCATAAACCAGACCATACCCAACCGGCGCAGGCGGTGAAGGGAGGCGCGCACTTTCTCCTGCAACTTTTGCCTGTCCAGATCCGAACCGGTGGAACGCTGGTTCACCAGCTTCAGCAGTTTGTTCTCATCGGCCAGGCTCAGCAGTTCATCGTACAGTTCCTGCTGGCTGAAGATGCCTTCATGGGCCAGTCTTTCAGGGCTCAGATACAAATAGCAGAGGATTTTGCCGACCATCATATCCAGCGCCGATAACACCGAGCGCGGTATCAAAGTGGTAGAACGCGGGCGCAGATAAAAGAACCCTTCCGGCGCGCGCAGCAGCTCCACATTGTAGCGGCGGTAGAAGCCCTCCAGTTCCTCCTGGAAATCCATCAGAAAGGCATGATTATCCAACTCTTCAATGCCGATATGGCGGCCGGAGCGCAGCTGGCTGTCCAGGGCCGGAAATAACGGGTTGGACAGCGCTTTCGCCAGTTTTACCGGCAGACTTTCTTCAATACTCATCGATGACATGGGCCTGTACCTTAGCGCCAAAATCGTTGATTACCTGCCAGTGGGCGGGTAACCCTGTAAAATCTGACCTGGCCACGCCCAGGCGCACCGCCTGGTCGACCACGATGCGCGCCACGTCGAAATGGCGTGAGCGCGGATAACGCGCCAGGTAATCGCGCATGACGGCGCCAAGGTCGAGCGGCAGCAGCTGCTGCTTGTACACCCCTAGCGCTTCGTCCACCATCGCCGCAATCTGCTCGCGGATCTCGTTGAACTCTTCGTACTCCATATCCGGCGGCAACTCACCGGTCACCTCGTCATTGCGCAGCGCCAGCTCTTCATCGCGCATGTCCATCAGCCGATCGGCATCGGCGTAGGTCAGCGCCCAGGGGGCGTCAAAATAGTTCTGCACCGACTGGCGCAGGCGCTGGGCGAAGACGCGGTTCTTATCCATGTCGATGGCGGTGCGGATAAAGCGGTGTACGTGCCGGTCATAGCCAATCCACAGATCGATCGCCTGTTGGCCCCAACTAATAATCCGATCCAGCTTATTTTGCAGATCCAGCACCAGTTTATCGACGAATTGCAGTTCGTCATGGTTCAGGGTCGCATCCTGGATGCGCAGCAGGTTGGCCTGAAGCTTGTCCCCCGCCGCTTCCAGCGTGTCTTGCAGCTCGCGCAGCGTGCCGGAGGTTTCCGATAACAATAATTCGCAGTTGGAGATGGCGGCGCGCCAGTCTTGATTAAGCAGCGCGGCAATATCCTGTTTCACCCCCTGCTGCTGTTCATCCATGATGCGCTGAGTCATATCGATACTGTCGAAAATTTCCGCCACCGAATATTTCAGCGGCGCAAACACATGCCGGTGCCAGTGAAATTCGTCGCCGTCTTCTTCCGCCGCGTCCGCCGCCCGTTTTAATTCTTGCGCAACAATGGACAGTTGGACCGACAGCCTAAGTGTGGAGAATTCGCGCTGGCGAATGTAATAATCGCTAATGCCGATACCGAGCGGCGTCAGGCGGTAAATGGCGTTCCCTTCCGCCAGCTCGCTGGTAAAACGGTTTAGCAGACGCTGACGCACCAGATCATTGATGGCGTTGTTGGCGCGTACGGTTACGGTTTCCTGAGTCTGTTCAAACCCTTCGCTGACGTAACGGAACGCATCCACCAATTCCCCTTCGCTCATTTCACCATCCATGCGCTCGCTATTGAGCGTGGCGATGGCCAGCACAAAGGCCAGCCGGTCAATAGGCAGCGATAGTGAGAAATCATTCTTCCGGGCCCAGGCGACCAGTTCCGGTACAGTCTGGGAAAATTCACTCATAGTGCGTCCTTCAGGGTGGGTTTACGCGCCATCACGTGGATATAACGCCCCATACTTATAAATGGCTCCTGCCGACAATAGCGTTGTTCCATCGCCAGCAGTGCGGTAAATTCATCCTGTTGTTGCTGTTTGTTCTGCAGATAATCATGAAACACCCGCACGCCGCTTTTGCCTATTGGCTGCAGTCCCATTTTTCCCAACCAGCGATACACGTCGTCGGGATCGCAAGGATGGTCGGGCATCAACGACCGTTTTTTCCTTTTCGGCATACCGGCCGCGACAAATGCCATATTGCCCAACAGCATGTTGCGCATCACCAGGCCGTGTTTATTGTAAAACATTAATGACAACGCGCCATCCCCGGCCAGGCACTGATTAAGTATTTGCAACAACGCTTCGGGCTGCGCGACCCATTCCAGTACCGCATGACACAATATCAGATCGGCCGGCCTTTCCAAATGCGTTGCGATATCCTGTATCGCGCCGTGTACGCAGCGAAAGCGCCGCTCCACCCCCAGCGCTATCGCCTGCTGTTGCGCGCGGTCTATCATTTGCGCCGACAGATCGCACAGCACCACCTCGTGTCCCAGCGCCGCCAGTTGGGCGGCCATGCGTCCTTCGCCGCCGCCGGCGTCCAAAATGGACAGCGGCCGCTGGGGCAGTTGCGCCAGCAGGCCCTGAAGATCTTGCCATAAGACCGCCTGGCGGATCTTTCCTTTCGTGGTGCCGTAGATGTTGCGCGCGAATTTTTCGGCGATATCGTCGAAATTGCGATCCTGTATCATTAAAGACTCCGGTCGGCCACGGCGGGACAAGATGTTTTGTCGCCGGTGGACGCGAGGGGCCTATTTTGTCACAGGCTGACGTAGAATGAATCATTCCAGCGCCGGATTGCGGCTGGTTGATTACATTTCACTCAATCGGAGCGATACGCCATGCTGTTTACCCTGAAAAAATTCATCGGCGGTCTGTTGTTACCGTTACCGCTGCTGCTGTTGGTGATGGGCGCCGGGCTGGTGTTGCTGTGGCTAAACCGCGGGCCGAAAATCGCCAGGCTGCTGCTGTCCGTAGGCTGGCTGTTGTTGCTGGCGCTGAGCCTGCAGCCGGTTGCCGACCGCCTGCTGGCCCCGCTGGAGGCCCATTATCCCACGTGGCAGCCCCGCGGCGAAACCGTGAAGTGGATTGTGGTCCTGGGCGGGGGGTATACCTGGAATCCCCATTGGCCGCCCAGCGCCAATTTGATTAACAATAGCTTGCCGCGCGTGACGGAAGGGATCCGTCAATGGCGCGCCCACCCTGGCGCGACGATGGTGTTTACCGGCGCCGCCGCGCCCGGCAATCCCGTCAGCAGCGCCGAGGCCGCCTCGCGCGTGGCGCAGAGTTTGGGAGTGCCGGCATCGGCCATTGTGGTGCTCGATAGCCCGCGGGACACCCGTCAGGAAGCGGCAAGCGTCGCCATGCTGGTGGGGCAAGCGCCGCTGATGCTGGTCACCTCAGCCAATCATCTGCCGCGGGCGATGGGCTTTTTTACCGCCGCAGGGCTTAAGCCGCTGCCGGTGCCGGCAAATCAGCTCGCGATCGAGAGCCCACTGCAGCCGCAGGAAAAGATATTGCCCTCGCCGCTGTGGCTGGGCCACAGCGAGCGCGTCTGGTATGAAACCCTCGGCCAAGCCTGGCAATGGCTGTTGGGCATAGCGGATCGCGCCGCGCCGTCCGGGAACCGCGGCCCGACGCCGGTCAAGGATGCCGACGTAAGAGGTTAAGCGGATCGGCGCGGCCATGTTGCCTTACTGGCGAAGCGGCAACGGCCTAGCGCCTGACGGCATCCCCTCATCCGCGCGGCAGCAGCAGAGCGCCCGGAAATAGTCGCCTATCCCCGCGGCAGCCACGACAGAGCGGCCGGCAATATTCCCTCCTCCGCGCGGCAGTAGCAAAGCGCCCGGCAGCATCCTCCTCTCGGCCCAGCCACGCCGCTTCACCGGCACGGCGGCAGGCTTGCTGGCCGGGCACGGATCGCCTTGGGCGCCCATCGATGCTAAGCCCTTGGTGTTGCCAGCCTGGTGACGCCGCTGCCTGCCGCCTTAGTCCAGCCACGGGATCAGTTCGCGTCCCGCGCGCACGAACAGGTCGTGGTCCAACTGGCCGGTGTGAATATAGCGCGCCGCCGCCTCCCAGATGGCGTATAGCCAGCGTCGGCAAAGAAACGCCTCCGCCACCGGCGCGCGGCTGAGATAATGAAACAGCAGCGCTTCGCTCATTCCTTCGTCGCTCAGCCGCGAAAGGTCGTATTCCCGCGGTGCCCACAGCACCGTCCCCGGATTCAACATCGCCAATAGCTGGTCGCTGCGGGGATCCTTAAGCATACTGCGCAGCGACAGGTTGCCGTGTACCAGCACACACCCCTCGTTGAAGTCGTCAAAGAGCCGCGGCAAACACTGCCGGGTACGGAACAGCAATACTCGATCGTCATGGGAAAGCAACGGCGCCGAGACTTTACTCAGGGTCGACCAGATGACCTCGATCCGCTGTGAATACCATGCAGGCCAGCGATTCTCCTGGGTACTGTCGACGGTCCCTACCAGGCCGTGGCTATCGATGCGGTGCCAGGCGAGGATGCCATCGACGATCTGCTCCTGAAGCCGCTGCCAGCGTTCCGGCGTGCGGGTTGGCGCCTCGACCGGCACGCCCCGCAGCCGTTCCATTAAGAGCAGCTCTTTGTAGGGGGGATGTTGGGATAAAATCAGGCCATATACCGTCGGCAACCGTATCTCGCCCTCCCGGGCCAGCATCGACAGCTTGTAGGCTTCCTGCTGGGCGATGCCCGGACACAAGTAACTTTTCGCCACCAGGGACAGCGCATGGCCCTCTCTGTCGTACATAGCATACAAGTGGGCATAAGGTTGCTCGCTGATGCGTTCAAGCCGACTCAACGGCTCCCCTAAAACGGCGCTTAACTCAACGCGTAATTGTTCCATGACATCGCTAACCTTATGTTCGGCACAGGATTACACCAGCGCACCGCGCGGCACAGCCAACATCATGGGGAGGAATGGCCTAAAAAACGTCGCGTTAGATCAAACAAAGGCGGGAAATCGGCGCGGAGATCTCGATTGGCCCCCGCGCCGTACAGCACGGGGCGGTTACTCCAATTGCTGCTGCAACAAACGAACCTGCGCCAATTCTTCCGGCGTGTCTACGCCCATGCCGGGCGCCACGCTTGCTACCGCGACATGTATTTTCTCTCCATACCACAAGACGCGCAGCTGTTCGAGGATCTCAATTTTTTCCAGCGGGCTGGCCGACCAGCTGACATAGCGGCGGATAAAGTCGGCGCGGTAAGCATAAATACCAATATGACGCAGCAGACCGTGGGAGAGGTGCTCGCGGCTGCGGGCAAACCCTTCGCGATCCCAGGGGATCGTAGCGCGTGAGAAATAGAGCGCGTAACCGCGCGCATCCACCACCACTTTGACCGCGTTGGGGTTGAACGCCTCTTCCGCCGTGGTGATAGGGACCGCCAGCGTGGCCATACCGGCATCGGCGCCCGCCAGATTATCCGCCACCTGGCGAATGATTTGCGGCGGAATGAGCGGCTCGTCCCCCTGCACGTTGACGATTATCCGATCGTCGGCGAAGTCATATCTGTCGATGACCTCTTGGAGTCGCTCGGTGCCGGACTGATGATCGGGGCGGGTCAGGCACACTTCGCCGCCGGCCCGCTCTACCGCCTCGACCACGCCGGCATGATCGGTGGCGACAATGACCCGATCGGCGCCGGAGGCTTGTGCCCGTTCCATGACGCGCACCACCATGGGTTTGCCGTTGATATCGGCCAGCGGCTTACCGGGCAGGCGACTGGAGGCGAAACGGGCGGGAATAATGGCGATGAAACTCATGAATTTGTCTCGTCCAATGTGATGGCGCGCGCTTCGCTCTCCAGCAGCACAGGGATACCGTCGCGCAAGGGGTAAGCCAGCGCATCGGACTTACAAATCAGTTCTTGTCGTTCTTTGTTGTAATAAAGTTTGCCGTTACAGACCGGGCAAGCGACGATTTCCAATAGGCGATGATCCATGATTCCTCCAAGGGGGCATGCCTGCGCAAAGGATGATGGTGCAGAGAATAGCATAAGCGGCACGGGGCCGGGAATCACCGCCGGCAATCGTTGTCGCCTATCGCAGCATTTGCTGATAATCGTCATTTATTTATGCAGATGTTATTGATATGTAGCCGATGGAGGAGTAGTATTTTTGTGAACTGAATCACACTTTAAAACATTTATAAGACAGGCCTGCCATGAAAACGTTAAACAAAATCATTGCTCTGTTCGCTAATTTTAGCCGCTAAGCAATAGACCATCGCTCGGACGGCCCGGTTAACCCACGTTAGCCGGGCCGTTTGTTTCTCTGCTCTCAAGCACCGCGCCGCCGCGCGTTAACTCCCCCTGATGTGCCTTCTTACCGCCGCGTGTAGTATGTCTGCGCCGTGCGCCAGGGCATCGCGCGCTAACCGCCCCCGGCCGCACCCTGCCGCCGAACGTCGTATCTCCGCGCCTTGCGCCGCGCGTTCACTATCCTCGGCCGCACCCTGTCATCGGGCGTCGTATCTCCGCGCCTTGCGCCGCACGTTCACTATCCTCGGCCGCACCCTGCCGCCAAACGTCGTATCTCCGCGCCTTGCGCCGCACGTTCACTATCCTCGGCCGCACCCTGTCATCGGGCGTCGTATCTCCGCGCGTTACGTTTTTGCGCCGCCGTCCGCAACTTCGCGATAGCGCTGGATGGCCTGCTCAACCGGCGTCAGCAAACGTTGCTGCGCCCCCTTGGGCAGTTGCGCGTCGACCGGCAGATACCACCAATTCGCACGGGCGAAGGAGCGGCATTTGACCGCGTCCTTCTCGGTCATCAGCAACTGCTCATCCGGCGCGGCCAGCGCGTCGAGCATTTGCTGTCGGTAGGCTTGATGATCGCCAAACGCCACCTCACGCACCGGCGTTACGCCGCCTGCGCGTACCGTGGCGAAAAAGCGCGGCGGATGTCCAATGCCGGCCATCGCCACCACCGGCGTCAAACCGGAAAGCGCGCGACGTTCACCCGTCAGCAAATTGACGGCCGCGCCGGCGACAAGCCGCATCGGCACCTCGCTAGGACGAGCGTCGCCGCCGTTGACGATGACCGCCTGCACCTGCTGTAGACGGTCGGCCCGTTCGCGCATAGGGCCGGCGGGCAGCCACCAGCCATTGCCGAACCGACGCTCGCCGTCGATAACCACCCACTCGATATCCCGCCCCAGCGCATAATGCTGCAAACCGTCGTCGGTCACCACCACGTCCAAGGGCTGCGCGCGCAGCAGTGCCGCCACCGCTTCGGCGCGCCGGGGCGCCACCGCAACCGGCGCCCCGGTTCGCTGCCAGATTAACAACGGCTCGTCACCGCACTGCTCGCTGGTGGTGGTGGCGTCCAGCAGCAGCGGATACTGCGCCGCGCGTCCGCCGTAGCCGCGGGATACCACCCCGACCCGCCAGCCGCGCGCTTGCAGTTGCGTCACCAGCCATAGCACCGCCGGCGTTTTGCCGTTGCCGCCGGCGGTCAGGTTGCCCACCACCACGATCGGCAGCGAAAAACGATGTACTTTCCGCCAGCCGCGGCGATAGCTGTAACGGATTAGCGCCGTTACCAGTCCATACAGCCAGGAAAATGGCAGCAGCAGCAGATACAGCGGCGAGGCGCCGGACCAGATGCGGGCAATCATTGGCCGAACTGTAACCGGTGAAGCTGGGCGTAAACCCCCTGGCGCGATATCAGCTCCTCATGATTGCCGCGTTCGACGATCCGTCCCTCCTCCACCACCAGAATTTCATCGGCTTTTTCGATGGTGGACAGGCGATGGGCGATGACCAGGGAGGTCCGATTCTTTTGCAGCGCATCCAGCGCTTTTTGAATTGCCCGCTCGGATTCGGTATCCAGCGCCGAGGTGGCCTCGTCGAGAATAAGTATCGGGCAATCGCGCAGCAGCGCGCGGGCGATGGCGATACGCTGACGCTGGCCGCCGGAGAGCAAGACGCCGTTTTCGCCGATAACCGTATCCAGGCCCATGTCCATTTTTTCGATGAAATCCATGGCGTAAGCCATGCGGGCAGCGTTCTCTACCTGCTCGCGGGAGTAGGTTGCCTTGCGGGCATAAGCGATATTGTTGGCGATAGTATCGTTAAACAAATGCACGTTTTGGGAAACCAGCGCCACCTGATTACGCAGCGAGGCGAGCTTATAGGCGCGCAAATCGGTACCGTCGAGCAGGATCTGGCCCTGCTGGATATCGTAGAACCGCGTCAACAAATTGGCGATGGTCGATTTACCGGAGCCGGATCGCCCCACTAACGCCACCGTATGCCCCGCCGGAATGCTCAGACTGATGTCGTGCAGCGAAGGCGTCTCTTTACCGGGATAGGAAAAGGTGACGTGTTCGAAGGCGATATCCCCTTTAACGCGTTCGACCTCCACCGTCCCCTCATCCTTTTCGGTTTCCATATCAAGAATGGAAAACAGCGTCTGGCAAGCGGCCATACCGCGCTGGAACTGGGCGTTGACGTTGGTCAGGGATTTCAGCGGGCGCATCAGGGCAATCATTGACGAAAACACGACGGTGATAGTCCCGGCGGTCAAGGTTTCCATCACCGACGGAAAGCTGGCGGCATACAGAACAAAGGCCAGCGCCAGGGAGGCGATAAACTGGATCAGCGGATCGGAGACCGAAGAGGCGGCCACCATTTTCATCCCCTGCTGGCGCATGCGGTTACTGACGCTGTTGAAACGCTCGTTTTCCACCTTCTGGCCGCCAAAAATCAGCACTTCCTTATGCCCTTTGAGCATCTGCTCGGCGCTGGTGGTCACCTGCCCCATGGTGTTTTGCATTCTTTTGCTGATCTGGCGGAACCGTTTTGACACTTGCCGGATGGCAAACGATACCACGGGCGCAATCACCACCAGGATCAGCGACAATTGCCAACTGTAATAGAACATCATCGCAAACAGGCCGATGATCGATGCCCCTTCACGAATCACGGTAATCAGCGCGCCGGAGGAGGATGACGCTACCTGTTCGGAATCATAGGTAATGCGCGAAAGCAGGGTACCGGTGGATTGCTGGTCGAAAAAAGACACTGGCATGTCCATCATGTGGTTGAACAGCCGGCGGCGCATGTTCATCACCACTTTGCCGGAAACCCAGGATACGCAATAGCTGGAGACAAAGCCGCTGACGCCGCGCAGCACCATTAGGCCAATCACCACCAGCGGCATCCAGACCAGAATATTGCTGTTGGCTTTGCCAAATCCGTCATCCAGCAGGGGTTTAAGCAGCGATAGCATAAAGGTATCGCTGGCGGCATTGAGTATCAGGGCAATCGCCGCGACGATCAGACCTGTCTTGAAAGGTGAGATCATCGGCCAAAGGCGACGGAAGGTCTGCCAGGTGGAGAGATCTTTATCGTTTAGCATTCATTTACCAGTGCCGGGACTAAATAGCCGCCTATTCTACCTATTTAGCGCGGCGACGCCAAACCACTGATGATACCAACGGCGGGAAATTTGACCGCGATAGGCCAGCACCTCAAACGACCGCGCATAAAAACGCACGCTCAGTTGGCCACTTACCGCTGTATCGCGCCAGCGAATGCCCAGACGCCGGTAGCGCTGCACCACCGCCTCAGCCGGCAGACGCCAGGGACTGTAGCGCCCCGCCGAGGCTAGCGCCACCTGCGGCCGCACCGCCCGTAAAAAGGGGGCGGTGGAAGACGTTTTACTGCCGTGATGGGGTACCTGAAGGACCTCGGCGCGCAACGCGGGCCGATCCAGACGCAGCAACGCCCGTTCCGCCGGCGCTTCAATGTCGCCGGTGAGGAGCACCCGAAAGCGGCCATCGTCTATCCGCAGCACGCAGGAATCATTATTGCCGGCGCTGGCGACCGACGCCGGCGGCCAGAGCACCTCAAAATGTAACCCCCGCCAGCGCCAGCGCTGCCCGCGCAGACATAAGCCGTGGCCGGGCGCGCGGAACGAACTGCTGACCGGTACCGCTTGCCAAACGCGCCGCACGCTGGCTAAACCGCCGATATGATCTTCATGGCTGTGGCTCAGGTAGATATGCTCCGGCGCCAGGCCCCGCCAGGCCAAGTAAGGAAGGATTGCCGCCTTGCCCATATCGCCCTCGCGCCAGCCGGCGCCGGTGTCATACAGCAGCGTCTTGCCGTCGCGCTCAATACTTACCGCCAGGCCGTGGCCCACATCCAGCATATCCAGCCGCCAGCGCGATTCGTCCGTTGCCGGCGGCCTGAGACTTTGCAGCATCAGCACGGCCAACACCGCCATCGTCAGAGGATAAGCGCGCCACCAGCCGAATCGCCAGATGATAATGCCCAGCCAACCGGCGGCGCTGATGACCAGCCCTTGGCCCGACAGCGTTAACCACCCTTGCGCCAGCGGCGCAAGCGGCGCCATCACGCCATCAAGCGACAGATCCGCCCAACGCCAGAGCTGAGCGCTCACCCCCTTAAGACCGCCGGTGACGATAGCCGCCAAAATGAGCGGCGTGCTGATAAACGACACCAGCGGCACCGCCCACATATTGGCCACCAGCGCCAGCGGATTACCGCCGTGAAACAGTAAACACTGCATCGGCAACAACAGCAGGGTCATGCCTCCCTGCAAATGCAGCCAGCGAATGCCGCACCAGCGCCAACCGCGCCGGCAGCGGGCCGGCAGCGGCGCCCACTGAAAGAAGAAAATCAGTGCCGCCACCGCGGTACAAGAAAGCCACAGGCTATTGGAGAGCACCGCCAGCGGATCGGTGATGAGGATAAGCGATACGCACCACAGTAAAATTTGCCACGGACTTAGCGTGACGCCCCGCAGGCGAACGATAGTCCAAAGCGTCAGCGCCAGCAAACCGCGCTGGGCGGGGAAATTCGCCCCGGATAGCGCCACATAGCCCGCGGCGCATACCCAGCAGAACAGCAGCGGCGCTCCCACGCCAATGGCGCGGGCCGGCCAGAAGAATTGCGCTCCCCGCGCCACCAGCCAGCCGAACAGCGCCGCCAGGCCGATATGCAGCCCTGAAATCGCCATGAGATGGGCGATGCCGGTGCGCGATAGCAACTGCCATTCACCGTCGCTGATTTCCTGGGTCGTGCCGAAGCCCAGTGCCAGCATCAGCGCCCGCCAGCGCGGCTGCTGCATACTTTTGATGGCGCGATCAACCCACCGCTGGCGCAGGCCGCACCCGTCGCTCAGCAGCCGCGCCCGCAGCACCCTGCCCTGCAACGGCTGGTGATTGGCCATGGCCCAACGCTGGCTATCGAATCCCCCTTGATTCATGCGCCCATGCACTGGCTGTAACGCCACCCGCAGCCGCCATTGCTGCCCGGCACACCACCGCACCGGCGGCGCGCGCCAGCGCAGCGCCACCGCTACCGGAGGAAATACCCGCTGGCCGTTGATGTGGCTGACGCGTACGACAAGGCGGGCGGGAGCATTTTCGGCCGAGAGATTGAGGGTGGCCACGCGGGCAATCAAGGTCTGATTACCCTGGCTCCAGGCCGTGGTTTGCACCAGCAATAGCCGAGCGTGATGGCCGCTCCAGGCCAGCATCAGCACCCCCACCGCCAAATACTGCGCCGTGCGGCGGCCGGTCAAAAGCAACAGCCAGCCGGCAGCCAGAAGGCAGCACAGCGCGCCCGCCGTCGGAAGTTGCGGCAAAAACAACAGCGGCACATTCCCCGCGATAACGGCCAGCGCCAGCGCGGTCATTGACAATGGCATCGACGGACCTGCCTCTTAACGGACGCGGTAAAGAAGACAGGCAGTATCAGGCATCAAATGCGGCGAAGTCTCGCCGCAGGGGCAGAACGGGAAGCCGCGCCGCAGTTAAGTTACCGCTTTTGCAGCCGGCCGGGGCAAATGGCGACGGCGCTCCCGTCGGATAGCTCGCCTCATGCGTCATCCCGCGACGCAATGGCCGAGAGCGGCGAAAGCGGCGGCGATGTAAGCGGTAACGACGAAGCAAGCGGCGTTAATGACGGCATTGGCGGCATTGCCGCAAGCAGACTTTCCACCGACTCGCTCCCCCCATCGCTATCGCTGAACAAGCCGCTATCGTCAAGCCATAACAGGCTGTCGACGTCATCTTCGCGCAGATCGTCATCACCGCACTGCAAATTGAGCAAGTGGTCACCGACGCCGCAGCTTAACCTATCATCCTCATAACCGCCTACTTCGTTCGCCAGGTCCCAGAGATCAAAAAGATCGGTATCGGCGATAGCGATTTCCCGTAACGCGTTATGGAAATCACACAGGCCCGGTGCCGTCAGCACTTCGGCGTGATGTATCACGTCGCAGTAGTCTCGCTTGAGGGGCGCCGTTAGCGCTCTGAGCACCCTATCGTCTTTGCTCCGGTATCCCTCCCCCAGCAGGGCATCCCAATCCGCATACCGTTTACTTGCCAATTTCTCGCGCAATGTCTCGTCGCCCGCCCGCCATGCGGCGGCGTTTGCGTCGGAAATAGAGATGCGGTTGCCGTTTTTGAATACCGCGTCGAAAGAAATTCCGTATTTATAATTGTCAATTGTTTCCAGATTTTCCAGACGGTATTCGCGCGTCTGGAGTTTATCCATCAAGCGGTCTAAATCCGTGTGTTTGACGTCAAACAGGTGGGAAAGCATCGCTTTTTTATAAAGGGGCAAATAGTGCAGTGCGCCATCGGCCTGAAGGCGCAACGTTTGATAAACCGCATCCTCCATTTTCATGCGAAGGTTTGCCGCATGAAAGAAAGGCAGTGGATCCGCGTCACCGTTTTTGCTTTTTGCAATGACATTGTCGCACTGGAATAAGGTTTGGCCATTAACCTTTAGCGCGTAGCCCCAGTCATACCGTGCGGTTGGGGCGAGGATTTGCAGCTGGAACTGACTTTGGTATTCCGGTAACGCCAGTCGCCTTAGCTGGATGAATTTCTCCAGACGGCGGTATTCTGGCATCGCCGTTGCGCCATATTGGCTTTCCTGAAGGCTGTGAAATAGCGCTATAATCTCTTTTTTCTGCGTTCCCCCCCTGAACCAATCAATAATGCCACTGACAAATTCAGCAATGTTATTGATTCGCGTTGCCTCCTGGACGGTATTGGCATTCAATACTTGCGCCACTTTCTGGTCGCTGAGCAGGATATGTCGATTAGGCATTGAAAAAACGATGGGCATCTTCACCTCATATAACGGTTAATCATGAGCGTCGTCCGGTATGCTTCAGCCGATAATCTTTTGGGTCACCGTTAACAGGCCGCAGCGGGGCGATGTCCGGTATCCGTGGCGCCATGCGTTGGCTCTTAAATAGTCGACATCGGCTTAATCCTTACCGGCTCTAACCACCCCTACAGCATATCGGTACCGCTCGCTGTTTTCCCATCGGCCGTTGACCCGATCTCCGGCAGCCTGGAGGCAAAAAAAAAGCCCCATAAGGGGCTTTTCAGGTTTGCAATAACATTGGCGCCGGGCCACGGCTGTTAGCCGTAGATGTTGGCGCGATCGCGCAACTCTTTACCGGGTTTAAAATGCGGAACATATTTGCCTTCCAGCTCCACTTTATCACCGGTTTTCGGATTGCGGCCGACGCGCGGGGCACGGTAGTGGAGAGAAAAACTGCCGAAACCGCGGATTTCGATGCGCTCGCCGCTGGCGAGCGTCGTCGCCATATGCTCAAGCATCTCTTTCACTGCATCCTCAACCACTTTTGCCTGGATATGAGCGTGCTGGCCAGCTAGTCTTTCGATAAGCTCGGACTTGGTCATAATTCCTCCAAGTTTACGCGGCTCTCTTCAAGAGCAGCATAACAACTTAACTACCGTCCAGGAGCAGAGTCGCCTCCGCTCCCCCGTTATTATTACTCGCCTTTGGTCGCCGCTTTAAAGGCTTCAGCCATTGCGTTGGAGAAGTTGCCTTCTTCCTGCTTGTTGTTCACGGTGCTGATAGCTTCTTTCTCGTCCGCCTCGTCCTTGGCACGAACGGACAGGCTGACAACGCGGTTTTTACGATCGACGCCGGTGAATTTAGCTTCCACATCGTCGCCGACGTTGAGGACCAGCGTAGCGTCTTCCACGCGGTCGCGCGAAGCTTCAGAGGCGCGCAGATAACCTTCCACGCCACCCGCTAATTCAACTGTAGCACCTTTTGCGTCAACTGCTGTGACTTTACCGGTAACAATAGCTCCTTTCTTGTTCAAAGACAGGTAGTTATTGAACGGATCTTCAGCCAACTGCTTCACGCCCAGGGAGATACGCTCGCGCTCTGCATCAACCTGCAGAACCACGGCCGCGATTTCGTCACCCTTCTTGTATTCGCGCACGGCTTCTTCGCCGGCCACGTTCCAAGAGATGTCGGACAGATGAACCAGGCCGTCGATGCCGCCGTCCAGGCCGATGAAGATACCGAAGTCAGTGATCGACTTGATTTTGCCTTCAACGCGGTCGCCCTTGTTATGGGTTTCAGCAAACTGCTGCCACGGATTGGCTTTGCACTGCTTCAGGCCCAGGGAGATACGACGACGCTCTTCGTCGATGTCCAGCACCATGACTTCCACCACGTCGCCCACGTTAACCACTTTGGACGGATGAATGTTCTTATTGGTCCAGTCCATTTCGGAAACGTGCACCAGGCCTTCAACGCCTTCTTCGATTTCAACGAAGCAGCCGTAGTCGGTCAGGTTGGTCACGCGGCCGGTCAGGCGGGTGCCTTCCGGGTAGCGTTTCGCGATAGCGACCCACGGATCTTCGCCCAGCTGTTTCAGGCCCAGGGAGACACGGGTACGCTCACGATCGAATTTCAGTACTTTAACGGTGATTTCGTCGCCAACATTCACGATTTCGCTCGGATGCTTCACGCGCTTCCAGGCCATATCGGTAATGTGCAGCAGGCCGTCAACGCCGCCCAGATCAACGAAGGCGCCGTAGTCGGTCAGGTTCTTGACGATACCCTTGACTTCCATGCCTTCCTGCAGGTTTTCCAGCAGCTGATCGCGCTCGGCGCTGTTTTCGGATTCGATAACGGCACGACGGGAAACCACCACGTTGTTGCGTTTCTGATCCAGCTTGATCACTTTAAACTCAAGCTCTTTGCCTTCCAGATGCAGAGTGTCGCGAACCGGGCGCACGTCGACCAGAGAACCCGGCAGGAACGCACGGATACCGTTCAGTTCTACGGTGAAACCGCCTTTGACTTTCCCGTTGATAACGCCGATCACGGTGGCCGCTTCTTCGTAGGCTTTTTCCAGCATCAGCCAGGCTTCGTGGCGCTTGGCTTTTTCACGGGACAGCAGCGTTTCGCCGAAACCGTCTTCGACTGCATCCAGAGCGACGTCAACCTGATCGCCCACTTCGATTTCCAGCTCGCCCTGGGCGTTGCGGAACTGCTCGACGGGAATGGCGGATTCGGATTTCAGGCCGGCGTCAACCAGAACCACGTCTTTCGCGATGGACACAACGGTACCGCGAACGATGGAACCCGGGCGGGTTTCGATTTCTTTCAGGGATTCTTCAAAGAGTTGAGCAAAAGATTCTGTCATATTTGATAATCTTCAGATTTTTTGATTAACGTCCATCCGGCATCCTGCTTGATGGGGTTGTTATACACGCCCCGCTGCCTTTCCTCGCTGCGGGGTAATTTAATGACGATATCGTTACGATAGCGCCAGAATCTGCCTGGCGCGCGCCAGCGCTTTGGCTATCACTTCATCGATAGTCAGGCGGGTGGAGTCAAGCACCAGCGCGTCAGCCGCCGGCACCAATGGCGCCACCGTGCGATTGCGATCGCGATCGTCACGTTCTTTTATCTCGGATAAAAGGCGTTCAAAGTTAACACTAAAGCCCTTTTCCTGCAACTGCCGCATGCGGCGGTGCGCCCTTTCTTCCGACGACGCGTCCAGAAAGATTTTTACCGGCGCATCGGGAAAGACCACGGTTCCCATGTCGCGGCCATCGGCGATGAGGCCCGGCGCGGCGCGAAATGCGCGCTGACGCCGCAGCAGCGCTTCACGCACGCGCGGAAACGCGGCGATTTGCGACGCGGTATTGCCGACGGTTTCGTTGCGAATGGCCTGGCTGACGTCTTCCCCCTCCAGCACCACCGTCAACTGCCCCTGTTCAACCTCGAAGCGGACATCGAGATGAGCGGCGAGCGGCACCAGCGCCTCCTCGCTGTCGATGGCCACCTGGTGATGCAGGGCCGCCAGCGCCAACACCCGGTAGATCGCGCCGGAGTCCAGTAAATGCCATTGTAACGCTTCCGCCAACGCTTTGCAGAGCGTTCCCTTCCCTGCACCGCTCGGTCCATCGATGGTGATTACCGGAGCTATAACCGTCATTGTCTTCTCCTTTAAGCGCAACGGGTAAGCAAGCCTAAGGGATCCCTTAGGCTTCATTGGGCGTCATTATACCCTTCATTACGCGTAAACGTTACTCTTACCCGTTATCATAGCGCCGAATGCGATGAGGCCGGCGTGCTTAACGCCGCCAGTCGGGCAAAAAAGTCCGGGAAGGTTTTGTGGGTACATTGCGGATCGAGAATCGTCACCGGCGTATCGGACAGCGCCACCAGCGCGAAACACATCGCCATACGGTGGTCGTTATAGGTACCGATGCGGGCGGCGGTCAGTTTGGCGGGCGGCGTGACGGACAGATAATCCTCCCCCTCGATGACGGTGGCGCCCACTTTGCGCAGCTCGGTGGCCATCGCCGTCAGCCGGTCGGTCTCTTTGACGCGCCAATTGGCGATATTGCGTAACGTGGTAGTGCCGCCGCTGGCGAACAGCGCGGTGGTGGCGATGGTCATCGCCGCATCGGGGATGTGATTCATGTCCATATCAATAGCGTGCAGCGTAGCGCGGCTGCATTCGATGTAGTCGTCGCCCCAGCGAAGGGTGGCGCCCATGCTCTCCAGCACATCGGCGAAGCGGATATCGCCCTGCACGCTGTGGCGGCCGATGCCGGTGACCCGCACGGTGCCGCCGCGGATCGCCGCCGCCGCCAGAAAATAGGACGCGCTGGAGGCATCCCCTTCCACCAGATAATCCCCCGGCGAACGGTAGACGCCGTTGCCGGTGAGGTAAAACACCTGGTAATTATCGTGGCGCACCGTAATTCCGAAGCTTTTCATTAACGCCAGGGTAATATCGATATAGGGTCGGGACACCAGTTCACCCTTAATGCGAATGCGGCTGTCCTGCGGCGCCAGCGGCGCCATCATCAATAGCGCGGTGAGAAATTGGCTGGAGACGCTGCCGTCGACGGTGATATCGCCGCCTTGATAGCCGCCGCGCAAACGCAGCGGCGGATAATGCTCTTGTTCGAGATAATCAATTTGCGCCCCGCCCTGGCGCAGCGCGTCCACGAGATGGCCTATCGGCCGCTCTTTCATGCGCGGCTCGCCGGTCAGCGTCACATCCTGCGCCTGTAGGCACAGCGCGGCGGTCAGCGGGCGCATGGCGGTGCCGGCGTTGCCGAGAAACAGCGTCAGCGCGTCATCCGCGCGCAGCGGGCCGCCGAGGCCGTCAATTTCACAGTTGCGGCGGTCCGCCGACAGGCGGTAATTGACGCCGAGCTGACCCAGGGCCGTCAGCATATGGCGGACATCGTCACTGTCGAGCAGGTTGGTCAGGCGCGTGGTGCCGATGGCCTGTGCCGCCAGCAACAGGGCGCGATTGGAAACGCTTTTGGAACCCGGCAAATTGAGGGTGCCATCGACGCGCGCGATGGGATTTAAGGTCAGGGAATCCTGCATGTGTAACACGTTCTCCAGCTAACAATAACGCCTGGCGCCGGCAGCCTCGGCGCCAGGATGATTCGGCAGCGGCCGACCCGAGGCCGGCTTCGCCCTTATAAAGGAAAATACTTCGCGGCAACGCCGCAACGATGGCGGTAACGCCGTCTACGCCGGCGGCAAACCAGGACTACGCGGGTTACGCGCACCCCGCCCGGCGACACATCGAGGCCCCAGGCAACGCAAGCGGAACACAACCCACCGGCAACAGCCCTCGCCGTTCGGCTGACAGCCCCACACACCCCGCAACGGCGCGGTCTGCGGTTAACGGCCAATGGTCAACGTTCAGTGGTCTACGGTCTACGGTCCACGGTTCACGGTTCACGGTTCACGGTTCACGGTTCACGGTTCACGGTCCACGGCCAATGGTCAACGATTAACGGGCATCAGCTAATGGTCAACGGCCAATGGCCAAGGGTTGACGGTCAATGGGCATCGCACTACAGCGTGGGCAACGGGCAACCCGGCTCGGCAAAGCGGCCACGCCGCAGCGTGCGGCCCGCGGCGCAGCGGCGAACGCTACCCGTGGCGGCGGGCAAACCCCAGCATAAAGTCCACCAGCGCCTGCACGCCTGCCAGCGGCATGGCATTGTACAGCGATGCGCGCATGCCGCCCACCACCCGGTGTCCCTTCAGGGCATGCAGGCCGGAGGCCTGGGCCTCCTGCAAGAACAGCGCGTCCAGATTACTGTCCGCCAATTGGAACGGCACATTCATGCGCGAACGGTTGGCCGGCGCGACGCGATTACGATAAAAATCGCTCTCGTCGATGGTGCTGTACAGCAAGGACGCCTTGGCCTGATTGCGTTTATCCATTTCCGCCAGCCCGCCCTGCGCTTTCAGCCATTTGAATACCAGCCCCGAGAGATACCAGGCGAAGGTCGGCGGCGTATTGAACATGGAATCGTTTTCGGCCAGCACGCTGTAATCAAGAATGGACGGCAACGCTTTGCTCGCGCGGCCCAGCAGATCCTCGCGCACGATGACCAGCGTCAGCCCGGCCGGCCCGATGTTTTTCTGCGCGCCGGCGTAGATTACGCCAAAACGGCTGACGTCCAGCGGGTGCGACAAGATCGTGGAGGAGAAATCCGCCACCACCGCCCGATCGCCGAAATCCGGCAATTCATCAATGGCCAGGCCATCAATGGTTTCATTCGGGCAATAATGGACATAGGCGCCATCAGCGGATAAGGCCCAGTCGCGCATCGGTTTAATTGCGCGCAGGCCGTCTATGTCGGTGGTGACATCAATCACCCGCGGGTCGCAATATTTTTGCGCTTCTTTTATCGCGCTGTGCGCCCAATAGCCGCCATCGATATAATCGGCGCTGGCGGCATCCCCCAGCAGATTCATCGGCACCGCGGCGAATTGCGCGCGCGCGCCGCCGTGGCAAAACAGCACCTTATAATTGTCGGGGATCGCCAGCAGCTCGCGCAGGTCTTGTTCTGAGGATTGCGCCACTTCGAGAAATTCTTTACTGCGATGGCTGATTTCCATGACCGATGTGCCCAGGCCATGCCAATTACACAATTCCTGCTCCGCCTTGCGCAACACTTCCGCCGGCAGCATTGCCGGGCCAGAGCTAAAATTAAACACCTGATTCATTTTCCCTCACCACGATTTGCCAGTAATACCGCGAAATAACCTACCATGGTTGTAACACCGCCCACGGCCGGCCGCAACGCCTGATGCTTAAGAGAATACATGGAGCCGGGGGAGAAAACACCGTATTATGGCGGTTTCCGTTGATAATAAGTGACCCTGATGACACAGACCTTTATTCCAGGCAAAGATGCGGCGCTGGAAGACTCCATTGCCCGCTTTCAGGCGCAGCTCGGCGCACTTGGCTTCACTATCGAAGAAGCCTCCTGGCTTAATCCCGTGCCCCATGTCTGGTCGGTGCATATCCGCGATCGCGACTGCCCGCTATGCTTTACCAACGGCAAGGGGGCGACCCGAAAAGCGGCGCTGGCCTCGGCGCTGGGCGAGTATTTTGAACGCCTCTCCACCAACTATTTTTTCGCCGATTTTTATCTTGGCGCAACGGTCGCCGGCGGCGAGTTTGTGCATTATCCCAACGAACGCTGGTTCGCGCTGCCGGCCGACGGCGGGCTGCCGGACGGCATCCTGGACGATCATCTGCGCGCCTTTTACGATCCGGACCAGGAATTGACCGGGCGCGATCTGGTGGATTTGCAGTCCAGCCATAGCGAACGCGGGATTTGCGCCCTGCCCTTCAGCCGCCAGTCCGACGGCGCCACGGTCTACATTCCGATGAACATTGTCGGTAACCTGTATGTTTCCAACGGCATGTCGGCGGGCAATACCGCCAGCGAAGCCCGGGTGCAGGCGCTGTCTGAGGTGTTTGAGCGCTACGTCAAAAACCGCATCATCGCAGAGGCTATCAGTTTACCGGCCATTCCGCAGCCGGTTCTGGCGCGCTATCCCGGCGTGGTGGAAGCCATCGCCACCCTTGAGGGCGAGGGGTTTCCCATTTTTGCCTTCGATGCCTCGCTGGGCGGGCAATTTCCCGTTATCTGCGTCGTGCTGTTCAACCCCGCCAACGGTACCTGTTTCGCCTCTTTTGGCGCCCATCCGGATTTCGGCGTGGCGCTGGAGCGCACGGTAACTGAGCTGCTGCAGGGGCGCGGCCTGAAAGATCTCAACGTCTTCACGCCGCCGACGTTCGATAATGAAGAGGTCGCCGAACAGACCAATTTGGAAACCCACTTTATCGACTCCAGCGGCCTGATTTCTTGGGATATGTTTAAGCAGGAGGCGGATTATGCCTTCGCGGACTGGGATTTCAGCGGCACCACCGCAGAAGAGTTCGCCACGTTGATGGGGATATTCCAAGCGCGCGGAACCGAGGTTTATATCGCCGATTATCAGCATCTGGGGGTTTATGCCTGCCGTATCCTGGTTCCGGGTATGTCTGACATTTATCCGGCGGAAGATTTGTTGCTGGCCAACAATGCCATGGCCATCGATCTGCGCGCCACCCTTTGCCAACTGCCCGCCAGCCGGTGGCCACAGGCGCGCTATCTGGCGCTTATCGAGCAGATTGACGCGCTGGGTCTGGACGATTTCGCCCGGGTGCGGGAACTCCTGGGTCTCGCCACCGGCAGGGATAATGGCTGGTTTACCCTGCGGGTGGGCGAATTGAAAGCCATGCTGGCGTTGGCCGGCGGCGACCATGAACAGGCGCTGCTGTGGACCGAATGGACCCGGGATTTCAACGCGTCGGTGTTTAGCGCGGAGCGGGATAATTATTACCGCTGCCTGCATACGCTGTTGCAATTGAAAAACGAGGGCGGACGCGCGGCGGCATCCTACCAGCACGCCTTTGCCCGCATGTACGGCGCCCAGACGCTCGCCGCCGCCACGGCGGCGCTCGCGGGGGAAAACCCTTTTTACGGCTTGATGCCGCTGGATGAAGACCTGCGTGCGCTGCCGGCGCATCAGGCGCTGTTGGCTGCGTATGAAAAATTGCAGCAGGCTAAGCGCCGCTTTTGGTCGGCGCAGCGGTAGCGGCCGCGGGGCGACGCCGGCGACGGGAGGCGATCTGCGGCCACCCGTCGCCGCCCGTTTTCGTGCGCTGAGTTGACTTAAGCCACGCGACTCTTTTATAGGTGACAGGCTAAGGCCAATTGTTTCAATAAAGTAAAATCCAACAGATAATAAAAGCAAATAACTACAACTGCGCCACAATTTTTATAAATCCAGCGCGATAATTGGTGCAAAAAATGTGATTTTCAACTCATTTTATAAATTTTAAAAATTATTTTTTCGATATTAATCAATAACTTAAACTAGAAACCCGTACTGAATGTGGTGTATTTCCCCCTTCAAGTTTGGCCGCCTATGATCCATGTCAATTTTTGCCCTATACTGACTTGGTAGAATTAACCCGTAAATTAATTCCACGAAAGAGTTAGCATGAAAGCCGACAACCCTTTTGATTTGTTATTACCTCCGGCGGCAGCAAAAGTGGCTGAGGAGGCGGGCGTCTATAAAGCGACGAAACGCCCCAGCACCACCTTTTTCCTGGCGATAACCGCGGGCGTCTTTATTTCCATCGCGTTCGTCTTTTACATTACCGCGACCACCGGCACCGCCGCCGTTCCTTACGGCTTCGCCAAACTTATCGGCGGTTTTTGTTTCTCTCTAGGGTTAATGTTGGTCATCATCAGCGGCGCCGATTTGTTTACCTCGTCGGTACTGATTGTCGTGGCCCGGGCTAGCGGCCGTATTAGTTGGGCGCAGCTGGTGCGTAACTGGATCAATGTTTATATCGGCAACCTGATCGGCGCGCTGTTATTTGTGGCCCTCATCTGGTTTGCGGGTCAGCATATGGTGGCCAACGGCGCCTGGGGTCTGAACGTATTGCAGACCGCCGATCATAAAATGCATCACACCTTTGTCGAGGCGGTCTGCCTCGGCATTCTGGCAAACTTGATGGTTTGCCTGGCGGTCTGGACCAGTTATTCCGGCCGCAGCATGTTCGATAAAATGTTCGCCATGATTATGCCGGTCACGATGTTTGTCGCCAGCGGGTTTGAGCATAGCATCGCCAACATGTTTATGATTCCGATGGGGATCGTTATCAAGAATTTTGCCCCGCCAGCGTTCTGGCAGGCCATAGGGACGGCGCCGGAGCAGTTCGCCAACCTGACGGTCGCCAATTTCATCACCGACAATCTGATTCCGGTCACGATCGGCAACATTATCGGCGGTGGTTTACTGGTAGGGTTAACGTATTGGGTAATTTATCTGCGCGGTGACAACCAGCACTAAGTTGTGCCGCCAAAGCCGGATTGTCGAAATCCACATTAGAAGGTAGGTGTATAATGACCGATCTGAATAACAAACTGTCCACGGCCTGGGAAGGTTTTGCCGCAGGCGACTGGCAGAAAGAAGTCAACGTGCGTGACTTCATCCAAAAAAACTACACTCCCTATGAAGGCGACGAAGCTTTCCTGGCGGGCGCCAGCGCCGCCACGACGTCGCTGTGGGAAAAAGTGATGGAAGGGATCAAAATCGAGAACCGCACCCATGCGCCGGTCGATTTTGATACCGATGTCGCCGCCACCATTACCTCCCATGACGCCGGCTATATCAATAAAAAACTGGAAAAGATCGTCGGCCTGCAAACCGATGCGCCGCTTAAACGCGCCATTATTCCGTTCGGCGGCATCAAAATGGTGGAAAGCTCCTGCAAAGCGTACGATCGCGAGCTGGATCCGGGCCTGAAGAAAATCTTCACCGACTACCGTAAAACCCATAACCAGGGCGTTTTCGATGTTTACACCCCCGATATCCTGCGCTGTCGCAAAGCGGGCGTGCTGACCGGTCTGCCCGACGCTTACGGCCGTGGCCGCATCATCGGCGATTACCGTCGTGTTGCCCTGTACGGTATCGACTATCTGATGAAAGATAAATTCGCCCAGTTCCAGTCGCTGCAAACCAAACTGGAAAACGGCGAAGATCTGGAACAGACCATCCGCCTGCGCGAAGAAATCGCCGACCAGCACCGCGCACTGGCTCAGATTAAAGAGATGGCCGCCAAATACGGCTGCGATATCTCAGGGCCGGCCACCACCGCGCAGGAAGCCGTGCAGTGGACTTACTTCGGTTATCTGGCCGCCGTGAAATCCCAAAACGGCGCCGCGATGTCCTTCGGCCGCGTGTCAACCTTCCTGGACGTGTTCATCGAACGCGATCTGAAGGCCGGCAAATTGACCGAAGACCAGGCTCAGGAACTCATCGACCATCTGGTCATGAAACTGCGTATGGTGCGCTTCCTGCGTACGCCGGAATACGACGAACTGTTCTCGGGCGACCCGATCTGGGCAACCGAATCCCTCGGCGGTATGGGCGTCGATGGTCGTACCCTGGTAACCAAAAACAGTTTCCGTTTCCTGAATACCCTCTACACCATGGGTCCGTCGCCGGAACCGAATATGACCATCCTGTGGTCGGAAAAACTTCCGATGAACTTCAAGAAGTTCACCGCGAAAGTGTCCATCGACACCTCGTCCGTGCAGTATGAAAACGATGACCTGATGCGTCCGGACTTCAACAACGACGACTACGCTATCGCCTGCTGTGTCAGCCCGATGGTGGTCGGCAAACAAATGCAGTTCTTCGGCGCTCGCGCCAACCTGGCGAAAACCATGCTGTACGCTATCAATGGCGGCGTGGATGAAAAACTGAAAATGCAGGTCGGTCCGAAATGGGAACCGCTGGCGGATGAAGTACTGGATTATGATCGCGTGCTGGAACGTACCGACCATTTCATGGACTGGTTGGCCAAACAGTATGTCACCGCGCTGAATATCATCCATTACATGCATGACAAATACAGCTACGAAGCCTCGCTGATGGCGCTGCACGACCGTGATGTCTATCGCACCATGGCCTGCGGCATCGCCGGTCTGTCCATCGCCGCCGACTCGCTGTCCGCTATTAAATATGCCAAAGTCACCCCTATCCGCGACGAAGACGGCCTGGCTATCGACTTCAACATTGAAGGCGAATACCCGCAGTTTGGTAATAACGACCCGCGCGTCGACGACATCGCCTGCGACCTGGTTGAACGCTTCATGAAGAAAATCCAGAAGCTGACCACCTACCGCGGCGCGGTCCCGACCCAGTCGATTCTGACCATTACCTCCAACGTGGTGTACGGTAAGAAAACCGGTAATACCCCGGACGGCCGGCGCGCCGGCGCGCCGTTTGGACCGGGTGCCAACCCGATGCATGGCCGTGACCAGAAAGGCGCCGTCGCCTCGCTGACCTCGGTGGCTAAACTGCCGTTCGCCTATGCGAAGGACGGGATTTCCTACACCTTCTCTATCGTGCCGAAGGCGCTGGGTAAAGACGACGACGTACGTAAGGCCAACCTGGCGGGTCTGATGGATGGTTATTTCCATCATGAAGCCGGCGTTGAAGGCGGTCAGCATCTGAACGTCAACGTGATGAACCGGGAAATGCTGGTGAAAGCCATGGAACATCCGGAAGATTACCCGAACCTGACCATTCGCGTGTCCGGTTATGCGGTACGCTTCAACTCGCTGACCAAAGAGCAGCAGAAGGACGTCATCACCCGTACCTTCACTGAATCAATGTAATTTCCCACACCGTCTTAAAGGGCGTAAAATAAAGGCTCCACGAAAGTGGGGCCTTTTTACTCGGCGCGGCGCGCCCAATGGAACAGCGCGTTTTGTCTGACGGCTATACTTACCGTAAGCAGGCTTTCAGCCAAAACTTATTATTCCATTATCAATGGAGAACTCCCTGCCATGTCTGTTACTGGTCGTATCCATTCCTTTGAATCCTGCGGTACCGTCGATGGCCCCGGCATTCGTTTTATCATTTTTTTCCAGGGCTGCCTGATGCGCTGTCTGTATTGCCACAATCGCGATACCTGGGATACCCACGGCGGGCGAGAGATCACCGTTGAGGAGATCATGCGCGAGGTGATCACCTATCGCCATTTCATGAACGCGTCCGGCGGCGGCGTTACCGCGTCCGGCGGCGAAGCGATTTTGCAGGCGGAGTTCGTGCGCGACTGGTTCCGCGCCTGCCATGCCGAGGGCATCAACACCTGTCTGGATACCAACGGTTTTGTTCGGCGCTACGATCCTGTGATTGACGAGCTGCTGGAGGTCACCGATTTGGTGATGCTGGATATCAAAGAGATGAATGACGATATCCACCAGAATCTGGTCGGGGTGTCCAATCACCGTACCCTGGATTTCGCCCGCTATCTGGCCAAGATCAACAAGCGTACCTGGCTGCGTTATGTGGTGGTGCCGGGCTGGTCGGACGACGATAAATCGGTCCATATGCTTGGCGAGTTTACCCAGCATATGAGCAATATCGAGAAAATCGAGCTGCTGCCTTACCACGAACTGGGCAAGCATAAATGGATCGCCATGGGCGAGGAGTACAAGCTGGAAGGCGTTAAACCGCCCACTACCGAAACCATGAATCGCGTACGCGATATTTTGGCGGGCTATGGCCACAAGGTGATGTACTAAGGCGAGCGCGCCGAGCGGCAGCCCGCCGTGGGCGGGCCGCGACCTGTCGCCCCCCCCCCCGTGACGCGCTCTGGCGTTTCGCCAGCCCCGGTGTATTACATGTTTACTTACTAATCCTGCAAATTTATGAACAAGGCATAATGTCTAATGTCGTATCATATTTGTTTGAACAATAAATGTGATTAGAGGTTATGAAAGCAAACCACATTAAAGCAGCCCGCTGGCGGGACATTTGGCGGCTCATTGCGCCGTATTGGCGTTCAGAAGAAAAATGGCGAGCCTGGGGCCTGTTGGCCGTCATTATCATTCTGTCTTTGGCTATCGTTTATTTAAGCGTGTTATTCAACCAGTGGAACCGGGTGTTTTATGACGCGCTGCAAACGAAAAACTTCCCGGTGTTTAAAAGCCAACTGTTCAAATTCACCTGGCTGGCGCTGCTGTATATCCTGCTTTCCATCTATAAGATCTATCTCACTCAAGGGTTGCAGATGCACTGGCGCCGCTGGATGACTCGGCAGTACATGGAAAAATGGTTGTCTCATCACGTTTACTATCATACGGAACAGCAGCAAACGGTGGATAACCCCGATCAGCGTATCGCCGAAGACTTGAACGCCTTGACCAACGGCACCCTTTCGCTGACCCTCGGCCTGCTGTCCAGTGTGGTCACTTTCGTCACCTTTATTTCAATTCTTTGGTCGGTAAGCGGCCCGCTGAGTTTTGTGTTCAGCGGCCATCACGTGACCATCCCGGGCTATATGGTCTGGTTTGCCATTTTGTACGCCGGCGTCGGTTCCCTTATTATTTGGAAAGTGGGCCGCCCTCTGGTGAGCTTGGGCTTTATGCAGGAGAAGTTTGAGGCAAATTTCCGTTTCGGGCTGATCCGCATTCGCGAAAACAACGATGCCATTGCGCTTTATCAAGGTGAACCGCGCGAGGCGACACAGCTGGACGACCGCTTTGAGTCGATCAAGGATAACTGGTGGTCCATCATGCGCGTCGGTCGCCGGCTGAACGTCGCCAGCAACTTCTATGGGCAGTTTGCCATTATTTTTCCCATCCTGGTGGCCGCCCCGCGCTACTTCTCCGGCGCTATCCAGCTCGGTACGCTGATGCAGATTAACTCCGCCTTCGGCCAGATTCAGGGCTCGCTGTCCTGGTTTATCGATGCCTTTACCCAATTGGCTAATTGGAAAGCCTGCATCAACCGTTTGGCGGGTTTTAACGCCGCGGTAGACCGCCATAGCAGCCAAAATACGCCTATCGAACGTGCGCGAGACCCGCTTCAAGCGCTATCTTTGCGGGCGTTAACGCTCAACGTTCCCGACGGCCGTGCCCTTTTTGCGCCGGTCACCGCGTCCATTGCTCCCGGCGAGCGGGTGCTGGTGGCCGGGCCGTCCGGCTGTGGTAAATCCACGCTGCTGCGGGCCATTGCCGGCATTTGGCCCTATGGCAGCGGCGGCATTTCTCTGCAAGAGGATCGTAAGCTGCTGTTTTTACCGCAGCGCAGTTATATTCCCATCGGCACACTGAAAGGCGCGCTGTGCTACCCCGATGCGCCGGATCACTTTACCGAAGCGCAAATGCATGAAGTGTTGGTACAGTGTCGCCTCAAACATCTGCTGCCGCGCCTCAATCACGAGGCCAATTGGAGCCACTGGCTTTCGCCCGGTGAACAGCAGCGGCTGGCGTTCGCCCGCGCCCTTCTGATAAAGCCGGAGATTCTGTTTTTAGATGAAGCGACCAGCGCGCTGGACGATGAGAATGAGCAGCTTATGTATCGTCTGCTGATTGACACCTTGCCGCACATTACGCTGGTTAGCGTGGCGCATCGCAATAGCGTCGCGCGTTATCACACCCGCTGCTGGCGCTTCACGCGTCACGATGATGACGAGCAGGCGCAAATGCAACCGAGCGCGCTGCCGCAAACGCTGGCGGAAAACGTTTAGTACCAGGGCGCGGTGCCGCCCCCCTCAACCGCGCAACGGCGAGTCAGACCGCGCTGGCGGCAAAAGCCGACGGCAGGACCGCCGCCGCGGCGTAAGCCAGCCGGCGCCAGAGCGGACTCGGAGGCGGCAGGCCTGGCCGTTTCTGGTGCGAGAAAAGCGCGTCGGCGGCGAATCGGTACGCAGGGCAAAAGCGTGCCGGCGCCGGGAGCAGACGCGCTCACGCCGGCTAAGTCATTGGCAGGATGCCCCTCAGCCGGCGTCGCTCTCAGGCGGTGGCCACCGGCGTATGGTGGCGATCCGGTTTGCGCAGCAGCATCACCAGATACACCAGCGCCACCGCCGCAATCATGACAAACAGCAGATGATCCGAATAACGCTGCATCAGCATGGCGGTCATCGACGGACCGAACAGGCTGCCGAGGGTATAGCTGAGCAATAGCGCCTGGTTCATGGCGACCAGTTCATCCGGGCTGACCTTTTCGCAGGCCCAGGACATCGCCACCGGATAAAGAGTAAAACCGGAGCAGCCAAGCACAAACAGCGCCGGCGCCATCGCGGCATGACTCAACATCGCCAGACTGCCGAGGATAACCATAAACACCAGCACCCGCAGCACCATCAAACGACCGTAGCGGTCCGCCAGGCGCCCGACCGGCCATTGGCCAAGGATACCGGCGCTGACCAGCAGCGCCATCCAATAGCCGACGTGACCATCGCTCAGGCCGAGGTGGGACAGATAAAGCGGCATCAGGCCGTACAGCGAGCCGAGCACGATGCCCGAAATGATACAGCCGTTGACACCCAGCCTGGCGTTGCGGCGCAGCAGCATCGGCCAGAGCGCGACCCGCGGCGCACTCGCGCTGGGAGGCGCCAGTGGGGCGAACCACAAGGGGAGCATCGCGCTCACCATCAGGCTGACCGCCCACGGCAGTACCGCCGTCAGCGCGGTGGCGACGCCGCTTAGCAGCAACTGCCCGACGACGGTGCCCAAATAATAAATCATCATATAGGCCGCCAATAGCTGGCCGCGGCTATGAACGGTACCGCTGCGCATCAGCGCGCTTTCCACCACCACCCAAATCAGCGCGCAGGCAACGCCGGCCAGGAACCGCAGCAGCAACCAGCTAGGGAACCCATCCGCCAGCCCCAACGCCGCGGTGGCCAGCGCGAACAGCAAACAGGCCATATGATAACTGCGGGTGAAGCCGAACCGTTTAATCAGCACCCCGGCGAGCAAGGTACCGGCCAAATTACCGGTAAAATAGGACGAACTGACCAGGCCGACCTGCCAGGTGGGCAGCGAGGCGTGGCTGAGCCAGAGCGGCACCAGCGTGTTCAGCACGGCAATGGAAATCGTCAATAACAAGAGGCCCGCGAGCAGTAAGAGCACCGGGCGAGAATAGGCGGACATGGTATGGGAAACGCAGCCTCAGAGAAGAGATTGCGCGCATCATGCCACTACGGCATAAAAAGTCAATCGGCCAAAATCTGTCGCCGCATTTTTTGCGCAACAACAGGAAACAGGCCTGATGGTGCGCAAAAAAAAACGCGCCTCGGCGGGCGCGTTGCGATCGTCGGACCCTTAACCGATATGGGTCAGCCCGTTCATGTAGGGCCGTAGCACCGCCGGTATTTCAATGCGGCCATCGGCCAGTTGATGGTTTTCCAGCACCGCCACCAGCGTGCGGCCAACCGCCAAGCCAGATCCGTTCAGCGTATGCACCAGCTGCGGCTTTTTGTCGGTCCGGCTGCGGTAACGCGCCTGCATACGGCGCGCCTGGAAGTCCCCGATGTTGGAGCACGAGGAGATTTCGCGGTAGGTATTCTGCGCCGGCAGCCAGACTTCCAGATCGTAGGTTTTACAGGACGCGAAACCCATATCGCCGGTACACAGCAGCACTTTGCGGTACGGCAGTTGCAGCAGTTGCAGCACCTTTTCGGCATGGCCGGTCATCTCTTCCAGCGCTTGCATCGACTGCGCCGGTTTGACCACCTGCACCATTTCCACTTTGTCGAACTGATGCATACGGATAAGCCCGCGGGTATCGCGCCCGTAAGAGCCGGCCTCGGAGCGGAAGCACGGCGTATGGGCGGTCATTTTCAGCGGTAGCGCGTCTTCCTCGATGATCTCGTCGCGCATCAGGTTGGTCAGCGGCACCTCCGCGGTCGGGATCAGCGCATAGGCGCTGGTTTCCGCTTCTTCGCTGAGCGGCTGGGTATGAAACAAATCCTCGGCAAACTTCGGCAGTTGGCCGGTGCCGTACAGCGAGGCGTGATTGACCAGATAGGGCAGATAGTGCTCCAGATAGCCGTGCTGCTCGGTGTGCAGGTCCAACATGAACTGCGCCAGCGCCCGGTGCAGGCGGGCGATTTGGCCGCGCATCACCACAAAGCGCGCGCCGGTCAGCTTCACCGCCGCGGCAAAATCGAGCCCGCCCGCCATTTCACCCAGCTCCACGTGGTCGCGGATGGGGAAATCGTACTGGCGCGGTTCGCCCCAGCGCGACACTTCCCGATTGTCATTTTCATCACGGCCGTCGGGCACCTCGTCGGCGGGGATATTGGGCAGCGACAGCGCGTAATCGCGGATCGCACCCTGCAGGGCGTCCAGTTCCGTCTTGGCGGCGCTCAAGCGCTCACCCAGCTGATTGACCTCCTGGCGCAGTGGCTCGATATCTTCCCCGCGCGATTTCGCGGCGCCGATGGCCTTGGAGCGGGCATTGCGTTCAGCCTGCAGATTTTCGGTTTCCACCTGGAGCACTTTGCGGCGCTCCTCCTGCTGGCGCAAGGTCGCCACATCCAGTTTGAATTTCCTGCGAGCCAATTTTTCGGCGACTGCGTCGAGCTCGTTACGCAGTAGATTGGGATCGAGCATGCTAGTCCTGTGCTTATGATTATCTGATGTACGTTGACGATGTAAGTCTATGGCCGCGCGGCGCCCAGGGCGGGGCCGCGTCATGAATTCAGCACTGCTAACCTTACCGCAACGGTGGGGTTATCGGTAGCGTTTTGTCGGGCTATTTTGATCCAGCGCGCCCAGCCAGGCGAGCTTTTCAGCGATTTTGCCCTCCAGCCCGCGTGAGCTGGGCTGATAGTAACGGGTATGCGCCATCTCGGGCGGGAAATAGTCCTCGCCGGCGGCGTAGGCGTTGGGTTCATCGTGAGCGTAGCGGTATTCGGCCCCCATTCCCATCTCCTTCATCAACCGGGTCGGGGCATTGCGCAGATGCGCCGGCACATCGTAATCCGCTTTCTCGCGCGCATCGCGCATCGCCGCTTTGAAAGCGGTGTAGACCGCATTACTTTTTGGCGCGCAGGCCAGATAAACAATCGCCTGGGCAATGGCTCGCTCCCCCTCCGCGGGCCCCACGCGGGTAAAACAGTCCCAGGCGGCGATGGCGACCTGCATGCCGCGCGGATCGGCGTTGCCCACATCTTCCGAGGCGATAGCCAGCAGACGGCGCGCGACATACAGCGGATCGCCGCCGGCGGTGATTATGCGCGCGTACCAATACAGCGCCGCATCGGGGGCGGATCCGCGCACCGATTTATGCAGCGCCGAAATCAGATCGTAATAGCGATCCCCTTTGTTATCAAAGCGCGCGTTGCGCTCGCCGGCTATCTCGTTTAACAGCGCGGGAGTAAGCACCCGTTGGCCCTCGGCGTCGGTTTCCGCCATGTCCGCCATCATCTCCAGGCTGTTGAGCGCCCGACGCGCGTCGCCGTTCACCCACGCCGCCAGCAGGCGGCGGGTTTCCGGTTGCAGCACGATATTCTGGCCGCCGTAGCCGCGCGCGTTGTCCTGCATGGCCTGATCGAGCACCAGGCCGATGTCGTCGGCCGTCAGGCCTTTCAGCAGATAGACCTTGGCGCGGGAAAGCAGCGCCGAATTCAGCTCAAAGGAGGGGTTTTCGGTGGTAGCGCCGATGAAGGTGATGGTGCCCTCTTCAATATGCGGCAAAAAGGCGTCCTGCTGGCCTTTATTAAAACGATGCACCTCATCGACAAACAGGATGGTGCGTCGCCCGGCATCGCGATTGCGCCGCGCCCGTTCGATGGCCTCGCGGATCTCCTTGATACCGGAGGTCACCGCCGACAGGCGCTCCACGTCGGCCTGGCCATAGCGGGCAATAAGTTCCGCCAGGGTCGTTTTGCCGGTCCCCGGCGGTCCCCACAAAATCATCGAATGGAGCTGGCCGTTTTTGATCGCCCGCGGCAGCGGTTTGTCCGCCGCCAGCAGATGGCTCTGACCGATATACTCCTCAAGCGTCGACGGGCGCATGCGCGCCGCCAGCGGTTGGAATGCGTTTTGGGAAAAGTCCAGGGACAGGTTACCCATAGTTACCTCACTGGCGCTGGTCGTCCAGCGTCACGCCTTTCGGCAACGTAAAGTGGAATTTGGCCTCCTCCACCGGGCCGTTCTTTTGGCTTTTCAGCTCATAAGCACTGCGCTGGCCATCCTGCTCCACGGCGGTGAAACCTTCAATAGTACCGTTGGCGGTCACTTTAATCGTAAACTGCTTCAGATTACCGTTATCGGACTTCGGCACCAGCGAGAAACTGTCGCCCTGCTGCTTCACGTTGTACTGACGCCAGTCGGCGGCGCTGTTGCGGGTTATCAGCATGAACGGCGTATTGCCGGTGGCGTTTTTCAGCCAGTTGGCGGTCGCTTGTTCAACGAAAGGATTATAGAACCACAGGGTTTTGCCGTCGGAGACCAGCACGCTTTCATCCGGCGCGGTCATATGCCAATTGAACAGATTCGGCCGTTTCACCCACAGTTCCCCTTCACCTTCCTGGACCGCGCCGCCTTCGGCGCCGGTCACCCGCTGGGTAAAGCTGGCGTGGAAACTATTGACCTGATTCAGGCGGCTTTGCAGCGCGTCGGCATCGTCGGCAAAAGCCGGGGCCGCCAGCACGGCGGCAAACAGACAAGCGGTCATCAACCGTTTTTTCATTATGGGCATTCCTTGAAAGAGTGAACCCGCGCGCTCCCTTTCGAGGCGCGGCGACAGCGTTAACTTTATCGGAAGACGGGCGGGACGCCATAGGAATATCCTCTGAAACGTCCCGGTTTACGCATCTTTGCACGCGCGCTCCGGCGTGGGGCCTACTCCTGCGACGGCGGGGACAGCACTTCGCGGTTGCCGTTGTGCCCGGGCGAGCTGACAATGCCCTGCAATTCCATTTGCTCAACGATGCGCGCGGCGCGGTTGTAGCCGATGCGGAACTGGCGCTGCACGCCGGAAATCGACGCCCGGCGTTTGTCGATAACGAAAGCCACCGCCTGGTCGAACAGCGGATCCAGCTCTTCGTCGCCGTCCAGACCGCCGCCACCGCCCTCGCCCTCATCGCCGGCGCTGGTGATGCTGTCGATATATTGCGGCCGTCCGCGGGCTTTCCAGTCGTTGACCACCGCATGCACCTCTTCATCGCGGACAAAGGCGCCATGGACGCGCACCGGCAGCGAGGAGTTGGGAGCCAGGTAGAGCATATCCCCCATACCCAGCAGCGACTCCGCGCCGGTCTGGTCGAGAATGGTGCGGGAATCGATTTTGCTTGAAACGGTAAAGGCAATGCGCGTCGGGATGTTGGCCTTGATAAGACCGGTGATAACGTCCACCGACGGCCGCTGCGTCGCCAGTACCAGATGAATACCGGCGGCGCGCGCCTTCTGCGCCAGGCGAGCAATCAGCTCTTCCACTTTCTTGCCGACCGCCATCATCAGATCGGCGAATTCATCCACCATCACCACGATATAAGGCAGCTTCTCCAGCACCGGCGGCGTTTCCGCCATGCCGTCGCCCGGTTTCCAGAAGGGATCCGGCACCGGCCTGCCCATGCCGTCCGCCTGTTCAATACGCTCATTGTAGCCCGCCAGATTGCGCACCCCGAGGGCCGACATCAGCTTATAGCGCCGTTCCATTTCGCCCACGCACCAGCGCAGCGCGTTGGCGGCGTCCTTCATATCGGTAACCACTTCGGTCAGCAAATGGGGGATGCCTTCATACACCGACAGCTCCAGCATTTTCGGGTCGATCATGATAAAGCGCACCTCTTTTGGCGTCGCTTTATACAGGATGCTGAGGATCATGGCATTGACCCCCACCGATTTCCCGGAGCCGGTGGTTCCCGCCACCAGCAGATGCGGCATTTTGCCCAGATCGGCAATCACCGGCTGACCACCAATGTCCTTACCGAGCACCAGCGCCAGCGGCGAGGCGGTGTCGCGGAATTTCTCGCAATCCAACACTTCGCGCAGATAGACCGTTTGACGCCGTTTGTTGGGCAACTCCAGGCCGACGTAGGGTTTACCGGGGATCACTTCCACCACCCGCACCGCCATCGCCGACAGCGACCGCGCCAGATCGCGCGACAGATTGGAGATGCGCGCCGCTTTCACCCCGGGGGCCAGATCCAGCTCGAAACGGGTAATGACCGGCCCCGGCGATATGCCCACGACTTCCGCCTTGACGCGATAATCAGCCAGCCGGGCTTCCACCAGACGCGCCGTCTGCTCAAGTGCGAACATGTCCACCGGCTCTTCCTCACGCGGCGGCGGCGTGAGAAGATCCATGGTCGGCAGCGGCGTGGACGGTTTTTGCCGCGGCTGCTCCTGACGCATCAGGAACGGATGAATCAGGCTATCCATGGCCGGCGTCTGCGGCGCGGGCTGGCCGAAGGGGTTGTCCTGCGGCGGCGCGTCATCGTCGTGCCAGGGGGCATCGTCGTCCGGCCAGCTATCGTCATCGCTCGGATAAGCGGCGGATTGCCCGCGTTCATCGTGGCGGGACGGCGTAAACCGCGCGTCCGGCGCCGCGAAACCCGCCTCATGGCGGCGATCCATACCGGCCGCTTCACGGCCGCGATTATCATCGCCCGCCGACGCAAACCCTGACTCAGGGCCGCGGTCGTTGCCGGGCGCAAACTTCACCTCATGGCGGCGGTCATTGCCGGGCGCCGTCGATAGCGGCGAGGCGCCGCCGTCAAGATCACTGTCGTGCCCCGCCGGGGCGGCGCCGGGATAGCGCTGCCTCTGCTGTTGGGCAAAATCTTCCGCCAGACGCTGCTGCTCATCCCAGGCCGCGGCTTCGTCCGGGGAGGCGAACGCCGGTTTCGACGCGCCGTCGGCTGATGGCGCGTCGGAGTACTGCGCCACCGTCTGGCGATCGTCGACGTCGGCAGCCGGCGCGTCCCCCGCCTGAGGTGCTTCTTGCCGTTCCTCCAGCGCGGGTCGCTGCTGAGAGGGGATCTTGATCCCGTACGAGGCGAGTTCGCGTCGCGTCGGGATGCGCACCGGTTTCGGGCGCGGCAGTTCCGGGCCGATGCCCTGTTTTACCTGCGGATTGTAATCGTTGCCGCTGGCGGAAAAAGCCGGCATGAAGGTCAGCGGCGTGCCGCTTTGCCCCGCGGCGGCGGCGCCGGCCGCCAGCGCACCGCTGTTTTGCTGGGCTACGGTGAAATCATAAGGGGTATGGGGCGCATCCAGATCCCGTTGCCAGTCGCCCAGACGCGGCCCGTCGTCCTCCGCGGCCAAAGCGTGCGAATCGGCCGGCGTGCCGGGCAATTCAAAACGGTAATGCGGCACCTGGTCGGCCTGCGTCGGCGGCAGGGCGGAGGATGGCGCCTGTTCGGCCCAGGCGCCCTGCGCGGGATAATCCATGCGTGCACCGTCGGCACCGACCTGACCCGTCGCGCCGGCGGCCGGCGACATGGCGCTCGCCCCCAACGCGCCGGACAAGGCCTGGGGAGCGACGCTGCCGGCGCTGGGGGGCGTCGACAGCGGGTCATCGCTGGGCGGCTCAACCTGCGGATAAGCAGCGACGGCCGGCCCGGCCAGACCGTGGCCGCTCTGCGCCGCCTCGCTCCGGCGCGCCGCGATCGCCGCGGCCGATGGCCGCAGCAGCGGATCCGGGTTTACTTCCTGCGCCGCGTACGGACGCAGCAGCGGGTCGTCGTCGTCGCCGAAGTGGCGCGCATCATCCTCATCATCGTGCGCGGCGCGGGAGCGGCGGCCGCCGTCATCCTCTTCATCATCGCGCCGGCTGCGGTTGGAGACAAACGTCAGACAGCCCAGCACCACCGCACCGATTTTTTCGGCGATGGTCAGCCACGACCAGCCGGTGAACAGAGTAAGCCCCGACGCCCAGACGCACAGCAGCGCGAGGGTGGCGCCGATACCGTTGAACCACGGCAGAATCGCGTTGCTCAGCAGGCTGCCGATAACGCCGCCGGAGGCGAAATAGTAGAGATCGTCGACGTTAAGCGCGGCCAGGCCGCAGGAGGTGAGCAGCAGCGCCAGGCTGCCGATAAGCCGCAGCGACAGGCCGAATAAATCCACATAGTCACGCCTGTCGCGCTGGGCGAAAGCGCTCCAGCAGAAAAACAGCATGATAGGCGGCAGCGCATAGGCCAACACGCCGAAGGTGAAAAACAGGGTATCGGCAAACCACGACCCTACCCCGCCGCCCAGATTGTGTATCGGGCCATGCCAGGCGGTCTGCGACCAGCTCGGATCGGAGGGGCTGAAGCTGACCAGCGCCACCATCAAATAAAACGCAAAAATACCCACAACAACCAGCACAGCCTCCAGTAGCCGGCGGCCGCTGCTGAGTTTTTTGAGGGCGATGTCTTTATCTTCTGTATATTCCTGGCTCAAGAAAGGCTCTCCAGGTTCCTGTTAACCGATATAATAACAGCGCCGAGGTGCTGTCCGGCGCTGGGACTGTATGAATTCACAGGAGTGTAACCAAAACAAACCGTATTTGCACCTGGAATGCTCCTTAACGCGTCTTTATGACCAGACGATTACTCTGTTTCACTTCTTCCATGACCACATAGGTCCGGGTGTCGTTCACGCCGGGCAGGCGCAGCAGCGTCTCGCCGAGCAGTTTACGATAGGCGGACATATCCGGCACGCGCGTTTTCAACAAATAGTCGAAATCGCCTGAAACCAGATGGCACTCCTGAATTTCTTCCAGCTTCTGCACCGCGGCGTTGAATTGCTCGAACACATCCGGCGCGCCGCGGTTGAGGGTAATCTCAACAAACACCAGTAACGACGCATCCAGATAGTGCGGGTTCAACAGCGCGGTATATCCCTGGATGAAACCCTGGCGCTCCAGGCGGCGCACGCGTTCCAGACAGGGGGTGGGCGATAAGCCGACCCGCTTCGATAACTCGACATTGGAAATCCGTCCGTCTTTTTGCAGCTCGTTCAGGATATTGCGGTCGATACGATCGAGATCTTTCCCCGGGCGCTTTTTATTGTCTACCATCATTAGTGTCTCTCTCAATTCCTTCCCTGTACTTGCCATACCCTTACTTACTTCATTGTGTCAGGGGTTGTCTAAAGACCTATTATCGGTTTTTTTTAAGGTCAACCTTTTCTGGAACCATTTAGAACCTGTCTGTCAACATACTAAACGGCATCAGGGAGCGCGTGACGCGCCTTAACGGCTTAACGCGCGCGGCAGCGCAAACCCACCGTGCTGCCCAGCACGGGCGGCCAGCCTCGGCCTGTTTATTTGCCCGTCTAGATGTTTTCGCAAAAGCGCAGCCGATTGTCAAAGTAAAACGTTAAAAATCAGAACAACATACCGATTGTTAGCGACAACCTTCGCCACAGGGCGGGTTTAGCGGGGTTTTTTCCCCGATTATGCCCTGCTGGCGGCATCGATAGCCGCGATTAATTGGAAAAATCGTTAACTACTTTTTGCATCCTTTTTTAACTCTGGTAATTTTCTTACAATGCCCTGGTTATTGAGGCGATGACAACGAGGAAAACATGTCTACGGTGAAACACAGTAAATTACTCATATTGGGTTCAGGGCCGGCGGGCTATACCGCCGCGGTCTATGCCGCACGCGCCAATCTGAATCCGGTTTTAATCACCGGTATGGAGCAAGGCGGGCAGCTGACCACCACCACCGAGGTGGAAAACTGGCCGGGCGACCCCGAAGGGTTGACCGGGCCGCTGTTGATGGAGCGCATGTACGCCCACGCCACAAAATTCAACACGGAAATCATTTTCGACCACATTACCCAGGTGGATCTGCACAACCGTCCGTTCCGCCTGGTCGGCGACAGCGGCGAATACACCTGCGATGCGCTTATTATCGCCACCGGCGCCTCCGCGCGCTATCTGGGCCTGCCGTCCGAGGAAGCCTATAAAGGGAAAGGGGTGTCCGCCTGCGCCACCTGCGATGGTTTCTTTTACCGCAACCAGAAAGTGGCGGTGGTCGGCGGCGGCAATACCGCCGTGGAGGAAGCCCTGTATCTGGCCAATATCGCCGAAGAGGTGCATTTAATCCACCGCCGCGATACCTTCCGTTCGGAAAAGATCCTCATCGACCGGCTGATGGATAAAGTCAATAATGGCAATATCGTCCTGCATACCAACCGGACGCTGGAAGAGGTGTTGGGTGACGAAATGGGCGTCACCGGCGTGCGGCTGAAAGAAGTGGCCGGCACTGCTCATGAAGATTTGGCGGTCGCCGGGGTCTTTATCGCTATCGGCCACAGCCCCAATACCGCCATTTTCGGCTCGCAGCTGGCGTTGCAAAACGGTTATTTGCGCGTGCAGTCCGGGATTAACGGCAACGCGACCGCCACCTCGATTCCGGGCGTTTTCGCGGCCGGCGACGTCATGGACCATAACTACCGCCAGGCGATTACCTCCGCCGGGACCGGCTGTATGGCGGCGCTGGACGCCGAACGTTATCTCGACGGTCTGGCGCAGGCCGGCTCACTCTAACGTGCAACGTCTGTGTGCGGCAGGGCGAGTGGCGCATGCGATGGCCGCCTCGCTCAGCAGGGCGGCCTCGGCCGCCTTTTCTTTATCTTTGCCTGGGTGGAGGAACACGCCTACGCTCGGCCGCCGACCGCACGCGTCCGTACTCTCTCCTGTGCGTTGCATGCGCCAAGGCGCAATAAGCGGGTCCGGGCGCTCATCTTCACGGCCGCTTGGCGCGCGCCGGCGCAACCCTCGGTGGCGCGTTAAGATTATCCGAGCGCTCCCCCCCTCCGTCGACCGCGGCGCAGCCTGAAGGCCCCATCCGCGCTAATTGCCCGGCAATGATTTTCACCTCGCGCGCAACAGGGTAAGATGTCGGCGCACCGGCAAGCTTCAGGTCATTCCGGTCTCGCTTCCCGGCATGGGATTTCCAATGTTAACGCTTGCCGCTCCGGCTGGAAACTGACGTTCAATGAATAAGAATCGACAACACATCCTGGTACGCTGGCTCAATTCGCAAAGTCAGCGGGTGAACCGCTGGCTGCGCCTTTCCATGCTGCTCGGCCTGCTAAGCGCCTTAATTATCGTTGCCCAGGCCTGGGCACTGGCCGCCCTGCTACAGGCATTGATCATGGAGAATATCCCGCGCGCCAGCCTGACCGGCCACTTTGTGGTTCTGGCGGCGTTATTCGCGCTGCGCGCGGCGGTCAACTACGTTCGTGAGCGGGTAGGCTTTATCGCCGGCAGCGTGCTGCGCCGCCAAATCCGCGCTCAGGTGCTGGATCGCCTCGAGCGGCTGGGGCCGGCCTGGATCCGCGGTAAACCCGCCGGTAGCTGGAGCAGCATGCTGCTGGAACAAATCGAGGATATGCACGACTACTACGCCCGCTATTTACCGCAAATGACGCTATCGGTACTGGTACCGTTAATGATCCTCATCGTGGTATTTCCCCTCAATTGGGCCGCCGGGCTGATTCTGTTTTTGACCGCGCCGCTCATTCCACTGTTCATGGCGTTGGTGGGCATGGGCGCCGCTGACGCCAACCGGCGCAACTTTCTGGCGCTGGCGCGCCTGTCGGGGTATTTCCTCGACCGGCTGCGCGGGCTGGAAACCCTGCGGCTGTTTTTTCGCGCCGAGGCGGAAACGGAGGATATCCGCCGCGCCACCGAGGCCTTCCGTCAGCGCACCATGGAAGTCTTGCGGCTGGCGTTCCTGTCGTCCGGCGTATTGGAATTCTTCGCCTCGATATCCATCGCCGTCGCGGCGGTGTATTTCGGCTTCTCCTACCTGGGCGAGCTGCATTTCGGCAGTTACGGCACCGGCGTCACGCTGTTCGCCGGCTTTTTGGTGTTGATCCTGGCGCCGGAATTTTTCCAACCCTTGCGCGATCTGGGCACCTTTTATCACGCTAAAGCCCAGGCGGTGGGCGCCGCGGAATCGCTGGTTTCTTTTTTGGAACACGACGACGCAAGCCAGGGCGCCGGCCAGGAAACGCCTGCCGCGGGGGCGGTCGGTTTACTCGCCCGCGATCTGTGGGTGCTGGCACCGGACGGAAGCGAGCTCGCCGGGCCGCTGAATTTTTCCCTCGCGGCGGGCCAGCGGGTGGCTATCGTTGGCGCCAGCGGCGCGGGCAAGAGCTCGCTGCTCGGCGTGCTCCTGGGGTTCTTGCCCTACCGCGGCTCGCTGCAGGTTAACGGCCTGGAGCTGCGTGCGCTATCGCCGCGCCTGTGGCGTGAACGGTTAAGCTGGGTCAGTCAGAGCCCGGCGCTGCCGGCGGCGACCCTGCGCGACAATGTTCTGCTCGGCGCCCCGACGGCGACGGCCTCGCAGTTGGCGCAGGCGCTGGAGGAGGCCTATGTGACGGAGTTCCTTGCGGGGCTGCCGGACGGCCTGGACAGCGCCGTCGGCGAAGATGCCGGTCTTCTGTCCGTGGGCCAGGCGCAGCGTGTCGCCCTGGCGCGCGCGTTAATCCGCGCCCCGGGGCTGCTGTTGCTGGATGAACCCACCGCCAGCCTCGACGTCCACAGCGAACGGCTGGTTATGCGCGCGCTGGACAGCGCCACGCGTCGCCAAACCACGCTGCTGGTCACGCATCAGCTACAGGCCATAGCGGATTACGACGCCGTGTGGGTGATGGCCGGCGGTATCATCGCACAACAGGGCCGCTATGCCGACCTGGCCGCCTGCGACGGGCCGCTGGCAGATTTGATTGCTTCCCGAGCACAGGAGCTGTAACCATGCGCGCCTTACTGCCCTATTTGACCCTCTATCGCCGCCATGGCGGCCAACTTGCCCTTGGCGTTGCGCTCGCTATCGTCACGTTGCTGGCCAGCATTGGTCTGCTGACCCTCTCCGGCTGGTTCCTCGCCGGCGCGGCGACGGCGGGCGCCGCCGGCCTCTACAGCTTCAACTACATGCTGCCCGCCGCCGGCGTGCGCGGCGCGGCGATTACCCGCACCGCCGGCCGCTGGGCGGAGCGGGTGGTCAGCCACGACGCCACCTTCCGCGTGCTGCAGCATTTACGGCTTTATACCTTCAGCCGTATTCTTCCCCTTTCTCCCGGTGCGATTGCCCGCTTCCGCCAGGCGGAACTGCTTAATCGGCTGGTGGCGGATGTGGATACGCTGGATCATCTTTATCTGCGGGTGATCTCTCCGCTGGCGGGGGCGCTGGTGGTAACGGTTGCGGTGACGGCCGGCCTATGTCTGCTGGACCCGCGATCGGGCCTGGCGCTCGGCGCGGTAATGCTGGTGATTCTGGCGCTGTTCCCGCCGCTGTTTTACCGCGCCGGCAGGCCGGTGGGCGAAGCGCTGACCGCACTACGCGCCGAATACCGCCTGCGGCTGAATGCCTGGCTTTCCGGCAACGCCGAACTCACGCTGTACGGCGCCGCCGAGCGCTACCGCCAACAATTGGAGGCCACTGAGCAACGCTGGCAAGGGCATCAGCGCCGCCAGAGCGGCCTGGGCGCCGGCGCGCAAAGTTTGCTGCTGCTGCTGACCGGCTTGACGTTAACGCTGGTGCTATGGCTCGCCGCCGGCGGCGTGGGCGGCGATGGATCGTCCGGTCCTCTCATTGCGCTGTTCGCCTTCGCCACGCTCGCGGCCTTTGAAGCGCTGGGTCCGGTGGCTGGCGCGTTTCAACATCTGGGGCAGGTGATGGCCGCCGCCGCGCGTCTCAACGTGGTCATCAATCAGTCGCCAGAAGTGGTTTTCCCCGCCGCCGGCCCTGCGCCGGCCGCGAGCGTCGCCCTCAGCGCCAGCCGGGTGCGGTTTCGCTATCCAGGGCAGGCGGCGCCCGCCATCGATGAGCTGTCGCTGACGGTTGCCGCCGGCGAGCATATCGCCCTCCTCGGCCATACCGGTAGCGGGAAATCCACTTTGCTGCAATTATTGACCCGCGCCTGGGATCCCGAGGAGGGTGATATCGCGCTCAACGGCGTGCCGCTGCGGGAGTGGAGCGAAAGCGCGCTACGCGCGATGACCGCCGTGGTGCCGCAGCGCGTGCATATATTCAGCGCGACATTGCGCGATAATCTTCGCCTGGCGGCGCAGGACGCCGACGATGAACAACTGTGCGCGGTAGTGCGGCAGGTCGGCCTGGAGAAGCTACTGGCGGGCGAGGGATTGAACGCTTGGCTTGGCGAGGGCGGCCGCGCGCTCTCCGGCGGCGAACAACGCCGTATGGGCATCGCCCGCGCGCTGCTGCACGCCGCGCCGCTATGGCTGCTTGACGAGCCAACCGAGGGGCTGGATGCCGTCACCGAGCAGCAGATACTGCAATTGTTGACCACGCTCGGCCAGGGACGGACGGTTATCATCGTCACCCATCGGCTGCGGGGATTGGAACGTTTAGATCGTATTTGTATTATGGATCGCGGTAGCCTGATTGAACAAGGTAGCCATCAGGCGCTGATGGCGCAGCGCGGGCGCTATTATCACTATCACCGGCCGCTAGAGAGAGAGGCGACGGAGGATAGCCGACGCCCGTCGGTCTCGCCACGCCGATTGTATTCAGACGGATTGGAGTAATTAACGGCAGCATGCGACTTTACCGGCTTTCACCCGATTCTGTGCATTTTCCACCGCCGCAGACGGCGCTTAGCGAGCCCAACGGCCTGCTGGCCTTCGGCGGCGATTTGTCGCCACAGCGGCTGCTGGCGGCCTATCGGCAGGGGATTTTCCCTTGGTATTCCCCTGGCGACGCCATTTTGTGGTGGTCGCCGGATCCGCGCGCGGTGCTGTTTCCCCATGAGTTCCATCAAAGCCGCAGTTTTAGCCGCTTCGTTCGCCGCTGCCGCTGGCGCGTCACGTTGAATCAGGCGTTCGCCGAGGTGGTCTCCGCCTGCGCCGAACGCGGTGCGGAGGGAAGCTGGATCGGTAGCGAAGTCGAAATCGCCTATAGTCATCTGCATCAGCTCGGCCACGCCCACTCGATCGAGGTGTGGGACGATGAGACGCTGGTCGGCGGCCTGTATGGCGTAGCGCAGGGGGCGCTGTTTTTCGGCGAGTCGATGTTTAGCCGACGGCCGAACGCATCAAAATTGGCGCTGGGGTGTTTTTGCCGTTATTTTATGCATCAGGGCGGAAAAATGGTAGACTGCCAAGTATTGAACTCGCATACCGCATCGCTCGGGGCGCATAATATTGCGCGCGGCGATTTTCTGGCTATGCTTACGCAATTACTACCTTTATCGCTGGCGGCCGGCTGCTGGCAACCGCAAACCCTCTTTACCGTCCTTCCTGATTCTGAAAGCGGCAGATGATGCGGCTTTCTTCATCATTTCTTTACATAATGAGGGTTTTTCGGCATTATCTTGCCGGTTAAAAACTATGGTATTCACACCTAGAGGATTCGATGGCCAAAGAAGACAATATTGAAATGCAAGGCACCGTACTGGACACGCTGCCTAACACCATGTTCCGCGTGGAATTGGAAAACGGACATGTGGTGACCGCACATATCTCCGGTAAAATGCGCAAGAACTACATCCGTATCCTGACGGGCGACAAAGTCACCGTTGAGCTGACCCCGTACGATCTGAGCAAAGGCCGCATTGTCTTCCGCAGCCGCTGAGATTATCTGAGCGCGTTGCCCGGCCGGTTCCGGTGACGATTATCCTCGGCATGATGCGCGATAATTCCCCCTGCCGCGACGCCGGTGAGTATTTCTACCCGCCATAACGGCTGAAGAAGGCGATGACCCCAGCACCGGCTATCCGGCTGCGCTATCCGGGCTATCGCCCCTCTCCGGCTTGAGGGCGTGTGCCGCCCCGTTTTCCCCCTGACGCACGGCTTACCCGCCGAGCCGGTATTCCGCCTGAGCTGCTGTTTCGTTCGCCCCCGGCATCTTCCTGCATCCCCTTATGCATCGCGCCCTATAGCGCCACCGCGTTGCCACGGCCAACGCGCAGCAGATTGCGCGCTCCCGCGGGCGCTGGCATAAAAAAAGGCGATACCCTAAGGTATCGCCCTGCGTAGCTCCTGCTCAACCGCCGGGAGTTAGTGCACCGCCCCTTCGGCCTTACGTTTTTGCGCGCTGAGGAACTGGTATTTGAGCGTTTGGCTCTCTTTGTCCAGTTCCACCCGCACCGAGCCGCCATCCACCAGCGAACCAAACAACAGCTCGTTGGCCAACGGTTTTTTCAGGTTCTCCTGCATGACGCGGGCCATCGGACGGGCGCCCATGGCTTTGTCGTAGCCTTTGTCGCTGAGCCAGTTGCGCGCGTCGTCGCTGACTTCCAGCGAAACGCCCTTGGCATCCAGCTGCGCCTGAAGCTCGACGATAAATTTGTCGACCACCTGCTGGATAACCTCGGTAGAGAGATGGTTAAACCAAATCACATTATCAAGACGGTTGCGGAATTCCGGCGTAAACACCTTCTTTATCTCCGACATGGCGTCCGTGCTGTTATCCTGCTGAATCAGCCCTATCGACTGGCGCTGGGTTTCCTGCACGCCGGCGTTGGTGGTCATCACCAGTATCACATTGCGGAAATCCGCCTTGCGGCCGTTATTGTCGGTCAGCGTACCGTTGTCCATCACCTGTAACAGCAGATTGAAAACGTCCGGATGGGCCTTCTCGATTTCATCAAGCAGCAGCACGGAATGGGGATGCTTCAATACAGCATCGGTCAACAGGCCGCCCTGATCGTAGCCGACATAGCCGGGAGGCGCGCCAATCAGGCGGCTGACGGTGTGTCGCTCCATATATTCAGACATGTCGAAGCGCAGCAGCTCAATATCCAGCGCTTTGGCCAACTGCACCGTCACCTCGGTTTTACCGACGCCCGTGGGACCGGCAAACAGGAAAGATCCCACCGGTTTATGCTCCTGCCCCAGCCCGGCGCGGCTCATTTTGATCGCCTCGGTCAGCACCTCGATGGCTTTGTCCTGACCAAAAACCAGCATCTTCAGCCGGTCACCCAGATTTTTCAGCACGTCGCGATCGCTCGCTGAAACCGTTTTCTCCGGAATACGGGCGATGCGCGCCACTACCGACTCGATATCCGCCACGTTGACGGTCTTTTTACGCTTGCTGACAGGCATCAGCCGACTACGCGCGCCCGCCTCATCGATGACATCGATAGCTTTGTCCGGCAAATGGCGGTCGTTAATGTATTTCACCGCCAGCTCCACCGCTGCCCTCACCGCCTTGGCGGTATAGCGCACATCGTGGTGGGCTTCATATTTGGTTTTCAGCCCGGTCAGGATCTGCACCGTTTCCTCCACCGTCGGTTCCGTAATGTCTATCTTCTGGAAACGACGCGCCAGGGCGCGATCTTTTTCAAAAATATTGCTGAATTCCTGGTAGGTGGTGGAGCCCATCACGCGGATTTTGCCGCTGGAGAGCAACGGTTTAATCAGGTTAGCGGCATCCACCTGCCCCCCTGAAGCCGCACCGGCGCCGATGATTGTGTGGATTTCATCGATAAACAGAATGCTGTTCTGGTCCTGCTCAAGCTGTTTGAGCAGCGCCTTGAACCGTTTCTCGAAATCGCCGCGGTACTTGGTGCCGGCCAGCAGCGAACCGATATCCAGGGAGTAAATGGTGCAATCGGCGATCACCTCGGGCACTTCGCCGCGCACGATCCGCCAGGCCAGCCCTTCCGCGATGGCGGTTTTACCCACCCCAGATTCGCCCACCAGCAGCGGGTTGTTTTTCCGACGGCGGCACAGGACCTGAATGGCGCGTTCCAGCTCACGATCGCGGCCAATCAGCGGGTCGATGCCGCCGACGCGCGCCAGTTGATTAAGGTTGGTGGTGAAGTTTTCCATACGCTCCTCCCCGCCTGACTGCTCTTCGTTGACCGGCGTTTCAGGCCCGGGTGCCTGCGTCTCGTCTTTACGCGTACCGTGGGAGATAAAATTCACCACATCCAGCCGGCTGACGTCATGCTTGCGCAGCAAATAGGCCGCCTGGGATTCCTGCTCGCTGAAAATCGCCACCAGCACGTTGGCGCCGGACACTTCGCTACGCCCGGACGACTGGACATGGAACACCGCGCGCTGCAATACGCGCTGAAAACTGAGCGTGGGCTGCGTTTCGCGCTCTTCATCACTAGCGGGTAAGGTCGGTGTGGTTTGTTCGATAAAGGCTTCCAATTCCTGGCGCAGGGCCACCAGATCGACCGTGCACGCCTCCAGCGCTTCACGCGCCGCAGGGTTGCTGAGCAGGGCAAGCAGCAAATGTTCCACGGTCATAAATTCATGCCGGTGCTCACGCGCTCTGGCGAAAGCCATGTTTAAACTGAGTTCCAGTTCTTGATTGAGCATTGGCACCTCCCCAAATAGATTGCCCTTTCAGGCTTTTTCCAGCGTACAAAGCAACGGATGCTCGTTTTCCCGGGCGTAGCGGTTGACGTGAACCGCCTTGGTTTCCGCGACCTCAGCGGTATAGATACCGCAAACGGCCTTTCCCTGATAATGCACCCTAAGCATCAGTTGCGTTGCACGTTCAACATCATAAGAAAAGAACTTTTGCAATACGTCAATAACAAATTCCATTGGAGTATAGTCGTCATTGATAAGTATGACTTTATACATAGACGGGGGTTGTACCGCATCTTTCACCTGTTCTTCAGCTAGATGGCGCTCATCCAGCCTGTCGCTTGTCTTACCCATCGTGTTGTTCCAACGCTAAATCATCACCGCTGCGCTAGAGCAGCCCCTTTCTTTCATCTTACCATTGGATAATCAAAATAGCCGCCGGCGGCGTCAGGATTTTGTCCGGGTGTGCCGGCAACCGTCCGGAAAAAACGGGTTAAAGCGTTAACTGCTTCAAAGTTTGATAATGTCGTCAGCCAACTCTTTAGCCTTCGCTTGATCTCTTATCGCTATCCTCTAGAGTGTAGAGGCATAAGCGGATGCGGGTAATCAGCCGCTTACGACGTCAACTATCCTCATCACATAAAAGCTTCGGTTGCGAGGGATGTAGAAACATGGAGACGGGTAAAGTTAAATGGTTCAATAACGCCAAAGGTTTTGGTTTTATCTGCCCGGAAAACGGCGGCGAGGATATCTTTGCGCACTATTCAACGATCCAGATGGACGGTTACCGGACGCTGAAAGCGGGGCAAGTCGTCAGATTCGAGGTTCATCAGGGGCCCAAAGGGAACCATGCGAGCCTGATTGTGCCTGTTGAAGCCGAGACTGTTGCCTAATAACGCGCCTCGCAATTAAAGGTGTCACCGCATGAAATGCCAGCCTGACGCTGGCATTTTTTTGCCGCTTGCGCCTGCATACTATCAAGTTATAACACTTTTCTTTTACGACGCAAGTTTAATTATGCGATAAATCCCCCGGCGCGGCGCCATCGCCGCCGCCTTATGGCCCTCGTGGAGGGTGAGGTGTTTTTTCCACAGCGCTGCCCTTTACAGCGCCGGCGCTTTTCGCTAGCGTGTGGCGGTCCGTCGCCTCGCGGCGTCATAAGGAAGTGGTCCGTTCATGTATGCCAGTCTGTTGCTCATTCTCGTCCCGCTGATTATCGGCTATCTGCTGCCCCGTCCGCCCGTCCGCTGGCTACAGGCCGTGAACCGCGCTTTAAGCGCCATGGTGTACGTTATCCTGTTTTTGATGGGCATCAGCCTGGCGTTTTTACCCAATCTCGCCAGCAACCTGCTGCGGATCGGCATGATTACCGCCGTCAGCGCCTTATGTATTCTGGCGATGAATGCGCTGGCGCTGGCAGTGCTGGAAAAACTCCTGCCCTGGCCCGCCGCCGCCGCTCTCGCGCCGCCGCCCTCACGCTGGCGCATGGTTCTCGACTCGCTCAAGCTTTGCGCCGTGGTGGTCGCCGGCTTCGCGCTCGGTCTCACGCATTGGTCCGGGTTCAGCCTAGCGACCCAGGCCAGCGAGCTGCTGCTGATCCTGTTGCTGTGGCTGGTGGGCATCCAGCTGCGCAACAGCGGCATGACGCTCAGACAGATCATCCTCAACCGCCGCGGATTGCTGGTGGCGCTGGTGGTCGCGCTAAGCGCCCTGGCCGGCGGCGCCCTGGCCGCCATGCTGCTGGGGCTGCCGTTGACCACCGGGCTGGCTCTTGCGTCCGCCTATGGCTGGTATTCGCTATCGGGTATTCTGATGACCGATGCATTCGGGCCGGTTATCGGCAGCGCGGCGTTTTTCAACGACCTGCTGCGTGAACTGCTGGCGATTATGCTGATCCCGCTGCTGATACGACGCCGACGCCATACGGCGCTTGGATTGTGCGGCGCCACCTCGATGGATTTTACCTTGCCGGTGCTGCAGCGCAGCGGCGGGATGGAAATCGTGCCCGCGGCGATCGTACAGGGCTTTTTGCTCAGTTTGTTGGCGCCGGTCCTCATCGCCCTGTTTTCGGTGCACGCCAGCGGCTAAGCGGCCGCGGGCACCATGCCGCGCGGTCATATTGGCTTACCCCATGCCGTCGATAAGGTCTACCCTATAACCAGACGGCCGCCCAGCACGGTGCTGCCGCGACATTCTCTGCGGAGGTAGGCATGAAATACACTGTGGCGGCAATGATTGCCCACACGCTCGAACGGGCGGGGGTGAAGCGAATTTGGGGTGTCACCGGCGATTCGCTTAATGGTCTGAGCGACAGCCTTAACCGAATGGGTACGATAGCGTGGCAGGGCACGCGTCATGAAGAGGTCGCCGCGTTTGCGGCCGGCGCCGAAGCGCACGTGACCGGCGAGTTGGCGGTGTGCGCCGGCTCCTGCGGTCCCGGTAACCTGCATCTTATCAACGGGTTATTCGACTGCCACCGCAACCAAGTTCCGGTTTTGGCTATCGCCGCCCATATTCCCTCCAGTGAAATCGGCAGCGGCTATTTCCAGGAGACGCATCCCGAGTCGCTGTTCCGTGAGTGCAGCCACTACTGCGAATTGGTGTCCAATCCGGAACAACTGCCGCAAATACTGGGCATCGCCATGCGCAAAGCCATTATCGATCGGGGCGTATCGGTGATTGTCCTGCCCGGCGATGTCGCGCTCAAGCCGGCGCCGGAAGGGCAACGGCCTGACTGGTACTCCCCGCGCGCGCCGCTGGCGGTGCCCCCGGTGGACGAACTCTCGAAGCTTGCCGCCCTGCTCAACGAGGCCGAAAATGTCACCCTGATGTGCGGCAGCGGCTGCGCTGGCGCCCATGATGAGGTCGTGGCGCTGGCCCAGCAGTTAAAAGCGCCGGTGGTGCATGCCCTGCGCGGTAAGGAACATCTTGAGTGGGACAATCCGTATGATGTGGGCATGACCGGCCTTATCGGTTTTTCGTCCGGTTATCAGGCGATGATGAATGCCGATACGTTGGTGCTACTGGGAACCCGCTTTCCGTATCGCGCCTTTTACCCTCAAGATGCCCGCATTATCCAGATCGATATCGCGCCGGGCAGCCTGGGCGCCCATTGTAAGCTGGACATGGCGCTGCTGGGGGATATCAAGTCCACCCTGGCGGTGCTGTTGCCGCGGCTGCGCGAGAAAACCGATCGGACGTTTCTCGATAAGGCGCTGGCGCACTACCGCGACACCCGCCGCGATCTGGATGCGCTGGCCCAGCCCAGCGGGGAGAAAGCGATCCATCCGCAATACGTCGCGCGCGAAATCAGCCGGCTGGCGTCCCAGGACGCCGTGTTTACCTGTGATGTGGGAACGCCGACGGTGTGGGCAGCCCGCTATTTGACGATGAACGGCCGCCGCCGGCTGCTGGGATCGTTCAATCACGGCTCAATGGCCAACGCCCTGCCGCAGGCGCTGGGCGCGCAGGCCGCCTGTCCCGGTCGGCAGGTGGTGGCGCTGTGCGGCGACGGCGGCTTTACCATGCTGATGGGGGATTTTTTGTCGTTGGCGCAGATGAAATTGCCGGTGAAAATCGTTATCTTCAATAATAGTGTGCTGGGTTTTGTTGCGATGGAAATGAAAGCTGGCGGCTATCTAACCGACGGCACCGATCTGCAAAACCCCGACTTCGCCGCCATCGCCCGCGCCGCGGGCATCAAAGGTCTGCGGGTGGAAAAATCCGCTGCGCTACCCGCCGCGCTGACGGAGGCGTTTGATCATGACGGTCCGGTGGTGGTGGACGTGGTCACCGCCAAAGAAGAGCTGGCGATGCCGCCGCAAATTAAGTTTGAACAAGCCAAAGGCTTCAGTCTGTATATGCTGCGCGCCATCATCAACGGCCGTGGCGATGAGATTGTGGCGCTCGCCAAAACCAACTGGCTGCGTTAAGCGCCGGCCGGGATTGCCGTTTGCCGCAGTGCCGGGCCCCCTTGAGCGGCCTTCGGTCCAATACGTTAGGATGGGATTAGCATGATTGATTTACGCAGTGATACCGTGACCTTGCCCACCGACGCAATGCGTCAGGCAATGGCCGCCGCTGAAGTCGGCGATGATGTGTATGGCGACGATCCCACGGTAGCGGCGCTCGAGGCCGACGGCGCGCGGCTGGCCGCCAAAGAGGCCGCGCTGTTTTTCCCCAGCGGCACCCAGGCCAATCTGGTGGCGCTGATGACCCATTGCCAGCGCGGCGAAGAGTATATCGTCGGGCAAAAAGCCCATAATTATCTGTTCGAGGCGGGCGGCGCCGCGGTGCTCGGCAGTATCCAGCCGCAACCGCTGGACTTTGCCGATGACGCGACGCTGCCGCTGGACAAAGTGGCCGCCGCCATCAAACCGGACGATTTTCATTTCGCCCGCACCCGGCTGCTGAGCCTGGAAAATACCCACAACGGTAAGGTGGTCCCCCAGGATTATCTGCGCCAGGCGTGGGCATTGACCCGCGAACGGCGGTTGGCCCTGCACATCGACGGCGCGCGGGTGTTTAACGCCGCGGTAGCGCAGGGCATTGCCCTTAGCGAAATAAGCCAATATTGCGACACGCTGACAATATGCCTCTCCAAGGGGTTGGGCGCCCCGGTGGGATCGCTTCTGTGCGGCAGCGAAGACTACATCGCCCGCGCCAGGCGCTGGCGCAAGATGGTGGGCGGCGGAATGCGCCAGGCGGGTATTCTGGCCGCCGGCGCACGCTATGCGCTGGCGCATCATGTGACCCGTCTGCAGGAGGACCACGATAACGCCCGCTGGCTGGCGCAGCAACTGGCGCAACTGGGGGTCGACATTGTCGCGCCGGGCGCGCAGACCAATATGTTGTTTATCCGCCAGTCCGCCGATTTAGCGGCCAGACTGACGCCCTGGATGCGCGACCACGGTATCATTATCGCCTCGGGTACCCTCACCCGGCTGGTGACGCATCTCAACGTCAGCCGCCAGGACCTGGAGAAAGTGGTTGACCGTTGGCGCGAGTTTCTCGCCCACCATGACAAATTAGCCGCCGCGCCGCTCACCGGCGTCTATTTCCAATAACGCCTGCAGGACCGCCAGCGTCTGAGCATCCGGCAAGCCGCGGTAGTCGCTGGGTCGATAATGCATCTGAAACGCCCGCAGCGCCCGACGCTGCAGCGTTTGCGGCATATCGGGCGTGACGTCATAGCCCAGTTGCGCCATACCGCGCAGTATCGCCGCCGCCGGTACCGGCGCCTGCGGGTCGCGGCCCGCCAGGAAGTAGCGCACCCGTGCCGCCGGCGGCCAGACGCCAATACCTGCCGCCGCCAGTTGCTGCCAGGGAAACAACGGGCCTGGGTCCTGCTTGCGTCGCCAGGCGATGTCGCTGTGCCCCACGACATTGAGCGGCGTGATGGGATGGCGGCGCAGAATGTCGCGACACAGCGCCACCACCACCGCCACCTGCTGCGGCGGCCAGGGCGCCCACTGCAACGCGCCGTCGGCGCCGCGTCGGTAGCCGTCGTTTTCCATTTCGATGCCGATGGAGGTATCGTTAAGATGCGTGCGTCCGCGCCAGCTGCTCTCTCCCGCATGCCAGGCGCGGCGCGATTCATCCACCAATTGCAGTACCGTCGGCGCCCGGCCGTCCTGCGGCACGGGCACCAGATAATGGGCGCTGACCGGGCCCTGGGCCAGCGTGGCCAATGAGCGATCGAAGTCGTCAGCGGTATAGTGCAGCACCAGCACCGTAATGCGGTCATCCTGACTGCGCGCCTGATGCGACGTGTCCAGCCGGTAGCCGCGCGGCTGACAGCCGGCCAGTAGCCATAGCGCCATAAACAGCGTAAATCCCAGGGGGCGCCACGGCGCGCGCGGGAAGAAGGGTGACATAAGGTTCCTCATTTCACGGGCCCGGGGGGCGGCCACCGGGGCGGGCAACCCCCTGCGCAATAGCACGGCGGGTGCTACAACCCCCTGATAATTATCTATACTGTAGAAGAACAGGCTCCCTTACACTTCACTTTTAAGGCCGACAATGAAAAATAAATCGCTGGTCCTGTTTCCCGTGATGCTGGCCCTCAGCGCGTGTAGCGCGGTCGACCCCGCCTATCCTGACGTGGGCAGCCGCAGCGCGCCCTGCGTGCAGGGCGGCCCCGATAGCGTGGCGCAGCAATTCTATGATTTGCGTCTGCAACAGGGCAATCAGGGCAAACCTGATGCCGCCACCCTGGCCCGCTATCGCCCCTATTTGAGTACCGCGCTGTATCAAAGTCTGGCCGAGGACGGCCACGGTACGCAAAAGCTGGCGCGTTTGCCGGCGATGGACATTTTCAGCGGCGACAGCCTGGGCCCTACGTCGGTGACGGTGCGCAGCGCGTCGCGTATCCCCAATACCGACGCTAAAAATATCCCGCTGCGGGTCGCTATGTCGCGGCATCAGGCCGGCGACCGGCCGGATGTCGCTTGGCAGGCCGAAGCGCTAATGATCCGTGAAGGCACCTGCTGGGTGTTGGACGATGTGCGCTACCTGGGGGCCGCGCCGCCCGCGACGGCCGGTACGCTGCGCCAAACGCTGGAGACACGTTAACCTGTCTGTTTCGCCCCGGCGCACCGGGGCGCTATAGCGCGTTCGCGCCCCCCTGAAGCATAACCCGACGGAAAAACGGCCGTTGCTGCTGCTTTGTACTGTCATTCGTATTATTATCTTCCTAATTGTAAATTTTCAACGTGGTGGATTGCATCGACGCTGGCGCGACGGTACCATCTGCCCCCCAATGGCTATTCAGTTTATTCGCATGAGTATTCAACTTAACCGCATCAACTGCTTTTATGGGGCGTATCAGGCGCTGTTCGATGTCACCCTGACCTGCCCGGCGGGTGAGACGCTGGTATTGCTCGGCCCGAGCGGCGCCGGGAAAAGCTCGCTGCTGCGCGTGCTTAACCTGCTGGAAATGCCCCGCGACGGTGAACTGGATATCGCCGGTAATCATTTCGACTTTCGCCGCACGCCGGACGTGAAGTCTATCCGCGCGCTGCGCCAAAATGTCGGCATGGTGTTTCAGCAATACCATCTGTGGCCGCATCTGACGGTGCGCCAGAATCTGATTGAAGCCCCTTGCCGGGTCCGCGGCCTGGACCGTCCGGCGGCCAATGCCCGCGCGGACAATTTGCTGGCGCGCCTGCGGTTGCAGGATTATGCCGATCGCTTCCCGCTGCATCTGTCCGGCGGCCAACAACAGCGTGTGGCTATCGCCCGCGCGCTGATGATGGAGCCGCAGGTGCTGCTGTTCGATGAACCGACGGCGGCGCTGGATCCGGAAATCACCGCGCAAATCGTCAGCATCATTCGTGAGCTGGCGCAGACCGGCATCACCCAGGTGATCGTCACCCATGAAGTGGAGGTGGCGCGCAAGACTGCAAGCCGGGTGGTGTATATGGAAAACGGCCGCATTGTGGAACAGGGCGACGCCAGCCATTTCACGCAACCGCAAACCGCCGCGTTTGCGCAGTATTTATCGCATTAATCTTTTCGGGAATCACACCAATGAAAAAGACCGTTATTGCCGCGCTGCTGGCCGTTGTATCCACCGGCGTTAGCGCCGCGCAAACCGTGCGTTTCGCCACCGAAGCCACCTATGCGCCGTTCGAGTTTGTCGGGGCCGACAATAAAATCCAGGGCTTCGATATCGACCTGGCCAATGCGCTGTGTAAGCAGATGGAAGTGGAGTGTACATTTACCAATCAGGCGTTTGACAGCCTGATCCCCAGCCTGCGCTTCCGCCGCTTTGACGCCGTGATTTCCGGTATGGATATCACCCCGGATCGTCAAAAGCAGGTCGCGTTCACCCAGCCCTATTATGAAAATTCGGCGGTCTTTGTCGCCCAGAAAGGCAAATTCACCGATTTGGCGTCCCTGGCCGGCAAACGCGTCGGGATGCAAAACGGCTCCACCCATCAGAAATACCTGATGGATAAACACCCCGAAATCACCGCGGTGCCCTACGACAGCTATCAGAACGCGATCCTGGATCTGAAAAACGGCCGCCTGGACAGCGTGTTCGGCGATACCGCCGTGGTGAACGAATGGCTGATGAAGGACGCAAGCCTGGCGACCGTCGGCGAAAAAGTGACCGATAAAGCCTATTTCGGTACCGGCCTCGGTATCGCCGTGCGGCTGAATAATACGGCGCTGGTAGATAAGTTCAATCAGGCGCTGGACAAGGTCAAGCAGGACGGTACCTATCAGAGCCTGTATCAGAAATGGTTTAAGCAGTAAGTTACTTTGATGACGGAACTCTACCCCATCGCCACCGCCGCGGGCACGACCCTCGGCCTGGCGCTGTGCGCGCTGGTCATTGGTCTACTATTGGCCATGGGCTTTGCCGCGCTGGAATCGGCGCGCTGGCGCTGGCTTGCGTTGAGTGGGACCGCGCTGGTCACGTTGCTGCGCGGTCTGCCGGAAATCCTGGTGGTGCTGTTTATCTACTTCGGCGCCTCGCAGCTGCTGGTGACGCTGGCGGATGGCGTTACCTTGTCTTTGGGATCATTGCGCTTCTCGCTCGCGCTGCCCATCGACAACTTCGATGTCAGTCCTTTTCTCTGCGGCGTCATCGCGCTGGCGCTGCTGTATGCCGCCTACGCCTCGCAGACCCTGCGCGGCGCGTTGAAAGCCATTGCGCAGGGTCAGTGGGAGTCGGGGCAGGCGCTGGGCATGAGTAACGGCGCAACGTTTTTTCGGGTGATTCTGCCGCAAATGTGGCGCCACGCCCTGCCCGGTCTGGGAAATCAGTGGCTGGTGCTGTTAAAGGACACGGCGCTGGTGTCGCTGATTAGCGTTAACGATCTGATGCTGCAAACCAAAAGTATTGTTAGCTTTACGCAACAGCCGTTTACCTGGTATCTGCTGGCGGCGGGGGTCTACCTGGTGATTACGCTGTTCAGCCAGGCCGTCCTGCGCGCCTGCGAAAGGCGCGCCACGCGATTTGACAAGAGGGCATCCTGATGGCCGGTTATTTGCTGGCGCTGCTGCCCGGCCTACCGGTCAGCCTGTCGCTGACGGCGGCCGCGGTGCTGGTGGCGCTGTTGCTGGCGCTGCTGTTTACCCTGATCCTCTCGCTGCGTACGCCGGTGCTCTCGCCGCTGGTGACGGGGTATATCACGCTATTTACCGGCACGCCGCTGCTGGTGCAGATTTTCCTTATCTATTATGGACCGGGTCAGTTTGCCTCCCTGCGCGACATCCCCTGGCTCTGGTCGCTACTGTCACAGCCCTGGTTATGCGCCATGGTAGCGCTGGCGCTTAACAGCGCGGCCTACAGCACGCAATTGTTTGCCGGCGCGATGCGCGCCATTCCTGATGGTCAGTGGCAGTCCTGTGCGGCGCTGGGCATGAGTCGGTTCCAGTCGCTGCGGCTGCTGATGCCGTTTGCCATCAAGCGCGCCCTCTCCTCTTACTCCAACGAAGTGGTGCTGGTGTTCAAAAGCACCTCGCTGGCCTATACCATCACCCTGATGGACGTGATGGGACAGAGTCAGCTGCTTTATGGCCGGACCTATGACGTGATGGTGTTCGGCGCGGCGGGGATTATCTATTTGTGCGTCAACGGCGTGTTGACGCTGCTGATGCGCACGCTGGAGCGGCGGGCGCTGCGCTTTGAGCGCCGCAACTGATTTCCGGCGGCGGGCGCGCTGACCGCACCGCGTTAAGGGGATACGGCCAGCCCGCCTCTGACACTGGCGGGCGGCCGCGGACTTAGCCTGCCGCTATCGGCGTCGCCGCGCGGCGCTCCAGCAGCACCAGCGTTTCATAATGGGCGGTATGAGGAAACATATCGAATAGCCGGACGCGGCACACCCGATAATCCTCCAGCTCGCCGAGATCCCGCACCAGCGTCGCGGCCTGGCAGCTGGAGTACAGGATCCAGCGCGGCGCCGTGGCGCTAAGCCAGGCGCACAGGTCATGGCCGATGCCGCGCCGCGGCGGATTGACCAGCACCAAATCCGGCGCCTCGCCGTTTTGCACGGCAAATTGGGTGGAATCCAGCGCCTGAAACGAAACCTGCTCCAACCCTAATTGATGTGCCGACTGACGCGCGCTGGCGATGGCCTCCGCGCTAATTTCAATGCCGGTCAGCTGCATGCCGGGACGGCAAAGGTGCAGGCCGAAGCAGCCCACGCCGCAAAACAGATCCCAAAGCCGCGTCACCGGCAGCGCGGCGACCCAATCGCGGGCGGTAGCGTACAGGCCGGCGGCGACCTGTGGGTTGGTCTGGAAGAAGCTCTTCGGCCGAATATACAGCGGTACCTGGTTAAGCCGCTCCTCCAGCGCACGGTCCGGCGTCAGCACGATTTCCCGCTCCCCTTCGAGGACCGCCATCGGTACCGGCTGTAGGTTGACCGAAATCACCCGCAGCTGCGGCAAGCGCGCCTGTAGCCAGGGCAAGGCCGCGCGTAACTGCGCCAGCTTGGCCTCGGAACGCAGCACAAAGCGCAGCATCATCGCGCCATCATGGCGGCTCTCGGTCAACAGCAAGAATTTGAGTTCGCCGCGCCGACGCGCCACATGGTAAGGCGTCAGCCCCGCGCGCGGGATAAACTGTTTCACAACGGCGAACACCGGCGCAAAACTGGCCGGATAAAGCGGACAGGCGCACAGGTCCACCCCGCCATCGGCATCGGCAATGCCCAGTAGCGGCCGCTCAACGCTGCCGCTCACCACCATTTTGGCTTTATTGCGCATCCCCTGCGGCGCGGAGCCCATCGCCGGCTGCCAACCGTCGTCGGGTACGGCAGGCAACAGCGCGGCCAGCCGGCGCTGTTTTTCCGCGAGCTGCTGGCCATAGGGCATGGCAAGCCACTGGCAAGAGCGGCAGCGTTCGGAGGTGAAAAGTTCGCAATGCATGGGCGGTTTCGGATATTGGCAGGCAGAACGGGGGCGCATTGTAGCACCGCCCCCGCGTCAAATCATCTACGGCGGGCGAAAAAACGGCGGCTGGACGGGGCACCGAACAGCAGCGCGATAATCAGCAGATCCGGCAATTTCAGCATCAACACCTCATAGCTGATTTGCCCGGCGCTGTCGCCCGGCAGCATAAACATTTCCGGATAAAAACCCCGCCAGGTGGCGAAAAACAGATAGAGGGCGCTTATCATCTGGCAGCCTAAATAGCACCAGCGGGTCCAGGGCACGGCGCGCATGACACCAAAGCCGCAGCGGATTTCGATGAATACCATGGTCAGGCTGGCCAGGAAGAGGCCGGTCAGATCCCAAGCGCGGCTGCTGTTGCTGACAAAACTGTGCATCCCGTTGACGCCAAACGCATTAAACAGCAGCACCACGTCCAGACAACGAATGGTAATTAGCGCGATCCCGGCTATCATCACCGCCACCGGCGTGCCGATGGGCACCCGAACCCGGGGCCGGGCGCCAATGGTGGTGCTGTTTCTCAGTATCTCCGACATCGCCTCTCTCCTTCATGCTCGCGCCGTTTGCCGCCGGCGCACTCCCTAAGATTAGCAGCGATTCCGTTTATCAGCCACGCGCGGCGCGCTGACGATCGCGCTGATGCTGTTTTTCCTTACGGGACATCAGCCACCAGGCAATAAGGCCTATCACCCCCACCACCGCTAGGATGAGCGTGGCCAACGCATTAATCTCCGGATTGACCCCCATGCGCACGCTGGAGAAAACCAGCATCGGCAGCGTGGTGGAGCCGGGACCGGCGACGAAACTGGCGATAACCAGATCGTCAAGGGACAGGGTAAACGCCAGGAGCCAGCCGGAGATGATGGCCGGGGCGATCATCGGCAGCGTAATGATGAAAAACACTTTCACCGGGGTCGCGCCTAAATCCATCGCCGCCTCTTCGATCGACTGATCCAGCTCGCGCAGGCGCGAGTTCACCACCACCGCCACATACGCGGTGCAAAAGGTGACATGCGCCAGCCAGATGGTAAACATACCGCGCTCGGCGGGCCAGCCTATCGCGTGCCCCAGCGCCACAAACAGCAGCAGCAGGGACAGACCGGTTATCACGTCCGGCATCACCAGCGGCGCGGTCAGCATAAAGGCAAACCCGCCGGCGCCGCGAAAACGGCCAAAACGGACGATCACCACCGCCGCCAGGGTCCCCAGCACCGCCGCCATGGTGGCGGTCGACGCCGCCAGGGTCATACTCAGCGTCACGGCGCTAATCATCGCGTTGTCATGCACCAGCACGTGGTACCACTGGGTGGACCAGCCGGCCCAGACCGTGACCAGCCGCGAACTGTTGAAGGAATAAATCACCAGCATCAGCATCGGCGCGTAGAGAAAGGTGTAGCCCACCAGCAAGATCACGATGCGCCAGGGCGAACGGACCACCGGTAACTGATTCATCGCTGATCCCCCATGGCTTTGTTCTGATGTTTATGGAACCACATGATGGGCGCTATCAGCAGCACCAGCATCACCACCGCCACCGCCGAAGCCACTGGCCAATCGCGGTTATTGAAAAACTCCTGCCACAAGATCCGTCCGATCATAATACTGTCGGGCCCGCCGAGCAGCTCGGGGATCACATACTCCCCCACCGCCGGAATGAAGACCAGCATCGAACCGGCGATAATGCCGCCTTTGGTGAGCGGCACAATAACCTGGAAGAACGTTTTCAGCGGCCGCGCGCCCAGATCCAGCGAAGCTTCCACCAGCGAATAATCCAGGCGGGTCAGCGCGGTATAGATAGGCAGGATCATAAAGGGTAAATAGGCGTATACCACGCCAATATACACCGCGAGATTGGTGTGCAAAATGACCAGCGGTTGGTCGATAACCCCAAGCCACATCAACACATTATTCAGCACGCCGTTATTCTTTAAAATGCCCATCCAGGCATAGACCCGAATCAGAAACGAGGTCCAGGAGGGTAAAATCACCAGCAGCAGCAAAATATTACGCGTCGATGCCCGGCTGTGCGCCACCGCCCAGGCCATGGGATAGCCCAGCAGCAGGCAAAAGAAGGTCGACACCGCCGCGACCTGCAGGGATTGCAGATAGGCTTCGATGTAGAGCGGATCGTCCAGCAGCTGCATGAAATTGGCGAGGTTGAGCGAAACGGTCAGCGTACCGTCCAGCCACGCAACCAGATCGGTATAGGGCGGAATGGCGCGCGCCATTTCGGCCAGACTGATTTTAAAGACAATCAAAAACGGCAACATAAACAGCAGCAGCAGCCACAGGTACGGCAGAAGAATCACCGCCTTGCGGCCGTGGGCCATCTGCAAGCGCGTCAGCAGGCCCGGGATCACCACGCGCCGCGCGCCGCCGATCGGCGATTTAGGGTTGGCGTTGGACATACAATTCCCCTCCCCTAGACGGTAAGCACAATACAGCTATCCGCATCCCAGCACAGGTTTACCTGGTCGCCCCAGGTGGGCGCGCCCTTGCGGTAACGGTGGGCATTGGTCAGCTGGGCGCTGATAATCTGGCCGCTGTTCAGGCGGACGTGGTAAATGGACAAATCCCCCAAGTAGGCGATATTGATCACTTCCCCGACGGCGAAGTTACAGCCGTCCGCCGGCGCGCCCTCGCACAGCATAATTTTTTCCGGCCGCAGCGCTACGTGAACCGGCACGCCGTCCACCACCGAAACATCGGTATTGACCCGCAGCGGAGACAGCAGGCCCGGGCTTTGCAAAATCAGCGCATTGTCGGAACGCGCTTTAAGCAACCCCTCGAACATATTTACCGAGCCGATGAATTCGGCGCTGAACCGGCTGTTGGGGTGCTCATAAATTTCCTCCGGCTCGCCGATTTGCACAAACTTGCCGCGGTTCATGATGGCGATACGGCCCGCCATGGTCATCGCTTCTTCCTGATCGTGGGTGACCATGACGCAGGTCACGCCGACCCGCTCAAGAATGTCCACCACTTCTAGCTGCATGCGATCGCGCAGTTTCTTATCCAGCGCGCCCATCGGTTCATCCAGCAGCAGCAGCTTGGGCCGTTTGGCCAGGCTGCGCGCCAGCGCCACCCGTTGCCGCTGGCCGCCGGACAGCTGATGGGGTTTACGCGCCGCGTATTCCTGCATATGCACCATCGCCAACATCTCATCCACCCGCTGTTTTATCTCCGCGCGCGGCAGCTTGTCCTGTTTCAGGCCGAAGGCAATATTCTGCTCCACCGTCATGTGGGGGAACAGCGCATAGGATTGGAACATCATATTGATCGGACGCTGATAGGGCGGCGTATGGGAGAGGTCCTGACCATCAAGAACAATGGCGCCGTGAGTCGGCGTCTCGAATCCCGCCAGCATCCGCAGCAGAGTGGACTTGCCGCAGCCGGAAGCCCCCAACAGGGCGAACATCTCCCCTTTATAGATAGTCAGACTGACATCATCCACCGCCATCTGTCCGTCAAAGCTTTTGGTCAGATTGCGGATTTCCAGCAAAGGCGTCACCATTTTGCGGGCGCTGTTGGACGGCGGACGGGGTAGTGCATCGTTCACTAACATCACTCTCCGGTATCGGCGGGGACAGCGGACCGGCTCGGCCGGCGCATTGCCGCGAACAAAGCATAACAGGCGGGGGTGAGCCGCCTGTCGGTTAAGGTAAGCGTAGCGTAATTCGCCGGGTTATTTGCCGCTTTTTACTTTCGTCCAGGAGCGGGTAATCACGCGGTCGATTTTCGGCGGCTGCACTTTCAGGGTAAACAGTTTGGCGCGCACCTCCGCCGGCGGGTAAATACCTGGGTTGTCACGCACTTCCGGGTTTACCAGCGCCGTGGCCGCTTTATTGCCGTTTGCGTAAAAAATTTGATTGCTGGCGTCGGCAATGACCTGCGGCTCCAGCAGATAGTTGATGAACTGGTAGGCTTCATCGAGGTTTTTGGCGTCCGCCGGAATAGCCAGCACGTCAAAGAACGCCAGCGCCCCCTCTTTCGGAATCGAATAGGCGATATTAACGCCGTTTTTCGCTTCCTTGGCCCGGTTGGCGGCCTGCATCACATCACCAGCCCAACCGATGGCGACGCAAATATCACCGTTGGCCAGATCGTTAATGTACTGCGAAGAGTGGAAGTAGCGAATGCTCGGCCGCAGTTTCAGCAGCAAATCGGTGGCCGGCCCGGTGTAGTCGGCAGCGTTGTCGCTGTTGGGGTCTTTACCCAAGTAGTTGAGCACCGTTGCGTAAATCTCGGAAGGAGCGTCGAGGAACGAGACGCCGCAACTTTTCAGTTTCTCCAGGTTCTCCGGCTTGAGCACCAGATCCCAGCTGTTAACCGGCGCATCTTTGCCCAGCACCGCCTTCACCTTATCGACGTTATAGCCGATGCCGGTGGTAGCCCACATGTAGGGAACGGCATATTTATTATCGGGATCGTGGCGGCTGATAAGCTTGAGCAACTCTGGGTCGAGGTTTTTGTAATTGGGCAGTTTGCTCTTATCCAGCGGTTGGAATACCCCGGCCGACAGCTGGCGCTCCAGGAAACTGGCGGAGGGCACAACGATATCGAAGCCGGTGCTGCCGGCCATCAGTTTCCCTTCCAGCACCTCATTGGAATCGAAAACGTCATAGACCACCTTGATGCCGGTTTTCTTTTCAAAATCAGGCACCGTATTCGGCCCGATATAGTCCGACCAATTATACACGTGCAGCGTTTTCTGCTCCGCGAACGCAGAGGCGGAAACGGCCATCAGTAAGCCGGCAATCGCACCGGTAAGCCATGTTTGACGTTGGGTGAACATCCGTTACTTCCTCCCTAAACCTTCATCTAAAGGCGGCGTTAATGTCGCTGCACCGATCCCGCCGATTGGCAATAAGCGCGAGCCCGGCATTCAAGGGTGGCCCGTGCGGTAAAACCGCCGCTCAACGGCCGGTGGCTTGCGCGAGGCGGCGCCGCGGTTGCACGCGCTAACCTCCCGCGTCAGACGCCCGCAGAGCCGATCGCCAGCATAACCGTACAGGCGTTCCCGCGCCAGTATTCGGCGTAAAAAACGACTTTAAGTGATTAATTATGCATTTCCCCGCATTTTCGGGCGTAACCGGCCGGCGTAAGGCAAATAAAATAGCGCATACTGTCCCTTAGGCAGTATAAAGGAATACGACACTTGCGATCGGCAGGATAACACCTTGGCGCGGCCGATAGGACCATCGGCCATGATGCGGCCAATCAGGCCGCGGGCCGGGCGGCAGCGGTTAAGCCTGGGGTAATGCAACACGCGACGGTGGTAGGAACGGGCGGAACGCGGCAGACCCGATCGCGGGCCGGGCGGCAGCGGTTGAGCCTGGGGTAATGCCACACGCGACGGTGGTAGGAACGGGCGGAACGCGGCAGACCCGATCGCGGGCCGGGCGGCGGCGGTTAAGCCTGGGGTAATGCCACACGCGACGGTGGTAGGAATGGGCAGAACGCGGCAAACCATGAGGTATGCCGGGCACGCGGACCCGAGGCGAGTTAATGAATCACCGGCGTTGAAGGGGCATGGGCGTCGCTGTCGTCCTCTTCACCCATAAATAACAGATCGTTGGCGCGCGCCTCCATAATCAGCATGGAAATCTGCTCCTCCGCCTGCTGCATAAAGTGGCGAAACTGGCCGAGGGTCACCCCGGCGGCGCTGACCAGGGCCTGGCAGGCCACAAGTTTGGGCAAGTTGTCGTCTTGAATATCGATGAACGCTTTCACCGTCAGCGAACTGGCGTTGATCTGGCTCAAATCCCCCACCAGGGCGATAAGGGCCGTCGGCCGTACCTCCGCCATAGCGGAAAACAAGATGACATTGTCAACCAGATCGACCTTGGCATCAAAAATACCGTCGAAATTCTGCATATGCGGCAAGTGCAACGCCTGGCAAGAGTCACATTCATAGAATGATAAATTCAGCTTCTCCAGCCAGCGCCTCAGGATATCCAGATCCGGTACGACAAGTGAATCCATATAAGGCCAACCTCTTCTCTAGTATGAAACGGGGCATAGCTTACGGAATAATAAATAGTAGCGCTATGGTCAAATGCAGCAATTTCACCTTCCCTTACCGGAGATTGGCGACGACGAGACAAATCCGGCCGCCGCTGACCGCGTCGGCCGGGGAACAGGCGATTGATTTTTAAGCAATCCCCAGGCGCGCGGCGGCGACGACGCCCCGCGCGCCGGTTTTATCCGAAAAACGGGTTATTCTAGCTTACCGGCAGGGTCGAGCGGCGAGACGGGCTTCAATAAAGGCGATCATCAGCGTGGCGATATCGAGATCGCTCGCGGTTTCTATGCCTTCCAGCCCCGGTGACGCATTCACCTCCATGATCAACGGCCCCCGCTTTGCGCGCAGGATATCCACGCCGGCCACGTTCAGGCCCAGCGTTGCCGCCGCGCGAATCGCCATCGCCCGCTCCGCCTCGCTGATGATTACCGGCCGCGCGCTGCCGCCGCGATGCAAATTGGAACGAAAATCGCCCGCTTTGGCCTGGCGCTCAATCGCCGCCACGACTGTATCGCCTATCACCAGACAGCGGACATCGCGCCCATCGGCTTCGGCGATAAACTCCTGCACCAGAAACTGCGCTTTCAGGCCGCGAAACGCGTCGATGAGGCTTTCCGCCGCCTGTCGGGTCTCCGCCAGCACCACGCCTATCCCCTGCGTCCCCTCCACCAGTTTGACCACCAGCGGCGCGCCCCCCACCATCGTTATCAGATCGCCGGTATCGTCCGGCGAGTCGGCAAAACCGGTGATAGGCAGGTCAATCCCCTGGCGCGCCAGAAGCTGTAGCGAGTGCAGTTTGTCGCGCGCGCGGGTAATGGCGGCGGACTCGTTCAGGGCATAGCTGCCCAGCATCTCGAACTGGCGCAGCACGGCGGTACCGTAAAAGGTCGTCAAGGGACCGATACGCGGAATGACGGCATCGTAAAACTTAAGCCGCCGGCCGCGATAGTGAATCGAAGGGGCCGCGCTATTGATATTCATATAACAGGAAAGCGGATCGATAATGTCGACCTTATGGCCTCTGGCCTGAGCGGCTTCGCGCAGCCGGCGGCAGGAGAACAGGGTCCCATCGCGGGAGAGAATGGCTAGTTTCACACTTTATCCAGGCAAAATATCGCGTTGGCGACATCATAATCCCCCCGCCGGCGGGGGTCGAGAAAAGATTCGGGCGGCGCCCGGGGCTACCACAGGGCAGCGTTGCGCCCGCGGTTCACGCCCCGCGGACGCCCGCTTGACGCCAAAGATTGGCTACGGCCATGAAATCGAGAGGTAATTTCTGCTTTTTTTTACCCGCCGGGGCAGGCATAGTGAATCGCGGCAAAACAGCGGCGTACGTCGCGCTTGCCGTTTCGATATTCGTTCATGTAAGAGGAGTGGTTATGTTTGCAGTCATTTTCGGTCGTCCGGGTTGTCCTTATTGTGTTCGCGCTAAATCGTTGGCTGAAAAACTGACCGCGGAACGGGATGACTTCACCTACCGTTATGTTGATATCCACGCCGAAGGCATCTCCAAGGCCGATCTGTCCAAAACCGTTGGAAAACCGGTGGAAACGGTGCCGCAGATTTTTGTCGATCAAATTCATATTGGCGGCTGCACCGATTTTGAAGCCTATGCCAAGGAAAATCTGAGCCTGTACCCGTCCTGACGGCGGCTACCGCCCGCCGGTGGGGTGCTTTCACCCGGTGGGACGTCGGCGCCACGCCGCCGTTTCAGCCGGCGCTTCAATGGGCCGGATGGTGCATCAGCATCCCGGCGAAGCAGCAGCCCAGCGCGCCAAAACCGCACCAGAACACGGCGCTCAACAGATAAGTCAGCTGATGCCACAGGCTGTAGCCGGTCGTAACGCCGATATTGAACAGCAGCCAACAGACCGCCGCGGCCAGCAGTGCGCCCAGCGACGGGTAAACCAGCTTATTGTTGCCCGCCAGCAGTGCGCCGAGTATACCGGGCAGCATAAACAGCAGCAGGCCGAATTGCCCGCCGTGGCCCTCTGCGGCCAAGGACAGCAGAGCGGTTTTTTGACTGATGAAAATAAGCACAAAAACCAGCGAGCTGACCGCAATGCCCGCGTTATACCGATGAATCGCCATAGTTGCCTCCCTCATAGATACCCGCCACGATGGCGGCAATAATGCCTGTTTCCCGGTGAAAAAAAGCAAGCGCCCCCGGGTGGCGGGGGCAGAAATCCCGGCAGACGGCCGTTACGCCCGTCTGACTTTTGGCATTCATGTGCCTGTATGCGCGTCGCAGCAAGTAACGTCGCGGGAGGTCAGGCAAGCCTGGCCGCCGGTGAGATTGGTCAAGTAAATTTAACGGTTAACTTCAACTATATCAAGGCGTTGCAGGTAAAATATCGGTTACGCGTTCGGGTAAATCCGGTCATATTTTTGTTACGGCGCGCTGCAAAAGTGTTAGTGATTTGCTGCCGGGCGCGGGCGTCAATGGCGGTGACGACAGTGCAACGTCCCGCCAACACGATAAAAGGATTGAGCTTTTCCCCTGTTAACCCGATGGCCCAACGCCATCAACGCCGGCGCTATTTTTTCCGGCGACGTCCCCGGGGGTTATTTACTGGTTAACGGACTGTCACCGTTTTTGAGGGACTTTTGCCCCGGCGAGCGCAATTTTCGGAAATTTCCCTAATACATGGACGTTCAATCAGGCAGGGGCATTGGGCAAGTGTGGTCCGTCGCGCTACGGCTATGACCGCCAGTCAGGTTCAGTTACCTTGTCAAGCAAGGAGTGCGGCAGTCGCCAGACGCCGTGGCGACAACGTTACGCAAGCGTCACCCTCAGAAGCGGGTTAGGAGTGTTTGCTGTCAGGCCGCGCGGGCCGCGTGGGTCTCGAGGGATCCCGCCGACAGGCTTAGGCCGATAGCGGCCGCGTTAAGCAGCCGATGATAGCCGGACCCGCGCCGCCGATACGCGGCGGCTTAACGGAGAGTAAAAAATTATTTCTCGCGGCGGCAGAACTTTTGCCCCGCCTCCCGGTCTTACTTTATGCCACTGCTTTTCTTTGATGTCCCCATTTTGAGGAGCCCGAGCGTCCCGCCTATTAGGTTCAAGACGCTCGGGTTTTTTATTTTGCTTCGTCCCTGTCCTTTTATCATCCTCGCCGCCGCGACTTCCTTGGCCGTAATATCGATTTGCGTTACACCAATAGACACGGCGAGCGTCAGCAACTTGCGCCAAACGGTCGCGTCACAGGCACTAACCCGTCAATAGCGACCGTACAAGGCGTGTTATCAACCAAACAAAGCCAGCATTTTATGCGCTGTTGTCCTTATTGCACAATTAATCACCACAACTGGGGTGTATTTTCTTCACGTGATATATTTCCCGGAATAGCGTCCCGTTATGCGTATTATTTAGCCACTCTTCATGACACGTAAATTTTACATGTAACCTGCGCAATTAACAAAAAATAACCTAGAGACGAAAAAGAGAAAACTAAATTTTAACCTATTGAAATATAAGCACTACCTTTAAACTTTTATAGCATGAACGCCAATGTATTCGCTCATTGATTGACTCATGCCAGAGAATATTATGCCATAATCGGTTATTGCAATTAAATATTCGACCGGTGTCAAAAAAAATGGCATTAACGCTGGCAGTGGCAAATAAACGCATTATTATTCCCCCGAAGATTTTCGATAAATCCAAGACGGATAATTGAACCACCTCAATATAATTATTCAAAACAGAGTAACGGCGGCGGCGAGAATTTATTGCCCGCCAGCCTTTGCGTTTTATTCGGAGAATTTATGGACATAACAAAAGCTTCCCCCGCGCGGGCTATCCCGTCCGACGCGGCCTGGCGCAAAACCGATACGGTATGGATGTTGGGACTTTATGGCACGGCTATCGGCGCCGGCGTTTTGTTCCTGCCCATTAATGCAGGTATCGGCGGGCTGCTGCCGCTGCTTATCATGGCGCTTATTGCCTTTCCCATGACCTTTTTCGCCCACCGGGGCATGACGCGGTTCGTGCTGTCGGGCAACGGTAAATGCAACGACATTACCGATGTGGTGAAGGAGCATTTCGGTAACCGCATGGGTAACCTTATTACGCTACTGTATTTCTTCGCCATCTATCCGATCCTGCTGGTCTACAGTGTCGCTATCACCAATACCGTCGAGAGTTTCATCGTGCATCAGCTCGGCTACAGCGCGCCGCCGCGGGCTTTGCTGGCGCTGCTGTTGATAGTGGGGCTGATGATGATTATCTGGCTCGGGAAGGACATTATCGTCAAGTCAATGAGCGTGCTGGTGTTCCCTTTCGTCGCGGTGCTGGTGTTTTTGTCGTTCTATTTAATTCCGTACTGGAGCGGCGCGATATTTCATGCGCCGCTGGTGCAGCCGCAGGCCGACGGCGGCGGGCTGCTCAGCACCCTGTGGTTAGCGGTGCCGGTCATGGTGTTTTCCTTTAATCATTCCCCTATCATCTCGTCATTCGCCATGTCTAAACGCGAAGAATATGGCGATGCGGCCGAATCGAAATGCTCCCGCATCCTGGCCTGTAGCCATGTAATGATGGTGTTGACCGTGATGTTTTTCGTTTTTAGCTGCGCTTTAAGCCTTTCGCCGGAAAACATGCAGGAGGCCAAGGAGCAAAATATTTCTATGCTGTCGTATCTGGCCAACCATTTTGATAATCCCTTTATCGCCTCGCTCGGGCCGATTATCGCTTTTGTCGCCATCGCCAAATCCTTTTTGGGGCACTATCTCGGCGCCAGCGAAGGGTTTAGCGGGCTGGTAACCTCGGCCCTGCAGGCGCGCGGCAAGGAAATTTCCGCCGGCGCCATGGGCAAGATAACCGCCGTATTCATGCTCTTGACCGCTTGGCTGGTCGCCACTATCAACCCAAGCATTCTCGGGATGATTGAAACCTTGGGCGGCCCGGTTATCGCCATGCTGCTGTTCTTGATGCCGATGTACGCCATCAACAAAGTGCCCGCTATGGCGCGCTATCGCGGATTGGCGAGCAATTATTTTGTTTGGGCGGTTGGGCTCGTCGCGCTGACCGCGACCGTCTATAAGCTCATGTGAGGCGTTGCGCCGGCGATGTCTGTCTAAAGCGGCAGCGTCGCCCGACGGCACAGCGCCGGCGCAATCAGCCGACGGGCGCTAACGGGAGGCGCCCGCGGCGGTGCCAGCGTCGGCAGATTGCATAGGCGGAGTTTAGCTGAACAAACCGTGGATCTTCAGTAAGATCCAGTCCCACAGCGTGCGGAAAATGCCGCCTTTCTTCACCTCCTCCATCACCACCAGCGGGCGCTGCTCGATGACATTGCCGTCCAGACTGAAGTTGATGGTGCCCACCACCTGATCCTTGGCCAGCGGCGCTTCCAGATGCGGGGAGGAGAGCGTGAAGGACGCCTTCAGGTTTTTCAATTGCCCTTTCGGCAAGGTAATCGCCGCATCCTGCGCGACGCCTAAATTCACCTGGCTGCGATCGCCAAACCACACCCGCTGTTGAGTAAAGGGGCGGTCTTTCGGAATAGGCATCACGGTTTCATAAAACCGGAATCCCCAGGTCAACAACTTCTCACTCTCGCGAAAGCGAATACCATCGGTCGGCGCGCCCAGCACCACGGAAATGAGCCGCATGCCGTTATCGGTGGCCGACGCCACCAGATTGTGACCGGCGCCGCTGGTATAACCGGTTTTCACGCCATCGACGGCCAAATTACCGCTCCACAACAGACGATTACGGTTAGGCTGTTTGATTTTGTTGTAGGTGAACTCTTTCTCTTTGTGCAGCGCGTACTCGTCCGGCGCATTGCGAATCAGCGCCTGGCTGAGAATGGCCATGTCGCGCGCGGTGCTGTACTGCCCTTGCGCATCGAGGCCGTGTACCGTCAGAAAATGGGTGTTCTTCAGCCCCAGCGCCGCGGCGTACTGATTCATCAAACTGACAAAGGCGTCCTGGCTACCGGCAACGTGGTCCGCCAGCGCGATGCTGGCGTCATTGCCGGATTGGATAACAATACCTTTATTGAGATCATCGACCGTCACCTGTTCGCCCGGTTTCAGGAACATCAGCGACGAGCCGCGCAGAACCGGATTGCCGGTGGCCCAGGCGTCTTTACCGATCGTCACTTTGTCCGCCGGATGAATTTTGCCGGCCTTCATCGCCTGCCCAATGACATAGCTGGACATGATTTTGGTGAGGCTCGCGGGGTCTAGGCGCTGATCGGCATTGGCTTGTGCCAGCACCTTGCCGCTTTGGTAATCCATCAGGATATACGCGCGGGCGTTGATTTCCGGCGCGGCGGGCGGGGCCTCAGCGGCGTGGGCAACAGGGATGGCAAGAACCAGTAAGGTGCCCAAAGCAAGGGCATAACGTTGAGTGCTGAAAACAGGTTTCATCATGACGAGGCCAGAGTATCCATTCAATAAGAGTCACCGCGGGTAATCCGGTGGCGGATGTTGCGCGCATGGCCGGCAGGGGCCGCGCGCATGTCTATATCATGTTCTAGCAAATCTACTCTAATCGAAACCGTTTAACTTTGCCGCATTGGCGCGCGCCTGTCAGCCCTTTTATTGTCAATTTTTTCAGCGACCACGCGGTATTGAGGAAATAAAACCCTTCCGGCGCGGGCAATTGATTAAACGCCGCTAATACGTCACAGTATAAGAATTATTAACTAATAACTCCATTTGCAATCAAATAGATTGCAAATAGACATAATCAGTCAAGCCGGCGGCATCCCCGCGCCGGACGAGGCATCATCACCTGCGTAGCGTCCAAGAACCCGCCCGCGCCGTCTGCCGTGTTTTCTGGCGATCGGCGCGCGGCCGTCGGCGCCGCGGCTTGGGCAGGGCACATCGCTGAACGTAGCCTACCCGCCGTAATTGCCGACAGGAAAAGCGTAACAACCATCATTTCGCTGTGGAGGCGTTATGTTAACGATTTGGGGTCGTGAAAATTCGGTCAACGTCAAAAAGGTACTGTGGTGCGCGGCGGAGCTGCAGCTGGTGTTTAATTTCATCCCGGCGGGGGGCCAATACGGTAAGAATCAGGATGCCCCCTTCTTGTCGCTGAATCCCAACGGGCTGGTCCCCTGCCTGCAGGATGATGAAAACGATTTGGTCCTGTGGGAATCCAATACCATTGTACGCTACCTCGCCGCTCGCTACGGTCAGGATGTCTGGCTGCTCAGCGATGCCGCGGAGCGGGCGCGCAATGAAAAATGGATGGACTGGACGCTGTCGTTACTGGCCCCCGCGCTGCAGCCGCTGTTTGTCAGCCTGGTGCGCACGCCCGCCAAACAACGCGACCCGGCGGCCATCGAGCGCGGTATTGCGGCCTGTGAGAAGCTGTTCGCCATCGCCGACGGCGCGCTGGAGAAGCAGCCGTGGTTTGCCGGCGACGCTTTCGGCATTGGCGATATTCCTCTCGGATGCCTGGCCTATAATTGGTTCAACCTGGCCATTGAGCGGCAACCCCGCCCGCGCTTGGAGGCCTGGTATCAGGCGTTGTGCGAACGAACGGCCTATCAACAGCGGGTCATGCTGCCGCTCAGTTGAAGCCGGCGCGCGACTTAGTCCTCCTCCAGGCCCACCCGCAACAGCTTACCGTTGCGATCATCGGTCAGCACATAGAGGTAACCGTCGGGGCCGGCGCGGACATCGCGGATACGCTCGGCGCGATCCGTAAGCAAGCGCTGCTCCGACACCACATCGTTTCCCTTCAGGCTAAGGCGCAACAGCGCCTTGGTTTTTAGCGCGCCGATGAACAGCGAATGGCGCCAGGCGGGAAAGCGCTCGCTCTGATAAAACGCCATTCCGCTTACCGCCGGTGAATGTTGCCAAAACCAAACCGGCTGATCGGTCCCCTCGACGATGCCGCCGCGCGCCTCGGGGATCTTCAACCCGGAATAATTGATGCCATAAGTGGCGATCGGCCAGCCGTAATTGGCGCCTTTATGCAGGATATTTATTTCGTCTCCGCCGCGCGGGCCGTGTTCATTCTCCCACATATCGCCGGTCCAGGGATTCATGGCCAGCCCCTGCGGGTTGCGGTGGCCGTAGGTCCAGATTTCCGGCCGCGCGTTCTCCTGATGCACAAAGGGATTGTCCTCCGGCACCTCGCCGTTGGCGTGCAGGCGCACTACTTTGCCCTGATGCTTGCTGAGGGACTGAGCGGTGGGGCGGCGATTGTTTTCCCCCAGGCTGATATAGAGCATGCCCTGGCGATCAAACGCCAGCCGGCCGCCGAAATGCTCGCCGCTGGACAGTTTCGGCCCCTGGCGAAAAATGATGTTGAAATCGGCGAGATGGCGGTTGTCTTCCGACAGACGACCATAGCCGACCGCGGTGCCCGCATCCTGTTTGCCCTGCTCGGCGAAGCTGAGGTAAATCCGTCGGGATTGGGCGAAATCCGGCGCGGGCAGGACGTCGAACAGCCCTCCCTGCCCGTGGGCATACACCGCCGGCACGCCGCTGATCGGCGGCGACAGCGACGCACCGGGCTGCCAATAGCGCAACCGGCCCGGTCGTTCGGTGATAAGCATCCCGCCGGCATCGTTTAGAAACGCCAAAGACCAAGGGTGTTCCAAACCGCCGAGTACTTCCGTGACCTGGGTGCGGGCGGCATTGGCCGCCAGGGGCAATCCCAGCAGGCCGGTGGCAAATAACAAAACGAGCAACCCTCGCATGGTGAATTCTCCCGGTGACATGATGTGTTAAGCGTAGAAATGTTGCGTCGGATCCGCGACAGCGAAACGGCGGTTTTACATTTACTGACACAGGACTTTCCTCGTCGCGGGCTTTTACTATTTATAATTAATAACTAGCGTGTTATTAATTATTTAAGGCTTTTATTGCACAATAGGATTATTTGCGCCGGCGTGACGCGTCACGCAGCGGCGGTGGATGATGTTGGGAAAGCAACAGGAGTGACAATGCAGAGGTTAACCCGCGGTATCGCCCTACTCGCCCTTGGCTGCCTAATAAGCGGCTGCGCCCCGCGTCAGCCACCCGCCGCGACGGCGTCGACGGCCCAGGCGCAATTGACCAGTCAAACGGTCATGGCGGTGAACTGGATGCAGCAATCCGGCGAAATCAGCGCGCTCGCCTATCAGGCGTTTAACAGCGCCCAAACGGCGTTTTTACAAGCCAAGGCGCGGCCGGGGATGAAGAAAGCCGTGGTGGTGGATTTGGATGAAACCATGATCGACAACAGCGCTTATGCCGGTTGGCAGATTAAACACGCGCAACCGTTTAGCGAGCAAACCTGGAGTCAATGGACCCAGGCGCGCGAAGCCAAAGCCATGCCGGGCGCCGTGGCCTTTTCCCAATTCGTGGCCCAGCATGGCGGACGCATGTTTTACGTCTCCAACCGCGCGCAAGCGGATTTCGTCGCCACCGTGGATAATCTGAAAGCGCTGGGCTTTGCCGACGTGACGCCGCAAAGTCTGCTGCTAAAACCCTCCAGCGGCAGTTCCGACAAAACCGCCCGCTTCCACGAGGTGGAGCAGCAGGGCTACGACATTGTCGTCTATGTCGGGGACAATCTGAACGATTTCAGCGGCGAGCCCTATCACCGGCTTAATAGCGAACGTCGGGATTTCGTCAACCGTCATCAGGGCGATTTCGGCCGTAAATACATTGTGCTGCCTAACCCGAGTTACGGCGATTGGGAAGGCGGGCTGTCGAAGGATTATTGGCCCGCCAGCGATGAGCAGAAGCTGAAAATCCGCGCCGAGCGCATTGATGCCTGGGACGGCAAATAACCCGCGTCGCGCCTCGGCAGACGCGGTCGGCCCGCGCCGCGCCGGGTGACGCCGGCGCGGTCATCGCGCGGCCCCTCAGCCCTTTAGCCGCGAGTCCAGCGCATCGCGTAAACCGTCTCCCAGCAGGTTAAACGCCAGGACGGTCAGAAATATCGCCAGACTGGGGAATAGCGCGACATGGGGCGCAACGACCATATCGGCCCGCGCTTCATTAAGCATCGCGCCCCATTCCGGCGTCGGCGGCTGTGCCCCGAGCCCGAGGAAGGACAGACTGGCGGCGGTAATGATCGACGTGCCGATACGCATCGTGAAAAACACCACAATGGACGACAGCGTGCCCGGCAGAATATGGCGCAGAAGAATGGTCCTGTCCGTCGCGCCGATACTGCGGGCGGATTCGATATAGGTCTGGTGCTTGAGCACCAGCGTATTGCCACGCACCAGACGGGCGAAAGCCGGGATGCTGAAAATGGCCACCGCGACAATCACATTCGACATGCCGCTGCCCATGATCGCCACCACCGCAATCGCCAGCAAAATACCCGGGAAGGCGAACAGCACATCACAGATACGCATGATAATGCGGTCCCAGGCGCCTTCATAATAGCCGGCCAGCAGGCCGAAAAAGGTGCCGGCGGCCATCCCGATAATGACTGAAAACACCCCCGCCGCCAAAGAAATGCGGGCGCCCATCAGTATCCGGCTAAAAATATCCCGTCCCAGCGAATCCACCCCCAGCCAGTGAACGGCCGAGGGCCCCTCGTTCAGGCGGTCGTAATCGAAGTAGTTTTCGGCGTCAAACGGCACCAGCCAGGGCGCCAGCAGCGCCGCAATAATGAGCAGCACCACGAATATCCCCGCCGCCACCGCCACCGGCTGCTGGCGGAAGCGACGCCAGAATTCGCGCCAGGGCGTGCGTATACGCTGGGGAGCCACCGTGGGCATCGCCGCCAGCGCGGCGTTGCGTCGCCAAAATTGCATCACGTTTCGTTACCTGTAGCGAATGGAGGGGTTAATGGCGGCATACAGCATGTCCACCATCAGATTAATGAGGATAAACTCCAGGGAAAACAACAGCACCTCGGCCTGGATAACCGGATAATCACGCAGCGTGACCGAATCCACCAGCAGACGGCCCAGGCCGGGCCAATTAAATACCGCTTCCACCACGATCGATCCCCCCAGCAGGAACCCGAATTGTAAACCCATCATGGTCACCACTGGGATCATGGCGTTGCGCAGGCCGTGCTTAACCACCACCAGACTCTCGCGCACCCCTTTGGCACGGGCGGTGCGCATATAATCTTCTTGCATCACTTCGATAAACGAAGCGCGGGTAAAACGCGCCATAATCGACGCCACCGCCGCGCCAAGGGTAATCGACGGCAGGATATAGTGGCGCAGCGAGTCCGCCCCGACCGTGGGTAGCCAGCCCAACTGCACCGAGAAAATTTGCATCAATAGCATGCCGAGCGCGAAAGCGGGAAAGGAGATACCCGATACCGCAAGCGTCATCCCTAATCGATCGGGCCAGCGGTTACGCCACACCGCGGACAGAATGCCCAGCGACATGCCAAAGATAACTGACCAGACCATACTGGTCACGGTCAGCCACAGCGTGGGCATAAACCGGCTGCTTATCTCGCTGCTTACCGGTCGCTTGGAAACCATCGAGGTACCAAAATCGCCCCGCACCGCATGGGTGAGAAAGCGCCAGAACTGCGTCGGCAGCGGTTGATCCAGCCCGAGATCGTGGCGCACCAGAGCCACCACCGACGCATCCGCTTCCGGCCCCGCCGCCAGCCGGGCGGGATCGCCCGGCAACAGATGGACAAACCCGAACACCAGCACCGCCACAATCAGCAGCGTCGGGATGAGCCCCAACAATCGCTTGATGAAATAATTCAGCATAACGGCCTGGATTATTTCATATCGGCGTGCGAGAACTCGAAGGAGCCGTCCGGCATCACATAGAAGTCGCTCAGGTTTTTATTGCGCGCATACACCAGCTTTTCGGTCGCTAGGAAAATCCAGGGGGCATCGGCCCAGAGGGTATCCTGCGCGTCTTTATACAGCCGGGCTTTTTCTTCGCGCGAGGTAGTTTTCAGCGCGGCGGCCAAATCCTGATCCACTTTCGGACTGCTGTAAAACGCGGTGTTGAATAACGCCGGCGGCGCCGATTGGCTGGCGAACAGCGGTGAAATGGCCCAATCCGCCTCGCCGGTGGACGCGGACCAGCCGGAGTAGAACATCCGCACGCCGGTCTCTTTCACGCCCTTGCTCTCCACCTGCGCCACGCGCTGGCCGGCGTCCATCGCCGTTACCGTGGTTTTCACCCCCACCTGATTCAACTGCTGTTGCACGAACTGCAACACTTTCTGGCTGGTGCTGCTGTTGTTGTACGACCACAGCGTGGTGGCGAAACCGTTGGGATAGCCGGCTTCTTTCAGTAACGCGCGCGCCTTGGCCACGTCATAAGGCCAGGGCTGGTATTGCGTCGAGAAATCAATGCCTTTCGGCACCGGCCCCTGCGCCGGCGTGGCGTAGCCGGAGAACGCCACTTTGATCAGCGCGTCTTTATTGATGGCGTAGTTTAACGCCTGGCGCACTTTGACGTTATCAAACGGCTTTTGCGTGACGTTGAGGCTGATATAGCGCTGCACAATCGACGGCGCGGAGATAAGCTCCACCTTGCTATTATTGTCCAATACCTTGGCCTGCTCATAGGGAATCGGATACGCGAAGGTCGCTTCGCCGGTCGCCAACATGGCCGCGCGCGTGTTGTTATCCACCACCGGGCGCCAAGTGATGCTGTCGAGCTTGTTTTCCCCCTGCTGCCAGTAGCCGTCGAAGCGCGTGACTTTGACGAAGTCGGTTTGATTCCAGGTATCAAACCGATAGGGACCGGTACCGACCGGGTGGAAACCGATCTCTTTGCCGTATTGTTTCAGCGCCGCAGGAGAGATCATGGCCGCCGCCGGGTGCGCCAGGTTATTGATAAAGGCCGAGAACGGGGTTTTTAGGGTGACTTTAACCTGATAGGGATCAATGACCTCCGTCTTGGCGATCATTTTAAACAGGTTATAGCGCTTGAGATGGTTATCCGGGTTGCTGGCGCGATCCAGGTTCACCTTCACCGCTTCGGCATTGAAATCGGTGCCGTCCTGGAATTTCACCCCCTGGCGCAGCTTGAAGGTGTAGGTCAGGCCGTCATCGCTGGCGGTATAACTCTCCGCCAGGACATTTTGCCGCTTCATATCTTTATCGAAGCCGAACAATCCCTGATAAAACGATTTGGCCACCGCCTGCGACAGCGTGTCGTTGGCGTCATAGGGATCCAGGGTGGTGAAATTGGAGTTCACCGCCACGACGACATCTTTGGCGGCCCAGGCCGGCGCGGCGGCCAGCGTGGTTAACACCGCCGTGGCCATCAGCCAGTTACGCTTACCATGTTGCTGCATCATTCGCTACTCTCTCCTTGAAAAGACCTGTCAGTAAGCGCCGCCTATCCCGTGGCGGGCGACATAATGTCCCTCGCCCACCCGTTCGAGCGGCGCAACCACCGGTTCATCATCCAGCGCCCGGATGGGGCTGGGGATTTCGTCTGCCTGTAACACGCGATCGCGGCGACGGCGCTCGGGATCGGCCACCGGTACCGCGGACATCAATTTGCGGGTATAGGGATGGCTGGGATGCTCGAAGACCTGCCGGCGCGGACCGATTTCCACGATCTGCCCCAAATACATCACCGCCACCCGGTGGCTGACCCGCTCCACCACCGCCATATCGTGGGAAATAAATAAAAACGCGATGCCGTATTCCCGCTGCAGATCCAGCATCAGATTGACTATCTGGGCCTGGATGGAGACATCCAGCGCCGACACCGATTCGTCGGCAATCACCACCTTGGGATTAAGGGCCAGCGCGCGAGCGATACAGATCCGCTGCCGCTGTCCCCCGGAGAATTCGTGGGGATAGCGCGCGGCGTGCTCCGGCAACAGGCCGACACGTTCAAGCAGCGCCGCGACCCGCAGCTCGGCCTGCTTGCCCTGCGCCACGCCGTGTACCAGCAGCGGCTCCATAATGGAATAGCCTACCGTGAGGCGCGGATCCAGTGATGCGTAGGGATCTTGGAAAATAAACTGAATATTGCGCCGCAAATGCTGCAACGCGTTACCGTGCAGGCGGTTGATGGACTGGCCGTCAAACACGATATCGCCGCCCTGACTTTCCACCAGACGCAATAACGCGCGGCCGGTGGTGGATTTACCGCAGCCGGATTCTCCCACCAGCCCCAGCGTCTCGCCGGGGTAGAGAGAAAAGCTGACCTTTTCCACCGCGTGTACCCGGCGCTGGATGCGGTTAAAGATACCGCCGCGGATATCGAAGCGCGTGACCAGATTGCGCACCTCCAGTATCGGACCGCCGTCGGTGCGCACCGTATTCTGCGGCCAAAGGGAGTGCGCCGCGGCGTCAACGGGCGCTGTAGCGGGAACAGCAGGCGACGGCGCTGCCGTGGCGCTGGCCGCGCGCAGGAGCGGGAATTTCGCCGGGTAATCGCTGTCCGCCATCGAGCCCAGCCGCGGCACGGCGGCCAGCAGCGCTTGCGTATAGGGATGGCGCGGCCGGTGAAACACGTCGCTGACCGCGGCGGATTCCACGTCATTGCCCTGATACATCACCAGCACCCGATCCGCCATTTCCGCCACCACGCCCATATCGTGGGTAATAAACATCACCCCCATGCGCATCTCTTGCTGCAGCAGCCGAATCAATTGCAGGATTTGCGCCTGAATGGTGACATCCAGCGCGGTCGTGGGCTCATCGGCAATAAGCAGCGCCGGCCGGCACGACAGCGCCATGGCAATCATCACCCGCTGGCGCATCCCGCCCGAAAGCTGATGCGGGTAGCGATCGAGAATATTGCGCGCTTCGGGGATCCTCACCAAATCCAGCATATGCAGGGCTTCTTGTCTGGCGCTGCGATGATCTTTACCCTGGTGCAGACGCAGGGATTCCGCTATTTGTTCCCCGACCGGGAATACCGGATTCAACGAGGTCATCGGCTCTTGGAAAATCATCGCCATATCCGCGCCGCGCAGCGAGCGCAACGTCGGCGCAGAGGCGCGGCGCAGATCCACCACCTGCCCCGAGCGCCGGCGGAACAGCAGCGTACCGCCCTCGATGCGCCCGCCACCGAGCTCCACCAAACGCATCACCGACAGCGACGTGACGGATTTCCCCGACCCCGACTCGCCGACGATAGCCAGCGTCTCACCGCGGTTGACGTCGAAAGAGAGGTTACGCACCGCTTCGATACGCCGTCCTTCCCGCTGGAACTGGACGCTGAGATTGCGCACCGATAATACCCGGTCCCCCGGCAGCGCCAGGGCGCCGTTGTCGGCGGCGAACGTCGCGGCGGCATCTGACGGCGCCATCAGCGGTAAATTCCTACGTCCGGCGCCTGGCCCACATAGCCGACCGCGCGATACATGCCTTCGCTGTTGAACGGCAGCGCCACATGACCGGCGGCGTCCACCGCGATAAGCCCGCCCGACCCGCCCAAGGGCAGGATTTGATCAAATATTACCCGCGCGGCCGCCTGCTCCAGCGTCAAGCCGGCATAGGCCACCAGCGCCGCCACGTCATGCGCCGCGGCGGTGCGGATAAACACTTCGCCGCTGCCGGTGCAGGAGACGGCAACGGTGGCGTTATCGGCATAACAGCCGGCGCCGATGATCGGCGAATCTCCGACCCGCCCCGCCTGCTTATTGGTCATTCCGCCGGTGGAGGTGGCGGCGGCCAGATTACCCTGGCTATCGCAGGCCACGGCCCCGACGGTACCCAATTTCCGATCCGGGTCGATAGGATCCGTCGCGGCGGCCGCCCCGTCGTGATCGAGCAGCGCCCCGCTGTCCGCGGCCAGGGCGCGCTGGAGTTGCTGATACCTTTCAGGCGTCGAGAAAAAGGCGTTCTCCACGCGCGCCAACCCCCGGTTGAACGCGAACTGCTCCGCGCCCTCGCCGGTAAACATGACATGGGGGCTGTGCTCCATGACCGCCCGCGCGGCCAAGATGGGATTGCGAATATGCCTGACCCCGCAGACGGCGCCCGCCGCGCGGTTGCGGCCGTCCATGATGCTGGCATCGAGTTCGTGGGCGCCCTGATGGGTGAACACCGCCCCGATGCCGGCGTTGAACAACGGGCACTCCTCAAGCAACCGTACCGCTTCCGTAACGGCGTCCAGAGCGCTGCCGCCGTCGGCCAGGATCGCTTGGCCGCTGCGGGTGATAGCGTCAAGCGCCCGGCGGTAGTCGCGTTCTTTTTCAGCGCTCATCGTCTGACGCGACAGTGCGCCGGCGCCACCGTGGAGTGCTATCACTGCTTTGCTCATTGCAACGGTTACCCTGTCGATACGTAATGATGGGCTCGCCCTGCCAGGGTTCCGGCACGGGTCGCGGACAATAACGGTTCAGGCTATTAAGTGTTAGGCTAAACGTTAACATGTTATCGATTTTGACTATATGGACGCGCTTGGCTGCTGTAAAGTAGAAATACGTGATATTAATCACTGAGGTGATATTGTTCCCGAGCGCAATGCTCCGCCAGCGCGTCGGGCATCACGTCCTGAACCTGAGCGCAGCATCGCCGGCCCGGTTCTCTGGTATCGGGTTCTCTGCCATAATAGGGGCAGCTTAAAACCCGGCGGCTCGCGAGGAGTACTCGCCGCCTACAGGAGTTGTCATGGTTACCCCCTCTTCTTCTCTGCTGACGCTTGAGCAAGCGTTGGCCACGATGCTCGACGCCGTAGCCCCCGTCACGGTGGCCGACACCGAAAATGTGCCGTTAACCGAGGCCTGCGGCCGTATCAGCGCCGAGTCCATCGTGTCGCCGGTCAACGTCCCGCCGTTCGATAACGCCGCGATGGATGGCTATGCCGTCAGGCTGGCAGACCTTACGCCGGGCGCTCTCCTGCCGGTCGCGGGCCGGGCGCTGGCGGGCGTCCCCTTCACCGGCCAATGGCCTGCGGGCAGCGCGCTGCGCATCATGACCGGCGCCCCCACCCCGGCGGGCGCCGAGGCGGTGATCATGCAGGAATATGCCCAGGTCGATGAACAGGGCGTACGGTTTAGCGTTGCCCCGGCCGCCGGCGAGCATATTCGCCGGGTGGGCGATGATATTCGCCAGGGAGATGAGGTGTTGCCGGCGGGCCGGCTGTTGCAGGTGGCGGAGCTGCCGCTGCTCGCCTCCCTGGGCATTGCCTCGGTGCGCGTTTGTCGCCGCCTGCGCGTGGCCCTGTTCTCCACCGGCGACGAATTGCGGCCTATCGGCGCACCGCTGGCCGCCGGCGAGATCCACGATACCAATCGCTTCGCCATCAGGCTGATGCTTACCCAATTGGGCTGCGAGGTTATCGATTTGGGCATTATTGCCGATGACGCCGCCGCCCTGCGCGAAGCGTTTCGCCAGGCGGACAGCCGGGCGGACCTCCTCATCACCAGCGGCGGCGTGTCGGTCGGCGAAGCGGACTATACCAAAACCATGCTGGAAGAGTTGGGGCAGATTCATTTCTGGAAACTGGCGATGAAGCCCGGTAAACCCTTTGCCTTTGGCCGCCTGGGCCAGGCCTGGTTTTGCGGCCTGCCGGGCAATCCGGTATCGGCAGCGATCACGTTCTATCAGTTGGTGCAGCCGCTCATTGCCCGACTGGGGGGCCGTCGGGACTGGCGCACGCCGCCGCGCCTGCGCGCGCGCGCGCTCACCCCGCTCGGTAAAACCCCCGGCCGCCTGGATTTCCAGCGCGGCCGCTACCGCCTCGACGACGCCGGCGAGCTCACGGTTGAAACCACCGGGCCGCAGGGATCCCATGTCTTTAGCTCTTTTGCCTGCGCCAACTGCTTTATCGTACTGGAGCAGGCGCGCGGCGACGTCGCCGCCGGCGAATGGGTGACGATTGAACCGTTTAACGCCTTGTTGCAGGGCTAGGGAAGCAGCGTGGCGGAGGAATTGAGTCATCAGGAAATGCTGCGCTATAACCGCCAGATAATACTGCGCGGCTTCGATTTTGCCGGCCAGGAACGGTTAAAAGCCAGCTGTGCGCTGATTGCCGGCCTGGGCGGGCTGGGCAGCGCGGCGGCGCTGTATCTGGCCGCCGCCGGCATTGGCCGGCTGGTGCTGTTGGATTTCGATACCGTCTCGCTGTCGAATCTACAGCGTCAAGTGTTGCATACCGATGAGCGTATCGGCCAGACGAAAGTCGCCTCGGCCCGCCAGGCGCTCGCGGCGGTCAATCCGCACGTCACGCTGACCACGGTGGACGACGTGCTGGACGATGACGGGCTGTCCGCGCTACTGGCCGAATGCGATATCGCGCTGGATTGCACCGATAATGTTGCGGCGCGCGAACAGCTCAACCGCTGCTGTTATCCGCGGCGCCTGCCGCTCATTTCCGGCGCGGCGATCCGAATGGAGGGGCAAATCAGCGTCTTTCGCTATCGGCCGGATGAACCCTGCTATCGCTGTCTGAGCCGGTTATTCGGCGCCGAAAGCCTGACCTGCGCCGAAGCGGGGGTGATGGGGCCGCTGGTGGGGATCATCGGCGCGCTACAGGCGATGGAAGCCATCAAGGTGCTAACCGATTACGGGCAATCGCCCTCGGGAAAACTTCTGATGTTGGATGCGATGACGCTGCAACTGCGGGAAATGCGGCTACCGCGACATCCCGATTGCGAGGTGTGCGGCGCGCCCTAACCTTAGCACCCGCCGCGCCATCAGTCGCGCCAGCGGCGCGCGGCCCACTCCGCCTGGCCCGTTGCATCATAAAAACTCCAGGCGACAAAACGGCTGATTTTCTGTCCCTGCCCCATTTGCACCGTGCGCACCGCGCTGGCGCCCGCTTGCTCGATGGCGCGATACAGCGGCGCTAACGAACTGCTCTTCGACAACAACGCCGTGAACCACAGGCAGTGACGCGCATAGGCAACGCTTTCCGCGACCATACGGCGGACAAATGCCAGCTCGCCGCCTGGACACCATAGTTCATTATGCCGACCGCCAAAATTGGCTGCCGCCGCGTCGGTGTGGCGCACCGGGAAACCGTCGCCCGCTGCGCCACCCCGATCCCCCGCACCGAGGGTGCTTCCCCGCCGGCGCTGCGTCGACCGTGCCAATTGGATCTGCTTACGTCGCGTGCTGGCCTCGGCCTCGCGCGCCGATGCGTGAAACGGCGGATTGCACAAGGTGGCGTCGAATCGTTCCGCCGCACCAATGATACCGTCAAAGATAGCCGCCGGCTGGGATTGTCGACGCAGGCGCAACGCGCCCGCCAGCGAGGGATTCATGTCGGCGAGGTGTCGCGCCCAGCGCAGCGAGGGCGGATCGATATCCGAACCGGTGAAGCGCCAGCCGTATTCATGATGGCCTATGATGGGGTAAATACAATTGGCGCCGACGCCGATATCCAGCAGCATCACGCGCCGACCGCGCGGAATGTTGCCGCCGTTGCCGGCCGCCAGTAGGTCCGCCAGGTGATGCAGATAATCCGCCCGTCCCGGGACCGGCGGGCAGAGAAACCCGGCGGGGATATCCCAGTGCCGCAGGCCGTAATGGTGCAGCAACAGCGCGCGGTTGAGCAGGGTCACCGCCGCCGGCGAGGCGAAATCCACCGAGGGCGTACCGCCGGGCGTCGGCCGGACAAACGGGGCCAGCGGCGGGCAAGCGGCCACCAGCGCGGCGAAATCATAGCGGCCACGGTGGCGATTGCGCGGATGTAAGGACGTCTTTTCCGCTGTGGGCGGAACGGATTTTTTCACGGCAAACTCATTGGGCTAACGGCCGGCGCCCGCAAGTGCGGGACGCCGGCGCGGGGTAAGGCAAACCTTGGCCGCGGCAATAATAACCCGAGCAGGTTCGGCGCACGCTTGGCCGCGCAGGTGAATAATGTCGCGGGCGCAACCCCTACCTGGGCCGCGCGCAGATTACGCCTGAAGATTCGGCGCACGCGTGACCGCGCAAGGAGAGGCCATTACCGATTCAGTTCACACCCTGACTGCGCAGGTAGTCTTCATAGTTGCCGCTAAAATCGACCACCCTGTCCGGCAGGATTTCCACGATACGCGTTGCCAGCGAACTGACGAATTCGCGGTCATGAGAGACAAACAGCAGCGTCCCCTGATACAGCTCAAGGGCGGCGTTCAGCGATTCGATGGACTCCATATCCAGATGGTTGGTGGGCTCGTCCATCAGCAAGATATTGGGCTTTTGCATCATCAGCTTACCAAACAGCATCCGGCCCTTCTCGCCGCCGGACAGCACGCCAACCGGCTTTTTAATATCATCCTGGCCAAACAGCAGCCGGCCAAGAATGCCGCGCACCGCCTGCTCATCGTCGCCGGCCTGTTTCCACTGGCTCATCCAGTCGAACACCGTCATCGTCTCGGCGAACTCGGCGGCGTGATCCTGGGCGTAATAGCCGATATTGGCGTTTTCCGACCATTTTATCTCACCGCTTTGCGGCGTCAGCTCGCCCATCAGCGTTCTGAGCAGGGTGGTCTTACCGATACCGTTGGCGCCGAGAATCGCCACTTTCTCACCCACCTCCACCATCATATTCAGGGCGCGAAATAGCGGCGACGCCGCCTCGAAGCCCTGGGTCACCTGCTCTACCTGTAGAGCATTACGAAACAGTTTCTTCTCTTGCTCAAAGCGGATAAACGGATTTTGCCGGCTGGAGGCTTTGATTTCGTCAAGCTTGATCTTATCGATCTGCCGGGCGCGAGAGGTCGCCTGGCGCGATTTGGACGCGTTAGCGCTAAAGCGGCTGACGAACGACTGCAGCTCGGCAATCTGGGCTTTTTTCTTGGCATTATCCGCCACCAGCCGTTCGCGCGCCTGCGTCGATGCCGTCATATACTCGTCATAGTTGCCCGGATAGATGCGCAACTCGCCATAATCCAAATCCGCCATATGGGTGCAGACCATGTTCAGGAAATGCCTGTCATGGGAGATGATGATCATCGTGCTGTTGCGCTCATTCAGCACCTGCTCCAGCCAGCGGATGGTATTGATATCCAGGTTGTTGGTCGGTTCGTCAAGCAACAGAATGTCTGGATTGGCAAACAGCGCCTGCGCCAACAGCACGCGCAGCTTCCAGCCGGGCGCCACTTCGCTCATTGGACCGTAATGCTGTTCCAGCGGAATGCCGACGCCCAGCAGCAGCTCGCCGGCGCGCGCCTCCGCGGTATAGCCATCCATTTCACCGTACAGCACTTCCAAATCCGCCACCCGGTATCCCTGCGCTTCGCTCATCTCCGGCAGGGCGTAAATGCTATCGCGCTCCTGTTTGACCGCCCACAACTCGCCATGGCCCATGATGACGGTATCCAACACGCTATTTTGTTCAAAAGCGAATTGATCCTGGCGCAATTTACCGAGGCGCTCGTTGGGATCCAGGCTGACGTTGCCGGCGGTAGGCGTCAAATCGCCGCCCAAAATTTTCATCAGGGTAGATTTACCGCAGCCGTTGGCGCCAATGAGGCCGTAGCGGTTGCCGCCGCCAAACTTGACGGAAATGTTCTCGAACAGCGGTTTACTGCCGAATTGCATGGTGATGTTATTACTGATCAGCAAAGGAGAGACTCTTAATAAAGTGTGACATTCGCCATATTATGCCATAAAGCGGCGCGAGATGGCGCCAAATCTGTCGTCTGTTGCGATAGGATGACGACACGACGCGCAACAGGGCCGTTTCGCAAGCCGGGCGGCAAAATGGCAAAGCCCCACCCCAGAGAAGGAGGACCGAACGCAGGGGGGAAATGCGCCAGAGGCGAAAGGGTCTCGGCCACGCGCCTGTCAGCGAGGCCCGCGCGCGGGTGGGGTCGATAAACGCAAAGCGCATTACGGGTAACCAAAGGGGAAACGCCAGTGGCGTTATGTCAGGCACGAAGGAGGTCGGCGTCCAATCACGCTGCGGTAAGTGATGCATGACAGCGACGCGTCAAGCATGGGTAGTCTTCGCTTCAGGAAGGGTGTCGTCAGGCAGATTGCGGGAGAAAGCAAGTAGAGGCGTCTGGCTCGAGGACGAAACGGTTGCCAAGGCGCGGGGCGATCATAAGGCGCGCAAAAAAAACGGCGCGCCTTCACCCGGTGAAACGTCAAACCTTCCACCGGAGCAGTCATCAGGCGGCAAAGCCACGAAGGGTTGCCGCCCGCATGAGACTTAGAAGCGGTAACCTACACCGGCAATCCAGGTACCGACGTCGGTGGAACGGATACGGCTTTGTTCATAGGAGACGTCAAGCGCAACGTTTTCCATCGGGTTGAACTGCAGACCGGCACCGTAGGCAACGCCGACATCGCTGCTGCCGCCACGGCGATTACCGTCCTGGGCATTCGAGATGGATTTGCCATAGCCCAGACCGACGACGCCGTACAGGCTGGCCCAATCATTGATGCGCCAAGCCGGACCAGCGGTGAAGCCGTAGTATTGACCTTTATCGTAATCGCCGCTTTCAGCGCGGTTTTTTTCGATATAGGTGAACGAGGAGATCACGCCCAGCGGCTGGTCATTGTCCCACTCGTAGCGGTATTTTAAGTTAAAGCCGTTAGCTTTGTTCGCTACGCCCTGCAGGTCACCCTGTGCGTAACCGGCGGAAACGGTGCTTTCACCTGCTGTTGCGGAACCTGCTGCCACTGCCAAAACGCAAGCTAAAGCTGAAAGACATGCAATTTTTTTCATAACCACCTCAAATGTGAATGTACGTCCTAACCATGAAAATATACCAAAACCTAGCATGAAACTCTGCTTAATAATTGTTGTCCAAGTAAAGGTATCGTGTAACATAAGTTTTCAGACACTTCTATCCTATTCATTTTACTTATGTTTTGAACCGCCGTCCCAAAAGGACCTTTACTTATCCTTACAACATATCCAGAACATTCCGAATCGACCGTTTAAAAAATAGACCTTTACCGATGATTTTGCCTATTTTTTTACGTTTTTTTTTCACGCTTCCGTACAGGCGAAACGGCAAAAAAAGAAATCTCATTTAATAAGTATTTAATTTCATACCTTGCCGGCGGGCTTATTTTCGCCCTCAACGGCAGAAAAAGCACTTTTGCGCCGCGCGCAAGAAGGTCTTAAAACGAAATAATAATTATTCCCAACGCAGTGCCACGCAGTGGGTGTCCAAAAATAGATTCCCTGCCTTTAAACAATAGCGGCGGCGCGGTGCTGAAAAGGGCGTTATATCTCGCTCACCGCCTGGGCGTTATCCCGCTGCCGAGGAAAGAATAGAGCCAAATAGCGGGGAATAAAAGCGCCACCTGCACTGAAAATATAAGATGTCTTCATTAAACCCGCCGCTTTTTATTCCCGCTGGCTATAACCTCATCGCCCGTAGCCACCATGCCCCCGTGAGAGGCGGTTGCGCAAGGGGAAGAATCGGAGGAGGATAGAACCTGCCCTTATTCCCTACCCGCATCCTCGCCGGCAGGGCGTGGCAGCGCAGCCTACCGTCGCAAGCGCGGACGATTACGCAAAACCCCCGGCGCCGTCGCGGCATCCGAAAAACGCGCGCAGGCCAGTGCTGATACACAGGTCTGACTGTCAGCCGGCATTGCTATTGCGCCCCGTCTGCTGCATGGCGCAAACGGTCGGCATGCTTGAAGCGCTAATTTGGCCGCTGTGGATGACGTGTCCCACGTGCTTGCTGGGCTGATGTTGCCGCTAGGAATGACGCGTCCAACGTGCTTGCTGGGCTGATGTTGCCGCTAGGGATGACGCGTACAACGTGCTTGCTGGGCTGATGTTGCCGCTAGGGATGACGCGTTCAACGTGCTTGCTGGGCTGATGTTGCCGCTAGGGATGACGCGTTCAACGTGCTTGCTGGGCTGATGTTGCCGCTAGGGATGACGCGTCCTGCATAAATGGCATAGCCGGCAGCGTAGCGGCGAGTAATGCTACCGCGCGTCGCCAGCGCCGTACGCTGGGCCTACAGCGCCAATCACGCCGGCGTGGACGGCGCCAGAGGGTGTCATTGCCTCACCGTCCTTTCCGGCGGTTATAGGCGAGAGACTGTGGTGGCAGCGGATGCGGCCGCGGCCAAGTCGATTAAGATAATAAATCAGCGATAGCTTTGATAGGGAGCAAGATTCTAAATCGCTGCTATAATTATTATCTGAATGAAATTAAAAACGAGCCGTTACGAACTAATAAGAGGATGAGTAATTATGAGTACCGCTAAACTGGTTAAAACGAAATCTTCTGAACTCATTTTTACGCGCAATGATGTGGACGAACAGGTTAAAACCTCGACTATCGCCACGCTTAACCGTATTGTGATTGAACTGGTGGATCTGGCGCTAATCACCAAACAGGCGCATTGGAATATGCGTGGTAACAACTTTATTGGCGTGCATGAAATGCTGGACGGTTTCCGTACCGCTATTCTTGACCATCAGGATACGATTGCCGAACGCGTGGTGCAACTGGGCGGCGTCGCGTTGGGTACGGTGCAGGTGACCAATGATAAAACCCCGCTGAAAAGTTATCCGACCACTATTCATACGGTGCAGGATCATTTGAGAGCCCTGGCCGACCGTTATGGTATTGTCGCTAACGATGTACGCAAGGCAATCACCGAAGTTGAGGATGAAGATACGGCTGATATCTTCACGGCGGCTTCCCGCGATCTGGATAAATTCCTGTGGTTTATCGAGTCTAACATCGAATAAATCCGCGTCAGTGCCAACGCGGGTTGGCACTGGCTTGCGTAATACCCTAAAGGCCGACGGCACGATCGTCGGCCTTTTTTACTGACTCATTTTTCACTGACTTAATGGCCGGAGGTGACACCATGGCAAGTGGATGGGCGCCGGAGGGTGCCGTGCAGGATCAAATTGATGCCACTCTCAACGATGCGGTACAGCGCGTTCGACAGGGGCTTACCGGCGGCGTAAGCGCGCAATATTGCCAGGAATGCGGCGATCCCATTCCCGAGCCGCGCCGTGCTGCAGTGCCTGGCGTGCAGTTATGTCTGACCTGCCAACGCGAACAGGATAAACATCGAGCGAGTTATGCCGGCTACAATCGCCGCGGCAGTAAAGATAGCCAGCTGCGTTAGGGTAGCGCTGACCGTGCATGGCGACCGTGCCGCCCCAACGCGGTACACGTCCGGTGCAGAGGGCGCATCGACGGCGCAGGGGCGAGAAGGACCTGCACGGTCTGGCCCCGCTCTTGGCACCCTCGGATAAGCGCGCCGGCCGCAGGCCGCCTATAATCGACGTTTTACGATTCGGCCTGTGGCCTGCGCACGGGCGAGCCACATGGTGGCGTAAGCATTGGCTGGAGGATGCCGATATGACCCGCAGTTCGCACTACTTTTACGAACCGGCGCTAGGCCACGGTTTGCCGCACGACCCGTTAAACGCCATCATTGGCCCGCGGCCCATTGGCTGGATAGCGTCGGTTAATGCCAAAGGCCAGCGCAATCTGGCACCCTACAGCTTTTTCAATTGTTTCAACTATCATCCGCCGATCATCGGCTTTTCCAGCGCCGGCTGGAAAGATAGCGTGGCGAATATCCACGCCACCGGGGAATTCGTCTGGAATCTGGTCACGCGTCCCTTGGCCGCCGCCATGAACGAGACCTCCGCCTCGCTTCCCGCCGGCGAGGACGAATTTGCTGTTGCCGGCCTGACGCCTGTCCAAGGGGAGCGGGTGAAGGCCCATCGCGTGGCCCAAAGCCCGGTCAATTTTGAATGTCGTCTGAGTCAGTGTATTGCGCTGGTGGACGCCAGCGGCCACGAAACCGGCAGTTGGCTGGTATTAGGGGAAGTGGTGGCGGTGCATATCGATCGCCGGCTACTGGATGCCGACGGCGTGTATCAGACCGCCGCCGCGGAGCCGGTACTGCGCGGCGGCGGTCCTAGCGCCTATTTTGGTATCTCCGCACAGCAGCGCTTTGACCTGGTGCGTCCCGACGATCGCAACCGTCGCTAAGCCGACGCCGACGGACGCTGCGGCAGGTGTAAAGATAATGGGACGGTGTTATCAAAAAAAATGATGGTCTCGTTCAAAAATTTTTTAAGCAAAATCGTATCAGCCAGCGTATTATACGCTTCCGTTATGATATAGTTTACAGAGTGATTAGTATGAAACTCTCATTTAAGACTGCTATTATTCTCTGCGCCGTGGCCCTAAGTCAGGGCGCCGTCGCTTCCCGTCTCACGGATATGCCGCGCGATCCGCGCAGCGACAGCGCCTGCATGGCGCAGACCACCGCCGACACCGCCGGCCGCTGCCCCGCCCAGCGGTTTTCCGCCGAAAATAACCAGGCCATCAAAGGCTACAGCCCGGAATACCATCAACAGCACGGCGCTTAACGCCGGCCGCTGCACTGCCCGCGCTTCGCCGCCGAGAATCAACTCACCCGGCCAGCAAAGGCTACCTCTCGGGGTACCCTCGGACAGCGCGGCGCCTAGCGCCCGGCCTTTTGCTCAGCCGTAGCGCCGCCGTATCGCTTGCGCGAATTGCCGGCACATCGTGTCATCTCCCTCGGCATTGCTTGCCAGGACCTCATCGCCATCCACGACCTGTATCTCGGCCTGCCAGGCGAAATCCGCCGGCGGTTGGGGACGCGTCTGCGCCTGCGCCATGCGGTCCTGCGCCTGCCGCCACGCCTGCTCGACGGTCTGGTTGCAGGCGTTGGCCAGATAGGCCGGATTAAAGCCTTCGCCGGTCAGACTGACCAGGGTGGCGTCATGGCTGACGCTGTTGCCCGGTTGCCAATAATGCCGCGCCAAACTCGGCCCAATCGTCGGATTATCGGTCAGGTAACCGTCACGCTGCATAAAGAAATGCCGGGTCTGTTCCACCGCCATCAGCGCCAGTAAGTAGCCTTGATAGGAGCAGGCGGACTCCTGCGACAGCAAATGCGGGATCGCCATGGTTGGCCGTGGACTGCCGTCGATGCCCAGGATGCGCCGTTCATTGTCCCGCGCCAGACGGGTGATGGCCTCAGGCGTTAATTGTGCGTCATCCCATTGATACAGCGCCCACTCAAAATAGGGCACCAGCAGGATATGGCGCTCGTTAAAAGCGCGCATCGGCTGGCGCGCGGCGATAGCGTCGTGGATAAGCGCGTCCGGTACCGCCTCGCCACGATCGTTGACGGCGTAGCGTTTCAACCAGTCCGCATCGTCAAGCAGACTGTCGCAAAACATTGATTGCGTTTCCGCATAGGCCATCGAAGTGGGCGGAAACTCCTGTGAAAAGCAGGGCGCATTCTGGCGGATATTGGCGAAATGGGCGGCATGTCCCCCTTCATGGAATAAGGTGGCAATGCCGCTAATGCCGCTGCCGAGCTGATCGGGCCGCGCCAGGCTGGTAAAATTGATGCGCGCCGGCACCCAAGTGCCCTGCGCCAGAAACGGCGGCACCGGGCCGTGCATAAAACCGTTTTCATATTTACCCTGCCGCACCAGCAGATCCAGCTGCATGCGCGCGCCGTTGAAACCGATATGCAGCCGCTTGAAACTGTTCACCCAGCGGCGTAGCGAATCGGCAAACGGCAAGTAGGGATCCAACTGCCGGGTAACATCGCCCGCGCTGGCGTAGCGAATATTCCAGGGCGCCAGCGCCGCATCGCCCTTTTCGCTCGCCAGCCGCCGCAGGCTGGCCTGCATGCCGTCGCGGGTCTGCCGCTCGAAGCTGTCGAGGATAGCGAACAGCTGCTCCGGCGTCATCTGCTCGGTTTTGTTTACCTTATAATCAAAAAAATTGCGGTAGCCCATCTGCCGGGCGAAGCGGTTACGCAGGCTGACCAGTTCGGGAAAACCGTTATGCAATAGCCACTGCTCCAAATCCCGCAGCGCCTGCTGCGAACTTTGCCGGCAGCGTTCGCTGTCGTTATTGGCCTGATTGGTCAGCAATTCGCCCAGGGTTGCGGCGACGGGAGGGTCCTGCTCGGCCAACAGATGTTTGAGCGTGAGCGTTTTACGCCGCGCGTAAAGATCGTTCTCTGCGGCGATAATCTCATCCATCAACCCCTGCGCCAGCGGATCTTCGATGACGTTGCAATCAAAAAAACGCGCCCAGCCGCGTAAGCCATGCAACATCTGATCCCGTTCGGGCGAGGACGGCGCCGTCGCCAGCTGGCTGATTAAATGGCGCAACTCGGCGGGGCGCGTTGGCTCGGCGATAAAGCGTTTGTAGGCGGTTTCCGCCGCGGCGAATCGCCCTGACACCACCGCTCCGCCGGTGCCCATATAGTGTTGCCAGAACAGGTCTTCTTTGGCCTGGTGCACCGCCAGATAATCCTGATTCAGGCGGTTGAAATAGTCGATAGCATGTTGCATGTGGTGTGCTTCCGGTTAGCGGCAAAAAGGGTATTCAACGGCGGGCCAGTCGGTTATCCACGTCGAGGAGCGCCGTCGGCAGGTCGGCGCTCTGCCCGGTGGCGATCAGACAACAGCCGAGCTGCAAACGGATGGCCTCGGGCAAAGGCCGATGACCGTCCAGACAGGATTCAACCCAGCGGGCGGTGGCGGCGGCCTCGCGGCTATCCGGCAGACTTTCCAACGGCGGCAGCGCATTGAGTGCGGGATCCAGCAGCAGCCGCGGCTCGCCCCCTTGAACATGATAGATACGCGTTAGGCGCTTGGGATTGGCATAGCTTTCGCCTTCGGTGCCGTTCATCAACAGAGCAGTGGCGTTGATAGCGCTGAAAAATCCCGCGACGCGCGGTATGTATTCCGGATGGGAAACGCTGCACAGCCGCCAATGGGGATGAAAAGGAAACGGCGTCGCCAATTTCGCCAGCGTGTGGGCGCTGTTGCGCACCCCCAGCCGCCAGCGTAGCTTCAGCTGGCGCGCCAACGGCGGCGAGAGCACCTCCACCGGAATAAACAGCACCCGCGGCGCTTGCGCCAGCGCGGCCTGCGCCTCGTCGCGCGAGGTAACGCCGTGAACGCCGAGCTCGCGGAAGATAGCGGCGCTGGTCACCCGGCCGGGATCCTCGGTCACGCCATGCACCACGACAGGAAACCCGAGCCGGGCGAGCGCCAGCGCCAGCAGCGGGGTCAGATTCGCCTGCTTACGCGCGCCGTTGTAACTGGGAATGACGATAGGCGGCGGCAGCGATGCGGAGGCCTGTAGCGCCATCACCTGCTCCTGCATCGCCTGATAAAAACCGAGCAACTCCTCGGGGGCTTCCGCCTTGATGCGCATAGCGATGAGCAAAGCCCCCAGCTCCAGCTCCGGTACGTCGTCGGCCAACATGGCGCGATAGAGGGTATAGGCCGTTTCGCGGTCCAGATCCCGGGCGTGATGTTTGCCGCGCCCGATCTCTTTAATAATTTTGTTGTAATCCATTCATCACCTATTCATGGCAGGGGAGAGGCCTGTCAGCCGCGCCCCATCGCCCGGGCCAGCGGCCCATTACCGTCGGCCATCAGTCCGGCTATCGCGCCGTCTCGGTCCGCGCGGCTGCGGTTTTGGCTCAATTTCCATTTTGCCTCGGTGCGCGTCACGCGAATTTCAATCCCCACAATAGCGCCTATCAGGGTGTCGATAAACCCCGCGGGGGCATCTTCAACCCGCCAGGGCGCCTGCCGCCGCGCCTCCTGGTTGTCGGTCAACGCCCGCAGCAGCGCCATCAGCCACGCCGGGTCGTTTATCATCTGCGCCTGGCCGTGGCAATGCACCGTTTGGTAATTCCAGGTCGGCACGACTTTGCCGTGCTCCGCCTTGGCCGCGTACCAGCCGGGAGAAATATAACCGGCCTCCCCTTGAAAAATCACCAGACAGGCGCCATCGCGCGCCAAAGATTTACCGTGAGGATTGGCACGCGCCAAATGCCCGCGCAGCCGCCAGGCGCCGTCGGGATAACTGTCCAGCAGCAGCGGCAGCGGATCCGCCTGCAAGCCCTGTTCGCCGAGGCTTATCAACTGCGCCAGCGGATGGGCCGCGATAAGGGCGCGCTGCGCCTCGACATCCGTCTGTCGGAACGCGGGAGGAATATACATGTGGCTCTCCTGAACACTAAAGCCTAGGCCTTAAACATTGACTTTATCCTGCTGTTAAAGCAATAACACTTCATCCGGCCGCGCGTTTGCGGCTCTTAGTCGCTCGACGCGGCCGGTTGCGTGTTGGCCCCCGCCGCAGGGGCCAGCGCCGGCTGGACAATAGGAAATACCGGCAGCGCCGCCAGCAGACGAGCGCCATAGGATTTGGTCAATAACCGCCGATCATAGATGATCACCTCGCCGTGACAGTCGTGGCTGCGGATAAGACGGCCGACCTGCTGAATCAAATTGAAAGAGGCGCTGGGCAAACTCTGTACCTCAAACGGATGGCGCTGCTGAGTTTTCAGCCACTCGCCCTCGGTCAATATCACCGGACTGTCCACCGGCGGAAAAGCCACCTTATGAATATGTACCTGGGTGAGCCATTCCCCTTTCAGATCCAACCCTTCGGCAAAAGATTGCAGCCCCAAAAGCGCGCTGGTCCGCCCGCGGTCAACGCGCCGGCGATGTTCCTCCACCAGACGGTAACGGGGCTTATCCCCCTGCACCAGCAAATGCGGGCGCAGATCGGTCACCTGGTCCAAAAACAGCCGCAGCGCGCGATGGCTGGCGAACAATACCAGCATGCCCCGGTGCGACGCCTTCTCCCATTCGGCGCGAAAATAGCGCGCCATCCAGGCGATATGGTCCGCTTCCTGCGCTATGACCGGATCCATCGGCATACGGGGGATAACCAGACGGCCCTGGCGGCGGTGATCGAAAGGCGACGCCAGCGTGACGAAGCGATCGCCGTTGCGCTCATGCAGGCCGGACAGCTCCTGAAGACGCGCGAAACTTTCGAGGGACCGCAGCGTGGCGGAGGTGATAACCACGTGGGGGATCCTTGACCACAGCAGTTTTTCCAACTGATCGCTGACGCGGATGCCGACGCAGTGCAAAAAGAGTTGGACGCCGTTATCGCCCTGCTTTCGGGTCAACCATTTGGAAATCGGCGCATTTGAAGCCTTCTCGAGGGCGGCCAGCCGCCACAGCCGGCTGGTGGCCTCCCAAAATCCCTGAATACGGCTGGTCTGCAGCAGCGCCTGGCGCAGGCGCACAATATCGTGCTTGCCGGTTTTTTCGCCCAGGTCCGCCAGCAAAAACTCCGCCAGCATCCGCAGCCTGTCCGACAGTTTGCAGAGTTGCGCCGCCGCCTCGCTCATCGGCGCCGGCAGTATGCCCAGCGCAAAGCGGTGCTCACCCTGCACGCTGTCGTGAGGCAAATACGCTTCGGCCTGCTGCTCGAACAGGCCGATAAGCGCCAGCAGCTCGTCGCAATGGGCCTGAAGGCGCGTCTCCTGACTGAGCTGCGGCGGGCGCGCGGGCCGAAACTGGGTCAGGATCAGCGCCGTTTGCCGCCGGAACTGCTCTAGCTGGTGGGCAATAAAGCGGCTGGATATCTCGCCGTCCATTTCCAGCGCATCCCGCGCCACGTCCGGCAGATGGTGACCTTCATCAAGCACCAGCAGCATGTTTTTCGCCTCCGGCAGCACCGACTCGCTTTCCAGCGCCGCCATGACCAGCGCATGGTTGGCCACCACCACATCGGCGTTTTCTATCTCTTTGCGCGCCAGATAAAACGGACAGTTGCGGAAATAGTGGCAATTACGCCCGAGACAGTTCGCTTTATCGGTGCTGAGCCTGGCCCAGAGCGGATCGCTCACGGCCTGGGGATAGTGGTCGCGTAAGCCGTCCCAGCTGGCGTTGTTCAGCGACGTTTGCAGCGCCACACATTGCTGATGTTCGGCGCCGCTGGCGGGGGCCAGCGGGTCATCGAGAAAGAGCAGCAGATCGCCCTGACTGACGCCATCGGCCGCCAGCGCCGCCAGATTGCGCGGGCAGACATAGCGCCGGCGTCCGAATGCGCCGATAAAGGTCAAATCCGGTATGAGCTTTCTCAGCAGCGGCAGATCCTTACTGAAGATTTGATCCTGTAGAGCGACATTGGCGGTGCTCACCACCAGCGGTTTTTGCTCGGCGCGGCCGATGGCGATGCCCGGAATCAGATACGACAGCGTTTTGCCGACGCCGGTGGGCGCTTCGATCACCAAATGGCGTTCAATATCCCCCGCCAGCGCGCGAGCCACTTCCGCTATCATCTGCCGCTGCGGTTCGCGGGGGATAAAATCAGGAATCTGCTGCTGTAGCGCTTTATACCAGTCGTGGATTTGCGCTTTGGTTGCTACGGAGAGCGCCATCGTTCAGGCCTTATCGCTTGGGAATGCGCCATTGTCCCACAGTCGCGGCGCGGCGTCAGCTTGTGCTGTATAAAACTGCAGGGCTTTTCCCAAACAGAGCGATTCCGGCCGGTCGCGATAGTGCCGGTAAGGCGCCACCGGCAGATAGCCATGGCGGCGATAAAAAGCTACCGCGCGCCGGTTGATACGGCGGGTAGACAGCCATACTTGCCGGTAACCCCCCGCGCAAGCCTGCTGTTCTAAAAACTGCAGCAGCGCGGCACCCACGCCCCGCGTGCCCCGACGGGCATACAGGCGTTTCAATTCCACGACGCCGGGCGCCAGCGGTTGCAACGCGCCGCAGCCCAGCGCGCTACCGTCGGGCAGGGCGTAGGCGATGGCGAAACAGCCGCCCGCGCCGAGCGTCTGCGCCGGATCGAATGAGGTGCGACCATCGTCGCCGGTCAGCACGCTTAAGGCGGCGGAAAGTTCATCCATCAGGCTGCGCGCCGCGGCGCTGTGCGGCGACGCCAGACGGATCGCCAGCGGCGTCGGCGTCACACGGCGCTCCATGTTAACGGCGAGCGCCCGCGCCTTTGCTTTCCCCCGGGGAAGGTCACCTCCCTACCCTCATCATTCCGCCCTGGCTGCGAGAGCGCCGCAGCGTCAACCTTGTATCGCCGCGGCGAATATTTATAATGTCTGATGCCCTGCATATAAGGATGCCCATGAAGCTTATCAAAACCGCCGTTTTCGGCGTGATTTCCCTGCTCTCGCTCGGCGCCATCGGCGGCGTCATGCTGGCGGGCTATATCATCATCGTCCATAGCTAACGTCCAGCGCCCGCAGCCAGCGTTCAAACAGCATATCGCTGATGATCGCCAGCAGCGCCACCAATAGCGCGCCCTGTAGCACATAGGCGGTATTGAAGCCGCTCAAGCCGATAATAATCGGTGAGCCCAGGCTTTTTACCCCTACGGTGGACGCTATCGCGGCGGTGCCAATGTTGATAATGACCGACGTCCGAATGCCGCTGATGATAACGGGCGCCGCCAGCGGCAGTTCCAGCCGTCGCAAAATTTGCCCGCGGCTCATGCCCGCCCCGGTCGCGATATCATGTAAGGACGCCGGCACCGTCTCAATACCGGCAATCGTCGCCTGGACGATGGGCAGCAGGCCATAGAGGACCAGCGCGATTACCGCCGGCTCGGCGCTAAAGCCCATGACCGGCACCGCCACCGCCAGCACCGCCACCGGCGGGAACGTTTGCCCCACCGCCGCCACGGTTTCCAGCAGCGGGCGGAACGCCCGGCCCGCCGGCCGCGTCACCCAGATGCCGGCGCCAACGCCGATAACCACGGCAAGCATACTGGACACCAGCACCAGCCACAGGTGGGCGAAGGCCAGCGAGGCGAAACTGTCCTGCCGGTATACCGGGCGCTCGAGCGCGGGGAAGAGCGCCGCGAAGAGCCGCGTCATATGCGGCATGCCAAACACCAGCGCCAGCAGCAACAGCAGACACCATAACAGCGGATCGGTCAGAATGCGCCGCGTCATCATTCCGTTTCCTTAAGCGGGCGCAAGAGGTCGGCGAAGTGCAGCACGCCCAGCGCGCCTCCCTGTTCGTCCACCACCGGGAGTCGATCGGTTGCGCGGGCGATGAATTCGGATAGCGCCGCGCGTCGGGACATCGCGGCCGAAATCGGCGGTCCCGGCAGAGGCTCCCCCGGACGGGCAAGCTCACCGGCGGTGCCCAGCGACAACAGGCGGATCCCCCTCTCGCCGCCGCCGAAGAAATCGCGCACCAGCCTGCTTGCCGGGCGTAACAGCATTTGTTGCGGCGTCCCCTGCTGCACAATCCGCCCGCCGTCCAGCAGCAGGATGCGGTCAGCCAGGATCAGCGCCTCATCGATATCGTGGGTCACCAGCACGATGGTGCGGCGTGAGATCTGATGGATGCGGGCAATTTCCCCCTGCAGGGCGCTGCGGGTCACCGGATCGAGCGCGCCGAACGGCTCGTCCATCAGCAGCACCTCCGGGTCGGCGGCCAGCGCGCGCGCCACGCCGACCCGCTGCTGCTGGCCGCCGGAGAGCTGGTGCGGATAGCGGTGACGAAACTGCTCCGGATCGAGATGCAGCAGCGCCAGCAATTCGCCCACGCGCTGGTGAATGCGTTGACGCGGCCATTTCAGCAGTTGCGGCACGGTGGCAATATTCTGCTCCACGGTCCAGTGGGGAAATAACCCGATAGACTGTATCGCGTAGCCCATGCGCCGGCGAAGCTGCTCGGCGGGCCAGCGGCCAATCTCCTCGCCGGCAAACAAAATGTTACCCGTATCATGCTCTATCAGACGGTTTATCATCTTCAGAGTGGTGGATTTGCCGGATCCCGAGGGGCCTATGAGCACCGTGATGTCACCGGCGGGCAGCGTGAAACTCACCTCCTCCACCGCCGGCTTGCCGTGGAAAAATTTACTGACCCCTTGAAATTCAATCACAGGCGCACCTTCTGTAACATCGAGATAATCACTTTAAACAGGGTATCGACCAACAGCGCCAGCGCGATAGCCGGGATCACCCCCAGCAGTACCAGCTCCAGCGCGCTGCTCAACAGTCCCTGAAACATCAGGGCGCCGAATCCGCCGGCGCCAATAAGCGCCGCAACCATCCCCATGCCCACCGTTTGCACGGCGATGACCCTCACTCCCGACAGCATGACCGGCAGCGCCAGCGGCACTTCCACCCGCCAAAAAAGCTGCCGACGGCTCAACCCCATGCCGCGCGCGGCGTCAACCACGCTGTCCGGTACCTGGGCCAGACCGGCATGCACGCTGCGTACCAGCGGCAACAGCGCATACAGCACCAGCGCGATCAACGCCGGCGCCAGGCCGATACCGCCGATACCCCATTCGCGCAGCCATGGCCAAGCGGCGGCCAAACCGCTTAGCGGCGCTATCAGTAAACCGAACAGCGCGATGGCGGGCAGCGTCTGGATGATATTTAGCACGGCGAACAGCGAGGGACGCCACCTGGCCGAGCGGTGGCAGACGAAACCCAGCGGGATACCGATAAGCAGCGCCGGGGCCAATGTACCGAATAACAGCGTAAGGTGCTCCCCCAACGCCTGATGAAACACCTGCGCGCGGTTGGCATACTCTTTCATCAGCGACAATTCGTCCAGCCGGCCGCTGGCGAGCAAGAGCGCCAGCGGCAGCCACAATTGCCCGTTGCCCAGCGCCCGCAGGCACGGGTTGGCGGTGAGGCGGCCGACGGCCTCGGCGGCGGTCAATAAACACAATGCCGCCATAAGCCAGAAACCGCTGCCGAACGAGGTGCGCACCAGCCTACCGCCCTGCGCAGCCAACTCGCGGGCGCCTTCGCCCGCCAGCCAGAGCAAACCGCACAGCAGTCCCTCCGCCAGCAGCAACACGATGAGATAGCGCACGCGGGTGGGCGCCACGAAACTCAGGGCCAGCAGCCCGAGCGCCGGCAAAAGCAGCAATAGCCGAGCGCCGCTCAGCAGTTCCGCCAGCCCGATTCCGCGACCGGACACCAGCCGGTTAGGCGCGAAATTCACCAGCGGCAGCAGTCCCCCCGCCGCCAATAGCAGCACTGTAAGGGTCAATATCACCCGATTTTGCATGACGCAACGCCTCTTGCGGCGGCCAGCCCCCTCAAGGACCGGCGGTGTCACCAAAGGGCTTCACCGCCGCCGCGTTATCCATCCAGTGCTTACCCCGTCAAGAGGGGATAAAGCCCTTTTGCTTGAGGAAATCCGCCGCCACCTTGCTGGCGTTTTGCCCCTCGACGGCGATACTGGCGTTCAGTTGTTGCAGCGTCTCGGTGTCCAGCGCGGCGAAGACCGGTTTCAACCATTGGGCGATTTCCGGATGCTGCTTAAGCACCGCTTCCCGAATAATCGGCGCCGGGGCGTAAATCGGCTGCACGCCCGCCGGATCCGACAGGGTATGCAGCCCCAGCGCGGCCACCGGCCCGTCGGTACCATAGGCCATGGCGGCGTTAACGCCGGAGGTCTGTTCGGCGGCGGCCTTGATGGTCACCGCGGTATCGCCCCCCGCCAGCGACAGCAACTGATCCTGCTGTAAGGTGAAGTGATAAGCCTTTTCAAACGCCGGCAGCGCATCGGGCCGTTCGATGAACTCCGCCGACGCGGCCAGTTTGAATGTGCCGCCCCCCTGCAAATAGCGGCTCAGGTCGGCCAGAGAGTCGAGATGCTGTTCTTTGGCCAGCTCATCGCGTACGGCAATGGTCCAGGTATTATTGGCCGGTGCCGGGCTAAGCCACACAATATGATTTTTGTCATAGTCCAGCTGTTTGACTTTTTGATAGCCGGCGTTGGTGTCCTTCCAAGCTTTATCCTGCTCCGAGGAGAAGAAAAAGGCGCCGTTGCCGGTGTATTCCGGATAAATATCGATCTCGCCGGCGGTAATCGCCCCGCGTAATACCTGGGTCGCGCCCAGTTGCAGTTTATTAACCGTTTTAACCTGATGGGATTCAAGAACTTGTAAAATGATATTGCCCAGTAGCGATCCTTCCGTATCAATTTTCGACCCCACGCGCACCGCCGTATCCGCAGCCTGCGCCGCTGGCGTGATGCCGAGCATTATGGCGGCGAGCAACACCGCGCGGCCATAATTAACCCTGGTTGCCATAGACATTGTTTCCTTTTGGAAGTGACGATAATCGGCACCGAACGGGCATCGCCGGTCGGCGGTTTTGCAATAATAGCCCAAAATAGCGGGTCGATAGCGAAAATGCGCGCGTTAACCGCACGTTAGGGGCGAAATAATCCCTCCACGGCGCGGCAGCGCCGCGGTCCCTATCGCTATCAACCTGGATAGCCGGCGCCGCAACGGCGAGTTGCATTGTGCTGCCGACCGCCTCGGCGGCAAGCGGGCTCAGCGTTGCCGGCACCCTACCGGCAGGAGAGCATAAAGGCGGCGAAGGCGCTGGCGCCACAGCGGCGAGAAGCATCGTTCTGCCGACCGCCTCGGCGGCAAGCGGGCTCAGTTTTGCCGGCACCCTACCGGCAGGAGAGCATAAAGTCGGCGAAGGCGCTGGCGCCACAGCGGCGAGAAGCATCGTTCTGCCCACCGCCTCGGCGGCAAGCGGGTTCAGCGTTGCCGGCACCCTACCGACAGGAGAGCATAAAGTCGGCGCAGGCGCTGGCGCATCGGATTAGCTGGCTTGCCGAGCGCGTAGAAACGCGGCGTACTGGGCCGGAATTTTCTCCATGGTCAATCTGAACCAGGGCGTGAACACTTCGGGTTCGCTGGCGAGTTGCGCCACCACCGACGGCATCGTTTGCCAGCGCCAGGCCATCGCTTCGTCGGGATCGGGCGTTGGCGCCAACGGCGTGACGCCAAAAAACACATGGCCGTATTCGTGTTCAATCAGCCCATTGGGCAGCGGCAGGCGGTAGCGCAGTTGCAATACCGGCGTTAACGCCACCCGCATGCCCATCTCTTCATACAGACGGCGGCGGGCGGCGGCGGCGCTCTCTTCCGCCGGCATGGGGTGGCCGCAGCAGGTGTTGCTCCAAAGACCGCCGCAGTGGTATTTCTCCCGCGCGCGCTGCTGCAGCAGCAGTTGGCCGTCGGGGTTAAACAAGTAAACGGTCACCGCGCGGTGCAGCGCGCCTTCACGGTGGGCCTGCAGTTTTTCCATAGTGCCCACCGCCCGGTCCCGTTCATCGACCAGGATGACTTCCGTTAATGCCATATTCGCCTCGCTGCGTGCCACCCGTGTCGGCGTGCTTACCCATAAGCACCGATTTTTACCCGGGGGCGCTATTGTGCCTTTGAGCCGCTATTTTTGCCCGCAGGCATGCATTCACCTGTAGGTACACGTTTACCCGCAGGCATGGGTCTGCCCGCGGACATGCGTTTGCCCGCAGGCACGCATTCACCTGTGGGCACGCGTTTACCCGCGGGCATCCGTTCACCTGTGGGCACGCGTTATCGCCCGGGGCAGCTATTTTTGCCCGCGGCGCGTGGAAGTGATTAGTTTATCGGCCCGGGACGATAATGTCTGTGCGAGGAAGTGACATTCCCGTCCGCCATGCCCATTTTTTGCAAAAAGCCGGCTTCAACCGTTAGACGGGCTGGCGCCCCATGCGGCGCATGGCGCGATGCCAGGCGCCGTTGCGTACCGACCAGCGCAGGACGCGGGCCAGGTAATGTACCGCCGGAGTCACCAGAACCCGCCGCAGGGCCGGGCCGTCGAGGTGCAATTGGTCAATAGCCCAGTCCGGCAACAGATCAATGCCGGCGCGCATCAAGAGCCACCCCGCCGGCTGCGCCAATCGGCTGGGCATGGGCGCATGGAGCAGCAGCCGGGTCACCTCACGGGTGCGGTCATCGCACACCAGCCGCGGCCGCATCGCCTGCAAATAGGCCTCTACCTCGGCCCGGCTGGCGGGCACGTCGCGGGCGCCCAGGGCCCAGGCCACTTTCATCGCCTGGCGATAGTAAGCGTCTTGGTCGGCGCCGCTCAGGCGGGGATTGCGAAAGCGCAGATGCGCCGCCAGGAAGCTGCGCGCTTCCGCCACATGCACCCAGGTAAGCAAGGCCGGATCGCTTGCCCGGTAGGCGTTACCTGAAGGATCCACGCCATTCACCTGCCAATGGATTTGGCGCACGCGCGCGATAAGCCGTTCGGCCGCCGCGGTCGGGCCGAAGCTGGTAACGGAAATAAACTGCGCCGTGCGCCGCAGCCGTCCCAGCATGTCGCTGCGAAAATGAGAGTGATCCCAGACCCCCGCCAGCGCCGAGGGATGCAACATTTGCAGCAATAGCGCGCTAATGCCGCCGCACAGCATCGAGGTAAAGTCGCCGTGTACCCGCCAGATAATCGACTCCGGCCCGTACAGGCCCGGATCATTGGCGGGCTGCGTGAAATCCACGGTACCCAGACCGACACCGCTCAGGCCCAGCACCTGCTGTTCGATGCGGCGCCGAACCGGTTCCAGCAACCGGTCCACTTTATTGCAGCGTAAAGCGGGCACGGTTCACTCTAGCGGAATCGAGGCCAATCATAACGTCCACCTCACCCGGCTCGGTGACCTGCTGCATTGGCTGATTATAAAACCGCAGCATGGCCGGCGTGACGGTAAATTGGACGGATTGCGACGCCCCCGCTTTCAGAAAGACCTTGTGGAAGCCCTGTAGCGTCGCCACCGGCCGGCTGATGGAGGCGGTGACATCGTGCAAATACAGTTGCACCACGGTGGCGCCGTCCCTGTCGCCATCGTTGGTCAACGTGACCGTAGCGGTCAGACTGCCCGCCGGCGCCAACTGCGTCGCCGACAACGTCACCGGCGACAAGGTGAAATGGGTGTAGCTCAGGCCATAGCCGAACGGAAACAGCGGGCCGTTGGCTTCATCATAATAATGAGAAGTATACTTCTCCGGCTTCTGCGGGTCGTAGGGGCGACCGGTGGGCAGATGATTGTAATAGATAGGAATTTGCCCCACCGAGCGCGGGAACGACATGGGCAATTTGCCGGACGGGTTGTGATCGCCGAACAGCACGTCGGCGATGGCGTTTCCCCCTTCGGTACCGGGGAACCACGCCTCCAGCAGCGCGTCCGCCTGCTGGTTTTCCCGCACCAGCGCCAGCGGCCGTCCGTTCAGCAGCACAACCACCAGCGGCTTGCCGGTGGCCTTGAGCGCGCGCAGCAGCCTGCGTTGGCTTTCCGGGATGGTGATATCGCTGCGGCTGGAGGCTTCGTGGGCCATACCCTGCGCTTCCCCCACCGCGGCAATGACGACATCCGCCTGCCGGGCGGTGCGCACGGCGTCATCGATCATTGCCTGCGGGGTCCGCGGATCCACCTTGACGGTTTGTTCATATTGGTTGAGATAGGCTATCAAGTCCTGGTGGTCGGTGATATTGGCGCCGCGGGCATAGAGCACCTTGGCCTTATCGCCCACCGCGTGGCGGATCCCTTCCAACAGGGTAACGGATTGATCGGCGCGACCCGCGGCGGACCAGCTGCCCATGATATCGCGCTTACTGTCCGCCAGCGGGCCGATGACCGCCAGCGTACCCTGTTTTTTCAGCGGCAGCGTGCTGAGGCGGTTTTTTAGCAGCACCAGGCTCTCGCGCGCCACCTGACGCGCCTCGGCCCTGTGCAGTCGACTTTCCGCGTTGGTATCCGCCGGATCGCTGCCCGCCGGCCCCAGATGTACATAGGGGTCGCGGAACAGGCCCATGTCGTATTTGACGTTCAATACATGGCGTACCGCGTCGTCGAGCGTTGCCTGGCTTACCTCGCCGCGCTGAATCAGCCCCGGCAGATATTTCAGAAAATACTCATCGCTCATGCTCATATTGATGCCGGCGTTAATCGCCATTTTCGCCGCCTGCTCAGGATCGGCCGCCACGCCGTGCTTGATGAGCTCCTTGATCGCGCCGTGATCGCTGACCGTGATACCGGTAAAATGCCACGCTTTGCGCAATACATCCTGCAGCAGCCAGCGATCCACCGTGGCCGGCGTCCCGTTGATGGAATTGAGCGCCACCATGACCCCGCCGCTGCCGGCATCAAGCGCCGCTTTGTAAGGAGGCAGGTAATCCTGAAACATTTTTTGCGGGCTCATATCCACCGTGTTGTAATCCCGGCCCCCTTCCACCGCGCCGTAAAGCGCGAAATGTTTTACGCTGGTCATCAACGAATGACGATCACCAGGATGCTTCCCCTGTATGGCGCTCACCAGCGTGCGGCCGATTTCCTGCGTCAGAAAGGTATCCTCGCCCAGCCCTTCCGACACGCGGCCCCAGCGCGGGTCGCGGGTGATATCCACCATCGGCGCCCAGGTCATATTCAGACCGTCTTCGCTTCCCTCAAAGGCGGCGATACGTCCACTGGTTGCCACCGCCTGTAGGTCCCAACTGGACGCCAGCCCGAGGCTTATCGGGAAAATGGTGCGCTGACCGTGGACGATGTCGTAGGCGAAAAACAGCGGGATTTTCAAGCGGCTCAGTTGCATGGCCTGATCCTGCATGACCCGAATATCCGGGCGGGTGACGGTATTAAAGATACCGCCTACCTGGCCGCGTTGAATCATCTCGCGGATGGCCTCTTTCGGATTATCCGGCCCTACGCTGATTAAGCGTAGCTGGCCGATTTTTTCCTCGGTGGTCATCTTCGCCAGTAGCGCATTGACGAAAGCATCGCGGGGTAAGCTAGGGGAAGGGAGTGAATTATTGTCCGCCAAAGCGGGAGCGACGACACATGCCAGCATTAGGCCAAATGACCAAAGCCATCTCATAAAGGTTTCTCACAATCGCGCAAGCCAGCCGGAACGGAACGTCCCGGTCACGAAAAAATAAGGCATTACTATGCCATAAATGTGGCATAACAAGAGTATAGCGACTCACACAGCATAAAGCCTGCGTCAGATTTATTGAAACGGATTGTTTCCTTTGTGCTGACCGGCGCCGGGCGGCGCCCGTATGCTAAGCCTCTTCGTCGCAACCTTCTGGCGGGGGGGCTTGGCAAGCGCCGGAAGCTTTGCAATACTGCCTTACCGTGTAACAAAGTATTTTTCGCCTATACCGCGCTTTACGATTGCCGCTTCACGGCATCTGTCGCCTCCGCCACAGGATAAGGAAACTCGGGTTACTTCTACCGGGGGCGTAGTTTCAGGGATGATCGGGTCTGTTATCACTCTAGGGCACCGATATTGTATGAAATATGTCATTGTGGGTACATTGTGGGTACGGGGAATATCAGTGGCACCTACGCCGACGCGCTGCAGGCGGTCGCGGGGTGTGAGCTCACGGGATTTATTTCCCGCCGGCAGCCAAGCCACGGGCTGGCCGGCCACCCCTCCCTGCCCTGCTGGCCGACGCTTGCGGAGGTCGATAAACCCTTTGATGCGGTGATCGTCGCCACCCCTAACGGGCTGCATCCGCACAGCGCCATTGAGGCCGCCGGGTTGGGCAAACACATTTTAGTCGAAAAGCCGCTGGCCATTACGGTCGCGGCCATGGATAACATGATAGACGCTGCCCGCCAACACGGCGTGACCCTGGCGGTAAGCTACCAGCGCCGCAGTTATCCAGACAACCTGGCGGTGAAGGCCTTGCTGGCGCGGGGTGCGCTGGGACGGATTTACTCCGCCGATCTCAGTTGCCGCTTCTGGCGCGACCAGCCCTATTATGACAGCGCGGAGTATCGCGGCGGCTATCGGCTCGACGGCGGCGGCGTCTTCATGCAACAGGCAAGCCACGCCATTGACACCTATATTTGGCTGTTCGGCATGCCCGCACGGCTGCACGGCGAGCTGGCCACGTTCGCCCACCAAATGGAGGCGGAGGATCACGGCGCCGTCGTTTTGCGCTATGACAACGGCATGATAGGCACGATTGTCGCCTCGACCTGCGCGCGGCCCGGCTACCCGCCACGTTTAGAGGTGTGCTGTGAAAAAGGGACGTTTACCCTGCTCAACGACTGTATTGACGTCTGGCAGATTGAGGGTGTCGACAATCCCGCGCAGCCGCGCCCGCCGTTGGCGGATAACGGCGCCAGCAGCGCAACGCTCAACGACAGCCGTCGCCACCAGGCGATACTGGCGGATTTCGAGCGGGCCGTCGCCGAGGGGGAGCCACCGTTGGCCGCCGCCGACGACGCGCGACGCGCCACCGAACTCATTTTGCAGATTTACCATCAGCACGAGAGGAAAGAGTAATGCATCAGCTCAGAGAAGCACGCATTGAAGAGTTGGCCCAACTCACTGAGCTCTGTCTGCAATCCAAAGCGTTATGGGGATATGACGATGCGATTATGCAGTGCTGTCGACAAGAGCTGACCTTTCGGCCGGCTGATATGGAAAATTCGCTGATTTGCGTGGCGGAAAGCGATAGCCAACTGCTGGGGGTCGCCCAATTGCAGGTGGAAGAGGATGAGGCTTTCCTGGCGCGCTTATTTGTCTCACCCGCGCGGCAAAAAGCGGGGATCGGCAAGTCCCTGTTCGGCTGGTCGATCAAAGCGGCACACCGCGCCGGCGCGACTCGGCTGTTAATTGACGCCGATCCGCTGGCCGCCGGTTTTTATCAACGTATGGGCGCACGCCAGGAAGGCAGCGTAGATTCCGTCACGGTACCGGGCCTGCGCAAGCCCCGTTTCCGGGTAACGCTATCGACCTGTGCGTCGGCGCACGGTTTTTAACCCCCATGGGAGAACGCAAGGATGTATCAACTGCATATCGCCAACAAAAACTACTCGTCCTGGTCATTACGGCCGTGGGTGCTGATGAAAGCCCTGGCGCTGCCGTTCGAGGAGAGTCTGCACCCCTTTGAACCCCCGGCGGCCGGCTCCCCCTTCCACGGCTTTTCCCCTACCGGCAAAGTACCGGTGTTGATCGATGGCGCGCGGACGGTATGGGATTCGCTGGCCATCGTGGAATATTTGGCGGAACGCCACGCCCAAGTCTGGCCGGGTGACGCGGCGGCGCGGGCCTGGGCTCGCTGCGCGGCGGCGGAGATGCATTCCGGCTTTGTCGCGCTGCGCAATCAGTGTCCCATGTCCTGCGGTGTACGCGTGCGCCTGTCGTGCCCGTCGCCGTCGCTGAAAAAAGACATTGCCCGCCTGGATGCCCTGTGGCAAGACGGGTTGACCACCTTCGGCGGCCCCTGGCTGGCGGGACCGGCCTTCAGCGCCGTTGATGCGTTTTACGCCCCGGTCGTTTTTCGGGCGCAGAGTTTTGGCTTCAGTCTTAGCGCGCCGGCGCAGGCGTGGTGTGAACACATGCTGGCGCTGCCGGCGATGCGGCTTTGGTACCAGCAGGCGCTGGAGGAAACCTGGCGCGACGCCGACCATGAACAGGAAATGCGGGCCTGCGGCGAGGTGATCCACGACTTCCGCGTGGCGGTGCCCGACTGAGTAGCACGAGCGCAGCGGCAGGGAGTAGCACCTGCCGCGGTGAGCATGCCACCCGCTACATCGCCGCCTCTCTCTGCTGCAAACCGCCGCCGGTTCTATCGTTAACGGTACCTCACTCCATAATCTGCCCGTCGTCACGGCCGGCGTTGCGCGCGGTCTGGTCAACCTGGCGCGCTTTCTGCCGCTTATAGTCCAGCGCCGCCGGCGGCACCGGCGACGCTTTGCCGGTTTCAAGCCAGCTGCGGATGCGGTTGGCGTCGGCGAAGTGGGTAAACTTGCCGAAGGCATCAAGCACCACCAGCGCCACCGGGCGGTGATTGATGACGGTGCGCATCACCAGGCAATGCCCGGCCTGGTTGGTGAAGCCGGTTTTGGTCAACTGGATTGTCCAGTCATTGCGATAGACCAGATGGTTGGTATTACGAAACGGCAGGGTGTACGCCGGGTGACGAAAGGTGGCCATGGTTTCGTGGGTGGTACTGAGTTCGCTCAGCAGCGGATAGTTTTTGCTAGCCATTAGCAGCTTAGACAGATCGCGCGCGGTAGACACGTTGTGCATCGACAGCCCGGTCGGTTCTACATAATGCGTATGCATCATGCCCAGGGCGCGGGCCTTGGCGTTCATGGCATTGATAAAGGCGCCGTAACCGCCGGGATAGTGGTGCGCCAGGCTAGCGGCGGCGCGGTTTTCCGAGGACATCAGCGCCAGTAATAGCATGGTGCGGCGATCGATCTCGCTGCCGACCCGCACGCGGGAAAAGACGCCGCGCAGTTCCGGGGTTTGGTGGATATCCACCGATATCATCTCGTCCATCGGCTGTTTCGCGTCCAGCACCACCATGGCCGTCATCAGTTTGGACAGCGACGCGATGGGCACCACTTTGTCAGGGTGCGCGGCGTAGAGCAGATGGTTATCCGACATATCCAGCACCAACGCGCTGCCCGACGCGATTTGCAGCGGCGAGACCAGCGGCGCGGGCTCGGCGCTCAGCGCCGCCTGAGCGGGACCGATAACCAGATTGCCGAGGGTCAAAAGTGACACGCCAATATAAACCACACGTAAAAGTGAAAGCATTATCCGTTACCCGATCAATACCGCTGGAGCGCAGTGAATTGCGCATTAGTATATCCGATTAACAAAAAACGAGAATCATCAGGAAGATGTATTTTTTTGTCACCTTTTTGCCGCATCGTTGACTTGACAGAGGGGAATAGTTAGCGGTTGTCTTGTTAATTCTGCGCCGCTGCGTATGCTTAATCCCCGTGTTTTAGCTTTTAATGGCGTAACGGCAATTCTCGTCGTGCGCGGACTGGCGTTTAGCGAAAATCCTTTTACCCTTAATGACACAGTTTCCTTTTATTCTGGCGCAGCGCTTGCCACGTTAGTAGACGGAGCCTATGGATAGCCACAAACCCAATGATACTTCCGATACATCCCGACCCAATGATAACGATGATGTCAACCGCGCTTCTCCCCCTCCCGCCGGCACCGACAGCGGGGCGCGCCGCGCAGAGGATGACCGCCGGCATGACGATCACCGCGGCGGCGATGGCGACGCCCCTCGGCGCGACGACAACCGCAGCGATAGCGACAACCGCCGGCAGGACGACCACCGGGATAACGATGGCGACACCCGCCGGCAGGACGACGGCCGGAACAATGATGACGACGCCCGGGGCGGTGATGACGACGGCAATAATGACGGCGGCAATGACGACGGCGGCAATCAGCGCAAACGCCCCGGCAAAAAGCCGCTGATTATCCTGGCCATCGTGGGGGTCGTGATGCTGATCGTCGGCCTGTGGTTCTGGCTTTCCAGCCGCAACCAGGAAACCACCGATGACGCCTATACCGAAGGCAACGCGGTGACCATCGCGCCGAAAATCTCCGGCTACGTGGTGAAACTGCTGGTCAAGGATAATCAGCGGGTCCGTAAGGGGGATCTCCTGGTGCAAATCGACCCGCGCGACGCCACCGCCGAGCGCGACCGCGCGCGCGCGCAGCTGGGTCTGGCGCAGGCGCAGCTTCATCAGGCGCAGGCGCAGTTGGCGCTGTCAAAGGTGCAATATCCCGCCCAATTGGCCCAGGCCAAAGCACAGCAGGCCCGCGCCGAAGCCAACTTGCAGAATGCCGAGGCGGATTACCGCCGGCAGCGCGGCGTCGACCCCCGCGCCACCTCACAGCAAAACATCGATAACGCCAGCGCCCAGCTGCGCTCCGCCCGTGCCGAACTGGCCAACGCCCAGGCGCAGGTCGAGGTGGCCGCCCAGGTGCAGTTGCAGGTGCGTCAGGTCGAGACCAACGTAGAAGCGCGCGAACGCCAGGTCAGTCAAGCGCAGGCACAATTGGAAACCGCCGAACTGAATCTCTCCTACAGCGATGTCCGCGCGCCGTTCGACGGTTTCGTTACCCGGCGCAATGTCCAGCTTGGTACGCTGGTTCAGGCGGGCAGCTCGCTGTTCTCGGTGGTCTCGCCGGACATCTGGATTACCGCCAATTTCAAGGAATCCCAGCTTGAACGTATGCGCCCCGGCAATCAGGTGGAGGTGACGGTGGATGCCTATCCTAATCTGACCCTGCACGGCCATGTCGACAGTATTCAGCAAGGCTCGGGCTCGCGCTTTTCCACCTTTCCGGCCGAAAACGCCACCGGCAATTTCGTGAAGATAGTTCAGCGGGTACCGGTCAAAATCGTCATCGACAGCGGCCTGGATCCCAACACGCCGCTGCCGCTGGGGCTGTCGGCCGAGCCGAAGGTTACGCTTGAATGAGCGGCGATCGCCACTGGACGCCGTCCAGCAACCCCTGGGCGGTCGCCATCGTCGTTACCCTGGCGGTGTTCATGGAAATCCTGGATACCACCATTGTCAACGTGGCGCTCCCCCACGTAGCCGGTACCCTCTCCTCCAGTTACGACGAGTCCACCTGGGTGTTGACCTCTTACCTGGTGGCGAACGGTATCGTGCTGCCCATTTCGGCGTTTCTCAGCCGCGTGCTGGGACGCAAACAGTACTTCCTGATTTGCGTGGCCATGTTTACCGTCTGCTCTTTTTTGTGCGGTATCGCCACCGAGCTGTGGCAGATGATCTTGTTTCGCGTCATGCAGGGTTTTTTTGGCGGCGGTCTGCAGCCGGTCCAGCAGTCGGTACTGCTCGATTATTTTAAACCCGAAGATCGCGGTAAAGCGTTCGGCCTCTCCTCCATCGCGATTATCGTCGCGCCGGTAGTCGGCCCGACGCTTGGGGGCTGGATAACCGATAACTACAGCTGGCGGTGGGTATTTTTGATTAACATCCCGGTAGGCGTGCTGACCTTTCTGGCCATATACCAGATGCTTGAAGATCCGCCGTGGGAGCGCAAAGTGAAGAACGGTAAGCTCAATATCGATTATATCGGTATCGGGCTTATCGCGCTGGGGCTGGGCTGCTTGCAGGTGATGCTGGACCGCGGTGAAGATGATGATTGGTTCTCCTCGGGCTTTATTCAGCTCTTCGCGCTACTGGCCGTGGTCGGACTGGTGGGGGCGGTGTACTGGCTGCTTTATACCCGCAAACCGGTGGTGGATTTGCGCTGCCTGAAGGACCGCAATTTTGCCGTTTCCAGCCTGCTGATGGCGGGCATGGCGATGATTCTCTACGGCAGTTCGGTGGTCATGCCGCAGCTGGCGCAGCAGGAGCTCGGCTATACCGCCACCTGGTCCGGGCTGGTGCTTTCGCCGGGGGCGGTGTTGATCGTCATGTCCATCCCGCTGGTGCTGAAGCTGATGCCGGTGGTGCAGACCCGCTGGCTGATAGCGTTCGGCTTTACCTTAATGACGCTGTCGTTTATTTATTCCAGCCATTTGGTCCCGAATATCGATTTCAGCACGATGGTGAAAATGCGCGCCGCGCAGTCCATCGGCCTCGGTTTCCTGTTCGTACCGCTGACCACCCTGGCTTTTATTACGCTTGCCCCGCGGCTGAATGCCGATGGTTCAGCGCTGTTCACCATGTTCCGCAACGTGGCGGGCTCTATCGGCATCTCGCTGTCCACCGCCGCCATTACCGAGCGCTCCCAGGCCCACAGCGCCTATATGGTGCATAATATGTCGCCGTTCAACGAGCAATTCCAGCAGGCGATTCAGCGTGCCGCCCAGGCGTTCCGCGACGCCGGCAGCCTCATCGGCGATCCGACATCGCTTGCCACGGGACAACTCTACCAACAGATGGTGGCGCAGTCGCGGATCCTGGCCTACGTCGATGTCTTCAGTCTCTGCGCGCTGGTTTCGTTAATCCTTATTCCATTTTGTTTGCTGCTTTCGCCGGTGAAAAGCGAAGGCAACGCGGGAGCTCACTAATATGCCGGCTCGTATTCGCACCGTCAGGAAGCGGCCAACCCCCCTGTTACCGCTGCTCGGTTTGGCCGCACTGACGCTTAGCGCCTGTTCGGTGGGGCCCGATTACCAACCGCCCCAACCCTCTACGCCGTCGGCCTTTAATGACCTGCGCAGCACCGACCGCACCGCCTCCCGGGCGCTGGCCGCGCAGCCAGACCCAAAGTGGTGGCGCACCTTTAACGATGCGCAGCTCGATAGCCTTATCGACCGTGCCATCGCCGGCAATCTCTCTTTGCAGCAGGCGGTGTTGCGTATCGCCGGCGCCCGAGAACAAACGCTGCAAGCGGGCGCCGCCGGCCTGCCGACCGTGAGCGCCAACGCCAGCGCCACGCGCCAGCAGTTGGGCCTGAAAGGCGAACTGGACTCCTATGGCGTCCGCGCCCAGGTGGCTGAAAGCAGCGAAGAGCTCGCCTCGCGCCTGGATTCGCTCACGCGGCCGATTCACCTTTATCAAGGCAGTTTCGACACGTCTTGGGAGTTGGACTTATGGGGTCGGGTGCGCCGCTCCGTTGAAATGGCCAACGCGCAAACGCAGGCCTCGGTGGAAAGCCGCAATGATGCTCTGGTCTCGCTGGAGGCCGAAGTGGCGCGGGCCTATCTACAGTTGCGCGGCGCGCAAAGCGTCAGCGACACGCTGATGGCGCAAATCGACGTGGCGCAGCAGTCGCTGGAGCTGACCCAAAGCCGCGCGCACAGCGGTTTGGCGCCGCAGTTGGATGTGGAAAACGCCAGCGCTCAGATAGGGTCGCTGCGCGCCCAATTGCCGCAGTATCAAGCCCAACAGCGCCAGGCAATGAATGGGCTGGCGGTGCTGCTGGGGCTGCCGCCGGGGGCGCTGAACGCCGAGCTGACGCAGACCAAACCGCTGCCGCGCCTGCCGGCGGCGGTGCCGGTGGGCGTCCCCGCCTCCCTGGCGCGTCGCCGTCCCGATGTACGCGAGGCGGAAGCGCAGCTGCACGCCGCAACCGCCAATATCGGCGTCTCGGTCGCGCAGCTGTTCCCGGATCTGTCGCTGACCGGCCAATTCGGGATGCGCAACACCGATTCTGATTATCTCACCCATTGGAGCAGCCATTTTTATTCCTATGGTCCGCAGGTGTCTATTCCCATTTTCCAAGGCGGGAGGCTGGTGTCGAATGTGCGGCTGGCGCGGGCGCAACAGGCGAATGCCGTCCTCGCCTATCGCCAAACGGTACTGACCGCGCTCCAGGATGTGGAAAACGCCTTGGTCAGTTATCGCGCCGACCAGCAGCGGGTCGACGGGTTGGAACAAACCGCCGACGCGCTGCAAAATGCCTTCAATCTGGCCAGCAACAGCTATCGCCAGGGGATAAGCACCTTTATCGAGGTGTTGGACGCGCAGCGTCAGCTGGCACAGGCGCGGCAGCAGGCCGCCAGCGCCCGCGTACAATCCAGCGTGGACCTGGTCTCGCTGTATAAAGCGCTGGGCGGCGGCTGGGAGCTCTATCCGCAGGGAGATTTGCCCAAGTTTCAGGTATTTGGCCCGGCCGAGACGGTAAACGGAAAATCTTAAATCAACAGAAAGCAAGCGGCGGGGGTAATTATTATGACCCTCGTCACATATTTTTGTGGCGCAATGCAAAAAAACGAGGGAAAATTACACCATCAGTTGATGATTGGAGGAATTTTCACCGTGGGAACGCTTGCCGCAAGCTTTCTTGTGATGCGCTGGGAACTGCTCAGCGCGATGATGATGTTTTTTGCCAGCCAGCTGCACGTGCAGTGCCGCCGGTCCAGCCGCAACGCGATGGCGTTTATTTTCACCGGCGTGGGCATCGGTATGGCGTGCTGGTTTGTCACCGGGCTGCTGGGGATTACTTTGGCGCAATTGCTGATGATTCGTCACGAAATGTGGGAAAGCATGAAGCAAGGTATGCTGTTTATGATGGCCAACACGCCGCCCGATCTGCAGTTCACCTAACCCTAATCGTCTAAAGGATCACCGCTGGGGATAACGGATAACGCCTCCGTATCGCCCCTGCGCGGCGTAAAACGCCAGCGATACGGCGTCTGAGCCGCACGCCGCGCCGCGATAGGCCCCAACGCCAGCCCGCGAGACCCGTTTGCGCCCGCGTGCCGCGCCGCGATAGGCCCCAACGCCAGCCCGCGAGGCCCGTTTGCGCCCGCGTGCCGCACCGCGATAGGCCCCAACGCCAGCCCGCGAGACCTTTTGCGCCGGCCTGCCGCACCGCGATAGGCCCCAACGCCAGCCCGCGAGACCTTATGCGCCGGCGTCCCCGAGCGTGACCGACGTTCGCCGCGCCGTCATTTCCCTGCGGCGCGGCGAGCGGGCAGCGCCCAGGCCATCACGCTGTCGCCGGTACGGGTGCCGAGCCCGCCGTGTCCCCCGGCGGCAATCACCACATACTGGCGACCGTCGGCGCCCAAATAAGTGATGGGCGTCGCCTGCCCGCCGGCCGGCAGGCGGCCGCGCCACAGCTCTTTGCCGCTGGCTTCGTCGAAAGCGCGCAGATAGTCGTCGGCGGTGGCGCCCATAAAAATCAGCCCGCCCGCGGTGATAATATTGCCGCCCATGGTAAAGATCCCCGTCGGCAGCGCCGCATTGGTATGGGTATTTAAAATATTCATATCGCGAGTGGTGCCCACCGGCCGCTCCCAGCTGATTTTTCGGCTTTGCAAATCAATCGCCGCCAGTTTACCCCAGGGTGGCGCATTGCAGGGCGCGCCAAGGGGCGATAGCCAGGGACGCACAATCTCGGCATACGGCGTACCGTACTGCGGCCCCACCGCGAACTCCTTCGGTTTGGGATACGGCTGATTACTTTCCCAACCGGCCCAGGGTTGCATCAACCCGCGGCGTAGCGCTTTTTGCTCGGTGACGCCCTCGGCGATAAACGGGATATAGCTGGTATTGGCGATCAGTACGTGACGCGCCGGGTCAATCGAGGCGCCGTACCAGTCCATCACCCCGTCAAACGCCGGATAAGCGATACGGGTTCCCAGCCCCGGTGGCGTGTATTGCCCCTGATAACCGAACCGGCGGAACTGCACGCGGCACCAAAGCTGATCGAACGGCGTAGCGCCCCATAAATCCTTTTCGGTCAGATTGGCGGGCGCGAACGTTGGCATGCCGGTGGAGTAGGGCTGGGTGGGCGATAGACGCTCTCCCGGGAAGGGATCCGCCTGCGGCACCGGCCGCTCCTCGACCTGCGCTAACGGTTTGCCGGTACGCCTATCCAGCAGAAACAATTGGCCCATTTTGGTGGTCTGCACCAGCGCGGGCACCGTCCCTCCGCCGGGCTGGGGCAGATCCACCAGCGAAGGCCCGATGGGCAAATCAAAATCCCACACATCATGATGGACGGTCTGGAAATGCCAACGCTCTTTCCCCGTCGCCAAGTCCAGCGCCACGATAGCGCTGGAATACTTGTCATCAAACGGCCGGCGCTGTGCGCCGTAATAATCTGGCGTGGCGTTCCCCAGGGGGATATAGACCAGACCCAGCGCCGGGTCAGCGGTATAGGTGCCCCAGCCATTCGGCGTGCCGCGGGTGTAAGTTTCGCCGGGTTTCAACGGCGCGGTGGGATCGCTGCGGCCCATATCCCATGCCCAGGCCAATTTGCCGCTTTGGGGATCAAAGGCGCGCACCACGCCGGACGGCTCGCCGCGCGCCTGATTATCATAGATCCAGCCGCCCAGCACGACGCGATCGTTCACCACCAGGGGCTGTGAGGTGATGAAATGAAAGCCCGGCGGAACCTTGCCCATCAAATCGGTCAGGTTCACGCGGCCCCCTGCCCCGAAATCCTGACACAACCGCCCCGTGTCGGCATCAAGCGCGATGAGTTTGGCATCGGCGGTGGTGCTGATAATGCGCCGATCGCAAGGGGCATTGGTGGGAGTGGGCGATTGGTAATAGGCCACCCCGCGGCAGGCAAGATACTCGTTGGCGCGGGTGTCGTTGTGGGGATCGTAGGTCCAGAGGGTTTTACCGGTGGTCGCATTCAGCGCCAGCACCTGCCGATGCGGCGTACAGAGATAAAGCCGGTTGGCCACTTTAATCGGGGTAGCCTCAAAATTGAATTCGCGCCCTTTTTTATCTTCCCCCGGCTGCATGACATCGCCGGTGTGGATCGCCCAGGCGGGGGCGAGTTGCGCCACATTGTCGGGCGTGAGCTGGGTCAAGGGCGAATAACGCTCCCCGGCGGGGGTGCGACCATAGTGGCGCCACTCATTGCGCCCGGTCCTGTCTGTCTCGGTCTCGGCCGCCGCCGCAGCAGCCGCAGCCGGCAACGGTGCATGCTGAACGTACAGACGTTCGCTGGTTATGTAGCCTGCCCCTATCACACCGGCGCCGACCAGGAGATAGAACAGCCCCGCGACGGCGGCCAGCACCCGCTGCCGGCGCGACAGCGTCAGCGGCCGAGTAATGAATGGCATGCTGCACCACAGCCCGAGCACCGCCAGCACCAGCAAACGCGGCATGAGTTTCCAGCCGTCCAGGCCGACCTCATACAGTGCCCATAGCGCGGTCAGCACGAACGTCAGCAAATAGATCCAAAGCCCCAGAATGCGCCGTTCGATGATGAGAAACCCGCTCACGCTCAGCAGTATGCCGGCCGGCAGATAATATGCGGAGCCGCCAAGCGACAGCAGCCACAGGCCAACCACCAGAAAAAATAATCCACAGACACAAATCAGCAGACCGGTGAGGCCCGGCAAGGAAAAAAGACGACGTAGCATGGTCGCTCCTGAACAGTACCTGTAGAAAAAAAGCTTTGCCGCGGGCCGGAGATAGAAAAGCAACGCTTACCCGCCCTATCGCCGCACGGAACGCTTGCATGTCAAGATTTGTATAGAAATACTGATATTATAGTAGTCGTATAAGCCATACTCTGCAGACGTAATAGTGTTAATGATAATGTGGCGCTTATGCCCGCCAGGTAACCGAACGATTTATGATAATGACTCCTGCTACGACGGCGACGGCCGAAAAACGTCTGGTGATCGTGCGCCATGGCGAAAGTCTGTGGAATCGGGAAAATCGATTTACCGGCTGGACCGACGTCAAACTGACCGAACGGGGACGAATCGAGGCTATCGAGGCGGCGCGGCTATTGAAACAGCACGGCTACCGCTTCGACTTTGCCTGTACGTCGCTGCTGGTCCGGGCCGTGCATTCGCTCTGGCTGTTGCTCGATGAACTGGGTCAAAGCTGGCTGCCGGAAGAGAAAAGCTGGCGGCTGAACGAGCGCCATTACGGCGCGCTGGAAGGATTAAATAAAGCGGTTACCGCCGAACGCTACGGCCACGAGCAGGTCATGGCCTGGCGGCGCGGCTACCGCGCCGCGCCGCCGCCGCTGCTGCCGGACGATCCCCGCCATCCCGGACGCGATGCCCGCTACCGCAGGCTGGCCGTCGCGAGCCAACCGCTCAGCGAAAGCCTGGCGGCAACCGAACAGCGTGTCATCAACTACTGGCGCGAAGTTATCGTGCCGCGACTGCGGCGCGGTGAACACGTCCTGCTTGTGTCCCATTCCAATGTGATTCGGGCGTTGGTCAAGCACCTGGACGGTCTGGAAGAAGATGCCCTGACGGCGCTGTATATTCCGACCGGCGTACCTATCGTTTACGAATTCGACGACAAGATAGCGCCACGTCAGCGCTATTTTCTTGGCGATGAGCAGGACATCGCCAATCGTATTGCGGCGGTGATCCGTACCGGCAGTAAAAAATAAGCTACACCGACGGTGAAAAGATGTGCCGGCGGCAAAACGGCGTCCACACCCACGGTAAAAGGGTGTCGCCGGTGGCATAAAAGGCGTCCGCGCCGACGCTAAAAAGATGTCGCCGGCGGCAAAAAAGGCGTCCGCGCTGGCTGAAAGTCTTGCGCTGCACGGCGGCTCACGCGGGTGCGCCGGCCTGAGGCCTTATCGGCCCGCGGCGGCGCTTCGCCGGCGTTGGCCATGGCCTGCCGCGGACAGTGGCGCTCCGCCGTGAGAAACCGCCCAGATCGAATACCCCCGCCCGCGCGCCGTGGCTATCACCGCTGCTTGGAGCTGCCCTCAGGCCTGTCCGCGGCGGCGGCTGGCGGTACGCCCCTGACCGCTTTCGCGCGCACCGGTCGGCGCGGCGCAGTGGGAATTTTCATCAACAGCACGGCGAGCAAAATCAATGCGATACCGAGCCACTGCGGCCACGATAACCGCTCCGGCAACAGCATGACCCCCAGCAACACCGCGCTCAGCGGATTAAGTAACGACACTATCGACATCACCGCGGGGCCAAAGCGGTTCAGCGCCCATACCCAACACCAATACGCCAGCGCGCTGTTGGCCAGCACCAGCCAAATAAGTCCCGGCCAGGCGTGCGGCCGCGGCAGGGCCGGCGGCCCCGTCAGCGTCAGCGCGACCGGCAGCAACATCATGCCGCCGAGCAGCAGTTGCCAGGCGGTCAGCGCCAGCGCATCCCGATATTGCCAGCGACTCATCCACAGCGTGGACTGCGCAATCAACAGCGTCGCCGCCAGCGCCGCCGCGACCCCGACCGGATCCGGCGACGACGAGGGATTAAATAATAACGCCACGCCGGCAATCCCGGCCAATGACAGCAGCGCCATCCACCACGACGGCCTTTTTCCTTCCTGCAACCAGCGTAGCAGCATCACCTGCAGCGGCATGGTGGCGCTTAACGTGCCGGCAATCGATCCCGGCAACCGGTAGGCAGCGATAAAAAGCAGCAGAAAAAACGCCGCAATATTGCAAAAGCTTAGCGCCAGCATTTTTTTCGCCGGCAGCGGCGGTTTGGTGGGATGAATCATTAACAGCAGGATACCGGCCGGTAGCGCGCGCCAGACCGCCACCCAAACGGGAGATTGTTCTTGCAAAAACAATCCGACCGTCGCGTAGGTACTGCCCCACAGTATCGGGGCAAGCAAAGCGAGGAGAATAGGCATTTTATCTTTCCAAAAAGTATCTTTTATAAAAGATATAATGCTTGAAACATTTCAGCTTCTCAAGTATCTTTTGGTTACTGCACTGTCGGGGGAAATGATGAACCAGGATCACGTCGACCGCGTACTGGAACAATGGCGCAGCCAGCGCCCGGATTTGGATTGCCTGCCCATGGGTCTGGTTGGCCGTCTTGCCCGGATGAATAACCTGATCGGCGCCCAGGTCAATGCGCTCCATGCCCGCGCGGGCCTGGAGCCGGTGGAGTTCGATATTCTCGCTACCCTGCGCCGTAGCGGGGAAGAGGTGACGCCGACCCGGCTGTATCAGACGTTAATGTTATCCTCCGGCGCCATGTCGGTGCGGCTGGACAAGCTGCTCGCGCGCGGGCTGATTTACCGCCAGCCCCATGAGCACGATCGCCGCAGCTGCAAAGTCGGCTTGACCGATGCCGGGCTGGCGCTCATCGACAGCGCCATGACCGCCCATGTAAAGAATGAACAACGCCTGCTGGCGCCGCTTGATGTGGCGCAGCGCCAGCAGTTAACCGCATTGCTGCGCCTGTGGCTGCTGGCGAACGAATAGCGCCGGAGCACTGCCCTCAACGCGCACTGCCTTGCCTGCCCTCAACCCGCACCGCGCTGCCTGCCTTCAAAGCGCACCGCCTTGCTTGCCCTCAATGCGCACCGCGCTACCTGCCCTCAACCCGCACCGCGCTGCCTGCCCTCAACGCGCACCGCGCTGCCTTGCCTGCCCTCAATGCGCGCCGCGCTGCCTTGCCTGCCCTCAACCCGCCCGCGCTGCCTGCCCTCAATGCGCACCGCCTTGCCTAAAGCGAGGCCGCCGTTTGCCTCCTGCCAATCGCGTTCGCCGGTATGGCAGGCCGTAACGCACAACGGCGCCGGCGCCAAAGTCTTGCGCCGCGACACCGCCATCCAGACTGTCGGCGTTCGCCTTAAGCTCCCGGACGGCGTTCGCCACCGCGACGCAGCCCGGCGCTACGACCGGACCAGGCCGCCAGCGCGGTAAGCGAGGCGCACAAAACATAATACAGTGCGCCGACCAGCAAGAAGATTTCGGCCGGATAAATTTGCAGCCGGCTGTTGACCTGGCCTGCCACGGTGGTCAGCTCCGGCACATTGACGATAAACGCCAACGACGTATCCTTAATCAGCGACGTTAGCAGACCGGTCCAGGAGGGCAACAAATTCGGCCAGGCCTGGGGCAGCAGAATCAACCGCAGGACGTGCCAATGGCTTAGACCGCTGGCCAGGCCGGCTTCCACCTGACCGGTCGGCAAGGCCCGCAGACCGGCCAGCGTCGCGTGCATGACCGCCGCGGAGGTAAACCAGGCCAGCGCCAGCGTGACGGTCACCGCGCCAGGCAGAGAGTGGCCGAACGCCACCGGCAGCAGAAAGTAGAGCCAGAAAATGACGAAAATAAGCGGGATACCGCGGATAAGATCCGCCCAGACAAACAGTAAGCGACGCGTCCAGCCGCCGTAACGCCAGGCCAGCGCCGCCAGCAGCACACCCAGCGCCAGGGCGATGACGCCCGCAGCAAGCGCTATCAAAATCGTCAGCAGCAGGCCGCCGGGTTCCCCTTCCGCCACCCTGCCCCAAAGCAGATACGTCAGATTATCCTGCACCACCGCCCAATTAAAGTTCATGACCGGCCTCCCGCCCACCGGGCCGAGGCGGCCGCGGGCCCAGCCGCAGCAAGATGGCGCCCATCGCCAGCCCCAGCAGCAAATACAGCGCCGTACCGACGGCGAACCCCTCGAGCGCGTGGGCATTGTAACTTTCAATCTGGCTGATGTAGTAAGTCAACTCGCCAAAACCGATGGCGGAGGCCAGGGAGGAGAGCTTCATCAAGTTGAGGTATTGCCCAACCAGGGGCTGCCAAGCGTTGCGCACCCCCTGCGGCAACAGGATGTAACGCAGCATCGCCAGGCGGCTGAAACCTTGCGCGATCGCCGCTTCGCGCTGCCCCGCCGGCAGGGCGTTAAGCCCCGCCTGCAACTCTTCAAGCAGGTAAGCCGCGCTGAACACCGCCAATCCCCAGGCGGCACAGATAAATTCCGGCGTCAGCCAAGGAACATTACCGGGCAGTGTCGCCCAGCGGTGGTCGTCGGCCAAATAGTCGCGCCATTCGACCGGCAGCGCGCTCCAGGCGGCAAAATACCAAAAAAACAGCTGTACCAGCAAAGGCGTGTTGCGAAAAAGCGAAACCCAGCCCGCCACCAGCAACCGCCCGCTACGGCCCGGCATCATGCGCAGCGCCAAGAGCAGCAGCATCATCACCGTCGCCAAAAGCGACCCCACCAGCGTCACCAGCAAGGTAGTGACAAAGCCGGTACCAATCCACGCCAACGGCTGGCCGCTCAGCACGCCGGCCCAATCAGGATGCCAAATCATAACGGCGTCGGCTCCCCGACGCCGAGCGGCGACAGCACCCTTTCCAGAAAACGTTGGGCGCGGGGGTGCTGCGGCCGGGTGAAGAATAGCGCCGGCTCGGCCTGTTCGAGGATCTCGCCGCCGTCCATGAAGACCACCCGATCGGCTATCTCTCGGGCGAACTGCATCTCATGGGTGACAACCATCATGGTCATCCCGCTGCCCGCCAAATCGCGCATCACCGCCAACACTTCGCCGATCATCTCGGGATCCAGCGCCGAGGTAGGTTCATCGAACAAAATAATATCGGCGTCGGTGGCCAACGCGCGCGCGATAGCCACCCGCTGCTGCTGGCCTCCCGAAAGCTGATGAGGGAAATGCTGCGCCTTGTCCGCCAATCCGACCTGGCGCAGCTTCTCGCGCGCGTGCTGATGCGCCGCGGCCACGCTTAACTTCTGAATTTTGATAAGGGCCAGCGCGACATTATCCAGCGCGGTCAGATGGCTATAGAGATTAAACTGCTGGAAGACGAAACCGATGCCGGTACGCAGCGCCCGCAGCCGTCGGCCGCGCAGTCCGGCGGTGGCGCGCTGGTGAACAAAAATCTCGCCGCTGCTCAGGGTTTCGAGCTGATTGATAAGGCGGATCAGGGTGGACTTACCGGAGCCTGACGGCCCGCAGATCGCCACTACTTCCCCTGCGTTAACGTGAAAATTGATATCCCGCAGCACCGGCTGCTGACCGAAAACTTTACTTACCCGGCGAAACTCCACCGCTACCGGAACATCGCCCGCCCCCGGCGGCAACGTTGCCGCCGGGACATATAATGACTTCACCACGGCACCGCCTGTTAATGGGAGGTGATGGTGAACGACCGCGGTTGCGGCGCCGGGGATTGCGGTCCAAACCAGCTGTTGTAAATCCGCTGTGCCTCCCCGCTATGTTCAAGCGCGATAAGCTGCTGATTGACTGCATTCAACAGCGCGTCCTCGCCTTTTTTAACGCCGATGCCAATTTGCTCCTCGCTTAGCAACGCCGGCAAAATCTTGTAGCTCGCCTTATCCGGCGCGCCGGCCAACAGCCCGGCCAGAATGGTGCTGTCCTGGGTGATGGCTTTGACATTGCCGTTGCGCAGCGCCGACAGCGCCAGCGGAATATCGTCATAGGCCAGTACCCGGGCGTTGGGAAAACGGTGATGCAGCGCCTGTTCGCCGGTGGTGCCCTTCACGGCGCCGATCCTGGCCGAAGCATAGTCCTCCAGCTTATCCGACGAGGCGGCCGGCACCAGGAATTGCTGACCGGTGACAAAGTACGGGGTCGAGAAATCAATCACCTGTGCCCGTTCAGGGGTAATCGTAATATCGGCAATAATCAGATCGGCCTTGCCGGACTGCAGCAGAGGAATGCGGTTAGCGGGGTTGGTGGGCACCAGCGCCAGCTTTACGCCGAGCGCATCGGCGATGGCGCGGGCGAAATCCACGTCATAGCCAACAATACGATGGGTTTTGGCATCAATGGCGCCAAACGGCGGATTGGCGTCGAAGGTGGCGACGCGCACGACCCCCGCGCGCTGAATATCCGCCAACTGATCCGCCCGCGCCGCCAGCGGAGCGAGACTTAACATTAGCAGGGCGCCCGCCGCCCTGATCAACCTGGAGTTCTGCCTAAAATAAGCCATCGGTTTTCCTTATCGATCTTATTATCACTTGAGCGCTAACGCCCTTCCTGGGCGTGATTGATGGTGGGACGGCACGCCCCGTTCACAGCACTTCCGCCCGAAATCAGAGTGTTACACAGGATCCTCGCCGCCACTACGTACTTAAGCGCATAACATTATTCTGTCTGGTCATAAGAAAATGCTATGGACGCTGTTTTACGCTATCTCATGGACGACCCACTAGCGTGAAAACAGAGCCGTCATGCGCGCCGCTGGCGGCGGCCGGCGAAGACGGGACTGGCCGTACGCCGTGCCGTGGCGTGCGGCGAAGAGGAATGACCGCACGCCGTCGCGGCGGCGGCCGGCGAAGGCGGGAATGGCCGTACGCCGTGCCGTGGCGTGCGGCGAAGAGGAATGACCGCACGCCGTCGCGGCGGCGGCCGGCGAAGGCGGGAATGGCCGTACGCCGTGCCGTGGCGTGCGGCGAAGAGGAATGACCGCACGCCGTCGCGGCGGCGGCCGGCGAAGGCGAGAATGATCGCGGTCCTTTCTTTACCGCCGGGGGATGAAGATGACGCTCGTCTCGACCGGCTAGCGACGGATGGCGGGATAAGAAGCAATCCCATTTCGGCACTCGGTGAGCCAAACGCCCGCCCACCCGAGGCCGCGGCCCGCGCTCCAGCGGTTAGCGGCAAAGTGCGCGCCACGTGAAACGAGCGGGTCGCCGACTGGCGCTCACGATGCGCCCGGACCGGGATGAGGGAGCGCGGGCTCGCCCAGCTTGGTGAGTTGAATGTAAAATTCATCCTCGTACTGCTGCGGGGCAGAGACCGCAACGTTCAAAATGCCCAGTTCAACCACTTCGGCCAATAACGCCGCGGCGCTCTCGGGGGTGAAAACCGAGCAATGGGCATCAAAATAGTGGCCGGTCGTCCAGGCGTTCAACACGAATTCCAACGCTTGCTGCTGCGTATAATGCGGGCAGCGGGTGTTTTGGTAGGCTTCGGGGGTCAAATCTTTCAATCGCTCGTACATCTCGCCGTCGTCGGAGGTGCAATTGCGCAGGAAATCATACAGCTGCTGCGGCGCCGGTATTCGCTGGCGGGTCAACCACCATTGCAACCACTGCGCCGCGCTGCTGGTTTGACGAAACCGGTCAAAACAATACCGTTTATTGGGCAACACCAATGAAAAGATCGCCCCGTCGTTGAGTACCGCCAGCACCTCCAATATCCACCCCAGCGGGTCCGGGACATGCTCCAGAACGTGCGAAGCCACCGCCCAGTCGAAGCGCTGGTGCCCCGGCACACAGCTTTCAAGCGTCGCGTGAGGGTGCCAGATAAAATCAATGTCGACGATGTCATCGTGTTCATAATGCGCGTGTTTTTGTCGGGAATCCTCCGCCGAGGTATAATCGGTATAGCACACATTGTGCAGCGCTTTATCCGTGGCGGGACGAAACAGAGGTGAAATCTCCAGACCGGGGAGGTGTAGGGGCAAGTTCTGCAAAATGACTGTCTTGCGCAACGCGTTATCTTTCATGATCGTCCTTTGAACAAGCAAGACCGGTGACCGCGGCAATGCCGCGCTCTCAACGTAGTAAAGGATAGCGGCCGGCGTTGACGCAGGTCAGGAAAGGGGTGTTTGCCTGCGGCAGAAAGTCATTGCGCTTGGTCGGAAAGGCGGCAAAGCACATCACCTATCGCCGAAGAGGTTTTCAGCGCGCGCAGCGTGCTAAACAGCTCGCCGGCTTCGGGATAGTGCTTGCGCAAATAGTTAAGCCACTGCTTGATGCGCGCGACATGATACAGGCCGGTATCGCCCTGTTTTTCCATGCGGCTGTATTTTTGCAGCAGTACGACGACCTGAGACCAGCACAGCGGCGGCGCTCGGTCTTTGACCACCCGGCTCAGGTTGGGCACGCTGAGCGCGCCGCGGCCAATCATCAGCGACTGGCAACCGGAGACCGCCAGGCACGATTGTCCGCTCCGCCAATCCATCACCTCACCATTAGCGATAACGGGGATACGTAAACGCTGGCGGATCGCCGCGATGGCAGGCCAGTCGATGCTTTCGGCCCGGTAGCCATCCGCTTTGGTACGGCCGTGCACCGCGATTTCGCTGGCGCCGGCCTGCTCCACCGCATCGGCGATGTCCAGGCTGCGGCTAGAGGAGTCCCAACCGAGGCGGACTTTGACCGAGACCGGCAGGTCGGCGGGAACCGCCGCGCGTATCGCTTTCGCGGCCTGATAAATCAGCTCAGGATCTTTCAGCAGCGTCGCGCCGCCTCCGCTACCGTTGACGGTTTTCGACGGGCAGCCGCAGTTGAGATCGACCCCCCAGGATCCCAGCGCCGCCGCGCGCCAGGCATTCTCCGCCAGCCAAGGCGGGCTTTGCCCCAGAAGTTGCACCCGCACGGGGGTGCCGTCAGGCGTCCGGCTGTCGCGGCGCAATTCAGGGCAGAGTCGATAGAAAGATTTTTCCGGCAGCAGACCGTCCACCACCCGCAAAAATTCGGTGATGCACAAATCGTAATCATTTATTTCGCACAACAGCTCGCGGACCAGCGCGTCAAGCACGCCTTCCATCGGAGCCAACACGACACGCATAACGCCACCCGATCACTAGCAGGGGCGCAATAGTAGGGGAAAACCGTCGCGAAAAGCAACAGATAAGCGCCAACGCCCGCGCCCTGCGTCAAGCCCCTGCGGCCGAGGCAGGTCGGTCGACCGTCGGCGGTCGGGGAAAAACCACCGCCGGCGCCTGGCTATCCTGCCTCGGCGCAAGATACGCAGAGCCCTGACGCCCGCCGCGCGGGCGTCGGTTTAACGGCGTTATCGATTACCGCTGCGGGTGCCGCCGTTACCGGCATAATTGCCGCCACGGCCGCTGCGGGCACCGCCGTTACCGGAAGCACCACCGCTGCGGGCACCGCCGTTGCCGGAAGCGCCGCCGCTGCGGGCACCGCCGTTGCCGGAAGCGCCGCCGCTGCGGGCACCACCGTTGCCGGAGGCAGCACCGCGGCCGGATGCGCTGCGGCGAGGCTGCGCGCCATCGCGGCGCGGGCCGGAACGGCTATCGCGCGCGCCATCACCGGCGGGTGCGCCACGGCCGCCGCGGGTCGCGCCGCCGCGACCGCTACCCCGCCCCTGTTGGATGGGCTCGGCTTTGATGCTAGGGTCTGGATCATAGCCCGGTAACGCGATACGCGGGATCGGCTTTTTCAGCAAACGCTCGATATCGCGCAGCAGGCCCAGCTCATCGACACACACCAGCGACAGCGCTTCGCCGGTGGCCGCCGCGCGGCCGGTGCGCCCGATGCGATGGACATAATCTTCCGCCACCTGAGGCAACTCATAGTTCACCACGTGCGGCAGCAGATCGATATCCAGACCGCGGGCGGCAATATCGGTCGCCACCAGGACGCGGATGCCGCCCTGCTTGAAATCCGCCAGCGCCCGGGTACGTGCGCCCTGGCTCTTATTACCGTGGATGGCGGCGGCAGTGATGCCGTCCTTGTTAAGCTGCTCCGCCAGGTGGTTAGCGCCGTGCTTGGTACGGGTAAACACCAGCACCTGCTGCCAGTTGTTCCGACCGATCATGTCGGAGAGCAGCTCGCGCTTGCGCTTTTTATCGACCATGTGCACAAACTGGGTTATTTGCTCGGACGCGGTATTGCGCCGCGCGACCTCAACCGACGCCGGATTATCCAGCAGGCTGTTCGCCAGCGTTTTAATCTCATCGGAGAAGGTGGCGGAAAACATCAGACTCTGACGTTTTGTCGGCAGCAGCTTCATCACCCGGCGGATATCGTGAATAAAGCCCATATCCAGCATGCGGTCGGCCTCATCCAGCACCAGGATTTCCACCTGGGAAAGATCGACCGCGCGCTGCTGAGCCAGATCCAACAGGCGCCCGGGGGTCGCCACCAGCACTTCCACGCCGCCGCGCAGCTTCATCATCTGCGGGTTGATGCTGACGCCGCCGAACACCACCAGCGAGCGCAGGCCGAGATGGGCGCTGTACTCGGTAATGTTTTCGCCGATCTGCGCCGCCAGCTCACGGGTGGGCGTCAAAATAAGCGCCCGTACAGGCCGGCGCTGTTTACCGGCCGGCGCCGGGCGCTGCTCGAGCAGTTGCAGTATCGGTAAGGTAAAGGCGGCGGTTTTGCCTGTGCCGGTCTGGGCACTGGCCATGATATCGCGGCCTTGTAATACATAAGGGATGGCTTGTTGCTGAACCGGCGTCGGTTCGAGATAGCCCTTTTCCGCTAATGCGCGCAAAATCTCGGCACTCAGGCCAAGTGAATCAAATGACATAAACTGAAAAACTCCAGATCCGCCCCGACGACGCCGGCCGAAACCGCGCTCAGGGGGATAATCAGATGGGAGGCAAAGCCTTACCATGGTGAACGGACAAAACAACGATAACGGGATTGTAGCAAAATATCCGGCCGTTGGGCACGAGTATCCGGTAAATAACTGTAATCCTCCCCGCCGCAGCGGCGATCAACGCGGCGCGGCGGGCCCGCGCGACTATGCGCCGAGAAATTTATTGAGAAACAGCCGGGTGCGCTCATGACCAGGGTGCGCGAACACCTCGCGCGCGGGCCCTTGCTCAACGATGTTGCCCTCATCCATGAAAATCGCGCGGTCGGCCACGTCACGGGCGAACCCCATCTCGTGGGTAACGATAACCATGGTGCGCCGCTCCTCGGCGAGTGCGCGGATCGTGCTCAACACTTCACCCACCAGTTCGGGATCCAGCGCCGAGGTGGGTTCATCGAACAAAATCACCGCCGGACGCATCGCCAGCGCGCGGGCGATAGCCACCCGCTGCTGCTGGCCGCCGGAGAGCCGTTTGGGGAAAGCCTGTTCTTTACCGCTCAGCCCAACCTTGGCCAACAGTTCCCGCGCGCGTGCGACTACCTCCTCACGCGGCTCTTTCTTCACCACCAACGGCCCCTCGATGATATTGTCGAGCACCGAGCGATGCGGGAACAGGTTGAAATTTTGAAACACGAATCCCACCTGCTGGCGCAGAGCGCGGATCTGCCCTTTCTGGCCGTTGAGGGGGCGGTTGGCGTCAATGGTGATGTCGCCCACCTGAATGCTGCCGCCGTCCGGCGTTTCCAGCAGGTTAATACTGCGCAGCAACGTGGTTTTACCGGATCCGCTCGGGCCGACGATGGCCAGCACCTCGCCGGGATTCACCGCGAGGTCGATACCGTTGAGCACCCTATGGTCATTGAATGACTTCACCAGGCCTTTAACTTCAATAGCGCTCATCGGGTCTCCAAATGATGATAAGCAAACAGCGCCGGCGCGCCGCCGGTGTGTACGAACACGAGCGGCCCGTCGGGGAAGCGACCGCGGTCCAGGCCGTCAATAAGCCCCGCCATCGCCTTGCCGGTGTATACCGGGTCCAGCACGATGCCCTCGAGACGCGCCAGCAGCGCAATCGCCTCGCGCCCCTCGTCGTTGGCTACGCCATAGCCGGGGGCGTAATACTCGTCCCAGAGGGAAATGTCCGCCACCGGCGGCGCCTGCGACAAGCGTTCGCTCGCCTGCGCAATAAGTCCCGCAATCAAGGGCCGCTGCTGTTCCGCCCGGCGCGAGACGGTGACGCCGACCAGGGCCGTTTCCGGCAGTACGGCGCTCAGCCCGACCGCCAGCCCCGCATGCGTGCCGCCGCTGCCCGAAGGCACCACTACCGCCGCCGGTTGAATGACCCCCTGGCACTGGTGGGCGATTTCCAGCGCACAGCCGGCATAGCCGAGCGAGCCCAGCGCGTTGGAGCCGCCCACCGGCACCACATACGGCCGAAAGCCCTGCGCCTCCAGACGCAGGGCCGCATCGGCCAGCTGCTGGACAGGCTGGGTGAGGGCTTCGCACAAGATAACCTCGCACTGAAACAAATCCAGCAGCAGACGGTTGCCGTTGGTCAGGTAGTTACCGTCGTCGGTACCGGTCGGGTTTTCCAGCAGCGCGACGCAATGCAACCCCAGCTTGGCCGCCAGCGCCGCCGTCTGCCGCACGTGGTTGGACTGGATAGCGCCGGCGGTAAGCAGCGTATCGGCGCCCTGGCGCAGGGCATCGGCGGCAAGAAACTCCAGCTTGCGCAGCTTGTTGCCGCCCAGGCCCAGCGGGGTAAGATCATCGCGCTTGATGAAAATATCCCGCGCGAGAAAACTCGACAGCCGGGGGAGATGCTCGAGCGGCGTCGGCGGGCCGATAATATCCAGCCGAGGAAAAGCGGCCAACCGTTGGGCAAGATCGCACATGGTTCAATCGCTCCGGCTTAACGGCGGTTGCCGAAAATACGCAGCAGCATCAAGAACAGATTGATGAAATCCAAATACAGGCTCAGGGCGCCGACGATGGAATATTTGCGGAACTGATCTTTGTTTTCCAACGACAGCTGCGCGCCCATGTTCTTCAATTTCTGAGTGTCATAGGCGGTCAGTCCCACGAATACCAGCACGCCGATATAGGTCACCGCCCACATCAGCGCGGTGCTTTTCAGCCAGATATTCACCAGCGAGGCCAACACGATACCGATGAGCGCCATGAACAATAGGTTGCCAAAGCTGCTTAAATCCCGCTTGGTGGTATAGCCATAAAGCGTCATGGCGCCAAACATCCCGGCGGTCACCACGAAGGTGCTGGCGATGGAGGACGCGGTGTAGACGATGAAAATGCTGGCAAGCGTCAACCCGGTAAGCGCGGAGTAAAGCATGAAAAGCGATGTTGCTACCGCCCCGCTGAGGCGGTTAATCATGCCCGAAATGACAAACACCAGCGCCAATTGGGCAATGATCAGACCAAAAAAGGTTATCTGGCTTGAAAAAATGAATTGCAGCAGCACCGGCGTGCGGGAGGCGTACCAGGCTACGAAGGCGGTTAGCAGTAATCCGCAGGTCATCCAGCCGTAGACCTGCGCCATAAACGGCTGCACCGCGCTATTGGCGCGTTCTACGATGGAGCCCTGGGAGCGGGGAAAGCGGTCCATGACTATCACCTTTGTGGTAGCGAAATATACTAGGCCGCACGCGGGCGAAACATCCAGGCCGCGCGGACGACCCACCTTAGCCAAGCATACCATAAAAGTGTGGCTGGCGAAGAAGATCCCCTTCGCCCGCGGCGCACCGCGCGGCAAAAACTCAGCCGATACCGTCTGTCTCACCCGGCGTGAGATCTTCCCTCCAGCGTTCGGCCTCCCGCTGATCGCTGGCGCGCGCATCCAGCCAGCGGCTGCCGGCGGGGGTGGTTTCCCGCTTCCAGAACGGCGCTCGGGTTTTAAGCAGATCCATCATATATTCGGCGGCGCTGAACGCCGCGGCGCGGTGGGCGCCGCTCACGCCAACGAACACGATGCGCTCGCCGGCGCCGAGCTCGCCGACGCGGTGCAGCAGCGCGACCCGCGTCAGCGGCCAACGCGCGCGCGCCTGCGCCGCGATTTCCGCCAGCGCTTTTTCGGTCATGCCCGGATAATGTTCCAGGGTCAACGTACTGACATCGGCCCCCAAATTATGGTTGCGCACTTTGCCGGTAAACGTGACGACCGCGCCATCGGTATCGCTGGCGGACAACCAGGCATACAGCGCCGCCACGTCAAAATCCGCCGTGCCGACCTCAATCAAGGTAGCGTCCATTCAGCCTCCGGTGACCGGCGGGAAAAACGCCACTTCATCGCCGGCGCCCAGCGGGTGATCCACCGGCACCAGCGCTTGATTGACCGCCGCCAGCAACTTACCCGGCTCCAGCGCCAACGCCCAGCGGTCGCCGCGCCCCGCCAGCGCCTGGCGCAAGGCTTCTACGGTCGGGAAACCCGCCTCGAGCGTCAAGCGCTCGACGCCGGTTAGCTCGCGGACCTGGGCAAAAAACAATACCGTAATCACGCGTCGTCCCCCGTAAAATCGCCGGATTTGCCGCCGCTTTTGGCCAGCAGCCGTACCGGGCCGATAACCATATCCTTCTGCACCGCCTTGCACATATCATAAATCGTCAGGGCGGCCACCGAGGCGGCGGTCAGCGCCTCCATCTCCACGCCGGTTTTGCCGGTCAGGCGGCAAAGGGCTTCAATTCGCACGCGGTGCCGCTCGGTGTCCGCGGTGAGCAGCACCTCTACTTTGCTGAGCAATAGCGGATGGCACAAAGGGATGAGCTCCCAGGTGCGTTTGGCGGCCTGAATGCCGGCGATGCGGGCGGTGGCGAACACATCCCCTTTATGGTGCTGGCCATCGAGGATCATCGCCAGGGTGGCCGGCGCCATCGTGACATAGGCGCAGGCGCGGGCTTCGCGCACCGTGTCGGCTTTGGCGGAAACATCCACCATATGCGCGTCGCCGCGCTCGGTAATATGGGTCAGTTGCGACATAGGTTCTCTCCGGGCTGGCCTAACCGCCGATATAAGACAGGTTGCGGGTAATGCCGGTATTGCCCTGGTGTAAAAAATGGGTCTGCTTTTTGTGGTTCAATCCGCCGGCGATACGGGTTTTCAGCGCCTCAAGCGCCCCATCGCTCTCGAGCAAATCGCGCAGCGGTATCCCGCCATCGCCAAACAGGCACAGGTGCAGCTTACCCACCGACGACACGCGCAGGCGATTGCAGCTGGCGCAGAAATCTTTGGCGTAAGGCATGATAAGGCCGATTTCACCCCGATAATCCTCATGGCGGAAAACCAGCGCAGGACCGTCCGTGCGCCCGCGGGGCTGACACCGCCAGCCCCGTTGCTCCAGCCGCTGGCGAATAAGCTCGCCGGAAACGTGCCGCTCACGAAACAGCGCGTTACCCTCGCCGGTTTCCATCAGTTCGATAAACCGCAGTTGCAGCGGCCGCGGTTTGATCCAGGCCAGAAAGGTGTCCAAATGGATGTCGTTCACGTCGCGCAGCAGGACGGTGTTAACCTTCACTTTGTCGAAACCGGCCTCGAACGCGGCGTCGATGCCGGCCATCACCTGATGAAATTTATCCTGGCCGGTAATGGCCTGAAACTGGCGGGCGTCCAGGCTGTCGACGCTAACATTCAACGCGGTGAGACCGGCGTCGCGCCAGGCGGCGACATCGCGCGCCAGGCGATAACCGTTGGTGGTGACCGCCACGGTGCGGATAGCGGGATTGGCGCGCACCGTCGCGATGATCTCGGTGAAATCCCGCCGTAGCGAAGGCTCGCCGCCGGTCAGACGCACCTTTTCCGTGCCCAGTTCGGCGAAAGCGCGAGTGACGCGGCGGATTTCGTCCAGCGTCAGAAAACCGGTGTTGCGGGTTCCCTGCGGACGATAACCGTCGGGCAGGCAATAGGTACAGCGAAAATTACAGACGTCCGTGATTGACAAGCGCAGATAGTAAAACCTGCGCTCAAACGCATCGATAAGTTGTGACACAGTAACACCTTTCCAAATACGGGAGATGCCGGCATTTCTACCCTGCACCCTGGTGGCCATCGCCACGGCCAGAACCCCGTATGGCTCATCGGGAGCCACTTAGGCGTAAAGGCTAGGAGTTATGTTGCCTTTTCGCTCAAAGGTGCGAAAAGGAATGGTTGACTGTGTTCTATTCTAGCCCTAAAGCCGCGCTGATACCATGCGTTACGCACGAAAAACCGTTATATAACAATATATATAGCGTTGATATTACAATGATTTTCCCATTTCATTTCCTGAAAACTCCCGCCAGGCGCTTGTGCCGATTCGCTTTTGCCGGCAAATCCGCTATTTTATGCCACACTCAGCCTCAGTCACCCGTTTCACACCATCAGGAGAATTATGCGCAACCGAACATTAGCCGATTTGGACCAGGTGGTCGCCCTGGGCGGCGGCCACGGCTTGGGCCGGGTCATGTCTGCGCTTTCCTTTCTGGGATCACGATTGACGGGCATCGTGACCACCACCGATAACGGCGGCTCTTCCGGCCGTATTCGCCAGTCCGAGGGCGGCATTGCCTGGGGCGATACCCGCAACTGCCTCAATCAGCTTATCGCCGAACCGAGCATCGCCTCGGCGATGTTTGAATACCGCTTTGGCGGCCAGGGTGAACTGGCGGGCCACAACCTGGGCAATCTAATGTTAAAGGCGCTGGATAATCTCAGCGTCAGGCCGCTTGAAGCCATCAACCTGATTCGCAACCTGTTGAAGGTTAACGCCAGCCTGATCCCGATGTCGGAACAGCCGGTGGATTTGCAGGCCACAGCGCTGTCCGGCGACACCGTGTATGGGGAAGTGGCCATTGACCGGCTGAATGAACTGCCCTTACAGCTGAAGCTCACAGCGCCGGTTCCGGCGACGCGCGAAGCGTTGTTGGCTATCGCCGGCGCGGACCTTATCATTATCGGCCCCGGCAGCTTTCTCACTAGCCTGATGCCGCTGCTGCTGGTGGAAGATTTGACGCAGGCGCTGCGCCGTACCCCCGCGCCGATGATCTACCTGGATAACCTCGGCCGCGAGCTCAGCGTGGCGGCGGCGAATATGACGCTGGCGCAAAAAGTGCGCATGATGGAGGAGGCCATCGGCCGGGAAAAGGTTATCGACGGGGTGATTGTCGGGCCGGGGACGGCGACCGACGACCTGGCGGAACGCACTATCATACAGCGGCCGCTGGCGGCAGACGACGAACCTCATCATCACGATCGCGGGTTACTGCGCCAGGCGCTGGATCTGGCCCTACAGTCACTCGGCTAACCGCCGGAGACGGTGGTCAAGGCTGCAACCCAACGCCGGTCACTGCCGCCACAGACCCTGCCGGACAAGGTGGCTCGGGCTGCACACACCGCCGGTCACTGCCGCCGCCGGCTCTGCCGGACAGGGGGGCTCGGGCTGCACACACCGTCGGTCAATGGCGCCGCCGGCACTGCCGGACAGGGTGGCCTAAGCGGCGAGAAAGCGTCTACCGCGGGCGGCAACGCCGTCAGGAGACGGCGATGAATTGCTCGCGCAGGGCGTGAATTTGGTCGCGCACGCTGGCGGCCTCTTCAAATTCCAGGTTCTGCGCATGTTGCTGCATGCGGGTTTCCAGCTCGCGGATCTTCTGCTCCAGCGCTTTCGGCGTCAAATCGCCATACTTGGCCGCCGCTTCCATCGCCTTGCGTTTTTTATGCTTCGCGTGCGCCGGAGACTGCCCCAGTTCCATGATATCGGCGATTTGCTTATTCAGCGCCTGCGGCACGATGCCGTTGGCCAAATTATACGCATGTTGTTTCTCGCGCCGGCGCTCGGTCTCCTCGATCGCGCGCGCCATGGATGGCGTGATTTTATCGCCATACAGGATAGCCTTGCCGTTGAGATTACGCGCCGCGCGGCCGATGGTCTGGATGAGCGAACGTTCCGAGCGCAAAAAGCCCTCCTTGTCGGCGTCCAGAATCGCCACCAGCGACACCTCAGGCATATCCAGCCCTTCGCGCAGCAGGTTGATACCCACCAGAACGTCGAATTCGCCGAGACGCAAATCGCGGATGATCTCCACCCGCTCTACGGTTTCGATGTCTGAATGCAGATAGCGCACCCGTTCGCCGTGTTCTTCGAGATATTCGGTCAAATCCTCGGCCATCCGCTTGGTCAGCGTGGTCACCAGCACCCGCTCGTTTACCTGTACCCGCCGGCGGATTTCCGACAACAGATCGTCCACCTGGGTAGTGACCGGCCGCACCTCAATTTGCGGATCCAATAGACCGGTCGGCCGCACCAGTTGGTCTATTACCTCGTTGCCGCACATTTCCAGCTCATAAGGGCCGGGCGTGGCGGAAACATAAATGGTCTGTGGCGCCAGCGCGGCGAACTCTTCAAACTTCATCGGCCGGTTGTCCAGCGCCGAGGGCAGGCGGAAGCCGTATTCCACCAGGGTCTCTTTACGCGCCCGGTCGCCGCGGTACATCCCGCCGATTTGCGGAATGGTGACGTGGGACTCGTCCACCACCAGCAGGCCGTCGGCGGGCAGATAGTCGAACAGCGTCGGCGGCGGCTCACCCGGTCCGCGGCCCGATAGATAGCGGGAGTAGTTCTCGATCCCCGAGCAATAGCCCAGCTCGTTCATCATTTCCAGATCAAAGGCGGTACGCTGTGACAGGCGCTGCTCTTCCAGCAGTTTGCCGTTGGCCAGCAACATCTGGCGCCGTTCCGCCAGTTCCACTTTAATGTCTTCCATCGCCTGCACCAAACGCTCGCGCGGGGTGACGTAATGAGTTTTCGGGTAGATGGTGTAACGCGGTACTTCCTGGTCGACGTGGCCCGTGAGCGGGTCGAACAGCGACAGGCGCTCCACTTCATCGTCAAACAGCTCAACCCGCAGCGCCACTTCGTCGGACTCGGCGGGAAAAATATCGATGACCTCGCCGCGCACCCGGAAGGTACCGCGCTGGAAGGCCTGATCATTGCGGGTATATTGCAGCTCGGAAAGCCGGTTAACGATGCTGCGCTGGGAGACAATCATGCCGCGCGTCAGGTGCAGCATCATTTTCAGATAAGCGTCAGGATCCCCCAGACCATAGATAGCGGAAACCGAGGCTACCACGATGACATCGCGCCGCTCAAGCAGCGCCTTGGTGGCGGATAAGCGCATTTGCTCGATATGCTCGTTAACCGACGCATCCTTTTCGATGAAGGTATCGGAGCTGGGCACATAGGCTTCCGGCTGATAATAGTCATAGTAGGAAACGAAATACTCCACCGCATTGTCGGGGAAAAAGGCCTTCATTTCGCCATACAGCTGCGCCGCCAGCGTTTTATTGGGCGCCAGCACCATGGTGGGACGGTTCAGATCGGCTATCACATTCGCCACGGTAAAGGTTTTCCCTGAGCCGGTCACGCCCAGCAGGGTCTGATGGGCCAAACCATCTTCCAACCCCTCCTCCAGGCGACGTATGGCCTCAGGCTGGTCGCCGGACGGTTTAAACGATGAAACCAGTTTAAATGCTTTACTCATCTGCTATGGCTACCTGCTGGGAAAGTGGGTGGCGGGATACTCTATGAGTATGGGAACTGTCGCGCTATTTTACCAGTGGATAACTACTGGATACAATACCAGTAATCAGACATTATCGTGACCCGATAGTGCATTTACAGTGAAGGGAAAAAGTGTTGACTTTAGGCGGAAAAAGGTGATTAACCCACAGGGCCTGGGGCGGCGCGAGGCAGCCCCGGCGGCGAAATGCGAGCGCCGCCGAGCGCGTTTACAAATTTACTTGATTTTACATAAATAGTTGTAAACACGTAAATAATTAAAAGCGTGGAGAATACAGGCAAAATGCAGCCAAGCCGCGCCCGCTCTCGCCCCGGCGCGTTTTTCTAAACCTAATGCACACGGTTATCCACAGGAATGGTGGATAACTCCCACCGCCCCGCTTATAGCTTGCGTTCCACAAAATTGAATAACTTGAAAGAAAGATGACAAAAGGGTTTTTTTTTAGCTATTTTTTGTCTTTATTATGGGCTGTGTTATGCCAAAAATAACTAACCCTACGGCAAGCTGCCGTCGTCGCTCCGGCGGCGGGCGCGGCAGCGCCGCACTCTGATAGTGCTGTCCGGACACCTTGCACCACAAAAAACACGCTCGGCACCGACAAAGTGCATTATTCCGCACTTTGTCCGGCAAAAGCGCCGCGATAAACCCTTTTTATCCTGCCAATGGCGCGCCCGCTCAGTGCATCCTGTCGAGCATGCCGTCCGCGGCCACTGTTGGCCTGATAGTTGCTACACCCTTAAGCCTACATTCCGACGTCGCCCGCGCCGGTATACAGGGATCCGACGACGGCTATTTCACAAGGGGAGGCAGCTATCCTATGCTACGCATGCACGCGGTAAATCAATTTTACGGCCCCAGGCAAATTCTGCGGGATATTCATCTGGAGTTGCCCCACGGTCAGTGTACATGCCTCTTGGGGCGCAACGGGGTCGGTAAAACCACCTTGATCAATTGCATCATGGGCCATGTGCCGGTAAGCAGCGGCAGCGTCACGTGGCAATTGCGGGGGGAAGAGGCGCAGGATCTGTTGGCGCATCCCGCCGAGGCGCGCGCGTCGCTCGGCATTGGTTATGTCCCCCAGGGGAGGCAGGTCTTTTCCCAATTGAGCGTGGAGGAGAATCTCCACGTCGCTTTGCTGGCCGGCCGCAATCATACCCGGCAGGTGCCGGAAATGGTGCACGATTTGTTTCCCTTTCTCTACGCCATGCGACAGCAGCGCGCCGGCGAACTTACCGCCGGCCAGCAGCAACAGCTCGCCATCGCCCGGGCGCTGATGCCGAAACCCGAGTTATTGATTCTTGACGAGCCCACCGGCGGCCTGCTGCCGGCGGCGGCGCAGGCGTTCGGCGACATTTTGCGGCGCATGCAGCACGACTTCGGGCTGACCTTATTGCTGGTGGAGCAGCAATTACCCTTTGGCGTGCATACGGGCGATCGTTATTGCCTGCTGGAGGGCGGCCGCAATGTCGCCCAGGGTTCGCTCGACGAGCAGGACAATGCGCTGATTCAAAGTTATTTGGCGAGTTGACCAGGCCCCGAGGCGCGCCTTTACTGCCTTAACTGCCGTCTCCCACAGACGCTAGCCGACGGCCATGACGATGGCGAGCGGGGCCGGGTGTCACCGACCGCCCCTCCTTACCCTCCGCTAAAGTCAGAGCGAACGGGGTGCTTCCAGCAGCGACAGATCGAGATAATCCGCAAGCGCCGCAGTGCCCGCCGCGCTGAGCCAGGGAATTTCGCCCAATAGCGGGGCCGCCAGCCGCTCTTGCAGCGCCGTCAGGTAATCCTGCGGCCGATGGGTCGTTGGCGCGGGATGGTTGGCAATCCACCCCACCAGACGCAGCCCCGCCTGGCGCACCGCCAGCGCGGTCAGAAGCGCATGGTTGATGCAACCGAGCTTCATCCCGACCACCAGAATCACAGGCAGACCCTCAGCGGCCACCCAATCGGCGTAAGAGAGCGTTTCCCCCAGCGGAGTAAACCAGCCTCCCGCCCCTTCAATAACCAGCCAGTCCGCGGCGGTTTCCAGCGCGCGAAGCCCCGCCGATAGCTCGGCGGCAGCGATAGGCCGGCCCTCATCGCGGCTGGCAATATGGGGCGAGGTCGGCTCGATAAACGCCAGCGGGTTGACCTGATGATACGCCAGCGCCACGTTGCCGTTGGCCATCAGCGCCAGCGCATCGCCGTTGCGTGGCCCTGCGGGGGTCGGTTCACACCCCGAGGCCACCGGTTTGTACCCCGCGGCGCGGTAACCCGCACGGGCGGCGGCCTGCAATAGCGCGCAGGCGGCCAAAGTTTTACCGATATCGGTGTCGGTTCCGGTAATAAAAAAACGTTTAGTCACGATAAAGCACTCCATACACTACGCGATAACTGAGCGGCAGCCCCGCCGGATGGTGCGGCCAACTGGCTTCCAGCGCCCGCAGACGGCCGCGGCTGGTTAAGCCGGGGGCCCGTCCGCCGTGTAAATACCCGGCCCCCACCCCTTTTATCTCCCGCAGCAGCTCGCTTAGGCTCGGGTAATGCAGCTGTTGCGGCTCGGCCAGCAGGCGATGCCGGTAGGGAGCAAACGCTTCGGCGATCGCGGTCTCAGAAAGGAAACCATTGATGTGCACGCCGCCGTCCACCCGTCCCCACGCCTGTTCCAGCTCGGCCAATGACCCCGACGCCAGCGTGGATAAAGCCAATGTGCCGCCGGGCCGCAGCACGCGGTACAGCTCCGCCAGCGCCCGCGGCAGAGAGTCGCACCACTGCACCGCCAGGTTGCTGAAAACACCATCCATCGATCCCGTCGCCAGCGGCAGCCGTTCAATATCGCCCAATAGGTACGCGCCCGCGGACCGCTGCTGGCGGGCACAGGCAAGCATGGCGGCGGAGAGATCCAGGGCGATAACCCGATGGCCCTGCGCCTGCCAGCGTCGGCTAAACCAGCCGGTACCGCAGCCCGCATCCAGCAGCCGTTGCCCTTTGATCTGCCCGATCAGGTCGCAGAGGCGATCGCCGCAGGCGCGCTGAAACGCCGCATAGCGGTCGTAATGCGGGGCGGCGCGGCTGAAACTGCGGGCGATGCCCTGCTTGTGGTCGGCAGAGGGTTCAAGCGTTGTGTGGTGAATCGGATTGTGCATCGGATAACGCCTTCAGCAGTGCATCGATATCCTGGGCCTGATGGGCGGCGGTGAGCGTGATACGCAGCCGCGCGCCGCCGGGCGGGACGGTGGGGGGACGGATCGCCGTCAGCCACACGCCGCGCTCGCGCAAGCGCTCCGCCAGGCGCAGCGTGCGCAAATTATCCCCCACCACCAGCGGCTGAATCGCGGTATCCGACGGCGCCAGCGTAAACCCGAGCGACGCGGCGCCGCGGCGGAAACGGGCGATATTGTCCCCAAGCCGCTGGCGCAGTGCGTCCCCGCGGCGCACGATCGTCAACGCGGCATCGATAGCCGCTATCTGCGCGGGCGGCGGCGCGGTGCTATAAATCAAGTGGCGTGCGAATTGCAGCAGGTACTCCGCGACCGGCGCCGCGCAAAGCACCGCCGCACCGCTGACCCCCACCGCCTTGCCAAAGGTGACCACCAGCAACGCCGGCCGGTCTTCCAGCGCCCAGGCGCAGCCACGCCCTTCTTCGCCAACCACGCCGATACCGTGGGCGTCATCCACCATCAGCCAGCCGCCGGCCGCCCGCGTCGCCTGCGCCAACGCCGCCAGCGGCGCCCGATCGCCGTCCATACTGAAAACCCCTTCGGTGATCACCAGGCGATTACCGGCGCAGTCGCGCCGCATTAGACGTTGCAGAGCGAGGGGATCGTTGTGGGCAAAACGCCGTAATTCCGCCGGCGACTGCATGGCCGCCTCCAGCAGGGAGGCATGGCTCAGGCGATCCGCCAAAATATGATCCCCTGAGGCCGTTAACGCGCCCACCACCGCCTGATTGGCGGCAAACCCCGAGGTAAACAGCAGCGCGCGCGGGTAACCCAGCCAGTCGGCCAGCCGCTGCTCCAACCGCTGATGATGAAGGCTGTAACCGGTGACATGTCCCGATCCCCCCGACCCCACCCCCGCCTGCGCCGCGCCCCGCTGCCACGCCGCAATCACCTCGGGGTGTCGCGCCAGTCCGAGATAATCGTTACTGGAAAAATTCAGGTACGGTTTATCGCCGTCGTGAAGGAAGCGATCGTTGCCGCCGCTTACCGCCCGGCGTTCGCGGTAGGTTTGCTCCCGGCGCCGCTGCGCCAGCGCATCGTCGATGCGCGTCATCCATCCGTCGGCCATTAGCGCGCCGCGTTGTAGTATTGCGGCGTATCCGCCGCCAGCAGTTGCCCGGTCAGTTGCGCCTGCTGCTCCACGTCGCCCTCGGACGCGGCGCGGCGCTCGATATTAATACCCAATTTGCGAAACAGCGCCATGTCGCGATCTTCTTCCGGGTTAGGCGTGGTGAGTAATTTGCACCCGTAAAAGACGGAGTTGGCGCCGGCCATGAAACACAGCGCCTGGGTTTGTTCGTTCATCTGCTCCCGTCCCGCCGACAAACGTACGTGGGAACGCGGCATCATGATGCGCGCCACGGCAATGGTGCGGATGAAATCAAAGGCGTCCACGTCGTCGTTATCGGCCAGCGGCGTCCCTTTCACTTTCACCAGCATATTGATCGGCACGCTTTCCGGCGGCGTCGGCAAATTGGCCAGCTGCACCAGCAATCCGGCGCGATCGCGGATATCTTCACCGAGCCCGACAATGCCGCCAGAGCAGACTTTGATGCCCGCCTGACGAACTTTGCTCAAGGTATCGAGCCTGTCCTGATAACTGCGGGTCGTCACGATGCTGCCGTAGAATTCCGGCGAGGTATCCAGGTTATGGTTATAGAAATCCAGTCCCGCCTCCGCCAGCCGCTGTGCCTGCCGGTCGTTGAGCATGCCGAGCGTCATACAGGTCTCAAGCCCCATCGCTTTCACGCCCTGCACCATTTGCTCCAGCAGCGACATATCGCGGTCGTGCGGGTTTTTCCAGGCGGCCCCCATACAAAAGCGCGTGGAACCGGCGTCACGCGCTTTACGGGCGGCGTCAAGCACCTGCTGCACCTGCATCAGACGCTCGCTTTCAAGCCCGGTGTGATAACGCGCGCTCTGCGGACAATATTTGCAATCTTCGGGACAGGCGCCGGTTTTAATCGACAGCAGCGTGCTGACCTGTACTTCACCGGGCGTGAAGTGCTGGCGATGCACCTGCTGGGCCTCAAACAGTAGATCAAGAAACGGCTTATCAAACAGCGCCTTGGCCTGCGCCAGCGTCCAGCGTTGAGAAGTTGACATAACGGTTACCCACAGCATCGTGAAGGAAATAGATGGCGTCAGTGTAGAGTTTGCCGCTACACTGTCAACCATATATTTAAATTTTAGTTTACAGGATATTCCGATGCAGGCCGATGACCTCGCCTTCGACAGCCGCCATATCTGGCATCCTTACACCTCCATGACGCATCCGCTGCCCACCTATCCCGTTGTTTCTGCCGCCGGCTGCGAGCTGACCTTAAGCGACGGCCGCCGGCTGGTGGACGGCATGTCTTCCTGGTGGGCGGCCATCCACGGCTACAATCACCCGGTGATAAACCAGGCGATGAACGACCAAATCAGCCGCATGTCCCATGTGATGTTCGGCGGCATTACCCATCCGAGCGCGGTGGCATTGTGTCGGCGTCTGGTGGCGCTGACGCCGGAGGGCCTGGAGTGCGTCTTTCTGGCGGATTCCGGCTCAGTGGCCGTGGAAGTGGCGATAAAAATGGCGCTGCAATACTGGCAGGCGCGCGGCGAACCGCGCCGAGAGTTGCTGGCCCTGCGCCAGGGCTACCACGGCGATACCTTCGGCGCGATGTCGGTCTGCGATCCCGATAACTCGATGCACAGCCTGTACCAGGGCTACCTGCCGCCGCACCGGTTTGTCGACGCGCCCCAGCGCCGTTTTGGCGAGACCTGGCGCGAAGGCGACGACGCACCGCTGGCCGCGCTGTTTGCCGCCCACCACCGTACGCTGGCGGCGGTGATTCTGGAGCCCATTGTCCAGGGCGCAGGCGGAATGCGCTTTTATCACCCCGAATATCTGCGGCGAGCGCGGGCGCTGTGCGATCGCTATGGCGTACTGCTGATTGCCGATGAAATCGCGACCGGTTTTGGCCGCACCGGCGAATGGTTCGCCTGCAATCACGCCGGCATCACGCCGGATATTTTGTGCCTGGGGAAAGCCTTGACCGGCGGCGCCCTGACCCTTTCCGCCGCGCTAACCCGCCGCCACGTGGCGGAAACGATCAGCGACGGCGATGCCGGCTGTTTCATGCACGGCCCGACGTTTATGGGCAATCCCCTGGCCTGCGCCGCCGCCAACGCCAGCCTGTCGCTGCTCGAGGACGAAAGCTGGCGCCCGCGCGTGGCGGCGATCGCCGCCCAACTCAGCGCCGGACTGACGCCCCTGGCCGACCATCCACGGGTGCGCGATGTGCGGGTACTCGGCGCCATTGGCGTGGTGGAAACGACACAACCGGTGAATATGGCGGCGCTACAGCGCTGGTTCGTCGACCGCGGCGTATGGATCCGTCCTTTCGGTAAGCTGATTTACCTCATGCCGCCTTACATTATTTCACCGCCGGCGCTGGCGCGACTTATCGACGCCATCGCCGGCGCCCTGGACCGGCCGGCGCATTTCCTCACCTGACGCGCCGGCACGGGGTGCCATGCGCGCGTGGCCACATACGCTATGCTTAACCACTGAACGTAGCCGCCCCGAGCGGCGATAGCGGTAGCGGAGACGAATCCGACGCGCCGTATCCCGCGGGCCGCAATCGATGGAGAACGCTGATGAAAGTCGCCATGATCTTGACATCCCATGACCGGTTGGGCGATACCGGTAAGCAGACCGGTTTCTGGCTGGAAGAGCTGGTCGCACCGTATTATACCCTGCACGACGCCGGGGTAGAGATAACCTTGGCCTCGCCTCAAGGCGGTCAACCGCCGCTGGATCCGAAAAGCGACGAACCGGACGCCCAGACCCAGGACACCGAACGTTTTCGCACCGACCGTGCCGCGCAGCAGGCGCTGGCGGCGACCGTCAGAGTGGATACGCTGCGGGCCGAGGATTTTGATGCGGTGTTTTATCCCGGCGGCCATGGCCCGCTGTGGGACCTGGCGGAAGATCCCCACTCCATCGCGCTTATCGAGCAAACGTTCGCCGATGGCAAACCGGTGGCGGCCGTCTGCCATGCCCCCGGCGTATTGCGCCATGCGAAAAAGCCTGACGGCACACCGCTGGTGGCGGGTAAGCGTGTAACCGGTTTTACCAATAGCGAAGAACAGGGCGTTCAGTTGACCAAGGTGGTCCCGTTCCTGGTGGAAGATGAACTCCGGCGGCTGGGCGGACAATTTGAGCGCACCGACGATTGGCAATCCTACTCGGTAACGGATGGTCATTTGGTCACCGGTCAGAATCCCGCCTCATCGACGGCGACCGCACAGAATTTATTAAAAATCCTCAACCGCTAATGCCCGACAGGAGAATGCCCGCGTGTTTACCTTAATCAGCAACGATCTGCAGCCCGGCGCGACGTTACCCGAGCGCCATGTGTTCAACGGTATGGGATATCAGGGGGATAATATTTCGCCGCATCTGGCGTGGGACGATGTCCCTGATGGCAGCAAAAGCTTCGTGATCACCGTTTTTGACCCAGACGCGCCGACCGGCTCCGGCTGGTGGCACTGGCTGGTGGCCAATATTCCGGCGGACGTACGCATGCTGCCCCAGGGCGCGGGCTCCGGCCAGGACCATCTGCCGCCGGGTGCGGTTCAGGGACGCACCGATTTCGGCAGCGCGGGTTATGGCGGCGCGGCGCCGCCGCCGGGGGAAACGCACCGCTACCAGTTCACCGTCCATGCGCTGGATGTCGAGCATCTGGAGGTGGATGAAAACGCCAGCGGCGCGATGATTGGCTTTAACGTGCATTTTCACACGCTGGGCAGCGCGTCGCTGACCGTCACCTACCGCTGAGGGCGCTGACCACCCTGCGCCATAAAACGGCCCCTGTCGCCCGAGAACGAATAACGCGGGTGACGGGGCGCACGCACGCGGCGTTTTACCGCGCCAGTATAGACACCCACATCGGCCCCTGCCCCACCGCATAGCGCGCCAGCGGCGCCAGTTCGCCCGATTGCCCCTCAATGGCGTACACCGCGATATGGTGCGATTTCTGCCCGGCGGCCACCAAAAACCGCCCCTGGCTATCGATATTAAATCCGCGCGGCTGGGTTTCCGTTGCCTGATGCCCCAACAGACGCAATACACCGCCGTCTTCCGTCACCGCAAACCGGCTGATGACGCTGGCGGTACGATCGCAACAGTAAAGCCAGCGGCCGTCGGGGGTAATATGAATATCCGCCGCCCAGCGGGTGTCGCTGAAACCGGCCGGCATAATGTCCAGCGTCTGCACAATGCGCGGACCGGCGCCGGCGGCGTCAATGGCAATCACGTTGACCGTGCCGCTGAGTTCGTTGATGGCGTAGGCGTAATCCCCGCCGTGGTGGAACGCCATGTGGCGCGGCCCGGCCCTGGCCACGCTGTCCAGCGCCGCAGGGGTAAGGGGCGTTAACCGGCCGGCGGCGCCAATCCCATAGCGCCGGATGCGATCTTCTTGCAGGCAGGGCACCCACAGCACCTGATTGGTGGTATCGACATTGGCCGAATGGCAATGGGTCAACCCTTCTAACGTTTGCTGCGGCGCGCCGACGATACCCTGTTCGTCGATGGGGCTGACGCTCAGACAGCTGCCGCTATAGGAAACGCTGTACAGCGTCGTGCCCTGCAAATCGGTGGTCAGCTGCGTCGGGCCGCCCGGCAGCGGCGCCATTCCGGCCTCGGTCAGCAATCCTCGTTCATCGATGCGGTAGCTGACCACGCCGAAGGCCGGTCGGACGCCGATATAGAGATGGGTGTTCGCCGGGTGGATTGCCATCGGCTGCCCCTGCCCGGGGGTATCCACGACTTGCAGCAAGGTTAGCGCGCCCTGGTCGTCCATTTGCCAGACGTGTATTTGCTGACTTTCCGGGCTGGCAACGTAGACAATGTGCTTCATGTGTTCTCCTCATTTCGCTTCTGTGGCGGGCATGGCGTTTGTCGTTTGGCAAGGTTTCATCACCTTAACGGCACGCCTCGAATAAGCATGTCACCGTTAAGGCGCGTTAGCCACCGAGATTATCACGGTTTTCGCCGCCGCGCCGAGGGTGTAACATCGCACATGATTGAATACTGAATTAATAGGAAAACTATGGATTATCGCCTTATTGCCCTGGATCTGGACGGCACGCTGCTGACCCGACAAAAACGTATACTGCCGGAATCCCTTACCGCGCTGCGCCAGGCGCGCGACGCCGGCCTACAGGTGATGGTGGTCACCGGCCGGCATCATGTCGCCATCCACCCGTTCTATCAGGCACTGGAGATAGACACGCCGGCGATTTGCTGCAACGGCACCTATCTCTACGATTATCCGGCGCGGCGGGTGGTGACCGCCAATCCCCTCGATAAGGCGCAGACGCTAACGGTGCTGGATCTTTTGGACCATTACGCCATACACGCCCTGCTGTATGTGGATGACGCCATGTTGTATCAACACCCGAGCGATCATGTCCTGCGTTCCCTGGCCTGGTCGGAGACCCTACCGCCGGCGCAGCGGCCGACGCTTGTGCAGGTGGACAGCCTGGCGGCAGCGGCGCAAGAGGCGACGGCGATTTGGAAGTTCGCCACCTCCGACGCGGACATCGCCAAGCTGCAAACCTTCGCCGAAGCGGTAGAGCTGGAATTGGGGCTGGCCTGCGAATGGTCCTGGCACGACCAGGTGGATATCGCCCAAAGGGGCAACAGTAAGGGCCGCCAGTTGGCACACTGGGTCACCGCCCAAGGGCTCAGCATGCGTCAGGTGGTGGCTTTCGGCGATAATTACAATGATCTTAGTATGTTGGAGAGCGCCGGCCTCGGCGTGGCGATGGGGCAAAGCGACGATGCCATCAAAGCGCGCGCCGATGTGGTCATCGGCGATAACGAAGCGCCGTCCATCGCCGATTTTATCCGCCAGCGCCTGCTGGCCTGACGCCCTCGCCAGGGCGATGCGCCACGGCTGGCCGCACCGCCCTGCCGGAACCGAAGCCGTTCGCTGGCCTGGCGCCTTCATCCCGAAGCCCGCGGCAGCTCGGGCGCCCGTCCGGGGGACAAACGGGCCAGCATGCGGTTTGGGCGAGATTCGCCCAACAGCGCACAGGGCTCAGCGTTCGGTTTGGCCGCGGTTCGCCCAACAGCGAACAGGGCTCAGCGTTCGGTTTGGCTGAGGCCCGTCGCGCGGGCGCGCGCCAGCGCCAGCGTGATAAGACGTTCCACCAGCGCGGGATAATCCAAACCGCTGGCTTCCCACAGCTTGGGGTACATACTGATGGAGGTAAAGCCCGGCAGGGTATTGACCTCATTAAGCAGGATCTCGCCTTGCTCGGTCAAAAAGAAATCCACCCGCGCCATCACGCTACAGCCCAGCGCCAGATACGCCTGCCGAGCCGTCTGGCGGATAGCGTCGGCGACGGGCGCCGCCAGCGGCGCCGGAATAACCAGTCCCGCCTGGGCGCCCTTCAAATATTTAGTGTCATAGGCGTAAAATTCGTCGTTGGCGAGGATCTCGCCGCAGACGCTCACTTCCGGAGAGTCGTTGCCCAGGACGGCGGTTTCGATTTCCCGTCCGGTTATCGCCTGTTCAACCAGGACTTTAGCATCATAACGGAAAGCCAGCGCCAACGCCGCGTCGAAGGTGGCCCGGTCGGTCACTTTGCTGACCCCCACCGACGATCCCTGGCTGGCAGGTTTAATGAACAGCGGCAGGCCCAGTTGGCTGACGATGGCGTCGAAATCCGGCGCCGCGTCGTCCGTGCGCAGCAGCGTCACCGAGGGCGTAACCGGTACCCCGGCGTCGCGCAGCACGCGCTTGGTCATGTCCTTGTCCATACAGACCGCCGACCCCAGCACGTCCGGCCCGGCATAGGGAATATTAAGAACCCTAAGCAATCCCTGCACCGATCCGTCCTCACCGCTGGCGCCGTGCAACACCGAGAAAGCAACATCAATCGATGGCAACGGCTGGCCGTTGGCGGCATCAATCAGCTGTGCCCGCTGCTGACCGGGCACGACGGCCAGATAACGCCGCGCCGGCGCCAGGCGGATGGCGGCAGGATCGTCAGGATTAAGCAAATAGTCCTGCTCGTCGCACAACGTCCAACGCCCGTGTTTATCTACCCCGATGAGGGTCAAATCGTATCGTTGCCGGTCGATGGCGCGAATGACATTCAACGATGAGCGCAACGACACTTCATGCTCGGTTGACTGGCCGCCGAACAGCACCGCGACCCGTAGTTTGCCGCTTTCCCGTGGTTCCATTACATCCTCATTGATTACCGAAACACTTATTAAACGCCCACAGAGTATGCGCCGGGGCCGGGTGTGTAAAGCCCCGGCGACGGCGCATGTCCGAAGACGGTGATTATAGCGGCGAAACGGACGAAAAAGAGCAGGATCGGACAGGGGGAACGCGCTTCGGGTCATACGGCGCCGGATAAGGCGCGAAATAAGAGCACCGCCTGGCACAGCCGGCGCGGGCAGCCGTCCGGAGGAACGTTGCAACGCGGTGACAGACTTTATGACGTGGATACCGCCTGGGCACTGGACGGCGGCGACCCCACTAAAGGTTTAAAAACGGTGGCGCTTTTTTACGCACGGAGGCGTGCCGCGCGGCAGCCGCCCGCGGAGCACGCCCGACGGGCCGTTATTGACGGGAAGCCGGCTTTACGTCGTCGCTCGACTGGCGACGCTGTTTGGGCTGCCCAAACTTGGAGATGATATTGAACAATTCTCCCAGCAGGTAAATCAGTCCCAGGATAATCGCCATGACGACAGGCACCATTAAAATGACAATGGCCAGGCTCTCTAATAGTTCAAGCATCGTTACCTCATAGCTGCTAGTTGGCGCATAATGGTTATTTTCATTATCTTTATACCAGTTTCTGGCTGCGGCGATTAGGCCTTTTATGTTATCGCGACCGGCGTTATTTGCCGCTGGCCGTCGGATAAGCGACAATTTCCATTTTGAGCCACGAGGTTTGCGCATGCAGGCAGAAATTCTGTTAACCCTGAAACTCCGTCAGCAACTGTTCGCCGACCCGCGCCGCATTGCGCTACTCAAACAGATCCGCGCCACCGGATCCATCAGTCAGGGCGCGAAACTGGCGGGCGTCAGCTACAAAAGCGCCTGGGATGCCATCAACGCCATGAACGCGCTGGCGGAACAGGCGCTGGTGGCGCGCGCGACCGGCGGCAAAGGCGGCGGCGGCACCACGTTGACCCGCTACGCCGAGCGGTTGCTGCAGCTCTACGACCTGCTGGGCCAAATTCAGCAAAAGGCCTTCGATGTCCTGCAGGACGATAGCTTACCGTTAGACAGCCTGTTGGCGGCGATAGCGCGTTTCTCGCTGCAAACCAGCGCGCGCAATCAATTTTTCGGTACCATCGTCAATCGTCATCTCCAACCGGTGCAGCAGCAGGTGACGGTCGCGCTGGCCGATGGCAACACACAATTGAACGTTGCCCTGACCGAAAAGAGCGCCGAGCGGCTACAGTTGGAGCGAGGCAAAGAGGTGCTGGTGCTGATAAAGGCGCCCTGGATTTCCCTTGCCTTACCCGCCGCGGGCGCGCCGCAGGCGGACAATGTGTTGCACGGCACGCTGACTCATTTGGAACGCGGCGGGGAAAACGATGAAGCGCTTATCCTTCTGCCCGGCGGCCAGCAGCTGTGCGCCACGGTACCGACCGCGGTAACCGATAAGCTAAAGTTATCGCCGCCGCAGCCGATAGCAGCATATTTTAATGCCGACCAGGCCATCCTCGCCACGCTGTGCTAAAGGCGGCCCGCCGCCATTGACATCGCCGCGCAAATTTCCCATGCTGCTCCTTCCGTTGCGTTCAAAGGAACAATCGATGTCTTCATTGCAAATTTCGCAAGGTTCATTCCGCCTTAACGATACCCGCGTGCTTACCCTGAATGACGTCAGCATTGCTACCGGCCAGAGCTGGGCTTTCGTCGGTGCCAACGGCAGCGGCAAATCCGCCCTGGCGCGCGCGCTGGCCGGGGAACTCACCCTTTTGGCCGGCGAACGCCGCACCGACTATCGGCGCATTGCCCGTCTTTCGCTGGAACAAGTGCAGCGGCTGGTGGAGGAGGAGTGGCAGCGGGCCAATACCGACCTGCTGAGCCCCGGCGAAGATGACACCGGCAGCACCGCGGCGGAGATTATTCAGCAGCAGCACCACGACAATGCGCGCTGCCAAATATTGGCGGATCAATTCGGTATCAGCCAGTTGCTGACGCGCCGGTTCAAATACCTTTCCACCGGCGAGTCCCGTAAAGTGCTGCTGTGCCAGGCGCTGATGGCGCGGCCGGATTTGCTGATTCTCGATGAGCCGTTCGACGGTCTGGACGTAGCCTCACGTAAGCAATTAAGCGAACGCTTAGCCGGTCTGGCGGACAACGCCTGTACGCTGGTATTGATCCTCAACCGATTCGAGGATATTCCTGACTATATCGACCGGGTCGGTATCCTGGTGGATTGTGCGCTGACCTGCACCGGCTCGCGTCAAAGCCTGCTGGCGGAAGCGCTGGTGGCGCAGCTGGCCCATCTGGAATCTCTGCAGGATCTGGCCCTCCCGGAAACCGACTCGCCGCAGCAGCAGGCCGCGCTACCGGCGGACCAGCCGCTGATTACCTTGCGCGACGGCGTGGTGTCTTACCAGGACCGGCCGATTTTACACCATCTGGATTGGCAGGTGGCGCCGGGCCAGCACTGGCAGATTGTCGGCCCGAACGGCGCCGGTAAATCCACGCTGCTCAGTCTGGTAACCGGCGACCATCCGCAAGGATACAGTAACGATCTCACGTTGTTCGGCCGTCGGCGCGGCAGCGGCGAAACCATTTGGGATATCAAACGCCATATCGGCTACGTCAGCAGCAGCCTGCATTTGGATTATCGCGTCAGCGCCAGCCCGCGTAGCGTCATCTTGTCCGGTTTTTTTGATTCCATCGGCGTTTACCAGTCGCCCTCGGAACGGCAGCAGCAGTTGACGCGGCAGTGGCTGCGTTTACTCGGGCTGGAGAGTCAGGCCGACGCCGCGTTTCACGGACTCTCCTGGGGTCAGCAGCGTCTGACCTTGATTGCGCGCGCGTTGGTTAAACATCCGGCGCTGCTGATTCTCGACGAACCGCTGCAGGGGTTAGATCCGCTTAACCGCCAGCTGGTGCGCCGCTGGATAGACGTGTTGATTGGCCAAGGTAGCACCCAACTGCTGTTCGTTTCCCATCATGCCGAAGATGCGCCGGAGTGTATTACCCACCGGTTAACCTTCGTGCCTGACGGAGAACGCTATCGTTATCAGCTAGAAACGCTCGACGCCTGACGTGGCGCAATCCCGGCCGGCGCACGGGAACGTCATCAGTGGTTGCGCCGGCCCCTCCACGACACCACGCTGAAGGCTGCACGCTTTCCCCTGCGGCGCGCCCTCCCGCCCAACAACTACGCGCCTGTCCCCCTTGCCGTCACGGGTCATCCACTCCCCTACGTGTAAGATTTACTCCCTTCAGCATGTAATCGCTACCACACTTTATTGACGTTAACGCCCAGTGAGGCGGTGGTTGGATAAAGGAAGAGAGCGCGAGGCTGGCGCTGAGGGGTATCCTTGCGCTAGTATAAATGTAATCGATTTCATTAATCGCGGCAGGATCACCTTTTCCTTGAGCGGATCATGCTAGGGTATTCTCGTTAATACGAAGGGAGTTGAACTATGTCAGTCCTGGTTACAGGTGGAAGCGGTTACATCGGCAGCCACACCTGTTTGCAGCTTATCGCTGCCGGCATCACGCCCGTGATTGTCGACAACCTATGTAACAGCAAAAGTGCCGTCGTGGCGACCCTTGGCCGATTAAGCGGCCACACGCCGGCGTTTTATCAAGGCGACATACGCGACCGGCAACTACTGGCGAAGATTTTCGCCGAGCACGAGATTGAGGCGGTAATTCACTTCGCCGGTCTGAAGGCGGTAGGCGAATCGGTCAATCTTCCTATCGACTATTATGATAATAACGTTTACGGCACTCTTGCCCTGGTAGCAGCTATGCGGGAGGCCGGCGTTGTCAACCTGATTTTCAGCTCCTCGGCCACCGTTTACGGCGTTCAGCCCGTCACCCCTTACGACGAAAGCTTGCCCACCGGGCATCCCGCCAGCCCCTACGGCCGCAGCAAATTGATGGTCGAGCAGATACTTCAAGATCTGCAGCATGCCGATCCCCGCTGGAGCATCAGCCTATTGCGCTATTTCAATCCGGTCGGCGCCCATCCTTCGGGCGAGATGGGAGAAGATCCGCAGGGGATGCCGAACAATCTGATGCCCTTTATTGCCCAGGTCGCGGTGGGACGTCGCCCCTCTCTGGCGATTTACGGCAATGATTTTCCGACGCCGGACGGTACCGGCGTTCGTGACTATATTCATGTTTTAGATTTGGCCGACGGCCATCTTGCTGCGCTGACCACGCTGCGCGACCGGCCCGGCGTGCATATCTATAATCTGGGCTCGGGCAAAGGGCATAGCGTGCTGGAAGTGGTGGAAGCCTTCAGCCAGGCGTGCGGTAAGCCACTGCCTTACCATTTCGCCCCCCGACGCGACGGCGATCTGGCCGCCTACTGGGCAGCGCCGGAAAAGGCCGCGCGGGAATTGAACTGGCGTGTCACCCGAACGCTGGAAGATATGGTCCGCGACACCTGGCGTTGGCAGTCCCGGCACCCGAACGGCTACCCGGACTAAGGAGATCTTATGCAACCGTTTAATCCCGTCGATCATCCCCATCGACGTTATAATCCCTTGACCGGTCAATGGATCCTGGTTTCACCTCACCGGGCCAAGCGCCCCTGGCAAGGCCAGCAGGAAACGCCTTCAGCGCAAACCCTGCCGGCGCACGATCCGGACTGCTACCTTTGTCCGGGCAACACCCGCATTACCGGCGATCGTAATCCCGATTACCGCACCACGCACGTGTTTACCAACGATTTTGCCGCGCTTATGCCGGATACCCCCGACGCGCCGCCCAGCGATGATCCGCTGTTTCGTAGCCAAAGCGCCCGCGGTACCAGCCGGGTAATCTGCTTCTCTCCGGACCACAGTAAAACGCTTCCCGAGCTGTCGCTGCCGGCGCTTGAGGCGGTGATCGCCACCTGGCGCGAGCAAAGCGCGGAACTGGGTAACACCTATCCCTGGGTACAGGTGTTTGAGAACAAAGGCGCCGCCATGGGCTGCTCCAATCCCCATCCCCACGGGCAGATTTGGGCCAACAGTTTCCTGCCCAACGAAGCCGAACGCGAAGACCGTTTACAGCGAGAGTATTACCGGCAGCAGGGGTCCTCCCTGCTCTTGGACTATGCCGCCCGTGAGCTGGCCGACGGGGCGCGCACCGTAGTAGAGACGCGCCACTGGCTGGCGGTCGTGCCTTACTGGGCCGCGTGGCCGTTTGAAACGCTGCTGCTGCCCAAACGCCCTATTCAGCGCCTGCCCGATCTTGACGGCGAGTCAAGCGCCGACCTGGCGCTGGCCCTGAAAAAGCTCACCAGCCGCTACGACAACCTGTTCCAATGTTCTTTCCCTTACTCCATGGGCTGGCACGGCGCGCCCTTTACCGACGGCGACCATGCACATTGGCAATTACATGCGCATTTTTATCCGCCGCTGCTGCGCTCCGCCACGGTACGTAAATTTATGGTCGGCTATGAAATGCTGGCGGAAACCCAGCGCGATCTGACCGCGGAACAAGCCGCCGAACGCCTGCGCGCGGTCAGCGAAAATCATTTTCGGCAATCTGGAGCCTCAATATGAGTTTACAAAACACCACTGAAACCGTTTTTCGCGACGCCTTTGGCTATGATGCCACCCTGACGGTGAAAGCCCCCGGCCGGGTTAATCTCATCGGCGAGCATACCGATTATAACGACGGCTTCGTGCTCCCCTGCGCGATCGATTACGAGACGGTGATTAGCTGCGCCCGCCGTGACGATCGCAAAATTCGGGTTATTGCCGTGGACTATGACCGCCAGCACGATATTTTTTCTCTGGATGAGCCAATTTTATCCCATGCCGATCAGCAATGGTCCAATTATGTTCGCGGGGTGGTAAAACATTTACAGCGGCGGGATGGGCGTTTTGGCGGCGCCGACCTGGTGATAAGCGGCAATGTCCCCCAGGGCGCCGGCCTGAGTTCGTCGGCGGCGCTGGAGGTTGCCGTGGGCAAAGCGCTGCAATCGCTTTATCACCTATCGGTGGATAACGTGGCGCTGGCGCTTAACGGACAAGAAGCGGAAAATCAGTTCGTCGGCTGTAACTGCGGCATTATGGATCAGCTGATTTCTGCGCTGGGCAAAGACAACCACGCTTTGTTAATCGACTGCCGTACCCTGGGTACGCGCGCGGTGCCGATGCCGGACAATGTCGCGGTGGTGATCGTCAATTCCAACGTCAAACGCGGCCTGGTGGACAGTGAATACAACGCCCGCCGCGAGCAGTGTGAAACCGGCGCGCGCTTCTTCGCGGTGGAAAAACTGCGCGATGTCGCGCTGGAACAATTTGAGGCGGTGGCCCATGAACTCGATGACACGGTCGCCAAGCGGGTGCGCCACGTGTTAAGCGAAAATGCGCGCACGCTGGCCGCGGCCGATGCGCTGGCGGCAGGCGATCTTAGGCTGATGGGCCGTTTGATGGCTGAATCTCACGCCTCAATGCGCGACGATTTTGAAATTACCGTGCCGGCCATCGACACCCTGGTCACGATCATCAAAGGGGAGATTGGCGAGGCGGGCGGCGTACGTATGACCGGCGGCGGTTTCGGTGGTTGCGTCGTGGCGCTGGTGCCCGCCGACCGCGTAGAGGGCGTACGGGCGGCCGTGGCAAAACACTACCAGCCACAAACCGGTTTGCAAGCAACGTTTTATGTCTGTCACGCCAGTGAAGGAGCAGGGGTATGCTGAAAGAGTATGAATCGGGCCAGGCGCCCGACGGCCAGCCGTTTCGGCTGGTCACCCTCGGCAACGACCAGGGGTTTCAGGTCATCCTGATGGACTGGGGCGCGACCTGGCTCTCCTGCCAGGTGCCGCTACTGGCGGGGGGGACGCGCGAAGTTCTGCTGGGTTGTCCCACCCCGATGGACTATTTGCGCCAAAACGCCTACCTCGGCGCCACCGTCGGCCGTTATGCCAACCGCATTCGCGGGGCCACATTGAGCCACGACGGTAAGCGTTTTACGCTGGCCGCCAATCAGGGCGAACATCAGTTGCACGGCGGGCCGGAGGGGTTCCATAACCGCCGCTGGCAGCAGGTGGAGCAGGATCAGACCTCGGTGCTGTACCGGCTGCATTCCGCCGACGGCGATCAGGGCTATCCGGGCAATCTGGTAGCGGACGTACGCTATACCGTCACCGAGGATAACGCGTTACAAATCGATTACCACGCTACGGTGGATAAGCCCTGCCCGGTCAATCTCACCAATCACGGTTATTTCCACCTTGACGGCGCCAACAGCGATATTCGCCAGCAGCGCCTGCAAATCATGGCCAACCAATATCTGCCGGTGGATAGTGAGGGCATTCCCTGCGCCGATCCGACCGATGTTGACAACACCGGCATGGATTTCCGCCAGCCAAAAACGATCGCCGCCGACTTCCTGCGCGATCGCGATCAGCAGCGCATGAAGGGTTACGACCACGGTTATCTGCTGTATCCGGGCCTGAGCAGCGCCGAGGAACCCGCGGCCCGTCTTTGGTCGGCCGACGGCGAAGTCCAAATGGAGGTGTTTACCACAGCGCCGGCCCTTCAGCTCTATACCGGCAATTTTCTCGCCGGCACGCCGGCTCGCCAAGGCGGCGAATATCTCAACTACAGCGGCGTCGCGCTGGAAAGCGAATTTTTACCCGACAGTCCCCATCATCCAGAATGGCCGCAGCCCGCATGCTGGCTAAAGCCGACGGAAGCCTACGCTTCGCAAACCCGTTACCGGTTCCTGGCGCTGTAAACGGTTTGCTTGTGAGATTTATTCCTGCTGTCGGCCCCCTGGCGGTTGCCGCCTGATATAAGCAGGCCATATAATGCGTGGAGTTATCATGAAAATCTTAGGACTTTGAGGAGTCGCGTAATGGCTGTAACTAAACTGGTTCTGATACGTCACGGCGAAAGCCAGTGGAACAATGAAAACCGTTTCACCGGTTGGACCGATGTTGACCTGTCTGACAAGGGCCGCACCGAAGCGAAGCAAGCGGGCCAGGTACTGAAAGCGGAAGGCTATGTGTTTGATTTCGCCTATACCTCTGTACTGAAGCGCGCCATTCACACCCTGTGGGGCGTCCTGGACGAACTGGATCAGGCCTGGCTGCCGGTGGAAAAATCCTGGCGTCTAAACGAGCGCCATTACGGTGCGCTGCAGGGACTTAATAAAGCCGAAACCGCGGAAAAATACGGCGATGAACAGGTAAAACAGTGGCGTCGCGGTTTTGCGATCACCCCGCCGGAACTGACCCGCGAGGACGAGCGTTTCCCGGGACACGATGCGCGTTATGCCAACTTGACCGCCGCCGAACTGCCCACCACCGAAAGCCTGGCGTTAACCATCGATCGCGTGATTCCTTACTGGAACGAAACGATTCTGCCTCGTATGAAGAGCGGTGAACGGATCATTATCGCCGCCCACGGCAACTCCATTCGAGCCATGGTGAAATTCCTGGACAATCTGAGCGAAGAAGAGATTCTGGAACTGAACATTCCGACCGGCGTACCGCTGGTGTACGAATTCGACGACAATATGAAGCCGATTAAGCACTACTACCTCGGCAACGCTGACGAGATCGCCGCCAAGGCCGCCGCGGTCGCTAATCAGGGTAAAGCGAAATAACCGACGCGCCCCGCTGAGGGCGCCAAGACGACGCCGCGCCGGCGCCGCCCTTATCGGGGAGGTCCGGCGCGGTTTTTTTTTAGTTCTGCCGGCGCGCGCGCACCGCCTGCGCAAGCTGCTTCAGCATGTTTTCGGTATCGTCCCAACCGATGCAGGCGTCCGTCACGCTCTGGCCATACACCAGCGCACCCGGCTCGGCGCCCTGGTTCCCTTCCACCAGATGACTTTCCACCATCACCCCGATAATACCGGTTTCACCCGCAGCTAACTGTTCACAGACATCTTCCGCCACGGTCATTTGCTTTTTAAACTGTTTGCTGCTGTTGGCGTGACTGCAATCGATCATCACCAGCGCCGGCAGCCCGGCCTTGGTGAGCCCTTCCTTCACGGCCTGCACGTGATGGGTGCTGTAGTTGGGCTCGCGGCCGCCGCGCAAAATGATATGACAGTCGGCGTTGCCGCTGGTGTTGACGATAGCGGAATGCCCCCATTTGGTGACCGACAAAAAGCAGTGCGGCGCGCCGGCGGCGTTGATGGCGTCAATGGCAACTTTAATGGTGCCGTCGGTGCCGTTTTTGAAACCCACCGGGCAGGAAAGCCCGGAAGCCAGCTCACGGTGCACCTGAGATTCGGTGGTGCGGGCGCCGATGGCGCCCCAGCTCATCAAATCAGCCAGATATTGCGGGGTGATCATATCGAGGAACTCGCCCGCCGCGGGCAGGCCGCTGTCGTTAATCGCCAACAATAAACGGCGCGCGATACGCAGACCCTCGTTGATTTGGAAACTGCCGTCCATGTGGGGATCGTTGATTAGCCCTTTCCAGCCGACCGTGGTGCGCGGTTTCTCAAAGTACACCCGCATGACCACCTCCAGCTCGCCGCTCAGGCTTTCGCGCAGTTTAAGCAGGCGTCCGGCATATTCAAGAGCGGCTTGCGGATCGTGAATCGAACAGGGGCCAACCACTACCAGTAGACGATCATCATTACCTTTGAGGATCTTGTGAACAGCCGAACGCGCGGCGGAAACGGTGCTCGCAGCGCGGTCCGTCGCCGGATATTTTTCCAATAATGCTACCGGCGGCAGCAACTCGTTGATCTCGGTAATGCGTAAATCATCATTTTGGTAATTCATGTTAAATCTGCTTAGCTCCAGGCACGACGACAAGATTAAAAAAGGCGATCCAATCTATCCCTTGTGGTGCAGGCTGTAAATCCACAAAGCGTTATTAAAAGCCAATAAATTTGATATTGGCTAATTCTTTACTATGCTTAATTTATGATAAGCCAAAGATAACCGGCACTTAACTCCGGTCAGCGCCGGCTTTCATTTTTTTTCGCAGCGGGATGCTCTGTGTCTCGACATTCTCTCTCCAACAGGTTTTTACCTGCGGGGCTTTACCAAAACGGGTTAAGAGGAAAAACTATGCAGACGAACATCAGCAAAAAAATGGCAATGCTTTTTCTTACCACGGCTATGACGCTCGGGAGTGGCGCAGTACTGGCGGCACCCGGCACGGGATCTAACGCGGGCGGCAGCGACGGCGGCGTGCCTGAACTGCAAAATAACGCCCCCAATAGCGTTGATAATAAAGATATCAATAATAGCAGCACTAACACTAATACCACCGGCACCACCACCGGTACCGATGCTTCCGGCCTGAATAAAACCGAGCAGCATAAAAACACCATGTGTAAAGACGGCCGTTGCCCGGACGTCAATAAGAAAGTAGAAACCGGTACCACCGGTACCGGATCGCCCGACGGTACCAAAACTGACGGTACAACGCAGTAAGCCGCGACGGAAGCCGCGACGGGACTGTCAGCCGGCTTCGTTGCCCGCCCTCCGGTCGGTTCGTTGCACGCCCTCCGGTCGGGCAGATAAAATCAGGCGCTGCCTGATTTTTTTTTACTCGCGTGGCTTCGTCGCCAGCAGCTGGACAAGCCGGGCCAACGATTTTGCCAAGCGCGTTCTGGGATTGACTAGCCCTCTACGGGTCTCTCGCTCCCGCTCCGAGGCAAGCGGAGATGGCCCGCAGATGCCAGTACCCAGCCGATGCCTGTACTCAGTAGTCGCCTGTATCCAGCGGATGCCTTTAGCCAGCAGATGATTATGCCTGTACTCAGCAAATGCTTGTGCCTGTACTCAGCAGATGCTTGCGCTTGTGTCTGTACTCAGCAGTCGCCTGTGCCTGAACCCAGCAAATGATTGTGCCTGTACCCAGCAGATGCTTGTGCCTGTACCCATGGGGGAGCGGCGCACGCGCAGGCGTGAAACCTCTACGCGTATACCCGGAAGGCGGAGCCTTGGCCGCGATAGCGGGCGACAATGCGTAGGTGAAAACGCGAGGACTAAGCCTAAACTGATAGGGTAATGCGGCCAATAACCGATATACTCTGTAGGCTACCCGGGCCGAGAACGAACACAGGCGAAGCGGCCAGCGGCCGTTTAGCGCCAGACAGACAGGAAAATTTATGCCGGCAGATCCTCTCCATTCCCACGCACCTGTAGCCGCAACGCAGGCGCACCACGGCGGTCACCGCGGGCACCGACATGACCACCCGTCCCCTGATGCGCAAACGGGCGCGCATAAACGCCTGCTGGCGGCTTTTGTCGTTACGGCGCTGTTCATGCTTGTCGAGGCGGTCGGCGGCTGGCTATCGGGATCGCTGGCGTTGCTGGCGGACGCCGGGCATATGCTGACCGATACCGCCGCGCTGCTGATGGCATTGCTGGCGGTACGTTTTGCCGCCCGCCGACCCAATAGCCGCCACACCTTCGGTTATCTGCGTTTGACCACGCTGGCGGCGTTTCTCAATGCGCTGGCGCTGCTGTTTATCACGGTGATGATCGTCTGGGAAGCCGCGCATCGCTTTCTCGCCCCCCAACCCATCGCGGGCTGGACCATGATGTCCATCGCCGTCGCCGGGCTGGTGGCGAACATAGTCTCGTTCTGGCTGCTGCACGGCGGCAGCGGCGAAAAGAATATTAATCTGCGCGCGGCGGCGCTGCATGTTTTGGGGGATTTGCTTGGTTCGGTCGGCGCCATTATCGCCGCACTGGTGATCCTCTATACCGGTTGGCTACCCATCGACCCGCTGCTGTCGATTCTGGTTTCTTGTCTGGTGCTGCGCAGCGGCTGGCGGTTGCTGCGTGAAAGCCTGCACGAGCTGTTGGAAGGCACTCCACAGCAGTTTGATATTGAGAAACTCAAGCGCGAAATGACGCGCAATATCCCCGAAGTGCGCAATATTCATCATGTCCATCTCTGGCAGGTCGGCGAGCGGCCGTTAATGACGCTGCATGTGCAGGTCATTCCCCCCCGCGACCATGACGGGCTCTTGCACCGCATTCAGGATTATCTGCTGGAGCACTATCACATCGGGCACGCGACCATCCAAATGGAGTATCAGCGCTGCGAAGAGGATCATTGCGTTATCCATCAGAGCGCGGTGAACCTGCACGCCCATCACCCTCATTAACCTCGCTGGATCCTCGGCCGGGCCGTAACCCGGCCAAAGGGTTGACGTTGCCGCCGACTCTTTCCCTTTTGCTAGGCAACCGCTAATCGCGCGCCGAAGGGGGTGGCCCGCAGCCAAAACCGAGGGCTGTTCGCCGCTAGCCGGTAGCCCAGCTGAAAATTGTCTGCTGATTCTCGATAGCCGATAGCCAAAAACACCCGGTGTTGGCCGATTGTCGATTAGCGATAGCCGATAGCCAAAAACACCCGGTGTTGGCCGATTGTCGATTACCGATTGCCGATTGCCGATTGCCGATTGCCGATTGCCGATTGCCGATTGCCGATTGCCGATTGCCGAACAAGGTTAAACCGAACGTGGCGGCGGAATCAAACGACAATAAAGTGACTCGCCAGGGAGCCGTTTGCCAGGCGGTGGATCATCAGCGCGGGGGGATCGGCCACGGGGGGGATTGTCGCCGACCCCAACCACAACGGGTTGGCGGGGCAAATCGAGCCAGAGAGGTAGGCGGGTATGCCCGCCAGCGTCCCTGCCGCGGGGCGATGCGCATGGCCTGTCGCCAGCGCAAGCGGTCGACGCGGATGATCGCGCAGTAGCGTGCCCAACGCCGCCGATCCTCCGCACATGATGCGATCCATGGGCGCGATACCGCACTCAAACACGTGATGATGTAAAAACAGCAATGACGCCGCGGGCCCTTTTGCCGACAACGCATCGCGCAGCCACGGCAGATGTTCCGCCACCTGACCCGCCGCGGTTCCCTCCACGGTAGTATCCAGGCCGATAAGACGCAATTCTTTAAAATCCACCGCAAAATGTAGCGGCCCCTTTCCCCCGTCGGTCCAGTAGCGCGCGTTCAAGACGGTGCGCATAGCGGCCCTGTCATCGGAATTCCCCGGTAGTATAAAAGCGGGATAGGGTCGGGTAGCCAGTCGAGCCGCTATCGCCGAATAGCCCTCGATCTCGCCATTATCTATCAGGTCGCCGGTGAGGACGAGAACGTCCGGCGCGATCCTATCAAGCCATGCCAGGGCACGATCCAGCCGGGACAGGTTATCGTTATCGGCTGCCGCATGAATGTCTGAGATTTGAGCGATAAGCACGTCTGGCTCCTGTCATCGCGCCCGCTACGGCCACGTGGCGCCGGTTTGCGGCCTGCTAAGCCGAGCTCGCCCGCTCAGGCGCAACCCGCGCACCACTCTGCGCGGCTGTCAGCTCAGGCATCAATATTTACCAGGCAGCCTGTTTAGCTCAGCCAGGGCCCCCGTCTGCACGGCGGCCCGCCCCCCGCAATAATCTTAGCGGCGCTTAAGGTCGGCCGCGAAAGCCAGCATCCGATTCAACGGTACCAGCGCCCGCTGACGTACGGCTTCCTCGACACGTATCTCATGCTCCACGCCGCCCCGTTCAAGCCCCGCCGCGATAGCCTTGAGCCCGTTCATCGCCATCCACGGGCAATGCGCGCAGCTACGGCAGGTGGCACCCTCCCCGGCGGTCGGGGCCGCCAATAAGGTCTTCTCCGGGCACGCCTGCTGCATTTTGAAAAAAATGCCGCGATCGGTGGCCACAATCATCTGCTGCTGCGGCAATGTCTTGGCCGCCTGAATCAGCTGGCTGGTGGAACCGACCGCATCGGCCAAATCGACCACCGCCTGCGGTGATTCGGGATGGACCAGCACGGCCGCGTCGGGATAAAGTCGTTTCATACGGCGCAGCGCCTGGGTCTTAAACTCATCATGCACGATACAGGCGCTTTGCCAGCACAGCATATCCGCGCCGGTCTGTTTTTGCACATAGCGGCCAAGATGGCGGTCCGGCGCCCAGATAATCTTCTCTCCCAGGCTGTCGAGATGATCGATAAGCTCAACCGCGATACTGGACGTCACTACCCAGTCGGCGCGCGCTTTGACCGCGGCGGAGGTGTTGGCATACACCACCACCGTTCGATTCGGGTGAGCATCGCAAAACGCGCTGAACGCCGCCTCCGGGCAGCCGAGATCGAGCGAGCATTCCGCGTGCAGCGTCGGCATCAGCACGGTTTTTTCCGGGCTTAAGATCTTGGCGGTTTCACCCATGAAGCGCACGCCGGCCACCAGTAGCGTGGTGGCCGGGTGGCTGCTGCCAAAACGCGCCATCTCCAGCGAATCCGCCACGCAGCCGCCGGTTGCTTCCGCCAGCGCCTGGATTTCCGGATCGGTATAGTAGTGGGCCACGATAACCGCGTTGCGCGCCTTTAGCAGACGTGCAATGCGCTCCCGCAAGCCGGCCTTTTCCTCCTCCTTCAACGCCGCGGGTTTGGGCGGGAAAGGATAAAGGGTGGCAAAGTCGTCGATTAGTTCACTCATCGCTGCTCTCTGGCGCTATGCGGTCGCCGCACCGGGCCCTTTAAGAGACAAGTGACCGGCTGGCGAAGGTCTGGGTTTTGTATGCTAAACAAAATACGAGATTTATGGCCGGTTGTCGCGCCTATTTTGTGCGTTATGGCGAAAAATTGTTTAGTGGGTAACACAGACACGTCTTCAAATCGTGCGTCAGGGGCTCATTCGCGCGGACGGCGACGGCTAACATAGAGAGTGAGTGAGAAATAAGGTAATCAAAAGAGTGGTGGGTCGTGCAGGATTCGAACCTGCGACCAATTGATTAAAAGTCAACTGCTCTACCAACTGAGCTAACGACCCGCCGAGTAAGGCGTGTGCCGAGGCACAAGGGCTATAAGGGGTTCATCTCTGGCAACGCTCGGCGCGCCTGGAGGAAATATCGTGGTGGGTCGTGCAGGATTCGAACCTGCGACCAATTGATTAAAAGTCAACTGCTCTACCAACTGAGCTAACGACCCCGATACCCGATGACAACCGCGGCCAGAGGAAATCAGCTTTCCCCGGGCAACGGCGGCATATATTACTTATTATAAATTTTGACGCAACCATTAATTAGTTCAAGCGCGGCCAACTGTCTGATCTTCGAGCATTCTGAGCCGTTTTACGCCGCCCTGCCCCGTTTGAACCCGTCATGGTTACAGACCCGCCAGCCGTTTTTGCGCCTGTTTGGCCGCCTCGGCGCTGGGATACAGTTTTCCGACCTGCTGATAAACCGCCCGGGCTTTATCTTTCTGGCCTTTCTCCTGCATGATGACGCCCACCTTCAACAGTGCGTCGGGCGCTTTGGGGGATTTGGGGTAGGTCTTCGCCACCAGGGCGAAATAATAGAGCGCGTCGTCTTTTTTACCCTGATTATAATTGAGCTGCCCAAGCCAGTAATTGGCGTTGGGTTGATAGGTGGAATCAGGGTAACGTTTAACAAAGTTGCGGAACGCGCTTATGGCCTGGTCGTACTGTTTTTTCTCCAGCACCAGCGCCACCGCCTCATTGTAGTCGGTGTTGGCGTCGCCGCTGCCGGCGGTGGCCGTGCTGGCGGCCGGCGCCGCGCCTTGGCTGCCGTCGTCGGTGGACGTGGAGGCCTGGGGCTGACCGTCTTGCGAAGCGGCCGGCGCTTGGCTAGAGAGGCTGTCCATCTGCTGGTAGATCTGTTTTTGCCGCTCGACGACCTGCGACAGCTGGTATTGGTTTTCCTGAATCTGGCCGCGCAGCGAGTCGATATCGCGCTGATTATCGGCGAGCTGCTGCTGAAGTTGGGTTAGCAGTTGACTGTGCGCATTGGAAATACGCTCAAGTTGAGTGACCCGGTCATCTACCGAGCCGGAGCCGACATTACTGATTGGCGCTTGGGCGGTAGCGGCCCAGGGGACCGCTACGCCAACCAATAACGACAGACTCAACAGATAAGGTCTGAAGTTATTGCTCATGCAAGACTCTTAGTAAACCAGGACGGCACGACGGTTTTTGGCGTAAGCCGCTTCGTCGTGACCCAGTACGGCCGGTTTCTCTTTACCGTAAGATACGATAGCGATCTGATCGGCGGAAACGCCTTTACCCTGAAGATACATCTTCACGGCATTGGCGCGGCGTTCGCCCAGGGCGATGTTGTATTCCGGCGTACCGCGTTCGTCCGCGTGGCCTTCAACGGTCACTTTGTAGGACGGATTGCTGCGCAGGAAATTGGCGTGAGCGTCAAGCATCTGAGCGAATTCAGAGCGGATATCGTATTTATCCAAATCGAAGTAGACGATATTGTTGCGCTGAAGCTCTTGCATCTGCAGACGCGCCTGCTCGTCGGACGACGCGTTGTTGCCGTTCATGTCCATGCCAGTGCCAGCACCGGCGCCCATGGCAGATTCGTCGCCATTGTTGGCGCTTTTGTGAGAACTACATGCGGCAATCGCCAAGACCGGCACCGCCAACATCAGCCCTTTCAGCACTTTGTTCAGTTGCATCTCATATTCCTTTTATAGTTTGCCATACATATTTACACATGCATCACAGATACGGCGACCAGGCAGGAAATTTGACCTGTCCATCGGTTGCCGGAAGACGCGCTTTGAAACGCCCATCAGTCGAGACCAGCTGTAACACGGAACCCAGCCCTTGCGAAGCGCTGTAGATAACCATTGTGCCATTGGGAGCGACGCTAGGCGTCTCATCCAGGAACGTGTCCGTCAATACTTGTACGGCTCCCGTTGCCAGATCCAGTTTAGCGATATGCTGCGCGCCATTGTTGCTGCTGACCATAGCCAGGAACTTGCCGTCCGAGCTCACGTCGGCATCCTGATTCTGGGAGCCTTCCCAGGACAGGCGCTGCGGCGTACCGCCATTAATATTGATTTTATACACCTGCGGACGGCCGCCCTGGTCGGAGGTATACGCCAGCGTCTGGCTGTCCGGGAACCAGGTCGGCTCCGTATTGTTGCTGCGGCCGTCGGTCACCTGACGAATCTGACCCGATCCTAAATCCATCACATACAAATTCAGGCTGCCGGTCTTCGACAGCGCAAAAGCCAGCTTGCTGCCGTCCGGCGAGAAAGCCGGCGCGCCGTTATGCTGCGGAAAACTCGCCACCTGACGAACAGCGCCGCTATCCAGCGTCTGGATAACCAACGCCGAGCGGCCGCTTTCAAAGGTGACATAGGCCAGCTTGCTGCCGTCGGGGGACCAGGCCGGCGACATCAGCGGCTGCGGCGAACGGTGCACCGGCGTCTGGTTATAACCGTCGTAATCCGCTACCCGCAATTCATAGGGGAACTGGCCGCCGTTGGTTTGCACCACGTAGGCGATGCGCGTGCGGAACGCGCCCTTAATGCCGGTCAACTTTTCAAACGTTTCATCGCTAACGGTGTGCGCTGACCAACGCAGCCATTTGCGCGGCGCTTTAAATTGGTTTTGCGCTAAAATCGCGCCAGGATTACCCGAAGTATCCACCAATTGATAAGACACCATATAGCTGCCGTCCGCGCTCGGCTGCACCTGCCCCACCACCACGGCGTCGATACCCAACGCCGTCCAGGCCGCCGGGGTAACTTCCGCCGCGGTGGCCGGCTGCTGCGGCAGGCGGGAAGTGTCTAGCGGGTTGAATTTACCGCTGTTGCGCAGGTCGGCGGCGACAATGCCACCGATATCTTCGGGCGCCGCACCGGGCCCCGCCCACTTAAACGGCACCACCCCGATGGGTCTGGCGGAATCCACCCCTTGGGTGATCAAAATACGCACTTCCGCATGCAACACGGAAGCCCATAAAACCAACAAACCTAACGCTACTCGAAATGCCTGCTTCATTTCATCTCCCAAACCGACGCCAGGGCGGCGGTCGCAATTGCAGAATTGTAAACTTGTCGGGTTAAACAACACTACATCTTCCCGTTAGACAACATAGTATAAATCTTAAACCTAAACAGGACTATTTGATAACCTTCGCGCTCCGCCACAGGGTTTTAGTCAGGCTTAAACATAAACACCCCATCCTTAGCCGCTTCATAGACCTGTTTGCTGGGCGGCCGGGGAATATTGGCTAATTTCGCCGCGGAGATCGCCGCTTGGCATAGCGCCGGGTCGCCGCCGACGGCATTCACCGAAATCAGCAAGCCGTCCGGCGCCAGTTTGAAACGGATATCACAGGTTTTGCCGCTATAGTTGTTATAGTCATACAGTTTATTTTTGATAGCCGCCTGTATTTGAGCTAGGTAGGCATCTACTTCCGCCCCGCTAGCGCCACTTTGTTTAGCCTTACCGGCCCCCGCCGGCGCGCCGCCGGCTTTAGGCGCGTTTTTGGCGTCGGTCAGGCCGCCCAGCAACGCATCCACATCGCTGGACTGCTTGGCGGCCTGTGCGGCGGCCTTCTTCGCGGCGGCGGCTTTATCTTTCGCCGCCTGATCGGCTTTAGCTTTGGCATCGGCAGCGGCGGCTTTTTTCGCTTCCGCCTCCGCCTGCTTCTTGGCTTCGGCCGCGGCCTGCTTCGCTTGTGCCTCCGCCTGTTTCTTGGCTTCAGCCGCGGCCTGCTTCGCTTGAGCCTCCGCCTGTTTCTTGGCTTCAGCCGCGGCCTGCTTCGCTTGTGCCTCCGCCTGTTTCTTGGCTTCAGCCGCGGCCTGCTTCGCTTGAGCCTCCGCCTGTTTCTTGGCTTCAGCCGCGGCCTGCGTGGCTTGTGCCTCCGCCTGCTGTTTCGCCGCGGCCGCGGCTTTAGCCTGTGCCGCCGCTTCCGCTTTGGCCTGCGCCGCGGCGGCCTCGGCCTGCTTCTGCTGCGCCTGGGCCTGTTTCGCCGCCTCTTCCGCCTGTTTTTGTTGTTCAGCCTGCTCGCGCTGTTGCGCTTCGGCCGCTTCCTGCGCGGCCAGACGCTGTTTTTCCAGCGCTTTTAAGCGCTGCTGCTCCGCCGCCTGCTGTTGCTGAAGCTCTTCTGCCTGCTGCTGAGCCTGCTTGTCGCGCTGCTGCTGTGCCCGCTGCGCATCGGTTTGCTGCTGCTGCTGACGGTTATATTGCTGCACCACGGCGCCGGGATCGACCATCACGGCGTCAATAGACGACCCGCCGCCGCCCGCGCTGGATTCTTGCGGCTGATGGATCGAGCTCCAGATCAATACGGCGATCAGGACGCAATGCAGCGCAATCGACAGAATAATGGCACGTTTGAGCTTGTCGTTCTGTTCGGTAGCCTTCAACACAATCTATTCCCAAAAAGGGGTTGGCCGGTAATAACGCACGTCACCAGCCGACCGTCAGATAGGCTGCGTCATCAGACCGACCGACTTCACGCCGGCCTGATGCAGTAAGTTCAGCGCCTTAATGATCTCATCATAAGGCACGTCCTTGGCGCCGCCTATCAGAAACACCGTCTTGGGATTGGCGGTGATACGGGCGCGCGCCTCGGAAACCACCTGTTCGGAGGGCAGTTGCTCCTGGCGCTGGTGATCGACCACCAGACTGTATTGGCCGATACCCGCCACTTCGACGATCACCGGCGGATTATCATCGTTGCCGACGGTTTTGGAGTCGGTCGCATCGGGCAAATCCACCTCAACGCTCTGGGTTATAATCGGCGCCGTCGCCATAAAAATTAACACCAGCACCAGTAGCACATCGAGCAAGGGGACGATGTTAATCTCGGACTTGATTTCTCTGCGCGAGCGTCTTCTGGCCATCCTCTACCCTCCTGCTTACTTAGCGCTATCGCTGGCGAAAGCCTGCCGATGCAGGATGGCGATGAACTCTTCGGTAAAGTTGTCGTAGTTCTGCTCAAGCTTGTTGACGCGCAGGCTCAGGCGGTTGAACGCCATGACCGCGGGAATGGCGGCGAAAAGACCGATGGCGGTGGCGATGAGCGCTTCGGCTATCCCCGGCGCGACCATCTGTAGCGTGGCCTGTTTGACCGCGCCAAGCCCGATGAAAGCATGCATGATGCCCCATACCGTGCCGAACAGACCGATATACGGACTGATGGAGCCGACGGTGCCGAGAAACGGAATATGGGTTTCCAGCGCTTCCAGCTCGCGGTTCATCGAAATACGCATGGCGCGCGAGGCGCCCTCCACCACCGCCTCGGGGGCGTGGCTGTTGGCGCGATGCAGGCGCGCGAACTCTTTGAAGCCGGCATAGAAAATCTGCTCGGAGCCGCTCAGGCTGTCGCGCCGCGTCAGGCTTTCCTGATACAGGCGGGACAATTCGATACCGGACCAGAATTTGTCCTCAAAGGCTTCCGCTTCACGTGCGGCGGAGGTCAAAATACGGGAACGCTGAATAATGATCGCCCAGGAGGCGATGGAAAAGCATATCAAAATCAGCATGATCAGTTTTACCAGAAAGCCCGCTTTCAGGAACAGATCAAAGATGTTCATGTCAGTCACTGCTTGAACTCCGCGACAAAAGACGTAGGAAGCGCAATCGGCTTCAATTGCTGTAGATCGACACATGCGATCACGACATCCGCCTGGCTGAGCAATTGCCCGTCGGCATTCAGGATGCGTTGTGCAAAGGTCAGAGAGGCGCGCTTGAGGGAGACGATTTCGCTTTCCACTTGCAATAAATCGTCCAGGCGCGCAGGGGCAAAATACTCCACCGCCATGCGCCGCACCACGAACGCCACGTTCGCGCGCATGAGCGCGTGCTGATGGAAATTATGCTCGCGTAGCATTTCGGTGCGCGCGCGTTCATAGAAGGCGACATAACGTGCATGGTAGACCACGCCGCCAGCGTCGGTATCCTCGTAATAGACGCGAACCGGCCATTGGAAATACGAAATACTCACTCCACCGTCCAACAACGCAAAAACAACGGTGCTTACTATACGCAAGACGGATCACATTGGGAATGGGTAAGCCGGGGGGAAAGAAAATATTTTAGATCCCTTACATTGCGGGCTTAAAGGACCGTAAAGTTATTATGAGAAACTGTAAATCAGGGCGCCGATCATGACCAACATCGCCGGCAGCGGCAGAAAAACCAGACGCCAGCGCAGCCGGCGCGGTCGAAAGCCGGTACCGTGCACGACACCGGCACAAACCGCCCAAACGATGACCATTCCCTGCCACCAGGACAGCGGACTGGTCTGCGCGGCGAAACGCGAAGGCGTCCAGAAAACACAGCCCGCAAGGGTGAGCGCCATGACCAGGGAAAGCGCCCGCAGAGGGCGCTTATCCGTCAGATCATACAGGGCCGCAAGGGTCTGCCCTGTCATTTCAATGCATCTTTGCCGCGGGTATCTTCCAGATGCTCAAGCGCCAGCGCGGTAATGATGCCGAAGGCGCAGGCCAACAGCGTTCCTAAAATCCAGGCGAAATACCACATGGTTAAGCTCCTTAACTCAATACAGCGAATGCGTGTTTTGTTCAATATGTTCTTTAGTGATGCGACCGAACATCTTGTAGTAGCACCAGATGGTATAGAGCAGCACAATCGGCACGAAAATGATCGCCACCACCGTCATGACTTTCAACGTCCTCAGACTCGACGTCGCGTCCCACAGGGTCAGGCTGGCGTTGGGCATCGTGCTCGACGGCATGATGAACGGAAACAGCGTGATCCCCGCGGTCAGGATGATGCAGGCCACGGTCAACGAAGAGAAGATAAACGCCCAGGCGCTGCGCCCCGCGCGGCTAAAGACGATGGTCAGCAACGGCAGCAGCACGCCCAGCGCCGGCACGATCCATAATCCCGGATAGGCGTGGTAATTCGCCATCCATGCGCCGGCCTGATGCGCCACTTCTTTATGCAGCGGGTTGGACTGCGCGGCCCTGTCGATAACCGAGGTCACGGTATAACCGTCAATGCCGTTGACGACCCAAATACCGGCCAATAGGAACGTCAGCAGGGTGACCAGCGCGGTAAGCTGGGTGATGCCGCGCATCCGCACCTGCAAATCGCCGCCGGTACGCATTTGCAGATAGGTGCCGCCCTGGGTCAGGAACATCGCCAGGCTGACGATGCCCGCCAGCAGGCCGAACGGGTTAAGCAGCTGGAAGAAGTTACCGGTGTAATACAAACGCAAATACTCGTCGACGTGGAACGGCACACCCTGGAGCAGATTGCCGAACGCCACCCCGATCACCACCGGCGAAATGAAGCTGCCGATGAAGATGCCCCAGTCCCACATATTGCGCCAGCGGGCGTCATCGATTTTCGAGCGGTAGTCGAAACCGACCGGGCGGAAGAACAGCGAGGCCAGCACCAGGATCATGGCGATGTAAAAGCCGGAGAACGCCGCGGCATAGACCATCGGCCAGGCGGCGAACAGGGCGCCGCCGGCGGTGATGAGCCACACCTGGTTACCGTCCCAATGCGGGGCGATGGTATTGATCATGACCCGACGCTCCACGTCGTTGCGGCCAAACAGGCGCATTAACATGCCGACGCCCATATCAAACCCGTCGGTGACGGCGAAGCCGATGAGCAGCACGCCAATCAGCACCCACCAGACAACACGTAATACTTCGTAATCAAACATGGTCATTCGCTCCTGTATTACCGTGCGCTCACCGAGGAAACGGACGATTGTTCAAAATGGTAGTTGCCGGTTTTCAAGCTGCTCGGCCCCAGACGCGCGAATTTGAACATCAGATACATTTCGGCCACCAAAAACAGCGTGTACAGCCCGCAAATCAGCCCCATTGAGAACAGGATATCGCCGGCGGTCAGCGTCGAGTTGGCGACCGCGGTCGGCAGGATTTCACCGATAGCCCAGGGTTGACGGCCATATTCGGCGATAAACCAGCCGGACTCGATGGCAATCCACGGCAGCGGGATACCATAAAGCATGGCGCGGTGCAGCCAGCGGGGTTGGCCGATGCGGTTGCGCAGCACGGTCCAGAAACAGGCGGCGATCAGCAGCAGCATCAGCACGCCGCAGCCCACCATGATACGGAAAGAAAAATACAGCGGCGCAACGCGCGGGATAGAATCGCTGGTAGCCTGGCGAATCTGCTGCTCGCTGGCCTGGGTGATGTCATCGGTGTAGCGTTTAAGCAACAGCCCGTAACCCAGATCCTGTTTAGCGCTGTTGAACGCAGCACGCACCGCAGGATCGGTGCTGCCTTCGCGCAGCTGTTGCAGCAGGCTGTAGGCCTTCATGCCGTTACGGATGCGCACCTCATGCTGGGTCATTAGATCTTTCAGTCCGGTGACCTGGCGGTCGGTGGAACGGGTGGCGATAATGCCCAGCGCGTAAGGGATCCGTACCGCGAAATGGTTGGTCTGGTCTTCCTGGTTCGGCAGGCCGAACAGGGTAAAGGAGGCCGGCGCCGGCTCGGTGTTCCATTCCGCCTCGATAGCGGCCAGCTTGGTTTTTTGCACGTCGCCCATTTCATAGCCGGACTCATCTCCCAGCACGATGACCGACAGCACCGCCGCCATGCCGAAAGAGGCAGCGATGGCGAACGAGCGTTTGGCGAAGGCGATATCGCGCCCCTTCAGCAGATAGTAAGAGCTGATGCCAAGGACGAACATTGCCCCGGTGCAGTAACCCGCGGCCACGGTATGGACGAATTTCACCTGCGCCACCGGATTAAGCACCAGGTCGGCGAAGCTGACCATCTCCATCCGCATGGTTTCGTAGTTGAAATCCGCCGCGATGGGATTTTGCATCCAGCCGTTGGCGACCAGGATCCACAGCGCGGACAGGTTGGAGCCGAGGGCCACCAGCCAGGTCACGGCCATATGTTGCACTTTACCGAGGCGATCCCAACCGAAAAAGAACAACCCGACGAAGGTGGATTCCAGGAAGAAGGCCATCAACCCTTCAATGGCCAGCGGTGCGCCGAAGATGTCGCCGACATAATGGGAGAAGTATGACCAGTTGGTACCGAACTGGAACTCCATGGTAAGACCGGTAGCGACGCCGAGGGCGAAGTTGATAGCGAACAACTTGCCCCAGAACTTGGTCATATCTTTATAGATCTGTTTGCCGGACAGCACATACACCGTTTCCATGATGGCCAGCAAAAACGCCATACCGAGCGTTAGCGGCACAAACAGGAAATGGTACATCGCCGTTAAAGCAAACTGTAATCGTGATAGTTCGACGACATCAAACATGATGACTCCTTGCTCCTCGCAGGAAGGATCCCACATGCGCCGCTGCGGCCGTACCCATGAGCAGGACAGCCGGAAAGGCGCGGTGAATAATAAAGGCTTTATAGTTATCATTAACCGCCTGCCGCCTCGGACTCTTGAGGGGAAGAAGGTCAGCGGCGCCACAGACGGATTAAAGAAATACCAACATAACCGGTTGGGAATGCCCGTATAGTACCCCTCAATTTCCTCAGGATAAATATATTTTTTAGTGATGGAGGTATTAAAACCGCATAATGATCAAACCCGGCGCGATACGGCGCCCCGATTGAAATTGCGCTGGCGCAACATTGCGGCCGTCACAGTATATGATGCGCGGATAAATATTGATTTAACGCAATGTTTGGTTCTTTTTGTTAAATATTGGTAGCCAAAAAAAGGCAATATCACCGAAATGTTGCTAAAGTGTGATTAATAAAATACGCTGATGACATAAAGTGAAAATAATAAGCGTTCCTCCTTGTCCCTAACGTGCCTGCGCAATTAAATAGTCTCATCGCGCGATAGCGCGCGTTTATTAAAATAGCGGAAAAATCTGTCATTACTTCGTCATTATTGCGGCATGAGGTTATTTCCGCGCCGCCGGAAAACGCTTTTGCATCGCCTGCCCTGCCTCTCGCGGCGAATAGCCGGCTCACGCTTAAGCTTAGACGACGAGGCCGTGTAGCAATGCGCGGAACAACGGCCCTAGACGTGGCCGTTAGGGTAAAAAAAAGCCGCCCGTGGGCAGCTTGGTGCGTTGCCGCCGGCGCAGCGGGCGGCAGGTATTTCCGCCGGCTTCCGGCGCTGCCGTATCAGTCCGGCAAAATGCGCTTTAACGCTTCGCCAATATCGGCCAGGCTGCGCACGGTTTTGACGCCCGCCGCCTCCAGCGCGGCGAATTTCTCATCGGCCGTGCCTTTACCGCCGGCGATAATTGCGCCGGCATGGCCCATACGTTTGCCCTTCGGCGCCGTGACGCCGGCGATATAGCCAACCACCGGTTTGGTGACGTGATCCTTGATATAAGCGGCGGCCTCTTCCTCCGCGCTGCCGCCGATTTCGCCTATCATCACGATGGCTTCCGTCTGCGGATCCTCTTCAAACAGCTTCAGGATGTCAATAAAGTTCGAGCCGGGGATCGGATCGCCGCCGATGCCCACGCAGCTGGACTGCCCGAGGCCGGTGTCGGTAGTTTGCTTTACCGCTTCGTAGGTCAGAGTGCCGGAACGGGAAACGATACCCACCCGGCCAGGCTGATGGATATGCCCCGGCATGATACCGATTTTGCATTCTCCCGGGGTGATAACGCCCGGGCAGTTCGGCCCGATCATGCGCGCCTTGCTTTGCTCAAGCTTGGCTTTCACCGTCAGCATATCCAGCGTCGGGATGCCCTCGGTAATGCAGATAATCAGCTCGATGCCGGCATCGATCGCCTCAAGGATCGAGTCCTTGCAGAACGGCGCCGGCACATAGATAACCGATGCCGTGGCGCCGGTTTTGTCAACCGCTTCGCGCACGGTATTGAACACCGGCAGACCGAGATGCTCGGTACCGCCTTTGCCGGGCGTGACGCCGCCGACCATTTTGGTGCCGTAGGCCAGCGCCTGCTCGGAGTGAAAGGTCCCCTGACTGCCGGTAAAGCCCTGGCAAATCACTTTGGTGTTTTTATCAATCAAAATAGACATTACTTACCCTCCACCGCGGCGACAACCTGTTGAGCCGCGTCGGTCAGACTTGTGGCGGCGATAATGTTCAGCCCGCTGTCGGCCAATCGCTTGGCGCCCAGTTCGGCATTGTTTCCTTCCAGACGCACCACCACGGGGACGCTGACGCCCACCTCGGATACCGCGCCGATGATGCCGTCGGCAATCAAATCGCAGCGAACGATACCGCCGAAAATATTGACCAGCACCGCTTTCACCTTCTCATCCGACAGGATTATCTTGAACGCTTCGGTCACGCGCTCCTTGGTGGCGCCGCCGCCCACGTCAAGGAAGTTGGCCGGTTCGCCGCCGTGCAGTTTGACGATATCCATCGTCCCCATCGCCAGGCCGGCCCCGTTCACCATACAGCCGATATTGCCGTCCAGCGCCACATAGTTCAGCTCCCATTGGGTGGCGTGCGCTTCACGTTCGTCTTCTTGACTGTGATCGCGCATTTCGCGCAGTTCCGGCTGGCGGAACAGTGCGTTACCGTCGGCGCTCAGTTTACCGTCAAGGCAGATAAGATCGCCGGCGCCGGTAATCACCAGCGGGTTGATTTCCACCAGCGCCAGATCGCGCTCTAAAAACAGCGTCGCCAGACCCATGAAAATTTTACTGAACTGGGTGACCTGCTTGCCGCTCAGGCCCAATTTAAACGCCAGTTCGCGCCCCTGATAAGGCTGCGGGCCGGTAAGCGGATCCAGCGCCACTTTGTGAATCAGGTGCGGCGTCTCTTCCGCCACTTTTTCAATTTCCACGCCACCCTCGGTGGACGCCATAAACACTACGCGGCGCGTGCCGCGGTCTACCACCGCCCCCAGATACAGCTCCTTGGCGATGTCGGTGGCCGCTTCCACCAGAATCTGATTGACCGGTTGACCCAGCGCGTCCGTCTGGTACGTCACCAGACGCTTGCCGAGCCACTGTTCCGCGAAGGCGCGGATCTCTTCTTTCGATTTCACCACTTTGACGCCGCCGGATTTACCGCGGCCGCCCGCATGTACCTGGCATTTCACCACCCAGGGACCGGCGCCGATTTTCGAGGCGGACTCTTCCGCTTCGCGCGGCGTATTGCAGGCGTATCCCGTCGGGGCCGGCAGACCATACCGAGCAAACAGCTGTTTTGCCTGATATTCATGTAAATTCATGATGTTATTTCCATCTTCGTCTGGAGAGTGTCAGCGGCGCGGCGTCGCGTCGCCCTAATTCGGCACCAAAGCCGTGGACCTCGGGCGGCGGCTTTGGGCCGCCGCGCTCATGCGCTAAACGTCCAACAGCAGGCGAGTGGGGTCTTCCAGCATCTCTTTCACCGTAACCAGGAAGCTTACGGATTCTTTTCCGTCGATAAGCCTGTGGTCGTAGGAAAGCGCCAGATACATCATCGGCAGAATGACCACCTGCCCCCCCACCGCCATCGGCCGATCCTTGATGGCATGCATGCCCAGGATCGCGCTTTGCGGCGGGTTGATGATGGGCGTCGACATCAGCGAGCCAAATACGCCGCCGTTGGTAATGGTGAAGTTACCGCCGGTCAGCTCCTCGACTTTCAGTTTGCCGTCGCGGCCCTTAATGGCTAATTCCTTGATTTTCTTCTCGATATCGGCCATGCCCAGCGCGTCGATATCCTTTAACACCGGCGTCACCAGACCGCGCGGGGTAGACACCGCGATGCTGACGTCAAAATAGTTGTGGTAAACCACATCTTCGCCGTCAATGGAGGCATTCACTTCCGGGAACCGTTTCAACGCCTCCAATACCGCCTTGATGTAGAAGGACATGAAGCCCAGACGGATACCGTGACGTTTCTCGAACGCGTCGCCGTATTGCTTGCGCAGATCCATCACCGGCTGCATGTTCACCTCATTAAAGGTGGTCAGCATAGCGGTGCTGTTTTTTGCTTCCAGCAAGCGTTCGGCCACGCGCTTACGCAGGCGGGTCATCGGTACGCGTTTTTCGCTGCGGTTGCCGAGCGCCGGCGCCTCGGTTTCAGCCTGAGCGGCGGCCGGGGCCGGCGCAGCGCTCTGCCGCCCGGCGATATGTTTTTCAACATCTTCACGGGTAAGACGTCCGCCTACGCCGCTGCCTTTGATCGCCTCGGGATTAACATCGTGCTCGGCGATGAGACGGCGAATGGCCGGGCTCAGCGCGTCGTTGCTCCCCTCTTCCAGACCTGCCGTGTGGCGCTGAGCCGGGGTGGCCTCCTGGCTCTGGGATTTTTCGGTCGTCGCCTGGCCGGTGCTATCGCCCGGGCGCAGACGCCCCAGCACCTGACGGGCGGTAACGGTAGCGCCTTCGTCTTCCAACAATGTTTCCAGAACGCCGGCTTCGGGCGCCGGAACTTCCAGCACCACTTTGTCGGTTTCAATCTCGACCAGCACTTCATCACGCTGAACACTGTCACCGGGCTTTTTATGCCAGGTGGCGACGGTGGCATCCGCGACCGATTCAGGCAGGTCAGGCACCAGAATATCTACGCTACTCATTCTCTATCCTTATTGTTAATTAACGTTCAGCGCGTCGTTGACCAGATTTTTTTGCTGGGTCTGGTGCACGGACAAATACCCTACCGCCGGCGAGGCGGAAGCGGGACGACCGGCATAATTCAGCGCGGCGCCCTTGGATATCACTTCGCGGAAATGGTGCTGGCTGCAATACCAGGCGCCCTGATTTTGCGGCTCCTCCTGGCACCAGACGAAATCCTGAACGTGCGCATAGGGGGCCAGCGCCTCCCGAACCGCCTGCAGCGGGAACGGATAGAGCTGTTCAATGCGTACGATGGCCACGTCCTGCTGCCCGTTTTTGCGCCGTTGATCCAACAAATCATAATAGACTTTGCCGGAGCACATCACGACGCGCTTGACGCCCTGCGGGTCAAGATCGTCGACTTCGCCGATGGCGGGCTGGAACGTGCCGTTAGCCAGTTCATCCAGGGAGGAGATGGCCAGCGGATGACGCAGCAGCGACTTGGGCGACATGACAATCAGCGGCCGGCGCATATTGCGCAACGCCTGACGCCGCAGCATATGATAGACCTGCGCCGGGGTCGACGGGACGCAGACTTGCATATTTTGTTCCGCGCACAGCTGGAGGTAGCGCTCCAGGCGGGCGGAGGAGTGCTCCGGCCCCTGCCCTTCATAGCCGTGCGGCAGCAGCATCACCAGACCGCACATCCGTCCCCATTTCTGTTCGCCGGAACTGATAAATTGATCGATAACCACCTGCGCACCGTTGGCGAAGTCGCCGAATTGCGCTTCCCAAATCACCAAAGTACGCGGCTCGGCGGTGGCGTAACCGTATTCAAACGCCAGCACCGCCTCCTCGGAGAGTACCGAGTCCCAAACGCGGAAACTGCCCTGACTGTTGTGGACATGGGCCAGCGGAGTATAGCTCGACCCGTTTTTCTGGTTATGCACCACCGCATGGCGGTGGAAGAAAGTACCGCGGGCGGTGTCCTCCCCCGACAAACGAATGGGGATCCCCTCGTCCACCAGCGTGGCATAGGCCAGCGTTTCGGCGCCGCCCCAATCGAAAGGCTTTTCACCGCGCGCCATCGCGGCGCGGTCGTGATAAATCTTGGCAACCCGCGGCTGCATTTCGACGCCGGCCGGCACCTCGCTGATACGATGCGCCAGCGCCTGCAAACGCTTACCCTCCACCTGGCTGGGGTACTCTTCGTCCCAGTCATGATTGAGATAGCGCTGCCAGGCGAAGGAGTGCATATTCATCTGCCGCCACTCTTTCACCACGCACTCGCCCTGGTCCAGCGCGTCGCGGAACACATTCACCATTTCGGTGGCGTCGGCAAGGGTGATAATGCCGTCGCGCTCCAGACGGTCGGCGTAGATTTTGCGCGGCGTGGGGTGTTTTTTGATCTTCTGGTACATCAGCGGCTGAGTGGCGCTCGGCTCATCGGCCTCGTTGTGGCCGTGGCGGCGATAACACACGAGGTCAATCATGACGTCGCGCTTGAAGGTATTGCGGAAATCCAGCGCCACGCGGGTAACGAACGCCACCGCTTCGGGGTCATCGGCGTTGACGTGGAAAATCGGCGCCTGCACCATTTTGGCGATATCGGTGCAATATTGCGTGGAGCGGGCGTCGTGCGGATTGGAGGTGGTGAAACCGACCTGGTTGTTAATCACGACCCGCACCGTCCCGCCGACGTCGTAGCCGCGCGCCTTGGACATATTCAGGGTTTCCTGCACCACGCCCTGGCCGCTGATGGCCGCATCGCCGTGCAGCGTGATGGGCAGTACCATACTGCTGCTTTGTTCATCCAGCCGGTCGATACGCGCCCGTACCGATCCCATCACCACCGGGCTGACGATTTCCAGATGCGAGGGGTTGAACGCCAGCGCCAGATGCACCAGCCCGCCCTCGGTTTCAACGTCGGAGGAGAAGCCCTGATGGTACTTCACGTCACCGGTGCCCAAGTGCTCTTTGTGCTTGCCGGCGAACTCGTCGAACAGATCCTGCGGTTTTTTGCCCAGCACATTGACCAGCACGTTCAGGCGGCCGCGATGCGCCATCCCCAGTACCACTTCCCGCGTGCCATTGCTGCCGGCATAGCGCACCATCTCTTTAAGCATGGGGATCAGCGCGTCGCCGCCTTCCAGCGAGAAACGCTTGGCGCCGGGGAATTTGGCCCCCAAGTAACGTTCTATCCCTTCCGCCGCGGTCAGCTCGGCGAGAAAACGCTTTTTCTCTTCGCGGCTGAAGCTCGGCTGTCCCACCACCGACTCGATGTGCTGCTGGATCCAGCGTTTCTCTTCGGTATTGGTGATATGCATATATTCGGCGCCGATAGCGCCGCAGTAGGTCTTTTTCAGCGCCTCGTACAAATCCGCCAGTTTCATGGTGTCGCGGCCGATGGCGAACGAACCGACGTTAAACGTTTCCTGGAAGTCGACGTCGGTGAGGTGATGGAAAGCGGGGTCCAGATCAGGAACCGTTTCCTGTTTCCATAACTCCAGAGGATCGAGATTGGCGTGCTGATGACCGCGGAAGCGGAAAGCGTTGATAAGCTGTAGGACTTTCACCTGCTTGGAGTCGATATCCGGATCGTTGACCGAGGCAGTATAGCGTGTTGCATCCTTGGCCAGGCGGCGGAAGTATTCCCGCGTTTTGGAATGGAGTTGATCGGGACTGACGCCCGCGGTCGGTAGCTGTTTAAAAATTGCACGCCAGCTCGCATCGACAGAGTCAGGATCCGTCAAAAAATCTTCATAGAGCTGCTCTATGTAGGACTGGTTTGCGCCCGCCAGATAGGAGGAATCCAGCCAGGCCTTCATTGCGCCGTTCTGCATCATGATCCCTTAAGCTTGTTAAGCTTCAGTTTTCGCCGTGGTTAACCCGTAATCGGATAACATATAAGCGGTTCAGCCGGCGGATCACCCCTGCGAGGTCATCATATCCGAAGGAACCTTTGAAAAGCGGCTGGCCGCGAGGCCGCTAACCGGTTTTCAAAGGCTTCCTGCGCTGCCCCCGCCGCAGCGGACGGGGAGCAGGCCGCGCCCGTTAGGCGCTGTAGTTCACCAACATACTCTTGATATGACCAATAGCCTTGGTGGGGTTAAGTCCCTTGGGGCATACGCTGACACAATTCATAATGCTGTGACAGCGAAAAACGCTGAAAGCGTCGTTCAGATCATCCAACCGCGCCTGCTGGTGGGTATCGCGGTTGTCGATGAGGAAACGATAAGAGGCCAAAAGCCCCGCCGGCCCGATGAATTTATCGGGGTTCCACCAGAAAGAGGGGCAGGAGGTGGAGCAGCAGGCGCAGAGAATGCACTCATACAACCCGTCCAGCTTGGCGCGCTGTTCTGGCGATTGCAGATGTTCACGCGCCGGCGGATTGCGGCCGTCGTTAATCAAGAAGGGCTTGATCTTCTCGTACTGGGCATAGAACTGCCCCATGTCCACCACCAGATCGCGGACAACGGGCAGGCCGGGCAGCGGGCGGATGACGATTTTATGATCGCCCTTACGCAGCATCGACAGCGGCGTAATGCACGCCAGACCGTTTTTACCGTTCATATTAACGCCGTCGGAGCCGCAAACCCCTTCACGGCAGGATCGGCGAAACGACAGGCTCGGATCCTGCTCTTTCAGCTGGATTAATGCATCCAGCAGCATCATATCGCGCCCCTCCTCCACGGTGAGGGTATAGTCCTGCATGCGCGGCTTATCGTCGACATCGGGATTGTAGCGATAGATGGAAAATTCAACCTTCATGATTCATCCTCCACCTTAGTAGGTACGCACTTTCGGCGGGAACGCCGGGCGTAATGTCGGTTGCATGTTGACCTTACGACGCGTCATGCTGTCGCTTTCAGGAAGATACAGCGAGTGGCACAGCCAGTTTTCATCGTCGCGGTCCGGGAAGTCGAAACGGCTGTGGGCGCCGCGGCTTTCGGTGCGGAAATTTGCCGAGAGCGCGGTGGAGTAAGCGGTTTCCATCAGGTTATCCAGCTCCAGGCACTCTACGCGCTGGGTGTTGAATTCCGTCGAGGTATCGTCCAAACGGGCATGATGCAAACGCTCGCGGATCTCTTTCAGCTCCGCCAGCCCCTTGGCCATCGCGTCGCCTTCGCGGAATACCGAGAAGTTGTTTTGCATACAGGCCTGTAACGCTTTACGGATCTCAACCGGATTTTCGCCGCTGCGATTGTTGTTCCAGCGGTGATAGCGGCTGAGCGACGCGTCGATGTCGTCGCCGCTGGCATCGCGGGACGGCCCCTGCTCTTGCAGCGACTCCTGCAAATGCATCCCCGCCGCGCGGCCAAACACCACCAAATCCAGCAGGGAATTACCGCCCAACCGGTTGGCGCCGTGTACCGAAACGCAGGCGATTTCGCCCACCGCGAACAGGCCGGGGATCACCACATCCTCGCCCTGGGCGTTGACGGTAATCGCCTGGCCGCTGACCTTGGTCGGAATGCCGCCCATCATATAATGGCAGGTGGGGATGACCGGAATCGGTTCTTTGACCGGGTCCACATGGGCGAAGGTACGCGACAGCTCCAGAATGCCGGGCAGACGCGATTCCAAAACGTCTTTCCCCAAATGATCCAGCTTTAATTTCGCGTGCGGCCCCCAGGGACCTTCGCAGCCGCGGCCTTCGCGGATTTCAATCATAATCGAACGCGCCACTACGTCGCGGCCCGCCAAATCTTTGGCGTTGGGCGCGTAACGCTCCATGAAACGCTCGCCGTGTTTATTCAGCAGGTAACCGCCTTCACCGCGGCAACCCTCGGTTACCAGCACCCCCGCGCCGGCGATGCCGGTAGGATGAAACTGCCACATTTCCATATCCTGGACCGGCACGCCGGCGCGAAGCGCCATGCCGACGCCATCGCCGGTATTGATATGGGCATTGGTGGTGGATTGGTAGATGCGCCCGGCGCCGCCGGTGGCGAGAATGGTCGCGCGCGCTTTGAAATACACCACTTCGCCGCTTTCAATACACAGCGCGGTGCAGCCCACGATCACCCCATCCTGGTTTTTCACCAGATCAAGGGAATACCATTCGGAAAAAATGGTCGTGTGGTTTTTCAGGTTCTGCTGATAAAGGGTATGCAGCAGCGCATGTCCGGTACGGTCGGCGGCGGCGGCGGTGCGCGCGGCCTGTTCGCCGCCGTAATTCAGCGACTGGCCGCCGAACGGGCGCTGATAGATGCGCCCATTGTCAAGACGGGAAAACGGCAGCCCCATATGTTCTAGCTCCAGCACCGCTTCCGGGCCGGTTTTGCACATGTATTCGATAGCGTCCTGGTCGCCGATATAGTCGGACCCTTTTACCGTATCGTACATGTGCCACTGCCAGTCGTCTTCATGGCTGTTGCCGAGCGCGACGGTGATGCCGCCCTGCGCCGATACCGTATGGGAACGCGTTGGAAATACTTTGGAAATTAAGGCGCACGACAGCCCCATTTGGGAGATCTGTAGCGCGGCGCGCATGCCCGCGCCTCCCGCGCCGATAACCACGGCGTCAAACTCTCTTACCGGCAATGTCATCGACTACGCCCCCCACACCACAACTGTTCCATAAAGTAAATACACCATGAGCACGATAACGATGGCCAATTGCAGCAGCAGCCGCAGCGCCAGGGGCTTGATGTAATCCGTTAATACCTGCCACATACCTATCCAGGTGTGCACCAGGATGGAAAATAGGGTTAGCAGGGTAAAGACTTTCGTCATGGGAGTGGCGAAAAAACCGCGCCAGACGTCATAGGTGAGAGTATCTGCAATCAGGATAAAACCGAGCAGATAAATAATGTAAAGGCAAATTACGATGGCGGATGCACGAACCAATAACCACTCATGTACTCCGTTACGTCCTAATGCCGAAGCATTGCTTACCATACGAGGACTCCAGCCAAAATAGATAGCACGACAGTTAGCAAAAATGTAACATTTGCGGTGGTTTTACCCATCGCCAACGTTTCTTCCAGATAGCCGAAATCCATCAGCATGTGACGAATTCCGCCGAGGGTGTGGTAGGCCAGCGCGGTCAATATGCCCCAAAAAATAAATTTAACGATGAAGCTATCCATCATGGCGGCCGCCTGGATGAAGCCTTCGGGGGAAGAGAGAGATAATCCGAGAACCCAAAGCAGAATGCCGATAGCCACAAACATGATGACGCCGGACACGCGATGAAGAATGGATGCTATTGCAGTTACGGGGAACCGGATCGTTTGCAGATCCAAGTTGACAGGCCTTTGTTTTTTCACGGTTTTGCCCACACAGCTATTATTATATTCCTTCCTCCGGTCCTGGCTGGATCAGACAGCGTTAACGGGATAAACCATGCGACGTCATGTGCTAAAACCACAATTCCTTGTGCGTAAATGACGCGTTAAATAACGCTGGGTGCTCCTACTACAGGGAGTTCCGGAGACCTTGTTGAAGTATATGGCTTTCACATTATGATTACAATTACCATACAAATAGTTTGTTAACATTTGGACGAATTAGTGAGCACCGTCACGATTCTCACATTTCCTATAAGGGTATACATCTACATTGACAATAAAGCAACATTTTGATTACAAATGATCCCGCTTATATGCTATAACTCGCTTATCGAGTGGCGGTACACTTCCTCCGTGATTCAGTTTATGCAACAGTGTAAAAAGCGCCTTGACCCGCAGGTTAAGATGCCCATTAATAGCAAATAATATTTTCAATTAATCTTCACCCACCAAGGCAAACCGTTCGTTCACCCTTTCGGGTAAAGCGTCAGACTGCGCTCTGCGCCCGGCCTGCGTCACGCCAGGCGGACGAAAAATAAACGCGCGGCCTTATGAGCCGCCTGCGGTGAAAGATTGAGTTTATACGCGCTAAGGAGAATATAATGGCTGAAAGTAAAGCGACTTTTACCCCTGAGGGGCACGACCCCATCGCCATGGATTTGCTAACGGGCACCATGGGCGAAAAAGAGATCGACATCCGCAGCCTGGGAAGCCAAGGGTATTTCACCTTCGATCCCGGCTTCACCTCCACCGCCTCCTGTGAATCGAAAATCACCTATATCGACGGCGACAAAGGCGTCTTGCTGCACCGCGGCTTCCCGATCGACCAGCTGGCGCTGGAGTCGAACTATCTTGAAGTCTGCTATATCCTGCTGAACGGCGAAGCGCCGACCCGTGAGCAATTCGATGAGTTCCGCACTATCGTCACCCGCCATACCATGATTCATGAACAGATTACCCGGCTGTTCCACGGTTTTCGGCGCGATTCCCATCCGATGGCGGTGATGTGCGGGGTCACCGGTGCGCTGGCGGCGTTCTATCACGACTCGCTGGATGTCAACGTCGAACGCCACCGCGAAATCGCCGCGTTCCGCCTGCTGTCGAAAATGCCTACCGTGGCCGCTATGTGCTACAAGTATTCCCTCGGCCAGCCGTTTATCTATCCGCGCAATGATTTGTCCTATGCCGGCAACTTTCTGCATATGATGTTCGCCACGCCGTGCGAAACGTATGAGGTCAACCCGGTGCTGGAACGCGCCATGGATCGTATTCTCATTTTGCATGCCGATCATGAACAGAACGCCTCTACTTCGACGGTGCGCACCGCCGGCTCCTCCGGCGCCAATCCGTTCGCCTGTATCGCGGCGGGCATCGCCTCGCTGTGGGGGCCAGCCCACGGTGGCGCCAACGAGGCCTGCCTGCGGATGCTCGAAGAGATCAACAAAGTGGAACATATCCCTGAGTTCATCAAACGCGCCAAGGATAAAAACGATTCGTTCCGCCTGATGGGGTTCGGCCATCGCGTGTATAAAAATTACGATCCGCGCGCGACCGTGATGCGGGAAACCTGCCATGAAGTCTTAAAAGAGCTCAAGCTTTCGGATGATTTACTGGCGGTGGCCATGGAGCTTGAACATATCGCGCTACATGACCCGTACTTCAAAGAGCGCAAGCTGTATCCCAACGTCGATTTCTACTCGGGCATCATTTTGAAGGCCATGGGGATCCCCTCGACCATGTTCACGGTCATTTTCGCTATGGCGCGTACCGTTGGCTGGATAGCCCACTGGAAAGAGATGCACGATGATGGTCTGAAGATCGCCCGTCCGCGCCAGCTCTACACCGGCTATGCCCAGCGGGACTTTCACAGCCAGAGCAAATAACCCCGCCTTCCGCCCCGGCGGGGTTTGCGCCCCGCCCCCTCACTGCTGAGTCTTGCGCCTTGCTGAGTCGATCTGCGCCTTGCTGAGCCTTGCGCCTTGCTGAGTCGATCTGCCCCTTGCTGAGCCTTGCGCCTTGCTGAGTTAGTCGTCCTGAGTCAGCCGCCAGGCCAACTGCTCCAGATAGCGGCTTTGCTGTTGCCAGGCTAGATGTGCTTCATCCAGCGAGCATTGCACAAAATGGATCGGCTCGCCCAGGCGAATCTGCGCCAGATGGTACAAATCGGCCTCAATAACACAGGCGATGCGCGGATAACCGCCGGTGGTCTGGGCATCAGCCATCAGGACGATGGGCTGGCCGCCGGGGGGCACCTGCACCACCCCGGGCAATACGCCGTGCGAAAACAGTTCCCGGTCGGCGGTGCGCACAAGCGCGCTGCCCTGCAACCGATAACCCATGCGGTTACTCTGCGGACTGAGCTGCCAGGCCACGCGCCAGAATGCTTCGCGCGCCTCGGCGCTAAATTCCTGGTACTCCGGCCCCGGCAGCGCCCGCACCCGGTTGCCGAACAGCAGTTGCTTAATGCCCATTTGCCGCGTCGGCAGCCGCCCCGGCTCACCGACCGGCAGCCGATCGCCGTCGCGCACCCATCGCCCCTCCAGACCGCCTATCGCCGCTTTGATATCGGTGCTGCGCGATTGCAGCACCGGCGGGACGTCAAAACCGCCCGATACCGCCAGATAACTGCGCATACCGTGTTTCGGCAGCGCCAGTTTCACCTGCTGACCCGGCCGCACCGCAAAGCGCCAGCCGGTCCAAAGCGGTTTATCATCCAGCCGGGCGTGACAATCGGCGCCGGTCAGCGCCAGCCAGCCCGGACGGGTTATCTCGGCGCAAAACTGGCCCAGGGTAATTTCCAGCACCGCCGCGTCCTGCGCATTGCCCACCAACAAATTGGCCATCTTCATCGCCGGCGCGTCCAGCACCCCGCCCTGATTGATACCCAGGTTGCGATAGCCGTCGCGGCCGGCGTCCTGTACCGCGGTCATCATACCGGCACGAATCACCTTCAGCATATCCCCTCCTTTTGCGGCACAAAGCGCAGGTTATCGCCGGGACGCAACAGCGTCGGCGATGCCGCCTGGGGGGTGAATAGCGCCACGGCGGTATGGCCAATCAATTGCCAGCCGCCGGGGCTTGCCAGCGGATAGATGCCGGTCTGACCGCCGCCGATGCCAACCGATCCGGCGGGCACCTGCAGACGCGGCTCAGCGCGCCGCGGCGTGGCAAGCGCCTCCGGCAATCCGCCGAGGTAGGGAAACCCCGGCTGGAAGCCGAGGAAATAGACAACGTAGTTCGCGCCGGCGTGGCACTCCACCACCTGGCGCGGCGTCATGCCGGTATGCTCCGCCACCCGCGCCAGATCGGGACCTGCGGCGCCGCCATAGATGACCGGAATCGTGATTTGTCGCGCTTCGGGCAGCGCCGATTCGCTCTCTTCCCACCAGCGCTGCAGGCGCTCTATCGCATCCAGCGCCGTGTGCTGCGGTTGGGTCAGCAGCACCGTCAAGTTGTTCATGCCGGGAATGGCTTCGCGGACGTCCGGGTGAGGCGCGATACGCTGCGCCAACCCCCAAATGCGGCGCTGACTTTCCAGGCTAATCGGCGGCTCCAACTCTAGCACCACCGCCCGTTCTCCCAACAAATAACATCGCGCCCGTTGCAACCCCGCCTCCTGGAAACCGGCCATGCCGAATTCATAACCTTGCTCATTAATAGTTAATGAGCATGCGCATCCCGGGCAGCGCTGTCAATGAGAGAATGGGCGGGTTACGCCGTTACACAGGGTTGGGAATGTCGATAAAAGTGACATCAAAATCATATTGTTGGGCCAGCCACTCCCCAAGCGCGCGGATCCCGCCGCGTTCGGTGGCGTGATGGCCGGCGGCGTAAAAATGCAGCCCCTCTTCACGAGCGATATGGATGGTCTGCTCGGATACCTCGCCGGTAATGAACGCGTCCATTCCCGCCTGCGCCGCCATCTCGATAAATCCCTGACCGCCGCCGCTACACCAGGCCAACCGCTTTATCTGCGCCGGCCCGCCGTCGCCGCAGTGCAGGACGCTGCGTCCTAGCGTCTGTTCAAGGCGCAGACGCAGCGCTTCACCGCTAAGGGGCGTCGCGAACTCTCCATACGGCAGCAGCGGTTCCAGACTGCCGGTCACCCGAATGTCCAGCGCCGCCGCCAACTGCGCGTTATTGCCCAATTCAGCGTGGGCATCCAGCGGCAAATGCCAGGCGTACAAATTGATATCGTTAGCCAGTAAGGTTTTCAGCCGCCGGCGTTTCATACCGCTAATCACCGGTGACTCGTTTTTCCAGAAATAGCCGTGGTGGACCATAACCGCGTCGGCGCCGTGCGCCAGAGCGCTATCCAGCAGCGCCTGACAGGCGGTGACGCCGGTGACGATGCGTTTTACTTCCTGGCGGCCCTCCACCTGTAGGCCGTTAGGGGCATAATCCTCCAGCGCGCTGCTGTTAAGTTTTTGATTAATCAGTTGTTCAAGTTCGGTATTGCGCATCTATTCGCCTCTCGTATCGTGGTTCGTCCCGCGCCCCGCCCCGGGCTTTAGCCGCTTCATAAGCCTCCAGGGCGCGTACGCGTGCTTTGCCATGATCGACGATCGGCGGCGGATAATCCAGTCCGGCGCGCTGCGCGTCGGGCCAACGATGCGGCTGGTGCAGATAATCATCCGGCACCGGTTTGAGCGCCGGCAGCCAGCGGCGGATAAAGGCGCCGTCGGCGTCGAAACGCTCGCCCTGCGTGGTGGGGTTGAAAATGCGAAAATAAGGCGCGGCGTCGGTGCCGGTGGAGGCTGCCCATTGCCAGCCGCCGTTATTGGCCGCCAGATCGCCATCGATAAGCTGCGACATAAAATAGCGCTCGCCCCGGCGCCAGTCGATAAGCAGGTCCTTGACCAGAAAACTGGCGCTGATCATTCGCAACCGATTGTGCATCCAACCGGTCTGCGCCAGTTGCCGCATGGCGGCATCGACAATGGGATAGCCGGTGCGGCCCGCACACCAGGCGTCGAACAGGTCATCATCCTGCCGCCAGGCGACATGGCGCGTCCAGGGAATGAACGGCTGATGGCGGGACAGCGCCGGCCAGGCCACCAGCAGATGGCGGTAAAAATCGCGCCATATCAATTCATTGAGCCAGGTGAAGGCGCCGCTCTTCCCCGGCGTTAGCGCTTGGGGAGACGCCTGGCGCAGCCGCTGATAACACTGGCGCGGCGATAGCACGCCGATCGTCAGCCAGGCGGACAGCCGGCTGGTGGCGTCCAACGCCGGAATATCGCGGCCGCGGTGATAATCCTGCAAATGTTGATGACAAAAGGAGCGCAGACGGGAGAGCGCAGCCGCTTCACCGGCGGGATAATCTTGCCCGGGGGGCGTGGTGGGGTAATCAAACGGCGCGATCTCGCCCGTGTTGCCGCAGGGCGCCCCCGCTCGCGGCGCCGGCGCCGGCAGACAGGCCGGATCGTGCTCCTCAAGCCGGCGCAGAAAGGCGCTACGAAACGGCGTATAGACCTTGTACATCTGCTGGTTGCCGGTGTGGACGCTGCCCGGCGGCAACAGCACGCCATCGTCGAAACCCTGACACAGCGTGTCGTCGCCGATCCGCCGCTCCAGTTGCCGGTCACGCTCCCGCTCGTTGAATTCATATTGATAGTTATAAAACAGCCGATCCACCCGTTCGCGCTGGCAAAACGCCGCCAGCCACTCCACCTGGGCGGCGAAATCCGCGCATTGCTGATAGTGCAACGCGATGCCGCGCGTCGCCAGGTCGTCGGCCAGATGACACAGATGTTGGCGGATAAATTCCGCCTGGCGCGGGCTCATATCGTGATCCCGCCACTGCTGCGGCGTGGCGATAAACACCGCCAGCACCCGCGCGTGGGGATCCTGACAAGCCGCATAAAGCGCAGAGTTATCGTGCATGCGCAGGTCGTTGCGCAGCCAGACCAGATGGGTTGTCATAACGCTTCCGTAGGGTTAATGTCCGTAACGCAGCCGCAGCGCTTCGGGATAGGGTTCAAAATAGCGCTGCTGCGCGAGCCAGGCATTAGGATATTCGGCCATATAATGTTTCAGCAGCGTGATGGGCGCCAGCAACGGCTGCAACCCCTGGCGATAGCTGTCAATCAAGCCGGTGAGTTCACTGCGCTGCGCGCGGGTGAGGTAACGGTAAAAATAGCCCTGCGCATGCATCAGCACATTCGTATGGTTGCTGCGGGTGGCCGGATGGCGCAGCAGCGCCATCAGCCGGTCGCGGTACGCCAGGGCGAACGCGTCAAGCGACGACCAGCGGTCCATGCTGGCGACAAAGGGGCCAATATGCCGATACGCCGGCTGGGAATGCGCCAGCAATAACAACTTATAACGGCGGTGAAACGCCATCAGCGCACCGCGGGTCAGGGGCTGGCGCAGCAACTGGTTGAATTCCCACAGGGTGAATAGGCGCGCCACGAAGTTCTCACGCAATTGTGCATCCTGTAATCGGCCGTCCTCTTCTACCGGCAGCCAGGGCATTTGCTCCTGCAGTATCCGGGTGTATAGGCCCACGCCGGTTTTCTGCACCCCCTGTGCTTCATATACCCGCACCCGCGCCATACCGCAGCTCGGCGATTTGGCGCAGACGATGTAGCCGCAGAGATCGGCGAGCTGGCGCACCCGTTGGCGCGCGAATGCCTCCATACTGGCGGTGTAATCCACAGGACTCGTCTCTTTGCTGGTGCGCAACGTGATGTGGTCGTTGGGATGTTTTACCAGCCTGAGCGCCGGACGCGGCGCCGGCAGGCCGATAGCCATTTCGGGGCAGATGGCGGTGAAGGCGACAAACGGGGCCAGGTCATCCATGGCAAACGCCAGGCGTTTATGGCCGCCGTCAAAGCGGACCTTTTCACCCATCAGACAGGCGCTGATACCGACGGGGATCTTACTGCTCATGCTCGGCTCCTGCGGAGGGTTTTGGGTAGGCAAAGCGTAGCCGAATTTCACCGTTTCCGCTGGCGGGCAATAACATATTGCCGGCGCCGCCCCCCGCCGGGTCGGGTTAACCGCAGCCAAAAAAAACGGCCATCGGAGGATGGCCGGGTGGCGAGTGCCTTATCGAGCTCGCGAAGCGTGCCCGCTTGGTTGGCTGCACGCCCGAGCGGGCAATATTAACGCCGGCCGCGTTCGCGAACCGCGTTCGCTTTGCGCGATCATCGCCGTTGGGTTCGCGGTACGCCCTATTAGCCAAGACCCGCCGCCGCGGGGGGTTATTTCGCCCCTGCCAGCACCTCGCTCACAATATCTACCGCCTCTTTCTCGATCTGCTGGCGGTGCTCTGCGCCGAGGAAACTTTCACAATAGATCTTGTAGGCTTCTTCCGTGCCGGAAGGACGGGCCGCGAACCAGCCGTTTTGCGTCATTACCTTCAGCCCGCCAATGGACGCGCCATTGCCCGGCGCCGCCGTCAAGCGTGCGGTGATCGCATCGCCCGCCAGCGTGCTGGCGCTGACCTGCTCGGGTGAGAGCTTGGACAAAATCGCTTTCTGCGCGTGGGTGGCCGGCGCCTGAATGCGGTTGTAGCTGGGCGCGCCAAAGCGCTTCGCCAGTTCATCATAATGCTGCTGGGGATTTTTGCCGGTCACGGCGGTAATTTCCGCCGCCAGCAGGCACATGATGATGCCGTCTTTGTCGGTGGACCAGGGCTGACGGTCAAAGCACAAAAATGACGCCCCGGCGCTCTCTTCGCCGCCGAAACCCAGGCTGCCGTCAAACAGGCCATCCACAAACCACTTGAAGCCTACCGGCACTTCCACCAGCCGGCGGCCGAGACTGTCAACCACCCGGTCAATCATGGCGCTGGACACCAACGTCTTACCCACGCCCACCTCATCGCCCCATTGAGGGCGGTGCTGAAACAGGTAGTTGATCGCCGCCGCCAGATAATGGTTCGGATTCATCAAGCCCGCCGGGGTGACAATACCGTGCCGGTCATAGTCCGGATCGTTGGCGAAGGCCAAATCGAATTTATCGCGTAGCGCCAACAGCCCCGCCATCGCCGATTCCGACGAACAGTCCATGCGAATGATGCCGTCATGATCGAGATGCATAAAGCGGAACGTCTGGTCAGTCTCTTCATTGACCAACGTCAAATCCAGCCGGTAGTGCTCGGCAATGCGCTGCCAATAGGCGATGCCGGAGCCGCCCAGCGGATCGACGCCCAACTTCAGCCCGGCGCGTTGAATGGCCGGCATGTCCACCACGCTGGCCAATCCCTCCACATAGGGCTGCACCAGATCCTTGGCGTGGATATAACCACTTTGCCAGGCTTTGTCGAGCGTCAGGCGTTTGACATCGCGTAGATTATCCGCCAAAAGCGCATTGGCGCGCTCTTCTATCACCCGGGTGACGTTAGTGTCGGCCGGCCCGCCGTTGGGCGGATTGTATTTGATACCGCCATCCTCTGGCGGATTATGGGAAGGCGTGATAACAATGCCGTCGGCCTGCGCGCCGCCGCCGCGATTGTGGCTCAGGATGGCATTGGAAATCGCCGGCGTCGGCGTGTAGCCATTATCCGCCTGCACAATCACGTCCACGCCGTTGGCGGTCAGGACTTCCAGCACCGAGATAAACGCCGGTTCGGATAGCGCATGGGTATCCTTACCCACGTAGCAAGGCCCCTTGATACCCTGCTTGGCGCGCTCCTCGGCGATAGCCTGACTAATGGCCAGAATGTGGGCTTCGTTGAAGCTATGGCGCCCGGCGCTGCCGCGGTGTCCCGAGGTGCCAAACTTTACCGCCTGGGCGCTGTTGCCCGGCTCAGGCCGCAATACATAATATTGCGACGTTAATTGTGCCACATTGATTAAATCACTCTGGCGGGCGGGCTGCCCGGCGCGGGGGTGATTGGCCATCGGCGCTTCTCCGTTGCTAGTCAATTAAATTTAAGAGTGCCGCAAACTTTTTCTATCAGCTCCGTTGGGAACTGCATCGCCAGCATAATATGTTCAATCATGCTCCGTTTGCGGTCGCTATTGGTATTGGTAATGACCCAATAAGGCGTACCGGGCACCTGTTTGGGTTTGGTCTGGTGGCCGCTTTGCAGCAGCGTTTGCCTGTCGCCGGCAAAATACGTGCGGGTACGGCCGTGCAGTGTTTCGGTAGACGCGGCGAAGGCCTGCGGCGACAAGGTGTACAGGGTGGTCAGCACCAGCATGAAACGATCCACTACCTTGCGTTGCAAAGCATAGTCGTCTGAGAGCAATAATTCACGCATTGCGCGAACCCTCTCGGGCAGTGGACGAACAGATTCCGATTTTTCTGAGGCTTTTGCCGCAGAAGTCACCGCCGGTGCGGGGGTTGACGCTTGCTCAACGCCGGGGGTGAACTTCAACATACGGCGCAGAATATCAGAGGCACTTTCGCCAATGTGCTGCGTATGGCCGGCAATATAGCGATAAAGATCTTCATCGACTTCAATAGTTTTCATTGTAATCCGTTAATTTCCACATAAATCAATCGCCCCGATTATACAAGTTAAACCCGGGCAACGAACAGCACCAACCGCCGTTGCGGTGAAAAAGTCAGAATCTGCCCGGGCAATCGGCCCGCCCGCGCACCCACCCTTTTTTCCCCATTGCGGCGTTGGCGGCGCCAAACTCATGCTAGGCTACAGCTTTTATCCGCAGCAAAAGGAGCGCTATGAAATTGAACTATCGGCTGCAGGCGGCGCGCCAGCCGGAACAGGGTCTGCCGGTGGTGCTGATCCACGGTTTGTTCGGCAGTCTGGATAATTTGGGCGTACTGGCCCGTCCCCTGGGTGAAAATCATCGCACGCTGCAAATTGATTTGCGCAACCACGGCCTGTCCCCCCACGCCCCCACCATGGGTTACGACGAAATGGCGCGGGATGTGCTGGCGTTACTGGACGCGCTGCTTATTGAGCGCTGTATCGTCATCGGTCATTCGATGGGCGGCAAGGTGGCAATGACGCTTTGCGCGCTGGCGCCGGCGCGCATTGCGCAGGCGGTGGTGATCGATATGGCGCCGGTGGCCTATCAGGTCCGCCGCCATGACGCCATTTTCGCCGCCCTGGCGCGCGTCAGCGAGTCTGGGATAACGCAGCGCAGCGACGCCGCACGGCTGATGGAACAGGATATTGACGACCCGGGCACCATTCAGTTTCTACTGAAATCGTTTGATCAGGGACAATGGCGTTTCGCTCTTGACAGCATCCAGCATAATTACGCCGACATTATCGGCTGGCGAACACTGCCCCCCTGGCCGGGGCCGATACTGTTTATCCGCGGCGGTAATTCCCCCTATCTGGATGATCGCTACCGCGAGACTCTCCGCCGGCAATTTCCCCGCGCCCGCGCCCATGTGGTGGCCGGCGCCGGCCATTGGGTGCATGCCGAAAAACCGCAGGCGGTAGTGCGCGCTGTCGCGCGTTTTCTGACGGAAGCATCAGCCGGACGCGGCAGTTAGCCATTGTCGCCACCCGCTTCACTGGGGTAAGATGACGGGTTTTTGGATGCCGGCTACCTCCAGGGACCGGTGAAACTAACGCTACGGAGGACGCCGGCCAGGGCTCAGGCCAGCCGCCGGCGACCCCGCCGCTTACGGTTGCATATTCCCTTCATCAACTATGGCAAAAGAACAAACGGACCGCACTACGCTGGATTTATTTACGGATGAACGCCGCCCGGGAAGGCCGAAAACCAGTCCTCTTTCTCGGGATGAGCAGCTCAGAATCAATAAGCGTAACCAGCTGCGGCGTGACAAAGTGCGCGGGCTGCGTCGAGTGGAGTTGAAAATCAATGCGCAGGCGGTGGATGCGCTGAATAAACTGGCCGATCAGCGGGATATATCCCGCAGTGAGCTTATCGAACTTATCCTGCTGGCGGAGCTTGAACGCCAGCGGCCCGCCGGCTGAAGGAGGGGTCCCGCGGCGGCAGAGCGTCATTTGTGGCACAGGCCTTAAACAGACCGATCGCTGGCCGTAAAGCAGGCCGCGCGTCTGCCTGCCGCTAAACCGTGGCACAGGCATTAGGCCGGCACGCCTTTGCACCTGCGGCGTACACGTCACGGCGGGCGCAATTGACGCAAAAAGCCCCCGCCGGCAGGTATCTCCTTAAGTGAGGGTCTGCTATCATTGCCCTTATCAGCTTAAGGTTGACGATTGGGCATACCCTTAATTTTTATGAGGTTTTGATATTCATGGCGAGTGTAGGCATTTTCTTTGGCAGTGATACCGGCAATACCGAAAATATTGCCAAGATGATCCAAAAGCAACTGGGTACCGATGTTGCTGATGTTTTTGACATCGCCAAAAGCAGCAAAGAAGATCTGGAACAGTATGACCGGCTGCTGCTGGGTATCCCGACCTGGTATTACGGCGAAGCGCAGTGCGACTGGGATGATTTTTTCCCGACGTTGGAAGAGGTCGATTTCAGCGGCAAGATAGTTGCGCTATTCGGCTGCGGCGATCAGGAAGATTACGCGGAGTATTTCTGCGATGCGATGGGCACCCTGCGGGACATTATTGAACCCCACGGCGCCACGCTGGTCGGCCATTGGCCTACCGCCGGCTATCATTTCGAGGCGTCCAAAGGGCTGGCGGACGACGACCACTTTATTGGTCTGGCCATTGATGAGGACCGCCAGCCCGAGCTTACCGCCGAACGCGTCGACGGCTGGGTCAAACAGGTTCGCGAAGAGATGAATTTGGCTTAACGCCTTACCGCCGTCCGGCCTCCCCGGACGGCATGATGCCGCATTGTATGCTTGATAAATAATTCCTTTCAAATTGATAGCTACAATTTTGTAACTTTTTCCGCCAAAGCAGTACAATGGCACCACACTTTGTGTGATTTTTTAAACCTAAAGAGGTAACATAGTCCTTACTCGCTGAGTGGGCTATAATGAAAATGAGTCTCTTTTTCATTTCTGACCGCGAGTTCTATAATGAGACAGTGATACATTTTTCGGGCCGACGATTGTTATAGGCTGTGTTAGCTTATAACTTGATTATCAAGTAACAGGACCAAACCCGCATGACTGACAATAACATCGCATTAAAGAAGGCCGGCCTGAAAGTGACCCTTCCCAGGCTCAAAATCCTGGAAGTGTTGCAAGACCCGGAATGCCACCACGTCAGTGCGGAAGATCTGTATAAAAAGCTGATCGATATGGGTGAGGAAATCGGGCTGGCCACCGTTTACCGCGTACTCAATCAGTTCGATGACGCCGGCATTGTCACCCGCCACAACTTTGAGGGCGGCAAATCGGTTTTCGAGCTCACCCAGCAACACCATCACGATCACCTGATTTGCCTGGATTGCGGCAAGGTCATCGAATTTCGCGATGAGTTTATCGAGGCGCGCCAGCGCGACATCGCGAAAAAGCACAATATCAAACTGACCAACCACAGCCTCTATCTTTATGGCCATTGCGCGGAAGGCGACTGCCGTGAAGATGAAACCTTGCATGATATAGATGATCCGCACGTCGTAAAATTCTGACACCCGTCCTACGCCGTCACGTTACCGCCATACAATCACGACCGTATAAAGAGAAACCGCCGCCGGCGGTTTTTTCTCGCCTTGCTTTTACACTTCATAACGCCCCTTTTTTCTTACTTGCCGCCATCCCGCTATTCTCCCGTACTGAATCAGCCTTTCACCCGATGACGGCGGGGAAGTTAACTTCTTAGGCTATTGGGCAGTGGGCTTATAGGCCGATAAATTATTATCAGCCCCTAGCCCGGCCCTGCCCCCAAAAAAACAGGGGAGCAGGGATCCGTTCACAGCGCTTACCCACCGAGCCCTCCCTGGAAGCGGTAACGCTGTCTCCTAACGTCTTTGGTCGACCTACAGGTATCCCGATGATGAAACCTATCCTGCAAGACACCCCTGTGCCGCCCGCGGCTGTGGCATCGCTGGCAGCGCCTCCCGCCACGCGAACGCCGCTCACGTCTGAACCCAACGGCGTAAGGCAAGCAAAATGGTTACGCCCAGCCACCGCGGCGAGGAGCACACCCCCGGCATCCCCGCGCCCCGTGCGTATTGATGCGGCGCTTGCCAACGTCACCACCCTGCTTACTCCCGTACCGTCGCGCCCCAGCAAAAACGCCCAACGCGACGCCGCGACCGGTTGGCAGCCGGCCACGCCATCTGGCTCCCTGCCGCGACGGTTACACAACCCGCAACGCGATACCGCGGCCGGTGCATACCCGTCTAGACAATCGCCCTCATCGCCGGTGACCCTCAGACGTCCGCGGGATCCCGTCGCGGCAGTGGCGAGCCAGGCTCCGCCGCGGCCGCCGAAACCTTCGCCGTTGACGGCAGGCACCTGCGGCGATAGTTCCCGCATGTATGCGCAAATCGATCATGAGGCCCTGCCCACGTTTCGCTCAACGGGTATCACGTTCGTTCCCTACGACAAAACCGTTTACGCCACTCTGCACGGCCCTGAGCCCCTCATCTCTGACGCCCACGGGGCCCCAGAGGGGAGGGTGCATTCCTGGATCGATTTTAGCGTCGAGAGAAAAAAGCATGCGGCGTTCGCGGCGTTGACATCCCGCGTTAAGCAACTGGTGGGTGACAAGGTGATCCCGTGCAAATATGCGCCGCCGGCCGATGCGTTAGATAACAGCTACATCTGGGCCGACAGGCCCAACCATTATCAGCTACGCCTCAGGCACCATCCGCACGCCTATAGCTTGGATAAGCTTGAAAACTTGCCGCAAGCGTTGCAGCGCGGGCAGCAAGAGGAATAAGCGGCGCAGCGTAACCGCTTCCCCCTGCGCCAGAAACGGAAAGATCACGGCGCGGGGGGCAAGATCACATCCCGGCTTTCGCGGCCCAGGTGTCGCGCAGCCCCACGGTGCGGTTGAACACCGGATGGGAGGGGCTGGAGTAGCGGCTGTCGGCGCAAAAATAGCCTTCGCGCTCAAACTGGAAAGGTTCATCCGCATTGGCTGCCGGTACGCCGGCTTCGACAAAGCCCTGCCGGATAACCAGCGAATCCGGGTTCAGCGTAGAGAGAAAATCTTCCGCCGCCGCCGGATTGGCCTCGCTAAACAACCGGTCATACAGACGAAACTCCGCTGCGACGCCGCGGGTGGCCGATACCCAGTGGATCACGCCTTTCACCTTGCGCCCGTCGGCGGGATCTTTACTGAGCGTATCGGCATCGTGGCGGCAGATGATGGTGGTGATCTGCCCCTGGGCATCTTTTTCCACGCGCTCAGCCTTAATCACATAGGCATTGCGCAGACGGACTTCCTTACCCAGCACTAAACGCTTGTATTGCTTATTGGCTTCTTCACGAAAGTCGGCGCGATCAATATAGATTTCGCGGCTGAACGCAACCTGGCGGGTCCCCATCTCCGGTTTATTGGGATGGTTTGGCATCGTGATATCCTGTTCATGCCCCGCCGGCAGGCTTTCGATGACCACCCGTACGGGGTCGATCACCGCCATGGCGCGCGGCGCGCGCTCGTTCAAATCTTCGCGAATACAGGCTTCCAGCGCGGCCATCTCCACATTATTGTCCTGCTTCGTCACGCCGATGCGGCGGCAGAATTCGCGAATCGAAGCCGCCGTATAGCCGCGGCGGCGCAGGCCGGAAATGGTCGGCATACGCGGATCGTCCCAGCCCTCGACAATTTTTTCCGTCACCAGTAGATTCAGCTTACGCTTGGACATGATGGCGTATTCGAGATTCAGCCGGGAGAATTCATACTGCCGGGGATGCACATCAAGGGTGATATTATCCAGCACCCAGTCATACAGCCGGCGATTATCCTGAAACTCCAGGGTGCATAACGAATGGGTTATCCCTTCCAGCGCATCGGAGATGCAGTGGGTAAAGTCATACATCGGATAAATGCACCACGCGTTGCCGGTCTGATGGTGATCGGCGAATTTAATGCGGTACAGCACCGGGTCGCGCATCACCATAAACGGCGACGCCATATCGATTTTCGCCCGCAGGCAGGCGCTGCCCTCGGCAAATTCGCCGTTGCGCATTTTGGCGAAGAGCGCGCGGTTTTCTTCCACGCTACGATCCCGATAGGGGCTATCTTTACCCGGGCGCGTCAGCGTGCCGCGATGTTCACGAATTTCGTCCGGCGACAGTTGGTCGACGTAGGCCAGCCCTTTGTCGATAAGCTCCAACGCATAGTCATGCAGCTGGTCGAAATAATCGGAGGAGTAGTGAATGTCACCGCTCCAGTTGAAACCCAACCACTGCACGTCGTACTTAATGGAATCGACATATTCCCTATCCTCTTTCACGGGATTGGTATCGTCGAAACGCAAGTTGCATTGGCCCTGATAATCCTGGGCGATGCCGAAATTAAGGCAAATGGACTTTGCATGGCCGATATGCAAATAGCCATTGGGCTCCGGCGGGAAACGGGTATGCACCGATGTATGCTTCCCCGAAGCCAGATCTTCGTCGATAATTTGACGAATAAAATTAGTTGGGCGGGCTTCAGCCTCACTCATGTTGATATTCCTCTACACAACAGCACGACATTCATTGCTCTTATGTTCCAACATGCCACGCCAGGACACAACCGTTTGTTAGAGAAATTCTCCATTACGGTTTACCGGCACGGCCGGTGGGTGCGGTTAAGGCATCGCGCGCGGCGAGGGAAAGACAGAACGGAAAACGCCTGGCCCCCTAACGGCAGCACAGGCGCTTGAGCAAATGATTGCGGATAACGCCGCGGCCGCGGGCGTTGCGCCGCGTGGCCGCGCACCGGGCGCGATTACTTGCCGGTGAGGTCCAAAAGCCGGCTTTGACCGGCCACTACCGTGGTATTGGCGGTGGCGGTCAGGGTGCCGAACTCCTCCATGTTGCTCACGACCACCGGGCTTATCATCGAGCGCGCGTTAGCGTTCAAGTAGGCCAGGTCCAGCTCCAGAATAGGCTGTCCTTGTGTCACCTTACTGCCCTCTTCCACCAGGCAAGTAAAACCCTGCCCGTTAAGGGCCACGGTATCGATACCGATATGCACCACCACTTCAGCGCCGCCGTCGGTTTCCAGGCAGAAAGCGTGATGCGTATTGAATACTTTTACCAGCGTGCCGTTCGCCGGCGATAGCACCAGTTTATCGGTGGGGCGTACGGCAATACCCTCACCCACGGCACGGCTGGCGAACGCTTCATCCGGCACCTGGTCCAGCGGAACCACTTCACCGGTTATCGGCGATATCAGCGATACCACCACCGGCTTCACCGCGGCGGGGGCCGATTCCACGCGGGGCGCGGGGGCCGCGACCGGCGCGGGCGATACCGCGCGCGCAGCGCTGACCGGGCCGCTCGCCAGCACGGTACGCATGGCGCCGGCGATAATTTCCGCGCGGGTGCCGACGATGATTTGCAGACTTTCTTTATTCAGTCGGATCACACCCTGAGCGCCAAGATTTTTCGCGACCGCATCATTGACCAGCGAGCTATCTTTCACGCTAAGACGCAGACGGGTTATACAGGCATCAATGCCGGTCAGATTATCCGAGCCGCCAATGGCGCTGATATACCGACGCGCCAGAATTTGCGTCTCATCCCCTTTGCCCTCGCCGGCGGCATCAATGTTCACGTCGTAGCCATCGGCCTCATCGCCGGCCATTTGCAACTCGCGGCCCGGGGTGAGCAAATTGAAGCGTTTGATGGTGAAACGAAACACCAGATAGTACACAACGAAGAACACCAGCCCTTGCGGGATAAGCATATACCACTGCACCGCCAGCGGGTTGCGGCTTGAGAGCACCATATCCACCAGGCCGGCGCTAAAGCCGAATCCGGCAATCCAATGCATACTGGCGGCAATAAATACCGACAAACCGGTCAGCAGCGCGTGCAGGAAATACAGCACCGGCGCAACGAACATAAAGGAGAATTCCAGCGGTTCGGTGATGCCGGTAAAGAACGAGGCGAAAGCCGCGGCAAGCATAATCCCCGCGACTTTACTGCGGTTCTCTGGCCGGGCGCAGTGGTAAATCGCCAGCGCCGCGCCGGGCAGACCGAACATCATGATGGGGAAGAAGCCCGCCTGATAGCGGCCGGTAATACCGATAATACCGGTACCGGCTTCGATGGACTGCTGGCCGCCGAGGAATTTGGGAATATCGTTAATACCGGCAACGTCGAACCAGAATACCGAATTCAGCGCGTGGTGCAGGCCGACCGGAATCAAGAGCCGGTTAAAGAAGGCGTAGATACCGGCTCCCACCGAACCCAACTGTTGGATATGCTCGCCGAACGCCACCAGCGCGTTGAAGATCAACGGCCAAATGTACATCAGGATAAAGGCGATGAAGATCATCACGAACGACACCAGGATCGGCACCAGGCGGCGTCCGCTGAAAAACGACAACGCTTTGGTGAGCTCGACATGGCTGAAACGGTTGTAAAGCTCGGCGGAAATGATCCCCACCAGGATGCCGACGAACTGGTTATTGATTTTGCCGAACGCCGCCGGGACGTGATCCAAGGGAATTTTCTGTATCATTGACACCGAGGCCGGCGCGCACAAGGTGGTGACCACCAAGAAGCCAACGAAACCGGTAAGCGCCGCGGCGCCATCTTTGTCTTTCGACATGCCATAGGCAACGCCGATGGCGAACAGCACCGACATATTTTCAATAATCGCCGAGCCGGATTTAATGAAAAAGGCCGCCAACGCATTGCTGCCCCCCCAGCCAACCGGGTCGATCCAATAGCCCACCCCCATCAGGATAGCGGCGGCGGGCAGTGTCGCCACCGGGACCATCAGCGCCCGGCCTATTTTCTGCAAGTAACTGAGTATATTCACCTTTTCCCCCTATTAGCATGACTTTTTTTACCGGCAGGTCTGCTGGCACCCCGCCTTTGTTGTGGCAATCGTCGGCAGCGCGTTTGCACCGCCGGCGAAAGATTTAATTCTCTTCGCAAAATAATAGCCGTTTTCCTACTAAAATTTCATCTTGAATCGCTCTATTTTGTGACTTATTCTATTATTTAGCGCAAACTTATTTTGCAATACAAAAAATCAATGTGCAGTTGCCCCGAAGAGAGGGACGATACGTCGGATATCGGCGTCGGCGCCCAGCGGTTATACTCCCCGGTCATACACTGCCCCGCAACATTTTACGAGGTAAAACATGAGACTGATTCCATTACATACCGCCGCTCACGTTGGCCAATGGGCCGCCCGTCACATTGTCAACCGTATCAAGGCGTTCAATCCCAGCGCCGATCGTCCGTTTATTCTCGGCCTGCCCACCGGCAGCACGCCGTTGGAGGCCTATAAAAGCCTGATTGAGATGCATAAAGCGGGCCAGGTCAGTTTCAAGCATGTGGTGACATTCAACATGGATGAATATGTCGGTCTGCCCGCCGAACATCCCGAAAGCTATCATTCCTTCATGTATAATAATTTCTTTAATTATATCGACATTCCACGGGAAAACATCAATCTCCTGAACGGCAACGCGCCGGATATTGACGCCGAATGCCGCCGTTATGAAGAGAAGATCAAATCCTATGGCAAAATCCACCTGTTCATGGGCGGCGTCGGCAATGACGGTCACATCGCCTTCAACGAACCCGGTTCTTCCCTGGCGTCGCGCACGCGCATCAAAACCCTGACCCAGGAGACCCGCCGGGCCAACTCGCGCTTCTTTGATAACGACATTGAGCAAGTTCCCCGCTACGCACTGACGGTGGGTGTCGGTACGCTGCTGGATGCGGAAGAAGTGATGATTCTGGTGATAGGGCATAATAAGGCCCAGGCGCTACAGGCCGCGGTAGAGGGGAACGTCAATCATATGTGGACCATTACCTGCCTACAGTTGCATGCTAAAGCCGTGATGGTGTGCGATGAACCGTCCACTCAGGAATTAAAGGTGAAAACGGTCAACTACTTCCGTGAACTGGAACAAGACAATCTGAACACCGCCGACTAACCCCGGAGCTGACTATGTATGCTTTAACCAATGGCCGCATTTATACCGGCAGCGAGATTCTCGATCACCACGCCCTGGTGGTCGCGGACGGCGTTATCGACGCCATTTGCCCCGCCGACAGCCTGCCTGCCGGCATTGAACGCCGCGATCTGGCCGGTGCCGCGCTGGCGCCCGGTTTCATCGATCTGCAGCTAAACGGCTGCGGCGGCGTGCAGTTCAACGACAGCCTGGCGGCGTTGTCTGTCGAAACGTTGGAAACGATGCAGGCCGCCAACCAGCGCTCCGGCTGCACCAGTTTCCTGCCGACCCTGATTACCAGTACCGATGAATTTATGCGTCGAGCGGTGGAAGTGATGCGCGCTTTTTTGGCGCAGCATAAACATCAGGCGCTGGGACTGCATCTGGAAGGCCCGTACCTCAGCCCGGCCAAGAAAGGTACCCATGATCCGGCATTAATGCGCGCGCCAACGGAAGAGATGGTGGAATTTCTTTGCGCGAACAGCGATGTGATCAGCAAAATGACCCTGGCCCCCGAGCAGGTGGACCCCCAGGTGATCCGTCGGATCAGCGCTGCCGGTATCCGCGTTTCCATCGGCCATTCCAACGCCACCTATGATCAGGCCAAGGCGGGTTTCGCCGCCGGCGTCAGCTTCGCCACCCATCTGTTTAACGCTATGCCGCCGCTGGTCGGACGCGAACCGGGGGTCATCGGCGCCCTGTTCGACGCCCCCGAAATTTACTGCGGCATTATCGCCGATGGCCTGCACGTGAACTGGGCCAACGTACGCAACGCCAAACGCATCAAGGGCGATCGCCTGGTGCTGGTCACCGATGCCACCGCCCCGGCCGGCGCCGAGAATATTGATCGGTTCATTTTTGCCGGCAAAACAATATACTATCGCGATGGCCTGTGCGTGGATGAGCACGGTACCCTCAGCGGCTCGGCGCTTACCATGATTGAAGCAGTGCGCAATAGTGTCGAATACGCCGGTATCGCGCTGGATGAGGCGTTGCGCATGGCCACCCTTTACCCGGCACGGGCAATGGGCGCGGACGCGAGGTTAGGGACGCTGACGGTGGGCAAAATCGCCAATTTAACCGCCTTCACCCGCGATTATAAAATCAGTAAAACTATCGTTAACGGCAACGAAGTTTGACCATAAGCGAGTAAGCGATGACACCAGGCGGACAGACCCCGATAGGCAATATTGACCTTGTTAAACAGTTGAATAGCGCGGCGGTCTACCGTCTCATCGATCAAATGGGGCCCATTTCCCGCATCCAGATAGCCGAACAGAGTCAGCTCGCGCCCGCCAGTATCACCAAGATTACCCGCCAATTGCTGGAACGCGGCTTGATTCGCGAAGTGGATCAGCAAGCGTCCACCGGCGGCAGGCGGGCGATCTCTATCGTGGCCGAGACCCGCGCCTTCCAGGCCATCGGCGTGCGCCTCGGCCGGCACGATGCGACGATCATGCTCTATGATCTGAGCGGCAAGGCCCTAATGGAGGCGTACTTCCCGCTTCCGCAGCGGACACAGCAGACCTTGGAGCTGGCGCTCATGGAGGCTATCGCCGACTTCCTCGAACAGGCGCAACGTAAAATCCGCGAACTTATCGCTATCTCGGTGATTTTACCGGGGCTGGTCGATCCTTTCTCCGGCATTGTCCGCTACATGCCCCACATACAGGTTCACCATTGGCCCCTGGTCGAGCAGTTAGAACAGCGCTTCAATCTTACCGCGTTTGTAGGCCACGACATACGCAGTTTGGCGCTGGCGGAGCACTATTTTGGTGCAACCCAGGACTGCGCCGATTCTATTTTAGTACGTCTGCACCGCGGTACCGGCGCGGGGATTTTGATTAATGGCCAGATATTCCTTGGCAGCAACGGCAACGTCGGTGAAATGGGCCATATTCAGGTCGACCCGCTGGGAGAGCGCTGCCACTGCGGCAATTTTGGCTGTCTGGAAACCATTGCCGCCAATGCCGCGATAGAGCAACGGGTGCGTCTGTTGCTCAGCCAGGGTTATGCCAGCAAACTGACGGCGGACGACTGTCGGATAGACACCATTTGCCAGGCCGCCAACCGCGGCGACGGGCTGGCGGTGGAAGTCATCGAACAAGTGGGGCGCCAATTGGGCAAGGTCATTGCTCTGAGCATCAACCTGTTCAATCCGCAAAAAGTGGTGCTGGCGGGTGAAATCACCGAAGCCCACAAAATTTTGCTACCGGCCGTGCAGCGCTGTATCGACAATCAGGTGCTGAAAGCCTTCCGGCAAAATTTACCGGTCGTCATCTCGGCGCTGGACCACAGTTCGGCCATCGGCGCGTTTGCCCTGGTCAAACGCGCTATGCTTAACGGCGTGCTGTTACAGCGGCTATTGGAAAACGATTCGCCCGCGCACCGCTGATCGACCCAAGCGCGGCACGTGGCGCGGTGCGGACATCGCCTCTTGGCCAAGAGTGTAATACCGCTGCGCCTTACCTTAAGGACCGCCCGGCGAAGCAACCCGTAGCCGGTTTTTCCTATGCTTTCCCGGCGCTGCCCGGCTGGGAGGCCCCTGCCCGGCGAACGCGGCCCTGACCGGTTTGCTCCGTGATGCTTTCTTTATTCCCTCGTTCAGAGGCCCGTTTGGCCTGCCGGATCGGCAAGGCGGTCACGTGCTGCACCCGGCTCATGACCGCCGGCGGTAAAAAACCCATTATCGAATTCGCAATGAACGCGCCTTTTTATTCCGCTTTGCTGCTTTTTATGTAATTTATTGCCCATTTTATTAGATATTATTTGGCTGTTAGGGTTTATTTCTGCATGGATATTGAATTGTTAGGCCGTTTTGGTGCTAAATCGTTGCTAACGTGACGGCGCAAGCGGCGACCGCCGGGATTAATCATGAGGGAAAAGCTATGTGTTCTATTTTTGGGGTGCTGGATCTGAAGACCGATCCGGTCGAACTGCGTAAACAGGCGTTGGAATGCTCCCGCTTGATGCGTCATCGCGGCCCCGACTGGTCCGGTGTCTATGCGGGCGATAAAGCGATACTGGCCCATGAGCGTCTGTCTATCGTCGACGTCAATACCGGCGCCCAACCCCTTTATAACGCGGCGCACACCCATGTGCTGGCGGTCAATGGCGAGATCTATAACCATCAGCTTATCCGCGAACAGCTAGGCGATCGCTACGCTTTTCAAACCGGTTCCGATTGTGAGGTGATCCTGGCCCTGTATCAGGAAAAAGGTCCAGAATTTTTGGATGAACTGCGCGGCATGTTCGCTTTTATCCTGTACGACACGGAAAAAGACGCCTATTTGATCGGCCGCGATCACATGGGCATCATTCCTCTGTATATGGGTCATGACGAGCACGGTAACCTGTACGTCGCATCGGAAATGAAAGCGCTGGTTCCGGTCTGCCGCACGCTACAGGAATTTCCTCCCGGCCACTATCTCTGGAGCCAGGACGGCGAAATGCGCCAGTACTATCAGCGTGACTGGTTCGACTATGATCGGGTGAAGGACAACGTTACCGATAAGGCGGCGCTGAAGGCGGCGCTTGAGGAGTCGGTGAAAAGCCATCTGATGTCCGACGTGCCTTACGGCGTACTCTTGTCCGGCGGGCTTGATTCTTCCATTATCTCCGCCATCACCAAAAAATACGCTGCCCGCCGGGTGGAAGACCAGGCCAAAAGCGAAGCCTGGTGGCCGCAGTTGCACTCCTTCGCCGTGGGCCTGGAAGGCTCGCCGGACCTGAGCGCCGCCAGTAAAGTGGCGGCAGCGCTGGGCACGGTGCATCATGAAATCCATTTCACGGTGCAAGAAGGGCTGGACGCGATTCGCGACGTGATTTACCACATCGAAACCTATGATGTCACCACCATTCGCGCTTCGACGCCAATGTATTTAATGTCGCGTAAGATCAAAGCGATGGGCATCAAAATGGTCCTGTCCGGCGAAGGCGCCGATGAAGTTTTCGGCGGCTACCTCTATTTCCACAAGGCGCCGAACGCGAAAGAGTTCCACGAAGAGCTGGTGCGTAAGCTACAGGCCCTGCATATGTATGATTGCGCCCGCGCCAACAAAGCGATGTCCGCCTGGGGCGTCGAAGCGCGTGTTCCCTTCCTGGATAAGCAATTCCTGGACGTGGCCATGCGCATCAACCCGCAGGATAAGATGTGCGGCAACGGCAAAATTGAAAAACACGTGTTGCGCGAGTGCTTCGCCGATTACCTGCCGGAGAGCGTCGCCTGGCGGCAAAAAGAGCAGTTCTCCGACGGCGTGGGCTACAGCTGGATCGATAGCCTGAAAGTCATCGCCGCAGAGCAAATCAGCGATCGGCAGTTGGCCAATGCGCATTTCCGTTTTCCATACAACACCCCCACCTCCAAAGAAGGTTATCTGTACCGGGAGATGTTTGAAGCGCTGTTCCCGCTGCCGAGCGCCGCAGAATGCGTCCCGGGCGGTCCGTCCGTGGCCTGCTCTTCCGCCAAGGCCATAGAATGGGATGAATCCTTCAAGAAAATGGACGATCCCTCCGGTCGCGCGGTGGGTGTACACGCTTCGGCCTATTGACGGGCAGCCGCCCGCCCCGCCGTTCTGCCGAACAGGCCGCGGGCAGCTATCCCCTGGGCCTTTGCCCCTCGACGCAGGTCGGCAGCCGAACGGAGCCCCAGCGCCGTAGGGCAGGCACGGCTTCCGCTGGCGTTTGCATGAGGTGAGGCGGGTGTCGCGCTGAGTTTCGTTCGCGGGTAATCACCCCCGCGAACAGGGGCTCTGCCGCCCGCGTTAATCCTCCTTGTTGCCCCGGTTAAATAGCCCCCATGCCGACCCGCGATTTACGCCCGGGAGCGTGGGAAAATCATTGCGTTAGCCGCTTTTATCGTCAGGTTGTTCATAAGCCAGACAAACGGCCCGCGCAATGCCGGTTTAGCGAAAAAAAGGGGTTGACTGAAGTTCGTCAACTCCGCATAATGCGCCCCGCAACGCCGAATGTAGGTCATGCGGAAAGTTGGCTACGTAGCTCAGCTGGTTAGAGCACAGCACTCATAATGCTGGGGTCACAGGTTCGAATCCCGTCGTAGCCACCATACTTTGCGGGAGTGGCGAAATTGGTAGACGCACCAGATTTAGGTTCTGGCGCCGCAAGGTGTGCGAGTTCAAGTCTCGCCTCCCGCACCATTGTTTCGGTTAGCAGCAAATGGGGTATAGCCAAGCGGTAAGGCAGCGGGTTTTGATCCCGCCACGCCCAGGTTCGAATCCTGGTACCCCAGCCATCTCGCTTAGTTTCACGGGCGAAAAGCGCTGCAATTGCGGCTTAGATGGGATATAGCCAAGCGGTAAGGCAGCGGGTTTTGATCCCGCCACCCCCAGGTTCGAATCCTGGTATCCCAGCCATGATCTGCCGAATTCAAGGTCTGTTGCTAAAAACGGTAATAAAACGGCTACGTAGCTCAGCTGGTTAGAGCACAGCACTCATAATGCTGGGGTCACAGGTTCGATTCCCGTCGTAGCCACCATATTTTTGGGGTATCGCCAAGCGGTAAGGCACCGGATTCTGATTCCGGCATCCCAGGTTCGAATCCTGGTACCCCAGCCAGAACATGACGTAAAAAATTGGGGTATCGCCAAGCGGTAAGGCACCGGATTCTGATTCCGGCATCCCCAGGTTCGAATCCTGGTACCCCAGCCATATCTAGCCCGCTCAGGCGGTAATAAGAGAACGCTCCTTCGGGAGCGTTTTTTTATGATTTAATATATTGAAATTAGAGGAATTTAATTTCATTGCGCCCCTATAATGTCCCTCTTTGACCACAAGCCCCGTTTTTCGAGGCGGCAATTTTTGAAAATCTCATAGACGCTTATGATTCTTAGGTGGGTCAATCAAATTGTAACAAGTTTTGACTGGTATGATCCGGAGGGGATGTGACGGGCTCAATCTGCTGGGGCACGCAAACAGAGCGTGTAAAAGTTTCATGTGAGCTGAAGGTGTGCCCACGATTGAGGTTGGCACATTGATTGTAACGCGCTTTCGTCGTGGTAATAAGGTAGGGGCTGGTTCGGGCGTGTGCGGACTGACCGCACAGAGGCTAATGCATCATGACGTGAGTACTCTCCATCACGCACCCAACGAGTGGCAGCGGTAGAATTCACTCTATCAATTCGTTATCCGTTATCTCATTTCAAGCTCATCGATTTTTAACGCCAACTCCAGCGCAGAAGTGAATCCGCTGCCGAGCGCAGTATGTGTCACCGTGACCAGCGTCCAGGCGGCCTGCTGTTTGGCTTTGACAAATTCTTGTCACTGCCCTGACTGCTTGGCCTGCTGCAGGTGGGTGATTTACACGTACTGGAGCCTGACCACGATAGCGAGAACCACTATGATGGCGAATATTGCGGTAGCAAGAAGCCTTTTCGCAAACATAAAACGTCTTGCCCCGCTAGTGATGACTAATTAATAGTTCACTAATTTCACTTCGCCGTTACAGCTTTAACCATGGGGAAGCCGAGGGAGGGGTAGTAACTTGGGGCTCTTGTCCGACATTCCACCATTTTGCTTCCCATTCGTTACTTTCCCAGCTTACCCTATCGCCAAGTTGATATTTGGTGTTCTTATCCCATACTGGATAGATTGAATTATTGACTTCAAAAGAGGTACTTTTTACATTTGAATCATCATTAAAGATGCTTGTAATTTTCAGTGTTACAAAGTATTTTCCAGGTATCAACTTGTGTGGGAGTTTAATATATGCCAATCTCTGATGTGGGATAATTTTTGATTCCTTCACTATAAGAGTGCCGTTAACCTCTTTCTCTCTCAATTCTATGGTGTAAGACAATTGTGGCGATAAACCATCATCAATGGTCCAGCTCACTTTCAAGGTGTCAGATAACAGCTCAGTAGAAATTACATCTATTTTTGGTGCTTTTGTTGGTTTCGGCCTGTCATCGAACTGATTAACTCTAAATTCTTTTTCTTCTTTGTCATTTTCAAAATCACCACCAGCAATAAGCTTGATATTGGTGTTGCTGTTGACAGACTCAGCATTCCATGTTCTCGGCGAACCACCCGCTGTTGCTTTATAATACAAAGGTTTTTCCCAAGAACCATCTGAATGCATTTTAAAATGTTGTCCATAAATACCGTGGTATCCCAGGGCATTACCCGCAAAACGTTCAAGGAAACCCACTACGGTTTGATTCTTTATAAGGACATCTTTATTTGGAATTATCACGGATGAAAAATGCACCCATTTCTTAGTTTCATAAGAATACATAAACATCCCGGCATGAGTAACATCTTCCCCTTGTATATACCACCGTCTGACTGCCGTTGCATACCACTGATTGGTTTTCCAGGGCATGGGATGTGACGTATGTAAGCCTGTTCCTTCCCCGCCAAAGCGATTTGTATATAATCCAGGGCATCCGTATTCTAACTTTACTTCTGTAGGCTCGCCAGGTGTGGTTTCTTTCATATCCCACACAGAGAATATGTTATTATAAACAAATTTAACCCCCTCTAATATTTTATTTTTTTGATGCTGAATACCTGCATAACTGCCTCTTTCCCCAAAGTAAGGATTGCATGTAGACCAATATATATGTTCAGCATCGCCTTCAGAAGGGACATATTGTTCCGTGTAAATCAGTTCTGCATAGGTTGATTTAAATATTGATCTAATACTAGGCCCAGAGGTAGGTACTGACTTGTAAGGAAATTCTGACAAAAAGTTTTTGCTTTCTTCCATTATTTATTACTCTTATTAATGTTACCGACTATTTTGGTAAAGCGCTCGCTCTACCCTCCACTGACTGACCCGCTGTTTAGAGACGACGGCACTAATAGACTTCCTGTGCCGTATCTCATCACAGGTACGGGTCAATTCATTTACTCTCCTGGCTTAAACAACGCTTTCTCTTCCTGTCGGCGCTTAATCAGGCCCGGTAACGGCGCGTGTTTACTGTCGATGCTCGCATAGCACCATTTGGGAAATTCTGCCGCTGCGCCAGTCGCATCACCCTCATTGATGATGTTAAGCAACGTCGAAGCGGTAAACTCCCCAATGCCGATAGTGAAAACCAGTGAACATAATGCATCGAACTGATTTTGCGTCACCGGCACCGTTATCAGAACATTCAGCCGTATAACCACAGCGTCGATATCGTCACGCTTCAAAGTTTCCGCTTGTGCTGGCGCGAAGACTTCCTTTTTCAGGTAACGCCTAAAAAGGGGGCGGTGGACGGCGCGTGTTGGCAGAGCCTCTGGCTCGCCTCGGCGCCCCGTGCCGCCCTCGCCGGGGGCGATTCTGTTGTTAATGGTGGTTAGTTGCTGGGTCAAGTCGCTGTTCCAGCTGTTTATTGTTGATTTTCACGCCACTGGCCTCATCTGGGCCAACGCCGGCCTAAACCGTCCAGGGCTTGCTCTTCTTCCCCTCCTGGCGCAGCGCGTTGCCCACTACTTTTAGCAAACAAGCCTTAATCTTGTCCGGCATATCCTGCCCGGCCAGTAACGACCGGGCGCGTAGACGCTGCTCAGTATCGAGCAGACACCCGCCATTCAGGTTGTGCTGGGCGCTGGCGGTAGGCTGTTCCGCGATGAGGCAGGCGGTAGCGCGCTCAAGGCCGTCCAGAGCTGGCCGGCCGTGACGCAAGGCATAGTCGCCGGTATCCAACGCCGCTTTAATGTCGCTCACGTCCACTAGCCTGACCAGCATCCGCACCCTTCGCTCCAGCGTCACTTGCCAGCACGCCCGCTAGCCACGGCTGATAGACGGGCAACCTCTCTCGCTTGAGTTGTGCCTTGCGGTGGTGGGATTCAATACCTTAGCCGGTCCAAAGCCTGCTTGAGCTTAAACAGCAGCAGCTCGTAATGGCTCAGATGGCTCATTTGTGCTGATGCCTCCGACGAGGCCGCCAACTGGGCGGCCATGTAGGCACGATGATTTTAGGCGTGGTCGCTCATCAGTTTGCCCCCAGCTTTTTGGCCGGCTTGTTCTCCGGCGCCAGGATTGGGATATTTCCAATCAGCGCAGTGCATTGATGATCCTCACCACATACGCTGGGTTGACGGATTCGGTAATGACTTCTCTTAGTAGAACATGTGTTTTTCGATGAAGGCGCCGATGACCTTTTCGGGGATCTCGACGGAGCGCGAAAAGCAAATCGTTATACGCGCCAGTCGTTTACTGCGGGTAGGGAGCGTCAGGTTATTGCGCTCTATGCGTTGCGTGAAGATCTTGTCAGTCAGAGGTTTCTGCTTCGGTACCTCTCTTGCATAGCGGCCCCAGTTGTCACTGGTCATCATGCCGATGTTGAACGGCGTCAACCAAGCCAGCGATTCACGGCGGGTCTCATCGTTTCGGCGGCCTAAATGCAGGCCAGAACGCCGCCCGTTTCGGTATTGTAATCATTTCAGAGCCAGTGCCGTAGCGCCTTACTGCCAACGAAGCTCGATTGCTCATCAAGTTCACAGATAAGGGCGACATCGGTGTGAGCAACGGGAGGAGACGTTATCCGGCGGAGCGAGAGCTTTTTTAAAAGTCCGGATGACCGTATTGATGCCGATTTTCAACGCTCTGGCGTTAGCGTGAACACCGGCACCGTTAAAGGCCATATCACCGATCTGCTCTTTCACTCCCGGCTTTCGCGCTTCATAGCGGTAGGTAAGCTGGAATACGCGGCGACAGCGCTGACACCGGAAGCGTTCGCGCCGAGGTAGATTAAGGCCATGTCGATAAATCTATCTGAACGGCAGCGAGGATAAAGAACAGAAATTATAACCTCGTGGTAACCTCAAATAGCGGCAGCCTATTACAAAAGCCAACTAATTGACGGCATTACCCAATATCGCTGGAGAAACCACAAATTGGTCATAGGCATTATCCCCTTCGTTTTGGCGCCATTTAGGCGCTCAAACTGAGCTATGCCGTGGGGGGCGTCGCCAGCTCGCACACCCGTGGCAATGCTGTTATTTACAGACAGCATTTTCACCAGATGGCGTTTTTGCAGAATGATGAACGGTTTTCAGTGTGTGAGGCGAGCATGGTCGTTTACCCAAGACAACGGTCGCGGCCGCGCGGCATACCGTCCAGGCGCTGGCGCGGGATAGCCGCTCCCCGATGCCGGCGGCCGACACTGCCGGGCGTCACTCCTGACAGGGGTTTACAGACCCAACGCGTAGCGCAACACCCGCTGCTTAATGCCGCCGGCGCGCTCAGCCAGCATCAGGCCGAGGTTGCGCGCCAGCATCAGCGGCGGCAGATCGTTGCTGAACGCCGTATAGAACGCATCCATTCCCGCCTGCATCAGCAGGTTATCGCCGCGCCGGCGGCGCTGGTAACGTTGCAATACCGCCAGCGTATCCCAGGGTTCATCACGACGGCGAGCCTCGATCAACACCTCCGCCAACGCCTCGGCATCGCGAAAGCCGAGATTGGCCCCCTGCCCCGCCAGCGGATTAATGGTATGCGCGGCATCGCCGACCAGCGCCAGCCCCGGCTTGACGTAGTCGCGGGCGTGCTGACGCGTCAGGGGAAACGATGCCGCGCCATGCAGGGTGAACGTGCCGAGCCGCGCGGGGAAGGCCGCCTGCACTTCCCGCGCCAGCGCCGGCAGCGAGAGTTTTTCCAGTTGGCGGATACGCGCCGCGCCGTCATACCATACCAGCGACGCCCACCGGCCGTAGAGCGGTAAGAACGCCCGCGGACCGGAGGGATGGAACGCCTGCCAGGTCACATCCTGTTGCTCGCCCTCGGTTTCCACGCTGAGCAGCAGGCAGGATTGTCGGTACTGCCAGCCGCTGACCGCGATGCCCGCCTGTCGCCGCACCCAGGATTGCGCGCCGTCGGCCCCGACCACGACCCGGCTCGTGACGGTACTGCCGTCACTCAGCGTCAGCCGCCAGCGGCCGCCCTCATGGACCATGGCGTCGAGCGAGGCCGGGCAGCGCAGCGTCAATGGGCCGCAGTCGGCGAATCCCTGCCACAGCGCCTGCTGCAGCCGGCGGTTCTCCACCATAAAGCCCAGCTCCGGCAGGCTCAGGGAGGCGGCATCGAACGCCACCTTCGATGACGGCCACTCCCAGGTTTCCAGGCGGCGGTACGGTACGCAAAAACGGTCGTCGATGCGCTGCCAGGCCTGGATGCGACGCAGCAGCGCCACCGAGGCGCAACTGATGGCCGACACCCGTAAATCCGGCGGCGCGTCGTCGGCCACGGACGTGGGCAGCGCCGGGTCGACAACCAGCACCCGAAATTCCGCCTGCGCCAGCGCCAGCGCCAGCGCCCCGCCCACCATGCCGCCGCCGGCCACCACTACGTCATAGCACGCTTCGTTCGTCTTCATTTCGGCCAATGCCTACGCTATTATTTTTCAGATTCCGGTAGTGTACCGCAAAATTGGCCCTTCAGAGCGGCGTCGTGCGCGCTAGACTGGTCACAACACCGGCAAAGGATTACAATACGCGCCCTGCGCAAGCCTGCGGGCTTTTTAATACTGCATTGAGTAATAGCAAGCTGATGACCAAAAAACTCCATATCAAAACCTGGGGCTGTCAGATGAATGAATACGATTCATCCAAGATGGCCGACTTACTGGACAGCACCCACGGCTACCAGTTGACGGACAACCCCGAAGAGGCGGATGTCCTGCTGCTCAATACCTGCTCCATCCGGGAAAAAGCGCAGGAGAAGGTGTTTCATCAGCTGGGCCGCTGGCGGATGCTGAAGGAAGCCCGGCCGGATTTGATTATCGGCGTCGGCGGCTGCGTGGCGTCTCAGGAAGGCGCCCATATCCGCGAACGGGCCAACTATGTGGATATCATTTTCGGGCCGCAGACCCTGCATCGCCTGCCGGAAATGATTAATCACGTCAACGGCACCCGCAGCCCGGTGGTGGATATCAGCTTCCCGGAAATTGAAAAATTTGACCGGCTGCCGGAGCCGCGCGCGGAAGGGCCGACCGCCTTTGTCTCGATCATGGAAGGCTGCAACAAATACTGCAGTTTCTGCGTCGTACCCTACACCCGCGGCGAGGAAGTGAGCCGTCCGTGCGACGATATTCTGTTCGAGATTGCCCAGTTGGCGGATCAGGGCGTGCGCGAAGTCAACCTGCTGGGGCAAAACGTCAACGCCTATCGCGGCGCCAGCTATGACGGCGGTATCTGCACCTTCGCTGAACTGCTGCGGCTGGTGGCGGCCATCGACGGAATCGACCGTATCCGGTATATCACTAGTCATCCCATCGAGTTCACCGACGATATTATCGATGTCTACCGCGATACCCCGGAGCTGGTCAGCTTCGTGCATCTGCCGGTGCAAAGCGGCTCCGATCGCATTCTGACCATGATGAAACGCGCCCATACCGCGCTGGAATATAAATCAATCATCCGCCGGCTGCGCCAGGCGCGCCCGGATATCCAGATAAGCTCGGACTTCATCATCGGCTTCCCGGGCGAAACCCAGCACGATTTTGAGCAAACGATGAAGCTTATCGCCGACGTGAATTTCGACATGAGCTTCAGCTTTATCTACTCCGCCCGTCCCGGTACGCCCGCCGCCGATATGGTGGACGACGTCAGCGAAGAAGAGAAGAAGCAGCGGCTGCATATTTTGCAGGAACGCATCACGCAACAAGCCATGCAGTTCAGCCGCCGCATGCAGGGCACGGTGCAGCGTATCCTCGTGGAAGGCACATCGCGCAAAAATGTGATGGAACTGTCGGGACGCACCGAGAACAATCGGGTCGTCAATTTTGAGGGCGCGCCGTCCATGATAGGCAAATTCGTCGATGTGGAAATTGTGGATGTCTATCCCAATTCGCTGCGCGGCGTGCTGTTGCGCACCGAAGATCAAATGGCATTGCGCAGCCATGAAAGCCCGGCGTCGGTCATTGCCCGCACCCGTAAAGAGAACGAACTGGGCGTGGGCATTTACCAGCCGTGAGCCCCCTGCCCGCCATCACGCCGGGGCGGCTCGCCGCTCTGGCGCCTCGCCGTTGCCCTGGTTGCATTGCACTAATTGTGCCCCAATATACATATAATGGTCTTTGCCCTTGACGCATGGGCGGGGATGCTTCATTTATTAGCCATGTGCCCCGGTGCCGGCCCGCCGGCTCCCGGCCTGTGGTTCACCCTGTAATGGCTTTTGTGCCGAGAGGAAAGATTTGAACGTCGAAACCAAAGAAATCATGCTGGAACCCGCAGACAACAACCGTCTATTGAGCCTCTGTGGGCCGTTTGATGACAACATCAAGCAACTTGAGCGCCGGTTGGGCATTGAGATCAATCGGCGTGACAATATTTTTAAGCTGGTGGGCAAGCCGCTGTGCGTCGACGCCGCCGCGTCCATTCTCACCTCGCTGTACGTCGACACGGCGCCGCTACGGGGCATCATTGCCGATATTGAGCCGGAACAAATCCATCTGGCCATCAAACAGAGCCGGGTATTGGAACAAACGGCGGATAGCGTGCCCGATTATGGCCGCGCGGTGAATATACAAACTAAACGCGGCATCATTAAACCGCGTACGCCGAACCAGGCGCAATATATCGCCCACATTCTCGATCATGACATTACTTTCGGCGTCGGCCCGGCCGGGACCGGTAAAACCTATCTGGCGGTGGCGGCGGCGGTAGATGCGCTGGAGCGGCAAGAGATCCGCCGTATTCTCCTGACCCGTCCGGCGGTGGAAGCCGGTGAGAAGCTGGGTTTCCTGCCCGGCGATCTCAGTCAAAAAGTCGACCCTTATCTGCGCCCGCTTTACGACGCGCTGTTTGAGATGCTGGGTTTCGAGCGGGTGGAAAAACTGATTGAGCGCAATGTCATCGAGGTCGCGCCGCTGGCCTACATGCGCGGGCGTACGCTGAACGACGCCTTCATTATTCTTGACGAGAGCCAGAACACCACCATTGAACAGATGAAGATGTTCCTGACCCGCATCGGTTTCAATTCCAAAGCGGTGATAACCGGCGACGTCACGCAGATAGACTTACCGCGCAACCAGAAATCAGGGCTGCGTCACGCGGTGGAAGTGCTGGCGGAAGTCGAGGAAATCAGCTTCAATTTCTTCCACAGCGAAGACGTGGTGCGCCACCCGGTGGTGGCGCGTATCGTCAATGCCTATGAAGCCTGGGAAAGCGCTGACCAGAAACGCAAAGACCAGCTGGCTGCCGAGCGCAAACGCGAGTCCTTAGGCCAGAGTAACGGCGCAGCCCAGGGCGGTTCAGGTTCACCGTCCGCCGGGGAGCATAACGCATGAGCGAGGTGATACTGGACCTGCAACTGGCCTGCGACGACGCGCGCGATCTGCCCGCCGAAGCGGATTTCCTGCGCTGGTTGCAGGGCGTGTTGCCGCTGTTTCGCGACTGCGCGGAAGTCACCGTGCGCCTGGTGGACGAAGCGGAAAGCCATGAACTCAACCTCACCTACCGCGGCAAAGACAGGCCCACCAACGTGCTCTCCTTTCCCTTTGAAGCCCCGCCGGAAGTGGAACTGCCCCTGCTGGGGGATTTGGTTATCTGCCGCCAGGTGGTGGAACGCGAAGCGCAGCAGCAGGAGAAAGCGTTAGAGGCGCATTGGGCGCATATGGTTGTTCACGGTTCGCTGCATCTGTTAGGGTATGATCATATCCTGGATGAGGAAGCCCTGGAGATGGAATCGCTGGAAACGGAGATTATGCAAAAGCTCGGTTACCCGGATCCCTATCTTGCGGAAAAAGACGCGTAATCTCCCGTTCCCTTTAATTATTAGAGAGTGAAACTAACTTAACGCTATGAGCGACGACCATTCGCAGAGCAACGACAGCCCCAGTCCCAAAAAGGGCTTTTTTACCCTGATGCTAAATCAGCTGTTTCACGGTGAACCGAAAAACCGTGACGATCTTTTGGAACTTATCAGGGATTCCGAACAGAACGAACTTATCGACCCCGATACCCGCGATATGCTGGAAGGCGTCATGGATATCGCCGAACAGCGGGTGCGGGATATCATGATCCCCCGCTCGCAGATCATCACGCTGATGAAAAACCAATCCCTTCAGGAGTGCCTTGACGTTATCGTCGAATCGGCCCATTCCCGCTTTCCGGTCATCAGCGAAGATAAAGATCATGTGGAAGGGATCCTGCTGGCCAAGGATTTGCTGCCGTTCATGCTCAGCCACGACGAACCCTTCAGCATCGAGAAGATCTTGCGGCCGGCGGTCGTGGTGCCGGAAAGCAAGCGGGTAGACCGCATGCTCAAGGAGTTCCGCTCCCAGCGCTATCACATGGCCATCGTCATAGATGAATTCGGCGGCGTGTCCGGTCTGGTGACCATCGAGGATATCCTGGAGCTTATCGTCGGCGAAATCGAGGATGAATACGACGATGAAGAGGATCGGGATATTCGCCAACTGAATCGCCACACCTTCACCATCCGCGCGTTAACCCCCATTGAGGATTTTAACGACGTCTTCAATACGCACTTCAGCGACGAGGAAGTGGATACCATCGGCGGCTTGGTGATGCAGGCCTTTGGTCATTTGCCGGCGCGCGGCGAGGCCATTGACATCGATGGCTACAATTTCAAAGTGGCGATGGCCGACAGCCGGCGCATTATTCAGGTGCATGTCAAAATACCCGAGAATTCACCGCAACCCACCATGGAAGATTAAATTCCCAATGGCCATCCCCCCACTGTTTGCACGTCAGCGGCTCCGCGCGCTGCTGGCGCTCGTTACCGGCGCCTGCGGCACCCTGGCATTTTCCCCGTACGATTTCTGGCCCGCGGCCATTCTCTCGCTCGGCGGCCTGCTGGCGGTCACGCTCAACCGCAGCGGCCGCCAGGCCGGCTGGCTGGGCTTTGTCTGGGGCTTTGGCCTGTTCGGCACCGGCGTTAACTGGGTCTACGTCAGCATCGCGCAATTCGGCGGTCTGCCTGGCCCGGTAAACGTGGCGCTGGTGGTGGTGCTGGCCGCCTATCTGGCGCTCTATCCCATGCTGTTTGCCGCTCTGCTGGCACGGCTGTGGCCGCGTACCAGCCTGTGGCGGCTGGCGCTCGGCGCGCCGGTGCTGTGGTCGGTCACCGAATTTCTGCGCGGCTGGGTATTGAGCGGTTTCCCCTGGCTGGAATTTGGCTACAGTCAAATCGATGGACCGTTGAAAGGGATCGCGCCGCTGTTGGGCGTACAGGCTATCACCTTCATGCTAATGATGATAAGCGGCCTGGCGGTCTTGGCGCTGGCGCGGCGGCGATGGCTGCCGGCGCTGGGCGCGCTGGCGCTGCTGCTGCTGCCCTGGCCGCTGCGCTCGTTACAGTGGTACCAGCCTCAGCCGGCGCGGGCCATTGACGTGGCGCTGGTGCAGGGCAATATTGCCCAGTCGATGAAATGGGAGGCCAGTCAGGTCGGCCCGACGCTGGATATCTACCTGCAGCGTACCCTGCCGGCCCTCGGCAAGGCGCAGATGGTCATTTGGCCGGAGTCGGCCATCCCCGACGACGAGATTGCCCAGAACGCGTTCCTGACCCGGCTCGATGAACAATTGCGGCAGGGGCATACCCGTTTAATCACCGGCATCATCGACGCACGGCCTACGCCGCACGGCTATGATTATTACAATAGCATCGTGGTGTTGGGCGAAGACACGCCTTACCGTTATCCCTCGAAGGATCGCTACAACAAGCATCATCTGGTGCCCTTCGGCGAAACCGTGCCGTTTGAGCGTCTCCTGCGGCCGCTGGCGCCGCTGTTCAATCTGCCGATGTCCTCCCTCAGCCAGGGAGAGTATTTGCAGCCGCAGCTGCAGGTGGCCGGCATGAAACTTACCGCCACCGTCTGCTACGAGATTATCCTGGGCGGCCAAGTGCGGGATAATTTCCGTCCCGATACCGACTTCCTGCTGACCGTGTCCAACGACGCCTGGTTTGGCCATTCTATCGGCCCGTGGCAGCATTTCCAAATGGCGCGCATGCGCTCGCTGGAGCTGGGGCGGCCGCTGCTGCGCAGCACCAATAACGGCATCACCGCGGTTATCAACGCCGACGGGACGCCGCTGGCGCAATTGCCGCAATTCACCCGTGATGTGCTCAACGTCCACGTCACCCCGACGCGGGGGCTGACCCCCTACGCCCGTGCCGGCTCCTGGCCGCTATGGATTGTTACGCTGCTGGCCGGATTGACCGCGCTGGTGTTTGATCGCCGCCGACCCGCCTGAGGACATGGCATGCTGCTTGATGAACGCTATATTTTGCAGGACAGCGCGCAGTTGCGCGACTATTACGCCGCCCCTCATCCCGGCGTGCTGCATAAACAGATTGATCATTTAGATGATTATGCGCGACGGCTTATCGCCCTGTCGCCGTTTGTGGTGTTGGGTACCCAAGGTCCCCGTGGGTTCGACTGCTCGCCCAAGGGCGGTGAACCGGGATTTATCCAGGTAGAGAACGACAAAACGCTGCTGCTGCCGGATCGGGGGGGCAATAATCGTCTGGATGGCTTGACCAATCTGCTGCATCACCCGTTTGCCGGCCTGCTGTTTTTGATTCCGGGCTGGTCGGAGTGTTTTCGCGTGAATGGCCGGGCGCAGATTTCCGTGGACCCAGCTCTGTGCGCGCGGTTTGCCCAGAACGGGGTGCCGGCGAAGAGCGTGGTGGTCATCCGGGTGGATGAAGCCTTTATCCATTGCGGTCGCGCTATTGGCTTCGCCGGTCTGTGGGAAAGCGGTAGACAGCACGATCCGGCGCAGTTGCCTAAGGCGCTGGAGGTGTTCAAGGCGCACGTTGCCCTGCATAAGGCGGCGCAATAGCAAAAGCGCCCTCAGCGCGCGACGCGGGAAGCGTACGAGACAAACGGCCTCGGTTGCCATAACGCACCCGTGACCGTGCTGGCTCGGGCCTCATCGCCGTGAAACCGTCACTGCCAATCTGAGGGCTTACTGCCCGAACGCCGCCGGCCCGTCACCGCCCCGCTCCCCTGTCGTCAGCGCCGTCAAGGGGGCTTACCTTGCCTCTCCTCGCCGGCCCCGCCGATAACCCCAGCAGCAAAATTGGCCGCGCCTGGCGCCTAGCCGCGTCAGCCGGCCAGGTCATGAACTGCCCCGTTCTTATTCTGGAAAGCCATTTCCATGCCGGTGGATCCCCCGCCACCGCTGGCAGATAACCTGTTTGCGCCATCAACGACCGTGCTCCATAGCGGGGCAATAGTTTCACCTGGCATGAATATTGCTGCCAATTATTTGGTTGAGGGTACCGATGCGGCGACGTGATGCGTGGGCGTAAACCGTCGCGCCGTCACGGTGCAGGCCCTGCACCGATAATGGGCATGACGCCGCCGTACGCCGCATTTTAGTGCGCAACGGTTCTCAAAACGGTAACATTTTTGTGTCGTTTTATTTACATTACGCTATTTTAACGGTAATTCGCTTGACGAATCCGTCCCTAAAGCGGGTCTCTCCTCAGGCCGGCTTGCCGCCTCAGGGCACCGGACGCTGAAATGTCAGATACCGTAATCACAGCAAAGGAGCAGGAAGATGCACATGCGCAAATTGGCGTTATCGTTAGTGATGATCGGCATTGCCGCCAGCCAGGCTCATGCCGAGGAATTAACGGGCACGCTGAAAAAAATCAAAGACAACGGCGTCATCGTGGTGGGCCACCGCGAATCGTCCGTTCCTTTCTCCTATTATGACAACCAGCAGAAAGTGGTGGGCTATTCGCAGGACTACTCCAACGCCATCGTTGATGCCATTAAAAAGAAAATCGACGCACCGAATCTGCAGGTGAAATATTTGCCTATCACCTCCTCCAACCGCATCCCGCTGCTGCAAAACGGCACCTATGATTTTGAATGCGGCTCCACTACCAATAACCTGGAGCGCCAGAAGCAGGTGGACTTCTCCGATACGCTGTTCATTATCGGTACCCGCCTGGCGGTGAAAAAAGGCGGCCCCATCAAAGATTTTAGCGACTTGGCCGGCAAGACCGTCGTCGTCACCGCCGGAACCACCTCTGAGGTGCTGCTCAACAAGCTCAACGATGAGAAGCAGATGAAGATGCGCATCATCAGCACCAAGGATCACGGCGACTCGTTCCGTACCCTGGAAAGCGGCCGCGCGGTGGCCTTTATGATGGATGATGCCCTGCTGGCCGGCGAGCGGGCCAAATCGCGTAAACCCGATCAATGGGATATCGTCGGCACGCCGCAATCGAAAGAAGCCTACGGCTGCATGCTGCGCAAAGATGACGCGCCGTTCAAAACGCTGATGGACGACACTATTGCCCATATCCAGACCTCCGGCGAAGCGGAGAAATGGTACGACAAGTGGTTTAAACAGCCTATTCCGCCGAAGGATCTGAACATGAACTTTTCCATGTCGGACGATATGAAAGCCCTGTTCAAAGCGCCTAACGATAAAGCCGTAAACTAATAACGATAATAAGGGCGGGATTGCCCGCCCTACTGATTGCTGACCAAAGGCCCGGACAGACAGACGCGCTAAGGCCGTTCCCCGAAGCGCGGCAACAGGGGGCCATTCATCAATCTTCAGGGTAGCGCTCGCTACCCTTTTTTACCGGAGTTTTTATGTCAACAAATTGGAACTGGGGAATCTTTTTTGAAGCGGCCCCGTTCGGCAACACCACCTATTTAGGCTGGCTATGGTCGGGATTCCAGGTCACCATCGCCGTGTCGTTCTGCGCCTGGATTATTGCCTTCGTCGTGGGTTCTCTGTTCGGTATCTTGCGCACCCTGCCCAATCGGTTTCTGGCGGGGATAGGCACCTGTTATGTAGAGTTGTTCCGTAATATTCCCCTGATAGTGCAGCTGTTTATCTGGTATCTGGTGGTGCCGGAGCTACTGCCGGCGTCCATTGGTACCTGGTTTAAAGCCGAATTGGACCCCACCATTCAGTTTTTTGTCTCCTCGATGCTGTGCCTGGGGCTGTTCACCGCCGCGCGCCTGTGCGAGCAGGTACGCTCGGGCATTCAGTCGCTGTCCAAGGGGCAGCTGAACGCCGCGCTGGCGATGGGACTCACGCTGGGGCAGGCCTATCGCTATGTCTTGCTGCCTAATGCCTATCGGATCATCGTGCCGCCGATGACTTCGGAAATGCTCAACCTGGTTAAGAATTCGTCGGTTGCCTCCACCATCGGCCTGGTGGAGATGGCGGCGCAGGCCAGCAAATTGCTGGACTATTCCGCCCACGCCTATGAATCTTTTACCGCCATTACCCTGGGCTATCTGCTCATCAACGCCGTGATTATGCTGGTTATGCATTTTGTCGAACGAAAAGTGCGCCTGCCGGGCAATCTTGGGAGCAAATAATGTACGAATTCGACTGGAGTTCCATACAGCCGGGCCTGCCTTATATGCTGCAGGGGATGGCCATTACGTTAAAAATTACCCTTACCGCGGTGGTAGTGGGCATTATCTGGGGCACCCTTTTGGCGGTGATGCGTCTCTCGCCGGTAAAACCCATCAGTTGGTTCGCCAAAATCTACGTCAATCTTTTCCGCTCGGTGCCGCTGTTAATGGTGCTGCTGTGGTTCTATCTGGTCGTGCCAAGCCTGCTGCAAAAGGGACTGGGCCTATCGCCGCAGACCGATATCCGGCTTATTTCCGCCATGATTGCGTTTTCGCTGTTTGAGGCGGCCTATTATTCGGAAATCATCCGCGCCGGCATTGTCAGTATCGCCCGTGGGCAATCCTCCGCCGCGTTGGCGCTCGGCATGACGCACTGGCAATCCATGCAGCTGATAATTTTGCCGCAGGCCTTCCGCGCGATGGTGCCGCTGCTGCTGACGCAGGGCATCGTGCTGTTTCAGGATACCTCGTTGGTTTATGTATTAAGCCTGGCCGACTTCTTCCGTACCGCCTCGTCTATCGGCGAGCGTGACGGGACGCAGGTGGAAATGGTGCTGTTTGCCGGTTTGGTTTATTTTGTCATCAGCCTGAGCGCCTCCACGCTGGTGAACTATTTGAAAAAAAGGACGGTTAGATGATTTCCCTGAAAAATATTTCCAAGTGGTATGGTCACTTTCAGGTGCTGACCGACTGCACCACCGAGGTCAATAAAGGCGAAGTGGTGGTGGTATGCGGCCCTTCCGGCTCCGGTAAATCGACGTTAATCAAAACCGTCAACGGCCTTGAACCCATTCAAGAGGGGGAGATTCGCGTTAATGGCATCAGCGTCAGCGATAAACGCACCAATTTGGCACAGCTGCGCAGCAAAGTGGGGATGGTGTTCCAACACTTTGAGCTCTTTCCCCATTTGTCGATTATTGACAATTTGACGCTGGCGCAGGTCAAAGTTCTGAAACGCGAGAAAGGCGCGGCGCGCGCTAAAGGCCTTGCCCTGCTGGAACGGGTTGGCCTGGCGGCGCACGCTAATAAGTTCCCCGGTCAGCTGTCCGGCGGCCAGCAGCAGCGCGTGGCGATCGCCCGCGCGCTGTGCATGGATCCGGTGGCGATGCTGTTCGACGAACCCACCTCCGCGCTGGATCCGGAGATGATAAACGAAGTATTGGATGTCATGGTGGAGCTGGCTCAGGAAGGGATGACCATGATGGTGGTCACCCATGAAATGGGCTTTGCCCGTAAAGTGGCCAACCGGGTGATTTTCATGGATGAGGGACGCATTATCGAGGACTCGCCCAAAGAAGCGTTCTTTGCCCATCCCCAATCGGACCGCGCCCGCGACTTCCTGGCGAAAATCCTGCATTAAGGCTGCCGCAGGTCGGACAGGGTGCCCATTGCCCCTGTCCGGCGGCGCTCGCCTCCCCTGCCCGGCGCACGGCAGCGCCAAAGGCTTATGCCTTGGGGGTATTTCCCCCGTGCCTTAAGCGGCAGCTAGCCGCTGCTTGTCCCACGGCGCCGTCTCAATCCCCCGATGACCTCCCTTGTCCCAGGGTGCCCTCCCTGAGGCTTAATGGCAGAGCGGGTCTTCGGTTGGCGTCCCTGACTACTCCCTATTGCCGCCGAAATCGTTAATGGAAAGGTTGGCGATGGAATTCATCGAAACCGCAATCCGGGCAGAGCGGTAACGTCTCCGGGGTATAAAACGCCAGGGTATGATGACAGCGCTCGCATACCAGATTGCCCAAACCGACCACCTCGCCGCTGTGGTAAACGCCATGATGGCTAACGTCCTTAAACACCTCTTTCCACTCCAGCTGTGTCCGGTCGGTAATCTCCGCCAGCCGTTGCCACAGGCTCTCTTTAATGACCCGTAGAAAAACGCTTTCGTCATCGTGCTCACGGCTTTCATCGTAACTGCGGGCGAACTCTTCCAAATCGCGCCGCACCGCGCGGGTGACATTTTCCACTTCAATGGGGGTAAGATCACCGCTGGCCAGCAGGCGCCGGCGGGCATCCGCCTCAAGCGCGTCGATATCCCGTTCTCCCTGTTCCAGCCGCTGGGTCAGCGAAGTAAGCAATTGATGGTAATGATGCGCGACCTTGTCCATTCTTCTCTCCTTGACCGGCGGCGCTGCCGGCATGTTGATACTATCCTCATAATGTTAGTCCAAATCTGTCTGCCCGCGGGGCGCCGAGGCCGTTTACGAAGCGGATTTGCCGCGCGCGCCGCGAATATTGTTAGAAAAACGGCCCAGCCGGGCGCTGGGTGTTGTTGCCGCTATCGCTTATCAGCTATGCTAGGCGGATCCTAGCATTATGCTTTAATACGCTCCCTGCGCGAGCGTCGCCGTATTTCACTTAAGGACCACTGGCTGCCATGCAAGAGCTTTATCGCCCGGAAGAGATAGAATCCACCGTCCAGCAACACTGGCATGAAAATGATACGTTCAAGGTCACCGAAGACCCTGGCAAGGAAAAATACTACTGCCTATCCATGCTGCCCTATCCTTCCGGCCGCCTGCATATGGGGCATGTGCGCAACTACACCATCGGCGACGTGATAGCCCGCTATCAGCGCATGCTGGGCAAAAATGTCCTCCAGCCTATCGGCTGGGACGCGTTTGGCCTGCCCGCCGAAGGGGCCGCGGTAAAAAACAATACCGCGCCGGCGCCGTGGACCTATGCCAATATCGATTATATGAAGAGCCAGCTAAAACTGTTGGGCTTCGGCTACGACTGGCATCGTGAACTCGCCACCTGCCGCCCGGAATATTACCGTTGGGAGCAGTGGTTTTTTACCCGCCTGTATGAAAAGGGCCTGGTATATAAAAAGACCTCGGCGGTCAACTGGTGCCCGCAGGACCAGACGGTGCTGGCCAACGAGCAGGTCATCGATGGCTGCTGCTGGCGCTGCGACACCAAGGTCGAGCGCAAGGAAATCCCGCAGTGGTTCGTGAAAATTACCGCATACGCCGACGAACTGCTGTACGATCTGGATAAGCTGGAGAGCTGGCCTGAGCAGGTGAAAACCATGCAGCGCAACTGGATCGGCCGTTCGGAAGGGGTGGAAATCACCTTCCAGGTCGTCGACAGCGAAGAGACGCTTACGGTCTACACCACCCGCCCGGATACCTTTATGGGCGCCACCTACGTCGCGGTCGCGGCGGGTCACCCGCTTTCCCTGCAGGCGGCGGCGTCCAATCCGGCGCTGGCCGATTTCATCCAGGAATGCCGCACCACCAAAGTGGCGGAAGCGGACATGGCCACGATGGAAAAAAAGGGAATGGATACCGGCCTGCACGCGCTGCATCCGCTAACCGGCGAGACGTTGCCGGTTTGGGTGGCCAATTTCGTGCTGATGGATTACGGCACCGGCGCGGTGATGGCGGTACCGGGTCACGACCAGCGCGATTTTGAGTTTGCCCGCAAATATGACTTGCCCGTCAAGCCGGTCATCCGCAACCCCGACGGCAGCGAGCCGGATATCAGCGCTCAGGCAATGACCGACAAAGGGGTGCTGTTCAATTCCGGCGAATTCGACGGTCTGGATTTCCAGGCCGGCTTCAATGCTATTGCCGATGCGCTGGTGGCGCGCGGCGTCGGTGAGCGCAAGGTGAACTATCGCCTGCGCGACTGGGGGGTTTCCCGCCAGCGCTATTGGGGGGCGCCGATCCCGATGATGACCCTCGAAGACGGCACCGTAGTGCCGACGCCGGAAGATCAACTGCCGGTCGTGCTGCCGGAAGACGTGGTAATGGACGGTATTACCAGTCCGCTGAAGGCCGATCCCGAGTGGGCCAAAACCATCTACCGCGGCCAGCCGGCGCTGCGTGAAACCGATACCTTCGATACCTTCATGGAATCCTCCTGGTATTACGCGCGCTATACTTGCCCGGATTATGACCGCGGCATGCTTGATCCCGCCGCCGCCAACTATTGGCTGCCGGTGGATCAGTACATTGGCGGTATCGAACACGCCATCATGCACCTGATGTATTTCCGTTTCTATCACAAGCTGCTGCGCGACGCCGGCCTGGTCACCTCCGACGAGCCGGCCAAGCGCCTGCTGTGTCAGGGTATGGTGCTGGCCGACGCCTTCTACTACCTTCGGGACAGCGGCGAACGCATTTGGGTCTCGCCGGTGGACGTCAGCGTGGAGCGCGATGAGAAAGGCCGCATCGTCAAAGCCACCGATGCCACGGGCCGCGAGCTGGCCTACGCCGGCATGAGCAAGATGTCGAAATCGAAAAACAACGGTATCGACCCGCAAGAGATGGTGGAGAAATACGGCGCCGATACCGTGCGCCTGTTTATGATGTTCGCCTCGCCCGCGGAAATGACGCTCGAATGGCAGGAATCCGGCGTGGAAGGCGCCAATCGGTTTTTGAAACGCGTATGGAAACTGGCGTATGAGCATACCCAGCTGGGCCCGGTGGGTACGCTGGATATCGCCGCCTTGAACGACGAGCAAAAAGCGCTGCGTCGCGAAGTGCACAAAACCATTGCCAAGGTCACCGACGATATCGGCCGCCGCCAGACGTTCAACACCGCCATCGCCGCCATTATGGAACTGATGAACAAGTTGGCGCGCGCGCCGCAGCAGACCGAGCAGGATCGCGCGCTGCTGCAGGAGGCCCTGGTGGCGGTGGTGCGGATGCTTTATCCGTTCACTCCCCATGCCTGCTTCACACTTTGGCGGGCGCTGGGGGGCGAAGGGGATATCGATAACGCCCCGTGGCCTGTCGCTGACGACGCCGCTAGGGTGGAAGATGCCAAACTGGTGGTCATTCAGGTCAACGGCAAGCTGCGCGGCAGAATTACCGTGCCCGCAGACGCCGACGAAGCCTTGGTACGTGAGCGCGCCTCTCAGGAACATCTGGTGGCGAAACATCTGGAAGGGACCACGGTACGCAAGGTGATTTATGTACCGGGTAAACTGCTTAACCTGGTCGTGGGTTAACAGAAGGAGACGTTGTGCGATATCGGACTTTAGCACTGATCTTGGGCTTGGCGGTGATGACCACCGCCGGCTGTGGTTATCACCTGCGCGGCACCACCGCCCAGGTGCCGACCGAAATGAAAACCATGACATTGAACAGTTATGATCCTTACGGCCCGCTGACCCGTGCCGTGCGCGCTGAACTGCGTCTGAACGATGTGACGCTGCTTGACGACGCCAAGGACAAAAACGCGACGCTGCCGTCGCTTAGGATTGTCAATTCGTCGGAAAGTCAGGTGACCGCGTCGGTATTCCAGGATGGGAAAACCGCCGAATACCAGATGACGCTGAGCGTACAGGCACAGGTGTTGATGCCCGGCAAAGATTACTACCCCATCGATGTGAAAGTTTATCGTTCGTTCTTTGATAACCCGCTGACGGCGCTGGCGAAAGATGCCGAAGGGGACATCATCCGTCAAGAATTGCGTCAGCAGGCGGCGCAACAGCTGGTGCGTAAACTGCTGACGGTGCATGCCGCCGAGGAGGCGGATAATGCGCTGGACGCGAAATTGAAGCAGCAGCAACCGCGGCCGACGGCGGCGCCGGCGTCCTGATGAACCGGTGCTCTGTGTCACGGCGGGCGGCACTATGATCCGGCTGTATGCCGAGCAGTTGGGCGCGCAGTTGCAAGAGTCGCTGCGCCCCTGTTATCTGCTGTTCGGCAACGATCCGCTGCTGCTACAGGAAAGCCAGGATGGTATTCGCGATCGGGCCCAGGAGCAGCAGTTCGACGAACATTTCAGCGTTACGCTGGACGCCGGCACCGACTGGGACGCGATTTTCAGCCTGTGCCAGGCGCGCAGCCTGTTCGCCAGTCGCCAGACGCTGTTGCTTGTCCTGCCGGACGGTGGCGTTCAGGCCGCCATGGGGGAAAAGCTACTTCAGCTGGCGTCGCTGCTCCATGAGGATCTGCTGCTGATCCTGCGCGGCAGCAAGCTGACCCGCGCCTTGGAGAACACCGCCTGGTTTAAAGCGCTTAGCCCGCGTGCGGTGCTGGTGAGCTGCGCCACGCCGGAGCAGGGGCAATTGCCGCGCTGGGTGGCGAGGCGCGCCAAAAGCATGAAGCTGACGCTGGATGACGCCGCCTGCCAACTGCTGTGCTATTGCTACGAGGGCAATCTGCTGGCGCTGGCCCAGGCGCTGGAGCGACTGTCGCTTATCTACCCGGACGGCAGTCTGACGCTGCCGCGGGTCGATGCGGCGGTAAACGACGCCGCGCATTTTACCCCGTTTCACTGGGTCGATGCCGCGCTGGCGGGTAAGAGCAAACGCGCCGCGCACATTCTGCGTCAGCTGCGGCTGGAAGCCGCGGAGCCGGTGATCCTGCTGCGCAGCATTCAGCGCGAAGTTCTGCAATTGCTGACGCTGAAACGGCAAATGGCCGCCGCGCCGATGCGCACGCTCTTCGACCGCCATAAAGTGTGGCAGAACCGCCGGCCGCTGCTGACACAGGCGTTGGGGCGGCTTACCCTGCCGCAGCTGCGGGACGCGGTGGCGTTAATGACCCACATTGAATTGGCGCTTAAGCAGGATTATGGCTATCCCGTATGGTCTGATCTGAACGCGTTGGCGCTGCTCTTGTGCGGCAAAACGCTGCCCGCGGCGATGCTTAATGGCTGATCGCGCTCTGAGGGCCTTTTACGGCGGCACCTTCGACCCTATCCACTACGGGCATCTGCGGCCCGTTATTGCGCTGGCGCGCCTTGTCAACCTGCAGCAAGTGATCCTCCTACCGAACAATGTCCCGCCGCACCGGCCGCAGCCGGTAGCGTCGGCGCAGCAGCGGCTGGCGATGGCGCGCCTGGCGATCGCCGAGGTGCCGGACGCGCTGTTCACCCTTGATGATCGTGAACTTCGCCGCTCAACGCCCTCCTGGACGGTCGATACCTTTGAAGAACTGCGCCGCGAATATGGTCCCGACGCGCCGCTGGGCTTCATCATTGGCCAGGATTCGCTGCTCACTCTGCCGCAATGGCACCGCGGCCTGGCGCTGCTGGACCTTTGCCATCTGCTGGTGTGCGCCCGTCCCGGCTATGGCGACGGGCTGGACGGCAAGAGCGACAACCGCTGGCTCACCCGCCGGTTAACCCGGGATCCGCAGGCGCTGCATCGGCAGCCGGCGGGGCTTATCTATTGCGCGGATACGCCGCAACTTGCCATTTCCGCCAGCGACATCCGGGCACGTTACCGTGAAGGCCGCGCCTGCGATGGCCTGCTCCCCCCCGCGGTGCAAGGTTATATTGACGAACAGGGCTTATACCGTTAGTGTGCGCGCCATGCTATGCTATGCGCCTTATCTCGCCGGCCAGGCCGGCGCTGTGATGCCAAGTTCATTCCGCGGTCAACCGGCGCCTGGCAGCTATCCCATTGACTATTGCGCCACCCGTTTCCCGCGTGGCGCGCGCGAAGCATACCGGAGGGGGAACCTTTGCTAGATACCATGCTCAAAGATTTTGTTGTTGACAAGATAGACGATTTGAAAGGGCAAGACATTATTACCCTCGACGTGCGCGGCAAGTCGAGCATAACGGATTGCATGGTTATCTGCACCGGGACATCCAGCCGCCACGTCATGTCCATCGCCGATCATGTGGTGCAGGCGTCGCGCGCCGCCGGCCTGATGCCGCTGGGCGTGGAGGGGGAAAACGCCGCCGACTGGATCGTCGTCGATCTGGGCGACGTGATTGTGCATGTGATGCAGGAAGAAAGTCGCCGCCTGTACGAGCTGGAAAAACTCTGGAGCTGAGGTTTGAAACTGCAGCTTATCGCCGTCGGGACCAAAATGCCGGGTTGGGTGCACACCGGGTTTACCGACTATCTCAAGCGTTTTCCCAAAGAGCTGCCCTTCGAGCTGACGGAAATTGCGGCCGGTAAGCGCGGCAAGAATGCGGATATCGCGCGCATTCTGGAAAAGGAAGGGGAACTGATGCTGGCTGCGGTAGCAAAAGGCAATCGCATCGTCACGCTGGATATCCCCGGCGCACGCTGGGAGACGCCGCAGCTGGCGCAGCAGCTTGAACGCTGGAAGCATGACGGGCGCGACGTCAGTCTCCTTGTCGGCGGGCCCGAGGGGCTGGCCCCCGCCTGCAAGGCAGCCGCCGAGCAAAGCTGGTCGCTGTCCCCGTTAACTTTGCCGCATCCGCTGGTGCGGGTGCTGGTCGCGGAGAGCCTGTATCGTGCGTGGAGCATTACTACCAATCACCCTTATCACCGCGAGTGAAGCGGTGAAGATGGTTAACGTGAAATAATTCCGCTGAATGAAAATAGAACGTAACCCCTTCCGCGACTATTCAGCCGAGTCGGCGCTGTTCGTGCGCCGCGCCCTGGTAGCGTTCGCCGGTATATTGCTGCTGACCGGCATACTTATCGTCAATCTGTACCATTTGCAAATCGTCCGCTTCGAGGATTACCGCACCCGCTCCAATGAAAACCGCATCAAACTGGTTCCCATCGCGCCCAGCCGCGGCATCATCTACGACCGCAACGGCACCCCGCTGGCGCTGAATCGCACCATTTATCAGTTGGAGCTGGTGCCGGAAAAGGTGGACGATTTAGCCCAAACCATCGCCGCTCTGCGCCCGATTGTCGATTTAACCGATGACGATATTGCCAATTTTGAAAAAGAGCGTAAACGTTCCCGCCGCTTTACCTCGCTACCGCTTAAAGTGGGTTTGACCGACGTGCAACAGGCCCGTTTCGCCGTTAACCAGTACCGTTTTCCCGGCGTCGAAGTCAAGGGCTACCAGCGCCGCTACTACCCCTACGGCTCCGCGCTTACCCACGTTATCGGTTATGTGTCGAAAATCAATGACCGCGACGTGGAACGCCTGGATAAAGAGGGCATCTTGCCGAACTATGCCGCCACCCACGATATCGGTAAGTTGGGTATCGAACGTTACTATGAAAGTACGCTGCACGGTAAAACCGGTTACGAAGAGGTCGAGGTCAATAACCGCGGGCGGGTGATCCGCCAGTTGCACGAGCAGCCACCGCAGGCGGGTAAGGATATTACCCTGACGCTGGATCTCAGCCTGCAACAATATATTGAGAAACTGCTGGCCGGCAGCCGCGCCGCGGTGGTGGTGGTCGATCCCCGCGACGGCGGCATCCGCGCGCTGGTGTCCAACCCAAGCTACGACCCGAACCTGTTTGTCGACGGTATTTCCAGCAAGGATTACCACGCGCTGCTGGAAGACGAAAACCGCCCGCTTATCAATCGCGCCACCCAGGGGGTGTACCCGCCCGCCTCTACCGTAAAACCCTATATCTCGGTTTCGGCGCTGACCCTGGGTGTTATCAATAAAAATTTCTCGCTGTTTGATCCGGGCTGGTGGCAATTACCCGGTTCGGAAAAACGTTACCGCGACTGGAAGCGCTGGGGACACGGGCGGTTGAACGTCACTCGAGCGCTGGAGGAGTCGGCGGATACCTTCTTTTATCAGGTGGCCTATGATATGGGCATCGACAGGCTTTCCGAATGGATGACCAAATTTGGCTACGGCCAGTATACCGGCATCGATTTGTCCGAGGAGCGCGCCGGCGTGATGCCGACCCGCGATTGGAAGATCGCGCGGTTCAAAAAACCCTGGTATCAAGGTGACACCATCCCCGTTGGCATCGGTCAGGGCTATTGGACCGCCACGCCGGTGCAAATGTCTAAAGCGTTAATGACGTTGATTAATGACGGCGCGGTACGCACGCCGCATCTGCTCTACGGTACGCGGGAAAACGGCCGCCAGGTCCCCTATCGACAACCGGAACAGGCGCAAATCGGCGATCCTCATTCCGGTTATTGGGAGATCGCCAAAGACGGTATGTATGGCGTCGCCAACCGGCCGAACGGCACGGCGCGCAAAAGTTTTGCCGACGCCCCTTACAAGGCGGCGGCCAAATCCGGTACCGCCCAAGTGTATGGCCTGAAGGCCAACGAAACCTACAATGCGCATAAAATCGCCGAACGTTTGCGTGATCATAAGCTGATGACCGCTTTTGCCCCCTATGACAAGCCAACGGTGGGGGTGGTGGTGATACTGGAAAACGGCGGCGTCGGCCCGGCGGTGGGTACCATTACCCGCCAGATTTTGGATCATATCCTCCTGGGCGATAACACCACGGACTTACCGGCGGAGCCGCCCGCCCCGCCCGGCAGCGAGAGTGATTAACCGATCATGACTGATAATCCGCAACAAACCTCCCTGTGGAACAAGCTGCACATTGACGTAATGCTGCTGTTTTTCGTCACCCTGCTGCTGGTCTACAGCGCCCTGGTGGTGTGGAGCGCCAGCGGCCAAGATGTGGGCATGATGGAACGTAAGATTGCCCAGATTGTTATGGGCCTGCTGGTGATGCTGGTGATGGCGCAGGTGCCGCCCCGCGTCTATGAGGCCTGGGCGCCCTATTTGTATATTTTCTGCGTGTTTCTGCTGGTGCTGGTGGATGCCTTCGGGCAAATCAGTAAAGGCGCGCAGCGCTGGCTGGACCTGGGTTTTATCCGCTTTCAACCCTCGGAAATCGCCAAAATCGCCGTACCGCTGATGGTTGCGCGCTTTATCAACCGCGACAGCTGTCCGCCGTCGCTGAAAAATACCGCTATCGCGCTGGTGCTGATTTTCGTGCCCACGCTGCTGGTGGCGGCGCAGCCCGATCTGGGCACCGCCATCCTTATCGCCGCGTCGGGCCTGTTCGTGCTGTTTTTGTCCGGCATGAGCTGGAAACTGATCGCCGTGGCGGCGCTGCTGGTGGCGGCGTTTATCCCCGTGCTGTGGTTCTTTTTGATGCATGATTACCAGCGCGACCGGGTCATGATGCTGCTGGATCCTGAAACCGACCCCCTCGGCGCCGGCTACCATATCATCCAGTCGAAAATCGCCATCGGCTCCGGTGGCCTGTCCGGCAAAGGCTGGCTGCACGGCACCCAGTCGCAGTTGGAGTTCTTGCCCGAGCGCCACACCGACTTTATTTTCGCGGTGCTGGGGGAGGAGTTGGGGCTTATTGGCGTCCTGGTGCTGCTGGCCCTTTACCTGGGGGTCATCATGCGCGGTCTGGTCATCGCGGCGCGGGCGCAGAACACGTTCGGACGGGTCATGGCCGGCGGTTTAATGCTGATTTTGTTCGTTTATGTGTTCGTGAATATCGGTATGGTTAGTGGTATCTTACCGGTGGTTGGCGTGCCGCTGCCGCTGGTGAGCTACGGCGGCTCGGCGCTGATCGTGCTAATGGCGGGGTTTGGTATCGTCATGTCGATACATACTCATCGAAAAATGTTGTCTAAAAGTTTATAGAGGTGAGCAATGCGAAAGCTTTGGTGCATTATCGGCATGATGGGATTAGCGCTCAGCGCCTGTACCACCCAGCAGGAGACCCAACCCTCGACGCAGGCACAGCCCGCCTACACCGGGCCCGTTGTGGAAATCAGCGGCGCTGAACCACGTTATGAGCCTTATAATCCGGGCAACATGCAGGATTACGAGGTCAACGGCAAGCGCTACAGCATCGTTAAAAACCCGCAAAATTTTAGCCAAACGGGCCTTGCCGCCTGGTATGACAGCGAAAGCAGCGGCAATTCCCGCACCGCCAGCGGCGAGCCATTCGATGCCTACGCGCTGGCGGCCGCCCATCCGACGCTACCGCTGCCCAGCTACGTGCGGGTGACCAACCTGAGCAACGGCCGCCAACTGGTGGTGCGCGTTAACGACCGCGGCCCATACACGCCGGGACGCATCATCGATCTGACCCGCGCCGCCGCCGACCGACTGAATATTTCCAACAATACCAAGGTACGGGTCGACTTCATTCAGGTGGCGCCGGACGGCACGCTGACCGGCCCGGGCACCGTCGGCACCGTGGTGGCGAAACAGAGCTTCGCCCTACCGCCGCGGCCGGATCTGAGCGTCACGGGCGCCTCTGGCGATAGCGGCGCGGCACTCTCCTCCGGCAACGGCGCGACCATGGTCGGCAATAGCGGTGCGGCGGTGCCCGCGGCGACGGGAAGCCGTGCCGGCGCTAACGGCGCGCTGCTCAGCGCCGACGGCGGCGCGGTCGACCAAGGTGGCGCCGGCGCGCAGTCCGCCGGCCAACAAACGACGGCACCGCTCGCTGCCACCGGTCAACGCAGCGGGTTCCTCGGCGCGCCGTCGGCCTTACCGGCGGGCGTCGTGGAAACTCAAAACGCTGAAACCGCGGCCAGCGCCGTGCCCCCCGCCGCGGACGCCGCACCGCCGGCCGCCGCCGGCCGTTTCATGGTGCAGGTAGGCGCCATCGGCGATGCCCAGCGCGCCGCCAATTGGCAAAAAGACCTCAGTAATCGCTTCAGCGTGCCGGGTAGAGTCTCGGCCAACGGCAATTTATTCCGCGTGCAGTTAGGCCCGTTCCCGAGTCGTCAGCAGGCGCAGGCGCTGGTGCAGCGATTGCAGAGCGAAGCCCAGCAACAGGCCTTTATCACGGCGCTATAGCCGCCGCGATCGACAATGTCACAACCGACGCCGCTTGACCGTTCCCGACCGGCGGCGTCCGTTTCCCGGCAACCACCGTCTACCGCTTCCGACCGGCGCCCTCTACCTGTTCCCGGCCGGCGGCGTTTGATGGTCTTTGGCCAGCGCGCTCTGACCGGGGTCGCCGGCCGTTTGTCAATAAGTCGATGCACCGTGTAAACCCCTGAAACAAAATTATTTGCCTCAGCCGCACGCGGTGCCGTTTTGCCTGATGCCGCCATTTTTGACATCTGGTATAGTGTGGCACGATTTTAACTTACCCCCATGGATGCCGTTATCCTGACATGAAGAATGTAACTACACCCCGCTTATTCAGTCGGTTAGCCTTGAGTACCGTTTTGGTCATGGGCGTTGTTTCCGCAAGCTTTGCCGACGATGTCAATCTGAAGACCATGATTCCGGGCGTACCGCAAATCGACGCCGAATCCTACATCCTCATCGATTACAATTCCGGTAAAGTGCTGGCGGAGATGAATGCCGACGCGCGCCGCGACCCCGCCAGCCTGACCAAAATGATGACCAGTTATGTCATCGGCCAAGCCATTAAAGCCGGCAAAATCACCCCGAATGATGTGGTTACGGTAAACAAAGACGCCTGGGCCACCGGCAATCCCGTGTTCAAAGGCTCCTCGCTGATGTTCCTGAAACCGGGCGATCGGGTACCGGTGTCGCAGCTCAACCGCGGCATTATTCTTCAGTCGGGCAATGACGCCTGCGTAGCGATGGCGGACTACGTTGCCGGCAGCCAGGATGCGTTCGTGGGGCTGATGAATAATTATGTCAGCGCGCTGGGGCTGCAAAATACCCATTTTGAAACCGTCCACGGTCTGGATGCCCCCGGACAGTTCAGCTCCGCCCGGGATATGGCCATGATCGGTAAAGCGCTGATCCGCGACGTGCCGGACGAGTACGCCACCTATAAAGAAAAAGAATTTACCTTTAACAACATTCGTCAGATGAACCGCAACGGCCTGCTGTGGGACAGCAATCTGAACGTCGACGGCATCAAAACCGGCCATACCGAATCCGCGGGCTACAATTTGGTCGCCTCGGCGACCGAAGGCCAGATGCGCCTTATTTCCGCGGTACTCGGCGGACATTCCATGAAAGGCCGTGAAAACGAAAGCCGCAAGCTGCTGACCTGGGGTTTCCGCTTTTTTGAAACCGTGGCGCCGCTGAAGGCCGGCAAAGAGTTCGCCGCCGAGCCGGTGTGGTTTGGCGATAGCGACAGCGTGAAGCTGGGGGTGGACAGCGATGCGTATCTGACTATCCCGCGCGGCCGGATGAAGGATCTCAAAGCCAGCTATGTGCTGGATAATCAGGAATTACACGCGCCGCTGGCGAAAAATCAGCGCGTCGGTACCATCAATTTCCAACTGGACGGTAAAACCATCGAACAACGCCCGCTGGTGGTGCTTAATGAAGTGAAAGAAGGCAATTTCTTCAGCCGCATGGTCGATTATGTCAAGTTGATGTTCCACCATTGGTTCGGTTAATCCGTTCATCCCTTGTCAGGGGCGGATCCGCGCCCCTATAATAACCCTATTCTATCTGCCCCCGCTGCGGCGGGAGCGCCGGCGCCTGCCGCCGCTGCGGTATATCCATGCCGGTCACCGGGAGTCCTTATGAAAACCAAACTGAATGAATTGCTCGAATTCCCCTGCCCGTTTACTTATAAAGTGATGGGTAGCGCCCAGCCGGAATTGGTGGATCAGGTGGTGGAAGTGGTGCAGCGCCACGCGCCGGGCGACTATTCGCCGCAGGTTAAACCCAGCAGCAAAGGCAATTACCACTCCGTTTCCATTACCATTACCGCCACCCATATCGAACAGGTCGAAACGCTGTACGAAGAGCTGGGTAAAATAGACATCGTACGTATGGTGCTGTAAGCCGGGAGATCATCGTGTCAGAGAGCCTGGTTATCCGCCAGCTGGGTCTGCAACCTTATGAGCGGGTGTCGCGGGCGATGCACCGCTTCACCGATGAGCGTAACGCCGCCAGCGCCGATGAGATCTGGCTGGTGCAGCATCCGCAGGTCTTTACCCAAGGCCAGGCCGGTAAGGCTGAGCATCTGTTGCAGCCGGGCGCTATCCCGGTCATCCAAAGCGATCGCGGGGGTCAGGTGACCTTTCACGGTCCGGGACAACAGGTGATGTATGTCCTGCTGGACCTGCGCCGCCGCCGGCTTGGGGTGCGCGATCTGGTTACCCTACTGGAGCAAACGGTCATCGCCACCCTGGCGCGCTTCGCTATTTCCGCCCACGCCCGCGCCGACGCGCCGGGCGTCTACGTCGGCGCCGATAAAATCTGTTCGCTCGGTTTACGTATCCGCAAAGGCTGCTCCTTCCACGGACTCGCGTTGAACGTGGCCATGGATCTCTCGCCTTTTCTGCGTATTAACCCCTGCGGCTATGCCGGTCTACGCATGACGCAGGTGAGCGATCTGTCCCCCGGCACCGGCATGGACGATGTGGCGCCGGTGCTCCTCGCAGAATGCCTGCGGCTGATGGACGCTACGGCCGGCGAAATACAGGGGTGGGATGCGGCGCACTACGGCGCTTGAACCGCGGCGTGATGCCCTGCACAAGCGCATTGGCCCCTCAGGCCACGTTTTGCATTCACCCGCTGTGAACAACATGTTATAATTTTTAAAATTTTTTTGATACTCGTTTAATATTCACGTAACAGGCTGATTTACCTACTCTTCAGGCTGTCGACTTCGGGACTGGACCTGCACCATTATGAGTAAACCGATACAGATGGAACGCGGCGTTAAATACCGTGACGCTGACAAAATGGCGTTAATTCCCATCAAAACCGTCGCGGTGGAACGTCAGGAAATCTTGCGCAAGCCCTCCTGGATGAAAATTAAACTGCCCGCCGACTCGAGTCGCATTCAGGGCATCAAGGCCGCGATGCGTAAAAACGGCCTGCACTCGGTGTGCGAGGAAGCGTCCTGCCCGAACCTGGCGGAGTGTTTCAACCACGGCACCGCGACTTTTATGATCCTGGGAGCTATCTGTACCCGACGTTGCCCGTTCTGCGATGTCGCGCACGGCCGCCCCGTCACCCCGGATGCCAACGAGCCGGAAAAACTGGCGCAAACTATCGCCGATATGGGGCTGCGCTACGTGGTGGTGACTTCCGTCGATCGTGACGATCTGCGCGACGGCGGCGCCCAGCATTTTGCCGATTGTATAAGCGCCATCCGCGCCAAAAATCCCAGCATCCGCATCGAGACGCTGGTGCCCGACTTCCGCGGCCGTATGGATCGCGCGCTGGATATCATCAATGCCGCGCCGCCCGATGTTTTCAACCACAATCTGGAAAACGTGCCGCGCCTGTATCGCCAGGTGCGCCCCGGCGCCGACTATCACTGGTCGCTCAAGCTGCTGGAGAATTTCAAGGCCGCGAACCCGCATCTGCCGACCAAATCGGGCCTGATGGTCGGACTGGGTGAAACCAACGCTGAAATCATTGAGGTGATGCGCGATCTACGCCGTCACGGCGTCACGATGCTTACGCTCGGCCAATATTTGCAGCCCAGCCGCCATCATCTGCCGGTTAAACGCTATGTAAGCCCGCAGGAATTTGACGAGATGAAACAAGAAGCGCTGGCGATGGGCTTTACCCATGCCGCCTGCGGGCCCTTCGTGCGCTCGTCCTACCACGCGGATTTGCAGGCCAAAGGCATCGAAGTCAAATAAAACGCCGGCGCGCGGGCAAAAAAAAGGGCGGGCGCCACCGGCGACCACCCTTCTTTGCCGCGAAGACTTATTCTTTGCGGTCAGCGATACGCGCCGCATCATCAGCCTGCGTCTGCTGCGCCGGCGCCGAGTCATCGTTCATGGCCTTTTTAAAGCCTTTGATGGCTGCACCCAGGTCGCCGCCCAGCGAGCGCAGCTTTTTAGTGCCGAACAACAACACGATCAGGGCGCCGACGACTAACAATTTGGTAATGCTTAAACCTTCCATAACCACCTTCCGGGTTAACGCTGGCTGATAACTTCAGCAGTGAATGAATATTACCTGCTTTTTACCGCTAATGCGGCTGCAATACAAGCGATATGTGTAACAGATTGCCACCCGTTACGCCTGTTGCCTCCCCTCGTCAACCGCTTTTCCGTGCCGCGAATTCTGTTATACTGACCCATCAGGAGATGACATTCCTCCTTATAACCGCCGTTCTGGCTGATGATGTCTACGTTCGCCCGCAGGTATTGGGGAACGTGGCGTCACGTTTTCCTTTCCGGGGTTTTACCCACTCTCATTGTGAAAGGTTGCTATGTTTGCCTTATTTTCGGCCGTCTTCATCGGCGGCGGTATCGGTAGTGTTCTGCGCTGGTATGTTAGCATCAAATTAACCCACTCGGGTCTGCCCTTTCCCGCCGGCACACTGCTCGTCAATCTTGTCGGCGCGTTCATCATTGGTTTGGCGCTGGCGCTCTTCCCCCGGATGCCGCAGTTGGATCCGGCCTGGAAGTTGCTGCTGACCACCGGTTTCTGCGGGGGCCTAACCACCTTTTCCACCTTTTCCGCCGAAGCGGTGGCGCTGATGGCCGGCGGGCAAATCTTTTGGGCCGCAGGGAATATCCTGCTCAACCTGCTCGGCTCGCTGCTGATGACGGCAGTGGCGATGGGCGTGGTAAACTGGCTGGCGCCGCCGCTGCCGATTTAACTCGGCGGCCCGCCACAGGCCACCGGGCTTTGTCGGCCATGTCCGCACGCCGTGATCCCCTACGCTACGCTGAAAGCAAGGCGAAAAAAAACCCGCACCAGGGCGGGTTTTTCAAGAAACTGGCTAATTAAATAGCAGTAACGTCAGCAGCCGAAGGGCCTTTGGCGCCATTGGTGATTTCAAACTCTACGCGCTGACCTTCAGCCAGGGTTTTGAAACCGTTGCTCTGGATGGCGGAGAAGTGTACGAACACGTCTTTGCTGCCATCTTCAGGCGTAATGAAACCGAATCCTTTGGACTCATTAAACCACTTAACGTTACCTTTAATCTTAGACATCAAACTTACCTTTAAATAAATGATAGACACAAACTCTGTGTCGTCGAGTAGTACAGCAATTGGCAAGCTTTTTGTCCAGCATTAGATCAGTAATCCGTGATAAATATTGCTAAAAAAACATTTTAACCTGCGGATCACGCTGACAGCGTGGGGCATCTGCTGACGTCAAGGCCGTTTCCCCCCGCGTGAACAGCCAAAGCGGCGCGCGCTGCCCCTCTGCGCATTATCTCGCGTTCGCCGGTCGGCCACTGAAAGAATCTGCTCCGCATTCGGAAAACACCGCCATGGACGGTGCGCAATCGCAACAACAGTTAGTTGAAACGCGGCGACGGGCGGTGCGCAATCGCAACAACGGCGGCAGCCGAAAAGCGACGAGGGACGGCGCGGGAAATGCGGTGGCGGAGGGTGCATAAAAAAAGGCGCCGTGGCGCCTACATGACATCGAACATCGGTCACGACCGACGGGTAACGCTTATCCGGCAGCGCCGGTAAGCCATCACTGCATTTTATAGACCAGCGAGACCGACGTTTTCGTATCGGTATGCTTCGGCGCGCTATCCGGCGGATTTTGGTTCCAGGTCACGTTGTAAGCGACTTTCAGCGCAAAATGATCGTTGATATCGACATTCAGCCCGGTTTCCGAGTTCACCGTGGTGTCATCGTTGGCGAGCAGCGACAGCCCCTGAATAAATTTGGTGTTGTCGGTCAACTGGTAGCTGTACGAGGCCGCCGCATAACCCAGCGCTTTGGTGGAATTGCCGCCGCCCTGGTATTCATCATGGCGCACGCCAGGACCCGCTTCGACGCGCAGGGTGTGGATAGGCCCGGTCAGCACTTGGCGACCGTAGCCGGCGACCAGCGTATCGCGCGAACGGTAGCCGTTATAGCGATCGCTCAACCAGCTCCCCTGAGCAAACAGAAAGTTTTGCGTGCTGAGGTTATGGCGGGCACGGGCGCCGGCCTGATATTTCTCCGAGCTGCGCTGATCGTCGGACGAGTTGTTGGCGGCTTCCCCCCAAAGGCTATAGGCATTCGACTGCTGGAACCAGGTCATGGTGGTGCTGGCGGCCAGATTGGAATTGCGGGTATTGCCGCTTTGGGCGTTGTAGCTTGCCTGAGCATCACCATCAAAGCTTTTTTTGGCGGTGGAAGGATCATCGAGTGCGGTAAAGATATCGGTGTCGGCGAAAGTGTTGAAACTGGCTAGCGACATGCCAAGGGTGGTCAACAGAGAGAGTGCCCGGAAGCGCTTATTGCGTAACATAAGATACCTGTCAAATTGGCGAAAAAGGGTAATGCGCATTTAAAGTTCATCAGTGTAGCCAAACGAAGCCGCCGCTGTACTAGTAATTTTTTGTAATATTGGTAACAAAATTTGAGAGAAAAGCCGAAAAGTTGAAGAAACAGGAGCGGGGAGGAAACGTGTTAGGACACATTAGCAGGAATAATTAGATTAATAAATAACTTAGCGGTATCTCTGTTCTCTTTCATCGCCCCAGTTATCCACAGGGCGGCCGTGTTCGGATAATTCTGGAACCGCGATACTTGCCCCCCTGGCCCTCTCGATTAAGCCATCAGCCGGGCCGGCAGCATGTCTACACATACAGCGACAGCTCGCCACGCGGCCGGGTTTTGAAACGGCGATGCAGCCAAAGATATTGATCCGGCGCGCGCAGTATCTCCTGCTCCACAATCCGATTCATATAGCAGGTGGCCGCCATTTCATCGTTCTGCGGGTAGTCCCTTAGCTGCGGCTGAATCAACAGCTGGTAGCCGCGCCCATCTTGCTTGCGGATAAGCACCACCGGGACCAGCTGCGGCTGAGCCAGCCGGACCAGCGTGTAGGTGCCGCGGGTGGTGGCCGCCTGGGGAACAGCGAAGAACGGCGCAAAAATACTACCCCGCGGACCGTAGTCCTGGTCCGGCGCAAACCACACCGTTTCGCCCTGCTTCAAGGCGTGGACCATACCGCGCAGGTCTTTTCTATCCAGCATGGCTTTATTGGAGCGCATACGGCCCCAGGTCTGAATGAGCTCCATCACCTTATTGTTATGGGGCCGATACATGGCCATCATCGGCTGGCATAGCCCCATCGCCCGCCCACCGAGCTCCAGCGACATGAAATGGATGCCGATGACCATCACGCCACTGCCGTGGCGGCTGGCCTGTTGCAGGTGCTGCAAGCCGGAAACGTCAAACCAGCGTTTGACGCGCGCATCGGACCAGAACCAGGCCATCCCCGTTTCCATTAGGCCCATGCCCAGGGAGGTAAAGTTATTGTTGACCGTGTCTTCCAGACGCTCTCTGTCCATATCGGGGAAGCACAATTCAAGATTGCGCCGGGCAATGCGCACCCGACGTTGCAAAAAAGGCTTGGACATACGGCCGAGGAGGCCGCCCAACCGTCGCAGCAGCGGATAGGGCAACTGCACCAACAGCCAGAGCACGCCCAAACCGAACCAGGTGAGCCAATAGCGCGGGTGCAGTAGAGCAAGGGTAAACTTCTGTGGTTGCGGCATCAATTTTTCCTAATGATGAGTTGCATTACGTAACGCATCAATCAGAAAAAACATCAATAGCGATACAGGTTGCAACTATGACACTTTCCGGCGTGAGTTATTCGCTGAAAAGTTGTAATCTTTCATTTCTTTACATGAATCAGCGGTTCAATTAACCGGCATCTCTGCCTGACGGCCGGCCTCAGTTTCGGGCTTCACGATTCAACCAGCCCATAGCATGAAAGGCTATGAGTCCGGCAACGGCGAGAGACGGGACTAGGGAGAGCGGATCGCTTCAAGCGCGAAGGGAGCATATCAGAATGCGGGCGCGGATACCCGTAAAGACAGGTAAATTATTTTTACCAATACCTACGTCAGCCACCGCCAGCGCGCGGCCGGCAGCCTGACGTAGACGGCCGCGGTCGCGGCTTAACCCGATAAGCTCTGATGGGGAAGGCGAAAGCGCAGAGCATCGGGTGCGGCGTTAAGGCCGGCGATGGACGGCATCGGTCTTAGCCGGGTTATCTCACCACGCCGGTCTTTTTATGCGCCCCGCTGCCGGGGGCTTTTGCCGTCGGCGCCGCGGCGCTAAATACCCAATTATCCCCTTGCCCGGAGATGAACGGCTGGCATTGTGCGGTGGGTGACGCGCTGCGCTGCAAAGTGAGATTGCCGTAATGTAAAACATCACGGTCCAGTCTCAGCGCGCTCAATTCGTTTTTCTCGTTGATGTTATACAGCCGGGCATCGCGCGCGGTCAGTTTACCCGGCCTGATGATCGTCCGCTGCCAGCTTCTGCAATCCAGCGTGGTCCCCGACCGACTGATTATCAAGCTAGCCACCGCCTCGGGGCTAATCAGCGCCTTCTGCGGCGTGGTGCTGGTCCAGATGCCGGCATAGCCCGGCGGTGCCGGAGCCGCCACGACCTGGGTATATTCCGGCGCGCCGGCGCATCCGCTCAGGGCCGCCGCCAGTAGTAACAGGACGGGAGTTCGCTTCATATTCAGATCCTTGTGAAAGAGAGCCGAAATGTTAGCATTAAATACCCCGTCGGTTTAGCCCCTTTTTTGGCCGCCTGGCCATCGCCCTCTCGCTTGGCCCCGGCAACCGTGGCCGGCGCACGGGCACGCCCCTCCCGGAGCAGACGGCAACCTGCGGTCATCATCACGTCGGGAAGACGGTGGTATCGAGGTTATAAAAAGGGAGGGTGCGTTAGCGAAGGGAGCTCTACCGCGCCGGGGGGTATCACGACATACTGACTATCCGATCGGCGATGAGGGAATACCCGCCGTTCCACTCCATGCGCCCGGTCACCGTTAGGCGTTCGCCGCGCAAATGCGCCATGAGTTCCAGCGCCATAATATCAAAGCCCACCACGGTCAGAGGGTACGCACTGCGTTTTTTGCTCTCCGCCAAAATGGTCGCTTTCACCATCGGCCGACCGGCGGTATTTTTGATTCGGCTAGGTGATTTGGTGATCACGCCTGACAACGTCGTAACGGATTGTTCAGCGCTTTCAGAAGGGGATGAAGTACCAGGATTCATGACAGGATAACCTCCATTAGTCTCTCTCTTTTGCCTGTAACGAACCTCAATTTTATCAAATTGTGCGTCTGGCGTCTGAACAATTGCGCAAATTACAACCAAAAACCCGGCGTCAGCGCAAAGAAATAGCAAAAAAAAACCCTGTAAGCCTTACCACACGGCGCGACGGCCGCTATCGCCGCCGCGCCGGAGTAAACGCAATTTAAGCCGGATGATATGTAACCGGACGTGTCGTCATGGCCGGTTTCAGGTGGGATTGCAGTATTTTTCCACCAGCGCCCGGGCGATCGCTTCGGTTTCCTTATCCGCTACGCCCGTGAAATTGCTGGGGCGGAAATGCATCTGGAAGGCGCTGATGACGCGGAGTGTCTCTTTATCCAGCGTGCCCGTTTGCGGGATGGTGTAACCGTAGGCGGCCAGCGCCTGTTGGATGAGCGTGACATTGCCGGCGGACCAGCGATGTTTGCCCTGCAAATAGTTGTCCACCGTCGCCGCATCCGGCCAGGCCCCTATGCCCTGCTGCGCCATTTCCCGCCACGGAAACTGCGGACCGGGGTCGGTTTTCCTCAACGGTGCGATATCGCTATGCGCCAACACGTTCTGCGGCTTAATTTGATAACGGGCGATAATATCCCGTGCCAGGCGGGCCGCTAACACCGTCTGCTCTTTATGATAGGGGATCCACTGCTTCCCGGTAGGGCTCTCATGAAACCCGTCATTAACGATCTCAATACCAATGGAAGTATCGTTAATATTATTGCGCCCGGCCCAGCCGCTTACGCCCGCGTGCCAAGCTCGTTTATTTTCCGGCACCAATTGTAATACCACCGGTTTGCCGTGAATTTCGGTAGGATGGGAGGGAATAAGATAATGGGCGCTCACGCTGCCGTGCGTAAGCAGCCGCAGGGATTCATTATCATCGACGGCGGTATAATGGAATATGAGAAATCGAACGCGATCATCCTGTGATTGAGAGGGAGAGGACGTATCCACTGCATAATCGCCGTGATCAATCAAAGTGGTCGCCGGTTTTTCCGCGTAATGATGCCCCGCGCACCCCGCCAATCCTAGCACGCCCAAGAGCAATATTATTTTTTTCATAGGGACTTTTCCTAGCGTAAAGAGAACATCCTAGCAACGGCATAAATAACAAAAGCTCAACCAATGCGCGGCGGATTATGAATCTCACGATTTTTCCGATTGATATAACAGTCCAGGTTCTTTTTTATTTGCGTCACGTATTGCTCTCGGAAATTTATTTATTTCTAGAATAAATTCACGATAAATACATTATCCGGCACGCGCAAATTACCTGGACGGCGGCGACTCGAGGCCCGGGGGTCAATCAGCGGCCGATGCGCCACACAACGCGACGGTTCGACCGGCTGTCAATCGACCGCCCGCCGCCATAACAATGACGCCGCACCCTGTAAGCCATCCGCTCTGCCTGGCGGTGTTCCAGACTGATGGCAGCCCGCGGCGGGAGCCTCAGCCTTGCCGGGGTTCCATGCTGACCCGTTGCGCTCGCCGCCGCCGTGTAGCCGCCGTGCGCCCGCTGCCGACACCTCGACCCCATGCGTTCACAACGCCCCTTTGCATGGCCCTGGTAATCCCCCCGCGTCCCGCAGAGGTCAGGTGGTGCCGGCCATCCGCCCATGTTATAAAAATTTACCGCCTGACCGAGAAGGAAAAGGGTACCTCCGGCAACGCCCCACTACCGGCGGCTATTGCGCCGACGATTATCAAAGAGATTGCCAACCGCACGGCCTTGCACTGGCAACGCCTTTGCCGTGATGGCTCGTACCTATTACCCACGATAAGGATATCGCTATGCACCACCCTTTTGCAGCGCAGGTCGACCCCCGCACCGGCTTATTACACTTTCGCCTCCCCCTTGTTACCGCTATTGGTAATGACCATTTAGGGCCTGAGTTCGCGCTATCGTTGAGTTATTCTTTGCTGCATCTCCAGGACGTAGGTTATGGCAAAGGGTTCGACGATAATCTCAGCCGATATGATCCGGAGAGCCGCCTATTAACGCTCTCCAACGGTGAACAATATCGCCTTGAGGGCGAGGCATCCGAACCGGCATTTTGTCCGCCGGCCCCGCTTCATATCCGATTGAAAATGCTCAATGGCGCACTTTGGATTTATTACAAAAGCGGTGCCGTTGAACAGCTCATTATTCCTCAGGCAAAAGCCATTGCGCAAAAGTATTATTTGCTCAACCGGGTTTTTTCTCCCGCCGGCCATGAAATACTGTTCACCTACATTGTCGTCAACGGTCGTTTGCGTCTCGCGCAAATAAAAGATGCGCAGCAAAGCCTGGTAGAAATAAAATGGCCGTCTCTGCATCAGGTCGATGGCCAGCCGCCCGCGCCAAATCACGTTATTCTCACCGTTTGGCCCGGCTTAGCGCAAAGCTATAGCCTGTTGCTGCAAAAAGAGCAGGGAAAACTGACACGCGTTAGCCAGTGCGATAAGAACAGTATCGACAACGCGCGCTGCCGCGCCAGCGCACTTTGCGAGATAGGTTATGACAGCCGGGATCGCCTGACATCGCTGCGCCTGCCCGGCGGCATCAACGAGGACTTCGTCTACTGCGCGGACGGGGCCGTCAGACCTCTGCCCTGCATGGCAAGCCATACCACCCGCGTCACCGATAACCAGAGGGAGTTATATCGGCAGACGCAGACCTTTCAGTTTACCTGTGTGGATTTTCTCACCGCAAACGCCCCTCTAAGCCGGCCCGATATGCTCACGCCGGGGAAAATCTATTCATCGAAAATCACGATCCGCCGTGATAACCGCAGCCCACTGGGCCCGGCAGCGCCGGAGACCGGCAGCGAAATCATTACGCGCCGCTATGATAGTTATCACCGTCTGGTCAGCGAGAAGCACCAGACGAAAATCACGATGAATAATCAGCTTAAGGAAAGTGAGCACACCCTCATTCTAAGCTATCGCGCCCCCGTCGACGCCGCGACGACTACGCCGCTGGCGCAATTAGCCCGCACCTATTGTTTACCGACAAGAAAAGAAGAACACTGGCGCATCCCGCCTATCGTCAACACCCCGCAACGCCCCGATCAGCAACCGCAGAAAAAGACGATTACCCACTACAATTACGATGCTGATGGCAATTTAACCCTCTGCGTGTATCCCGATGGGAGTCAGTTCACCGTTAATTATTTTAACGCTGATGGCAGTGATAGCGACTGTCCTGCCGATCCGCTGGGTTTTCGTCGCTTTGCCGCCGAAGTCAGTTATGAAATTCCCCCAGGGGATATCCCGACGACGCAGATTCGTCGCATCTACTACCACTATGACGCCCTTTCCTGTCATCGCCCGTCGGTGCTGCCGCATGACACCCTGGTGCTTTGCCATAAGGTCACCTATGTCATCTATAACTTTCCCTTAAAAGCCCCCGCCGCCGACGCTGGACGGGCGCCAGCACAAGACACCGCCATTAAAAACGTGCGTGATGTGCCGTCTCGGGTGGACGTGAAAACGTTGGAAGTAAGCTACTATGATGAACCGGAAGCCACCTTCGGTTCGCGCCACGGCCGGCTGAAGTCCCAGCGTATGACCTATACCGGCGAGCCGGAAAAGACGGTGGTCAGCAAAGATTATTTTTGGGAAAAACGCTCCGCCAGGGACAATACTCCCACCGACTATGAACTGGTCTGCACCTGCCATTTCAGCGTCAGCCATACCCGTCCAGAGCCCAAGGCGGCGCCGGAGACGGCCGCGGCCGTGCCGCAAGGGTCGACACCGGAAGATGACGCCCCTCAGATGACGCCTGCACGGACGGCCAACGAGGCACAGCAGACGCTTACCACCACCTCTATTTGGTCTTTGCCCGATTATCACCTGATAACCACTATTGATGCCCAGGGCAACCAGACCGACTACCGCTATCAAAATAACGATCTGGATTTTTTCCTTACCCGCCACGCCCAGACGCCCTGCGCCGCCATACAGTGCCGCACTATCCGCTATGATCTGCAACAGAACTCACTGGTACATATCAGTGAAACCGATTCTCTCGGCAATGGCGTTCATCGTTATATTGACGGTTTCGGCCGCCTGCACAGAAAAACCTATTGCAGCGCCCGACGGGCGGATAATCCGGTCACGCTGGAAGAACGACGCTATGACGGCGCCGGCAGGTTAATCGAGGCGACGCTGAATGATTGGCACATTGCGGCGAACACGCTGGCGCCCTCGCAACAAATCGCGCAACACCGAGGTGAATATTACTACGATGAGTGGGGGCAGCTTAACGTCATCTTGCATCATGACGGCGAGCGGGGGCAATATCACCTCATCGATAATGCTATTTTTGACGACAGGCAAACCCGCGAACAGTTTCCTTACGATGTTACATCACGTTCGGTCGATCTCCGCGCCTGTGCCTCGGGCGTGATTGAAGAGCATTACGACATAGTAAACAGACCGCTAAAGCTATTGCGTGAAACGCGCAGTGCCATAACCTTAGAGGGATTCCGCTCTGTCAACAAAAGACCGCCAGCGGGGGAGGAGGCGTCTGCACTGCCCGACCTAGCCGTGCCATTAGACGAGGCGGCATGCGAAATAGACAACCTCGGCAAGCTTATCAGCGCCGCTGAGTTTATCCGCGACGATATGCAGCGCATTATCGCCGTCACCGAAACGCTATCCCAGCATTACGTTAATTATCAATATGATTATCAGGATCGCTTATGCCTGATGAGTATTGGCGACACCGGTAATTTTCGCTATGTCTATGACCGTCAGGATGGCCCGCCAACCCAGATTCGCTTTTCCCCCCCGTTGTCGTCGCGCCAACCTTTACCGGCTCCTGCCGCGGACCATTATCAGCTCTATGTACGCAGCCTCGATGGCTGGGGGCGGATACTGAGCGAAAAACAGCTCGGACAAGGCGCTAACGCCTGGCGCTATGAGGGTGCCCACCCCCGCCCGATCGGCTATACCGATGCCGGCCATAATACTTTCCACTTTCGCTACCATCGTCATTTGAAGCATGCGTTGATTGAAATGAAGTATGCCGATGGCCTACGGCGGTTTCACTATGATAATGCCGGTCGAGTGACGGCGGTACAGGATCATTTCCTCGACGATCTGGCCGGCCCTTGTCTACGCTACCAATATAATTCTGAAGGCCAAGTGATCCGCGAAACGGTTTGTGGGCCGGAGGACGAAAAGGGGTTTTGGACCGAGTATGACTACAGTCTGGCCGGTCGACTGCTGCAATCCCGCGATAGCCTTGGCCAGACGCATCTCTATCGTTATGACCGCGCGGGACGGCTGATAACATTGACCGGCAGCGAAGTCGAGCTATCGCTGGACTATGATGCCTTCGGGCGCCTGGCGCAACATACCGTCACCGAGCGCGCCACGGGCAAAGGCGTCAGGCGCGAACTGCGCTACGGTTTTTTTAATCGGGTGACCAAAATCGCTATCACGCCCTGCGGGCCGCATACGGCCGACGCCAAAACGCTACAGATAGCGCTCAAGTATGATGGATTGGATAACATCATCGCCAAGACGGTAACGGAAACATCGGGGGGCGTAGGCCGCACGCGTCAGGAAACATTTTCCTATGACCGACGCGGCTATCTGACGAATTGCCATTATCACGGGAATTTGCCGCTGCTAGCTAACGATGGGCAAATGGATAGGCAAGTGCTCAGGCAGGAATTCAAGTACGACGATCTCGCCAATCTCACCGAGGTGAGAACCGAAACCGCGCCACTCGGCGACGGGACCGCGAGCGGCGCGGCCAAGACATTTCTCACCACCCGCTATTTCTATCATAACGGCGAAGCGCCCACCCGCCTCACCGACCTGTCGCATTCCGCGAAGCCTGCGCTAACAAACATGCTGCTTTACGACAGTTGCGGCAGGCTAGTTCAGGATCATCAGGGCCTTCGCTACTATTACGACCGCTTTGGCCATTTGATTTTAACCCTCACCCCGAATCACGACTATAAATTCTACCATTATGATCCCGCCGGCCGCCTTTTCGCCTGCGGCGATGAACGGGGTGAGACGGTTTATCTTTACAGCCAGAATCGCCTAACCCATGTCAAACGCTACACGCGCGACACGCCATTTCCGCCGCAGACGGTGCTTGACGCCATCAAAAAAGACGATGTGCCCAATGTGGCCGGCGCCATCAACGGGCTGACGGCGCATATCAACCTGGATAAGCGCAAGAACGGATTGACGCACGCAACGCTTTTTCACTACGGCAATACCCACGCGCTTATCACCCGCTGCGAGCGTCAACCGGGCTGGCCGTCAGTACTGTTGCTGGCCGCCGATCAGCAAGGAAATACCGTGCAGGCCGGCGGCACTGCGCGGATTGATTATCTTCCCTGGGGGCTGGCCAATGAGCCTATGGAGGGCGTCGCAACCGACGCTACCCTGCCTGAAGACATGCCCCGTTATCAGGGCTGCCTGCTCGATAGCGCCGTCAACGGCTACTTTATGGGCAGCGATCACCGGCTGTATCAGCCCGAGGTCCGGCGGTTCATTTCCCCCGCCGCTCTGCGTTTTCCCGGCGTGGCGGGACTGAACCCTTATACCTTCATGATGAACGATCCCGTTAACCAAACGTTTCCCAACGCGCGGGGCAACCGCAGGGGACGGATGACGCAGCCGTCGGGCAAAGAAGCGCCTCCGCTGACGCACCCCGCCTTCGATACGGTGTTGAGCGCCACCCCTCCTCTGCATATCATGCTAACCGCAACAGACTTTAGCTGGGCCGCCTCCGCTATTGCGTCGGGATCGCTGGAGTATAAAGACCCGATGGTCAGCTGCGCCCTGCTGTGGTCGTCAAAAATGCTGGCGCTGGCCGCCGGCTGCGACGAGCCGGTCGTGGGGGAACACCGCCGCCGGCAGTCACCGCTGGACGCGTTTCAAAGCCTATCCCTTTCATGTTTGAAACATGGCAACAACCAGGTAAATCATTTCAGCCACTATCGGTACCAGAACCCGTTGGCGCAGGCCGCCTGCCCCACGTTGCAAAACATCCTGCAACGCGGGCATCACGGCAGTTTATTGCCGACGAGCCCACGCTCAATCGCTCCCCCCTGGCCAAGCCTTCTGCCTATGCTTGCGAGCGAAGAACCGTGGATAAGCGTCGATCATCCGCTGTTAATGCTTGCCAGCTACGCCGCCGGCACCGAATCCGCCCGGCAGCTCGCCGATCTCATTAGCCGGCCGATGGCGACATTCACGCTCGCGTTAGGGCCCGCAATGGCTTTTGCCGCCGAGGGTTTCGCGCCAAGTGTTCAGCGCGATGGATCATTTCCCGCTGCGGCGCAAGGTGGCGCGGCCCATGCTTACCTTTTTTTCATGGGCTATCGCCCTGCCCCGACAATGTGCTATCCGCTGCTTTATCCCGACGGCCCTTTCGCCGGCGGCCGCCCGCTATCGGAAGCAACGACCGCCATGACGCGCTATTTTCCCGGCGCTTTTTGACCCCAGGACAAGGATGTATGAATACATTTACTTCACCGTGCATTGACCCGCGCACCGGTTTGATTCGCTTTCAGTTACCGCTGCTGCACCTCATCGGCAATGACCACATGGGTCCGGCGCTCAGCCTGATGCTGGACTATCTCCCGCTGGAAACGCAGCCTAGCCTGTACGGTCAGGGTTTCCGCGATACTTTGTCATGGTTCAATCCGCAGACCCGGCAGTTGCAAACCGACGGCGGCGCGCGTTTCGGGCTTACTCGACGAGACGGGGAATGGGCTTTCCTTTCTCCGTGCCCGCAGCACATCAAGTTGGCTACGCGCCAAGACAGCCTGTGGATTTATTATCGCAACGGCGCAATCGAAATCGTCTCCCGTTCGCCGCAGCAACCCGCCGACGATGTACTGTGGCGACTGCAAACGCGGCTCTCTGCGGGAGGAAACGCCCTAACGCTCAGTTGGGGATGGCGGCAGCATCTGGCGCTGTTGATTTCCGTTGCCGATGACGACGGCGAATTGCTGCGCACGTCGCTGCGGTTATTGCCACCCGCCGGGGAAAAGGCGCGTGCCAGGATGGATGTTGAAGGCGGATCCCCTGCGCAGGCCGAATTGATTGCTGACATCGAAGCCACCGCGCGTAGTGCGGCAAAAGCGGAAGCCGACGCCCCAGCGCAGGCCGGGTTGATTGCTGACATCGAGGCCACCGCGCGAAGTGCGGCAAAGACGGAAGCCGACGCCCCAGCGCAGGCTGGGTTGATTGCTGACATCGAGGCCAACGCCCGGAGCGCGCGAAACCCGGCGTCAGAAGCCTTTGTACAGGCAAACGCCAGCGCCCGGGCAGGGGCCAAGGCCGATGCAAAGAGCAACACGGCGTCTGCGATAAACGCAGAGCTGGTTTTTACCTGCTTTCCCGCATCGCAAGCCCCCGTCACCACCCTGTTGACCGTCGCCGGAGGCCGACTGATTCAGCTATCCAGGGGATCCGCGGGGGAACGGATTTTATGCCGTATCGCCTATCACCCCACCTTGGGGGTAATACAACAGGTTAACTTGTCCGGCGGCGTGTGCGAATCGTTTGGCTACGCAGAAGATGCGGTGTTCCCCCTTGTCAACGGCCATACCACCACCGTCAGCGACGGCGATAAGCGCCTGTATTGCCTGACCGAAACCTTCAGCATCAGCCACAGCGATGCGGTTGCTCCGCATCCGACCCGTCACCATCATCCTGACGGCGCCGCGGAAGCCCCGACCCCTTATCAGTCGGTGATGACCCGTATCCTGCCCATGCCGGCGGAAAACGTTCTCCATTCCGACGACGGCGCACCTGAGATCCAGACGATTATCCACCGCTACAATCGCTTGCATTTACTGGTGGCGAAAGAGGAGATCCGCGAAACGCAGGTCTGTGGACAACGGCGGCGAGGACGAACCAGCACGCAATGGGCTTATAACTGTGACGATGCGCTGGCGCTGGCCGATCAAAGCGCGCACTACGCGCTGGCGCGAGAAAAACGGGTCACCTGGGATGAAAACGGGCCGGCGCCCCGATATCTGCCCCGCTATCGCTGCGAAATATCCCGCTATGAATATGATAATGGGGGCAACCTCATCCAGCATGTTTATCCCGACGGCAGCAGCGAACGCATCACCTACTACTCGCCGGCAGGGGAGGAACACTGCCCTGCCGAGCCTCAGGGCTTTATCCGCTTCATCAAAAGCGTAACCCATTGCCGTAGAGGGGGGGATCCGGCCACGGGCAGAACCGTCTTCTATCGCTACCGCGGCTTCCCCGGCCGGAGCGGCTCGCCGCTGGCGGGGCGGCAAATGATCCTCTGCATCGCTGAAGAAGTACCGGGCCGGCTGCTACAGCGCTTTGATTATCACATGCAGCCCGACGGCGGCAATAATGAACACGGCCGCTTGATAAAAAAAACCTATACCCACTACCCGGAGAATACCCCGAACACGTTTAGCGAAACCTACCGCTGGAGCAAAATGATTCCCGCAGGCCAAAACGACGCCGATGCGCAGCTACAGCGGGAAACGCAGTTGCGCCATCTGGACGATGCCGCGCCGCTCACCACCACTCGGGTATGGCGTCATGCCGGCTATGCGTTGCTGTCATTTACCGATGCCTACGGCAATACGACCCGCTATCACTATGCCCCGGAGGGATATCTAGAGAAAACGGAACACCATGCCGATACCCCCTACGCCTCGGTCAGCCACCGTTGGCTGGAGGAGAACTTCCGCCAGAACGGGTTAATTACTCTGACCCGTACCGATATTCAGGGCAACCGTATCATCAGCCATATTGACGGTTTCGGTCGGCTGCACCGCCGCTATTATCAATGTCGTCAGCATCCCTTGAATCGGCTACCGATCGAGCAACGCGAGTATGATCCGCTGGGACGGCTTTCCCGCCTCACAACCTACGACCACAGCGATGAGGAAGGCCCCATTCGCCCGCTTGTCACCCGCTACAACGATTGCGCCTGGGATCACTGGGGTCACCGTTATGCAAGCGTCGATCACGACGGCCAGCAGGGCGTTTGCCATTACCATCATCTGGACATTATTAAACAGAAAAGCAGCAAACAAACGCGCAGCGACTACCGCAGCGGCCGCCATGGCAATGCTGCGCCGCACTATTCGGGTATCTTCTACGAACGTTACCGGCACGGTAAGCCATTGCGGCAATTGCGTCTGCTGCCGCAGCCTGACGGCAAAGCCTCCGTCATTATCAGTGAACTGCGTCTGAATTATGACGATCAATGCCGTTTGAGCGCGGTGAACGAACGGGGGACAGGCCAGGCCATCCGTTGGCGCTATAATGATGACGATCGGGTAGCGCAGCAGACGCTGCAGGACGGCAGTCTGCTGCATTATCGTTACCGCTCGCCGGACGACAGTCCGTCCTTTATCGCCATCAGCGCGGGACCCACGGCGCCTCAGCAAACGCTATACCGCTGCGAGACCGATCGCTGGGGGCGGATGACGGCATCGCGCGAGGGGGAAGCGCCGACGGCGACCCAGGTCTATTATGCCGCCCTGAGCCCGCTACCCACGGCAGTCCAACATGCCGATGGCACGATCACGCGGTTCGATTTTCATCCCAAGCATAACGCTTTGATCCGGCAAAGTTGGGAGGGAGGCCACCGCGAGTTCCATTACGATAACACCACCGGGTATCTTATTGGCTGCACCGAATACCGTACCGACGCCTCCCCCTCCGGCGCCGTCGTGAGCCGCGTCGCCCTGCGCTACAATTCACAGGGTCAGCGGGTGCAGGAGATGATTTTCAGCGCGCGGGATCAACTGCTGTATGAGGTCTATTACCGGTACAGCCTCGCGGGAAGGCTCCTCAGCGTGCGCGATAGCGAAGATACGCATATACGCTATCGCTATGACGCCGCCGGTCGCTTGAGTTCCGTACGCGACAATTATATGGAAGTCCATTTTGATTACGATCATCTCGAGCGCATGACGCGCCGGCAGGTAAGACTGCCCGGTCAGGAAAACGTGACTACCCGGTGGCTGTTTGATGCTTTCAACCGCCCGGTCAATATCTTGGTCACCAGCCAAACGGGCGCGGAAACGCCGGTGGAACTCATCATTAGCCAGCAGTTTAATGGCCTGGATCAGATCGTCAAACGTACGCTGCAAGAACGCAGGGGCGGAAAGACGTTACGGCGCTACGAAAGTTTTGACTATAGCGCGCGCGGCTGCCTTACCGCCTGCCGCTACGCCGGCGAGTTGCCGCTGCTGGCGGCGGTGGGCGAGCAATTTGAGCAGGTGATCGCCGAAACGTTCACCTGGGATGCGCTAAACAACCTTACCGAGGCGACGGTACACTATGCACAACCCACACAAACCGGCTGTCCCGCCGAACAAACGACCCGCTATGGCTACCACCACCCCGACTGCCCCACTCGCCGCACCAGCATCCAGTACGGCGGCGCCGACGCCCGCACCGTCCAATTGGCCTATGATCTGCAAGGCCGCCTGATAGATGACGGTCATCGGCGGCGCTATCGTTACGATCCCCTAGGGCGATTGCAAGCGGTCTCCGGCGACGGCCTTCCCGCGACATGTTATTGCTACGACGCATTCAATCGATTGCAAGGACAGAGCGGCGAAGACGCAACCTCCCTGCACTTTTATCACGGCCGCCGCTTGGCGCATATCAAACACCATTGTCCCACCAGGCCGGCGCAGGAGATTGACCGGGTCAGCTATGTCCACGCCGCCGGTCTGGCGGCGGTGAAAACCCGCTCCGCGCTCGGAACGGATATTTTACTCACCGCGACGGATAGCCGCGGCAGTCTCCTGCGCTACGGCCGCCAACCCACCCAGCATTACCTCGCCTGGGGCACCCCTGCTGCGGCGACGTCTTCGTTTGATGCCGCTTGCGCCAGTCCATTGGCGCGCTATCTGCCGCTGTGGCAAGGGGAATTGTACGATACGGCGAGCGGCGGCTACCTTCTCGGCAGCGGCTACCGGCTTTATCGTCCCGATCTCCAGGGCTTCACCACCCAGGATAACCTGCGGGTGGGCGGTCTGACGGGGATTAACCGCTATCTTTACGGTCGCGGCGACCCTATCAATCGCTTCGATCCCGATGGCCGCTTGAGTTGGAATGCCTGGGTAAATTACGCCTATGGCGCGGGCGCCACGCTGATGGCACCGGCGGTTTTCCTGGCCGCCGGTCCGGCGGGTTTAGCGACCGCGCTCACGTTATCCGCCACCCAATTGACCAGCGGCATCCTCGCTATCGCCGCGGGCATGCTGGATCGACAGCATCCGCACGTGGCCGGCGTGTTGTCACTGTGTTCATTGGGTGTCGCGCTGGCCGCCAGCGGTATTGGCGAGGCGATCGCGGCCAGAGAGGCCATGGCGATAGAAAGCGCCGGCTTTGCGCCGCGGCCAATTTACCATCTCAACAAATCGGAGATGGGGCTGTATACCAATTACGCCAACCGTCACATCCTGGCGTTTCAAACTCACGGCTCGCCGACAGGCGCGCTGTTGCAAAACCCTGAAGGGCAGATGGTTTCCGCCGCGACGGTCGCCTATGAGTATATTCAGCCGCTGCTGGACGTTGCCATGAAGACCGAGCAGCAGGTGTTTTCCCCCAATGAACCGTTGCTGCTGCTGGCCTGCTATGGCGCGCGCAGCGGCGCGGCGCACGAGGTGGCCAATGCCCTGGGCCGGCCGGTGGCGGCCTATGATAATTTGCTCTTCACGGTAAAGTCGGTTTTTGCCGAAGGCTTCGCCGGCGGCGATATTATGCCGCGCTATCGAGTTGCCCATAATCCGCTGCGGCGTTTGTGGCTGCACGTCAGCGGACAGCCGATGTTCCACTCTGCCAGCTATCACATGGTTTATCCAGACGGCTTTGACGCAATGGCCCAGGGAGCAATGACCTCCATCAGCAACTTTGAACGTCATTACTATGGAATCGGCTAACCCCCGGCCGCGCCGGCCAAAGTGCGCTGGACGAACCGCCGGCCTCGCCCCCGTTGTTCCACGCACTGTTTGGCGGTGCGCGGTGCCCTCCTTGCGCCTAGAGGTCAATCTAGCGCGCCGGGGGAAATATTTATGGCATCGTCGTCGCCAGGAATAAGGTAACGCGACCCGCACTTCTCGGCCGCTGACGACCTGGATAGCGTCTCGGTGCCCGAGGCGCCACAATTTTTCTCCACGGTTTCGTTATGCATTAGCAGCGCTTTTTTGGTACGCGCATCCAGCAGGTCGATATCCCTGTCGGTCAGATACAGCGGCGTCACCCAGCTGCAACCGGTATCAACGATCGCCGGCGGCATCGGGATAGCGCCATTTTTTCCGCAGCCGGCTATCGACATCGCCAGCAGACAAACGATTAATTTCATCCTTGATCCCCCCTGCCGTCTTGTGAACCTCATTTTGCCGCTGCACGATATGCGCTATCGCCTGACGCTGCGCCGCCTCGCGCTGCGCCGCGGCCCGTTTTTGCGCCGCGGCACGCCCCCGCGCGCGGCCACAACCGAATGCCACCATCAGTAACCCCATCACCGCCCCGAGTAGGGTGGCGATGATGCCAGGACATGACAATAGCGTTGTCATTGATTTTCCCCCGCCGGCTGACAGGCATCGGCGACAACGGAAGCGACATCAACGCGTTTATCCTCCAGCGCCTTATCCATGGCGATTTTTTTATTCAGGACGTTCGCCCCTACCGCGACCCCAAAGTACAGACCGAACATCCATTCACTGAGGCGCAAATGGTAGGAGTACCAGCAAATAACGCCTGTACAGGTTAAAAAGGCGATGGCTTGGGTCCATTTACTGAGCGAGTGGCGGCCATGACCGACGCTTTTAAGCATACCTGTAAACCCCCTCATCTCCCCTCCCCGCCGTCTAACAACATTGCTGCTTCATCCTGAATCATTTTTGCCTCCAGTCCCGCTTATTGGGTGAATAGCGTTCAATGTAGGAGCCACGGAGCAAACCTTAGCGCAACGATGCAGGGGGTGCCGCAGACGACCGCGTGCAGGTTGTCACGATGTTGCGTGTCGGCGTCAGTGGCGGCGAATGGCGGGCTAAAAAGGGGGATGTGGCGATTTTTTGTGTGACGCGTATCACAAAAACTTGCATTATTGTGACGAAGGTCATATTATAACCGCAGCAGAATTAATAATTGGCAACAAACCGAACTGGTCGAGGAACAAGATGAAATTCCGTAACTTTATCAAAAAAATCCTGGCGTCTTACCTGAACACCGTTAAAGATGTGCCGCCCGGCGCCATGATGTAACAGCGTCCTTGCGACGAAAAAAAAGCTGCCGCGGCAGCTTTTTTTATGGTTAAAATTCCTCAACGAACAGCACGCCCAGATTATCCGGCCCTTGCCTTACTCTGATCGCTGGCGGCGCGCGACGTTCATCACTTCCCCACGACCCGGCTTCGCCAGCGCCAGAAAGATAAGCATCAACTCCGCAAGCTCATCGTCTTCGGTATACAGGTAAGCGAGAGGCACGTCGAGTACCGTTGCCAAATGCTGGGCAATCTGAATGTTGGCCTCATGGACGCCCTTCTCATAGCGATTGATACGCGTACTGGCGACAAATTCATCGATTCCCGCCGCAATACCCAACTGCTTCTGAGAGAGCCCCTTGGCCTGCCGCGCCTGTTTCAACCGCCGGCAAAAAACATCGAGATAAGAGGGTCGTGTGATCATAGCTACGATAATCGTAGTTTCGGCTTGTCATTAGAACTACGAATAACGTAGTATTGTAGCAGGAGATTCAAACACCACAGGAGAAGTGTGCATGAAGGAAGACTGGCACAAGGCTGATATTATAGCTGCATTACGTAAACGCGGTACTTCCCTGGCCGCCCTGTCCCGCGCCTTTGGCTTAAGCTCCACTACGTTGTCCAACACGCTGCACCGCCCGTGGCCTAAGGGGGAGAGAGTGATAGCCGAGGTTATCGGCGTGCCGGCGGCGGAGATCTGGCCGAGCCGCTATTATGATCATACCGGCGCGCTGCGGCCGAGAAAAGAAAAAGCCAAGGGCGTCTAAACGACCGCCGCGCCGGCGGTCGTCTGGCGCTTAGAGCGAAACGATTTTTTTCACCGGCTGCGGTTTGATACTGACCGCATAGGCGACGCCGATGATCAGGCAGGCGATGCCGGTAAGGGATAACATCGGCGGCCATGCCTGTCGCAGCAAAAAGGTATAGGTCAGGCCGGCCAGCGTTTCAAATACGATAAGCGGCCCCACCAGCACCGTGGGCAAGCGCTGGCTTGCCTCGTTCCAGCAAAACGCCCCCAACCAGGAGCACAGCAAACCGATGGCGATCATCAACGGCACGAACACCAGCGGCCGCGGACCGAACGGCAGGGAGAACGTCGGATGGGTGAACCCCAGACCCAGGCAAATCATCCCATAGGCCGCCGCGGCCAGCGGCAGCGTAGCAAGCCCCTGCGCCGTGGCCCAGGTAGTGGGTTTATGGCAGGGGTGGCGCCGTAGCCAGCGCGCGTTGCGCAAGGGATACCAGGTCCAGCACACCACGGCGATTAGCGCCAGGGCAATGCCGCTCAAATAGCGCAACAGGTGGAACGGCTGCGTGCTCTGACTTAACTCGGCGGCGTTCACGCACACCAGACCGGCGGCGATTAATAATAAAGCCGGCGACAGCCGCCCCCACGGCAATGTGCCTTCGTCACGACCGTAGGCGACATTGGCGCTCACCGCCAGTACTACCGGTAGCGTGCCGATAATCATGGTGGAAATCGGCGCTCCCGTGCGCTGTATGGCGCTGCTCAGGCAGGTGTAATAAATCAAATTACCGACCAGCGATAATTTCACCGCCTCCACCCAATCCTGTCGCTGCAACCGCTTTAACCGATGCCGGTCATACCAGGCCAGCGGCAGGGCGATAAGCCCAAAGGCGACATAGCGCCCCGCTGATTGCAAGGCGCCGGGGTAATCCGGTACCAGCAGGGGACCCACGAAAATCAGTCCCCATAATAAGCCCGCGCCAAGCGCGAAAAATATCCCTGTTATCATCATGTTTCCTGTTGTTTGTAAGGATCGTCCCTGAGTGTGCCTGGTTCAAACAGTAAAATATTGTATGAGATTGCGGTCAGCATGCCGCCGACACCACCTGCTTTTGATAGCGGACCGGCGTAGTACCGTAACGTAAAGCAAATGCGCGGGTAAGATGCGCCTGATCGGCCAAGCCCACGGCGGCGGCAACGTCAGCCGCCGCCATACCGCGCGCGAGCATCCGTTTGGCCTGGTTCAACCGGTAGGCCATTAGCATCTGATGGGGCGTAGCGTGAAACCGCGCTTTGAATTGACGCAAAAAATGGTAGGGGCTCAAAGAGACCAGACTCGCCATTTCTTTGAGGGTGATGACGTGGGCATAATACGCCACGATGTAGTCGCGGACCCTATCGAGACGGTGCGGCGCCGCCTGCTGCGGCCGCTCCGCCACGCGCGCATGGGGACGCAACAAACAGGCTATCTCGAGCAACAGGCCGGCGCAGCAAAGCGCATCCTGACCGTGCCACAGTGCATCCAGCAGCCGCGATAAGACGAGGGCGCGCGCCGGATCCTGGCGTACCGCGTCGCCAAACCACCATCCACTCTCGCCGCTGAGCGCAAAAAGCGTAGGCGGTGCAATGTATATCATCCGATAACGCCAGCCTTCCTCGGTCACCGCCTCGCCGGTATGCAGCTCGTCGGGATTCATCATCACCAGCGATTGGCGGGGAGCAAGGTGCAACGCGCCGCGATAGCGGAACCGTTCCGCCCCAGCGTCGATAAGACCTAAGCCAAACGCATCATGGCTATGAGGTTCAAAGGTATGGCTCAGCATATGCGCCCGGTAAAGCTCCACGCCCTCCAGACCAGGCGGCAAACGGAACTGGGCACGGTTTGTTTCAAGGTGAACGTTGGCTGGCATGCCTGGCATCATGGGCTCCCCTGGTCATCCTGGCTGCGCGGCAAAACCCTGCACCGTCGCGCCGGCGCTCTTGCTGTCACGCGCACGATTATCTTACCGCGATTTGACGCAGGTCGGCGGCAGAAAAAAAGCCGTGGCACGCGCCCCGTCGGCCAAAAGAATAACGCGCGAAGCGTCATCTGCGCCAGAGAAAGCATAACGCCATCGCCGCGCATAACGGCAACATCGCCATGACGCCGGTGTGGGCAGCCGTGAGGGAGTTAAAGCCGGTAGCAGAGCCCACCGGCCAAGGCCGTGAATAATAGAGCCGGGCACGGGGCCCACCGTCCAAGGCCGTGGATAATACAGCCGGGCACGGGGCCCACCGTCCAAGGCTGTGGGTAACAGGGCCGGACGCTGGCCAACGGCCATTGGCGTGAGCCGCACAGTGGGCTGCTCGGCTAAGGACAGACACGGCTAGCGCGTATGCGCAGCCTGGCGCGTATGCGCAGGCTGGCGCCGCGGCCCCTCTTTGGAAACAGGTAAAAAAAATGCCCGTCGAAGCGGGCTAGCAGAAGAAGCGTTGTTATAATTCCCCAGTGTGACTAAAAATTAATCTATCACAATACGTGATTATTTATATAAGGAATAATCCTAAAAGGTTATCACTCTTTGCCCGTTCATCGTACAGCGATTGGCGCGGGTGCCGCATGGGGCGAATGGCGCGTTGCAACGCTAGCGCCAACGGTGCCGCACAGAGGGTGAATCGCGGGTTTTGATAACCGCACATGCTTCCCAGATTGTCATCTTGCCGTCATTTATTCACCCCATACTTCTCAGGCGTCATATAACCAGATAGTGCTGTACGTCCTTTGCATTGCCCGCATTGCGCGGGCATTTTTTCGTTTTAACGCCGGCCCATTTCCATAAATCTTCACTAGACGACTAGGGCGGATCGCTCTTTGGGACGGGTTAGATGCACACTGAACCGTTTCCCCTATTGTTGACGGTATTCCATACTGACAGGGAAAATTACACCCTGCGGCGCACCGCTTTAGCGCTAGCGGAGGGGGAGTCCTTCGCGATTTCTCCCTCGCATTGCAGGCATTTAGCCAAGGGTAGTGCATTGTTCAGGTTTGCCCCACTCTCCCAAATTATCATCAGAATGGGGTCATTGCAGGTTGTCTAAATAGCGCCCGGCGATTTGAAATTATTTTCCTTGCTGGTTTTATCATCATGCGAGTTAAAACATAACAACTTATTATCCAGGAGTAACTTAATTGTTCATCGATGATCATGTTATTTTTTTAGCATTATATTTATCAGAGGTTATCGCGTTGCGAATTTATAGCATTGATTTTATCAAAATCTTGTCGATTTATCTGGTCATCGTCTCCCACGTCACGCTCTATTTTCTATTGCAATCGCCGGAGGATTTTGGCGCGCTTGCCGCGCGACAATTAGGTCAGTTTGGTGTAGTGATGTTCTATATGGCCAGTGGCTATTTCTTGTTAAACAACCGGCACAGTGACCAGTTTTCCTATGCCTATAATAAAGCCAAAAACGTGGGCATTGCGCTCATCTTCTGGCTATCCTTTTATTATGTTTACGATAACTTCTTTATTGCGTCATTTACTGAAGTTGAACATCATGATTTTCTGGCATTTATTAATCTTGACACCTGCATGAGCGATGCCAGCCACTTATGGTTTTTATTTTCCATAATTAACCTTTATTTCCTTTTGCCGCTGCTCCGATTCGCTTTTGTCAAAACGCAGCAAAAAATGCTGACAAACGTCATCGCTGCTCTCTTTGTTATCGCTAACGTATCGTTAGTGGAAAAAGTGCTTAACGCGGCACTGGGCATCGCCGATGTTATCCACCCGGCGTTACTCATGTCGAGTCAAATAACGGGGCTGCTGAGCTTTTTACTGGGGGGCTACCTCGGCCTCTTTTTCCAGCCGCGCCACCTGTCAGGCAGGCTCACTGGCGGGATGCTACTCCTGGCGATAGCGAGTTTCACGCTACTGGTCGTCTTAACCCAGCGCTGGGGTATCGATTTCTTCTACGGTAAAACCTACAACCTTTTTCTCCAGGTATCCGCCGTCAGCGTTTTCGTCTTGCTGTTATGCAGCCGCGTCGGACGACTGGAAAAGATGATTTCCCACGTGGGCAGTAAAACTCTAGGCATTTATCTGGTGCATAATATATTCATTATGGAAATCAACGGCGGCTGGATTCATCACACCCTGTATCCAAAATTTCGTTTTTTGTCGGCCTACGGTTATATCTTTTGTTATTCGCTGCTGGCCTTTATCGCGTCCTACCTTCTTTGTTGCCTACTAAGCCAGAGCCGATGGCTGAATAAGCTCATCAGCTTATAGCGCCCCGTCTTGCGTCAACGTGCTTCCCATTGGTGGCTTCCCGTTTTCCACTTTTGCCCGAAACAGCGGGACGGTCGATAAGCGATTCCCCTGGGGCAGCGGGATAGAGGTAATAGTGTGACCCGTCTCATGTAATTATCAAAATGGCGTTTCATTTCTTTAGTGTTGGCCCGACACTGCAAGTGTCCAGCGGCTAGAGTCGAAGCCAGTGTCTCATCTGCGGCGTAAAGATGGCCAAGGCGTCGTCGGCGCGGTGTCACACTGGCGCCTTGTTGACCTCACTGATGATCACTATGACCGCCAAAGAAAAAATCTATCAAAACATCGTCGCGCGCTATGCGCATCATCATGCCGGTTTCACCGCCCAGGATTGCGCCCAATTCCTGGTCGTCAACCGCAGCGTTATTAGCCACTATCTCAACCGCCTGTGTGAGGATGGCAAACTGTGCAAACACCCCGGCCGTCCGGTGCGGTTTTATATCGCGGCCGCCGACGGGTGCGCCGTCACGGCGATGCCGCCACGCCGTCAGGATGTTTTTAGCAAGCTTATCGGGGATGAGGGCAGCCTGCGCGAACAGGTCGCGCTTTGCCGTTCAGCCGTTGACTACCCTTCCGGCGGTCTGCCGCTGCTGTTGGTCGGCGAAAGCGGTGTGGGTAAGAGTTTTGTCGCAGGCATCATCCACCGCTATGCGCAGGAACGTGGCGTGATAAAACCCGATAAAGCGCTGATAGAGTTGAACTGTGCGGATTACGCGAATAATCCCGAACTGCTTTCCGCGATGCTCTTTGGCTATATCAAAGGGGCCTTTACCGGCGCCGATCGGGAAAAAAACGGCTTACTCGATGAAGCCCACGACGGTTTCCTATTTTTAGATGAAGTTCATCGCCTGTCCGCCGAGAATCAAGAAAAGCTGTTCTTGTTTATGGATAAAGGCTATTTTCATCGATTGGGCGACAACCGGGTGAAACACCCGGCCCATATCCGCTTCATCTTCGCCACCACTGAAAATACCGATCACGTATTACTCAACACTTTCCGGCGTCGCATTCCGATCAAGGTAGAATTGCCCAACTTCGCCTCACGCCCGTTGACGGAAAGAGTCGCTTTGGTGGAAGATTTTTTTCTGCGCGAAGCACAGTGCCTTGAGCAGAATATTACTCTCAGCACGGCCTTGTTAAATCAACTGGTGACGTCCCCCATTCGCGGCAATATTGGCGAGTTGAAAAATCAGATTAAAGTGCTGTGTGCCACCGCCTGGAGCGAAAGCGCTCCCGGGCAGACGCTGATAGTCAATTCCGCCTCGCCTTGTGAACCGCTGTCCCGCGACGACACGACAACGTTTCACTGGCAAACCGAAGGGCGCACCGGCCTGACGGTGTCTGCCCTATTGCCGAAAGCGATGACGGACGACGTTATCTTCCAGGAATTTTGTCACAGCGGGAATGTGTTACTCCTGATCCGCAAACTGGAACACCGCTTATCCGCCATCAGCGGCATTCTCCCTCATCCGCAATGGTACGCCGGTTACCTATGGCAGAAGGTCACGTATGCGGTAGATGAGTTAGAAGAGCTGAGCGGGCAGGAAATCGGCCAAGACGGACGCAAGGCCATTTACCTCTGCCTAAATTATGCTTTGCATCAGCAGTCCGACGCGGCGACGTTAGAGCAGCTCAACGATATCACCGACTATGTCGCGCAAAAAGCACGCATGCTGGCGCAAGAGACCATCCGATTGCTGCACCAGCATGTGACGGAACAGCCGCTGCCTTTGTTAATGCCGCTACTCGGCACCGTCTTCACGCGTCAGGTCGGCGATGACGATGTTATTCAGGGGATAATCGTCGCCCACGGCAGGGCAACCGCGACCAGTATCGCCGGTATTGCCAATAAGTTAAGCGGTGGATTTTATCTTAAAGCTTTCGATATGCCCTATTCCGTCTCGACGCGAGCTATCATTGATCGCCTGATTGACCATCTCAACAATTTCACGACCCGCGGCGGGTTGATTATTCTGGTGGATATGGGCTCGTTAAAGGAGATATATCAGGAAATTAAATTGCATCTCCATTGTGAGCTGCTGGTGGTCAATAATGTCAGTACCGCTATGGCGCTGGATATCGCCGGCAAAATTCAACATCGCGTACCGATGAAAGCCATTATCGAAGGGCTCCAGGGCGCCTATGAGATTGAAGCACGGTATTATCAGGGGCTGCTGCCGGGCAATAAAATAATCATTTCATGCATTTCAGGCGAAGGCATCGCCAAAAAGCTTAAGGATATCGTTCAGCGCTACCTGGCAGGTGAAAACATAGAGATTATTACCCTGGAGTATGATGATCTAAAATGGAAAATCGCCCACGACGCGCAGGCCCTCAACGGCACGCGATTGATTATCACCACCACCGATCTTGAAGCGGGTTACCTGCCGTCATTAAGCGTCCATCAGTTGGTAAAAGAGAAAGCATCCGTGCTGCGGCAGAAGTACTTTACCGATCTTGTCAGCCCGACCGCGCTGGAACCAATGATTGATGAGGTTGTTAAGCTATTTACCGTTGAAGGCGTCGCCGGCAGGCTGAACTTCCTTAATCCTTCGGTGGTTATCGACGAGGTGGAGGCGGTGATCAAACAATATGAGTCTTTTTATAAACGCCATTTTGAAAGCTACCTACGAATGAATCTCTTCATGCACATTGCGTTAATGATAGAACGCTTGATGGTCAACGCCGGCATGGACAACCGCGACCAGGCTACGCTTACCGAGCCCCAGCACCAATTTGTCGCGTTACAGCCGACCTTTTATCAAGCGCTGGTACGCAAATATCATATCGCCCTGCCGTTAACCGAAATGTTGATGGTTTATGAAATTATGGAGCCCTGGATCGATCCCGACTAATCTGCTTGAACCGGTGGCCGGCCCCCCGTTTGTGCTCTTTACTCGCCCGCCTGTCGGTATGGACACACCCCTTCGACACTGATATCAAGCGTCGAAAATAGATTTATCTCCCTGTTACTTATACAAAAAAATAACTGGCATGAAAGCTGCTTTGCGTTGATGACCCAGATAAACAGTAAAGGAGTCGACATGCGAGAAATCTATATCGCGAGCCACGGAGAATATGCCAGAGGTATCGTTTCCGGTCTCAGCTTATTAATTGGCGACGATCATGGCGTCACACCCATTTGCGCCTACTGCGGCGATATCAGCAATACCGCCGAACTGGAGCAGTACCTGGATAATTTGACGCTGGACGCCGCGGGTCGTGGAAACGAGGTCATTCTTTTTACCGATATGCTCGGCGGCAGCGTCAATAACACCGCGATCCTGGTGATGATGCGCCACCCGCAACTTCATGTCATTGCGGGGGCAAACCTCATCATGCTGATGGAATTTTGTCTATCGGAACAGCCGACGACGGCGCTACGCATTACGGCGGCCATTGCCATGGCCACCGACGCCATGTGCTACGTTAACCGACTGCCGGAAATCCTGCTTGCTGCTGATGCTGGCGCCTCCGATGAACACGATAACAATGATGATTTTTTTTCCACCAAGGCGTTGTCATGAACAGGGTAATATTAGAACCTTTGGCGACGCGTTTTCAACGGACGCCCGCCCGTCTGAATCAAAGCGAACTAGCGCAGGCAATTCAGCAGGTACTGGCGAAAATAGACGCACAGTTGCCCCGCTTTAGCTCGACTTTCCCCGCCGCCTGCGCCGTAGACGGGCGCTATCTGGCGGTGGAGAAAGTAGATTGGACGGAAGGTTTCTGGACAGGTCTGCTTTGGCTTGCCTTTCAGGTGACCGGCGATGATAAATACCGCCGGGTGGCGGAGAGATTTCTCGATGATTTTGCCCTGCGGCTGGCTAAAGGTATTCATATCGATACACACGATTTGGGTTTCCTTTATCAGCTTTCCTGCGTGAACGCCTGGAAAATTACCGGCAACGTCCACGCCCGTGAAATTGCGTTAACGGCGGCAGAGCATTTGTATCGCCGCTATAACGCAACCGCCGGCGTCATTCAGGCATGGGGGGATTTACGCGATCCCGCGCGTCAAGGCAGAATGATTATCGATTGTAATCTGAATTTACCGCTACTGTTTTGGGCTGCCAACGAAACCGGCAATAGCGCCTATCGCACAGCCGCCGCGACCCATTTGCGTCAGGCTGCCCGCTATTTAGTGCGTGACGATGCGTCGACGTTCCACACTTATTATTTAGACATTCATACCGGCAACGCGCTGGGGGGCGATACCCACCAGGGCTTCAGCGATAATTCCTGCTGGGCGCGTGGTCAAGCTTGGGGCATCTACGGCTTCGCGCTAGGGTTTAATTACACCGGCGATCCACAGCTGCCGATATTAACCCGTAAATTAACGCACTATTTTCTAAATCGCTTGCCTGACGATTTCATTTGTTATTGGGATCTCATATTTACCGACCAAGATCGTGCCTGGCGTGATACTTCCGCCGCCGCTATTGCCGTGTGCGGCATGCTTGAACTGCTTAAACAACTCCCGCAGACCGACGAATATCGTTCAGCCTATCTGCATGCCGTAGCGACAATAATGCGTCAATTGCAGCAACGCTATAGCACCGGGCAGGAAGACGGGTTACTTCGTGAAGGCGTTTATAACTATGGTCGCAATATGGGCATCAATGTCGCCAATTTGTGGGGCGATTATTTTTATTTTGAAGCGTTAGTTCGCTTATCTCAACCCTGGTCGCCGTACTGGTAAGTACGGTTTAGGAGCGTTAACTATGATTTCATTGATTCGGCTGGATGACCGTCTCATCCATGGTCAAGTCGCCGTGGTCTGGACCAAATATTTAGGGGTCAACCGCATACTGGTGGCCAACGATCACATTATTAATAATGATGTACAAAAAATGTCGCTGCGCATGGCGGCGCCCGATACGGCGAAATGCGCCATTATGGCCGTCGACGAGGCTAAAGAGGTCCTCAACGATCCGAGGGCCGTCAATATGAAGATTATGGTGATTATTAACCATCCGGCCGATGCCAGGCGGATTATCGAACACCTCCCCGCCATAAAAACGCTTAACATCGCCAATTATGGGCGTATTACCGATAACCTGGCGGCGAAAACCCGTGTGGCCGATACCGTCTATGTTACCCCGGAAGACATCGCTGATTTTATGGCGATTGCCGCGCGGGGCGTCAGCGTGGAATATCAAGTGCTGCCGTCGCATCCGGTCAAAAATTTCATCGAGATGTTGAAATCCGCTTAATGATCTTTGGGGACCTATTATGATCACACAAGCCTTACTCGTCGCTCTGGTGTTATATATCGCAAAATTCAGCGATCACGGCCTGGGGCAACCGCTGGTGGAACGCCCTCTGATCTGTGGCGCAATGGTGGGTGTTGTATTGGGGGATTTCCAGCAGGGCATTATCATTGGCGCCTCGCTTGAGCTAATTTTCCTCGGCACCATTACTATTGGCGGGTCGGTTCCCGCCGATCTGGCGGTGGGCTCCGTACTGGCTTCGGCCTTCACTATTTTGACCAAGGCCGAACCGGCGGTGGCGGTAGCGCTGGCATTGCCCATTAGCCTGCTGGCGGTCTTTGTTTATCAGGTCGAAAAGTTGATTTATACCGGATTGGTGGAAAAATACGATGCGTTGTTGAATGCCGGTCGCGATAAAGCGGCATTAGGCATGACCTTCGGCATGATGCTGTTTTACGGCGTGCCTTTCGCCATCATCGCTTTTTTTGGCATTTTGTATGGGACGGACGTTATCCGTTCGCTGGTGGAAAGTATTCCGCCCACCGTAATGCGCGGCATGACCGCGGTCGGCGGTATTTTGCCGGCATTGGGATTCGCCATTTTGCTTAAATCGCTATGGAACAAACAGCTGGCGGCATTCTTCTTTATCGGCTTCGCGCTGGCGGCGTACTTGCAATTGCCCATTATGGGCATAGCCATCCTGGCAGGCGCGGTAGCGGTCTACTTATGCTTTACCGAATTCAATCAACTCAAAATGTTCAACAGCTTAAAAGTCACCACAACCGCACCCGCCGCCGTGGACGATAAAGAGGGGTTTTTCAATGACTGACAACACGCTCTCCCAGGCAGCCGCCGGACAGGAGACCAAAGAAACCAGCAAAATGTTCCGCCAACTGTTTTTTCGCCAGTTCCAGCTGCTTGGGTCAATGAACTATACCCGTATGGAGGGACTCAGCTATGGCTGGACGCTGGCCCCAATGCTCAAAAAAATCTACCCCCAGCCGCAACAATATCTGGAAGCGTTAAAGCGCAACAGTCAGTTTTTTAATACCAATCAAGCGTTGGCGCCCTTTATTATGGGGTTGACGCTATCGATGGAAAAAGAGAATGCGACTAATCCGGCCTTTGATACATCCAGTATTAATGGTATCAAAGTCGCTTTGATGGGGCCTTTCGCCGGGATCGGCGACTCTTTCTTCTACGGCGTACTGCGCATCATCGCCACCGGTATCGCGATTGGTTTGGCATCGCAGGGTAATTTTTTGGGACCGCTGCTTTATCTGCTGGTCTACAATATCCCGAATCTTCTGGTGCGCTATTACGGCGGTGTCATGGGCTATCGCCTTGGCTCTAAATATATCGCCCAAGCGACCGAATCCGGGTTGCTGGGGTGCATTACCAAGGCCGCTACGATAATGGGGTTAATGATGGTGGGTGCGATGAGCGCCGTCATGGTCAAGTTTGCCACCACCTATAAAACCACCATCGCCGGCCAGCCTTTTGTATTACAAGACCTGCTGGATAAGATCTGCGTAGGGCTCATTCCGCTACTGCTGGTATTGGGATGCTTCTATTTGCTACAGAAAAAAATCAGCCCTAATAGCGTATTATTGCTGCTCATCGTGTTAGGTTTTGCCGCCGCCGCAGCAGGTCTTATCTAGCATCGTGGCGGTGTGTAAATATTCGGTTTTTTAGGCATGCGGCACGAGCGTGTCGCCGCGATGACGTTACCGGCCATCGCGGCGACGGCCTGCCGTAAGGCAATATCAACAGACACGGGGGGCGTCTGCCTCGGCGCCCCCGCTGCGAGGTGAGAGATGACAATACGCGCGGTTTTTTTTTCCGATCATCCCCACAAGCTCGACCAGGTTTATGGCGCAGGTCGCCGGCAACGGATAGCCGCGCTGGCTGACGTGTATCCCATCGTAATTTCCAGCGCAAATTGGCACCAGCATCAGGAGGCGCTGGCAAACATTGACGTCATTTTCTCCAGTTGGGGGATGCCAACGCTGCCGGAATCGGCTATCGACGCGATGGTTAATGTGCAAGCCCTATTTTACGCCGCCGGCGCCACCGATTATTTTTGCCGCCCCTACCTGCGGCGCAATATTACAGTCGTCAGCGCCTGGCAGGCCAATGCCATTCCGGTCGCAGAGTTTTGTCTGGCGCAGATCTTGTTGGCGTTCAAAGGTTATTACCGCGTCAATCAAGACTATACCGGACCATCATCATTTAAATCCCTAAGTCAACACCGCTACGCGCCGGGCGCCTATGGCGACACCGTGGCGCTGTTGGGCGCGGGTGCGATTGCCGATAAGCTGCGGGCATTGCTCAGCGCATTTGATTTGCGCGTTCTCGTTATTCCCTCGCGGCCAAAGCGGCGCACGGTTTCGCTGGAATCCGCTTTTGAGCAGGCTTTTGTTATCAGCAATCATTTGCCCAACCGTAGCGACAACGCCGGCTTGATTAAAGGGGAACATTTTGCCCGCATGCGCCATGGCGCGGTATTTATTAATACCGGACGGGGAGCGCAGATCAATGAAACCGAGATGGTGAATGTTCTTAGACTACGTCCGGATCTCACTGCACTGCTTGATGTCACCTCGCCTGAGCCACCCTTGATGGGTTCGCCGCTGTACACGCTTCCCAATATTCGGCTTACGAGCCATATCGCCGGCGCAATGAATGATGAAACTCGCCGGTTGGCTGATTATGTCATAGAGGAATTTAACCGTTGGCTCAATGGTCAACCGTTGCACTATCAAATCACCGAAAATAGACTGATGACGCACGCATGCTGATATTTCTGCAGCCGATAACCGTGTCAACTTTCCCCTCCCTCACGTTGGCACGCTGTTACTATCAAAGTCACGCTCAGGCCTATTAGCTAAAAAACTCTGTGCCTCTATCATCACCGACGACATTACCATTCTGAGCTATTCATCCGCACCCTGCCGGTTTAGGCCTGACCTGGTCTGTGAGGTATAAACGACCCTCATGAAAAAACATAACCCAGCAGGCAGCGGCATAAACAGGCTGCGGCTTATCACGCTCATAGTAATCCCTGATAGGTCGCAAACACTCCCGTGCGCATCACTTCCGCGTGCCGTTTAGCACGGCTAGGCGTTTGCCGCGCCCATGCACTGTTTAACATTCCCGCCGCAGCACCGGTGAAATTACCTGCGGCGATAAGTGCCAATGTATTGGTGAATTTGGCCAGCCCATTGACGCCCATTTGATAAGCCATACTGATGAGAATATCCTGCCGGGGCCCATTGCAGGCCTTCATGGCCGCCGCGATGTCAGGCGTTGCCTGCATTTCGTCAACTTTTCGCTTCACCAGGTTTTGCAACCATACATCCGATACGTCCTTAGGTACGGTAAATGTATAATGCGAGAGCGGGGTCCCCTTGGGACCCAACAAAATACCTGTACCTGCCGTTGGGTAACCGAGACTATCGTAATAAGGCATCTCCCTATACCCCTCTTCATAATTTAGCAATGGTATTATCTGACTCACATTTCCCTCCTGCATCATTGAATCAAACATTAAGATGGTTTTGTTCACTGTATTACGGCTTACTTAGTGATGTAATTTTTTACCTTATCATTCATGCAACCGCCTATAACACGGCGTTGTGCTCGCTCTGGGTAAACAGAAAAATACACCATCGGGTGATCGCTTTTGTCAATGACGCAGGAAATACGGTGAATTCTGGGCATTGATTCTTTTAAATATCGACCAGCGTTACTAACTTCACAATAGATAAAACATTAGTCGTTCAATCCACGTTTGTTAATTCATCTCTTTTTATAACCTTCAAATACGACATCATTAGATTTCATCTCAAGCATAATAATTCACTACACGCGAATTTGGCTCTCGTTGGCGGAAAGAATGTCTTTAATCATTGTAGCCTCAACATGCAGGCCTTGAAAATATCGTCAGCACGGTGTGTCCATGTTGATAGCCGGCAAGCAGCTTCCGCCTGCAATCACATTGCACATGTATTTCATCTGCAATTTCTGCATAAAAAAAGTATATCGGCTTACCAGATAGGCTATTTTTGCAAGTTTTAGCTGGCTGAACTGATTTAGCCTGACATCTAACGCGAACAGCATTGTGCCACGTTGCTTTTGAGAAGCGATAAGGATAAACACGATAAACCTTGTTTGAGGATGCGTTGTATGGGAAAAATGACGGCCATTGCATATCAGTTCTTTGACATACCTCCATTGGGAAATGAGTTAAAATCACGACTCACGTTGGTTTAACGACAATCATGATAACGGAAAAATCGATGTTCATTAATGAACATCTTTCTTGTCGAGGGGATTTTCAACAGTAGCGCCATGACTGATAAAACCATTATTTATGACGATGTTCGCCATGTTACATGACCGTAACTCAGCGCCACCCGACCTGCGACCAGTACCGACTTTTAGCCATACTTTTAATGGCACCCAGAAACGGGATACCTACACGAGGTGAAGGATATTGCTATGATCAGCAAGGCTTCAATGCCGCTCGCACGCTCAGCACACAGACGACTGCGGTCAATAAATAGCATTTATTCGCCTCAGACTTGCAATTTCACTGGGAGATGAAAAGTATGCCTTCTGAACTCGCTAGGCTAGAACGCTCTATACAAACGGCACTGTTAGATTTCGCCGTGGAGGAGATCCAGTCAAGCGGTTCGCTTACGACTAAAGCTCTCGCCAGCGTCTTGATGGCGATACGACAAACGCATCTCACCTTCAGTGATGGTTCAACTGCGACAATGGTATATCATCACCGCTCTATTGTTTATAGAGATGCAAAAAATAACATGCTGGCAATCGAATGTTTTTACCCTGAAGAATAACTGAGTAAAACCGGCGGGTGGAGCTAGCAGTATCATTGTCATTTGATAAATATTTTGACTTGCGCCAGGCAATGGCACCGAATCCCTTATTATAGACTTTGTCATGTTCTCCACGAAAGAGGGCTAACAATAAGCGAATGATACTAATTTGATGCTGCATTCCTGCTACGACCTACCTCTTTTCACCCTGGCGCTTATTCTCTGAAACTGTTCCGACGCGAGAAGATTAAAGATACATTTTATGGCATTCGCGGATGCCGTAAAATCAGAGCGCAGACAAATCGTCGACGGCACCTCATTTAAGCGAAAAGGCCTATCTGGGAATGCAGGATAAAACTGGCGAACAAAGTTAAGCAACTCAATAGAGTATCGGCACAATGCCAAACCAATATATTATGTCGCTCACAAGCCGCTTAGGCAGAATTTGACTTCTGCTGATTACACCCTAAAATAGTTGTGTCCCGCACCGCCAGTCCATCAAGTTTTTTTGACTGTCTATTAATGGTCTGAGTCATCACTCGTTTCGTTTGAGGACAGCAAAGGCAGATAGGCGTTTAGCTCTTCTACAAGCGAGTCAAATTCTTTCTTACGCGCTGACACCTCTTTGTCGTTGTCTAGAATGTCTTTGATTAAAACCACGCAACAGACTTTCCCTAGATCATCGGTTGAGTTGAAAGCCATGGATAAAATATCGAGTAATTGATGATTGCTAATATAGTCTTTGGGCAGCGGCTCAATACCTTGAGCGTTTGCATGAATTTCTTTTTGCAAATAGAGTGAAAACACACCGAGGGGTTGGTAAAATTCAGTATGGATTCCGATATCTCGCCCAGCATTATCAAGTGCATTTTTCATATCTTCAAAATCGGGAAGAAAAACATTTGAGATAAGCACGGAACCTTTCAACTCTATGAAAACTATTCCATTTTCCATCTCAAGCGCTAGCTGCGTCAATCTCTTTTCCACTGGGCTTGAGGCGAATCACGCCGCTAAACATTCGCTGTATTGGCGTCCCAGGCAATAAACGCTGTAGAGGAAGAACATGACGCGCATTTGACCTGCCTTGCCCGTTAATGGCGATTGGACGCACGTTATCGTATGCTTAGCGGTTGTGCGCTGCTAGCAATAGCGTCGAGGAATAAAGGATTGACTATTCGTGAGGCGCAATATCAATAAACCAGCCCACTAGGCAAAGAGAAAAATGATTCATGAAAATGCCCCAAAGCTGCATCCTCAAAACCAGGCAGGGGGAAGTTTGTCAGTGCATGATATTCATTGCTACGCTCGGTTGAGTTCAATCTAGCGGCTGACGGCTTAGACGTTTTTAAGTTTATATTCAAACGGTAACACACCGCATACTGTCACGCTGGCAGTTTGTTTATTGCAAGAAGTGGCAACGCCTTACAGCAACCTGCAAACCGCTGCATGTCATATTGTTGTGACGCCCTACGTCCCCGAGATGTTATCGACCTTTCCTTGCCCCGCCGCCAACTCGCAATACGCTTTAAAGCAATTCTAGCCCAGCATGCAAATCGACTCTTCGCCGCCGTCACCTGGCTATGCCCATGCCTTCAAATCCTCCCACAAAAATCATTATCACGATAATTTAACACCAACATCTTACATCAGCGGAGGGATATACTCTTTACTATAGGGATTAATCATGTGATATTCATAGTTGCGTCAATATTCAAACTAACGGAGAAGTCAAAGGAGATGACCCTATGGACGATAAAACCCCGCATTCACAAACATGTCTGACTGTGGAATCCTTGAATAACATCCCGCTATTATCTTTCCTTGAAAACTCACCACTGCCATTTGGAATTAAAGATACAGAATCAAAGTTCGTTTATATGAATAGTGCTTCAAAAGATTTTTTCAATGTCCCAAATGATTTTGATGTAGAAGGCAGGTTAGACAGGGAATTCCCTTGCCCCTGGTCTGAATTAGAGCCTGAATTACAAACACATGATAGGAAGGCAGAAAAAAATAGAGGAATGACGGAGGTTATCCAAACATCCTATTACGGTAGACAGTCCATTTTAGCACCGTGCTTATGCTCCAAGTCACCACTATTAAATAGTGAAGGCGTGGCTATGGGTATACTTTACACTGCCAAAATGTTCAACTTCCTTTCAATTTTTGATTTTTTTTCAAGTTTAAAGCCTTCGGTGCTAACGCTTAACCCGCCCGTTAATACTTTCACCGACAGGGAGCTTGAAATCATATTCTACGCCATGCAGCGCATGCCCGCGAAGGAGATTGCGCCAAGATTACATATTTCTCATAGAACCGTGGAGAACCGATTGCTAAGGATTTACAATAAGATAGGAGTCAGTTCAGTAAATGAGCTTATTGAATATTGCCATAACGTCGGATTGAATAATTACATACCTAAAAAACTCCTCAGAGAAGGCGTGGACTTTTGCTGGTAATGTGCTTAAGTGATTACGATGCTATAAGCCCGCATTTATAATGCGGGCTCTAGTCTTTCATTTAATCAACACGTCGTCGCAGCAGTCTATTAACGTTATCTCGAATAGCTCTTCATAACAAAAACATGCGCCTATTTCCTTAATAAAAATCAATGCTGTTTAATATTACATTACTAGCAACAACTCGGAAACAGAAACACGAAAATCCCTGACTAGGTCAATAAAAATGTTGTGTGAGCCAGGCATGTCGTCTTACCTAGCTGGTATCACTTATTTAGGCAATGGTTTAGGTTTAGTGAGAAACGACTTCGCTGCTTTTCTTAGGTATAAACCTGGTCCTTACACTACTGAGTGTAACAATTATTGCCAACCCGGACCGTCCTTTTCATGAGATCCAATAAAATTTAGTCGGAGCGGCGAGGCCAAAAATAGGCCGTTATAATTCCTTCTCGTATTCTTACTAACTTAGAACCGTTCTGAATACCAAAAGGAACCTTTGTGGATATCTTTTCAACCCACCTTGATGCTTAGAGCATGACAACACTAATTTTAAGTTAACTAATCGATATAGTAACGCCTGATTTTTATATCTGGTGTTTTATTGACGACTTTATCATAATAAGGAAATTTTTTATTCAGATGACAAGCGTCTAATCTGTTATTTTTAAGAGATTTTTATACGAAAGATTTCCCGAGAGAGATCTAACACAGTTGCTATCCTCACTCCTCGTAAGGTCATAAATCCATCCTAGGCGATAGGCCAAAAGATCCATTTTCGGCCCTGTCCCAAAATACGACCAGAAAATAATTGATCAAGTCAACTCTGGCGTCAGCGATTGCTTACAAATGGTTCCCTCTTTGTATTCATCCCACCGCCCCCCTGCTTAATGGCACCGTTCATTTTTTAACCCATTGTTATTTATCCCCTTACCCCGCCTGCTGAGTATCCTTTTTTTGCCGTCATGGTTTTTCACCTGCGCTTTTGCGTATGACGGCGCGACACAAGGTGACTCATTATTCTTCCGCCTATCGCCCATACCGCCTAGCTCTCGGCGTAACCTTTTTAGGGTAAACACTTATATCTTCTGCTTGTAAAAATGTTAATTTTAAAAAATGCGATGCGTTACTCTTTTTTTGCCTGAAAATTTATGTAATTTTTATTGATGATACCGGAAGCTATTGCCAGGAGGCGATTATGGAAGGCGGCGTATTATTTACAAATGAATCTCTTACGCACATACCCCTAATTTCATTTCTTGAGAGCTCATCTATACCATGGTTGGTCAAAAGTACAGATTCCCGCTTTGTGTATATGAATAAAGCATCGGAAGATTTTCATAATATCCCCCTCGCTTATGACTACGAGGGACGATTAGACGAGGAGTTCCCATGTCCTTGGTCAGAGTTTGCGCCTGAATTCAAGGCGCATGATAGGAAAGCCGAAAGCACAGCGTCGGGGGCTGAAATTATCGTCACATCCTATTACGGCCGGAGCTCTATCCTAGAACCGTATTACTGCCATAAATTCCCAATACATAACGGTGAGGGCCAGGTTTTAGGAAATCTATCCTATTCTAAAAAGTTCAGTTTCGTCTCCATTGGGGATTTTTTCAAAAACTTCAAACCTTCCGTCATCAATTTAACGCCCCCAACGGACGTTTTTACTGATAAAGAATTAGAAATAATATTTTACGCAATACAGAAACTGCCTTCCAAAGAGATAGCACAAAGGCTTACCCTATCTTATAGGACAGTTGAAAATAGACTGCTCAAGATATACGAAAAAATAGGAATTAACTCACAAAAGGGGTTGATTGACTATTGCCATGCTGAGGGATTGGATAATTATGTCCCTAAAAGACTTCTTAAAAAAGGCGTTAACTTTTGCTGGTAATTTTTGAGATCGCATGCACTGCAACCCATTCCATCAGAATGGGATTATAATTCAAAAAAAGGGGGTTTTTCAAATATCCCGGAGCACACTGTCATGGACACGTATATTCCCTGCTAAACCCCACGACCTCGCTGTGTAGCAAAACGCGTTGGATCCCGTTCTTTTTGCGATACTTCTCCGAGCGGATAATTCGCCCCCTTACATCGGTAAAGGTGCTCACCGTGGCCGCCACTCTGACCCACCGTGGGAATCTGCGAGTTCATTAAAACCAGCGAGACGCGGCGATAGGGCGTGGCGTCGAATGAAACAGCGTGTCAGGTGCGCCGCAATCGCGATGCGAAAAGCCGTTATGTGGAGTATTCATCCCTATTGAGGCATAGCATCGTCTTCACGGCACGCCTATCCCGGCTGTGAGCAAATAAAGTGCTTAGCGTTGTCGACTCAAAAACCCCAAAATGAAAACAATGACCAAATGGAGGCTGACGTGATTTTTAGTTAACAAACGATACGCCCTACTGGACTCGCTACAGTAACATAAGGCTTAGAAGTTCCTAGATCTTCCCTTAACACTTCAACTTACCGCATCCTGCCGCATATACATCCCATGATGCAGAAAGATGCAATAACTTACAGTTGCTTGCAGACTGTTGGGTGTCCTCAGCATTGGCCAACCTCCTGATCAAGCGATTCATCACATTTTTAGACTCGACTTCAAATCCAACCTTCTGAAGAACCATAGTCTTTAGCCCGAAAGCTAGCACGATATCACCCATCCCCTTTCAATCGATATAGCATCAAGAATGATAGTCCTAATTTTTAGCTTGATAACCTGATATCAATATCTTGCATTATTGGGGGAATGTACTCTTTACTTAAGTTGATGAACATGGGATTTTTTACTCTCAGGTTTCTAACGTATGATTAAAATCTCATAGGAGAATGTATCATGGCGAAGGACAGCTCCCCAGACCCGAATAGATCTTTAACCATCGACACTCTTGATAAACTTTCAATTAAAACAATGCTGGATCACGCATCTATACCTTGGGCTATTAAAGATACAGAATCCCGTTACATCTATATGAACAAACGCTGCATGGATTTCTTAAATGTTCCTAAAGATTTCGATTATGAAGGAAAAAAAGATTCCGAATTTCCCTGCGAATGGGCTGCAATGGAATCAGAATACACGGCCCAAGATCGTAAAGCAGAACTAAGTCAAGATGGAGCTGAAATTATTTCAATTTCACATTACTGGCGCGAACGAATCTTTGAACCCTATTACTCACCTAAATTTGCCGTAAGAAATAAAGACAATGAAATCCTAGGGACAGTATATTATGCTAAAAAATTTAATTACGTATCAATTGGCGACTTTTTCAATGATTTGAAACCCTCCGTTATATCACTGACTCCGCCGACAGATCTGTTTACTGAGAGAGAGCTTGAAATTATTTTTTACGCCATTCAAAGAGTTTCTGCAAAAGAAATAGCACCTAAATTATTTATTTCTCATAGAACGGTAGAAAATAGATTACTGCGAATTTATGAAAAGAGCGATACTAACTCAATTAATGGTCTGATAGAATACTGTCATAATGTCGGATTGAATAATTACGTACCTAAAAAACTCCTCAGAGAAGGCGTAAATTTTTGCTGGTAATGACTATGGGCAACTTGATGCACTGCTAGCCCGCCAACTTGGAGCGGGCTACCTACTCAAATGCACGGATCCTCATCAAATCTCTTTATTCTCACGCCGTTAATAATGCGTGATCACGCCAAAAATCGCTGCATCACCTCCCCGCTGTTCGTTTTCTAATAACTCCGCATCTATCAAATCATTTAGCCTGTCCACATGTTGAGGCGCTGGCCGCTCCCGCAGCAGCAGCCGGCGCATCGCATAGCGTCCATTCACCACGGCTTTGTCTATGTGCTGCGGATCAACATTGCAGAACAATCAACAACCAACAACGCCCTTCCCTAATGCCAGCATTAACCGCGCTGCTGCCGGGGCGTATGTAATTCGTTGCTGCGCTAGCGCTGATTAACGCGCTCAAAACAACCCCTGCTCCATCATTTCACGTATAACCCTTCGCCCCAAAATACTGTACATACGTAGGTATAAATCAGCTAAATGGGAACGTGATTAGCTTAACAAACAAGCGCTCTGCCGTAATGATGTAACGTATTGAATGCTAACGAGAACATGTTTTACATAAACATAATTGTCTATTTCCCACACAAACCACATGGTATATTTAGGACACAATAAAAAATATCTCCTCACGTTTTCGTTACACTGTCGGACACAGCAATCATGGCCCTCATTCATCACGAAGAAGATTAGCCTTCAGATCAAAGGATTGGCATAACAAAAATTCTTGGTATGCTGCCAGTGCGGATCGCCATTATGGCAATGATTCTCATACCACTTTGTTTGTGGGGTGGTATGAATTAGCCATATAAAGATGCGCTGTAGCACCACTCAACTAACTGAACCGGCTAACGTTAGTAAACTCGCTCCCTACACCATCCCTGCCGCCAAGAAAAATGATGACTATCGCCATCTATCCCGCACCGGCGGCGGCAATGGGCTTATTTCGCAATGCAAGTGATAGCGCCATTGTCATCGTTCCGGATGGGTATTGGGAATAATGGGTTAATCACGCCTCACTAATGCTTTTCGTAATGCCCTGCTGTCGCGCCACTTAAAAAAGGTATCAATAGCCAGCGTTTATCCAGCACCTACACTGCCGGCAATAATGCCTATGGCGTTCCATTCATCGGGACTGAATTTCGTCAACACGCCGTTAGCCACGGTTTCAGCTGAAGCGCCGCACGCGGCCGCTGTCATTAGTCTGCTCATATTTTGCATGGTCCACCTCCCGTGTTCGCGGTTGGTGCTATGTGTGGGTGAGAACAAGCAGAAACCGACCCTGAAGCAGGCAGGGTAACATCGGCGTACTGAAACTCAAAATTTGAATATTTAATCTTTGAAATAAATGCATACTTAAATGAGCGATTTTTTAAATTATCGCTCACAGAAATCATTTAAGTTTATTTTTTTCTTCGGAGGTGATAAAAATGCCACGTTGGGTTTTGGGGGTGTCCCTTTCCGAAAGGGAATATTTATGCAACACAGCGGCTAACGATATCATGGACTCTGGTAGCGTTACCACAGATTCTTTAGTCAAAATCATGAAAGCCATGGCAAAAACGGAAATTATTCTTGATGATGGTTCTTCAGTAAAAATCATTCCTAAATGTAGAAAGGTAACATATAGACTTGTGTCAGGATTAACCCAAGTAGAAAGTTATAAACCGCTTTACCTAAAAAAAATGTTAAAACGCCTTAACGGTCATCCAGCGTTGCATACGACTGTTCCGCTGCCTTCCTTCTCAAAATTACCGCAGCCTAAGATATCAGTGCAGCAAAACAATAATGCCACCATTAGCCAGCACACTGAGGGAAAATCGCCGGAACCTAGTAGCAGTGGATGTTGACAGCACGGCATCCAGGCCGTGGCTTATATGTGCAGGTCTTAATGCCAATCATGCGGGAGTGTAGCGTCCGGTGCTGGACTAAACCCGGCATTGATGATTTCTCGCCGGGTTATCCTGACAGAACCCTATGGCGAACCAAAGCCGGTCATACACGACAGACATTATTTTGACGTCTCAGCGCATCAGCCTGCACATTCACCACAGGAAAGAGCACTGGTATTAGACCCTTTCACAATGCTGGTACCTGTGTAATAAAGAAGCCCCGACAAATTGCCGAGGCTTGATTGTCCCGTGAGGTTTCTGACGTAATCTTCATTTTTATTAAAATATATCAATTTTTACGATCGTAAAGAGATTTTATGCAGCGACCTCATTCACCCCAGAACTTTGACAGTTTTGCCAGCCCTTATACGTTAACCAAAGCCAAATAGGCTTTGGGGTGATGTGAATGTGCAAGCTGATGTGCCGAGAACGGGAATGTAGGCTCCCTTTTAGCGACTTTGTCGGGGTCACGTGCCTGCCAAATAACAGAGAAATTTGCTTTAAAGGAGGCGCTGGAGATCAGCGCGGTCACCATACCAGCAAAGCTAATTGTAGGTGGTAAGCATGGTTCAGGTCATCGTGAAGAGGCATAAGGAAAATTCAAAATCACGCAGGATGCGGGAACGTGGTGAGCATTATGCAATGACAAAAGCAAAGTACGATGTGGACCGGCTAATAGCAAGAAAGATTGACGCGGCATTGACGAAATTGAGCACAGGATGTAGCGCGAAGGTAGCGGCAGCAACCGCCCTCCCTCACTCCGTTACAAACCGAACAGCTCGGCGTGTTGCCTCCCGGCGGTATCCATTTACTGTGCAGGTCATCGGAGCGTTCGTAAAGAAGCGACGCATATAACCAGGTGAATGAGAGTAAGGCCGGAGAAAAAGAAAACCTGACCATTAGCCGCTGGCGACATGATAAAGCATCCGTGAAACGGGAAGTTCTACCCCTTCAAGTCTTTGGAAAAGTCCGGCGCTGGATACTTCGTGACACCTTCGCCAGACAGTATTGATGGGAATGGCTATTACGCGGAATATGCAAACCATCACGAACGACAATAATCATAATTACGCCCGGTCGCCGGGCGATTGCAAATGACTTCTGCCGTATCATGGATGAGTATAAAGATATAATAGATATTTCATCTAATTGATTTTTATACATTAAATCCAAAGCGGCAGATAGAGATAGGTTGACGCAAAAAGCGCTCGCATATTGAAATACGAGCACTGACAATCCCATATTTAATCTAAATTAATGGGCCCAAAGCGGACAACTTATCAGTTAAAACTTACTCATGGGTTGGTTGAAATACGAACTTTAATAAAACCAGGTCTAAAAGCAGGCGAAGAAGAGGTTACCTATCCCTGCCGACCAACGCGCCATGCTCAGCTGGATATTACCGTGAGGTGTTGACAACGATAACCGCTTACACGGCAGCGCTGCGTTCTGAGGGGCCAGCGCCGGAAGATTGGCAAGAACTGGCGGAATGCGTCTACGATGATTGGGTTAAGCGAACAAAGCGATAGACCGTTACTTGACCTTATCGGGCAACAGGAACAGTTGAAATCACGTAACCCACTGTTTTTACTGGTACGCCCTACTGGATTCGAACCAGTGACCTACGGCTTAGAAGTTCCTAGAACTACCATGTAACACAGTAACTTACCGCATCCTGCCGCGCTCACACGTCCCATGATGCTGAAAGATGCAACAACTTGCAGTAGCTTGCGAACGGTTGCATGTCTCAGTATTGTCCCAACCCGGATCAACCGATATATCGCATTCCTCGACTCGACTTCAAACCCAGCACTTCAAAAAACCATGATATTCGGCCCGAAAGTTAGCACGATAGCACCCATTACTTTTCGTTCGGCATAGCGACAATAATTACAGTGCTATTTTATGGCTTTACAACCTGATATCAACATCCTGTATTATTGGGGGAATATACTCTTTACTAAAGTGAGTAAAAATGTGATTTTTACTCTCCTTGACAATTTATTTTAGCACCTTCCAATTTCATAGAGGCTCAATTATGGAGAAAAAGCCAAAAATAAGCAACAAACCGTTAATGTTAGAATCTTTAAATAATATTACAGTTCTATCATTAATTGAACATTCAGCGCTTCCATGGGGCATCAAAGATACTAATTCACGCCATGTCTACATGAACGATGCATGCAAAGATTTCTTGGATATCCCTGAGAAATTTAACTATGAGGGGAGGACAGATAAAGAATTCCCCTGCCTTTGGGCCCCCCTTGAGCCTGAATTTACCGCACAGGATAGGAAATCAGAGCTAAGCCCAAACGGAACTGAGATAATTTCTACCACTTACTACGGAAGAGATCATGAACTTGCACCATACTATTCCCCTAAGTTTCCAATAAAGAATTGCGCAGGTGAGATTTTAGGAACAATTTATTATGCTAAAAGGTTTTCATATATATCTATCCAAGACTTCTTTAGCAGCCTTAAACCTTCAGTTTTGACCTTTAATTCTCCGGTTGATATTTTCACAGAAAGAGAGTTAGAAATAATTTTTTATGCAATTCAGAAAATACCCGCTAAAGAGATTGCACCTATACTGTGTATTTCTCATAGAACTGTTGAAAATAGGTTATTAAAGATATATGAAAAAGTCGGCACCAACTCGATAAAGGGTCTAATTGAATACTGTCATAATGTCGGATTGAATAATTACGTACCAAAAAAACTCCTCAGAGAAGGTGTTAACTTTTGCTGGTGAAAATTATGGTCAACTTAATGCACTGCTAGCCCGCCACTTCAGAGCGGGCTTAACATTATATGCACGGATCATCATCAAATTCGCCCGTCCGCATATCATTCAGTACATATGTGACAACGCCAAATCCAACGACCCCATCATGCTCTTCCACCCCTTCCAGTCTGCCAGGGTAGTCAAGTCGCTCTAACCCCCGTGATGGGTACAGCTTATAGCGACGAAGCGCATACTCTCCCCCAACCTCCGCCACCACAATGCTACCGTCAACCGGCGTGAGGGATCGGTCAACAACGATAATACTTCCCTGATGTATGCCATGGCGGATAGATCCCTCGCTGGCTCGCATAAGGAACGTTGCCGCCGGTCGATGGATGCACATTTTGTCCAGGCTTAGAGACGCTTCAACGTAGTCAGCCGCTGGAGAAGGAAAGCCCATTTTAAACACCTCAAACACTGTACATGCATACAGTATAAGCGCGCTATTTAAAGGGTGTAAATGGGCTGGATGGCTCAAGCATGTATATCACTGACGTTTAGTGTAATTTAGTTATCACCGCATCATGAAAGGATGAAGCGGTTACTGAAATACCGATTAGGCAGTGGCTAGACACATCACTGCGGGATGATATTGCTAGGAGTTGCTTTATTTTGCTTACTCGTTAGTCTTTTCCCCAGCTTAATCATGGGCTTCTCGATGTATTTGTGTGTAAGTGCAGATACCCCAATTGACACCACAATGGTGAGCAAAGGAACAACGAAATATTTTAAAGATAAGGGCATGTCAATTTCATGGCAAATGCGAAGAACAAAAAATAATAGAATCATGTGCACCATGTATATTGAGTATGATATCCGTCCCAAAAATAATACGGGCTTACTGTCTAAAAATGATGCCAGTAATGAATTATTATTATATTTCTGTTTAAGAATCGTAAAATAAAAGACTGTTGCCCATATAAATATAGGGATCATACCTTTCCTCAAGAACAGGAAAGAGATAAAAGATATCGCCGCATAAAGGTAGAAAAGTTGTATAGCTGTGATTCTTTCAGAATAGTTTTTATAGAAAAAGAACGTTGCGAAACCTACCGAAAATAGAGATAGGTTCTTTCCTATAAATCCGTGCGCAAAGTTCCCATTAAGTATTATAATGAGAGATGCAATAACACATAAAAGCAAGCAGTTGTATTTATTGTATATTCCCCTAATCAGCATGAACAGAACTGGAGCTATTAAGTAGAACTGCCATTCTACTGAGACGCTCCACGCTTGCCCTAGTAAAGTATATGCTGTATCTGGAAGAAAGTTCTCAGGAATAATCCCTTGAAGAAGTAATGAATGAAATAGAAAGTGTAGACTTGGATTAGATTGATAATTGTTGATTATTTCAAGCCTTCTTGCGGTAAATGGACTTAATGCAAGAACATTTAAGCTTTCTTCTGTAAAATCTATCAAAATTGCACTAGCTATTAACGCGAAAATATAAACAGGAAAGATTCGGAAAAAACGCTGCGTGATAAAAACCGGGTATGATTGTTTTTTATTATCAATCATAAAAAATATCACAAAACCACTAAGTATGATAAATACATCAACGGCGTATATATTAAGTAATGAAGGCGGTACACGCGGATGCATTAAAGGCAACCCTGCAAGGCTGTGTCCGACAACTACCCAAAGAGCCATTATCCCCCTGAGGCCTTCCAATTCGTTAATATAACGCATAATTTACCCGCTAATAATTAGAAGTTTCTTGCCATTACATATCTAAATGTAAAGATATGCAATAAAAAACTTACATAATTAAGAATACCTTTACCTCACTCTTTTGTAACTTACTGTATTTACATTGTTTATTGTGCACGACGCCAAGAAGGTCAAGGCGTCGCGTATGTCATCTTGTCCACCAAACATCTTTTATGGGTGGACAGTACAATACAATGCACAGTCGCTATGATGTCGCGTTCGCAGCATAAAGAGCTTTAGCGGCAGCGAGAGCGGCATCGGAGGTTATAGAGCTATCGTTTGCGGTAATCTTATCCGCAAGTGCCTGGACTGCTATATCCTCTGCGGTCTCAGGGACTGTCAGTGCCGTTTGTTGGATCAGCAACGGAACGCCGTTAGTCTCTGTCTGCACTATAATCACACCGTCTGTGGTAGACGGGCCAACATACTGAGCCCTTGCACCGTAAGCTCCGACGATTGACGAAGTCGCTAATTCTGCACTTTCATTTCAATCTGTTGTTCCGCCGGGATAAATCTGCGCGATGTCATCGAAACATGCCGGCAAGGAAATCCTACTGGTTACCTCGTTTGCTCTTCAGTCAGAAAAGGACAAAGTAAAGCGGGTTCGGTTTTACCTGATGCCATTACCAGCGCATTTGCAGAAGCCAGTGAATCGAGCGGTGTCCAATTTGGCAACCATTCCCCTTCTATTCATGAGATAAGGAGTCTTGTAAGCCGGCTGTACGCTGTGGAGAATTGAAATGAATTTGCACAAAAATCACTCGGACATAAGCACAGGTCGATGACCAAAAAATACCTCGATTCTCGTGATCAGGCATATGTGATGGTACGATCCAATTATCGCGTTATCGGACATAATGCGGTTAATTTTGGACAAAAGCGAAATTTTCGCTGTATTTCAATCGGATAAAAAAAGACCGAATACGATTCCTGTTTACGGAACAACCACTAAATATCATTATTTTTCAATATGATATGTGACAAATAGCCCAAAAAAACACTTACCAATACGAATCAACGAATTACTTTAGTTCCAATTAGTTAGCATGACCTTCGGACCTTCGACGGACTATTTTCGGAACCCCGCCTCATATGCACGGGTCGTCATCAAACTTTTTCGGCTGCGCATCGTTAATGATGAATGTAATCACACCAAAAATCGCCGCGTGATCTCCGAGCTGTTCACTTTCTAATGACTCCGCATCGATCAGATCGTCCAGCCTGTCCAGGTGTTGCAGCGCTGGCCGATCTCTAAGCAGCAACCGACGCATCACATAGCGCCCATTCATCGCGGCTGACTGAATAGTTATATATCTCTCCTCTCTTATTTTTAGCTCGATAATCTGGTAATAAATTCGTACTTAATTAGGGGGAATGTACTCTTTACCAATTTGCATAACTATGTAATGGTAGCTTTTGGTTGAAAAAAAATGGAGTATTCGATGGAGGCTGTCCCATGGATAAAAAAACCTTAGAGTCACCTAGCCGATTGACTTTTGAGTCGCTTAACAATTTCCCCCTAAAAAAATTTATGGAGAAATCTGATATTGCATGGGCTATTAAAAGTAATGATTCTCGATTTGTGTATATAAACAGGGCTGGCCTTGACTTTTCTAATATTCCGTTGGAATATGATTATGAAGGAAGGTTTGATGAGGAGTTCCCATGCGCTTGGTCTGAGCTGGCACCAGAATTTAAGGCGCATGATAGAAAAGCTGAATCCAGCCCGCAAGGGGCAGAGATAATAACCACTTCCTACTTTACACGCAACTCACTTTTAGAACCTTGGTATTGTCATAAGTTCCCAATTTATGGAGGTGACGACCAAATACTAGGAACGCTTTGCTATTGCAAAAGGTTTAGCTTTTTCTCTACCTTTGAATTTTTTGCAAACTTGAAGCCTTCAGTTATAACACTTAACCCTCCCGTGGATATCTTCACAGAAAGAGAACTTGAGATAATATTTTATGCCATACAGAAATTTTCAGCCAAGGAAATTGCTTTAAAACTAATTATTTCTCATAGAACTGTCGAAAATAGGTTACTAAGAATTTACGAAAAAATAGGCGTCAATTCAATTAACGGGCTGATTGAATATTGTCATAATGTCGGCTTAAATAACTATGTACCTAAGAAACTCCTCAGAGAAGGGGTTAACTTTTGTTGGTGAAACTTATGGTCAACTTAATGCACTGCTAGCCCGCCAGCTTGAAGCGGGCTACCTACTCAAATACACGGATTATCATCGAATTTCTTTTTCCGCGCGTCGTTGATGATATACGTGATCACTCCGAAAATCGCCGCGTCACCCTCCTGTTCATCCTCTAACGACTCCGCGTCTATCAAATCATTCAATCTGTCCAAGTGTTGCAGCGCTGGCCGCTCGCGCAGCAGTAATCTGCGCATCACATAGCGCCCATTCACCGCTGCTATGACTATGCTGCCGTGGACTGGCTTCACAGAGCAGTCAACAACCAACAGCGCTCCTTCCCTGATGCCAGCATTAACAGAGCTGCTACCCGATCGCATGTAGTAAGTAGCAGCGCTGGCGCTGACTAGCGCATTCAAATCAACCCCCTGCTCCATCATTTCACGCATAACCATTCGCCTTAAAATACTGTACATACATACAGCATAGATCGACCTTAGTTGAAAGTGAATAGCTCAATTAACAATCAATTTTGCTTAGTACAGGAACATATTGAAAGAAATGGGGATTGGATCGGGGGACTCAGCTGAACCGGCTAACGTTAGCAGCATAGTCGGATGCCAATACATCAGAAGCAGTGATATCCAGTCCGTCCAGGACGTCTAGCCGTGCGCGATATACGGCCCCTGTAAATGCCCCCGCATAGCCCGCATCAGTGCCGACATAACGCTGAGTAGGCGGCAATGTCGGCAACGTGGACGGGAAGGTTTGCGATGCTGATGTATAGACTAAAGCGTTATCGAGGTAGACGTAAAAGATAAATGTTGTGCCATCAGATGCGACTTTGCATCTCACAGCAACCTGATGAACCCCGCCCCCCATAATGCCATTCAAGACAGCGCCAACAGACAAGTCGACACCAAGAACAACAACCTGAGTTCGCGCTAAATTCGTCAAATCTCCGGAGGCAGCAACAGGTCTTACCTCGCAAATTTTATCAGCAGTTACCGACCGACCGCCGCCGACGAGGAAAATATTGTTGTTAGTGCTTGTATTAGCTAGGGTAGATATTTTTAACCAAAACGTATACATCCAATCTTTAGCGGTCGTGATGTCGGGAACCATTACAGCCGGGAGCGTAAATTGATCACCAGCCTGCCCAGGCCAAACCATGCCGCCATTTGCGTAGGTGTGCGCCTTTGTGAATGAGCCTGTGGAATTCTCAAACGAAAGGCTTTTAATAGTGTCGCCTGCTGCCACGTCTTTTTTCCCGCCGCTCCAGGCAATACCAAAATCAAACGGGCCGACAGTACCCGCATTCATCGTAGAATCACGATAAAGCTTCTCGCCCGTGTCGATAGTGACGTCTACTAACTGCTCAATTTTTCCGGCCATCAGACCCATCCTTTCAATTGCATAAAGTTATAAACAAATTCCGCGTTTACTTCGGCACCCACATACAGGGCATAATCCGGCGCCATTGAACTGGATTTCGCTTGTGAGGGGTGTAAGTAGTCATAACGAAGAGAGCGAGGTGTCACGCCGTTTGTTACATCAGTAACATCGTCTGCGTAATCTGGGTTGTGGTGATTGATAAAGTTCTGCAACATATCAACACCATCAATCTGGCAATAGAATTCCGGGAATTGCTTCTTAAACGTATTATTCAATAAAGCAACTTGCCCCGCTCCGGTGCTTCCTGTCGTATCGGTTGCCCCGGGAAAGTCAGGCAATATCACTACACGCTTACCAATGCTCTTGAGGTACTTCACCATGTTAACGGCATTGCCAATTATTTCATCGGTGTAAGCAATATTATTCCGGCCCAGCCAAAATATATTGATACATTCATCATGCCCATAATACACCGTTCCCGCCGGCGCACCGTTCGGGATGGGCTGCGTTGTCGTCGGGATAACATTGATGGGGGTCATATCTGTCACCGTTACCGCATCCCCAGCGGCGGAGCGGGCAAAGTACGGCGCAGAGCCATCCCAGATAAACGTCCCAGGGATACCCGCGTAGGTACAGGCAATGCTGTTGGCTTCGGCCGGATTATAAAGAAAGCACGGCCCTTGTGCCCACTGTCCAGTTTTAGCCGTCAGCGGTACGTTCTGGACGTCTGCCGGAATGGTGCCGGCGGTCGGGACATAATAAGCCGGGTCGCCACCCTGGCGCGCAGCAACAGCCACAGACCGCGCAGAGCTGCGGCCGAAATTGTAGGCGTATAATCCGGTCAGCTCCTGCAATCGATTCATCATGCGGGCGTTTTCCATCATTGAATGCCCCCAACCGACTAATTTTAGCCTCGCGATATATGGATACGGGATTAGGTTTGTTTTATTAGCGTAAAATAGACCGCCCGGCGCATTGTCGGCCCGATCAGAGGTCCAAACTATGCGCTCGGTCCCGTCGATATGCGGGTTAGTCTCGTTTGAGTCACCCGATGTAATGGTCGTCTCGGTGTTATTATCCGTGTTATAAACGCGAATTTGAGATTTACCTGCACTGTCAGTCACTGTGAAGGGTGCTAGGGGATTGGTTTCGACAGTCGGGATAGTTTGGGATGCTTTATATGCCTCGTCCCATAACGATTTTTTCTTAAGCCATTCCTCAACATCAAAAAGCATGTTTTTATTGCTATCGACAAGCACAAACGGTTTTTTGTTAAGCTCATACTCTCCCGTTGAGGCAATATATTTTGACTGAGACGACAGAACGGTTATATTTTCTGATGTCGCGCTATCGGGAAGTGAAGTTAAGTCAATGTCTTTCCCGCCCGCCGTCAGTTTCTCAATTGTCGCATTTTTCAGCACAATCGGCAGCAGATAGGTTTTAACGCCGTCCCGCGTCATCTCGATAATGTTATTATCATCATCAAGGAGAATGGATTGAACATTGCCGAAAAGCTCGTACTCTCCCGCTGCGCCGAACTCGTCGGAAGAAAGAAACTTAGCCGCATCAGCATAACGGATCAGATTTTGCACGAAATATTCGGGAGGTATTGAGTCTGATGTAAAATCTACGCCGCCTAAAACTAGTCTGTCCCCTATCAACGCTGGCGCAGTCAGTGGCTTTTTGAAGGTGAATAAATCTCCGTCAAATTTTTGAAGTATGTTGCCCTGATCATCAACCACAGCTAGAACAAGCCTTTGCGCTAGTTCATATTCCCCACCGTAATCAGGACTTGAATAAGCGGCCAGCTTGTTCAAGGTGGCGAGGTTGCTTATAGAAGCTTCTCCCACCGTTTTAGAAACAGCAGTCGCGGAACCGGCATCATTTAACCAGTACGTAATTCCATCGGTCGGAACATCGCTGGATGGCGTGGCAAAAATATCTCCTGCGGACGTCGCGGCCAGACCGGTCGACGTGTCAGCGTAAAAACGTCCCGCAGCCATCGCAGAAGTTGCGGCAGACTCGGCGCGTTCGGCGGCAGCAATAGCAGCAACAGAAGATTCATTAGCCGCAGCTCGCATTTCTTCGACAGTTTGTATTATCACTGGCGTGATTTCAGACTCGCCCGGCGTTGTCAGGTAATCGTTCAACGTTCCGGGCAGGGAGTCATTAAAAACCGTGATTGTTCCAACCTTCTCCGGCGGCTGTCCGTACGCCTCTATAATGACTTCATGCTTGCCAGTTTGCGCCGTTAGCGAATATCTGCCATCACTGCCCGTTTCAGTAGTAGATGGCGCGTACTGCACTACCGCCGACGATGTTTTCACCGCACGCAAGGTAATGGTTACCCCTGCGCGTGGGTCACCATTTGGCCCTATTAATTTGCCGCTAATAACTACTGACATCGGTTTCTCCAGCAATACCCCGCAAAAGGAGCATAGTTAATTAAAAGATATTGGCGACGAAGTGTTTAATAAATGCGGATTATTGACATATCGATGTGAGCTGAGCTTGTTACAGTAGAGCCACTATCTTGATAAACATACAAAGATACGGCCCGACCCTGTGTTAAATATACAGCACATGTTAGTTCAAATATCATATCAATGGGCCAGTAATCCTTTGATGTCTGCCCTATAACGGCCTGCGCACTAGGAGAGGTTGAGCTATCAATTTTAAGGTACACGCTCGCCGTGGCTGGCGGACCTGAAAATCTTATGTGTGCTGTGAACAGGTAATAACCTTCTTTGGGGGCAGTGTAATTTCCGCTTGAGTATGCATTTTCAGTATCAACAACTTTCGTAGAAAAGGTCACTTTCTTAAATGTTGTATTGGGAATTGATAAACCAGACGATGTCTCTTTAAGAATAACCAATCCTTTGGACGTGTCGCCCGTTCCGCCTTGTGAAATACTGAGTGGGATCGTAAGTCCTGATAGGGATGTAATGTCGGAATTGTCGCCCGCTGATGCTTTCCCATCAAGTTCAGTTTTATCAGCTTTTTTATCTAACTCAGTATTGAAAACATCAGAGCCAATTTTATCATTAATAGAGTCGGTGATTTCGGCCATGCTTTTAATTGTGACTTGAGTACCGTCCGGCGCGGTCAGTGTAATGTCCCCTGCCCCGGTTAAAATCTGCTGCCAGCCGTCCAATTGCGATTGATAAAATGCTAATTGAGCAGATAAGCGGCGGGCAAAATCAGGAACGGAGTCAACGTAAAAAGAGAGTATCGCATAGGGCTGGTCAGTCAATGCTTCTCCCGGCGAAGTTACCAGCCTGAGCTGAGTGTTACTGTCAACCGCTTGAATTTCATAAGCGCGAACTGAACCTGAACCTGGTACCAGCAAAATCTGCCCAGGCCCGATACCATAAACATTATTGGCCCATTGCGTCCCTGTACCTGTCACGACAGTTGAGCTTTCCTCAGCATTTATTGTTCCTGCTTTATACCATGCCATGCGTTGACCTTATTGAAGTGAAAATTGATAGTTATCGTCATAAAATTGGGTTTCTATATAAAGCGACTTAGTCATTGATACAGGTAAATCCGGCGCACCGCCATTGTATTGGGCAACAAAATAAACCACTGGCGCGATTCCATCCGACGCCCCCATCCAATTATAAAAAATCGTCACACCAATGTTGGGATCACCCGGGGAAGTCGGCTGATTCACTGCATACGAAAATCCGGAATACGCAGCGGCAGAAAAACCGCTAAGTCCGTTGATGTTATCGACCCGTTTTATCTGTAATGGCAATGACGTGCCCGTATAGATGCATTTGCCTGACGCATCATAGAAGGCAATGCCCCAGCCAGAAGGATTAGGAACGTAATTACCAAACACATACAAACGGAAACCATAAGTTCCGCTGGGGGTGCTATTATCTAGTATGACGTTAGCCACCCATTCAGAATTGTTAATTTCTAATGATGTCAGTGCCCCGACTTTATTGTCTGAGGTTGCCTTGATAAAAAGGATTGCTCGTTGACTCGATGGGATACCCGTTGCGTAGCTTTGTGTTATTCCTCCAGTCTGTGCGGTGACGGTCAAGTCAATGACTTTAACCAATACCATAGGGGTATATTGTGGCGACGCAAAAAAACTGCCGTCCTGTCGCCAAATTTCCATACCATAATTTGCCATATTTATCCCGCATACACTACCAGTTGAACATAAGCGGCATTCAAATTAGACCACGTAATGGTACTACCATTGATCGATACATTGGGTTGGTTAGCTGCTGCAAACCCATTTCTAGAAATTAACTCATATGTGAGTGTTTTATCGGGCGGAATGTCATATGACCTGTTGCCTGACGTTCCTCCGTTGTAATCCACGATATCCATTAAATACGTTGGTAGAAACGAATTCACGACATCATAATCCGAGTTGTTGACGTAAATACTCGCACCGAATTCAGCCATTATTCTAAGTTTCCTATCTTGACTCGAATCGCATTATTTCCATCATAAACGCTGATTTTATGCGGCTCGATAGTCAGTCTCCCACCGGAGCCACCATTAATCTGAAAGTCTCCATCTTTAGTTAATTTCCAACCACTCTGCAGATCCACAAAATTTGTGGATTGAATATAGTTACCAATTTTCGCGTTAGTGATGCTTGCGTCTTCAATGTAAGCGCTATTTATGAAAACCTGACCACCTTGTGCGACAAAGGCCAAATCATAAGTTCCACTGTTAGCGTTGTAAATCCCGAATTGATCAGCATTGAACAGCACCAAGCTTTTTACTACCGAGCCGTTAGCCTCCGCTCCGATAGACATACCTGCGCCATAGTACGTCCCATTCAAGTTGACCCCTGCCTTTACGCTATAGATTGCGCTTCCAGTGCCATCAGCATTAAAAACTGTCGTGGCCTTGGTTTCGATTGAGGCTTCATTTGCATTAAGCCTTGCCGTAACTAACTGCTGGTATTCGGCGAAAGCGCTGTTTGCATCAGCTTGGGCAGTTCTGACTTCAACTATCCCTGCGCGATTTTCCCCGTACTGCTGCCATTTTTGATAAACATCGGCATCATTGGCTAAAGCATTTTCGATAATGGCGTCTGTATTGGTATCTATCTGACCAATAAGCTGGGCATATGTTTCGCTCTGCTTAATACTGTTATCGATATAGTCGATCATTCCGGCGGGATCGCTGTCAACTTCTCCTCTTGCCTCAACAAAGATTGATTTACCATAAGCATTTACACTTCGCACATAAAACCAGTAAGTAATCCCCGGCTTTAAGCTATCCTTTATCCAATATGTCGCCGTTCCGAGATAATCTGCCTCAGATTCGATGTCATTTATATTGATAATTTCTTCACTCGAAAACCAAAACTCAAATTGAGTCCCGTAAATTTTCGGCGCTGAAATATGAGGGGTTATGGTTATCTGAAAGAAACCCCCTTCTACTTCTATGGAAGTGGGCGCAGCGGGGGCGCCTATTACCATCTCAACCTGAGTCTCATCCCCAAGTCTACCCTGTTCATCCCTGCCACGTACGCCTACCAAGTAATCACCAACGTCTAGCCCATTGAAATAGTATTCAAGTTCAGCAGTGTTGCCCTTACTGACAAGCTTTGTTTCTCTGTATAGGGTGACATCAAACGTAATATTTCGGTTTACCGTTGCCGTGGTCCACGTGATTTTAGCCTGAGCCAAGGTACTGTCATTGATAGGGATAACCGTCAGATGCTCGATTGCAGGTATTTTGGTCGTGTTGTTTGTGGTTGGGTCTCCTTCAAATTGCGCCCCTTCATCCACTACAGACTCTTTTTGTGGCTCATGCTGTAAAGCCGTTACCGTGTAGGTTCCATCGTCTGTATTCTCAGCAATCGCCATGATGCGGAAATAGCGAGTTGCCAGGGTGGACTTAGATAGTGTGAAAATACCCCATTTCTTTATACCTGCCGGCTCGCTTTCCAAGGTGATTATGCTGTCATTTGATTGGCCTATGACACGGATCTTCACCAACTTAGCCAAATCATTCAGATAAGAAAAATACGCTGTTTCATCGGCTGCAAGTTCTAAAGGCGCATCTAAGGTAACCTGCCGCCCGGTGAAGGCAATAACACGACCGCCCATTCTCGCGCTGGCGTAGTCATTATCTGCCACGGTGATTATATCGCCCGGCAGCCCCACTAATCCCTCACGCCCCGCATCGAAAACCACAGTTTGGGTTTCTAATTGTTCGGTCTTGAGGATCCAGCGTCCAACCCTATTCGCCTGCCCACGCGACGTGCATCCGAAAGCTGTGACTTTGGTCACATTGAGCCCGTAGCGCGCTATCAGCGTGTCGTCAGAGACATACTCAATATCAGAAGACCAGCCGTTGTCCGGGTTAACCCATTCCACTTGAATAGCGGTATGGCGTGCCTTGCGCGCACTAGAGGAGTATTTGAAAGTCCCATCAACGACATTTGCGTTAGTGTATTGCCAGACAGGATCGGATGGTCTGTCCTGAACGCAAGTCATCTGTAGACCATCCCAGATAGGCATGCCCCGGAAGCACGATGACAGGTCATAGAGCACATCGTATGCCTGCCGTTGATCGGTAATGTAAACGTTGCAAGTGAAACGAGGTTCTTGACCTCCGTACCCATCATCAACCAACACATCGCAATATTGGGCTACGGCAAACATGGCGAACTTATCACATCCAAAGCTCCCCAGTCGTTTCCCCAGCCCGTAACGCTCGTTAGTCACAAGGTCATAGAAAACCCATGCCGGATTGTTGGTCCATGCCAGCTTAAAACCCCCTGACCAAATTCCTGAATAGGTTCGCGTGTCAGGGTCGTAATTGTCCGGCACATTGACCATCAAGCCCTTCATGTCATAAGTCCGGGTGGGTATGCCGCTGAACTGCCCTGTATAATCAATCGTGGTGCCGACTACTACGCTATTGGGGTAATTAAGCTTGGCGTCGATAATTTCCGTATAGCTGCTAAAATACGTGGAATTTTGAAGCTTGCTTGAAGTGCTATCCGGCTCAACTCGCACCAGCCTAAACGACCAAGGCGTATAACCGGGCGCATCGATAATGTGCGATTCGAGATACTGCCCACTGATTTTACCGTCGATATTCACCGTCTCTTCAGTGATCCACTGTTCGCTCTGGTTCTGAACCTGAATCATGATATTGACGCTGGTATAGCCCAAGTTGCCGTCATCGTCCTGTTCTACTAACGATTGAACTCCAAGCGTTACACGCACCCTGTCAACATCGCTATCGGTAACTGTTTTTACAATGGGCGAAGCCTGTAGCAGGACCGTGCTGACCCCCACCTCATTTTCAATATCAGAGTAACCGGGCAGATATGTTTGGTCCTGCGTCCCAGGCGTCCAGCTTGCATCCACGCCTGAGAAATTGGCGTTACCGTTGGAATCAAGCACGGGCGTGTCGTTTAGGTAAAAGGATTTCAGTCCATCAACAGGCCCGTAAATTGGCCCCTCAGATATGAGGTCGACAATTTGCAAACGTTGAGTTGATTTGAGATTGTCCGCTTTTTCTGTTGGAGTGCTTGCGCTACTGCTGCTTCCGCCACCCATGTTTTACTCCCATTAAATAAAGCTCGCTGAATCGAGCCGATGACTGATCAAATATCAGGATTTACTTATGTAGTGTAAGGTTTACGTTAAGTGTTCGGCTCGCCCATGTGAGTGTGGACACGCTTATCACTGGGTGAATGGTTGGAAGCTGAGTTAGGAAAATTATGCAAATTCATTCAAAAGCGACAGATGACGGCAGAATGATTGCTTTACAAGTTGCTTTCACTGCTTTGGTTGACCTATGGGGAAGGGATAGACCCGAACTTAAAAAAAAATTAATCAGCTTTTTAGAGGAAACGGGGATGGACCCTGAAAATAAACGTTCATCTGCTGCATTCTATGAGCTTATCGAAATGATAAGGGCACTCGAAGAACGACGCGGATAGTGCCATCAGGGTTACGAATAGTGACCCTTCTTTTTTCTAAATCATATCTTGTTTTTTTCTTTTTCATATTCTCTCCTGTGTTTCGGGCCATAAAAAAACCCGCCGAGGCGGGTCAGTTATGGTGTTTGTAGTTAGGGGTACTGTATCAATCCATAATCAGTTTGGGCCTCAAACTCTACGGTAAGAAGCCGGTTTTTTCTGTCTAGATCCCACGTGAAGTCTTTCAGTCCGGTGACGCCATCTATTGCTAAAATTTCGGCTCGTAGGGCATTTATAGCGCCGTTAATTGTCAGATGTTTGCCCAATATGGACTGAAAATATGGCGTTCCAAAGTCTGCATCTAGGAACCATTCACCGCGAAACAGTGACAGCCGAAATTCTATCTGCTGTCTAACTCGTTCGGCACCATCCACATATTGCAAATCGCCACTTTGAAACACGATTTTCCCATCTGTAATTTTGATATCAATCATAGTCATCCCGGCAATAAAAAGCCCACCTGGGTGGGCTTCGGCATTACCAATAGTAAACATGGGGTTTGCTGTTACCGAGCGGGAAAGCGACTCCATCGTAGTCACGACACCCTTGCATAATGGCACGGCACAAGGCTTTGTTCTTGCGCCGGCGTGGGCGATTCATGAACAGATTTACCCACCAGCCGGGACTGTTGCCATAGTTAACAGGCCGGCGCGAGTATGGTACGAACTCCCGACTTTTAACCCCTGGATAAACCGTGTAAAGAGGGCGAATTTTACCATCGCCCATGCGGTCTTTTACTTTGTTTTTTATGGACATTTTAGGCTCCTATAAGTTACCTAAAAAATGTCCTCCGCGTAGTAGTACATTGTCAGTCCTTATGCTTAAGCTCTGCCCTGCGTTCCTGCATATTCGCACCGAAATGTTGACGTTGGTTCCCACACATCCAGCATGAACAACGACAAGGTGTATGATAAGCCACGCCTGCGTTTCTAGGCGTAACCTGTCCAAATTGGCAGAAGCCAGAACTATTGTATTGGCCTCGTTTAGCCTTTAACCGCTTTTGATGGTGCCGTCGAAGGGCACGATTTCTGTTTGTCATTTCGTAACTCCCGAGTTAAAACAGGAGCGGCCACACCTTCGCATGACCGCCTGAACGGGAGTTCAGAATGATTAAGTTGTCTGTTCATAAGATGCCACCTTCATACTGGATAGCACTGCATCGATTAGCTCAGCTTGCGTAATTCCGCAGCGACCGAAAGAACATCGTGAATTCCTTGAGCGGCCTCCACTACATAGTCAGCCAGCCCCGGCACAGGCGTGATTGTCACCCCATTCATCTCAAGGAAAATCATTGCGCTCGCAATTGCAGTCCTTTTGTTCGCATCGTTAAATCCATGGCCCCGTGCTATCGCCAGGAGTAATGCTGCCGCAAGTTCAAAAGGGTCGTTTTTTTGGTCGTAAACGTGTAGATTTTCCACGCGAGCAACCATCCCCTCAACCAAACCGATATCGCGGTAACCACTAAGGCCGCCAAACTCCTCTAACTGTCTATCGTGGATAGCTATCACCTGCTCTACAGTTAGAAAAAAAATCATTTATCGGCCAGTTCTTCAAACAGTGCCTTGCTCTCAGGCTTGCTCATGACTCGGCCCAAAGCGGCATCAAATTTAGCCTGCTGCAAGGCGGCAAACTGTTCTGCACTGATAACCACCACATCAGGAGCCGTGCGTCGAGTGATGGTAACCGGCTGCTCGTTAGCTTTATCCAGCACATCGGCAAGCTTTGCTCTAGCGTCCGAATACGTGAATGTGATCATGTGATTTAACTCCGCTGGATACGAAAACTACTCTTCAATTGTACAACTCAAGTGAGTGAGGCGTCAAATTGAGCAGCCGTATGCGTCAACTGTGCATGCGATCATCCTCTTTTGCACCTATCACCGCGTCGTCAACTCTGGATAAAATAAAAATCATTGGATACTCGCATTATCTTTATTAGGTATATTATTTGAGACAGGAGAGTAATTTACTATTAGAGTAATCCCATTCTTTTTATCCAATGACATGAATATACTAGTCACGTCACTATATTCGTCAGCACCCCATAAATATAAGACATTAGTTATTTTACCTAAGTTACCTCTAAATCCTCCTATTTCTGAGGCCATCTTTTTAAAATTAACTGTGTTATATGGGTATCTAGCCACAACAGAATCCAAGTATCCCTCAAAACCGCAATATTCGACATCTGATAATGAATTTATTGTTTTGAATAACTCTTCTTTTTGCAATACAAAACATGACTCGCCATTATTTTTTTGTTTTCCATTTTTTAGATTTAAAACAAGTTCATTTGTTAATTTTCCGAAGGGATATGTCCCGACCAGTGTCACGAATGGTAAGTTTTCAGGGGCACCTCTCCATTTTGAACCATCTAAATTGAATTTGAATTGTGTTGGCCCCTCTCTATAAACGGGGACCTCCACTATCATTGTTTTAGATAAATAAATACTCTCTGCGAATCCTCTAGGCTCTTCAACTGCTGCAACATTCGAGTTATCTTTTCCGATTCTAAGGTTTAGTTCAATTATATTCCCATTATCAAATTTAGCATGAGCCTTACAGTTATCTTCTTGTTGGCAAAAAAATTGGCCTTTCGTTAAGAAAAATCCTGATTTTTTCGTTATTTTATCATCTTGGCTTATCATAACAATGCTTAGTTTTGAACCGCCATTATATGGAAATTGGAACTCTTTTGAATTAAGCGATTCTAGATAGGCTGAATATTCTCTTACCCCCCTCATTTCATCTTTAGTTTCTTTATAATCCCAAGCATCCACCCGAATAGAAATAAAAAACAAGACTAGAGTTAATAAGTTAATTATCTTCATTTTAATGGCCCACCTATGGCATCACATCACGAAAACTCATAGATTTTTTCACAGACAGTTACGCGCTGACTCAAGCCACCCATCAGCCAACCACACCGGTTGCAGGTGCGTCCGCACCACTGAACCGCTGTCTGTTTTATCGACATCGGTGAGCGCTATAACACCAGTAAATGTAACGCTCACTGAAATTCTATAGCCATTCTCAGTCTCGATGCTCGTTGTCGCTGGATTAAGCCTTTGCCATGCGGGAGCAAGACATAGTGCATACTCTCTCGGTGTTTTTGATGTTTTGACTTCCAGGGCGGGTTTTTTGTTTTCCAAGCCAGACATTGAGCATCCCGTCAAAACAATGACAGCCAGACACAACAAAGATATTTTCATTGATAACCCTTACCGTTACATTTCGCAACAGCATATCACCAGACAAAAGTAACGTAACGCAAATTGTAAGTAAGCTTGCGATCAACTCTTGTCAGTTATCAACCCTTGGGAAATAACATGAGACCCCACGCGCATCCTGCCGTAAAGCAACGGCACCGGGTCGCCCTGTCCCACAACGTTTTCTAGTGAGCTAAAGTAGTTGTTCGCTTCGCCATTGTCGGCGTTCGAGGACGAGCTGGTCTTCGGGGTTCGAGTAAGCATCTGGGCTACGCCGCCAGCCATCAATCCAATGCCTGTTGCAATTAAGGGCGCGCCAAATGGAGTGCCCGATAACCAAACCCCCACGGCGACTAACGCAGTCCCCAGAATGGTCTGAAACAAGCCACCACTCTTTGCCCCGGCCACCACCGGCGTGATCCGCACCTCGGTATCTTTCCCAATTTTGGCGTGCATACCCTTTTCAAGCGTATCCATACTCAGGCTTTTTTTGCCTACCCGGACCCGATAACGCCCCTCGCTTATGTGCTGGCGTAAGCCGGGAATTTGAATTAACAGTCCTCGCAGCGCTTCCGCTCCAGTATCTACGACCATGTCGAAGTGAGAACCAAATCGTTTGAGATCCCCGTCAAATCGGACTCGTGCCATTTATCATATCTCCAGGTGGAATGGGTGATTTTTTTCCAGAAACCCCCGTAGCAATCACGCTTACTCAGGGTATTAGGTCGTTGGTGCAAGATAAGCTGTTCACCGATGTAAATTGCCGAATGCGTCGCTTTTGGTACCGTCTGGCCGGCAAGGTCAAGGCACATCAGAAAGACATCTCCCGGCAGAACTTCGGCGTCGTCAGCAAGTCGCGTAAAGCCGTTGGCGGCCATATTGGCGATGTATAAATCCTCCTCGCCTTTCCACCAGCCATCGTTACGCTCGAAATAAGGTAGTTCGTGGCCGCAGAGGTGATAGGCGTCTCGCATTAGCGTGTAGCAGTCCATAACGCCATGCTCAAACGTACGCCCTATCAGGCGCGGTACGTTGCGAAATTTCCGTATCTCTTCATCACATACAAGCCACCATGGCAAACCACTTCGACGCTGTGCTATCCGGTCTGCCTCACTGAGAAATGGGTTCCCGTCAGGATGACTATGTACAATGGCTTCTATCTCGCCCTTGTCTTCTGCCGCAGCCCAACTAACAGGGTCTATCTCAAAATGATTATCCGGGTCGGCTGCAATGTTTCTGCAAGGAAAATACTGGCCCGCTACAATCAAACCGCAGCACTCAGCCGGAGCGCATGCCTCAGCATGAGCTAAAATGTCATCGTCTATCATGAGGGCCTGCTATTTGATTTTATTTGCTGCCGGGAAAGCGGAGGTATTAAGCGGACTTGTTGCGCCGAAACGCAGCTTGCAGGAGCCTAGCCGCTTGCCGCATTTGTCTTTGGTGCCGTCCGAGGTTGGCTGATCGAACTCATCCGCTACCGGGCCGCCGGTATAGCCACAATCTGCTGACCGGTAAACCCATTGGCAAACATCTGCCAGAATCGTTCTGGCAGGCAATAACGCGCCATCTGTCTCGCATGGCAAGCAAAGTGTATAAGTAACAAATTCCGCTTGTTGCGCGGTGCATTGTTCTATTTCATATCGGTTTACCGATTCCATTGTCGGATCTGCTTGCGGATTGCCGTTATCGAAGTTCTCAGCGTCTAGATACTGCTCGTAAACTTCCCGCCGCGTCACTATCGCTCCGACTGCATCGTCGAAATCCTGATTGATGCCAGTAATCAGGCCGCTTATATTCGCCAGGGTCAAAGTTGGTCGGTTGCTGGTTCCCTTACCGTTAGCCTCAAACCCTGACGCCTCTACAGGATAAGGCTGATAAGTGTTCCCCTGCCACACCACCGATTGCCGCAACCCATTAAGGCCCGAATGAAACCTGTATAAGTCGCCGCCGATGTAACTTAAATCGACTTCATAAAGCACCAGCAGCGCATCTTGCTCAATATTCTGAACATCGATACGCATCCCGGCTGGGATATCGCGCATTGATTCCTCCGTACTGCATCACTAGGCAACCACTTCCTGAAACGTGGCCGTGATAGTTTCCCAAAGCCCATTAACCTTGCGGCTCCATGTAGCGCACTTGAAAGTGCGAGGCGTCCACTTATCCTGCGCCTTCCAGGTGAACGCCTCTACACCTCCCCGCTCGGTGAGGAAATTTTCGATGTGATCGATGTAGTCAGCGTCACCCGTAAAGGTTAAGGAGTAAGAACGCAAGTCACTGTTGATGCCGTTCTTCTGGCGCTGCTCGTAGCCGTCCCCATAGCTGACCACTCGCACTCTCGGTTCAACTGTAGAGGTGAAATCCTGGTCTGGAAGCCACTGAAATTCATACATATCTTAACCTTAAATTGGTATGCTATCTCAGCCCACAAAAGAGGATTCGTAAATGCAACTCAAGTTATGGAAAGTGTCGCACCCGGTAAGAAATGAAAATTCTAATAGTCAAATAACTGTCGAATTAGTCATCTTATCCAAGGAGTCATTTGACTCAGTTTTCGATGGCGTTTTATAAATCAAGTTGCCTTATGACCAAACAATGTCACTTGAACAAATAGAATCCGCCGCAATAAAATTAGCCCTAGATGCACTGTCCTGAGCATTGGGCGCTATATGCGCCCGTCTTAGGCCCTCAATATTCCTCCATCACGCTGCTGATTTAGCAAGGCACTATTTATCCGACTATCTACCATTCTCTGAAGTGTCTTTAGAAGGTTGTCGTTGTTTTGCTGTTGTTGATCATTGGTGTTTCCACGCTGATCAACATTAAGTGTAATTGGTGCGTTAAGGGTCACCCCTGCACCGCCAACACCTTTAGCCCTCACGCCCAATGAACCATCAGAACTCCGTTTCAAGGGCAAAATAGCCTCCGGTCCTGCTTCACCCATCACTCCGCCGCCGTTCGCGAAGGCGAAGAACGTCGGCTTGCTAACCACCCTCCCGCTGTATGCGCTCAGGCTGGGAGAGTCGTAAACGCCGCCTTTGGCATTGAGGCTCAGATTGTTATAAGCACCAGTATTGAAACCAGTACTTGCTGAAGCGCTGCCGCCCGCAGCAGAGGACGCGGCACTACCTACCAAACCGAAGAGGCTTTGCAATGCCGATGACGAAGCCGAACGGATGGCGATGCGCGCCATATCGTTAAGCACCGATGTGGCAAAGCTGCTAAAGCTCGCCTTACCCGTCGTCACGAACGAAACAAGACTATCTTCCATACTACTAAAGGCATTAGTAAAAGCGTCCTTAGTCTGCCCGGCGATATTCTTGGCAGAATCGATGTAATTCTGATATGCAGCGGTGGCCCCATTCGTCCAATCACCTTGTAGCGCATCCAATTGGGCATAGGAATCGCTTTGCTGTTTTAGACGTGCATCAAGCTGAGATTTGATATTTGCCGTTTCTTGCTTATAGGCATCAGATTCTAAGAGCGATTTAGGGGTAGCCTTGTCTAGTTGCTCTTGATAGCGCTGAAATTCTTTGTAAATACTGGCAGTGCTTTCGGTACGTTCAACCTCCTTATCACCTTTGCCATATGCATTGAGCTGACGCTGATATTGCTCTCCAGCTCCGTTATAAGCTGAAGCCATGGACTCGTTAAGTTGAGCCGATCTCTCTTCCAGCTTCTGCAATGCTTCCCGCTGTTGTATTCGCTGGGCCAATGCCGCATTTTGCTCGTAGGCACCCCGCAAAGCGTCTTCATTTGCGAGTATGCTTTTCTGCTCTGCGGTTAATATTGACTTGCTTTTCAGATCGGCAATCTGCTGGTTGAATTTAACTAGCGCCTGCTCTGATGTAGAAAGCTTGTCTGTGGTAGCGAGTTGGGCCTCAAGCGTGGCGTGTTGCTCCTGCAACTGTAATAGCTCGCGAGTAGCAGCACTGTCAGTAACAGCTTTTTCCTTCGGGGTTTTGGGGTCCTTATATTTGTCACTGATTTGCTGGCGAATCTGATCAGCCGTTACACCATCAGGAAGAATTCCACCGTTCTGAAGGTTTTTCTCAAATGCATCCAGCTCCTTTTTGCGCTGCTGTGCCTTAGTCATGACGGTGTCATACGTCGAGTTTATGGCCTTCGTAGCTTGTATGGCCTGTTCCTCAAAGTATTGACGAGTTTGGTTTGTGGCCGCTTTGTTTAGATCACGCTGATTGTCAGCTAACGCACTCTGCAATTCACTTTGTGCGGCGGCAAGCTGTTCCTTGAATCGCGCCTTTGCATTTCCGACACCAGCAGTTGCCATGCCTCCTTGTGACGTATCAATTGATTCTAATCCGCTTAAGCTAGCTTGTAGATTATTGACTTTCGCAGTTGCTTCTTTAACCCGATCTGCAGGTGTTTGAGTCCTGCCGATATCGAGCATTGCATCCCAGGCACCCTTAGCGGCATTTGCTACGGTGTCCCACGCCGACTCTAAGGCACCCAGATTTTGCTTCACCTCAGCAGCAGCTTTTTGCTGGGCGGAAGCATATGCGCTTACAGCCACCGCAGCGGCTTGTTGTGTATTTCCCTGACGTTCAAGCGCCGCTATCTGCTCGTAAACAGAAGCGGTCAGGTAATGATATTGGTCGTTTAGGGTTTCTGAAGCGCGAACCGGATCTTGCTCCAACTTCTTAAAATCAGAGATAGTTTCATCAATGCTTTTACCTGTAGCGTCTTGCATCGCCACAGCCGCCTGCGCCACCATCTTGAGCTGATCGCCGCTAAAAGCACCGGTATTTAAAGCTGCAGTTAAAGCCTTTGCGGCATTAGCTGTAGTGCCGATATTTGAGCTGATCGATTTAGACATATCAGCGAGTTGGCTAGCAGAAATGCCGGCATAGTTACCAGTGGTGATGATCGCCTGATTGAAGGCGTCCATTTCACCTTGGCCTTTTTTATAGGCCAGCGCCAGCGCACCTGCTGTGACTGCAAGCGCCGTGATACCTAACGTTAGGGGATTGATGAAACTTAACAGTGCCTTAGCTGCGTTGCCGACGCCACCAAATGAATCCTTGATTTGCCCACCCTGCTGTATAGCGACCAGCCACACGGGCATGCCAGAGGCTAAAGAGGTCACCACATCGGTGATTTGCATCGGAAGATAGCGCATTGCCTGAGCGTACTGTTTGGCGCTGAGGGTTGCAGCTTTGATCGTTCCGTTCTGCTGATTCAATTTCTGAATGTATGGCGCCACTTGGGCAGAAACACCTAGCTGTGCGGCTTTGTATTCCAGCAATTCGGCCGTGGTCATTCCCATGGTGTCGGATTGCTGTTTAAGGCTTGCGATAAATGATTCTTTTGCTGTTTGTGCCCGCTGATCCGCTGCGGCCGATTCCCTCGCTGCTTTCGCTGCGGCTTGGCCCTCAGCTGTTGAGGCAAGCGCCGCCTGCTCAAGTTGGGTGCGCATCTGTTCAATCTTAGCGGAATACTCAGCCAGATCTTCGCCGCCAAGCAGTCCAGAGGCGCCAAAGCCTTTAAGCTGCTTTTCCATCTCATCTAACCGACCATAGGCACCGACAACCGGATCGATTTTCCCCAAAAGTGACACTAGAGCAGATTGTTGTTCTGCCAAGCTCGAATTAACGGCCTTGCCTGACTTGGCAGCGGCTATGGCGCTTCTATTCATTTCCTCAGTTTGACGCGTCCATCCTGCCGCCGCAGTTGACGCGCGACGAGCGGCGCTATCAGTTTTGGCAAATTCACTGGCTAACGAGCTGGCAACGCCTTCCGCCTTTTCTCCTGCTCCCGTCAGCCTATCCAGTGAATCCGCCGCTTTAGCTACGCCATCTTGCTGAACCTTAATGATTAGGGCGGCTGTTTCTTGCGGCATGTGGGGATCTCCAGACAATAAAAAACCCCGCTTCAGCAGGGTTTTAATTAATTATGCTTTTTTAGAACGGGATTTACTTGAGTAAGTTAGTAATGATGATCGTGGCTGCGGTTTTGATCGAATCTACTGTTAATTCAATTCCCTTTGACTTAACAAGCGCTACTGTTTTGCTCCAAACATTATTCGACCTGATATTATCCAGAAAATCATGCCCCTCAAATGTTAACCCTGTCGTGTAATATGCAGAAGAAGCTAATGTTGAAACGTCAATAATTTCAAGCAATCCCGCCTGACCAAGTATCTTGATATGATAGTTAACCAATTCGGATGATACTTCTGGAAAATCCTCGTCTGTAACCACTTCGCTTCTCTCTGAGAGATTTTCCGCTTTCAACATGATACTTCTGACCAGATCCCAGTCCCTTTTCATCGCATCACCCATGAACTAAAATAATTACCATCATAATACTACCAAACGGCATGTTCAAAATAGCTTTGGTACGTCTTTCATGACCTCATAGGCCATGTCCATGATGATCTCGACTTCGGCAGGGGTTGGACGGTTGCCGGTTAACTCCGTCCAGGCTTTTAGCTCCGAGTAAGTCAGCTCTCCGCCAGAGCCGCGCATAAGGTCAATGAACCATCCCCAAAGATATCCAGTACCTTCTGGCAGGTTTGGCGGATTGACCATGAGATCAGGCGTGATGCCAAGTTTCATCGCTGCCTGATAATGCTCTCTTAGGCTCTTTCCATCCTTTTGCCTTTTGTCGAGCTTTCGCTGGAATTCTGTGTAACGGACGAGTCCAGCGGCTTTTTTTTAAAAAACTCTGCCCGGTTAGCAGCAAAGTTATTGATACGGTCTTTGAGATATGGTGATTCAGTAAGCAATAGCTTCAGGTTCTCGGGCGTCAACTCTTCTTCCAGGGACCAATCGATAATGAGTGCCTGGAACTGTTTAAACTCGTTCTCTTCATCAAACTCTTTCGTGAACGCCTTATCTTTAAGTTGCTGAGGAGTCAGATCGAATACTGCGCGGCTTGCTTCAGTTTTCGCGGCGCGGAACTCATCACTGTCTATGCCGCGAACAAGTAAATATTCTTGCGTTGGGGTACCATCAGGGAGGGTCAGGAAAAGTTTCTTGCCCTCATTTGCGGCACCGCGTGTAGCGAAATCACTTAGTTTCATTAATAACTCCATTGGGAAAACCCGGCTAACCGGGCATTAAGATTAAGAGCCTTGACCGTCTGCGGTGCGGGTGATCTGAAGAAGAATGCCGGTTGCTTTGTCTTCATAAGCGGTGAAATCAAAAGTGAGTGCCTGAAAAGCGTCGGCCTCAGCCAATGCTTCTGAGGAAAACTTAATGCGGGGAAGCAGAAAGGTATACGCCCCACCCTGCCCGCTTAGCGTAAACTCAAGCGAGATATCGGAATGGTCGTAGAACATCTGCGACAAATCTTCGTTCTGATACAGAAAGGTAATCGACCCTGTAGTAGCGGCATTAGTTGAACCACTGGCCGCAACGCCGCGTTGCCCGTAAACGTGGGCCTGTGATATGCCATTATCGATGTTCAACGAAACAGACGTAACCGCATTAGATGCCACACCATTTACCTTAATGGCCGCCGTCAAGGTTGCATTTTCGCCCGTAGAGTCGAACGGATCATTATTCTCTGGCTCGGCATATGTAGCTCCCGAGATAGCGGAAGCCCCATAGAGCACGGACGCGCCCATAATGCCGAAATCAGCAGTTACTATGGCATTAGGTGCCGCCGTTAGAGCAAATGTGTTAACCAGACATCCTGGGTAGCGGCGTAAAGTATCGATGTCGGTTTGCTTTCGCTCAATCGTAAAAGATTTTTTGGTGGCGCCGATGACCAAAACATCATCGTTCCACGTGTTAAATAACAAGCTTTGCAACAGATAGTCGAAATCACCATACGCGAATTCGGTATTAAGTGTTCCTGACGAACTTTCGGAGCCACGGGCGGAGAAGATCGCCTTTCGGTCGCTCCTGACCTGGTTGGAACTCAGTTCATCTCGGGTTAGTGTTAATTCGCCGGGCGTTTTGGGAATGCGGATAAAGGCTGGTGTTGCCGGCGTATCCCCTTCAATAGTTTCAGGCACCAGCCAGTAATCGACCTGTTTGGCTCCAGCAGCAGCTACCATAACCATAATTTTTAGCTCCGTAATTCGTATGATGACCAATAAAAAGTCAGATGAGCGACCGCCCAGCCATCAACAGACTGCGGATCGGTGTATTCGCGGTTTTTGATGGTGACGCGAGTGTTGTTATAGGTGAGCACAGTCCCAATTTTAAACTGTCCCCGTAAAGTGTCGAAAATAGCCAGCATGGCGCCGTTGACACCCGCGCGGACCTTGCAAACGACATCAATCTGAACAAAGCCGCTGATCGAATCCAGACCACCTTGTCCAAAGGTTGTTGCAGTGTCGCCGGCAGGTGAAAAATAGAATCGAAGATAATCGCCATCTGGCGGATCAAACGACTCAAGCGGCCACGCCACCGGTACCGACAATGCAGCGGCCGCCGCTACCATGCGCGAGCGCAAAGCGGAGGAAATATCCTTCACGGGTTAGCCTCACTTAACGAGTATCATGGCCTTATTGAGGTTGGTGTTGATGCGGGACATGTTGCGGCGAACCATGCCAGCGGGCGCTTGAGTGGAATAGCCAGCTACTGTATGAGGCCCGTTTGCCGGATTTCCATTTTTGTCCTTCCATTCGCCATACTCGGCAACTTGGGCATAAGGCAAGTTGTTGGTCATATAGACCGTGAAATTACGCCCCTGGGCAAGCACGACGGTTGTCATTTTCTCTACCGTCTGAGCGCCGTCTTTGTCGTCTAATGCGAGTTGTCCGAATACAGGCGAATCAGCGGAAACCTGCCAGTTGGCCCGGAGTCTGCCCGTATCAACCGGAGTATCAAGGATAATGCCGCGAAATAACGCTATGGCAGCCTCTTTACCGACGTACTCAGAGCGCTTAATGGTTTCGCCGGACCATTTACCAATCGATGCGGAGAATCCCATTAGCGCCTCACTTGCAGCTGATAGCAGACCGTCACGTCAGCCGGAGTTTTGTCGCTGATGTTGATGATCCGCCATTTAGTTGTCCCGTCTTGGAGAAAATCACCGATAAGCGGCGTTGTATCGGCAGAGATAGTAACTTTCTTGTCGCTGGCGAGGATGAATGTGCCGTCAACCTCAACGCGGTTAAAGTCCTGCACTACGCCGATAACAGACAGCATTTGCGGCGGTTGAGTCACTGCATCACCGGTCACCGGGTCAATCACAGAAGTGCCGGCGCGTTCGATGTACATCGTTTTACCGTATTTCGTCAGTAACCGTGTTGCGGTAGCCTGCATGCGTGGATAAAAGGCCGCCATATCATCCCCTTATCACATCAAAGTTAACGGAAGACCCGGTGCCGACAAGGCCGCGAAGCAGGCCAGAAAGCCACGCAAAGTAAGGAGCTGATGTGCTGCTACCCTCGGCATAGGAAACGCTGACAACGCCGGTAACGGCCTCCTGTACCACTTCGCCACCACCAGAATAAGAAGGTGTGAGGTCGATAGTTTGCGCTTCGACTGCTAAACGGCATTGGGCCTGTATCAATTGGCGCGGGATGGTGGTCAAAGCAACACCGCCGGCATAGACCTTTGTGCGTGGCCACTGAAGCGGCTGATTAGCATTAAGGGGAAGCCCCCGCCACGCCATTCCCTCCAGATAATCCATGGCCTGCATAAGCAATTGCTCTTTTACTTCATCCGATGGTGGGATGCTGTAGCCCCTGGCTGCGGCGAACATGTCAAGGTCAGCAACGCTAGCGTAGCTATTGAAGTCGGGTGATGTCGGATCGGTGTTTATCATAACGTCCTCGTCGTTCAGGCCAATCTCCAGGCTTTACGGCGCTCAAGCCTTGGCTGACCATCCGGGTGTTTTTCGACACTAACCACATCAGCATGGTCGACCAGTGAATAGCATGGGTAGATAACAGGCCCATCCCATGCATCCCCTATTGCAAAGTCCGCCGCTTTTGTAGAGTTCCAGCGCGATAACACTCGGTTGATATGCTGTGGTGGTACGCTGTAACAGACACCGTGAATCAGCCGTGGCAGCGTGATGTAGTCAGCCCTTGCTTTGTCAGCGGCTATTAGCCGTTCCGCTATCTGTATCTGGTATTGTGGCGGCCGGCCGGTGCCGAGATAGAAAGAACACAAGTAGTCAGGGAAACGCGTCAACCATTCGTTCACAAGCGCCTTAAACCCAGCGACAGGAATCGCATCATCTTCACAGATAACAACCCTGCATTCCTGCTCAGCAGCCCACTCAAGCGCACGGCGATGGTTTGCATTGGCGCCGTTGCTGCCCTCATCAATCACCAGATGAGCATTAAGTGATGCCGCTAAATCGATAGCCATCGACCTGCGCATATGATGGCCGACCACGGCAAACTTTATTTGTGGGCAAACCATGCGAACTCCTTCCCTATGCCGTTCGTTCGGAAAACGGTATGCACCTGGGGTCCAGTGACAACGCGGTCACCGAATGTTTTCGCCACGATGCCAAACGCCAACATATCGCCGATTGCCCCATCGGGCTGTTCCGTCTTCCAGAAACGCATGCTCTCGATGCGGTAATACAGACGGACGATGCAATGCGCGAACGCCATAACGTCATCGCGTGTTCCGCCGAGTAAACCGGCATTGAGCATGGTCTCGTTACGGTGTTGTTCGATGAACTGCTGATAAATCCGTTCTGGATGTTTCTCACGCGCCCACGCATCAGCGTGGGTTTTCGGCTCGGAGCCTACATAGATTTTACCCGGCTCCATGTCCTGCCACGGCTCGCAGAGCATCTCAACGTCTGTCCCGTCCGTGCACCAAACTAAACGGTATTCAGGATGCTCGCGTAGGTATTGATAGATATGCAGCCATCGCCGGAAATAGACGTTCATATCGACCGCCGGAACGCGAACCAGAGACGCGCCAACTGGCGCCTTCTCCAGCTCATCCACAAGCACTAGGGCATCAGCACCTTTCATCGACGCTGACCATTTCGCCAGCAAAGACGCATCCGGCTTAATCTTCACATTGCGCTGTGGGTCTGGCTGGCTTGTCAGCAATGTTGTGATTACTGCATTACGCTGACGCCTGTACTCTGCATAACCTGCATACCCTTTATCGCGCCGCTCATTGTGTATCGTGACGTTGCGCTTTACCTGTTGTTCCCTGTCCGGGCGCGGCACTGAACGTTCTACGGCCTCATGCTCATCCAGCGAATGAATAAGTTTTCCCGATCCCGCTACATCAGCAAATGCCCAGCTTGTTAGCCCTGCATTGTGGATACGTAATGCCAGGTCGCTGTGCTCGTACATGCCTCGCCCATATATTGGGTCAAAGCCGCCGAGCTTCTCGATAACCGAGCGGTGATAATAGAGCATTACGCCGCGTTGCCCGGTGTAAGCGACGTGTTTATCATCCCTGTAAAGCACTGCGATATCCTTTAATTTTCGCGGCCCAGCTAAATCCAGAAACTGATAAGCAAGATGTGGCTCGGGGGATTCAATGTAAGGCAGGTGCCAGTTATCAGCGATAGGCCAGGCGTCATCGTCCCACAGGAATATATGCTCACAGCCTGCCCCCATAAGCGCTTCAAGGCTTGCGTTTTTGGAAGCCACAATGCCTAGAGATATCTCATTGCGTATAAGCTTTATACCTTCAGGAGCTTCGGCTTGAGGGTTTGAGCCGTCATCCATGACGACCATCATGGCACCTAAAGGGAAATGCTTTTGATGCTGCTCAATTGCTCGCTTGAGAACATCAGGTCTATTGTGCGTGGTTATAGCAATACCGATACTTGCGCTGTTATGTGGGGAATACAAAACCCCGTCAATCATAACCTTCATGCTTCCCTCTCATGAAAAAAGGGGCCGAAGCCCCTTGATAGTTATGAACCGGAACCACCAGACAACACGGCAGCAAAAGGAACCTGCTTACGGTCAAATACTCGCGTCCAGTTAGCAGCATCGGCCATCTGGGTGTATGTCGGCGAAAGGTTCGGATCATCCTCACCTACCCAGGAGAACCCTGCCGGCTGGATGATATAGGTTTTGCGCTCCCACAACACTTCTGCACCACCACCATTACCACCATCCGGTTTGCGCTGAAGCTCAACCGGGGTATGCGGAGTGCCAACGCCATAACCAAATGCGCCAGAGCCGAAGAACACGGAAAGGAACTGACCTGAGTTATATTTCAGGCTGTCATCCATGAACACCGGCTTACCCAGATACGTGGCGAGGATGATATTGCCGGTCGAATCGCGAAGGTATTCGATCAGGTCGGCTTTAACCATCTGGTTCATAACAGTCGAATGCACGCCGATTGCCGAGAACTGATCTGCGGCATCACCCGCAGTGAAGGCGGCATCCTGGAATGACTCGGCCAGCGAAGCGCCAGCGTCAACCACCATGTCGCCATCATCGTTAGCGATATTGGACGCAATAATGCCCCGCGCCTCGCCAATCAAATAACGCTGCCATTGGCGGGTCCAGTAAGTGCCAAAGCGATTGCGGATTTGCGTCATCGGGTCGCTGTTGGCCAATTCAGAGGCCAAATCGGCCACGCCATAGCCTTTATTCAGGTACAACGTGCGGGCGCGCATGCTTCCCTGGGTTACCTTGCCGACTTCGCCCAGATCGTCCGGGTTATCGTTGGAGGCGTTTGGTGCTTCGTCTGCATCCAGATCCTGCCAGTAGCTGACAGTCGCGGTGCCTTGGCCGTTTTGTGCGACTGCATCCAATGCCGGCAGGCGTGTGATAATCCCAGAGTTATAGACTGCGGTTTTTTCAGGGCTATTTACCGGAGCTATGGTCTGATAATAGTCCGAGACAAAAATGTCAGTAAGACGAGTGGTAGCCATTCGGCAACTCCTTAAGTGTTTTGTGTTGCTGCGAGTCGTTTAAACTCGTCAGGGTTTTCTTTGAATAACTGAAGCCTCTGGGCTTCTGTGTAATCAGTCCATTTTTTGCCGTCGCCGCTGACGAACGTCTGGCTACCGTTACCGCCGGTCCCGGATGCCTTACTACCGATAACAATTGGTGCAAAAAGCTTGTTGCTACGGAATTCTTTTTCCAAATCTTCGAGCGTTGACGCTGACGGTTTGCCATCCGCATCTAAAATTCGTGTCTTTCCGTCTTCAACAACCAGACGGGATTTAATGTGTGGGGTGAGTACTGCTGCGCTATCTCCAGCCAGGCGAGTCGCCAAGGATTGTGCGACGTTATCGACTAGCAAAGTTTGCAGTTTTCCGTCTCGTTCTTCGATCTGCGCCAGAAGCTCTCTCTCGCGGCTGGAAAGCTTTTCTGCCCAACTCTTTTCTAGGGTATCTAAATCCCCTTTTTTTCGGGCCTGCTCTTCTGCCGCCTTTCTCGCTTCTTCTTCAGCCTGCCGACGCTTTTCTTGTTCCGTTTTTTTCTCGCCCAGCAATTCGTTTACTTTCTTTTCCAGACCAGAGACATCAGGAATGCCATCAACGGCGAGCTGAAACCCTTCGCCGGCTTCCGCGTACATGGTTTTTGCAGACTCTTCCAGGTCGTCGAATTCTTCTTTGGTTAATTTGAACTTAAGCATCTATAACCTCGGGTTAGATGTTGCAGTCTCGGACTGCGAGTAAAAAAAAGCCCAACCAATGACGGCCGGGCCAATATGTTTATGGATGGCTAATGAATTTGCCTTACTGTCTCAACTGTCGAGCCCGATGAGTTCATGACATAAACCTCATCGCCGGGATAAATGAACTGGTACTGTGTTTCGCGGATGTCCTCACCATCAAAAATGGTAATAGCGTAGGGAGCGCCGCCGCTTGAATTTCCACGATGAACGACGATGTTATGCCCTTCATATGCAACGTCTGTCATGCTCTCATCGTAAAATTCAGGAGAGCGGCTCAGGATATAATCAACGTCACCGTCATATCCCATTGCGCCGCTGACGTTAAGCAGCTTCATAGCATCTACCCACTGGTCAGATCCCGGCATGGCAATAACGATGGACTCAACTTGGAAAAGAGTGGTTGCGTTATTAACTCTCTGTTTAACCGTAAACATTCGTCTTCGCCTTCTTCGTTGCATAAAAAAAGGCCGCACATGGCGACCCTGTAAAATGAAGAACACTCAAATTCCAGCGCGTTTAAATGCCTCTGGTGCTATTTTGCGCATCTCTTCCAATGTCATCGGCTCGAAGTTTCTATCTAGCTGCAAAGCTGCAAATCTCTCAGCACTAAGTCCACCATCACGCAGCAACTTTCCCCGATTCTTGCCGATAATCATGTCCTGTTGTTTGTCTGGTTGCCTCAATAGCCATTGATAATAGGTTTCATCGGAAGAAATATAACCATCAGAAGATGCCCGCGTTTCACCTTCCCTAAGAATGTCATTAAGCGCAGAATCAGCCAGCACCGGGATAATCGTACTTCGGCACCGAATGTGAAGAGGCGGTCGCGGACCGACGTTAATCGCAAATTCTCGCCCATCGAGAGAACGGCAAATTGCTGTTGTTCTGTTATCAAGCGTGGCGACAAATTGGACTTTATCAACCACATCATCGTTAACGTCAAAAAAAGTTTCGCGGGCCACTGTAGCGGTATGTTGGATGGCTGTCCTGGCTATCGCGTCAGCGTTCTTAACGTACTGCCCGATAATGCCGTCAGCGCCGTTTAATGCCCTAGTGCCGCGCAGTGCAGTAGTCAGTTGTTGAATGGTCTGTCCTTCGCGCCATGATCTCAATACGGCGTTATTTGCGGCCGTTAAGGTGAGTGTTTCCCAATCTTTAATGAACGGGTCGAGTAATAACTCACCACGCCAGTTCCTTATTGAAAGTGGTCGATTGTGGACCTGCCTAATGATTTTGTCAGTGTCGGGAACAATCAGGCCCGGCATGCCAGGAATAGAACTTAGGGAATTGAGTTCGAGCTGGGCAACGTCGCCGGAAAGTTGATCGCATAGGGCCAAAAGTTGCTTGGAGTATCCATCGACTGGCCCATACATTGCATTAGCCAACAGTTTAGATATTTCGTCACGCTGACCCATCGTATTGATAGTGCCATCGTACTCTTGTAAAACGTAGCCAGTAGACGCGCGCAATTCATTGTAGAGCGTCGTCAGTTCCGTTCCCTGGCTGGCTTTAAGTCGCTCAATCAGGGTCTGGATGAGAACAGAATTATCATGGAGTAACGTTGCCACTGATGTATGCCCCCATTCCTGGCGCAGTTTCAGCCAATTCCGTCTCTATTTCCTCCGGCGACTTATCAGCCGGGGCCAATCCCACGTTCTGTTGATAGCGTATGAAATCGACTAAACGCATGTTGCCACTTTGCACAGCCGCCATTAGTGCGCTTATCCCTTGAGAGTCTAAAAGCGCAATTTCATACTTCTTGCTCAGCTCAACAATCGCTTCACCGCTGCCGGCGAACTGAATAGCAAACTGTATGGCCCGGTTTACGGCCTGCTCAACATTCCCAGCGCACAGTGATAGGATGGAATTGTCGGTTTGCGCCTCATCACCTGCCTGTGTTGCCGTTTTGGTCGAAGTGTTGCGCTCAACTAATTTAGCGCCGAGCATTGCCATCTGTTTTTCACGGCGCTCAGCCAAAGCAATAAGAATATTTCTCTCTTCAGGCTGGGCAAACTTCATATCACCGCCCTTCGGCAACAAAACGCCCTTTCGAGAACCAACCTTAAACCCATCAGCCAGATATTTATCGGCCCACTGCTCATCCAGTCCGGTAAGTGCAACCATAGGTTGCCCTACGGTATGCGCCGCTTCGGCAATGTCGGCCTCAGCCTGATAATGCTTAATGTTGACATACGCGATATCAGCCAAGGGCGGAGCATCTGGAGTGTGGTCGTTGTTACTTGAGCCAATCCATGACCAGGGCAGTTCTTTCAAATCGATGCCATTGGCGTCTGATAATGGTCTCAAATCGCTACCGCTGATGGCCCTGTCTCCTTCGGACCATTTACGAGCGTGGGCGATACCGTTGATTAGCCTTAGCTCAATCCAGTGCCGCTGCATGGTTAACTGAAATCCGGCCTCATCATTAATCGGTTCTTCAAAATGCAAAACTACCAGCGACGTTTGTCCGTTCGTGACGCGCCAGTTTATGATCTGCTTCGCGGTGAACAGGCGCAGAACCGGACGGCCTTTCGTCGCTTGGGTTTGGGTTCCTGTACCCGTGAAATCAGTCAGGATACCGCCGCGACCACGCTGCAAATTTTGGCTCAGTGCATCTCGGATAAGTTGCGAAAGGGGTTGGCCCTCCCCGTCTGCGTCAGATGCAATATCTTCGATCCCGCCTGACAGTTCGATTTTCGGCGGCTTATTGAAAGCTATCCCCAGTAACCCGGAGAGTGTGCGCCCGGTGGCGTTGATGAATGCGGCGCGCTTAAGGTAGGAGCTATATCGGATGCCTTGCGGATCATCGTTAGCGCTGTCGTCACTCGGATGCGGAAGGTATTTTCCCTTTTTCTTCTTAATCTTTCGCTCACCATCAACGCAGTCGCCAATCATTTCCCATTCGGGCAAGAACTCAGCATATGCAGGGTGACGGTAATCAATGTCTAAATCTGCCATTTTATGCCCACTTGAAGTTAAGAGATTTGACGGGTTTTTTCTTGCTCTTTGCTACGCCGAAGTAACGAAATCCATCAGCACCGTGCGAAGTGAAATCATGGAGTGGCTTGTCTTTCCAACAACCGCGTTTGTCATCCCACTCTTTGCGATAGCCTTCAAGATGGGAAATCCCTAACTCGCATTTTGACTCATCGAATACGCATTTCGGTAAAATCTCGCGTACGGTCTCAATCCCTTCATCAATGCCTATTTTCGGCACAACCTGAAAATTAATTCGGTACGTTTCGCCGTCTATTTCATAACCTTCATACGCGAGCTGCTTCCGTGTCTTGCCATCGCCCGCGAATTCCCGGTTTTCGATATCGTGCGGCGCCCAATGCTCACCGTATTCATAACCACGGTCTTTTAATACCTTTAAGTAGTGGCGCAGCCCTTCGCCGCTGTTTTCGTAATAGTCGATGACGTGAAACTCTTCCCCGACCTCGCGAACAAACCAGATAGCGGTTGAGTCGCCCACGCCGATATCCCAGAAGGTGTGAACCGGTAAATGCGAGTTTTCCGGTATTGCCCCGATGCGCTTATTTTCGTAGAGCCAACGGAACTGTTTAGCGTAATACGCGCCTTCTACGGATTGCTGGAACGCTTCGGCGGGTATTGATGGGTACTCGCGCTTCATGTCATCGCCAAGGGTCTTCTCCTTAGCGTAATACCAGGCGCGCTGGCGTTCATCTGTCACAACGCCGTGCTTTGCTTCAATCTCTGCGAAATAATCAATCAGTCGCTGTGGAAGCGGCTCTACGGGCTCGATTGCGTACTGCGGATTCTTCCACCATGAGAAGAAAAAGAACTTCCAGTCGAGGTTGGATAGAACCTTGCCAAGCATCTGCGCCTTTTCAGCAGTCTGACAGTAATCGAAGAAGTAACCAGCGCGACCCTCAGCTGTACTCTCGATAGTGGTAAAGCATTCGCTGGATACAGCTTCAAACGCGCCGGTGACTATCTCGCGGGCCTTATCTGGGAACTTTGCGCATATCTTGCCGAACTCTGACACGTGCAGGTAACGCAGGGTGCCGCCACGGAATGACGTGCTGACGTAGAGCGAGCCGCCCTTTTTGAACACCAGCTCACCGGCAGCATCATTGCTGGCCGGATTGGCCGCCTTAATCTCATCAGGGAGATTGTCATAGGCATACTTGACCTTTTCACGAAACAGTCGCTTGGCATCATTCAACGTGTGGGCAATGAGCGCACACTTAGCTGCCTCAAACAGCGCCGCGTCAAGCTGGATAATGCAAACCTCAGTCGTGAAGCCAAGCTGACGAGCCTTCAAGATAATGTTGCGGGTGTGCATGCCCTTGAAGTAATCAAGCTGTTCCGGGGTCATTGTAAACCGGACAGGCTTACCTTCTTTATCAGTAATCCAGTAAAGGTGATTTAGCCGCCATAACTTGTCCCGCAAATGATTGAGGTGCTCAGGTTTCATTAAGCCCCCTGAGACAATGAATCCATCAGGTCAGATAATGAATTGACAGTATGATCAGCTTTAATTTGCTCGCGGAACGCCTGAACGTTAACGTGCTTGCCGAGCAACTCAAGGTTCTTCACTTTGTCAGGCCATTTGATTTTCTTGAGTAATGCCGTGCCCTCTTCTTCCCCAGAAGCTATGACGGTTACATCTAACCCGCAAAGGGTAATGCGCCAGCACTTAGGCCAATCCTTTACAGGCTTCAATTCGCCCGATTCGGTCAGAATGTCGAGCACGTCCATTTGGTCAATTTCAACCAGTCTTTTAAGGACATAAGCCGCATCTATGCCGATCTCCTCATTGCGTTCCGCTTTGAGTTGCGCGATTCTGTTCTGAATGTCAAGTTTTGACAATAATTGAGCGGCAATGCGGTTAGCGGTCTTCTCGCTGTACCCCGCCCGAATGGCCGCTTGTGTGGCGTTCAAATCGATGAGGTACTCGCGACAGAACATTTCCTGTTTGTCGGTGAGTGCCATTTTAGAATTTCCTGCTGTGAAATGAAGGTGCGCCACCGAGGGGTATCAGGCTGCATGCTGCGATATCGATATTTTGAAGTGATTGATCCCAATTCAGCCACCAGGCGCACGCGTTAATGCGCCTTGTGAATAAGAGCCGTTGTGAAAGAGGCTCTCTTGCCCATTAGTCGATAAAAAGGAGCTTCGGCTGGGTGAGAGAAAGGATCTGATCGTATTCAAGCTGAAGCAGCTTTTTCTCTCGTTTCCGGTTATTCATCAGGTGGCTTCCCATACGTGCCTTGGCTTCAGATTTCGCAACCTTGATTGCATGCCGATGCTGGGCCTCTTCACCCATTTCATTCCAGCGGAAAAGCTGATCAGCCATCCAATTAAAGGCTTGAATGTATCTAACCTTGATTAGCGTTGCTGCTGCACCAGTAAATCCCATCACGACCAACATGTAGCCATCTTTCGTCAACTTAAACATCGGCTGCGCTTCACCGTTTTTATCAATGAAATCAGCCTCCTCAAAATTGAGGGCCGCAAAATCATCGGGGCATTCCGCTTTTACTTGCCTTATCTTCCTGAGTACGTTGTCGTGACGCTTACCGAAATAATCAGCAATTTTTTGGCTTGTGGTAAAAGCCTTCCCCTGAATAGCCATAACCATTTTTGAGAAATCGAACTCATGAATTACCAATGTCTCTGTCATTGCGTATTACCTTACTTTGAAATGAACCGTTGCCGCATAGGAAATCAGCCCACCGAGGCTCGCCAGCACTAACTGACTTCCTCAACGGCTCATTTCAAAGGGTTTGGTTCGGTGGGTGTAGATGCGCATGCGTTGCGCAGGGATTTATTGCAGGCATAAAAAAGCCCCGCGGGTGCGAGGCTTAATTTTGGGTTGAACAGCCAAGTGGCTGCGTTTAATGTGCTTTTCAGTGGGGTACACCCAGCTTAACGCCACGATAATGTACATAACTCAAAGATAATATCACTACAACATTATGATTTAATTCGTCTTATTAAATAAATCTTCATTGATACCGCATTGAAACTATTAACATCAATTCGGTATATGTTAAAGATGCAATTAATAGGAGGAAACATGAAAAAATTTATCGCACTGTTTTTAATTTCTTTTGGATTGTCTTCAGCAACTGCATATGCGTGTACACAGTCGGGTGCACCAGGAGTTCTATGTAAACAAATTTGTAGCAAGTTCGCTCCTTTAAATGATAATTCTTACGCGGCCTGTATGTTCGGGGCTACGAAAAAGTAAGTTGCAATCATTCTGTAAGAAAAGCCCACTGAAGTGTGGGCTTTTACATTGAGCTTTCATAAATACTTCTTCGCTAGCACCTTCAGCTCCTCTTTCGCAGCGTCACCCAGCTGCTCTACACCGTTTTCCACGAATGCCAGGGCGGCTTCAAAATCATTCACTCCCGTCTTAACTTCTGCCGCCGGCGTCTCAACGGCAATTTCGGTGCCCGTATCAACGATTGCGGGTTGCTCAACTTCTGTGCTTGCAGCTGTTGTGTCAGTCACTTTTGTTTCCTCTGATTTCGTTGTGAGCCATGTCCAGGCTCGTTTGAAAATGTTCATTTGCTATCCCCGCATAACCTGTCCCACAAATCGTTATGCGCGTTAATGGCCCGCACAGTGCGAATATCCATTACGTCAGCGTCTTTACCGTGGGTGTGAATTGGCTGGAATAGTGTGCAGGAGGAATCAACGGTTACTGTATTAGTCTTCGGAGTTGTATTTTGACTTGCGCAGCTTGTCGCGACTAGCGTCATCAGTAAGAGCGTCGTTCTCAGACTCCACATTTTTTGCCACCTCAATGTTGTCACTCTGCTTTTTAGCTATTGCCTGAATCTGCGCTATTTCTTTCTCTGTAGCCGCAACATCCGCTTTAGCTTGCGTCTGTACAGTGCCGATTTTCTTACCGCCGAAATAGACGCTAACAAGCGCTACAGCTGCTGCAGCAATCCCAGCCACCCATTCCCAACCATTGGTAAAAATTGAGGCTATCCACGTCATGACGCTACCCCGCTTTGCATTTCTGCCTTTTTAGCCAACAGCTTTTTCTGCCGGACAAACTGCGACATAACTGCCATCGCTACCATAAAGGCGCCTATCATCCCCAAATAATTTTGCGGGAGATATGACTTGATATCAGGAGGCAGCATGTTCCAGGCATTCATAGCGGCATCAGGGAACGACTGCACCCACGCACTGATCGCGGAACCCGCCGAAGCCAGCCAGACAGACCACGCTTTAAACAGTAATCTCGCGTGACTGACGAATTCCAAAGAACTGTATTTGCGGATTAGCAACAGCGCTATCACGGCCACCAGCACAACGGCGATAAAAATCAGGAATTTCATATCAGCCCCTTGTAGGCTTCCATCGTGCCTGTGCGCATCACTTCAGCGTGACGTTTAGCCCGTGCCGGCGTTTGCCGGGCCCAGGCGCTGTTAAGCATGCCAGATGCCGCACCCGTAAAATTTTCAGCGGCAATCATTGCTAACGTGTTTTTGAATCCCGCCAAACCCTGCACGCCCATTTGAAACGACATACTTGTTAAAACGTCCTGCCGTGGGCCATTACAAGCGTTAATAGCCGCCATGATGATGGGCGTGGAGTGCATCTGAACGAGGATTTTCGCTATAAGTGTTTGCAGCCAAACGTCAGAAACTTCTTTCGGCAATGTAAACGTGTAATACGACAGCGGCGCATTTTTCGGGCCAATCAGAAAACCAGTCCCGATAGTCGGGTAGCCGAGAGAATCATAATAAGGGGTCGCTTTAAACCCCTCTTCAAATCCAAGCAGGGGAATTATCTGGCTCATTTTGGTGCGTCCTCTTGTACTACTTGTTTGACCTTGTCTGCGGTTTTTGTCGCCGTCTGGTCAGGTATCTGGTCCACTTTCAGCTTAATTTCCCCAACGGTCTTATCTCGCTTGTCAGCTCGCTGTGAATACTGCGCTTGCGCTATGAAATAGCCTGTTGACGTCCCGCTTAGGTAAATACTGAATCCGGTAGCAATGACAATGAGCCACATGCGCCAAGTGATCGTTAACTCAGTATTCTTGAATGTGAAATGCATCATGGCTTGGCCTCCACCGCTGCGCGCAGCCTTACGACCTCAGCCGTAAGCTGTTGATTGGATTCGGTAAGTGTGGTGACCTGCTTTGATAATGACTCGTTCTGTCGCTTCAGATAGTCCTGAGAGCTTTCGATTATCTGTAGCCTGGCCTGAGTCTCAGTGATAGTTTTCCAATAATCCCGTATGACCTGTTCTTTCTGATCGATCTCTTCTTTCAGAAGGTTTATTTCACCCTGCATGCTCTCACGCACTTTTTCTTGCCACTCGAGCATGTTTACCTGTTGACGGTCATTTGCGGATAGCGTTTTATTGATGCTTAGCTGTCGGCCAAATGCCATCAGGCCGACCGCGCCAGTAGCAATAGCTGTACCAAAGCCCGTCGCTATAGATGTCCAATCAAAGGTCATAAAATCACCGGCTATTTTCCGGTTGTACCGGCGCATGTGTGAGAAAAGAAAATGCAGCCGCCTACCCTAGAGGAATGGCAGGGGAAATCATCGGCGCGCTGAAATAAAAAAGGCCCGCCGAAGCGAGCCTTTAAGTCTTATGAGATTATGCAGCTTGTAGTTCTAGCCGCTTTCCGAGCGCCACCATAGCGCGCTGCACTGTATCTATTTTTGTTGAGTGATGCAGGTCAAACAGGCGTGTTACCTCCTGTTTTTTTACTCCCATGCGCGACGCCAGCTCAACCTGGGTTAAGCCGGAATCAACAAACGCATTAAGCAGCACCACTTTTGAAGCGACGCTAAGCGGGACGTCTACATAATCGCCAGTGATGACGCCGGGCGGTGGGACTTTACGATTATCCTCAAAGTAAAAATCAAACGAGGTAACCAACCCATCGAGCCCCATCGCCAATGCTTCCTCTCGCGTATCGCCCTGGGTAAGCGCCTCCGGGATATCGGGGAACGAGACAAAAAATCCCCCCTCATCGCACGGCTCAATATTAACGGGATATCGCATATCGTCTTAGTGAATCTCCGCGAGTACCAGCCCCGGAGGGCTGGTTTTTTATTTCAGGCCAAGCTGCTTAAGTATGGCCTTTCGCAGCGCTTCTTTTATCTCAGCTCCGGGATGCCTCGGCATTACGCTTCGCTTCCCGCCTAGTTTGAGCTTCAAATGGTTTGTGCCGTTTGAAACCTCTACCCCCTGAGATTCAAGCCACCGCCTGAACTCGCTTTGCTTCACTACTCCTCCTGTCTGTTGAACATGGGACTATAGTAAACAATATTGCTTACCATGTCAACATTTTTGTTTACTACATTTCAGGAGGTTTATAAAAAAGCCCCGGCGTTTTGCCGAGGCTGAATTAACTGGTAAGGCTGCTGACGTAGTCGTCACTCTTATCAGAATATCTTAAATTTTACGATCGTAAATAGTTTTTATGCGGCAATATCATTTAACCCCAGCATTTTTGATAGTTTCGTCAGCCCTTTCGGGGTCACCAATACTTGCTCCACAACTTTTTCACTACCATCGGATCGTTCAACGGTTGTTATCTTATGTTCCAGCACGCCTGACTGAATACGATGCTGATAAGCAAGCCATACTTTTCCACCAGTACGGCGATAGATCCAATGATTTGCATACATTAGTTTGAACAGAAATTTCGGCTGCACCTGTAGGTGTTTTGCCGCATTAGTGATGCACATACTACCCTCTGCTTTCGCAATGCGATCCAGCGCTTCAACATCTGGTTTCATTTCTTCGACTTTGTGTTCGAGCGCAATTACCTTCTCACTGTAAGTGAGCAATGTGCCACGCAGGAACTCCGCGTCGTTAAGAGCGGCCATAGGGTCGAAAGCTGGCGAGGCAATCAGTTTTTCCAGTTCCTGCCAGCGGTCGACCAGCTTGGCGGTGAACTCAGGGGAAAGCTGGGCCACGACAACAATACTGTCACGCTTACCCTGCTCGCCTTCAAACACGTACAGTTTTGACACCACCCCGTTCGCTGACTTTTCCCCATCCTCCATTGGAGGTTGGGATATCACGCCCGATGCAACCAATCTTTCTATTGCTCTCTTAACATTGTCATGCCTGCTTCCAACCAGCTCGGCAATTTCCAGGCTGGACATAGTGACAACGTCGTTCTGTACTGCTAAATTGTCTTTAAGCATTGATTGAACCTTTCCGTTAGTTGATGTCGACCGCCAGCGGCCACTGGCGGTTTTTCTTTGCGCCATCCCTTGCGACTTCAGTGGAGCTTCCTTAATTTCTTCTGGTTAACTGGTACGTGAGTGAAAGCGTTTGGGCGATAACCAAGGTCGTTTGCTAAACCGAAAGCCACTTGCCGCATATCCTGTGCCTGCCCCAAAATCTCGAACCTTTCACCGGTCATGTCATCGCGTATCTCTAGACGAGCTTTGTATCGATAGAAGGGGGTTAGATCCGGCTGCTTCTCAACTTCCCGATCTAATATATCTAGCACCCAGCGGCGGAATTGTTTCGCAACCGGTGTCTCGGCAAACATAGCGATCAGGTGAGCGCCACGAATTGAGAACACACGGACCTTTTTCTTACGTAAGCTATTGTTTATTCCATTGGTTGTCATATTGATAACCATTGACATAGCCGGCGTGAACTCGTCCTGGTTGCGGTTGAACAGGATGCTGACGGCTTTGGTATCAGCATATCCGAGGGCAATCGCCAATTCGGTAGACGTCAACCACATAGAACCGCCATCAATTACCGGGTGGAACGTGGTCCGCTGGAACTTCAATTCGTAACTTGCTATATTGTTCATGTCGATATCTCTAGCGGGATTAGACAAATCAGAGGCCCTGACTATCGCTAATAGTTGGGGCTTCGCTCTTGTAATCATCTACTTCTTTTAATCCGGAAAATCTTTTATATTTTGTTTGACCATTACTTTTAAGGTGTCTTTTGTATACATTCGATGGAATCCCGAGATCTTTTTCTGGCCATCCTGCCGAGATTCTTTGTTCTAGCGTTCCTGGATTGACCTCTAACTGCTGCGCCCATTCATATATCGTTTTTATTTCACCGCCAATCTCATAGAATACGCGACCGAAACGTACACTTTCTCCTCCTCCGTATCGTTTAAACCCCATTCGTTGCCGCTTTCGATCAATCATGTCATTGGCATTGTCCTTTGCGTTCCCAAGATAAAGATGCATTGGATTACAACATGCAGGGTTGTCACATTTATGCAGAACCCACCACTTAGGTGCATATTGTGGGATAAAGCCATTTGCAATTTCATAAGCAAGACGATGTGAAGCCCAAGTGCGCCCCTCAAATGAGAACTGCCCGTACCCGCAATAATTTAGTGCGCCCTTCCACTCCATACACCCATCGGCATTAGGTTTACTTAGAAGCTTTTCGAATTTGAGCTTCATCAGCCTGAGGTCTTGAATATCCTCTATTGATTTTCTTACCCTCATTTCATCACCATTAGTATTTAAGTGTCATGAAGTATCATGTATAGTGAATCTTATGGCTCAAAACTAACCATGTCAATACACTTCAATACTAAATATGACTAAGCATGATGATTTGGCATCTCGATTGATTGAGCGACGCGCACAACTAGGTTGGTCGCAAGAGCAGCTATCGAAAGAAACTGGTGTGGCCGCCGCCCAGATATCTCGCTACGAAGCACGGATCAACAAGCCGCGAGCAAATGTGATCGCAAAATTGGCCAAAGGATTATTGGTTCCTTTCGCATGGCTAGCCAATGGAGATACATCAGAGTTTCGCATTGATGATGCACCTAAGGGGTTCATAGACCTAATGCTTAACATACCTGACGATATTGCAGAGGATATGTCTAGGGCGGCTGCAACATATGGCATCAGTGAGGACGAATACATACTTAAGGCGCTTGAGGAATCGATTAAAGAAGACCTCATGAAAAACAAAAAGCCCACCTGATGGTGGGTTACGCCGCCACCTCGCGCGTGACGTACTTGTCCATATCAAGTTTTATTTCCATTGCCATCAAGAAACCGTCCACCACGCCTTCCGCGTTCTGAAGTTTTTTCCCTATATGCGTATCAGAGCAATGATGCTCCGTGGCAAGCGTCATAAATGTCTTACCAAAAACGTAGTAGTCGAATAGGAGGTCGTGTGTCGCGGGTTGTTTGCTGCGAAGTCCCGCCATGATTCCAGATATGACTAGGCCATCATCATCTGTGCATTGTGTGCGCGACTTAATTTTAGATGGTATAAGGCCCATAAACCCGGCAGCTATGGGGGGCCAGTAAACATCCTCATGATTGTTGGCTGCCCAAGCGCCCCAACGTTCTAATACCTGCTGAATGTCTCTCATGCTGCATCCTCCCGGCTCGTCTTAAGCGCTTTAAGCTTGGCCCTGTATAGGGCCCTAATTCGCTCATAATCCTCGCGGCGATATCTGACCGCATCATGTGGCCCCATGAGTCTGTCAAAACGCTCCAGACCGATTTTGGCTATTAGATTTGGCGTGTAGCTGGCTATGTTGCCTGAAAGATGGTTATTACAGACTGAACACTGCCTGTGACAATTGTCTTCATTGAACCTGAGTTCAGGATTTGCGCCCGTGGAACGATAATGGCCGGCATGATATTGCCCATCGTGATATCGGTCGCAGCTGATACACGGCAACCCAGCGTCACGCTCCCGGATGTAGGTGTTAAAATCAGCTTGCGCCAGCTTTGCGAAATAGCTAAGAGGCTTAACGGAAAGCTTTCGTACTTTCAGCTTATCCCGTCTTGCCGCTTCTTCCTGCTTCCGCTTTTTTTCTAATACGGCGATAGCTTTTTGCGTTTCCTTCTTCCGACGCTTTATGGCAAGCTTCGCGCCGCATTCTGGGCTACACCACTGGATATTCTGATAGGCTGGAATAAACCATATTCCGCATTCTTTGCACTTACGCCTTGCCATATACCCTCCTGCTGCGCACGCGGTCCCATCGCGCACGAAGTGGCGATATGAGAGCGTCGTATGTGATGATTTCAGTTGCCGGAATGTGTTTCTGTTTGCGGGGTTTGCTGTGGATGTAGATGAGCTTATCTTCGAGTTTTTGCCATGCTGAGCGCCTTCGGCTCATAGCCTCGCCCTCGCCTCTCGCTGACGCTGGTCGAACCAATAAACTTTGCTGTGTCGGCAGTACTCTTCGACGATATCAGGCACGCATTTACCGTTAAGCTCATCAAATACCGCCGCCCGGCTGGCGCTGATGTGATAGTGAACAAACTTCTTCGGGTCGCGAGTGCGGAATATCTTCTTATCAGCAAGCAGCTCAGGCATAACTCTACTAATGTTCGTCTCATCAGTTTGCAAAGCTGCTGCTATCTCAAATCTGTTTGTCGCATCGTGATCGCGTACATAATCAACAATGAGCTGTTTTAGTGTTGAGCGTTTTCTCAGTAGTCTTGTCATACGGTAGCCTCAAAAATATGAGTAAAGCTGGTTGATGATGTTTTGGTTTTTGGTGCCGCCAAATATTCGCTTAATGGCTGCGTTTATCAGCGCTGAGTAACACTGCTCAAATTCGTCCTGCTCCATGTTCCCGTACGCGAGGCTTTTCGCTTCCGTCCTAATGGAGCCGTCAAGCCGTACCGTCTGTTCGTAGTAACCTGCCAATATTGTCAGGTCTTTGCGAAAGCGGTCGAATTGAGCGGACTCGTCCATAAATTTCAGGTCGGTTTTATCAGCGGCCCAGTGGTCAAAGCAGAATTTAAAGAAAGCGAAAACTTTTCTATGAAATTGGGGGTTGCGGCTTAATTTTGCTTCGAGGGTGTACAGCTCTCCGTTTCTAAACTTTGCCAGCCTTGGCAGGTCCATATCGAACGCCGGGACAAAGACGCCGCCGGCGCTCTTTATCATTTCGATTTGCACGGCTCACCTCTCTTTCTAGCCATCTTTAACGGATATGCCTTCCGACTTAACAGCGTTTTCGCAGCGCTCCAGACAGTCATTCCAAATATCACTTTGTAGTGTTCCTGCGCATTCATAATTCGGAAATTCAAACACCAGCGCCGCACGGCTGGCCTGCCATGCCGCTTGCCAGGCTTCCCATTGATTTTGAGCTGTAAGGAAGAGATATTTATTCCCTCTTTTCTCAACCGCTCGTGGGTACTGACCTTTGTCTGATGCCCAATATTCAAACCGCTGGCGCTCAATTTCATCTTTGTCGCTCATTCTTCCTCTCCCCGCTTCATCGCTTGCGCGGCACAAACAAAAAGGGCCGCTATTACAAGCAGCCCCACGATTAACTCTGTTAGATATGTGATCATCGCTCCTCCTTGCGATATATCAGGATTATCAAATCGCCTTTTTCCGCGAAACGTAAATATCCGCCCTCTGTTATCTTGTCCAACTCAAAGGCTTCATAAAACTCGTCCACAGCTTTCTGACGGCGCGACGATTTCCGGCGCTTGCTCCATTGCCTGAGAAATATGCCCGTGAGCCACCCTCCGGCTCGGACAGTGATATACAGATATCCGACAATCATCAGGCCAATCGTCATCCATTCGCTAACGCTGATTTCTTTCATGATCCATCCTTCACTTTCAGGCCTGCGGCGCGAATGACTTTGCCGGCAGCGTTGATTCCAGCGTTATACCCCTCATCCCACTCTGTATCATTTTCTCCATTGCCAAGCAGATATCCGGTATCAATTTCAATAGCGGCGCGGGATGCCTGCCATGCTATCCAAAGAGCTTCGGTTACATCATGGTCAGGAGCATCCTTCACACTCCAGCCAGTCTCATCCCTGTACCATTCCTCAAAAACAATCCGGCTGTTCTTCATCCTTCCCCCTGTGTCTCGATAATGTCCTGCAAAATGTCGTGTGCCTCAGCAACCCTTTCGGCAATGACATCACGCATCATCCTGCCGTTCTCGTTCTCGACGGGGATAAGCTCAAGATTGTCAGCCATGCCGGCCAGTAAATCCCGAGCTTCTTCAATCGGGCCCGTCGGCTTGTGAAGTAGAATTACGTCACCCATTAGGCAGCACTCCGCGATCGGTAACTATCCCAGGTAAACGCGAGTGTGCAGCCGCCGCCATCGTTCATGCGGTCGATTACGCGCTCACCGATGAAGGCCGACAACTCATCTTTGGGCAAATTGCTGATTAATATCGTGGGCTTCATTTTCTCGTAGCGAGTATTGATAACCTCGAACAGGATCAGCTTTTCGGTATCGCTTCCAAATTGCACTCCAACTTCGTCAATGATGAGCAGTGCCGGGTCCGTGTAGGCATGAATAACGTCATACTCTGAGCGTTCCGAATTCTTTCCCCAGGTCGATTTAAACGCCCTGCCTAGCCTTAACGCGGTTGTGAATAGGGCGGCGCTCTGGTGGACGGTAATGACATGCTTGGCAATAGCAAGTGCAAGATGGTTTTTCCCCGTGCCAGGCTTCCCGCACAAGACCAACCCGCCGCCCTGCTTCAAACGGTCTGGCCATTTCGATGCGTAGGCTTTGCAAAGCTTTAGACAGCGTGCGGCATCGTCGTTGACGGGCTCGTAATTATCCAGCGTCACGTCTGCAAAACGCTCGGGCAGGTTCAACTCTCCCATGAGCCTGTTTATCTCGTTGCGCTTACGCCTTTGGTCCGCTTCATCCGCATCCTGCTGCAACTTCACGAGCTTTTCGCGCAAGCACGCAGGACACTCGCTTTTTGTTTCCATAACTTTGCTAAGCACCAACATTTTCCGGCACCGTTGATTAAACGTTCCATGCTTATCACAGACAGCCTGTACCTCCTCATAAACCGTGTTTTCAATAGGCTTGGGTGGCGCGCTAATGTCTGCCAGTTTCTGCTTAATGGCCTCGATATTTTCTCGGTAGTCCATAGATTACTCCCTGGCCCAACTGGGCATTTGAGTAGAGCCGTAGTCTTTGGCGTTGAAATTCTCGGTCATGGTGCGATGTTGCACGGGCTTTGCGGCTTGTTTGGGCTCAAACAGCCCTGTCCAGCCGTTTGCAATACTCTGGTTTATTACGTCCTCCGGCGTTGCACCTTTGCTTCGGCTCCGGTCCAGCACGTTAATTGCCTGTGTAACCGTCTGCTGGGACTTGATGGCCTTTTTGATGTCTTTCCGATAGCAAACCCATGATTGCCATGTCTGCCGCGATAGCCACTCAGGTAGCGTCACCTGCATCGGATCGAATTTGCTTGATGGCTGTTTTTTCTCAGCCTCTGAATTTATAGCCTGGGGGATTATAGGGGGATTAATATTGTCTTTATTGTCTTTTGTATGTTTGTCTTTTGTGTTTAACGGATTCCGTAAAGGGTCGATTACAGATTCCGTAAAACTTTTCTTTACGGATTGCGTAAAGGTTGACGGATTACGTAAAGGTTTACAGATTCCGTTAATCTTCGTCAGCCAGCCTGATATTTCCTTGTTAACGCCCGTTTGCCTACCTTCTGCCCGAATGACATTAAGCTTGATCAATTCATTTCTGGTCGTGCTACAACGCGTCTCAGGGATGCCTGTAAGCTCGGACAATTGGCTGTTGCTTATCCAGTCTGATTTCCTGTTGTACCCGTACGTTTTACGAATGACTGCCAAAGCAATAAGTAACTGGTTCTGGGTCAAGCCAGATAGCATTACCGCTTCAAGAAGCTCGTTAGCGATACGGGTGTACCCATCATCGGTATCGACCACGCGGCGCTCCACGGCCCGCAAGTCGGGCCTGATTGGGATGACTATGTTTTCTGCGAGGCTACCCATAGATACCCCCGACACTGTTTACAAAAACAGTTGTTTGCATGTATAATTACCTCAGAAATCGATAGAAAATTGTTGTACTGAATCCCTGGTTGCCGCCGGGGATTTTTTCTTTGTGAGCACCCTTGCAACCTGCTTAGCCAGCCGCGCTAAGTCCTCGTCCTCTACTCCGTAATTCAAAATGGCCAGAGCCATGCTCATGGTTTCAAGCATCCCATTTTTCCATCGGCTGACCTGGGATTCATGAACCCCCATTGCTTCAGCAAACCGACGCTGGCCCATCACGGAAATCTTGTTCAGCAATGACGAGTGGATCCTCATTGCCGTCTTGCGTGTACTTGCAATATCCATCTGTGATACTTCTCCTATCGAACTGAATCGATTGTTAAAATTACGGGTTCTTTGTTTGTTCATCCGACTTTTAGCCGTCCTGGCTGATCCTCGGGGCCGCCGTATACCGGGCGTTCGGTTGAAGCGGTGGCGCCGAAGCGCCGGTTATGCTGCGTTCTGTTTAGGGGGGAAAACGTCGTCTAATTGGACGGTTGCCCCAAGATTATTTAATGCGTTAACCAGTTGGCGGCACGTACTTAAATCAGGAGTTCGGCGACCAGATTCGTAATGGCCGATCGCTCCCTGCGTGCATCCAACCAGATCAGCAAGTACGGATTGAGAGACCGGAATTGCCTCCCGAATCTTGCGTAAGTTGCTCATATGCGACTCCATGAATGGCTGGTAATTACGATAATACATATTGTACTTAACAACTGCAAATGATTAATACGTTTTGTACGTTGCGAGTTTTAATACATTGCGTAATATTTTGGGCATGAAAATGAAATGGACTGACTTAGCCAAAGACAAGATGAGGGAATTAGGCATCTCACAAGAGAAGCTTGGGGAACTCATTGGCAAAACCCAGGGCGCCGTCGGGCACTGGCTGAATGGCCGACGCGAGCCAAGCATTGATGACATCGCCCAAATCATGAAGGCGCTTAAGATGCCAGAAATGGTACTTTTGTCGGATGGCTACGTGAGGTCTATAGGCGACGAGGAAGGCGACAACGTTTCTTACGTAGGGCCTTTTACGCCTACAAAAAAACTCCCCTTAATCAGTTGGGTTAGCGCCGGGCAGTGGAGTGAGGCGCTGGAGCCGTACAAGATCGATGACATTGAAGAGTGGCCTGAAACAACCGTGCATTGTAGTGATGGTTCGTTTTGGCTGAAGGTGCGTGGGGACTCGATGACGTCGCCAACAGGATTGAGTATCCCGGAGGGAATGATCATCCTGATTGACCCGGAGGTTGAACCTAGCAACGGTAAACTTGTTGTGGCTAAACTTGAAAACGAGAACGAAGCCACCTTTAAACGTTACGTCACCGACGCCGGGCAAAAATATCTGAAACCATTAAACCCGCAGTACGCGATGATTCAGATTAACGGCAATTGCACCATTATCGGTGTGGTAGTCGATGCCAAAGTTGACAACCTTCCGTAGAGATAGCCCCGCCCGTGTGTTCTGGTACTCAGTGTTGGTTTGATGCTTTCCTAGCAGTCTATGTGTGCCTATCCAAGGGAGCATAATTACTCTTAATCTAAGCCATGCACATGCATGCACGTGAGATAGGCTCAGTGGCCGGAGGAGACCTTCAACTGAGGGGGGCGAGGTAACATCTTGAACTGATTAATCTTATAGTTCTGCAATATCGCCTCACATGTGTTATGATTGTAATCAATAAAATCGCTGTATTTTTAACCAGTACATTTCTGAAAATCTTGTGTTTTTAGAATCGGATTGATTGTCTAAAGTTAACCTCAAAGGAGGCGCATCATGGCTTACTCCGCTATCGCAGTAGCTAATGCCTTCATTGACAAGGCAAATCAAGAAGGAATTTCTGACCTTTCACAAATGAAGTTGCAGAAACTGGTTTTCTTCGCACAATCATGGTCTTTAAGACTTTATGAAAAACCGATTACAGAAGATTTCTTTGCGAAATGGACCTTTGGACCAGTGATACCCTCACTCTACCACGCAACAAAACAATATGGCAGCGAGCATATTTCATCATTGATAAGTACACTAGAGTTCTCGAGTGGGGGCATGCCTGAGACAGTAACCCCTACCATTCCTGATCCAACCGCAGAATTAATATGCTTGATTGACAATATATTAAAGGTTTACGGTCATATGACTGCGGCGGCTCTTTCCAGGCTTACCCATTTACCTGGATCTGCATGGTCTCGAGCTGGCGAAGAAGAAGCTGTACTTGATAATCAATTACTTAAAGAATGCATTGTCATTGAAGAGGGAAGATTCATGTCCTGTGCAGAATTTCCCTACAACTATGATTTATCTAGGATAGAAAAAGCACTATCAGATGACTTTATAACTGTTCCAGAGGGATTGGAAACGCTTGATGACTTCACTACTTGGCTTCGCGAGGCTGTCAAGTAATGAAGGTTGAGATTGGTAAGCTTTTTGGAAGGGAATTGCTCAATTTCCCTCCCAGCGATCAGCTTAAGATCAAGAACTTTATCAAACATGTACAAGCTCATGGTTTAAATAACCTTGAGGGAAGGAACAAAAATTCTGACAACGTTCCTACTGATGACAAAGATTTTGTCAAAAAAGTTAAATTAGCTCAAGCACACCGCTTATGGCATTACCACATTGGTATAGTCGATTATGATATGACAAAGTCTTTTGGTGATAGAACTTCTGAATATGTTCTTCACTATAAAAATGAGCTAAGTCCAGGTGAGTTGCGGATTATTGATTTCTCAACTCATCCACCATTCAGGCCCCCTACCCCCCCATACTTAGAAGAATAACCCGGCCCCGCACCGGGTTTTTTTATGCCTGTCATCCTGCCGTAACCTCTATTGATAAAAATATGGAGATCCGCTACTGTACTGATGTCTAGGCAGTACGGTTGCGGGTGTCCTAAATTCCCCAATCTGAGCCCGCGCTCGCGGGCTTTTTTATGCACTCGGTGCGCGATTTAGCACACCGAACCGGCATCCCTACTCCGCTATGATGCCCACCTAACTACAAGAGAATCACGATCCCTCTGCCCGCGTCGTCCATGCCGCGGGCTTTTTTGTGCCTGAAATCCGCCAATCCCCTCCCCGGTCGGTCGGTCGGTCTGTCAAAAACTTTAAACCCTCACTATTCAAATACATATCGTTTTATAATCATCTTTAGTACGAATTGTATTGACTGCATTTAGTACATTTTGTATTGTTTACCCATCGGCAGGGAACACGCCGCCACGGAGCACCACCCGGCAGGACGCCGACAGGAGCAGCAAGCACATTCCCGTATGTGGAGACAGTCGGTAAGAATTACCGGCATAAACGGAGATAGTCTGACGGTGGACAATAAACGTAGCCGGGCTTGAAGCGAGGGTGGAACCCTTCCGACGAACAGGGCGGAGTGACCAGGACACGGAATGTCCGATTGCGGTCATCAAATCAAGCACAAGAAAATTTATACAGCATCCTGATTTTAGGATGCTGAATTAAATCTTCTTACCTGGAGGTTCAGATGAAAAACGAAATAGCTTGCCCGGTGTGTGGACGGATGTTCAGCCCGAAGACACCGTATACGCACATCCAGCAGCACCACAAGGGCGCGAAGGATTCCGAGCTGGCAAAGATACGGGATGCTCGCCGCAAATGCTTTGACGAAGTTCCAGAGCGTAAGAAGGGGGATCGGCGCTGTCTCCCGGAAGTAGCGCTCTACAGAGCGGGTTATCGAAGCGTACGCGAAGAAGCGACGCATATTGTGAAGTGAGCGAAACATGAGCAAACGGCTTGAGATTTTGAAAGCCTCTCTCGCGAAGAAAGAGGCGCGATTTGATGAGCGATTGCAGAACCACTTTGACACTGTAGCCCAGGCAAATGGACAGCCACTTAATGACAAGCGCAATGGACGCGCAACGCTGCAAAAGTGGAATGAGCAGGGCGATGGCCTGAGGACGCTACAGGACAGTATAAAGCGCACAACGGATGCTATCGATCGCGAAGAAACCATGATTGCCAAGGTCGGCATGGTTGACCTGCCGGCCTACCTTCAGCAAGCGATTGTCGATGGACTGATAACTCAATGGCGCAAGTTCCCCCGATTCTTTTTTGTGACAGGCGTGAAGCATGGCCGCATTGTTTTAGACAATAAAACCGGGGCCATTGCTCATCGATATCTGAGCAAGGTCACAAAAGATGAATATCCAACCTTTCGAGATGTATTTAACAAGCTGAACCAGCAATGCCGGGAATCATCAAAGGCTGCTTAGCGGCCTTTTTTATTGGCTAAATTCAGGATTAACAATATGAACACAGCAGACCTGAAAAAGATTTTAGATGATCACAAAGTATGGGTAGAAAGCTTATATCTGTCAGGATCAAGAGCGAACCTGTGCGGTGCCAACCTGTGCGATGCAAACCTGTGCGGTGCCGACCTGCCAGAAAAAACCTTCGTAAGGATGGGTGGGGCTTATCCAGTGTTCATAACAAACGGTGAATACGTCCGGGCAGGATGCCAGAACCACACTGTCGATAAATGGCGCAGGTTCACCAAAAAGGACATTGCCGATATGGATGGACGTAAAGCGCTGCGTTTCTATCCGATACTGCTGGATATTATTGATTTTCATCTCGGCAAAGGCGATCGGCCGGAATGGCTTAGCGAGCCTGATTCGGAAGAGGCTGCCTAACCCACAGCTTTTTTATTACCTGTTAACCCATCGTGGACGCAGCAAAACTTATAGAGGTGAGTATGGGCAATCTAGGTTATTTCGAGGGTGACACGTGCGCCCGAGATGGTTGCGAGGGAGTTATCGAGCTGGAAGAGGTAGAGAATTGCAGTTGCCATTTGTATGCACCCTGCTGGCGTCACGAAAATGCAGATATGTGGTGTCCCGAGTGCGGTTGGCAAGCATCTAAAGACCCCCTTTGCGTTCGCGAAATATCAACAATCAGTTTAGGTGGCCCACTTCCATTAATCGAAACGCGGCGCCGCGTTCTTGACCCAACAAAAATCGACTGGATCACAAAAATGCATAGTAGCAGCTCGATGATTAAAGAAGGCGTCTATCCAGAGTATCTGACAAGGCAAGAAGTCGAAAAAGAGGTGCGCGGAACTTTCGGAGGTCGATTCGAGTATTTTGGAGACGGCAAGTTTAAGTACATTGCATACACAGACTAGCCCGCCCCGAGCGGGTATATTTTTGCCAGTAGCTCGGTAATGCCGGACAAATGGCGGCTTTATACGCATGACAAAAGGAGATGATATGAGCAAAGAAACAGGTGGACAGGCGTTTCCCGTGCAGGGATATGAAGGCGTGACCATACGCGATTATTTTGCAAAAGAGGCTCTTGGATTGTGTTATGCCCAATACCTTAATTACGCCGAAGTTGAGGGTTTTCACGAAGATTGGCGCACGGGTGTAGCAATTGACGCTTACATGATGGCTGATGCAATGCTCGCCGCCCGGGCCAGTAACAGCTGACAGGAGGACGTGTGCCTAAGACCTATTCAACAACATAGAATTAACGAATGATAGCAAAAGAAAAAAAACAAAAGTGCTCGCATGCTGGAATACGAGCACTGAAAATCAACTAATCGCTCCGTGTGAATATTATCAACACGGAAGACCTATCGATTTAAACAAACTGCAGAGAATGTGTGAATTTAATCGTTTGCTTACCTTCAAGTTCCGCTGTCAATTGTTTTCCATTTTCAATTGGCACAGATATATCTTGAATAGTGATCTCTTTCGAGTCTGGGTCGAAATATAAGGTTATGGTTCCAGCGAGAACACCTTCCAAACTACCTGTACGAACTAACTTAAGTTCACAGACATGCCTTGAAGAGAGCTCCTTAGAAGCAAACGTATGTTTTTGCAATGGTTCATTAACAGTTGTCGCAGGTATAGCTTTACTGCCTACAGTCTGACTATGGAAGTTTAATGCAAGCTGGTTTGGCTTTGCGCTTACATTATCGATAGCATATATAGTTAATTCATAGTTCATGATTTACCCTTAATATAAATATAATGAATGTTGAACTAATACACGATGCCGGGGCTAAATTCCGCTCGGCATGACGACATTAACATTTAGACCATATGTAATGACAATAAATAAGGGTTGTGCCATACATGGCCGAAAAGTAATTTAAAACTTTAATGCATACCGAATCATGCAGTTTTTAATAAAATTCTCACTTATAATTTTACTTAATTATTATTTATTTTAATAAAACCTGCCGACCCATATACATAAACAAATATTAAAGGAGTCAATCTATGCAACAGTACGCCGTTGCAGGGTGGCCTGTTGCTGGCCTCCCTGAATCACAATTATCCCGCGTTGCCGACAGAATTCGCGAAGTATGTAGGAAAATAATTGAATTACTAAACCAGCCGGGCAACCCGCTATGAATTATGTAATCAAACTCACCCGAGCGCTAGCCCATGAAGCTACCAGACTTAGCGACAGCGAATTATGGGTTATTAGCCACCAACTGTTTAAGCAAGTGAGGCCGTAATGGTAATGTATGATGATTCAATAGAATACCCTAATACCATCCGTGTAGCTAAAGAATGGCGGAGATATTGTTTGATTAAGGCATTGGAGAGCAGAAGGCTAGGTTTGCGAGAAGCAAAAAAGGAATCTCTGTATTGTGCCAATATTGCAAAACTTAACCTGCGCTATTTCCTCCCAACGGGCAACGAACCATTTTAATATAGCTACTAAGGGTACAACCATGCTAGATTCAAAAGCTGTTTATAAAGCAATAAGCAATGTTGCTCGCGAGCTGGCGGCTGCCGGCATCAAAAAGGGAAGCCAGAACAAACAACAGGGGTTTATGTTTCGAGGTATAGATGCAGTTTATAATGCACTGGCTCCTGCGCTTGTTACTAACGGGCTGTTGATCTTACCTCGCATCGTCGAGAGAAGCTTATTAGAGCGCACAAGTCAAAAAGGTGCTGCTCTTTTTTATGTGACTGTAAAGGCAGAGTTTGACTTTGTCTCTACAGAGGACGGTTCTATCCACACTGTAACTACATATGGTGAGGCTATGGATAGCGGCGATAAAGCAACAAATAAGGCAATGTCTATTGCATATAAATATGCCGCTTTTCAGGCATTTTGTATTCCAACTGAAGAAACCGCAATTGATGCGGATGCAGAGTCCCACCAAGTCAAAACAACTTCACCAGATGAAATACTGAAAAATTTTACTGACATGGCCTCTAATGCACCAATGGCAGATTTGAAACGGGAGTTTGCTAAAGCGTATAAGGCTCTTCATGAAACCCCTCAACAAGCCATTGCCAAAGATGTTTACGACATCCGCAAGTCTGAATTAGAGCAGCCCGCGTAGGAGTGCATATGGACAAGCAAGAGCGATATGCCATGATTGTAGCAGAGGTTCTTGAGGCTGTTGAATGCGCAAGACTCGGGGAAAAACATTCGAGGCTAAATCAAATGATGATACGCACTATGGCAATGGAAGCCAGCTTTTACCCTCTCTGCCCTGAAGAGCTCATCCCTATCGAACGTCGCAAATATCACATGAAACCTGTGGATATTAACCGAGAAATATATCTCGACTTTAAAGACCGCCGTCAAGGCCGGTTTGGCTTTATCAGCCAGGAGTAAACATGTACGCCCTTTTCTTCCTAACGTGCCTTACTGGCGCGGCTGAATGTTATCAGCCTGACGGTTATGTCTACCCCGATTCATTCAATTGCGAAGCAGATAAGCACCAGCGCGGGCTGGGGAAACTATATGTTTGCCTGCCAATTGAGGGAGTTATTGCAAACGACAATAGCTTACCGCGTGTATCTGGAGAATAAACAAATGAGCGACGACACGAAATTACTCATCGGCGTAATTACGCTAGCTATATTAACTGCGGCAATTATCTATTTCGAGATTCCGATTAATTGAGGCGCGTATGAACAACAAATTAAGCGATGACTTTCATGATATTGCTGCCAATCTTCATGCCGCGCAATGTCGTATCGATGAGCTGGTCAACGAAATTAGCGGACTTCGCGCCCGGCTGGCGGAGTATGAGCAAGCGGGGCGGGAACCGGCGCGGGAACCGGTGGCAATGCCGGACGATGAAGATCTGCAATTCGAGATTGAGTGGATGGAAAAAGCAGAAGTGAGTGATGTTTCAGAATATTTGCAATTAATTCGGTGGCTCAAAGAATTGCAGCGCCGCCGCGCCGCCATGCTCGAAGGGGGTAAGGAATAATGGCTAAAAATATTCACATCGGGCTATCGCCTCTTACCGGAACAATCTTTGCCGGGCCTGCTAGGCCAATGAAAGGCGGGCCAGACGGCGCTATGCAGTTTACCGGCGAAAAGGTTGACGTAACCGCGCAGTGCCTCGCCGCCGTAGCACAGAAACTGGTAGATGAAGATCGGATAATTTCATGGAGTTTACCGGACGGCATAGTTTTACAGCTGCGTGCTGATTATGTGGAGGCGAAAAATCATGATTAACCTCACCGCAGAGGAACGGCAGATGCCGAGCAGTGATCGGCTTTTTAGAATAGCTTATGGCAGCGAGGCTCACCAGGAAGAAATTGAGCAAATGGCGTTGGCATTGCTGGCGTCGCTGACGGCTGAGCCTGTGGCGGTTGTTAATGAGCGAGCTAGCGCACATGGGCGCATATGCTGGAATAAATCTGGCCGTGATTTGCCACATAGGACACCGCTCTACACCGCGCCGCCTGCCAACTCTCCGGTAATTCCAGAGGGATTCGTCGCTATTCCGGTAGATTTACTTTCTGATTATCGCGATGTGAAATATGCGCAAATACAGAATTATAAATCAATATTTGGAGACCGATGCGATATACCCGGTTCCCGCTGGCAACTGCAAGTTGCTGATTTAACCGATGAGCTTGCAGAAATAGACAAGCTTTTCGCCGCCGCCCCTTCCACAAGCGCGAACACAGGCGGTGACGCATGAACACATATCAGGTTTGGTGCCCAGAGGACGGAGAGGAACGCGAGGACGCGCGAGAGATTGAGGCCTATGACGCCCAGGAGGCTGTCGAGATATGGGCGGAACTTTCCGACAGCGGAAGTGCGGATTATCTCATTGTGGGCGGGCAGGTGACGCCTGTTGTCCATGTCGCGCTTGCTGACAAAGTACCGCAGCTTTTCCGCGTCAGTGGCGAGTGCGTGGCTCAATACACCGCACGGGCGGTTAGCGCGGAGGATGCCAAATGAAAGAGAGGCCGATTATTTTCAGAGCAGATGAAGTAAGGGCTATTCTCGACGGCAGGAAGACGCAGACGCGGCGTGTAATGAAACCTCAACCGTCTGATGATTTTTGCCCTGATATTGCTCAAGGGGATGAGCCTACTGCAATAGATAACAATGGTGAAATGTACCCAGGGAAACCAATCTTTGGTGTTCCCGATAAATATGAGGATCAGGGGTACAAAAGCCCCTACGGCCAGCCGGGGGAGCGCTTGTGGGTGCGTGAAACGTGGCAAGCTATCCACGATTCGACAGATGAATGGGGCCATGTTGAAGAGCGAACCTATGCGCCGTCGATACCCAAAGAAAAGGACACCTATTGGCACACGGTATATCAAGAGTATTTCGGCGATGAAAACCGAGAAGATCGCGGGTTCCCGTGGCGCCCTGCTATACACATGCCGCGCGAGGCTTCCCGAATCACGCTTGAAATTACCGGCGTGAGGGTGGAACGGTTGCGGGATATTAGCGAAGAGGACGCAAGATCGGAGGGGATTATTGACGGTGGATGCATTAATTGCGGCAACCCGGAGCCGTGTAGTTGCGATACTCCAAATCCAGACGCAAGGGATTCTTTTGTTTATTTATGGCAATCCATCTACGGCGAGGAAAGCTGGCAGACTAATCCATTCGTTTGGGTGATCGAGTTTAAGCGCGTGTAATTAAGAATAACGTCTCACCAATCGCAATTACCATCGCCGCGTTAGCGGTTTTTTTATGCCCGGAGAATAACCAATGAACTATCAACTGCTATCGAGGCGGGCGGCTGAGCTTGAGCGTTCGCATGAGTTAATCAAGGCAAGGGACATGTGGAAGGATGCGGCAAAGGAAGCTGCGCCAGCAAATAGAGAATGGGCGGAGTTACGCGCCGCACTATGCGACACCAAAATTGAGCGGGGGTGGAAATGATGGCGGACGATATCGATAACGCTGCGCTGTTGGAACAATTCAATAATGAGATAGCGCTCTTGAACCGCCCCCGCCCGCAATTCGTTTACACAGGGAAATGCCATTGGTGTGATGAGCCTATCGCTAATGGGTGCTTTTGCAAAGACGATAGTTGCGCAGAGGACTACGAGAATTACAAGCGCGCAGAGCGGCGGCGGGGGAGAGCATGATTTCAACACTAGATGAATATTTAGATGAGGTTATCGCTATGCAGCACGGAATGAAGATCCGGCGGCGTGATGAATTATCAATAAGCCGCCTGAATTACCTACGTGAAGTATGGCCGATAGCGCATCAGGCTGGTTACAAAAAGGCCGTGGCGGATGGGCTCAAAGCGCCGGCACGTGCTAAGGCTAACGGGCTTCCGAAAGGGGTAATGCCATGAGACGAATGCCCATTAAAACTCACAGCGGAATTGTGACTGACGGTGCAGGTGACAGGTTAGTGAAACTCCATGCAACTGCTACATGCTGGGTGGTCAAACAGACAGAATGCTATTACCGGGATTCGGGTGCCCGAGTAGGCGGTAAGGGCGCGCGGCTTTATCTGGGGAGCATAAAGGAGCTGTATGGTGACACCCGTAGAGAATAATGCCCTGCGCGCCGTTGCTAGGCAGTGCAGCGACGAACTCCACTCCGCTTTAAAAGATAACCCCAGCGAAAAATTCAACACTATTAGCCGCCCAATTATTCTGAAACACGCCGCCAGGGTAGAGCCTCGCTTTAGCCTTTGCCAGCTGATCCATGCGGTGGGTGTGCTTAACGGCCAATATCCTGAAAGGTGAAGAATGACAGAAAAATATAGCCTGAGCCGCAAGGAGGCCGCTCAGTTTATTGGTGTGTCAAGGGATACAATCACCCAATGGATCAGGGACGGAAGACTAACAGCGTCGCAGAAAGACCCGTCCAAATCCAAATCACCTTATCTCATCACCCGGCAGTCATGTATTGCTGCGATCAACAATCCGTTGCACACTGTGCGAGTGAGCGCGGCGGATGCACATGAGGAGAAATCAACATGTCTATCTTCCGCAGGGGCTCCGTCTGGTACGGGAGCTACACGACGCCAGGCGGCAAGCGCATTAAAGAATCTCTTGGCACAGAGGAAAGAAAGCAAGCGCAGGAGCTCCACGACCGCCGAAAGGCTGAACTGTGGCGAATAGAGCGCCTCGGGGATTTTCCCGATGTAACGTTTGAAGAGGCCTGTGTGCGCTGGCTTGAAGAGAAGGCGCACAAGAAGTCTATAGATGCAGATAAAGGCCGGATTGGATTCTGGCTTTTGCATTTTGAAGGGGTACGACTGAAGGATATCAGCGAAGCGAAGATATATGCGGCAGTCAGTAAAATGATGAACCGCAAGTCGGAGGAGCGCTGGAATCAGCGGGCGGTCGCGATGGCTAAAAAGGGAGTCGACATCGTTGCCTATAAGCCGAAGGCGGTATCCACCTCAACTAAGGCTAAACACCTTGCGCTGATGAAGGCGATGATGCGAGCCGCGGAACGTGACTGGAAGTGGATCGAGAAATCACCAGTCATTAAGGTGCCACAAGAAAGAAATAAGCGGGTGCGTTGGCTCGAACCCGCTGAAGCTCAGCGACTGATAGATGAATGCCCCGAACCCCTCAAGTCTACAGTAGAGTTTGCACTGGCAACAGGCCTACGCCGCTCTAATATTGTAGACCTGAAATGGCAGCAGATAGACCTGCAAAGGAAGGTGGCATGGATTGAACCGGAAGACAGCAAGTCAGGCAGAGCAATTGGCGTTGCCCTGAATGGCACAGCCGAAGCCGTTCTGCGCAAACAGATCGGACGGCATCAAAACTGGGTATTCGTCCATACCGAATCCGCAAAGAGAAGTGACGGAACCACAACAGCGACAGTACGTAAAACGCGGGTGGATTCTAATACAGCATGGCGAGCAGCTCTCAAGCGAGCAGGCATTGAGGATTTCCGTTTCCATGATCTGAGACACACCTGGGCGAGTTGGCTTATTCAGGCCGGAGTGCCATTGTCGGCATTACAGGAAATGGGCGGTTGGGAGAGTATTGAAATGGTGCAGCGTTATGCCCACTTAGCACCGAACCATCTTACGGAACACGCGAGACAAATTGATGCGATTTTTGACAGTCGTGTCCCAAATCTGTCCCACGGCGAAAATATGAAAGCGGGCGGCGGGTGATAACTCGTTGAATTCATTTGGTACGCCCTACTGGACTCGAACCAGTGACCTACGGCTTAGAAGGCCGTTGCTCTATCCAACTGAGCTAAGGGCGCACAACGGAAACCGCGGCGGTGAATGCGGTTTGGATTATACGGAGGTAAGCGTTTGAGTCAATGGCTTTTCTGTCCGTTGTTCTGTTGGTAAAAGGTCAGGATGCATTCTGTGCCTGACAGCGGGGCGCGCTTCTGCCAAAATAGCGCCCTCAGCCCGATTACAATGACGGATTTCCGATTCAGATGGTAGCGAAAATAATTGATGGTAAGGCCGTTGCCCAGCAGGTCAGAAGTGAAGTGGCCGCGCGGGTTCAGGAGCGCCTCAAGGCGGGCAAGCGTGCGCCCGGGCTGGCGGTGGTGCTGGTCGGCGGCGATCCCGCCTCGCAGATTTATGTTGCCAGCAAACGCAAAGCCTGTGAAGACGTCGGTTTTATCTCCCTTTCCTATGATCTGCCGAGCACGGTCACGGAGGCGGAATTACTGGCGCTGATTGATAGGCTGAACGCCGACCGCCGCGTGGACGGCATATTGGTGCAACTGCCGCTGCCGGCGGGGATTGATAATATCAGCGTGCTGGAGCGTATCGCGCCGGATAAAGATGTAGACGGTTTCCATCCCTATAATGTCGGCCGTCTGTGCCAACGCGCGCCGCTGCTGCGACCCTGTACCCCACGCGGCATTGTGACGTTGCTGGAGCGCTATCGCATCGATACCTTTGGCCTCAATGCCGTTGTGGTTGGCGCGTCCAATATTGTCGGCCGGCCTATGAGTCTTGAGCTGTTGCTGGCGGGCTGTACGGTAACCGTCACTCACCGTTTCACGCGCGATTTACGGCGTCATATCGAAAATGCCGATCTGCTGGTGGTGGCGGTGGGCAAAGCGGGCTTTATTCCCGGCGAGTGGATTAAACCCGGTGCGGTGGTCATGGATGTCGGGATTAATCGTCTGGACAGCGGCAAAGTGGTCGGCGACGTGGATTATGCCAACGCCGCCGAGCGCGCCGCCTACATTACACCGGTGCCCGGCGGCGTGGGCCCGATGACGGTGGCCACGCTGATTCAGAATACCTTGCAGGCCTGCGAGGATTATCACGATACGTCTGCGCCGGAGGCTTAACCATGACGACATTTTCCCTTGAAGGGCACCCCTATATCGCATTATGCGATCTTCTGAAAATTTCGGGCTGGTGCGATAGCGGCGCGGCGGCCAAGTTGGTCATTGATGAGGGCCGGGTTACGGTAAACGACGCGGTGGAAACCCGCCGACGCTGTAAGATCACCGTCGGGCAGCGCGTCGCCTATGCCGGTCAGCAGGTCACGATCGCGGACTAGCCGGCGAAAGAAGCGTGATAGCCGGTCCCCGCTGTCCAAGTAGGGGAACGGCGCGGGCCGTCGAGGGCCAGCGCCGGCCTAGGCCTTTAACCGCGGCGCCAGGTCGTACCCTGGGGGCCGTCTTCCAGCACGATGCCCAGCGCGGTAAGTTTATCCCGGGCTTCATCCGCCAGTGCCCACTGCCGGGCTTTGCGCGCGTCGTTGCGCTGCTGAATTAACGCGGTTATCTCGGCATTCTCATCCACGTCGCCGCCGGCGCCCTGCTGCAGGAAGGCGGCGGGATCCTGCTCAAGCAGCCCCAGCACCCCAGCCAGCTGGCGTAACGTCGCCGCCATACCCTGCGCCGCCGCCGGCTGCTCGCTTTTCAAGCGGTTCACCTCGCGGGCGATGTCGAACAGGACAGAATAGGCTTCCGGGGTATTAAAGTCGTCATCCATCGCCGCTGTAAACTGCGCCACGAAGTTTTCACCGCCGGCGGGCGCAGCTGCCGCATCGGTGCCGCGCAGGGCGGTATACAGGCGCTCAAGGGCGGCCCGCGCCTGCTTAAGATTCTCTTCGCTGTAATTAAGCTGGCTGCGGTAATGGCCGGACATCAGAAAATAGCGCACCGTTTCGGCGTCGTAATAGCGCAGGACGTCGCGCACGGTAAAAAAGTTGCCCAGGGATTTGGACATCTTCTCTCGATCGACCATCACCATCCCGGCGTGCATCCACACATTGACATAAGGGCCGTCGTGAGCACAGGTGGACTGTGCGATTTCATTTTCATGGTGCGGGAAAATCAGGTCCGAACCGCCGCCGTGAATATCAAAATGATGGCCAAGCTGCCGGCTGTTCATGGCCGAACACTCAATGTGCCAGCCGGGCCGGCCGTCGCCCCACGGCGATGGCCAACTCGGCTCGCCGGGCTTCGACATTTTCCACAGCACGAAGTCCATGGGGTTGCGTTTTACTTCGGCGACTTCGACGCGAGCGCCGGCCTGGAGCTGCGCCAGATCCTGGCGGGACAACAGGCCATAGTCGCTGTCGCTGTCCACGGCGAACATCACATCACCGTTGGTGGCCACATAGGCATGTTCTCTGGCCAGAAGCTGCCCCACCAGTTCAATAATCGCGTCCATATAGTGCGTGGCGCGCGGTTCATGATCGGGACGCAAAATATTCAGCTGGTCGAAATCGAGATGCATCTCTTGGATCATGCGATCGGTAAGCTGATGAAAGGGTTCACCGTTTTCCGCAGCGCGGCGAATAATTTTGTCTTCAATATCGGTGATATTGCGGACATAATTGACCTCATAGCCGCGATAGCGCAGATAGCGGGTAACGACATCAAAGGCGACGAAAGTGCGCCCATGGCCGATGTGGCAGAGGTCATACACGGTAATGCCGCACACATACATACCGATTTTACCGGCATGGATAGGTTTAAATTCCTCTTTTTGGCGTGTCAGGGTGTTAAAAATCTTTAGCATCGAAAATCATTCCATGTGTCTGCGGATTACGCGTGTAGAGCGCCCAGCGGTAAAGGTCAATAAACCTAACGGGGTATTGAACCCTGAAGCCGCAGCTATTGCAAGGGTATGCCCGGAATTCCCCGTGCTTGACGCGGTGCTGTCATTCGGCCGACGGAGGGAAACGGGGGACAATGCTGACTCTATGCCAGAGTTATGCTATAAAACCCCTCTGCCCGTACACTTCGTATGAATGCAATTCATCAGACTTTCAGGACATTAAATATGGTTACTTTACATACCAATCACGGCGATATCGTTATCAAAACTTTTGCGGAAAAAGCGCCGTTAACCGTTGAGAATTTCCTCAATTATTGCCGCAGCGGGTTTTATGACAACACCATTTTCCATCGCGTGATTAATGGCTTCATGATCCAGGGCGGCGGCTTTGTCCCCGGTATGGAACAAAAGGCGACCCAGGCGCCGGTAAAAAACGAAGCCAATAATGGTCTGAAAAACACTCGCGGTACGCTGGCGATGGCCCGTACCAACGATCCGCATTCTGCCACCGCACAATTTTTTATCAACGTGGTGGATAATGACTTCCTGAATTTCCGTTCTGAGCGTCCCGACGGCTGGGGATATTGTGTCTTCGCCGAAGTGACCGAGGGTCTGGACGTGGTGGATAAAATCAAAGGCGTCGCGACCGGCCGCAGCGGGATGCACCAGGATGTACCGAAAGACGACGTCATCATTACCCATGTGACGATCGCGGAGTAACCTTAGCCGCATGTCAACGCTGTTCGTCGCGGATATTCATCTTTGCGCACAGGAGCCGGCGATTACCGCCGGTTTTCTGCATTTTCTACGTACCCGCGCCGTCGCCGCGCAAGCATTGTATATTCTTGGCGACCTGTTTGAGGTGTGGATAGGCGATGATGATCCCAATCCGCTGCATCACGAGATCGCCGTCGCGCTACGGGCGCTGGGTCAACGCGGTATTCCCTGCTATTTCATTCACGGTAATCGTGATTTCCTGCTTGGCCAGCGCTACGCCAGCGCCTGCGGAATGACGCTGCTGCCCGCGCAACAGGTTATGCAGCTTGACGGGCTTCGGGTGGTGATATTGCATGGCGACACGCTGTGTACCGACGATAGCGATTATCAGCGTTTTCGCCGCCGGGTGCATCAACGCTGGCTGCAGCGGCTGTTTCTGTCGCTGCCGCTGCGGCTGCGGTTGCGCATCGCCGACAGGATGCGCGCCAATAGTCTTCGTGTCAACGCCGGCAAAACCGCCGATATCATGGACGTCAACGCGCAGGCGGTCATGGCGGTGCTGGCGCACACCGGCGCGACGGTGATGATCCATGGCCATACCCACCGGCCGGCGATACATGAGCTGCCCGGGGAGCGCCGTCGCGCGGTGCTTGGCGCCTGGCACCGCCAGGGGTCGGCCATTGAGGTCACGGCCAAGGGCGTCACGCTGCACGAGTTCCCTTTCGGCAGTTGAAGTTTGGCACGCGCCCGGCGTTATCTTCTCGACCACGAGAGGCGCTTATCCCCTCAGCGCAGCCACCGGGGCCTTTTGCCGCCAGGGTTTCCCGCTCAACCGGGGGCTCGTAGGGCACCAGGCCACCTCTGCACGGGTCTATAAGGTCTCCACCAGCATAAACTCTTCCACCACCAGCGCCATCTCTTCCGACCAGTGGCCGGCACGTTCAAAAAACGCCCGGTGGGTTTCACGCCAGTAGGCCAGGCTAAGATCTCCCTCGCCTTCTTTGGCCGCCATTTCCGCCGTGACGTCGCAAAAACGCAGCAGGCGCAAGGCGGTGGTGCGGATAACCGCCAGCGGGCGCTCCCTGCCATCGAGGATCACGCTGTAGTCGCCAATGCGCGGGGAGCTGGCATCCTGTTGGTAAGCCTGCAGCGAGCAGCAGGTGGCGGTTTTTATGCCCCCTACCACCAGTGCGCCCAACTCGTCGGCCATTTGCGCGCTATCGCCGAAAGCCCAATAGGCCGCGCCCGGGTAGGTTACCGTAAGCGGCGCGCTTTCCTTTGGTGTGGTTTCCATCGCAGATATCCCGTTGAGCCCCGCCGGCACCGGCCAGGGCAAGCTATTCAGTTAAAGCAACATTTCGGTGCAGTATAACCCGCACAGCGCATTTTTTCCTTCGCCGCGCACGCCGCCGGCGGCTACGCAACCGTTTTCCTCTACCGGGACCCATGATATGCTCTACGCCCGGTTAGCCAGGCCGCAGGGTCTGTTAAGAACGCCGACATTATGACCACAGGAGCACGACGCGTATGCAATCCAACCACGCCACGGCAAAGATCGCGATTGTCATGGGTTCCCAAAGCGATTGGAGCACCCTGCAATTTGCCGCGGAAATTCTCACCGCGTTAAACGTTCCCTTTGAGGCGGAAATTGTTTCAGCCCACCGTACCCCTGATAAGTTATTCCGCTTCGCCGAGCAGGCGGCCGACAACGGTTATGCGGTGATTATCGCCGGCGCGGGCGGCGCGGCGCATTTGCCGGGCATGCTGGCGGCCAAGACGCTGGTACCGGTGCTCGGGGTGCCGGTTCAAAGCGCGGCGCTGAGCGGCGTGGACAGTCTCTATTCCATTGTACAAATGCCGCGCGGTATTCCGGTCGGTACCTTGGCCATCGGCAAAGCCGGCGCCGCCAACGCCGCCCTGCTGGCCGCCCAAATTTTAGCGCTGCATGACGCGGCGCTGGCCGATCGTTTGAGCCAGTGGCGCCAACGGCAAACCGATGAGGTCCTGAGCCATCCCGATCCGAGGGAACAGGCATGAAGCCGGTCTGCGTACTGGGCAACGGCCAGTTGGGTCGTATGCTGCGGCAAGCCGGCGAGCCGCTGGGTATCGCGGTGTACCCGGTCGGGCTGGACGCCGAACCCGAATCGGTGCCCTTCGGCCAAAGCGTCATCACCGCCGAAATCGAGCGCTGGCCGGAAACCGCCCTCACCCGCGAATTGGCGCGTCATCCGGGCTTCGTTAATCGCGATATTTTCCCCAGGTTGGCCGACCGGCTAACGCAAAAGCAACTGCTGGACCAGTTGCGTCTGGCCACCGCCCCCTGGGCGCCGCTGGCGGGTGCCGCCCAATGGCCGGAGGTGTTTGTTTCCTTCGGCAATTTGGCCATTGTAAAACGCCGGGTGGGCGGCTATGACGGTCGCGGCCAATGGCGGCTGCATCCAGGCGAAGAGGCCACCCTACCGCAGGAGTGCTACGGCAGTTGCATCGTCGAGCAGGGCATCGCCTTCGATGGGGAGGTCTCGCTGGTCGGCGCCCGGTCCGCCGATGGCGTCCAGGTCTTTTATCCGCTGACCCATAATTTCCATCAGGATGGCATTCTGCGCGCCAGCGTCGTCTTTCCCGCCACGGATAGCGGCCTGCAACAGCAGGCGGAAAATATGCTCGGCGCTATCCTGCATGAGCTGGACTATGTCGGCGTGATGGCGATGGAGTGCTTTATTGTCGGCGATCGGCTGCTTATCAATGAACTGGCGCCGCGGGTGCATAACAGCGGCCACTGGACGCAAAATGGCGCTTCCATCAGTCAATTTGAACTGCATTTACGCGCTATTCTGGCGCTGCCGCTACCGGCACCGGTCGTCAGCGCGCCCGCGGCCATGGTGAATATTATAGGCAGCGACGTGAATATCGATTGGCTGGCGGACTCGCTAGTGCATTTGCACTGGTACCAAAAAGAGGTGCGCGCGGGGCGCAAGGTCGGACATTTGAATCTTAGCCATCCTGATAGCGCGGCACTCAGCCGCAGCCTGCAGCGGTTGGCAACGCTACTGCCGGCGGAATACCAACACGGGATCGACTGGGCAAGGCAGAAACTGGCCGGTTGAGGTTGAGCGGGCGCGGCTCGCTCTGTCCACAACATTGCCAACGAATTGCCCGCTGCGCTGACCGACGCGATAAGTCCATCGTCCGCCGATCGTAACAATGCACCGGCTCCTGCACCGCCGTATGCGGCGCATTGTTGCCAATGCGCGTCGATCGTGACAACGCACCGGCTCCTGCGCCGCCGTATGCGCCGCATTGTTGCCAATGCGCGCCGATCGTGACAACGCACCGGCTCCTGCGCCGCCGTATGCGCCGCATTGTTGCCAATGCGCGCCGATCGTGACAATGCACTGGCTCCTGCGCCGACGTATGCGCCGCATTGTTGCCAATGCGCGCCGATCGTGACAATGCACTGGCTCCTGCGCCGCCGTATGCGGCGCGTTGTTGTCAATGCGTGCCGGGCAGGGGCTGCCCGGCGGCCTGCCTCAGGCGCCCACCGCCTGTAGCGCGGCGTTGAGGGTGGCGCTGGGGCACATGGCTTTGCTGGTCAGCGCGGGATCCGGATGATAATAGCCGCCGATATCCACCGCGTTACCCTGCACCTGATTCAGCTCCGACACAATTTTCTGCTCATTATCAGCCAAGGTGCGCGCGAGCTCGGTGAACTGCTGCTTTAACGCCGTGTCCTCGTTCTGCTCCGCCAGCGCCTGCGCCCAGAACAGCGCCAGATAGAAGTGACTGCCGCGGTTGTCGAGCTCACCGACTTTACGGGAAGGGGATTTGTTGGCGTCGAGGAATTTGCCGGTTGCCTGATCCAGCGTTTTCGCCAGCACTTTGGCCTTGCTGTTGCCGGCGGCGATACCGACGTGCTCCAGCGAGGCGGCCAGCGCCAGGAATTCTCCCAGCGAATCCCAGCGCAGGTGGTTTTCCTGCACAAACTGTTGAACGTGTTTGGGGGCGGAACCGCCGGCGCCGGTTTCAAACAGGCCGCCGCCCGCCATCAAAGGCACGATGGAGAGCATTTTGGCGCTGGTACCCAGCTCCATAATCGGGAAGAGATCCGTTAAATAATCGCGCAGCACGTTGCCGGTGACCGAAATAGTGTCCTTGCCCGCGCGGATCCGCTCGATGGAAAAACGCGTGGCGTCGACCGGGGACAGGATACGAATATCCAGCCCGTCGGTATCATTCTCCTGCAAATAACGCTGCACTTTCTCAATCATGCGCGCATCGTGCGCACGGGCCGGATCGAGCCAGAATACCGCCGGCGTATTGGATTCACGGGCGCGGTTGACCGCCAGCTTCACCCAATCCTGAATCGGCGCATCTTTAGCCTGGCACATGCGCCAAATATCGCCCGCCTCTACCGGATGGGCCAGCAGCACGTTGCCCGCCTCATCGGCGACCTGCACCACGCCGTCGGCGGGGATCTGGAAGGTCTTGTCATGAGAGCCGTATTCTTCAGCCTTTTGCGCCATCAACCCCACGTTGGGCACGCTGCCCATGGTCTTGGGGTCAAAAGCGCCATGCTGCTTGCAATCTTCAATTACCGCCTGGTATACACCGGCATAGCAGCGGTCGGGAATAATGGCCTTGGTATCATGCAGTTGGCCATCGGGCCCCCACATTTTGCCGGAATCGCGGATCATTGCCGGCATCGACGCATCCACGATAACATCGCTAGGCACATGCAAATTGGTAATGCCTTTGTCGGAATTCACCATGGCAAGCGATGGCCGCTCGGTGTACAGCGCCTCGATGGCTTGTGTGATTTCCGTCTGTTCAGCGGCGGGCAATTCTTTGATTTTGGCGTATAAGTCGCCAATACCGTTGTTGGCGTCGAAGCCCAGCGTTTTCAGTTTATCGTTATAGCGGGCCAGCACCTCTTTATAGAATTCAGACACCACGATACCGAACATAATCGGATCGGACACCTTCATCATAGTCGCTTTCAAATGCAGCGACAGCAGCACGCCCTGCCGTTTGGCATCGGTGATCTGCTGCGCGATAAAGCTGCTCAACGCCCTTTTGCTCATGACCGCGGCGTCGATGATTTCGCCGGCGTTCACCGCCGTTTTGGCTTTCAAAACCTGCTTGGCGCCATCGCGGCCGACGAGAGTGATACTAACGTTACCATCGCGTTCAATCAGCGCCGATTTCTCGCTGCCGTAGAAATCGCCCTCGTGCATATGGGCAACGTGGGATTGAGACGATGCCGACCATTCTCCCATGCGGTGCGGGTGTTTGCGGGCGTAATTCTTCACCGACAGCGGCGCGCGGCGATCGGAGTTACCTTCGCGCAGAACCGGGTTAACCGCGCTACCTTTGATTTTGTCGTAGCGGGCCTTGGCCTCTTTTTGCGCATCCGTGTTCGGTTCGTCAACGTAATCCGGCACCGCATAGCCCTGCGTTTGCAGCTCTTTGATGGCGGCTTTCAGCTGCGGCAGCGAGGCGCTGATATTCGGCAGCTTGATGATATTGGCTTCGGGCGTCACCGCCAGTTGACCCAGCTCCGCCAGGTGATCCGAGAGGCGCTGATCCGATTGCAGATGTTCGGGGAAATTGGCGAGAATACGACCCCCCAGCGAGATATCGCGGGTTTCGACGGCGATCCCCAGGGATTGGGTGAACGCACGGATGATCGGCAGCAGCGAGTAGGTCGCCAGCGCTGGGGCTTCATCGGTGAGCGTATAGATAATCTTGGACGTCGTAGTCATTTATTACGTTAACTCCTCTCTCTCATAGCGATTGCAACTATCGTGAAGAGTGCCGAACCGTTGCGTTCACCGTTGACACCCATTGGGAGCATAAGCGGAAACGCGGGTTTTCCGGATAACACTTCCTGGTGCTAAGTGGGCAGAGTGGATCTGCGAAGTGGCTGAGATATCTGGCTGATAACCTCTGCGTTGTTGGCGGACCTATTTACATTGTAGTGTGACGCCAGGCCGTTACTGTGCAGCAGGGGTCCGGGCCCTGTCAACCCGGTTGTCACTCTGCTGATTATTTTTTGTTGCGTTAATGTTCCCATTTTGTAAACGATTACGTCCAATCCTGTCCCAGCCGTCCCTTTCTTTGCACCAGACGGGCGCCAAGCACGGTCCCCAGCAGTGATAACAGCAGCATACCCCCGAGGGGCAGCGCCCACCACAGATAAGGATCCGGTCGGGCGGGGAAATCGAATACCCGCCGCTGCAACAGCATCAGCGCCGCCTCGGCGCCGATCGCGGCCACCGCGCCCGCAACGAGCCCGAGTAAGGCAAATTCATTCCACAACGTCCAGCGCAGTAATTTGCGGCTAGCGCCTAATGTCCGGTAGACCACCAATTCCTGCTGACGCTGTCGCATGCCGACCTGCACTTGCGCCATCAGCAACAGCCCGCCGCACATCAGCACCAGAATGACCATGATTTCCAGCGCCCGGCTTACCTGTTGCAGTACCTGCCCTACCTGCCGCAGCATGGCGCCGATATCCAACAGGCTCAGCGTGGGGAACTGACGTGTAAGCGCCGTCACCAGCTGCTCGTTTCCATCATAACGAAAGCTGGTGAGCCAGGTTTGCGGCTGTCCTTCCATCCCTCCGGGGGGAAAGATGAAGAAAAAATTCGGCCGCAGGCTCTCCCAATCCACCTGGCGCAGGCTGGATACCGTGGCGCTAAACGATTGGGTATCGCCGGTGAATGTCAACCGATCGCCGATACCGACCCCCAGATCTTTCGCCACACCTTGCTCCATTGATACTTCGCCCGCGCGCGGCGGCCAATGGCCCGCCAACAGCGGATTATGATCGGGCAAGGCGCGCAGCCAGGTCAGGTTGAGTTCCCGATTAACCGTGGGGCCGCCCGGATCGTCGGGCTTGATGATGTCGGTCGCGCTTCGATCGTTGATGGCGGTCAGCCGGGCGCGCACCACCGGATAGAATACGCCGGGCGTCACACCGCGCTGCCGCAGGAAGCGATTGACGGTGTCCACCTGCTCATCGGTCATATTCAACAGGAAATAGTTAGGGCTTTCCGGCGGTAGTTGCTGCTGCCATCGTTGCAGCAGGTCGCCGCGCATCACCAACAGCAGGCCCAGCAGCATAAACGACAAAGAAAACGCCGCCAGCTGACTCTGTGTCACCCAGGGCTGGCGCAGCAGGCGATTGACCGCCAGCCGCAGGGTCAGCCGGCGCAGCGTCAGCCGCCGCAATAGCAGCAGCGCCCCCCACCCCACGACGGCCAACAGCAGCGCCAGCACCGCCATACCGGCTACCACCGACCAGAGCAGCGGGCTTGGCCCCACCAACCACAGCAGGAGCCCCAGCAGCAGCGCCAGCACCGCCGGCAGATAATAGCGCAGCGGCCAAACGGTCGATAACACATCGCGGCGCAGGACGCGCAGCGGGCGGGTGGCCAGCAGTTGGCGATAGGGGCGCACCCCCACCAGTAGAGAAATGACCACCAGCGATCCCATCGACCAGAGCCAGGGCCACACCCCGGCGGCGGGTAGCGTAGCCGGCAACACCGGCGCCAGCAGTTTTATCAGCACCGCCTCGAACGCCAGCCCCGCCAGCGCGCCACAGACGGCCGAGAAGGCCAGCAGCGCCAACCACTGGCCGATTATAAGCTTTATCAGCGACAGCCGGCCGGCGCCCAGGGTTTTTAGCACCGCCACCAGCTCAGCGCGGCTGCGGCAGTAGTGTCCCATCGCCACCGCCACCGCCGCCACCGACAAGAGCAGCGTCAACAGCGCCGAAAGCAGCAGAAAATATTGTGAACGCTCCATAGAGCGATTCAGGGCACCGCTCGACTCCTCTGAACCGTTCCAGCGTTGATCGGCTTTTAACTGCGGCGTCAGCCAGTTCTCGAAACGTTGGAGCTCTTCAGGCTCGCCGGCGAACAGGTAACGCCAAGTGACCCGGCCGCCGGGCTGTACGGCGCCGGTTTTCTCCACGTCGGCGGTGTTGATGATAATGCCGGGAGCGGTTTGAAACGGATTGAAACCGCTGTCCGGTTCGCGCAGCACTTCCCCCGCCACCCGCAACGTCGCGTCGCCCACCTCCAGCGAATCGCCCGTCTTCAGTCCCAGCAGCGCCAGCAGCCGCGGCGCGACCAGCGCCTCTCCCGCGGCCGGGCGCAGATTGGCCGGCCGGGTGATCAACTCGCCATACAGCGGGTAGTTGCCGTCGGCGGCTTTGACTCTGGCCAGTTGCGCCGCGTCGCCGGCGAACGTCATGGTCATAAACGTCAGTTGGCGGCTGAGCGTCAGTCCGTCGGCCTTGGCCTGCGAGAGCCAGCGTTCCTCCACCGGCCGCGCCGCGCGCAGCACCCGATCGGCCGCCAGAAATTCGCGGCTTTGCTGGTTAAGCCCTTTTTCCATCCGATCGCTTAGGTTACCCAGCGCCAGCACGCAGGCCACCGACAGGGTAAGCGCCAGCCAGACGATCAGCATGGAGGGGGTTCGCCATTCGCGCCAGAACCAGCGTGCTATCATGCCACTTCCTCCAGCCGGCCGTCCTGCAAACGCAGACGGCGTTCACAGCGCGCGGCCAGTTGCCTGTCGTGCGTCACCAGAATCAGGGTGGTGGCGAAATCCCGGTTCAGGCTGAACAGCTGATCGGCAATGCGATCGCCGGTGGCGCGGTCCAGATTGCCGGTCGGCTCATCGGCGAATAAAATCTGCGGCCGACCGCTGAACGCGCGCGCCAGCGCGACCCGCTGCTGCTCGCCGCCGGAGAGCTGGGCGGGCAAATGGGACAAACGTTGCCCCAGCCCCAACTGCGTCAACAGGGTCACCGCCTGTTCGCGGCTTTGGCGCTCGCCCTCCCCTCTCAGCAGCGCCGGCAATTGCACATTTTCCAACGCCGTCAGGGTGGGGACCAGCATGAAAGATTGAAACACAAAACCGATATGGCGGGCGCGCAGCGCGGCGCGACGTTCTTCATTCAGCGCCGTCAGGTCGTGCCCCAGCAGATGTACGGCGCCGTCGCTACCGTCGTCGAGCCCGGCCAAGATCCCCAGCAGGGTAGATTTTCCCGATCCGGACTCGCCGATAAGCGCAATTGTCTGCGCGGGTTTGACAACCAGCTCAACTCCGGTAAGGATGGAGATATGGTGTTCACCTTGACCGACGTGCTTACTAAGATGATGAACTTCAAGAACGTTTTCCGCTGGCATTTCCCTTTCCTTATTCTGTTGAGTCTGGTAAGCGTTCGGGCGCTGGCCGCCGATACGCTCTTGGTTCTAGGCGACAGTCTAAGCGCCGGTTACCGCATGCCCGCCGCACGGGCCTGGCCCGCGCTGCTGGCCGCGCGCTGGCAGCAGGACGATAATGCCATCCGGGTGGTTAACGCCAGCATCAGCGGAGATACCGCCACCCAGGGCGTAGCCCGCCTGCCGGCGCTGCTGCGCCAGCATAAGCCACGCTGGGTGGTCATCGAGCTGGGCGGGAATGATGGTCTGCGCGGTTTTCCGCCGTCGCAGATTGAACAAGATTTGGTCAAAGCCATTACCTTAAGCCAACAGGCGGGCGCGCAGCCCCTGCTCATGCAAATCCGCCTACCGCCGAATTACGGCAAGCGCTATACGGAAACCTTCAGCGCCATTTATCCGGCGCTGGCGAGCCGGTACGCCGTTCCCTTACTGCCGTTCTTTATGGAGCAAGTTTATCTGCGGCCGGAGTGGATGCAAGATGACGGGATACATCCCAATCCGGACGCCCAGCCCTTCATCGCGCAATGGATGGCTGACCGCCTGCTGCCTTTACTTAAACATGAATCATAGGCAAGGAGAGCGCAATTTGGGTAAAGTTATGCAAAAAGCCGTGCTGATTACCGGTTGCTCCAGCGGTATCGGCCTGGTGGCGGCCCGCTATCTGCGCGCGCGCGGCTACCGGGTATTGGCCGCCTGCCGCCAAACCCGTGATGTGGCGCGGCTGGCAACGGAGGGCTTTGAGGCCGTGGCGCTGGATTTGGACGACCCGCAAAGCGTTGACGCCGCCGCCGATGAGGTGTTGCGGCTGACCGGCAACCGGTTGTACGGACTCTTCAATAATGCGGGCTACGGTATGTATGGCCGACTTGACACGTTAAGCCGGAGTCAGCTGGAACAGCAATTTTCCGCTAATCTGTTCGGTATTCATCAATTGACCCGGCGGCTACTGCCTGCCATGGTACCTCATGGCGAGGGGCGGATTATCCAGACCAGTTCGGTCATGGGGCTGGTGTGCACGCCGGGCCGGGGCGCCTATGCTGCATCCAAGTTTGCCCTGGAAGCATGGTCGGACACGCTGCGCATGGAGCTGTACGGCAGCGGCGTGCAGGTCAGCCTGATTGAACCGGGTCCCATCGCCACGTCATTTAGCACTAACCTGACCCACACCCGGACCGATCAGCCGGTGACCAATCCGGCTATCGCCCGACGCTTTACGCTGCCGCCGGAGGCCGTGTTGCCGAAATTGCGCCATGCGCTGGAAAGTCCTCGGGCCAGATTACGTTATCCGGTTACCCTGGTGGCGCACGCGCTAACGGGGTTGCGTCGCCTCCTGCCAGGGCGCTGTCTGGATTGGCTTTTACGCGGCAAGCATTGAAGCGCGGCACGCCCGCCCCCATGTATTGCCAAAACCATTGAGAGAAATTGCATGTTAAACGCCACGGTAGTTGAAATTAACGAAACCAACCTGCAGCAAACGCTGGAACAATCCATGCAGGTGCCGGTACTGTTCTATTTCTGGTCCCAGCGCAGCCCGCATTGCGAGCAGCTAACGCCGGTGCTGGACAAGTTGGCGCAGGAATACGCCGGGCAATTCGTGCTGGCGAAAGTAGACTGCGACGAACAGCAGCATGTCGCCGCCCAATTCGGCCTGCGCGCCATTCCCACCGTGTATCTGTTCAAGGAGGGTCAGCCGCTTGACGGTTTTCAGGGGCCCCAACCGGAAGAGGCGGTACGCGAGTTGCTGACCCGCGCTTTGCCGGATCCCGCCGAGCTGCAATTGCAGGAGGCCACGGCGCTGGTGCAGGCGGGGGATTTCGCCGGGGCGCTGCCGCTTTTGAAAGCGCTGTGGCAGGAACCCAAGCCCGCCAGCGAAGCCGGCCTGTTATTGGCGGAAACCTATCTGCAACTCAATCGTCCCGATGATGCGCAGGCGGTGCTGGACCAGTTCCCGCTACAGGATAAAGATACGCGCTACCAGGGTTTACTGGCGCAAATCGAGCTGCTGCGCCAGGCGGCGGATACGCCGGAAATTCAACAGTTGCAACAACAGGTGCAACTTGCGCCGCACGATGCCGCGCTGGCGGTACAGCTAGCCCTTCAGCTCCATCAGGTGGGCCGTAATGAGGAAGCGCTGGAGCTGTTGATGGGCCATTTGAAAAACGATCTTGGCGCCGCCGACGGCGAAGCGCGTAAAATCCTAATGGACATTCTGGCGGCGCTGGGCACCGGCGATGCGCTGGCGGGGAAATACCGTCGCCAACTATACTCCCTGCTGTATTAAACCTTTCTGAACGCCAGGCGCGCCATGACGAACGCCTGTCCTCTTTTGCCGTCCGGCCTTATGCGCCGGCGGCAAAGATCGCAAAAAACGCGCCTGGGGTCGCTTAACGGTAACGATCCGGTCCCTTTTATTGCGTGAATCACTGTAACCTTGCGCGCTTTGTTGTATCTTCTCTTCTATAACACCAATCCCGCCGCAGAGCGCAGGCGGGTTGCCCGGCGCGTTATTCTCTGGCACTGAAAAGGAGTCTTCACCTATGTTAATGGTCATTCCCGTTCTGGTCGTGCTCGCCTTGATTGTGGTCGCGGCGGGTATCAAGATTGTACCGCAGGGCTATCAATGGACGGTTGAGCGATTCGGCCGCTTTACGCAGGCGCTGAAACCCGGCCTGAATCTGGTCGTGCCGTTTATGGACCGCATCGGCCGTAAAATCAATATGATGGAACAGGTATTGGATATTCCTTCCCAAGAGATCATCTCCAAGGATAACGCCAACGTCACCATTGACGCCGTCTGTTTTATCCAGGTGGTGGACGCCGCACGCGCCGCGTATGAAGTCAGTAATCTCGAGCAAGCGATCCTCAATCTCACCATGACCAATATCCGCACCGTTCTGGGCGCCATGGAGCTGGATGAAATGCTGTCGCAGCGCGATAGCATCAACATCCGGCTGCTGCAAATCGTGGATGAAGCGACCAATCCCTGGGGCATCAAGGTCACCCGCGTCGAGATCCGCGATGTGCGCCCGCCGGCGGAAATGATTGCCGCGATGAACGCCCAGATGAAAGCGGAGCGAACCAAGCGCGCCGATATTCTGGAGGCGGAAGGGGTACGCCAGTCGGCCATCCTGCGCGCCGAAGGGGAGAAACAGTCGCAGATCCTGAAAGCCGAGGGCGAGCGGCAGTCGGCGTTTTTGCAGGCCGAGGCCCGTGAACGCGCCGCCGAAGCGGAAGCGCGGGCCACGCAGATGGTTTCTGACGCCATCGCCGCCGGCAATATCCAGGCCGTCAACTACTTCGTGGCGCAAAAATATACCGACGCGCTGCAAAAAATCGGCTCCGCCGGCAACAGTAAAGTCATCATGATGCCGCTGGACGCCAGCAATCTGCTTGGCGCCATTGGCGGCATCGCTGAACTCGTCAAAGAAAGTCAGTCCGGCCGGAGCAAAGGATGATAGTAGAGGCGATACGTGCGCACCCGCACAATTTTTGGCTGATCCTGGGTGGCCTGCTGCTGGCGCTGGAAATGCTGGGGGCGAGCGGCTATTTGCTATGGAGCGGGATCGCCGCGCTGCTGGTGGGGCTACTGACGTGGCTGGTACCGCTTGGCTGGGAGTGGCAGGGCGCGATTTTTGCCGTGCTTACCGTGGGCTCGGCCTGGCTGTGGTGGTATCGCCTGCGCGCCGGGGATCGCACGCGTCCGGCATCGGCGTTGAATCAGCGCGGCCAACAGCTCATCGGGCTGCGCACCCGGCTGTCCGAGCCTATCATCAACGGGTTCGGCCGATTACGCGTGGGCGACAGCACCTGGCGCGTCCAGGCCAGCGAGGATTTACCGGCGGGTACCTGGGTGGAAGTGTACGCGACGGAGGGGATTACGTTGCGCGTGCGCCGCGCCGTCGCACAATAGCGTCGCTCTGGCTATCGAAGTCGCATCGCGGCGGCATTGGGAAAACGGCGAGCGCACCCCGGCTGCAAGGGAAAACGGGCTTGGGTATTACGGTTGCATCGCCTCAGCACGAACAAACGGCGAGCGTCATGATCGCGCCAATGCAGAACGTCATAACGGCCATTAACCGCGTCAAGCACCGCCTACCGGCATTGTCACCGCGCAGAAACGAATGCGTTAGCCGTTGCGGCTTAATGCGCTGATTCCACAGAGGGTGGGCGGTGACAACAGCCCGCAAGGTTGTCCATAATGGGGCACTCTGCGCCTTGATCGCCCGGACAACTGGCCGCCAGCGCCAGCAGATGCTGGCGCATCTGGTCTAATTCGGCGATATGCGCCTCAATTTCCCGCACCTTCGTCAGCGTCCGGCGTTTGACATCGGCGCTGTGGCGACCGGGATCGTTAAACAGCGCCACCAGTTCCCGGCACTCTTCCAGAGTGAATCCCACCTGCCGTGCCTGACGCAGCAGCGTCAGCTCTTCAAGATGGCGGGCGTTATAGCTGCGATAACCGTTCTCCCGGCGCGCAGGCGGCGACACCAGCCCTTTCTGTTCGTAGAAACGAATCGCTTTGGGGGTGAGCCCGGTTTTTTTTGCCACACTACTGATATTCATCATTCCCCCTGAAGATAGCCGCCATCGTCGCGTCCCACCTACTCAGGCACGCGCGCCGTGGGATCCGCCGGCATTGCCTATCACAAGCCGCCGCGCCCTGTGCTTTGCGCGCCTACTGTGCAAGCACTTCCCCCTATACGTGCACCTGTACTATGCGCGCCTAGGGTGCAAACACTTCCCACTATACCTGCGACTGTACTATGCGTGCGCGCCTACCGTGCAAACACTTCCCACTATACCTGCGACTGTACTATGCGTGCGCACCTACCGTGCAAACACTTCCCACTATACCTGAAACTGTACTATGCGTGCCTGCTGTGCAAACACCTCCCACTATACCTGCACCTGTTCTGCGCCTGTACCTACACTTGGACTTACGCCTGCCTCAAAACAGCGCTCAATGACTATTAGTCTAGCGCATCGCGGCGCGGGTATTCCAACCGCCTGTCAAGATGTTAGGATTTGGCCAACGGTGCGTTACCCCCCTTTCGCGATATTTGGTGAAGCGCCAGAAAATGCCTCGGGAACGTTGTGCCGCCCCACCATTAAAGACGAAGAGGGGGACGCCGGATTACTCGATAGCGGGCCCCCCGTCAACCGAGCATTATCACTCCCCCCTTCCCCGCAGGAAACTTGCCAGTTTGACACCTCACACCGTTGCGCTTCCCTCGGCAGAGAACTCAACCAAGAGTCGCGCCGGCAGGGTAGCGCGCCGTCTCAACATGCTCACTGGCGTGAAAATCCACGCATTCAACTTGACCCTCGGCGGAAATAGTCAGTGCCACGTCCATTTGCAGGTGCGGATAAATATCCGGCTTCGGGCCGTTGATGACGAAATGCTGATGCTCCTCATCGTTCATCAGCCGGCGCGTAATCTGACGTACCGATAGTTCAGCGCTCTCCGGGTGATATTGCAGTGCGACGGAGGTGGAAATCCCCCCCAGGGCAAAATGCTCGATAAACGCATTGGGAAAGCTTTGCAGTCCCAGGTTGACATCGGCAAAGCCGCTTTGGCTACCCACTTCAACCAGCGCCGCGCGTTGTAGCGGCGTCAGTTTATGATAAAGCCTATTCGTAGCGTCGGTGATCTCTTCCTCCGTCATACGGGTGACACCATTAAAAATAGGCTGCCCGTCTATGATGCTTTCACCGCTTAAACGCCACATATCGATCAACAAGCGCGACGGCGCCGTCTCTCCCCACGCCGTTTGCGTATCGTTTGCCAGGATATCCTGCACCGTTTGGCCGATACTCGATTTCACCTCCGGATGCCGATTGACCTGTTGCAGATAATACGCCGCTAAAAGGGAAACCGGAGAGTCGTCCGGCTGGTGTTTATCCAGCGATTTAACGCAGGTAGCGCCAATATAGAAATCAACCCCGCGATAATGGTTCTCTTTGACCTGAAATAACGCCTTGTCATCGTCTTTGGCGAGTGCTTTAAGATTGGCAAAAGCATTAAGAGCGACATGAAGATGGGCAAATTTGCCCTCTTCGTCTTGGGGTATGGGCGTATTGTCGCTGTGAATCAAGTGATAAAGATGCTCTAGGACTTCCGATTTGTTGTAGGGACGGAAGTAATCTTTAATACGATCCCAAATGCCGATATGCGTGGCGTAGTCTTTGTCCGCGCTGAGCAGGCGGCCAATGCGCGAGGAATTGATTGCCAGCGGCTGCTGACCGATGTCGACCTTAACAGATATTGCCATAACGATTTCCTTATCATCCTTGATGTTGCAATAACGATGGCTCGATTTGAAGATGGAGTGGGTATCAACAATAACGACAGACGCCAATAGCCCTTTGCCTATGCATTGCATCTATAGCGCCGCATTGGCCGGCTTTTCGCGCCGGCGGGCGACGGCCGTCCCCGTGCTTATACAATCGCGCTTAACCTTCGAGATCACAGGGTTGTTGGACTATATTCCCTCGGCCGTGAAACGGGATCGGGTCAACACCGCAAATTGCTACACGAAAGCCAATCACCCGGTATGACGTTTTCCCCTCCGACGAGGCGCGTTCTGGCGAGAACAGGCTATCTTCCGTCATAAAGACTTGACCTTGCCCCAGCGGGAAGGTCTAGGCTGTTTGTCATAGCCTAGCCTGCTGAACGGTTTTGCCCGATACACATCGCGGGCGATCGCCGGCACCGCAGGCCTCTTGATAAATCGGGAGTGAATGATGTCAACGATGATTAAATTAGATTTGCAAGACCTGACCTGCAACCATTGCATCAATCGGGTGAAACAGGCGCTGGAAGCGGTAACGGGTGTTACCCACGCCGAAGTGACCCTTGACCACGCCCAGGTTACCGGCAGCGCCGCCGCCGGCGCGCTAATCGCAGCGGTGCAGCAGGCCGGCTATCAGGCGCAGCAGGCCGAGGCGTCCGCCGCCCCAAAACCGCGCCGCTGACGGACGATAGCGAAGTGCCGGAACCCCCGGCAGCGGCGAAAACGGTTTCGGCGCACGCCAGCGCGCCACCGACGGACTTCCGCGCGCGGTCGCCGGCGGACGATAGCCTGCAATTACTTATCGACGGCATGAGCTGCGCCAGCTGCGTGACGCGGGTCGAGCGCGCGTTGGCGTCGGTGCCCGGCGTGACGCGGGCGCGGGTCAATCTGGCCGAACGCAGCGCGTTGGTGATGGGATCGCCGGCCCCTCACGCCTTGCTCGCGGCAGTGCAACAGGCCGGCTACGGCGCCGAAGTGGTCCAGGATGAGGAGGAACGGCGCCGCCGGCAACAGCAAACCGCTGAGCGGGCGACGCGGCGCTATAGCCGACAGTCGGCGCTGGCGCTGGCGCTCGGTGTACCGCTGATGGCCTGGGGGTTATTGGGCGGCAGCATGGCGCTGACGCCCGCCACCCGCCTACCCTGGTTGGCGGTGGGCCTGCTAACGCTGGTGGTCATGGTCGTCGCCGGCGGCCACTTTTACCGTAGCGCCGCCAACAGTTTGCGCAACGGCAGCGCGACGATGGATACGCTGGTCGCGCTCGGGACCGGCGCCGCTTGGCTTTATTCCATCAGCGTGGTGGTCTGGCCGCAGGCGTTTCCCACCCTGGCCCGGCACCTCTATTTTGAAGCTAGCGCCATGATTATCGGTTTGATTAATCTCGGCCACGCCCTGGAGAGCCGCGCGCGCCAGCATGCATCCGGCGCGCTGGCGCGGCTGTTGGATCTGACGCCGCCCAGCGCACGGGTCGTGGTGGACGATCGGGAGCATTTGACGCCGCTGGCGCAGGTAGCGCCGGGGATGACGCTGCGTCTGACCAGCGGCGACCGGGTGCCGGTGGATGGCGATATTTTCCAGGGTGAAGTCTGGCTGGATGAGTCCATGCTGACCGGCGAGCCGGCGGCGCGGCATAAACAGGCCGGCGATCGGGTGCATGCCGGCACCGTTGTGGCGGACGGCAGCGTGTTATTCACCGCCCAAGCTACCGGCAATCAGACCACGCTCGCCAGAATCATCCGGCTGGTGCGGCAGGCGCAGAGCAGCAAACCCGCCATGGGACAACTGGCCGATCGAATTTCAGCCGTGTTTGTACCCGTCGTGGTGGCTATCGCGCTGGCGAGCGCCGCCCTCTGGTGGCTGGCCGGACCGGAACCGCGCATTGCCTATTCGCTGGTGGTCGCCACGACGGTGCTCATCATTGCCTGCCCCTGCGCGCTGGGCCTGGCAACGCCAATGTCCATTATTGCCGGCGTCGGCCGCGCCGCGGAATTCGGCGTGCTGGTGCGCGATGCCGATGCGCTGCAACAGGCCAGCCAAATCGATACGCTGGTATTCGATAAAACCGGTACCCTCACCGAGGGTCGGCCCCAAGTGGTGGCTATCGAGCCCTTTAGCGGCTGGGAGAGCCAGCCCGCCCTGATGCTGGCCGCGGCTATCGAACAGGGATCCGGTCATCCGCTGGCGCATGCCATTCGCGCGCGCGCGCAACAAGAAAATGACGCGCCGGCGCTGACCCAGCCGGAACAATTCCGCACGCTGCGCGGCCTTGGCGTCAGCGCCCGTCTGGCGGGGCAGCAGGTGCTACTCGGCAACGCCGCGTTGCTGGCGCAGCAAGGGGTGGACACCGCGGCGGGCGAAGCGCGGCGGCGTTACTGGGCGCAACAGGGCGCCACGCCGGTACTAATGGCGGTGGACGGCAAATTGGCGGCGCTGTTGGCGGTGCATGATCCTCTGCGCCACGACAGCGCTGAGGCCCTACAGCGGCTGCGGGCGACGGGATATCGGCTTGTCATGTTAACGGGCGATAACGCCGACACCGCCCGGACGGTCGCCGATAAGGTCGGCATCGACGAAGTGATTGCCGGCGTTCTGCCCGACGGGAAAGCGGCGGCGATCGTCTCGTTGCAGCGCCAGGGGCACCGGGTGGCGATGATAGGTGACGGTATCAACGATGCGCCCGCTTTGGCGCAAGCGGAAGTCGGCATTGCCATGGGGAGCGGGAGCGACGTGGCGATCGAAACCGCCGCCATCACCTTAATGCGCGCCAGCCTGCACGGGGTGGCCGATGCGCTGGCGCTGGCCAACGCCACCTTGCGCAACATGAAACAGAACTTGCTTGGCGCGTTCTTTTACAACGCGCTGGGTATTCCCATTGCCGCCGGAATTTTGTTTCCTTTTACCGGCACGCTGCTCAGCCCGGTGGTAGCGGGCGCGGCCATGGCGCTCTCCTCCATTACCGTGGTGAGCAACGCCAACCGACTCATCCGCTTCAAACCCGCCACCGCCGTCGACGCCGGCGCGCGGGTGAAACCGGCGGCGGCAGATTCCTGACCGTCCCCCCGGTGCTTCATGCTACCCTTAGCGAACAAATGAGCACCGGAGCGATAGGCATGAGAAAGGTATTACGGCGCCTGGCGAGTCTGCTGGGCGATTTAACGCCGGCGACGTTTCCCTGGCCGGGTATGGATGTCAGCCTGGCATCGGGGCGGCAATTTCACCTAGTGGGCAGTATACATATGGGAACGTCGGCGATGGCGCCCCTGCCCGCGCGCCTGCTGGAACGCCTTGAACGGGCCCAGGCGCTTATCGTGGAGGCGGACATCACCGCCAGCCCGCCGCTAACGAGCATCGGCGAGGCGCAAATCCCGCTGGCGAATCGACTCAGCGCTGCCCACTATGATCGCGTATGCCAATTGAGCGAAGACTATCAGTTGGATCTCGCGGCGCTTGACGGTCTGCCCCCCTGGCACGTGGCCCTGCTGCTGCAATCGCGCCAGGCAGAGCGGTTGGGGTTACGCGCCGATTTCGGCATCGATTATCAATTGATCCAGGCCGCGCGCGCCAACGACCAACCGGTTATCGAACTGGAGGGGCCGGAGGAACAGCTGGCGCTATTGCGCCGGCTGCCGGATCAGGGCGTGGCGCTGCTGGCCGATACCCTAACGCATTGGCATACCAACGCGCGCCTGCTACAGGTGATGATCGGCTGGTGGTTGGAGAGTCGGCCGGTGGACGTCCGCCAGGCTTTTCCCTCCACCTTCAGTCACGATCTGTACAGCTACCTGATGACCGATCGCAATCATCGCTGGAAATCCACGCTGCAACAATTGCCGCCGGGCACCTATGTGGTCGCGGTGGGCGCCTTGCATCTTTACGGCGCGGATAATCTGCCGGGTCTACTGCGGCAATGAGCGCCGTCGCGCAGCATTTACCCGTTGCGCCGCTTGCGCTACCCTGAACGCCTGAACTTCTGTCATCAGGATCCCGTCATGACGCCCGCGGTCACGTTATTGGAAAAAAAACGCATTCCTTTTATCCTGCATGCCTACGAGCACGATGCCAACGAAACCCATTTTGGCGAGGAAGCGGTGCAAAAACTGGGGCTGAGCGCCGATCGCGTTTATAAGACCCTGCTGGTCTGCCTGAACGGGGAAGCGCGGCAGCTGGCGGTGGCGGTCACCCCGGTTTCGCTGCAGTTGGATTTGAAGAAAGTCGCGCGCGCCCTAGGCGCCAAAAAAGCGGAAATGGCCGATGCGCAGCTGGCGCAGAAAACCACCGGTTACCTGGTCGGCGGCATCAGCCCGCTTGGCCAGAAAAAACGCCTGCCGACGGTCATTGATGCGCCTGCTCAGGCCTTCGCGACAATGTTTGTCTCGGGCGGCAAGCGCGGCCTGGATATCGAGCTGGCGCCGGCGGATTTGCAAAAGTCGCTGGATGCTCTGTTTGCCGATATCGCCAAACGCGAGGTTTAACCCCAGTTCCTAACTTTCTCCGGCGCAGGCGGCGTCAATGGCCGCCGCTCACGCGGCGTCGCCGTTTTAAACCTTGTTGGCGCAGTTAAACGGCGGAAAATCCGCCATTGTGGGCCTGCGCCGCCGAAACAGCGGCCTTTTTGCGAGTCGTAGCGAAATTTTATTGCGCTGCACGCGGGGGCAAAGCAAAATCCGGCCGCAGCGCCAGGCTCACCGCCAGGCCGCGACGCAGGATTTGCCGTGAGAAATGGCGCGTTACCGTTTTTTTCCTTCATTTCATTTTATTTGTCAATTTTAAGTAAAAAAACGTTCACTCATAGGCAAGATCCCCTAAACTGAATATGTAACACTTTGTATCTACCGATGACAGAGGAGTCCTGATGCATCATGCCACGCCGCTCATCAATACCATTGTAGGAGGGCTCGTCCTGGCATTTTTGCTCGGGATAGCAGCAAATCGGTTGCGTATCTCCCCGCTGGTGGGATATTTGGCCGCCGGCGTGCTGGTCGGTCCTTTTACTCCCGGGTTCGTCGCCGATACGTCGTTGGCGCCTGAGCTGGCAGAGCTGGGGGTGATCCTATTGATGTTCGGCGTCGGGCTCCATTTCTCCTTAAAAGATCTCATGGCGGTGAAGCACATCGCCATTCCGGGCGCCATCGCGCAAATTGCGGTGGCGACGCTCCTGGGCATGCTGTTTTCCTCCGTCATGGGCTGGACGTTACTCAACGGTCTGGTGTTTGGGCTGTGCCTGTCTACCGCCAGTACCGTAGTGCTGCTGCGCGCCCTGGAGGAACGGCAGCTGATTGACAGCCGCCGCGGCCAAATCGCCATCGGTTGGCTTATCGTTGAAGATTTGGTCATGGTGCTGACGCTGGTGCTGTTGCCTGCTTTCGGCGATATCCTCGGTACCCAGGGTACCGGCAGTGCGCAACTCTGGCGCGAGCTGGCGTTGACTATCGGTAAAGTGGTCGCCTTTATTACCCTGATGATCGTGGTGGGCCGCCGGTTGGTGCCGTGGGTGCTGGCCAAGAGCGCCAGCACCGGCTCCCGTGAATTGTTCACCCTCGCCGTACTGGCGCTGGCGCTGGGCATTGCTTTCGGCGCGGTAGAGCTCTTTGGCGTCTCCTTTGCCCTTGGCGCCTTTTTCGCCGGCGTGGTGTTAAACGAATCCGAACTCAGCCATCGCGCCGCTCACGACACGCTGCCGCTGCGCGACGCTTTTGCGGTATTGTTTTTTGTCTCGGTGGGCATGCTGTTCGACCCCACAATTCTGCTGCGCGAGCCGCTGGCGGTGCTGGCGACCCTGGCCATTATCTTGCTGGGAAAATCGGCCGCGGCCTTCGCGTTGGTCAAGCTGTTCGGCCTGTCGCTGCGCACCTCGTTAACCATCGCCGTTAGCCTGGCGCAAATCGGGGAATTCGCGTTTATTCTCGCCGGTCTGGGTATCGCGCTCAACATGCTTTCCGAACAAGGACGCCATTTAGTCCTGGCCGGCGCTATTCTGTCAATCATGATCAACCCGCTGATGTTCGCGCTGTTGGAGCGCTATCTGACCCGCTACGATAATGAAAGCGATGCCAGTGAACCACAGCAGGAGGAGAATGCCCCGCTACCGCCGTCGATAAGCCACCACGCGCTGTTGGTGGGCTATGGCCGCGTGGGCAGCCTGATTGGAGCAAAGCTGCTACAGGCGGGCGTGCCGATGGTGGTGGTGGAAAACACCCGCGCCCGCGTGGATGCGCTGCGTGATCAGGGGATCAATGTGGTGCTGGGCAACGCCGCACGGGCCGAGACTATGGCGCTGGCGCGGCTGGACACCGCCCGCTGGCTGCTCGTGACCATTCCCAACGGTTTTGAGGCGGGAGAAATTGTGGCGCTGGCGCGCGAACAACACCCCGATTTGACCATCATCGTCCGCGCACATTACGACGATGAGGTGGACTACATCACCGAGCGCGGCGCCACGCAGGTGGTGATGGGGGAGCGGGAAATCGCCAACAGTATGATTGCGCTGCTGCAGCGGGAAATGGAGCAAACGCCCCTGCAGCCTTCCTGCGCGGTTTAGGGCCGCGCGGGCGGGAGCAGGTGGCAAGCATCGGCAGCCGCAAACATGGGCTGGCTTTGACCACGGGCGGCCGCAGGCGTCCAGGGACAGTTATCGCAGCTCCGCCATTACCAGCTGACGCAGCATCTCCACATGGGCCGCATCGTCGTTCAGCGACGGAATATAATGGAACGCGCTGCCGCCGGCATGTTCAAATATTTCCCGATTTTGTACCTGAATCTCTTCCAGCGTTTCCAGGCAATCGGCGGCGAAACCGGGGCAAATCACCTGCACCCGCTTCACCCCCTGCGACGGTAGGCTTTTCATCGTTTCATCCGTGGCGGGCAGTAACCACGGATCGCGGCCGAAGCGCGACTGAAAAGTCATCAGCACCTGTTCGGCCGGATAATCCAGCGCCGCGGCCAGGGCCTGGCGCGTGACATCGCACCGCTGCGGATAATCGTCTCCCTCTTCGGCGTAGCGCTGCGGTATACCGTGGAAAGAGAGCACCAGGCGATCCGGCCTGCCGTGCCGTGCAAACGCCTGCGCAACGCTGGCGCTCAGCGCGGCAATATACGCCGGATGCGCCGCGTAATCGCGAATGAAGCTTATCGACGGTAAGCGGCGGTAACCCTTCAGGCTGCGCGCCACCGCATCCCAAATCGCGGCGCTGGTAGAGCAGGAATATTGCGGATACAGCGGCAGGATGATAAGCCGGGTGATGTCTTGGGCGAGAAGCCGCGCCAGCGCCTGCGGCAGCGCCGGCTGGCCATAGCTCATCGCCAGTTCCACCGCGACATCCGGCAGGCTGGCGGCCAGCGCCTGCTGCTGACGACGGCTGTAAACCAAAAGCGGCGACCCTTCTGCCATCCAAATGCTTTGATACAGTTTTGCCACCCTCGGCGAACGCAACGGCAGGATCACGCCGTACAGCAGCGGTAACCACAGCGCGCGCGGTGTGTCCACCACGCGTCTGTCGCTGAGGAATTCGGCCAAGTAGCGCTTGACCGCCTTGGGGGTGGGGGCTTCCGGCGTGCCCAGGTTGACCATCAATACGCCGTATTTTTCCTGCCTCATTGCCGTTTCCTTATCAATTCGTCGCTGGCGCTAACTCCATGAATTTATCAGGGTTACACCCGCTGTCGGAGAAGGTATTGTAGCGGAAAAGCGGCCTTTGAGAATGGTTATCATCCATTATCATTGCAATAGGTGATGTCTGATGCAGCGCACTCTGGACGTCGCCGGCGCGCAGGCGTGTCGTACGCGATGGCGTCATTCCTTCGCGGACGCACCGTTCGCGGGTCGTAGGGTGAAAGTGCGTCGTTGGAGGGTAAGACGTGGGAAAGCGGGTCGCCAGCAAAACGCCCAGACCAGCGCCTGGCGGCTCCTACCGACGGCACGCTTCGCCGCTAACCGGCTTACGGCCTGCGCCCGAGCATAAGCAACACCGCCGTCGTGCCCGGCGCCGGCCCCTGGACTCGATCGGCCCGGTAAGCGAGACGAGCGCCCGTCAGGCTCACTGCCGTCCTTGCATCAGCCGATAGACGGCCCACACGGCGAAAAGGGGGATTGCCGTAGCGGCCATTCAGGCCCGTGCGCCAGCCGAGCACTGCGGGCGGCGCGCAGGTCATCGACGTCGGCCACCGTTTCCGCATACGCCGCTGCTTGACGAGGGCAACAACGGCCTAAAATTCGGCGGTCAATCAGCCGAGGATAGCGGCCAGCTCGGCGCTGACCTCGTTCACATTGCGGGTGCCGTCAATGGTGAAATAGCGGGTATTGCCTGCATCTGCTTCTTTACGGTAGTAGTTGATCAGAGGCGCGGTCTGTTGATGGTATTCCACCAAACGCTTGCGTACGGTGTCTTCCTGATCATCCTTGCGGGTGGTCAACGGCTCGCCGGTGACGTCATCCTTGCCTTCCTGTTTAGGCGGATTAAACTTCACATGATAAACCCGGCCCGAAGGCGCATGTACCCGGCGACCGACAATACGGTCGATGATAAGCGAATCCGGCACCGCGAACTCCAGCACATAATCCACCGCGATGCCCGCCTCTTTCATGGCATCCGCCTGGGGAAGGGTACGGGGAAACCCATCCAATAAGAAACCCTGGCGGCAGTCGTCTTGTTTAATACGTTCTTTGACCAGCGCGATCACCAGCTCGTCGGTCACCAGTTTGCCGGCATCCATGAGCGCCTTGGCCTGCTTGCCGAGTTCGGATTGCGCTTTCACCGCGGCACGTAGCATATCGCCGGTGGAAATCTGCGGAATGCCGTACTTCTCCATGATAAATTGTGCCTGAGTGCCTTTACCAGCGCCCGGAGCGCCCAGCAGAATGATACGCATTGCGTCAATCCCCTTGCTAATCCAAAAGTATTTTTAAAATCTGAAAAAAAACGATAAACCATACCACTACCGGCACGCATTCCTCAAGCAACCGATATCGTTGGCGGCGGTTGTCCGCGGCTTTCGGATTTGCCTGAGGAAAACGGCCCACCGCTGGCGCATCCGATCATAACGCAAAACCGTGCTGGCGGCGCGGGAATATCGTGGCAAAGGGAAACTTTTAGCGCCTATCAGCCAGGGAAAACCACCCGCCAGACCAGTAGGTGGCGTGTTCCGCGCGGCCTAAGCGCGTACGCGGCACAAACGTCCGTGGCGCGCAACGAAGACGTAAGCAGAAAGTCTGGAGATGATTTCGCGGCTAAAACGTCCGCGGCACGCAGCGAAGACGTAAGCCGAGAGTCTGGCGATGATTTCGCGGCTAAAACGTCCGCGGCGCGCAGCGCAGACGCAAGCCGAGAGTCTGGAGATGATTTCGCGGCTAAAACGTCCGCGGCGCGCAGCGCAGACATAAGCCGAGAGTCTGGCGATGATTTCGGGGCTAAAACGTCCGTGGCGCGCAGAGAAAGCGGCAAATCCGCCCTTAATCGGAGGATTTGCCGCGCTACCGTTAGGCGTTCAACAGTTGGTTCATACGGCGGATGAACTGGTTAGGATCCTCAAGGGTACCGCGCTCGGCCAGTAACGCCTGGTCCAGCAGCAGCTCTACCCAATCGCCAAACGCGCCGTCATCGGCCAGATCGGCGGTGCGTTTTACCAGCGGGTGCTCCGGGTTCAGCTCGAAGATATACTTGATCTCCGGCGCGGCCTGGCCTGCGGCGGCGAACAGTTTGGCCATTTGCGTCGTCATATCATTGGCGTCAGTGGTGACGACCGCCGGAGTATCGGTCAAGCGATGGGTCAGCCGCACCTCTTTGATGCGCTCGCCGAGATAGGTCTTCACGCGTTCAACGAAAGGCTCAAGCGCCTTTTCGGCCTCTTTTTGCTCTTCGTTTTCCTCATCGGCCAGTTTATCCAGCGAGGGGTCGGCTTTGCTGACAGACTGGAAAGCTTTACCATCAAATTCCGTCAGATAGCTCATCATCCATTCATCGATACGATCGGAGAGCAGCAGCACTTCGATGCCTTTCTTACGCAGCAGCTCCAGATGCGGACTGCTCTTGGCGGCGGCATAGCTGTCGGCGGTGATATAGTAAATTTTCTCTTGCCCTTCCACCATGCGGCCAACGTACTCTTCCAGCGCGACGGTTTGCGCCGGGCTATCGCCGTGGGTCGAGGCGAAACGCAGCAGTTTGGCCACCGCTTCACCGTTGGCGGGATCCTCGCCCGGCCCTTCTTTCAGCACCAACCCGAACGCCTGCCAGAACGATTGATACTGTTCAGCGTCGTCTTTGGCCAGCTTTTCCAGCATCGACAGGGCGCGTTTGGTCAGCGCACCTTTCAGATTCTGCGTAATCCGGCTGTCTTGCAAAATTTCCCGCGACACGTTCAGCGGCAGATCGTTGGAATCAATTAACCCCTTCACGAAACGCAAATAGTTCGGCATGAATTGTTCGGCATCATCCATGATGAATACGCGCTGCACGTAGAGTTTAAGCCCGTGTTTGTGCTCACGGTTCCACATATCCCAAGGCGCCTTTGCCGGGATGTAAAGCAGGCTGGTGTATTCCTGTTTCCCTTCGACGCGGTTGTGGCTCCAGCTTAACGGGTCGCTGAAGTCATGGGACAGATGCTTATAAAATTCTTTATATTCGTCGTCGCTGATATCGGCCTTGTTACGGGTCCACAGCGCCTGCGCTTTATTGATTTTTTCCCAGGTCACGACCTCTTCGTCGCTGCCTTCTTGGTCACTGCCTTCCTCGTCGCTTTGAGTCCGCGTCTCGATTTCCACCGGCAGCGCGATGTGGTCGGAGTATTTGCCGATGACGCTTTTGAGGCGCCAGTCGTCGAGGAACTCGTCCTCGCCCGCGCGCAAATGCAGGGTAATCTCCGTCCCACGCTCCGGCTTCACGATATCGGCAATGGTATAATCGCCCTCGCCGGCGGATTCCCAAAACACCCCTTCGTCGGCATTCGCGCCGGCGGCCCGGGTGCGTACGGTGACCTTGTCCGCCACGATAAACGCCGAATAGAACCCGACGCCGAATTGGCCGATAAGCTGGCTGTCTTTTAGCTGATCGGATCCCATCGATTCAAGGAAGGCCTTGGTGCCGGATTTGGCAATGGTTCCCAAATTGTCGATCACTTCGTCGCGGCGCATGCCGATACCGTTATCGCTGAGCGTGATCGTGCGTTTCTCTTTATCGCAGGACAGACGAACGCGCAAATCGCCGTCCCCTTCGTATAAATCCGGCTGCGACAGAGCGCGAAAACGCAGTTTATCCGCCGCATCCGATGCGTTGGAAATCAATTCGCGCAGGAAGATCTCTTTATTGGAATAAAGGGAATGGATCATCAGATGAAGCAGCTGCTTTACTTCCGATTGGAATCCGCGGGTTTCTTGTCCTTTCATACTCATGTTTTACCTCAATCCAAATGCGACCAAACAGGCGGTTAAAGACGGCAATGATGAACAAATGGGGTTAAGACGAAGGGATTTCAAGCGGTAAGAAAAAAAAGCGCGCAAACGGCCGGCGAACCGGCCTGAGGCGAGGTTAGAATTTAATCGGGTGGCGACCGGCCAGCGAGTGCGACAGCGTGGTGCCGTCCACCATTTCAAGCTCGCCGCCAACCGGCACGCCGTGAGCGATGCGGCTGGCCATCACGCCGTAATGCGCGCACAGTTCGGCGATGTAATTGGCGGTGGCTTCCCCCTCCACCGTCGGGTTGGTGGCGAGGATCACCTCCTGGAGGCTCTCGCTCTCAAGCCGCTCCTGCAGCCGGCTGAGACCGATATCGTCCGGGCCGATACCGTCAAGGGGCGACAGGTGCCCCATCAGCACGAAATAGCGCCCGGCGAATTGGCCGGTCTGCTCAATGGCGTGAATATCCGCCGGGCTTTCGACCACGCAGATCTGGCCGGACTGCTGCCGGCGGGGATTCGCGCAAATAGTGCAGATCGCTTGTTCGGTGAAGGTGCGGCAATCGGCGCAGTGGCCGATTTCCGACATCGCGCGGGTCAGCGCCTGCGCCAGGCGCATCCCGCCGCTGCGATCGCGCTGCAACAGGTGGAAAACCATACGCTGCGCCGATTTCGGCCCGACGCCCGGCAGGCAGCGCAAGGCCTCCGTCAATGCCTCCAGTAATGGACTGGTTTGCATCAGAACGGCATTTTAAAACCAGGAGGAAGCTGCATGCCGCTGGAGACGGCGGCCATCTTTTCCTTCTGGGTTTCAGCGACACGGCGGGCGGCGTCGTTGAACGCCGCGGCGATCAGATCTTCTAGCATGTCTTTGTCATCTTCCAGCAGGCTGGGATCGATTTCGACACGGCGGCAATTGTGCGCGCCATTGATGGTGATCTTGACCAGGCCGGCGCCCGACTCACCGGTCACCTCCAGCTGCGCGATCTCTTCTTGCATGCGCTGCATTTTTTCCTGCATTTGCTGGGCCTGCTTCATCAGATTGCCCATTCCGCCTTTACCAAACATAGTCTTCTCTCTCAGTTGCGTCGGGCCGCACTGGCGGCATGTTGCCGCAGCGCGGCGGGTTATACGGGTCGGATACTGTCTTCATCCAACTCGGCGTCAAAAAAACGCCGCAGCATTTGAATGTGCGAATCGTTCATCATCGCTTCCCGCGCCCGCATCAGTTTCTCTTCGTAAATCGCCTGGCGCCATTCCAGCGGCGTTTTCATCGCCGGATTATCATCTTCCGTTACGGTTAATTCAACCGGTGCGCCCAAATCGGCGCTGAGCGCGTCGCGCAGGGCGTTTTGCGCCGTCGCCGAATTCAAATGACGCTGCGAGGCGCGCAGGTGCAGACAGACCTTGCCCGGCGCCAAATCTTCTTTCCAGGCGTTCAAAGCAAGCTGCTGCACCAGCTTGGGCACCGCCAGCCGATGCACCTGCGCCGCCCAGGGATCGCGTTCCAGCGCTTCTTCCGCCAGAGACAAGGCCAGTTCCGGCGTTTTTTCATGCTCCAGCGCCGTGCGCAGCGCTTTCGGAGTGGTCACCGGCGCCGGCTCAGCTTCTGGCTGCTGGCTGGCACGCCAGCGGTAAGCCTCCGGTCGCGGCGTTTTCACCGAATCTTCCCGTCCGGCGGCAGGCTGACGCTGCTGGGCGCGTTCGCCCACGGTGGCCAGCCGCTCCAGCGCGCTGACGGCCGCTTTTTGGCGCGCCGGCGCCGGTTCAGCCTTTTTTGTTTTTTGGCTCTCCTGACGTCGCAGCAAGGCGGTACGGGCCTGCAAGAGCTGCGCGGTCGCGTCCGGCAATGGACTATCGCCGCCGGGGGGCGGAGCGGGCGGCTCGGCATTTTCCGGCATTACCGCCTCCGGCTGCCATTCAGCCTGCGCCTCATCATCATCGAAGCCGCTGGCGGCATACGCCTCCATCAGGCTTTCATCCACACTGTCAACCGCAGTGGCTTGCCGGGTAGCGGCCGCGCCGCCGCCCGGTAGAGACGGGGTCTGCCCGCCGGTCAACGCTGGTGCTGGCGCAGAAACGCCAGCGGCCGGTTTATGCCCCGGTGCCGCCTGTCCAGCGACATGGCCGGCATGCGCACTGCGCGTTGGGCTATCGCTCCCGTCGCCCCCCTGGGCACCTACCGCCTTGTCTGACGCCGAGAGGCGCCCTTGCCCGCCATGGGGACTGGGCACCCTCTCAGACGCCGCCAGGGGGGCTATGTCCGGTGCCGCGCCCGGCCGGCCCTTAGCGAGGGGGGAGACATTAACGCCGGCGCGCGACGTCACGCGATCCGCGGACGCGGCCTCTGAGGCGACGGCTGCGCCGGCGGCAGCTCCACCCTGGCCGGCGCCGGGGCTGAATTCAGCCGTTTTTTTTTCCGCATTGGCGGGTATCACCGCCGCTTCCACCGCGGCAGGATGAAACGCCAGCGCGCGCAATAGGGTCATTTCAACCCCCATCCTGGGGTCCGGTGCGAAAGGCAGCTCTTTGCGCCCTATAAGCAAAGTTTGGTAATACAGCTGCAAATCGGCCGGAGGAAGGCGACGGGCCAATTCCCGCAAACGCGGCACGATGCCGGGGTCTTCCTCATCGTTGAGTTGGTCCGGCAAAAGCTGCCCCATCGCGAGACGGTGTAGCAAAGAGAGCATTTCCAGGAGCAGAGCTTGCCAATCCATACCGCGAGCGGCGCATTGCGCAAGCTGCGCCATCATCGCGCCGCCGTCGGCGTCGGCCAGCGCTTCGATAAGCGCCAGCGGCTGCTCGGTGTTCAACGTGCCGAGCATGAGGCTTACCGCCTCAGCGCTGACCTCCCCCTGCCCCATGGCGATAGCCTGATCGGCCAGGCTCAGGGCGTCACGCATGCTGCCGTCGGCGGCGCGAGCCAGCAGTTGCAGCGCGCGCGGCGCGGCGGCGATATGCTCCTGCTGCAACACCGTCGATAGCTGACCGCGGATTTGCTCGACGTCGAGCGCTTTTAAATGAAATTGTAAACAGCGGGAAAGAATGGTCACCGGTAATTTTTGCGGATCGGTGGTGGCCAGTAAAAATTTGACGTGCGCCGGCGGCTCCTCCAGCGTTTTTAACAGCGCGTTGAAGCTATGGCGGGACAGCATATGCACTTCATCGATGAGATACACCTTGAAGCGGCCGCGCGCCGGCGCGTACTGGACGTTATCCAGCAGATCGCGGGTATCCTCAACTTTGGTCCGCGAGGCGGCGTCGATTTCAATCAGATCGACGAAGCGGCCCTGCTCGATTTCGCGGCAATTATCGCACTGGCCACAGGGGGTGGCGGTGATACCGGTTTCGCAATTCAGCCCTTTCGCCAGAAGACGGGCGATGGTGGTTTTACCCACGCCGCGGGTGCCGGATAACAAATAGGCATGATGGATCCTGCCCAATGATAGGCCGTTCGCCAGCGCCGTCAGGACATGCTCCTGACCTACTACATCGGCAAATGTTTGCGGACGCCACTTACGGGCAAGCACCTGATAGCTCATGAGTCGCGATTTACGTCGGAGGAACAGAATGCCATGCTAACACAGCCTCACATCGCAGCGCGAGGCTGTTGTCATCAGTGGCCGGGGAAGAGCACCAGACTGTAACTCGTTACGCCGATACCGTTGAGAAGCGTTTCACCGCCGAGGTCGGCCAGATTGATAACGAAGGCCGCATCCTGCACATCGCCGCCGAGCCGCCGGATAAGCTTTACCGTGGCGCCGATGGTCCCGCCGGTGGCGAGCAGATCGTCCACCACCAGCACTTTATCGCCGGGGACGATGGCGTCTTTATGGATTTCCAGGCTGTCGGTACCGTATTCCAGCACGTAGTTTTCGCTAATGGTTTCACGCGGCAGCTTGCCGGGTTTGCGCACCGGCACGAACCCCAGCCCCAACGCCAGCGCGACCGGCGCGCCGAACAAAAATCCGCGCGCTTCGGTGCCGACGATTTTGGTCAGCCCTGCATCGCGATAACGATCGGCCAGCAAGGCGATGCTGGCGGCATAGGCATGCGGATCTTCAAGCAGACTGGTGACATCGCGAAACAAAATACCGGGTTTCGGATAGTCTGGAACCGATTTTATGCTTTGCTTGATTAATGCTAATTGTTGTTCCGTAGCGGTCATAGTGGGTATGCCTGGAAAGCCTTTATTCATCATTAACGCGGATCTTGTCATGGCTAAATAAGACTGACCGCGCACGAAAGCGCCCAAATCTATGCAAACTGCCGCGAAAATGCAACCTCCGGCAAACGCAGAGAAGGCAATTATTGACGTGGCGCAAGCTGCACCGGCCGCCTCCGCGCGTTAATGCAGTGCATCGCAGAAAACGACGGGGTATTATCATAAAAGTCGACCCCGATGTCATTCATTACAGGTAAATGGCGTGCACGCATCTCAACTGATTACCGTTCTTGGCGCCCGTCTAAACGATTTAGCCGTACGCATCGAAGCCCAGGGACACCCTGTTGTGAAGCAATCCCGTTTCGATCATCTGCTCTTTAGCACCCGCGGCAACCGCCTGGGCGACTATTTGTCCGAGAGCCGCGCAACGCTTGCGCATTTGACCAGCGCGGTGGAACAGGGTCGTACCGAGCGCGTGGCCTGGCTGGCCCAGCGGCTAACCGATCAAATGTTGGCGCTCTCCCGTGAACTGGCCACGCAAAATCTGCGCCAGGCGGCCCCCGCCGCCGCACCGGAGGATATTTACGCCCGCCTGGCCGAGCATCAGGACTATGAGCGGCGGCTGCTGGCGATGATCCGCGATCGCGATAGCCTGCTCGCCGCCGCGGACGATCTGTCCCGCGCGCGGCAGTTGCAGCAGGAAATCGCCGCGCTGGAAGGCCGTCTACAGCGTTGCCGGCAGGCGCTGACCCGTCTCGAATACCAGATAGAGCGGCGCGAGCGGGGCGAATAAGAAAAAAAATTCGCCCGGCGGCACAAATGGATTACCTGTTCATCTTTTAGAGTGTAAATAATATCCTCTATACTTGAGTTTACAGCCTGAGTTGAGCAGGAGCGCGAGGTGACCCTCGAAGACGAATCCCCCGAAATCAAACTGGCGGTCGATTTGATTATGCTGCTTGAAAAGAACGAACTGGCACCAGAGCTGGTGCTGGCGGCGCTGGAGATTGTCAAAAATGATTATTTGCGCAAAGCGGATACGGTGGAATAAACGTTGATCGCCTTTGCCTGGGCACGCCGTCAGACGGTTTGGGGGGCGTCGTGTTGCTCGCAGCGCAACATCGGGCTCATGCGCAACATGTCGATCAGCGCGAAAACCAGGGTGCGCGAGTCGGCCTGCAAATCAAAGCTCCCGGGAATGAACAACCAGTTTTCCATGAGGCCAGACATAGAGGCGCGCAACATGATCGCCGCACGGCGGCAGTGCAGGGTCGCGGGCAGTTGCCGTTGCGCGATGCAGCGACCGAGCGTGGCCTCAAGCCGGCCGTAACATTCGTCGAAAAGCTGCGAACGCACTTCTTGATACAGCGCCATTTCACCCACAAACTCGCATTTATGAAACACAATTTCCATAAGCTCGCGCCACTGGCGATTGGATACGGTAGCGTCAAGAATGTAAATCATTGTCTCGGTTAACACATAAAGTGGATTGTCTGGATATTTTGTCTGATACTCTGTTTCAAAATCTCGGACCTTACTGTCAGCCGTGTGAAGTATTTCATTAAATAACTCGGCTTTATTTTTGAAGTGCCAATAAATCGCGCCGCGCGTCACCCCGGCCAATGCCGCGATATCATTGAGCGAGGTGGCGGATACACCTCTCTCGGAGAAGGCCTTAATTGCGGCGTCCAGTATATGCTGGCGGGTTTCCTGAGCCTGTCGTTTGGTTTTTCGTGCCATAGTGCCGTTTTGGAGTGGTCTTTGGATTTACATACATTCAAGAATGTATGTAACATAGCATAACGAAAAATGTCGCGCAGCACTGTCTTTGGGGCTTGTGATCACTTGATCAATTTTTTCAAATCGGAATCTTGGGGTTTATCTATGAACAAAAACAGAGGGCTATTGCCTCTGGCGGCCGTTCTGATGCTTTCCGGCAGTTTTATTCTCGCAGGCTGTGATAATAAAGAAGCCGCGCAGGCAGGTAATCAGCAGCAGGCTCCCGAAGTGGGCGTTGTGACGCTAAAAAAACAAGCGCTTAATGTCACCACCGACTTACCGGGCCGTACCGCCGCTTTCCGGGTCGCGGAAGTCCGTCCACAGGTCGATGGCATTATCCTGAAACGTAATTTCGTCGAAGGGAGCGATGTCACGGCAGGCGTCTCTTTGTATCAAATCGATCCGGCCACCTATCAGGCCGCCTATAACAGCGCCAAGGGCGATTTGGCGCAGGCGCAGGCGAATGCCGGCATCGCGCGGGTGACGGTAAACCGCTATAAGAAACTGCTCTCCACCAGCTATGTCAGCCGCCAAGACTATGATCAGGCGGTTGCGACGCTGGCGCAAAACGATGCGGCCGTGCAGGCGGCGCAGGCGGCGCTGGAAACCGCCCGCATCAATCTGGCCTACACCCGCGTCACCTCCCCGATAAGCGGCCGCATCGGCAAGTCCGCCTTTACCGAAGGCGCCTTGGTCACCAGCGCGCAAACCACCGCGATGGCGACCGTTCAGCAGTTGGACCCGATGTATGTCGATGTCACCCAGTCGAGCAATGACTTCATGCGTCTGCGCCAAGAGCTGGAAAACGGCACGTTGAAACAGCATGACGGTAAAGCGACGGTGCGCCTGTTGATGGAAAACGGCGGCGAATATGCACAGACGGGTACGTTGGAATTCTCCGATGTCACGGTGGATGAAACCACCGGCTCCATTACGCTGCGCGCTATTTTCCCGAATCCGCAGCATACGCTACTGCCGGGTATGTTTGTGCGCGCCAAATTGGACCAGGGTATCAATGAAAACGCTTTACTCGTGCCTCAACAGGGCGTCACCCACACGCCCCGCGGCGAGGCGAGCGCCATGGTGGTCGGGAGCGACAATAAAGTCGCGATCCGCCAGATCACGGCGCCGCAGGCCATCGGCGATAAATGGTTAGTCACCGCCGGATTACAAGAAGGCGACAAGGTCATCGTCGCCGGCGTGCAAAAGGTGAAACCCGGCATGCAGGTCACCCCGAAAGAAGTGACCGACCAGGAAAAACAACCGGAACAACCGCAGCCTGACACCGCCAGTAAGTCTTAACAGGAACGGGTAACCCTTATGTCTAAGTACTTTATCGATCGGCCCATCTTCGCCTGGGTGATTGCCATTATCATCATGCTGGCGGGGGCGCTATCGATTCTCAAGCTGCCCATCGAACAGTATCCGGCTATCGCGCCGCCGACGATCCGTATCACCGCGACCTATCCCGGGGCGGACGCCTCAACGCTGCAAGATAGCGTGACGCAGATAGTCGAGCAGAATATGAACGGCATCGACCATCTGATGTACATGGCCTCCGACAGCGACTCGTCCGGCACCGCCACCATCACCCTGACCTTTGAATCGGGTGCCGATCCGGATATCGCCCAGGTCCAGGTGCAGAACAAACTGCAACTCGCGATGCCGCTGTTGCCTCAAGAAGTTCAGCAACAAGGCGTACAGGTGCAGAAATCCAGCGCCAGCTTCCTTATGGTCGCCGGTTTTATCAGCGATGATAAAAACATGACCCAGGAAGATATCGCGGATTATGTCGGTTCCTCCATCAAGGATCCGATAAGCCGTACCAACGGCGTGGGCGAAGTGCAATTGTTCGGCGCCCAATATGCAATGCGTATCTGGCTCGATCCCAATAAGCTAAATAATTTTCAGCTAACGCCGGTGGATGTCATCAGCGCGCTGGAGGTCCAGAACAACCAGATCGCCGCAGGCCAGCTGGGCGGTTCGCCGCCGGTGAAGGGGCAACAGCTTAACGCCTCGATTATCGTGCAGACCCGGCTGAAAACCGCCGAGGAGTTCGGCAAAATCCAGCTGAAAGTCAATCCCGACGGATCGCAGGTGCGGCTGAAGGATGTGGCGACCATCGCGCTGGGCGGAGAGAGCTACGATATTATCGCCCGCATCAACGGCCAGCCCGCCACCGGTTTGGGGGTTAAACTCGCCACCGGCGCCAACGCGCTGGATACCGCCAACGCGGTTAAAGCGGAACTGGCGCGGCTGCAGCCCAACTTCCCCGCCGGGCTGAAAGTGGTTTACCCTTACGACACCACGCCGTTTGTGAAGATCTCCATCACCGAGGTGGTGAAAACGCTGGTGGAAGCCATCATCCTGGTGTTCCTGGTGATGTATCTGTTCTTGCAGAATTTCCGCGCGACGCTTATCCCGACCATCGCGGTGCCGGTGGTTCTGCTGGGGACATTCGCCATCCTGGGAGCGTTTGGTTATACCATTAACACCTTGACGATGTTCGCCTGCGTGCTCGCCATCGGGCTGCTGGTGGATGACGCCATCGTGGTGGTGGAAAACGTCGAGCGCGTCATGGCCGAAGAGGGGCTCAGTCCCATTGAGGCCACGCGGAAATCGATGGGTCAGATCCAGGGCGCACTGGTGGGGATCGCGCTGGTACTTTCCGCGGTATTTGTGCCGATGGCGTTTTTCGGCGGCTCGACCGGCGCTATTTACCGTCAGTTCTCTATCACCATCGTTTCGGCAATGATCTTGTCGGTTATCGTGGCGCTGATTCTGACCCCGGCGCTGTGCGCCACCCTGCTCAAGCCCATTAAAAAAGGCGATCACGGCAAAACCACCGGCTTTTTCGGCTGGTTTAATAAAAAGTTCGACCAGAGTACCCACCACTATACCGACAGCATCGGCCACATCTTAAACAGCACCGGCCGCTATTTGTTGATTTATCTGCTGATTGTGGTGGGTATGGCGTTACTGTTTATTCGCCTGCCCACCTCGTTCCTGCCGGATGAGGATCAGGGCGTCTTCCTGACAATGACGCTGCTGCCGGCGGGCGCCACCCAGGAGCGCACCCAGAAAGTGCTGGATGAGGTGACCCAGTATTATCTGAACAACGAAAAAGACAATGTCAGGTCGGTGTTCACGGTCAACGGCTTTGGTTTCGCCGGCCGGGGGCAGAACTCCGGTATCGTGTTCGTCAGCCTGAAGGACTGGGGTGAGCGTTCCGGGGCAGACAACAAAGTGCCCGCGATTACCGCCCGCGCCAACCAGGCGTTCTCCAAGATCAAAGACGGCATCGTGCTGGCGTTTAACCTGCCCGCGATCGTCGAACTGGGGACTGCAACCGGTTTCGACTTTGAGCTTATCGATGAGAACAATCTGGGGCATGAACAGCTAACCGCGGCGCGCAATCAGCTGCTGGGGATGGTGGCGCAGCATCCTGATGTGTTGCAGGGCGTCAGGCCCAACGGTCTGGAAGATACCCCCGAATACAAGCTGGATGTCGATCACGAGAAAGCCGAAGCGCTGGGCGTTTCGCTGTCGGATATCAACACCACCATCGGTGCGGCGCTCGGCGGCAGCTATGTTAATGACTTCATTGACCGCGGCCGCGTGAAGAAGGTCTATGTCCAGGGTGATGCGCCCTACCGTATGCTGCCGCAGGATATCAATAACTGGTATGTACGCGGTTCGGATAACCAAATGGTGCCCTTATCGGCGGTCACGACCTCACGCTGGCAGTACGGTTCGCCGCGTCTGGAGCGCTATAACGGGCTGCCGTCGATGGAGATCCAGGGGGAAGCCGCACCCGGTAAGAGTACCGGTGAAGCCATGGCATTGATGGAGCAACTGGCGGGCAAACTGCCGACGGGAATCGGTTACGACTGGACCGGCATGTCCTACCAGGAACGGTTATCCGGCAATCAGGCCCCGTCGCTGTATGCGATATCGCTCATCGTGGTGTTCTTATGCCTGGCGGCGCTGTATGAGAGCTGGTCTATTCCGTTCTCGGTCATGCTGGTGGTACCGCTGGGGGTTATCGGCGCCCTGCTGGCGGCGACGCTACGCGGTTTAAACAATGACGTTTACTTCCAGGTTGGTCTGCTGACCACCATCGGATTGTCGGCCAAAAACGCCATATTGATCGTGGAATTCGCCAAGGATCTGATGGAGAAGGAAGGCAAAGGACTGGTAGAAGCCACTTTGGAAGCGGTACGTATGCGTTTACGACCGATTCTGATGACCTCGCTGGCCTTCATTCTCGGCGTATTGCCATTGGCGATCAGCACCGGTGCCGGCTCAGGCTCGCAAAACGCGGTCGGTACCGGCGTCATGGGCGGGATGGTTACCGCTACCCTGTTGGCCATTTTCTTCGTACCTGTGTTCTTCGTGGTGGTACGCCGCCGCTTCGGTAAGAAGGGCCATCAGGACGAACTGGAACATGGACATCCCGTGGATAACCCGCCGCCGCGGCCGTAAGCGCGACGTCGTCATCCCCTCACACCAGGGCCGCTATTGCGGCCCTTTTTCATGTCTAGCGGGCCGAGACGATCCTCCGCCCGGCGATTGTATAATGTCTTTCCTGACGCTATAATTAATATGTTATAACATTACAATTAGGAGCAGCATGATGAAACCCGCTATTCATCCCGTTTATCGTCAGGTGGTTTTTCACGACACCACGGCCAACGTCTACTTCAAAGTCGGTTCGACCATCGCCACCACGCGCTCTGTGGAATACGAGGGGGCGACCTATCCCTATGTCACTCTCGACGTCTCCAGCGCGTCGCATCCCTATTACACCGGGAAGCAGCGTACGGTAGCCAAAGACGGGAGTACCGCGCGCTTTAATCAACGCTTTGGCCGTTTCCTCGGTCAACAAGGTTAACCTTCAGGAGAAACCAGCAGATGCAGGTATTAAGTTCCCTCAAGAGCGCCAAATCGCGCCATCCCGACTGCCAGATTGTTCGCCGGCGCGGGCGCGTGTATGTCATATGCAAATCCAACCCCCGCTTCAAGGCGGTACAGGGACGCAAAACACGCCGCTGACAATTATGGCGCTGGGCGACCGGGGCCGGGACAGAAAGACAGTACAGCTGCGCCGAGGGAATACCTTCGGCGCTTTTCTTTTTATTTGTGTCGTCGGGGCGGGAAACGGTATAGGCATGATTAGGGTAGGAGAAATGCGGGGATTTACGCATATTTGTAAATAAATATTGTATTTGAGTGAATAAGAAGAAAACACTCTTTTATTTATCCGACATGTCTGCTAATTTTAAAGTATCCATCATGCATCAGCACTGATAAAAGTAATTCAGCCGTACCGTTTCATTCCGCACCAGCACGCCGGCAATGAGAGAACGCTGAGACTCCCATCCCAACGCTGTTTACCTGAGCCCTGCTGTCACGGCTGGCTATGACTCAGGGACTGTAAGTTAATGTAAGCATGGGATGCCAAACCGCCCAAAATATCCTATCTTTAATCTGGAATGGGCGAATTGAGCAGTGGGTATCGATCCATGTCCCCAGCCGGGTTTTAAGATTACTGCAATTGCTATGTGTTAGGAGGGCTGATATGGATGAGTATTCACCCAAACGCTACGATATTGCGCAATTGAAATACCTGTGTGAAAATCTCTATGATGAAGGCATTGCCAGTCTGGGTGACAGCTATCATGGTTGGGTAAATGACCCAAGTTCCGCCGTCAATTTGCAGCTTAACGAATTAATTGAGCACATAGCGGCGAATATTGTCATCTTCAAACTTAAATACCATAATGAAAGTGAGCTTACCGATCAGGTTGAAACCTTTTTAGACGATACTTTTACCCTGTTCAGTAGCTATGGCATCAATAATTACGATATCCAGCGCTGGCGTCGCAGCCGCAGGCGTTTATTCGGAACATTCTCGGAGACAGAGCTCTGTACAACCTGAGAAAGTAGTAACACACCCGTTCAACTGACTGTACAAAAAGGTAAAAATGAAAAAGATCGACTATTTAATGCGCTTGAGGAAGTGCCGAACGCTGGAAACCCTCGAGCGTGTGATTGAAAAAAACAAATATGAACTGTCTGATGACGAACTGGAGATATTCAATTCCGCCGCCGATCATCGCCTGGCGGAACTGACCATGAACAAGCTGTACGACAAAGTTCCAGTTTCTGTCTGGAAGTATGTACGCTAAAACTGATTATTCTAAACATAATGTTAGTGTTAATAAACATGACTATTAATACCATTTTTTGCCCTCCGGCAATTAAATAACCTATTGCTTGCCCCTGCTGATAACCGTTCTTTTTCGCGCCATTGACGTCAGGTTAACCTCCTATTGTCTGGCGCGCGACGCGGATGTAAATGGCCAGTGCGTTATCATACTGGTTAATAACATTATTGGTCTTCTCCAAGCGCAGGTCCCAAGCGGTGATGTCAAGTGCTTATTGCGTCGGATTTCCCTCATTTTTGCGGGGCGGCCTTGGCGTTATTTCGTACGATTGTATTTTTACAGGTGCCGGACGGGAATGTACTGACCGGCAGATACGATTTCGGCACGTCATTAATAAAGGACAATTGCGGAAAAACCACCGCTTATTTCCCGGTAAAGGGAGGATAACCTCGGCGCCGCGGGCGGGGAGGTTCAAGGAAGAGCAAGATGAATGCGGGCTGAATTGGGTGGAGGCCCCGCCAGCGACATCCCGGCACACACGTCGCCTGCTGCGGCTGCTTCCTTCCGGACCTGACCGAGTTCACAGGGTAGTGTTGCGAGAGCACCCACGGGGCCTCCATTGACGGCTCGTTTCAAACGAGCGCGGGGCATTATCAATTAAGGCTTGGGTAATTGCAAGCCAGGGCGGTTTAAGCGCCGTTTTCTTATCCAATATGTTTCACACGTAACGCTTCACCGCCGACGGTTGCGGTCGCCGGGCTAAATGTGACAGGATAATTCCCACGCCGAATTCAACTGCAGAATTGAAAATATGCCCGATCCCTCTCACGATAATTTTCGTCAGCGCGTTTATCAGATCGTGGCCGCCATCCCTTATGGCCGATTAACCACCTATGGTGATGTGGCGCGTCTGGCCGGCGCACCGCGCGCCGCCCGGCAAGTCGGCGGGCTATTGAGCCGGCTGCCCGAGGGCAGCAAACTCCCCTGGCATCGAGTGGTAAATCGTCACGGCGCTATCTCGCTAAGCGGCGAGGATTTCTACCGCCAGCTCAGGGTGCTACAGGCCGAAGGGCTGTTGTTACAAGACAGCGGCCGGTTTGATCTCGCCCGCTGCCGGTGGCGTCCAGAAGACGGCGATTAAGCGCTTATCGCCAGCCGCCTATCGCCTTGACGTTTTCACCACGGGATGAAATAGGCCGTTCTCACCCCACTCTCTCTGATGGGCCTGCATAGGCCCCGCCGACAAGCGCTGTAGCCGCGCTTTAGGGACCGGCATAATCCAGCAGCTCTTATCCCATCGCCGTGGTGGTACGGGGCGTTACCGCGCGTTCTTGATGGGCGTCTGGGCCTGTGCAGCGCGAGCGCCGCCAGTGCCACGATTTATCACCGCAGCCACGGGGAACGCAGGCCGCCCTGGGCACGCCTCGTCGTTGGCAGCGGCCGTTGGGAGCATGGTTACCAGAAGCGACCACGGGAGTGACGGTCGCCAGATGTCGCCTTAACAATGACGGCCGCCGTGAAGCGGCCGTAGGAATGACGGTCGCCGGAAGCGACCCTCGGTATTGCGGTCGCCGGAAGCAGGCATTGAGAAAACAGCCACCGGCAACAGGCATTGAGAAAACGGCCATCGGTAGAAGGCATTGGGAGGAGGGCCTCCGGGAGCAGGCATTATTACGACGGCCGCCGGAAATAGGCATTATGAAGAAGGCCGCCAGAAGCGGCCATTCGGACCAAGGCCGCCAGGACGCGCGGCCGCTGTCGGATAGCCGTTAAAAGGACGTCGGCGCCGGGATGCTATTCGAGGGTGTCACCTGCGTCGGCGAACTTGACGGCACCGTGGTAGCGGGTTGCGTTTGCGTCGGCAAGGCCACCGACTCAACCGGTACCAAGATCAAATCGTGGCGCGTTCCGCCTTGGGTGACCGCCATTTTTACCTGCTCGGTGATCATCACTACGCGGCCATCAACCGTAATGGCGGCACTTAACAGGATACGGGCATTGGGCTGAATATCCGAGGGATTAAACGGCAATACGAAGCTGAACGGAGCCTGCTTGCCGTCCGTGCGCACCACGCGCTGCGCGATGACTTTAGACGGGGTATCAGGAATCGTGGCATCGGATAGCGTGACCGTCAACGCCGCGTTAGGCGGCAGCGCGATGCGCTGGCGGATATACACCGTACCGCTGACCGCCGGCTGGCTGATGGCGCCCTGCTGGGCGGTGCCCGGCGCTTTAAACGCGGGGGTGGGAATGTTGGCGCTTTTATCCGCGCATCCTGCCAATGTGGCGCCCAGAGCGACACCCGCAATGATTTGCCAGAGTTTCATCTTTCGCTTCTCCTTCTTATTATTTGCCGGACCTTCACCACCGTGGTACAGATTGTGGCGAATGCGATGGTGGTTCGTACCACCCAATGCTTTAATCATGGCACAAGATCCCGGAAATTTCCTGTCGCCGGGTTAAGGAGGATTTTCTGCCGTCCGCCGCCTGACCGAAGGGCCGGCAGCCATAAAAAAGCGGGAGCGCTAAGCGCTCCCGCTGGATTGGCACCCGTTCTGTCGGTAGCACGGAACGGTTAATGCCCGCGATTAGGGGTTGTAGGCATTCTCGCCGTGGCTGTTGACGTCCAAACCTTCGCGCTCTTGCTCCTCGGACACGCGCAGGCCCACCATCATATCGGCGATTTTGAAGCCGATAAACGCCACCACGCCAGACCAGATCAGGCATACGATCACGCTGATGAGCTGCACCCACACCTGGTGGCCCATGGTGACCCCTTCAGCATAACCGGTGCCGCCCAGCGACGCGGAGGAGAATACCCCTGTCAGGAGACAGCCGACGATACCGCAGACGCCGTGTACGCCAAAGACATCGCACACGTCATCCACTTTCAGCCATTTCTTCAAGGTAACCACGCCCCACAGACCGGCGACGCCACCCACCAGGCCGATGACCAGTGCACCGCCAACGCCGACGGTACCGGCAGCCGGTGTAATGGCGACCAGACCGGCGATACAGCCTGAGCACGCACCCAACAACGATGGTTTACCGCGCAGCATCCACTCGACAAACACCCAGGAAAGGATGGCGCCGGCGGTGGCCATGACGGTGTTGATAAAGGCCAGGCCGGCGATTTCGTTGGCGGCGCTGGCGGAGCCGGCGTTGAAGCCGAACCAGCCGACGTACAGGATAGCGGTGCCGGTAAATACCATCGGCAAGTTATGAGGTTTGAACGCTTCTTTTCCAAAACCGGCGCGTTTGCCCAACAAGTAAGCCCCCACCAGCCCGGCGCTGGCGGCGTTAATATGCACCACGGTACCGCCGGCGAAGTCCAAAGCGCCCAAAGAGGCCAGGTAACCCCCCGCCCATACCATATGCGCCATGGGCAGATAGGAGAAAGTCAGCCACACCAGCACGAAAATCAGCACCGCCGAGAAGCGGATACGCTCCGCCAGCGCGCCGACGATCAGGCCAACGGTAATGCAGGCGAAGGAGCACTGAAACGCGACATGAATCAGCTGATAGAAACTGCCGGTCAGTGCGGTCACGCCGATGCTTTTAAGCATGATCATGCTGAAATCGCCGAAGAAGGCATTACCGGTACCGAACGTCAACGAGTAGCCGTAAATCATCCATAGCACACAGACCAGCGCAAAAGTGACCGCAACCTGCGTCAGCATTGACAGCACGTTTTTTCCGCGCAGCAGACCGCCGTAAAACAGCGCTATCCCCGGAAGCGTCATGAACAGCACCAGCGCGGTGCTTATCATCATAAAGGCATTGTCGGCCTTGTCGACTGCGGGTGCCGCAGCCATGGCCCAGGACGGCAAGAGGGCCGCAGCGCCTAAAGCGGTGAGTGAGACAAGTTTCTTCATTTTTTATTCATCCCTATCTACAAATAGCGCATGTCGTTAAAGTGCCGCTTCGTCGGTTTCGCCGGTACGAATGCGAATAACCCGCTGAAGTTCAGCAACAAAAATCTTGCCGTCGCCGATTTTGCCGGTATAGGCCGCCTTGCTGATGACATCAATCACTTCATCAAGCTGATCGTCAGCGATAGCGATATCGATTTTCACTTTTGGCAGGAAATTTACGCTGTACTCGGCGCCGCGATAAAGCTCGGCATGGCCTTTCTGACGCCCAAATCCCTTCACTTCAGTGACCGTCAGCCCCTGAATTCCCACAGAGGAGAGCGCTTCACGCACATCTTCCAATTTAAATGGCTTAATCACCACGGTTACCAGCTTCATATGTACCCCTCGAAAATTAAGTCCCGACTCGCGACCACTACGCCCAATTAAAGCAAAGCATGTGCCACAAATGTTTTGACATAAAAATTTACCGTTAGCAGGCTATTCCTATGGCAACTGCCTGTCGCGAGTTAGAGGGAGGGATCAAAAAAGCAAGGCCATATAAAGGGAAATGCACCAAACAGGTGCCTGATGCTAAAAAACGGTGCGTCTGTCACAAATTTGGCACACAAATGCCCACTCGCAGTGCGTACCGCGGCGAATGGGCATCCCATTGGCGCTTACGATGACGAAACGGCGAGGGGAAATCGTGGCGCCTGAGGGATAAAGGCAAATGTTATTGCCGCACGGCGGCGAAAGGGTAAAGGTATCGCTAAGCCGGCGGCCCGGCCTTAACCGGGCAATGCCTGGGGCGCGTCGGCGCGCAGCGCCTGTCCCGCCTGCTGCAGCTGATACATTCGATAATAGCGGCCTCGCGCCTGCAGCAGGGCGGCATGGGTGCCCCGCTCCACCGCCTCGCCCCGATGCAGCACCAGGATTTGATCCGCCTCGACCACCGTCGACAGCCGGTGGGCTATGACCACCAGCGTCGTATGGCGCCGCACCGCCACCAGCGCGCGGGCAATCGCCTGTTCAGTACCGGAATCGATATTGGCGGTGGCCTCATCGAGAATCAATACCGCCGGCGTGGACACCAGCACCCGCGCCAGAGCCAGCAATTGCTTTTGCCCGACCGACAAAGTGTTGCCCTGTTCACCCAGTTCGGCGAACACTCCCCCCGGTAGCGAGCGTACCAGCGCCGCCAGTTGCACCTGCTCTAACGCGCGCCAGACCTGTTGTTCGCTTATCTCCCGTCCGAGGGTGACGTTGCCATAGACCGTGTCAGCCATGACGACCGGATCTTGCTGCACCATTGCCACCCCCTGGCGCAAGACGCGATGGCTAAGAGTCTCTATGGGCCGGCCGTCCAGTAACAGCGTCCCCGCGCTGACCGGATAGTAGCCCATCATCAGGCTGGCCAGGGTACTCTTGCCGCTGCCGGTATGCCCCACCAGGGCGATAAAACTTTTCGCCGGCGCCATTAGCGAAATGTCGCGCAACACCGGCGATCCCTGGCGATAGGCAAAGTGCAGGTGGCGCAATTCGATGGCGCCACCGCTCAGGGAAACATCATCCGTGCCGTACCGTTGCGCGGGACCGTCCATCAGTTCAAAGATACGTTCTCCCGCGACCGCCGCCTGCTGCATGATGGACTGCTGGGATGTCAGCTCAATCAGCGGCTCGTTGAGCCGGCCGAGGTAATTGATGAAGGCGTAAAGCACCCCCACACCTATCGCCCCGCGCGGACTTAGCCCAAACAGCAGCAGCATGCCGCACAATATCAGCGCAAACAGCAGGCTGAGCAGCGGGCGCAGCAGATAGCCCTCCAGCCGTAGCGTCGCCATACGGGTTTGGAAGTGGGCGTGGCTTGCCCGCTGTAGCTTGTCGCCGAAACGCCGCTGCTGGCGGAATTGCTGAATTACCCCCATCCCGTTGATGGCTTCATTAAAACCATCATTGATATCGGCGACATAGGCCCGCATCCGCCGCACGATTGGCGTGCTGTAATGCTGATACAGCCACATCACCACAATGACCACTGGAAACAGCACCAGCGAGATACTCGCCAGCCGCCAGTCCAGCAAAAACATCGCCACCAGCATGGCGCTGATTAACGCCACGCTGCGCAGCACGGAGGCCACCACCGTGACGTACAGATCTTTCACCACTTCGGTATCGTTGGTCACCCTGGAAATGAGCTGCCCTACCGGCTGAGTATCGAATACGCCTAACGGCTGGCGCAGCGCGGCATCCATGACTTCCGTTCTCAACTGCTGCACGACGCTTAACGCGGTGCGGTTGAATAACAGCGCCTGGTAATAGCGCAGCGCCGCCGACAGCACCTGTAGCGCGAGGAAAATCGCCACCAGACCGGCCACCGTCCAGGGCGGCAGGACTTTCTCGGGCAGAATATGGTCGATGAAATAGCTAATGACTATCGGTCCGGCGACTTCCGCCGCTGCCGCTAGCCATAACATCAGAGCCGCCAACGTCAACGGCCTGCGGTAGGGCCGGCCATAGGCGAGTAGCCGTTTAAGGGGGGGCCAAAGGCTAGTCCAGCTGCGCATCGCCCGCCTCCTTGGGTTCCTGTTCGAGGGCGGCTTCCAACTGCTGGTAGCGGTACATATCCCGGTACCAGCCCGGCTGGTGCAGCAGCGCGGCGTGATCGCCGCGCTGGCCGATGCGGCCCTGTTTAAGCACCAGGATCTCGCTCGCACCCTGCAGCGCCGACAGCCGGTGCGCGGTAATGATCACCGTTCGGTGGACACCCCAGCGACGCAGATTATGCAATATGCTATGTTCGGTACGCCCGTCAACCGCCGATAACGCGTCATCCAGGACGAGAATTTCCGCCTCCAGCAAGAGCGCTCGGGCAATCGCCAGACGCTGTTTCTGCCCGCCGGACAGCATAACGCCGCGTTCCCCGACCTCTGTCTGGTACCCCTTAGCAAGACGCAGTATGTCGTCATGTATGCAGGCCAACCGTGCCGCCTCTTCGATCTGCTCCGCCGTGGCGTCCGGCCGGCCAAGGGCGATATTGCTGGCCACGCTGTCAGAAAACAAAAAAGGCGTCTGGCTCACCACCGCCAGCCGACTGCGCCATTGATCGAGCGCCAGCGCGGTCAAAGGCAGATCGTGAAAGCGTATCTCCCCTTCGCTGACGTCAAACTGCCGCAGGATTAGCGCCAGTAGCGTGCTTTTGCCGGCGCCGGTAGGGCCGCACACGCCCAGCATCTGCCCGGGCGCCAGCGTCAGATGTATATCCTGTAACGCATGCTCTTTAGCGTGGGGGTAACGAAAGGCATTAATCGCCACCCTCAACGTTCCCCGCCCCGCGGGAAGAGATAACGCGCCATCCTCGACTTCTGGCCCCTCTTCCAACGTCTGGCGGATGCGACTGTAGGCCGCGCTGCCGCGCTCGACAATATTGAACATCCAGGCAAGGGCGAGCATGGGCCAGATCATCAGCCCGAGATACATGATAAAGCTGGTCAGTTGACCGAGCGTCATGGCGCCACGCAGCACCAGCCAGCTGCCGCCGCCGACCGCCAGCAAATTTGATAACCCTACCGCCAGGTAAATAGTCGGGTCGAAGCGGGCATCTACCCGGGCCACGCGCATGTTTTTATCACCGGCCTCCGCGGCGACGGCGGCGAAACGCGCCGACTGATGCTGTTCCAGACCGAACGCCTTGATCATCCGAATGCTGGTCAGATTTTCCTGCGCCTGGTTGTTGAGCGAGGAGAACGCCGCCTGCGCCACGCGAAAGCGCTGATGCAGGCGCTGGCCGTCCCGCTTGATGAGCACCGCCATTATCGGCATCGGCAACAGCGCCAACAGCGTCAGTTGCCAGCTGATTTGCAAACTCATCACCAACAATACCGAGCAGCCCATCACCAGTGAATCCACCAGCGTCAGCACCCCTTCACCGGCGGCGAGGACCACGCGGTCCACATCATTGGTGGCGCGCGCCATCAAATCGCCGGTACGATGGCGCAGATAAAAGCCCGGCAATTGCCGGCTCAGCAACTGGTAAAGCCGGTCGCGCAGTTCTACCGCCAGCCGGTATGCGGCGCCAAATAATAATACTCGCCAGACATAGCGCAGCCCATAGACCAGCACCGCGGTAAAGACCATCACCCCTAGCCACAGCGCGAGACGCCGCCCGCTGGCGTTGCCGGCCACCACGCTATCGATAATCATCCCCACCAGCCGCGGCGGCACTAATTGCAATAGCGCGATAATGATCAGTAATGTCACAGCACCCAGGTATTGCCGCCACTCGCGGCGAAAAAACCATCCTAATTGTGCAAATAATCTCACGAGGCGTTATTCCAAAAATAAAAAGGGCCGGACAGCCGCGCCGAGCGCCAGGCGCTATTGTGGCCGTATTATACCGTGATTAAGAAATTTATGCTGGTTCAACCCTGGCGGGGACCGAAAGCCATGGGGGCGCGGCGCTGTTATCGCCCTCACCGCAGGGAGTGGTGATTCAGTGGCCGAAAGGTTAAATGGCCAAATGGCTGAAGGGTCAATTGCTCAAACGGCTAACGGGCCGATAAGGCAACTTGTCGAATAGTTGAATGGTGTTATGCCGATGGTGTGATTGGCCAACGGGTCGAATGGACGATGGGTTGAATGGCTAATTGACCGGATGACGATTAAGCCGGCGTGGTAATTTATCACTAGAATTTACGCCGCGATCACCAGATAATATATTCTCTTTTTATGGCGATAAAAGAGAAATTATTTCTCCAAATTATGATAATGATGCAATAAATAGCAAACCCTTTTTCCGCTATTGCGGTTAGGCTAGGTTTAAATTACCAATAAGGACATGAGTCATGTCGTCATGGGCAGCACGGGCGGTTAACGAGATAGCGAGCGACTTCCAGCGCTCGGCGGATACCCATTTAATCCGGCTTACGTTGCCGGCCTTTCCCAATATTATCTTCTACCTAAAAGATGAGAGCACCCACCCTTCCGGCAGCCTAAAGCATCGGCTCGCCCGATCGTTGTTTCTCTACGGGCTTTGTAACGGCTGGATCCGTCAGGGCATGCCTATTATTGAAGCATCATCCGGCAGCACCGCCGTGTCCGAAGCCTATTTCGCCCGCCTGCTTGGCCTGCCTTTTATTGCCGTGGTGCCGGAATGTACCGCGCGGCGAAAAATCGAGCAAATCGAGCATCACGGCGGCCGCTGTCATTTCGTCAGCCACGGCGGATTGATTTACGATGAGGCGAAACGGCTGGCGCGCGAGCAAAACGGCCATTATATGGATCAGTTTACCTACGCCGAACGGGCTACCGACTGGCGGGGAAATAATAATATTGCCGAAAGCATTTGGCGCCAGCTGGCACGCGAGCCGTTTCCGCAGCCGTCCTGGATGGTGATGAGCGCCGGTACCGGCGGCACCTCTGCGACGCTTGGACGTTATATCCGCTATCAGGGCCACCCGACTCGTTTGATGGTCGTCGACCCGGAAAATTCCGTGTTCCATGCATTTTTTCGCCAGCGCGATCCCGAACTGACCCATAATCGGCCCAGCCGTATTGAAGGTATTGGCCGGCCCCGGGTCGAGCCGTCGTTTATCCCTGATGTGATCGATGAAATGATGACCGTGCCCGACGGGGCCAGCATCGCCACGCTAGGGTGGCTGGAACCGCTGCTCGGCCGCCGCGTGGGTGGCTCTACCGGCACCAACATGTGGGGCGCGCTGCAATTGGCCAAACGTATGCGCGCCGCCGGCGAAGCGGGGGCCATCGTCACGTTATTATGCGACGGCGGCGAACGCTATAGCGATACTTACTATCAGCCGACATGGGTGAAGGAACATATCGGCGATATTCGTCCGTGGCAGATTGAGCTGGAAAACCTGTAACGGCAAACAACCGCCGCAATCTTCGCCGCCCGCTACTGTTCATCCGCAGGCAGAGACAGTACCCTATACCCTTTGCCATGAAGAGTGAAGGTAACAGATGAAACGAGCGGTGGTGGTGTTTAGCGGCGGGCAGGATTCAACCACCTGCCTTATCCAGGCCTTAAATCAGTACGACGAAGTCCATTGCGTTACCTTCGATTATGGCCAGCGCCATCGGGCGGAAATTACCGTCGCCCGCGAGCTGGCGATACAGTTGGGCGCGCGGGCGCACAAGGTGATCGACGCCGGCCTGCTTAATGCGCTGGCGGTCAGCAGCCTCACCCGCGACAACATTCCGGTTCCGGGCTACGAGGACACGCCCGATGGTCTGCCCAGCACCTTTGTGCCCGGTCGCAACATCCTGTTTTTGACGCTGGCCGCCATCTACGCCTATCAGGTCGAGGCGGACGCGGTCATCACCGGCGTGTGCGAGACGGATTTCTCCGGTTATCCCGATTGCCGCGACGACTTTATCAAAGCGCTGAACCACGCGGTCAATCTTGGTATGGCGCGCGAATTGCAATTCGTCACGCCGCTAATGTGGCTGGACAAGGCTGAAACCTGGGCGCTGGCGGATTATTACCATCAACTTGAAAGGGTGCGGCAGGATACGCTGACCTGCTACAACGGCATCAAAGGTGATGGCTGTGGACAGTGCGCAGCCTGCCATTTACGCGCGCGCGGGCTTGCGGCGTATCGCGCGCAGCCGCAGGCGGTGATGGCTTCACTGAAAGCTAAAACCGGCCTGCGCTGAAAGCGCCATGCTCCCGCACCGCCCTAGCCAAGCGGCCTTGAGCATCTGATATCGCTGCGGTCAGACCCAGCAAGCAGGCTCGCAGTTAATTCCCCTGCGCCATCAGACCCAGCCAAACGGCGCTCAGCATCTAATACCCCTGCGCCATCAGACCCAGCCAAGCGGCGCTGAGCATCTAATACCCCTGCGCCATCAGACCCAGCCAAGCGGCGCTGAGAATCTAATACCCCTGCGCCATCAGACCCAGCCAAGCGGCGCTGAGCATCTAATACCGCTGCGCCGTCGGAGCCAGCAAGCACGCTCGCAGTTGATTCCTCCTGCGCCAACAGACCCAGCTAAGCGGCGCTGACTGCTTGATACCGCTGCGCCGCTCGCCCCCGCCGAACGTCGCTGACAGCGGTTAGCGCGGTGCCATCCCCTCCACGCGGCGCTGGAGCCATCAGCGCGCCCGTGCAACGCCGTACTTACCTTTTCCCGCGACGCTTAGAGCTTCAGGCAATCCTTGATCCGGGCCATCGTTGCCGGACCGATACCTTTCACTTTTTCCAAATCTTCAATACGCTCAAACGGACCGTGCTGCTCACGATAATCAATAATCGCCTGGCCCTTTTTGGGCCCGATGCCTTTCAACCCGTCCACCAATTCGTCAAGGGAGGCGGTATTGATACTGATTCTGTCTTCATCCTCCTCCGTGCTGTCCGCACCCGGCGCGGCATCCGGTGCGGGTTCCGCCACGCGCTGGCCTTGCGCCGGCCCGGCGCTCTGCCTATTGCCGCTCGGCGGCGTACCGCCGGCGCCGTCTTTCACCCTACCGCCCGTGGTTTTTTTTTCCTGCTTCGCCCCAGCCCGCCCTTTGCTACCGGCGGGTTTAGGATGCGCCTTAACGCTGGCCGTGGGCCGTTCGGCTTTTTCTTGCTTACTGTCCGAGGTACTGCGGGTCGTGGTCCGTTCGACTTCTTCCTGCTTGTCATCCGAAGGGGCGGTATCCGTCGCCTGGTAATCCATCGGCGTCATCGCGCCCTCCAGCGGCAGCGTCGCCTCGAACGAAACGGGATCGGTCTGAGTGGCCTTATCGGCGGTGGCGGGTTTTTCCGCCGTGCCACCGGCGAGGGTGGCCCGCGCCGGTGACACGTGCTGCAGGGACAAAACAGCGATGAGGGTCAATAACGTCCTGGTGAATATCGGCTGTCGCATGCTCTTCTCTCCTTAGTGTATTCCCGGCAGAGCATGCCCTGGCGTTCCAATTGCCGCTACCGCCGGCGATCAAAAACGCAACAGGCCGCGAAAGCGGCCTGTTGGATTTGCACAGTTAACGGTAACGTTGCGGTCAGTGTCGCGTTATTGCATCTGCGCCGCCGCGCCCATTTTGATTTTCGCCGCCGCCCGCAGGTTCGCCAGCAGCGCATCAAAGGTCACGCCGGTCATCCCTTGATTCAGCTGGTCCACGAATGCTTTGCGCTGCTGCTCATCAAGCGATCGCGGCGTCACGCTATCCAGCGCAATCAGGACGATGTCCCCTTGCGCATTGGTGGCCATGCCGTAACTGCTTTTGCCCTGCGGCGGCTGCGGCAGCGTAAAGAGGGTTTGCGCCAGCGGATCGCCTTGGTTGGCGGAGTCGAAATGCTGCACGGCGCTGAAGCTCAGGCCGGCGGCCTGCAGCGCCTCGGCGCCTTTATCGTTGCCCTGCTTCAAGGCGGCGAGCGCTTTTTCAGCGTCTACGCGGGCCTGCTCTACGGCTTTCTGGCGCTTCACTTCCTGCTCGACCCGCGCGCGCACATCCTCCAGCGGCTGCACATGTTCGGGACGGTGATCGGCAATACGAATGACGAAAGCGCGGTTGCCGTCGACGGTGATCACATCCGAATTGCTGCCTGGCGCCCCCTTGCTTCCCAACAACGTCCCCTCGAACAGCACCTGTTTCACCGCGTCATAATTCAGCGCCGCGGGCACGTCATCCCGGCTGAACCAGTCGGTCTCTTGCGCCTTGATGCCGGCAGCGGCTTCGGCCGATGCCAGCGTCTCGTTATCATTGCTGGCCGCATCGCTCACTTTTTGCTGTAGCGCATAATAGGCGTCGATGGCTTTCTCCTGTTTCACCTTCGCCGCCACCTCGTCATGCACCGCGCTCAACGGGCTGACCTGCGCCGGCGCGACATCGTCCAAACGGACAATGAGGAAGCCCACCGAGGATTTAATCACGCCCGACAGCTGGCCTTTTTCGCTCAGGTTGGCCTGTTTCAGCTCATCGAGGCTATCGCTGTCGCTTATCCAGCCGATATCGCCGCCGTTTTTCGCCGAAACGACATCGGTGGAGTGGGCTTTGGCCAGGGCGGAGAAATCGGCGCCCTGCTGCAATTGTTTCAGCCAGTCGTTAGCGTCGTTTTCGGTTTTGCTTTGGATAATGCTGTAGCGTTTACGCGCGGGGACGGTGAATTGATCGTGGTGCTGATCATACCAGGACTGGATCTCTTGTTCGTCGACGCTGGTTTTCGCCTGCATCGCTTCAGCGTCCATCGGGATATAGCTCACCTTAAAGGTTTCCGGCGACAGGTACTGACTTTTGTGCGCGTGGTAACTGGCTTGGATCTCATCGTCGCTCGCGGTCTGCTTCGCCGCCAGCGCCGCGATATCAAACGTGGCCAGACGTGCGTCACGGGTTTGCACCGCAACCGCCAACAGTCGTTCGTTTTCCGCCGGTAACAGGAAGCCGGTGCCGCCAATGCCCTGAATAAGCTGTTGGGTAAGCAATTGTTTGCGCATCAGCGCGGCGTACTGATCCGGCGACAGCCCCATGTTGCCGATCAGGGCGCGGAATTTGGCGTTATCGAATTTATCCTCGGTGCGGAAAGCCGGGATGGCGAAGATCGCCTGTTTGATTTGATCGTCGCCGATAGCCAGTCCCAGCTTATCGGCATACTGATCCAGAAGGGTTTCATCAATCAATTGCGAGAGCACCTGCTGGCGCATCTGGCGCATGTAGCCTTCATTGGCCGCCAATTGGGAGAACTGTTCACCCATGGATTCCTGCTGGCGGTTACGTTCGTTCTGCACCGCCTGCTCCAGCTGCGCACGGCTGATCTGCTGACCGTTCACCTTGGCGGCGTAGTCGCCATCGCCGCCGATAAGATAGTTGCCTACCCCGGTCAGCACGAATGAAACAGCAATAAGCCCCAGAATAATTTTGAGCACGACGTGATTAGCGGCCGCGCGTAAATTGTCCATCATGGTGTGACAACACTCCGCTGTAAATGAATGAAACCTGTGCGCCGGTAAACGGGCTGGCCGCCTGCCGTAGCTCCCCGGAGCCGCTGCGCGTTAACGCTATTTCTCTGACAACGCCAACCCTGCTCTGTCAGCCAATCCAGAAAAAAAAAGCGCATCCTGATGATGCGCCTTGTATTCTACCCTACCCGTCTGACTGCGTCAGGTATTAGTTGACGCATGCGAGACCGGGAAAGTGATCAGTTCACCGCGTCTTTCAGCCCTTTACCGGCACGGAAGCCCGGTACCTTGGCAGCGGCGATGGTGATCTCTTTACCGGTTTGCGGATTGCGTCCGGTACGGGCGGAACGCTCGCGCACGGTGAAGGTGCCAAACCCGACCAGCGCAACGTCATCTCCCTGCTGCAGCGACTCGGTAACCGAACCAATGATTGCATCCAGCGCACGTCCGGCGGCCGCTTTGGAAATATCAGCACCTGCGGCAATTTTGTCGATCAGTTGTGACTTATTCACTTTTTCATCCCCTCTTGAATTCTCATGTCGCGGCGGATTTTTCCTTAAACGCGACAGCGCAGCTGTTATATCAAACCCAGTATGCCGGAGCAGACTAAACCTGCCCGCTGCCCCGACCCAACAGCTCACTAACTTAACGGTACAAAAAAAGGCTGGCAAGTCCGAATTGGCCTGCCAGCCCCTTTTTACCGGTTTATTTTACATAAACCCCTCATTTTACCGCTTCGGGCGCCACTTCAATGCCGAAAGGGGCATTCTGTAGCGCCAGATTCAACACCTCGTCGATGCGCTGAACCGGATGAATATCCAGGTCGTTTATCACATTGGCCGGCATATCTTCCAGATCCCGCTTATTCTCGAACGGAATCAGCACGGTTTTGATACCGCCGCGGTGCGCCGCCAGCAGTTTTTCCTTCAGACCGCCGATGGGCAACACCTGGCCGCGCAGAGTAATTTCGCCGGTCATCGCCACATTGGCCTTGACGGGATTGCCGGTCAGGCAGGACACCAGCGCGGTACACATCGCGATCCCGGCGCTCGGGCCATCTTTAGGGGTGGCGCCTTCCGGCACGTGCACATGAATATCGCGTTTTTCATAAAAGTCGGGATTGATCCCGAGCTTGTCCGCGCGCGCGCGCACCACGGTCAGCGCCGCCTGAATGGATTCCTGCATCACCTCTCCCAGCGAACCGGTATAGGTCAATTTGCCCTTGCCGGGTACGCACGCGGTCTCAATGGTCAGCAGATCGCCGCCGACCTCGGTCCACGCCAGGCCGGTCACCTGGCCGATGCGGTTTTCCCCTTCTGCGCGTCCGTAATCGAAGCGCTGGACGCCGAGGAAGTCCTTCAGATTGTCGGCGCTGATGGTGATATGTTTCGTGCTCTTATCCATCAGCAGGGTTTTCACCGCCTTGCGGCACAATTTAGAAATTTCCCGCTCCAGGCTGCGCACCCCGGCTTCGCGAGTGTAGTAGCGGATAATCCCCACCAGCGCGCTGTCTTCCACCGTCAACTCGCCTTTCTTCAGGGCGTTGCGCTCAAGCTGCTTAGGCAACAGGTGCTGCCGGGCAATGTTGAGTTTCTCGTCTTCGGTGTAACCGGACAGGCGGATCACTTCCATACGATCGAGCAGCGGTGCCGGGATATTCATCGAGTTAGAGGTGGCGACAAACATCACGTCGGAGAGATCATAGTCCACTTCCAGGTAATGGTCGTTGAACGCCACATTCTGCTCGGGATCCAGCACCTCCAGCAGCGCCGATGCGGGATCGCCGCGCATATCCGACGACATCTTGTCGATTTCGTCGAGCAAGAACAGCGGGTTTTTCACGCCGACCTTGGACATCTTCTGGATAAGCTTGCCCGGCATGGAGCCGATATAGGTACGACGGTGCCCGCGGATTTCCGCCTCATCGCGCACGCCGCCCAGCGCCATGCGCACATACTGCCGGCCGGTGGCCTTGGCGATGGATTGGCCGAGCGAGGTCTTACCCACCCCGGGCGGGCCTACCAGGCACAGGATCGGCCCCTTGATTTTACTGACCCGGCTCTGTACCGCCAGATATTCGAGAATACGGTCTTTTACGCGTTCAAGCCCGTAGTGATCCTTATCAAGCGTCTCTTGCGCCTTGACCAGGTCCTTTTTGACTTTGCTGCGCGCATGCCAGGGCACCGACAGCATCCAGTCGATGTAGCCGCGCACCACGGTCGCTTCAGCGGACATCGGCGACATCATCTTCAATTTTTGCAGTTCTGCCTCGGTCTTTTCCCGGGCTTCCTGCGGCATTTTGGCCGCCTCTATCTTACGCTTCAGCGCTTCGTTTTCATCCGGCGCATCGTCCATCTCGCCCAGTTCTTTCTGAATCGCCTTCATCTGCTCATTCAGATAGTACTCGCGCTGGCTCTTCTCCATCTGCTTTTTGACGCGATTGCGGATACGTTTTTCCACCTGGAGCAGGTCGATTTCCGACTCCATCATCGCCATCAGGTACTCCAGCCGCTCGGTCACATCGGCCATCTCCAACACCGACTGCTTGTCGGCCAGCTTCAGCGGCATGTGGGCGGCGATGGTGTCGGCCAAGCGGGCGGCATCATCGATACTGTTTAACGAGGTCAGCACTTCGGGAGGAATTTTCTTGTTCAGTTTGATATAGCCTTCAAACTGATTGATGGCGGTACGCACCAGCACTTCCTGCTCGCGCTCATCCAATTCGGGCGCGTCAAAATAGTCCGCCTCGGCGGTGAAGTGATCGCCGCTGTCCGCCAGCTCCTTGATCCGGGCGCGGGTCAGCCCTTCCACCAGCACTTTGACCGTGCCGTCGGGCAATTTAAGCATCTGCAGAATGGACGATACCGTCCCGACTGAAAAAAGATCGTTAATACCCGGCTCGTCGGTTGACGCTTCTTTTTGAGCCACCAACATGATTTTTTTATCACTGTCCATGGCTGCTTCAAGACACCGAATCGATTTTTCCCGGCCGACAAACAGCGGGATGACCATGTGCGGATAGACCACCACATCGCGCAGAGGCAATACGGGAATTTCTATGCGTTCGGAACGCTCAGCATTCATAGAGCTCTCTCTTAGTTTAGCTTCCGCCAGGTTTGTGGGATGCGCAAAAACTCGGCTTTTGCCAGTTTCAACAATTAGGTATTTGAGTATATGGGGTCGAATCGCTTACATTCAACGGCAGCCGGTAATGAAAAAAAACGGGGGATAAAATCCCCCGCCTGGACGCTCTTAATCGGCGCACGCGCCGCACCACACCCCCGTTACTCGCCGGAGGCCTGCTGCGCTTCGTGCTTACCGTAGATAAGCAACGGCTCCGATTGGCCGGCGATGACCGCTTCGTCGATCACCACCTTTTCCACACTGTCCTGGGAAGGCAGTTCGTACATGGTTTCCAGCAGCGCGCCCTCCACGATGGAGCGCAGGCCGCGGGCGCCGGTTTTGCGCGCCATGGCTTTTTTGGCGATGGCGGTCAATGCTTCGTCGCGGAACTCCAGCTCAACGCCTTCTAAGTTGAACAACGCCTGATACTGTTTGGTCAACGCGTTCTTCGGCTCGCGCAGAATCTGAATCAGCGCTTCTTCGCTTAGCTCATTCAGCGTCGCCACGACGGGCAACCGGCCGATGAATTCCGGGATAAGCCCGAACTTGATCAGGTCTTCCGGCTCCACCTGCGCCAGCAGCTCGCCTTCGGTGACTTTCTCCGAACTGCCTTTGACGGTGGCGCTAAAACCGATGCCGCGATTGGTTTCGGTGCGCTGCTCGATCACTTTATCCAGGCCGGCGAAAGCGCCGCCGCAGATAAACAGGATTTTCGAGGTATCCACCTGCAGGAATTCCTGCTGGGGATGCTTGCGTCCGCCCTGGGGCGGCACCGCGGCCACGGTACCTTCTATCAGTTTCAGCAGCGCCTGCTGCACCCCTTCACCGGAGACGTCGCGGGTAATGGAGGGGTTATCCGATTTACGGGAGATTTTGTCGATCTCGTCAATGTACACAATACCGCGCTGGGCCTTTTGCACGTCGTAATCGCATTTTTGCAACAGTTTCTGGATGATGTTTTCCACATCCTCACCGACATACCCGGCTTCGGTCAGGGTGGTGGCATCGGCCATGGTGAAAGGCACATCCAGGAAGCGTGCCAGCGTTTCCGCCAGCAGGGTCTTACCGCTGCCGGTAGGGCCAATCAGCAAAATATTGCTCTTGCCGAGTTCGATGCCGTTATTGGTGTCGCCATTGCGTAAACGCTTATAGTGGTTGTAGACCGCCACCGCGAGCACTTTTTTGGCTTTTTCCTGACCGATGACATAATCGTCCAGGTGGTGACGGATTTCATGGGGCGTCGGCAGCGCGCTGCGTTCGCGGTGCGGCGCGACCTCTTTTATCTCTTCGCGGATAATGTCGTTGCATAAGTCGACACATTCATCGCAGATATACACCGACGGCCCGGCGATCAATTTCCGCACCTCATGCTGGCTTTTACCGCAGAAAGAGCAATACAGCAGCTTTCCTGAACCGTCTTTGCGCTTATCTGTCATCAGTAAACCTCTTTCTTTCGTCTTTGTCCCGCAGGCCAATCAGGGCGGCAACGCGACGGCTGAACTCAAAACCGGTCGCCGGAAGCGCTAACGCTTCCGCACGACGCACTACATTCACTATAGTCTATCCGTTCCCGCCATTAGCAATTACGCGCGCTGGCTCAATACGGAATCCACTAATCCATAGTCTACCGCCTCAGGCGCGGAGAGGAAACGATCGCGTTCGGTATCCCGCTCTATTACTTCAAGAGGCTGGCCCGTATGTTTCGCCATCAGCTCATTCATCCGCGCCTTGACCTTCAGGATTTCCCGCGCGTGAATTTCAATATCGGTGGCCTGGCCCTGGAAGCCGCCCAGCGGCTGATGGATCATGACCCGCGAGTTGGGGAGGCAGAAGCGTTTGCCTTTGGCGCCTGCCGCGAGCAGGAAAGCGCCCATGGAGGCGGCCTGGCCCATGCAGAATGTGCTGACATCCGGTTTGATGAACTGCATGGTGTCATATATCGACATCCCGGCGGTAATGACCCCGCCCGGCGAGTTGATGTACAGATAGATATCCTTTTCCGGGTTTTCCGCTTCTAAAAACATCATCTGCGCGACGATCAAATTCGCCATATGATCTTCGACCTGACCGGTCATGAAGATAATCCGTTCTTTCAACAGGCGCGAAAAGATATCGTATGAACGCTCTCCGCGTGAAGTCTGTTCCACCACCATCGGCACCAGAGCCATATGGGGTGCAAAGTTATCTTGTTCGCCACTGTATGACATTATCGTCTCCTAGAAATAAAGCTTTCGGCGCCTGGGTTTCCGATTTTACGTGAGATGCGGCGTCATCGCCATGTCCCAAGATGTCGCCGGTCCGCTGGAGGGGTTTCGGCCCCTCTTCCGCCAGCGCGGCAGTTTCTCCCTTTCCCCTCTAGTTGGGGGAGCGTTGCGCCTTTTTCAAGGCCGCAGCGGCATTATTTCAGCGCCGGACGTTACCGGGTATTCCCGCGGCGCACCCTCTTTTTAACACTGCTTACCCGTTAAATATAGCGCTATTTATCACCGTCAATAGTATGAAAAGCTTATACAAACAAAAAGCCTGCCACCGCAGGATGACAGGCTATGGGGATAACGGATGAGCCTTGGGGCCGCACGCGGCCCGACGACGAGGGCGGTTACGCCGCGCTCGGCTGGTTCATCAACTCGTTGAAGCCGGTTTCTTTTTCCGTCACGCGCGCGTTGGCCAGCAGCGCTTCAACCGCCTGCTCTTCCAGCGCCACGTTACGCATGTTGTCCATCAGCTCTTTATTCTTGCCGTAGAACTCGATGACCTCTTTGGGATCTTCGTAGGCGGACGCCATTTCTTCAATCAGCGCGTTGACGCGGGTTTCGTCCGCTTTCAGTTCATGTTTGCGGATGACTTCACCCAGCAGCAGACCAACCTTGACGCGACGCTTGGCCTGTTCTTCAAACAGCTCGCGCGGCAGCTCCAGCGCCTGCTTTTCGTTGCCGCCGAAGCGCTGTGCCGCCTGGCGTTTCAGCACGTCGATTTCGCCGTCGACCAGCGCCGCGGGAACGTGAATGTCGTTCGCGCTGAGCAGGCCGTCAATCACCTGGGTTTTCACGCGATTGCGCACGGCGTTTTTCAGCTCGCGCTCCATGTTTTTACGCACTTCGGCGCGCAGGCCCGCCAGGGTGCCGTCGGCAACGCCGAAACGCTTAATGAAGGCTTCATCCAGCTCCGGCAGTTCACGCTGCTCGACTTTTTTCAGCTCAACGGCGAACTTCGCGGCTTTGCCTTTCAGATTTTCAGCGTGGTAGTCTTCCGGGAAAGTGACGCTGATGTCGAAGCTTTCGCCCGCTTTATGACCGATAACGCCCTCTTCAAAACCGGGGATCATGCGGCCCTGGCCCATGGCCAGCACGAAATCGGTGGCTTTGCCGCCCTCAAACGCTTCGCCGTCAATGGTGCCGGTGAAGTCGACGGTGACGCGGTCTTCCGCGGCGGCGGCATCAGCGGTTTCTTTCCAGTCGGCCTGCTGTTTGCGCAGCGTTTCCAGCATGGTGTCGACATCGGCGTCCTTCACTTCCACCTGCGGTTTTTCCACCTCAATGGTGTCCAGCCCCGTCAGTTCCACTTCGGGGTAAACTTCAAACTCCACCGCATAGCTGAAATCTTCGCCGGTCTTGTATTCGCCCGGGACATAATTCGGCGCGCCTACCGGATTGATTTTTTCCTGGATAATGGCGTCGACAAAGTTGCGCTGCATCAGGTCGCCTAGCACGTCCTGACGGACGGAGGCGCCATAGCGCTGCGCAACGATATTCATAGGGACTTTCCCTTTGCGAAAGCCGTCGATGCGGACTTTTTTGGCGACGTTCACCAATTCGCTTTTCACCGCTTGCTCAATCGTGTCGGCGGCAACGGTAATGTTTACACGGCGCCCCAGGCCTTCAGTGGTCTCAACAGAAACTTGCATCTCGTTACCTCAAAAAATCACAGTGCTCGATCAACGCCAGAAGCCGTTTTCAAAGAAGCGGTCATCCAGGTCCACTGACGTGAAAATGGCCTCTTAAGATCCGGGTGGTCTGAGGAATCAAAACCTGTTGCCCGTCGTCGTCAGAAGCATCCCGAATACCTTCCGGAAATATAAGACGCGGCATTATAGCGAGATAGGGTTTATGAGTCGAGGACGGCGCGCAAATTGCGCCGTGTGCGCGTGGAGAGGGAGATAAAAAAAGGCCGGCGGGTCGCTTCCCCGCCCATCCGGCCCGTTTACCCTGTGCCGATAGGGCTCAGGCCGTCAGCCCGGCACCCCGGCAAGGGGGGGAGGCCGGCACCGTATCCTGCAAGCCTTCCCACTCTTTCACCGTGTAGGTGTGCAGCGCCAGCGCATGCACAGGCCCCGCCAGCTCATCGGCCAGAACGCCGTATATCGCGCGGTGGCGGCTCAGGATACGCTCGCCGTTGAACCGATCGCTGACCAATACCACTTTGAAATGACTCTCAGAGCCCGCCGGGACATTATGGCGATAACTTTCATCCACCACTTCCAGATACAGCGGAGTGAACTCTGCCCTGATTTTTGTTTCTATTTGCTCGCGAATCATCATCTCTTCTCCTCAACGCCAGGCAGAGCGCTTTGCTCCGTCAGTTAAAATTTTAGCTGATTATTCTTTAACGCCTAGCCTTAAAGCGACAAATTTCACGCTCAACGCCCCTTGCCGTCCCGCCCGGGGCCGCCAACGGAGGTGACGTACGGCCAAAAGGCGTCTGCCTGACGCGGCGCGGCAAAATGTCCGGTAACGTAAATTAGCGTTATTAGGGGCTTTCCCCTCCCGATGGCGATGCTATGATGTGGCCATTTTCCCCTTCCCTATCCTGATGAATGAGAAAGCATATATGCTAAAAAAATTACTGATGCCGTTGGTGGCCTTATTGTTGCTCTCCGGCTGCGCCGCCAGCACCAATACGCTGGATATTTCCCCGAAGATTCAGCTGCCGCAGCAGGATCCGTCGCTGATGGGCGTCACCGTCAGCGTTAACGGCGCCGACCAGCGGCCGGATCAGGCGCTGGCCAAGGTCAACCGCGACGGCCAACTGGTCACCCTCACCCCGTCGCGCGATCTGCGTTTCCTGTTGCAGGAAGTGCTGGAGAAACAGATGACCGCCCGCGGCTACATGATTGGTCCGAACGGCGCCGTCGATTTGCAGATCGTGGTCAATAAACTTTACGCCGATGTCTCCGAAGGCAACGTGCGTTATAACATTACCACCCGGGCGGATATCTCCATTATCGCCCAGGCGAAAAATGGTAACAAACAAGTGAAGAGCTACCAATCGGTCTATAACGTACAGGGCGCTTTCCGCGCCACCAATGACAAAATCACCAGCGCCGTGGACAGCGTGCTGGCGGATGTCATTAACGATATGGCCAACGACAGCAGCGTCAATAGCTTCATCAAGCAAAACGCGCGTTAATCTTTTCCGTTCACCCGCCTGCCCGCGGCGCCGGGCAGGTTAACCCGAAAGCCGTGTATGCCCATGACATCCGTTCGACTTGCCACGCTTACCCAGCGCCGTTCCCTCATTTTGCTGTGCCTCGGTTTTGCCTCCGGTTTGCCGCTGGCGCTCACCTCCGGCACGCTACAGGCCTGGATGACGGTAGCCGGGTTGGATCTGAAAACCATCGGTTTTTTCTCGCTGGTGGGTCAGGCGTACGTCTTCAAATTCCTCTGGTCGCCGGTAATGGATCGCTACAGCCCGCCGCTTATGGGCCGTCGCCGCGGTTGGCTGGTCATTTGCCAAGCGCTGCTGATCGTGGGGCTGCTGGCGATGGGTACTCTCGATCCGGCACGCAATCTGGCGTGGTTGGCGGCGCTTGCGGTATGGGTGGCGTTCTGCTCCGCCTCGCAAGATATCGTGTTCGACGCCTACAAGACCGATCTGCTGCCGGCGGAGGAGCGCGGCACCGGCGCCGCGGTCTCGGTACTGGGTTATCGCCTGGCCATGCTGGTGTCCGGCGGCCTGGCGCTGTGGCTGGCGGATCGCTGGCTGGGCTGGCAGGCCACTTACTGGCTGATGGCCGCGTTGATGCTGGTAGGCTTGGTCAGCACCCTGCTGGCGCCGGAGCCGGACCAGGCGATACCCAGGCCGGCCAGTCTCGAGCAGGCGGTGATGGCGCCGCTACGCGACTTTTTCGGCCGCGATAACGCCTGGCTTATCTTAATGCTGATTGTGCTTTATAAGCTTGGCGACGCTTTTGCGCTTAGCCTGAGCACGACCTTCCTGATTCGCGGCGTAGGGTTTGACGCCGGCCAGGTGGGTATGATCAATAAAAGTCTGGGCTTATTGGCGACGATCATCGGCACGCTGGCGGGCGGGCTGCTGATGCAGCGGCTGTCGCTGTTCCGCGCCCTGATGCTATTCGGGCTCCTCCAGGCGGTCTCCAATGCCGGATACTGGGCGCTGGCGGTGACCGATAAACACCTTTGGTCGATGGCCACGGCGGTATTTGTCGAAAACCTGTGCGGAGGCATGGGCACCGCAGCCTTCGTCGCGCTGCTGATGACGTTGTGCAACAAATCCTACTCCGCCACCCAATTCGCCCTGCTGTCGGCGCTGGCCGCCGTCGGCCGGGTCTATGTCGGCCCTCTTGCCGGCTGGTTCGTTGAACTGCACGGCTGGGCCTGGTTTTACCTGTTCTCCGTCGCCGTATCATTTCCCGGTCTGGGCCTATTGATGCTGTGCCGCACCACGCTGACCGCGACGCAGCAGACCGGCGATTTCCTGCGACGCGGCCATTTTAGCGCCGGTTATCGCCTGGCGCAGCGCCTCTTGGCGACCGGCGGCGCGCTGTGGGCCGGCGCGCTGGCGCTGCTGCTGGCCAAGGCTGTCGGTATGGCCTCGGCCGCGACGCTGATGCAATGGTGTTGGGAAATAGGTGCTGTCCTGCTCTCAGTGAGTATACTCATGGGGTGCGTGCTCGATTATCGCGCGATGAAACGATCCCGGCCGCGGCTTCACGGTTAAGCCTGGCGTTGCCCAGGGCCGGCGAATAACGTTCGCCGGCGTCAACGGCCGGCGTTTGGCTTATTACTCTTCTCGCTAAAGGTCATTTTTTTATTTATGTCGCAGGAGTGACAGTTTATCACCTCTACTATTTTACAGGGTGCGTATTTACGTATTTGTAGTTTCTTTGTCAAAGAATGATATTGATTTGTTAACGTGATGATACAGATCCCGCGCCGTTATTCTTTCCGTTAGCGGAATCGAGGTTTTTCGGCGGTTAATTCTCTAAGCCTTTGTCGCGATTAATATTTTGTCATCATTCCCAACAGGTGTGACACGCCTGGCAGAACGCAGAAACATGTTTCTGACATAAGCTTAAGCGTGTTTACAGTACTGCAACCTTCCCGTAAAATGCCCCCACACAAGAAACGACATTAGAGCACATTTTATTGAGGTCGTTAGATGAGACTCAGGAAATACAATAAGTATTTAGGGATTCTGTCGCTGTTTAGCGTTGTCGCGTTAGTTAGCGGCTGCAGCGACATGGTGTTAATGAATCCCAAGGGACAGATTGGACTGGAGCAACGTTCATTAATACTGACCGCCCTCGGGCTGATGTTGATCGTCGTGATACCCGCTGTCGTCATGGCATTCGTCTTTGCCATCAAATACCGCGCATCCAATACCAAGGCGACGTACAGCCCCAACTGGTCCCACTCCAGCAAGGTGGAACTGGTGGTGTGGACGGTACCGATCCTTATCATCATCTTCCTGGCCACGCTGACATGGAAGTCGACTCATGCCTTGGATCCGAGCAAACCCATTGCGTCTGACGCCAAACCCGTCACCATTCAAGTTGTCGCCATGGACTGGAAGTGGCTGTTCATTTATCCGCAGCAGGGTATCGCTACGGTAAACGAAATCGCTTTCCCGGCCAACGTCCCGGTGAAGTTTGAGATTACCTCCAATTCGGTGATGAACTCCTTCTTTATTCCCCAGTTAGGGGGCCAGATTTACGCGATGGCCGGGATGAATGCCACTTTGCATCTCATCGCCAACGAGCCGGGGAGTTATAAAGGCATTTCAGCGAACTTCAGCGGCCGGGGTTTCTCCGGCATGAAATTCACCGCCGTCGCCACGCCGGATCAGGCAGGCTTCGACGAGTGGGTACAGAAAGTCAAGGCATCACCGGATACGCTTGGCACCATGGACGCTTACGAGCAGCTGGCAGCGCCGAGCGAGTATCATCCGGTCGAGTACTTCTCCAGCGTTAAACCCAGTCTGTACCAGGATGTGATCGGCAAATTCATGGGCAAGGGGAAGAGTATTGCCACCACCCAGGACGAAGGGATGGACATGAACATGGGTGAACACTCTCACGCGGGTACCGAGGAATAATAACGATGTTCGGAAAATTAACGCTTGATTCGGTTCCGTACCATGAACCGATCATTATGATAACCGTCGCCGCCATCATTGTGATTGGTCTGGGGCTGGTGGCCGCCATTACCTACTTCGGTAAATGGCAATATCTTTGGCAAGAGTGGTTCACCTCGGTAGACCATAAGAAAATCGGCATCATGTACATGATCGTGGCGTTCGTGATGCTGCTGCGCGGCTTCGCCGACGCCATCATGATGCGTTCGCAGCAGGCGCTGGCCTCGGCGGGCGAAGCGGGCTTTCTGCCGCCCCATCATTATGATCAGGTGGTGACCGCCCACGGCGTTATCATGATAATCTTCATGGCGACGCCGTTCGTGGTCGGGCTGATGAACCTGGCGGTGCCGCTGCAAATCGGCGCGCGTGACGTTGCCTTTCCTTTCCTGAACTCGGTGAGTTTCTGGTTCTTCGTCGTCGGCGTCATCCTGATTAACGTCTCTCTCGGCGTGGGTGAATTCGCCCAAACCGGCTGGGTGGCTTATCCGCCGCTGGCGGGCAAGGAGTACAGTCCCGGCGTCGGGGTCGATTACTGGATCTGGAGTATCCAGATAGCCGGTATCGGAACCACCCTGACCGGCGTTAACTTCTTCGCCACCATTCTGCGCATGCGCGCCCCCGGCATGCCGATGATGAAAATGCCGGTCTTCACCTGGGCCGCGCTGTGCACCAACGTGCTGATTATCGCCGCGTTCCCGATTTTAACCGTGACCATCGTACTGCTGACCCTGGATCGCTATCTGGGTACCCATTTCTTCACCAATGATATGGGCGGCAACATGATGATGTACGTGAACCTGTTCTGGGCCTGGGGCCATCCGGAAGTGTACATCCTGGTGCTGCCGGTGTTCGGCGTGTTCTCGGAAGTGGTGGCCACTTTCTCGAAAAAACGCCTGTTCGGCTACACCTCGCTGGTATGGGCGACCATCGCCATTACCGTGCTGTCGTTCTGCGTTTGGCTGCACCACTTCTTCACCATGGGCTCCGGCGCCAACGTCAACGCCTTCTTCGGCATCATGACCATGATCATCGCCATCCCGACCGGGGTGAAGATTTTCAACTGGCTGTTCACCATTTATCAGGGTCGCGTGGTGTTTAACTCCGCGATGCTGTGGACCATAGGCTTCGTCATCACCTTCTCCATCGGCGGGATGACCGGCGTGCTGCTGGCGGTGCCCGGCGCCGACTTCGTGCTGCACAACAGCCTGTTTTTGATTGCCCACTTCCATAACGTCATTATCGGCGGCGTGGTCTTCGGCTGCTTTGCCGGGATGACCTACTGGTTCCCGAAAGCCTTCGGCTATACCCTGAACGAAACCTGGGGCAAACGCGCTTTCTGGTTCTGGATTATCGGCTTCTATGTCGCATTCATGCCGCTGTACGCATTGGGCTTCATGGGGATGACCCGTCGTTTGAGCCAGCAGATCGACCCCGTCTTCCATCCGCTGCTGATGGTGGCCGCCGCCGGCGCCGCGCTTATCGCGCTGGGTATCCTGTGCCAGGTGATCCAGATTGTGGTCAGCGTGCGCGATCGCGAAAAGAACCGCGACCTGACGGGCGATCCGTGGGGCGGCCGTACTCTGGAGTGGGCCACCTCCTCTCCCCCGCCGTTCTATAACTTCGCCATCGTGCCGGAGGTAAATAACCAGCGCGATGTGTTCTGGCAGATGAAAGAAGAAGGCACCGCTTATCAAAAACCGCTGGCCTATGAGCCGATCCATATGCCGAAAAACACCGGCGCCGGCGTGGTTATCGCCGCCTTCAGCCTGGTGTTTGGCTTTGCCTTGATCTGGCATATCTGGTGGCTGGCGATCGTCGGGTTTGCCGGCATGATCGTGACCTGGATAGTTCACAGCTTCAACGAAGACGTGGATTATTACGTGCCGGTAGAGGAAGTCGAGCGTATTGAGAACCGGCATTTTGACCAAATCAGTGAAGCGGGCGTGAAGAATGTCAACTAAGATCCTATCCAATCATGATACCGCCCATGCCGAGCATGGGCACCACGATGCGGGAGCCAATAAAGTATTCGGTTTCTGGATCTACCTGATGAGCGACTGTATTTTGTTCGCCACCCTGTTCGCCACCTACGCCGTTCTGAGCAACAGCGTGGCGGGCGGGCCAACGGGCAAAGAGATTTTCGAGCTGCCGTTCGTCCTGGTCGAAACCTTCTTCCTGCTGTTCAGTAGTATCACCTACGGCATGGCGATCCTGGCCATGTACCGCGGCGACAAGAGCCGGGTCAACGTCTGGCTGGGCCTGACCTTCCTGTTCGGTCTGGGCTTTATCTGCATGGAGCTCTACGAGTTCCATCATCTGATTGCCGAAGGCTATGGCCCGGATCGCAGCGCCTTCCTGTCCGGCTTCTTCACGCTGGTGGGCACCCATGGTCTGCACGTCACCTCCGGCCTTATCTGGATTGTGGTGATGATGGTTCAGGTCTCCCGTCGTGGTCTGACCCCGGTCAACCAAACCCGCCTGCAGTGCCTGAGCCTGTTCTGGCACTTCCTGGACGTGGTCTGGATTTGCGTCTTTACCGTGGTGTATTTAATGGGGGCACTTTAATGAGTCATGCATCCGCAGGGCATACCGGCGCCAGCCACGGCAGCCATAAGTCCTATCTGATTGGTTTTATTCTCTCCATCATCCTGACGGTGATTCCGTTCGCCATGGTGATGCAGGGCTCCGCCAGCGAAAGTACGCTGATAGCGGTGCTGGTGATTTGCGCCGTGGTGCAGATTGTCGTGCATCTGGTGTATTTCCTGCACCTCAATACGTCGTCCGAGCAGCAGTGGAACCTGATAGCCTTCGTATTTGCGGTGATGATCATCGCAATCCTGGTGGTCGGCTCCTTGTGGATTATGTGGTACCTCAATCACAACTTGATGGGCCACTAACAGAGCGCAACGGTAATGATTAAGCAATACCTGCAAGTAACAAAACCAGGAATTATTTTCGGTAATCTAATTTCTGTCATCGGGGGCTTTTTGCTGGCTGCAAAGGGCCAGATAGACTATGCCCTGTTTCTCGCCACGCTGGTCGGTGTATCGCTGGTGGTCGCCTCGGGTTGCGTGTTTAACAACTATATCGATCGCGACATCGACCGGAAAATGGAAAGGACCAAAAACAGGGTCCTGGTGAGAGGGTTGATTTCTCTGAAAGCCAGTCTGGTTTACGCTACGGTGCTGGGTATTGCCGGTTTTGCGCTGCTGTATCTGGCGGCCAATCCGCTGGCCATGTGGCTGGCGGTAATGGGCTTTATCGTCTATGTCGGCGTCTACAGCCTGTATATGAAGCGCAAATCCGTCTACGGTACGCTTATCGGCAGCTTGTCCGGCGCCGCGCCGCCGGTGATTGGCTACTGCGCCGTCAGCGACCGGTTCGACACCGGCGCATTGATTTTGCTACTGATCTTCAGCCTGTGGCAAATGCCGCACTCTTATGCCATCGCCATCTTCCGTTTCAAGGATTATCAGGCGGCGTCGATTCCGGTGTTGCCGGTAAAACGCGGCATTTCCGTCACTAAACACCATATTACCCTGTATATCATCGGTTTTATGGTGGCGACGCTGATGCTGACGCTGAGCGGTTATGCCGGCTACAAATACCTGATTGTCGCCGCCTCGGTCAGCGTTTGGTGGCTCGGCATGGCGCTACAGGGCTATAAATCCGCCAATGACGATAAAGTCTGGGCGCGCAAGCTGTTCATCTTTTCGATCGTTGCTATCACCTCGCTCAGCGTGATGATGTCGGTGGACTTTATGGTGCCTTCCGCCACCAGCCTGCTCACCTACGTCTGGTAGCCATCCGCCCTACCCTCTTTCCGGCAGGGCGCAGGCCCTGCCCTCTTCCTGCCCTTTTCACCTCACTGTCAGCCATGGCCGCCGGAGCCGCGACGGCGCCGCGCTCCGGCTATCGCCACGCCCGCTGGGCAAAGGGGGATGACGTTAACATCTGTTAAATATCATTCCATTTCCCGTCATGCGTTAAGGCATTACAATGGCCCGGTAAGATATTTCGAGGTAGTGATGAACGACACAAAAATGACCGGCATGGAGCTGCGGGCCACCTGGGGCCTGGGTACGGTATTTTCACTGCGCATGCTGGGCATGTTCATGGTATTGCCGGTATTGACCACCTACGGCATGGCCTTGCAGGGCGCCAGCGAATCGCTTATCGGCCTCGCTATCGGTATTTACGGGTTGGCGCAGGCGATTTTTCAGATCCCCTTCGGCCTGGTTTCCGACCGCGTCGGTCGTAAGCCGCTTATCGTCGGCGGCTTGCTGGTCTTCGCTCTCGGCAGCGCCATTGCCGCGCTGACCGACAACATTTGGGGGGTGATACTCGGCCGCGCGTTGCAGGGATCCGGTGCCATTGCCGCCGCGGTAATGGCGCTGCTGTCGGATTTGACCCGCGAACAAAACCGCACCAAGGCGATGGCGTTTATCGGCGTCAGCTTTGGCGTGACCTTTGCCATCGCCATGGTGGTGGGCCCGATAGTCACCCACGCCATCGGACTAAACGGCCTGTTCTGGGGCATCACCGCGCTGGCGCTGGCCGGCGTCGTGCTTACCCTATTGGTGGTGCCCACCGCCGGCGACCATACCCTCAACCGCGAGTCGGGCATCGTGCGCGGCAGCGTCGGCAAAGTCCTGGCCAATCCACAATTGCTAAAACTCAATATGGGTATTTTTTGCCTGCACGCCATGCTGATGTCGAGCTTCGTCGCCTTGCCGCCCATGATGGCCGGCGCCGGCTTTTTGCCTAGCGAACAATGGAAAGTGTATCTGATCACCATGCTGGTTTCGTTTGCCGCGGTGGTGCCGGCGATCATTTACGCCGAAGTTAAGCGCCATATGAAGCGCGTTTTTTTGGGTTGCGTGACGCTGCTGCTGTTTGCCGAGCTGGTATTGCTCGCGGCGGGCAACCATCTGTGGGTGATGTTCGCCGGCATCCAACTGTTCTTTCTGGCATTCAACGTTATGGAGGCCCTCTTACCTTCGTTGATTAGCAAAGAGTCGCCGGCCGGCTATAAAGGGACCGCTATGGGCGTGTACTCCACCAGCCAGTTTCTCGGCGTTGCATTCGGCGGCACGCTCGGCGGTTTTCTGTTTCAGCTTCAGGGGGCATGGCTGGTGTTTCTGGCGGGGGCGGTAATAGCGTTGGCCTGGTGGGGGGTGAGCGCGACGCTGCGTGAACCGCCCTACGTCAGCAGCCTGCGCATCGCCCTGCCCGGTCGCGCGGCGGCCGATAGTCAACTGGCGCAGCGTCTACAGGCGCAGCCCGGCGTAACCGAAGTGGTGGTGGTGCCCGAAGAGCGCAGCGCCTACGTTAAGGTGGATACCAAACAAACCAACCGCGCGGCGCTGGAAAAGGCGGTGGCGGTCTAACGCCGGCGTCGCCGCCCAATCAGGCGCCGCAGTCGCAAACCGCCCGTTGTGCTGCCCTCCTCCGTGGTCTTGACGGCTGCATCGTCAAAGGCCGCAGCTCGTTAAAACGGCAAGCGCCCTCACGCCTCGCCGCGCCGGGAAACGGCAGCGGCCAGCGGTCGCTTACGGCGCGGTAACAGCACTGGGATCGGCGCCGGCGGGGCGTTAATCGCGAAAGTTGGTGAATTGGAAGGGTTGACCCAGCTCCCCGCCTTTGACCAGCGCGATAACCTGCTGCAGGTCATCGCGAGCCTTACCGGTGACACGGACCTGCTCGCCCTGGATCTGCGCCTGCACCTTCAGCTTGCTGTCTTTAATGAGTTTAACGATTTTCTTGGCCAGGCCGGTTTCGATTCCCTGTTTGAGCTTCGCATCAACGCTGTAGGTTTTCCCGCTGTGCTCCAGTTCGTCCGGCAATTCGATAGCGCCGCCTTCAATGCCGCGCTTGGCCAGTTTTTCGCGCAGGATTTCGATCAGTTGTTTCACCTGAAAATCCGATTCGCTGGCGGCCTTGATGGTCTGATTTTTTTCATTCAACTCAAAGCTGGCCGGGACATTGCGAAAGTCCCAGCGAGTGCTCAGTTCGCGATTGGCGTTTTCCACCGCATTACGAACTTCTTGCATATCAATTTCTGACACGATATCAAATGAGGGCATACTGTGGCTCCGGCAAGGCAAAATTTGCCCATATCATACCTTCAAGGGCAAAGAGATAAAAGACGGGATCCCCGCGCTACGTTACGCGCTGGCGCGCCGGGATAATCTGCGGCACAGCAGAAAAGTCTATACTTATGGCTCCAGGGTGATGTGCGGCCGGAGCCCTATCATTTCGCTACAGGGTAAGGAAAATGAAAATTACCGTTCTGGGTTGTGGCGCATTGGGGCAGCTATGGCTGGCGGCGCTCAGCCGCCAGGGTCACAGCGTCCAGGGATGGCTACGGGTGCCGCAATCGGTTTGCGCCGTGGACGTTATCAGCCCGCAAGGGCGGGAAAGCCGTTTGCAACTGCCCGCCAATAACGCCGAGCATTTGGCTAACAGCGATCTGCTGCTGGTCACGCTGAAAGCCTGGCAGGTATCGGGGGCGGTGCGGGCGCTGTTGCCGCAGTTGCGGGCCGATTGCGCCATCTTGCTGCTGCATAACGGGCTCGGCGCCCGTGAAGAATTACCCGCCCTGGTCCAGCCGCTGATCATGGGCACCACTACCCATGCCGCCCACCGCGAAGAGGCCAAAATTCACCATGTTTATGCCGGCACGACCCGCATCGGGCCCGGTAATAGCCAGGCGCAACAGGCCAGCGCCATTGCCGAAGTGCTACACCACGCCCTACCTGAGGTCGCCTGGCACAACAATATTGCCGCCTCCAGTTGGGTCAAACTTGCCGCCAACTGTGTGATTAATCCTCTCACCGCGATCCACGATTGTCGCAACGGCGAGCTGGAGCGCTATGCGGCGGAAATCGAGGCCATCTGCCGCGAGGTGGCGATGGTGATGGACCGCGAGGGCTACCATACCCATTACGAAAGCCTGCTGTTCTATGTTGGCCAGGTCATCCGCAGCACCGCCGATAATGTCTCCTCCATGTTGCAGGATGTCCGGGCGCAGCGGCATTCGGAAATTGATTATATCAACGGCCATATTCTACGGCGCGCACGGGCGCACGGGCTGAGCGTGCCGGAGAACCAGCGACTGTTTGATTTGGTGAAACGCAAGGAGGAAAGCTATGGACAAAACGATTCTTCTCTGTCTGGCAGATGGTAGTGAAGAAACCGAAGCCGTCACCACCTTCGATCTGCTGGTGCGCGCCGGTTTCCAGGTGCGCGCGGCCAGCGTCAACGGCGATGGCGGGCTGACCATCGCCGGATCGCGCGGCGTGCGTCTGCTGGCCGACGCGCCGCTGGCGGCGCTGGCGGACGAGCCCTATGACGCCATGGTACTGCCCGGCGGTATGCAGGGCGCCGAGTGCTTTCAGCGCAGTCCGTTGCTGGTGGCGTGCGTGCGCCGTATGCATCTCGACGGTAAATTGGTGGCGGCGATCTGCGCCGCGCCGGCATTGGTGTTGCAGCACCATCAGCTGTTCAGCCAGGCGAATATGACCGGTTTTCCGGTGCTTAAAGACCGCATCCCCGCCGAACGCTGGGTGGATCAGCGGGTGGTCTATGATGCGCGTTATCGGCTCCTCACCAGCCAAGGGCCGGGGACGGCTATGGATTTCGCTCTCAAAATCATTGAGTTACTCGCCGGCCGGCCGCGCGCGGCCGCGGTAGCGGCGCAGCTGGTGCTGCCGCAGGGCATTGACAGCTACCAGGATTAGCAACGGGCCGGATTGGGCCGCCGCTGCGGTTCAGCGCGGGCCAAGCGTGCAGACCCGATTGAGCGGCAGCCGCGGCTGAGCGCGGGCCAGGAACGCAGATCATGGTGAGCGGCAGCCGCGGTTCAGTGCGGGCCAAGCGTGCCGATCAGGGTGGGCGGCAGCCGCGGTTCAGCGCGGGCCAAGCGTGCCGATCAGGGTGAGCGGCAGCCGCGGTTCAGCGCGCGCCAAGCGTGCCGATCAGGGTGGGCGGTCACCGTGGCGTTGAACGAAACGCGCGCTCCAGATAGCGGCATGAAGGCGGGCACGGTCTGCTCACCGCGCCCGTGAGGCTTTACGGGCGGTAAACCTTCACATTATGAAAACCCTGCTCGCGCAAATAAAGCGCCTGCAAGCGGCTCATCACCCCGCGATCGCAGTAAAGCAAGTAAGATTTACTCTGATCCAGATCGCCAAATTGGCTGCCCAGTTTGTAAAACGGCAACGTCTGCACCGCCACATTGTCCAGCGTCAGCGGGCGGCCTTCCTGTTCATCCTGCGAGCGGATATCCAGCACGACATCGCCACTGCCCAATTCGGCGGTCGTTTCCACTTCGGTTATCGGCGCGGCGGTCGCGTCGGCGGCAATCTCGCGGATATCCAGCACCTGCGCCTGCGCCACCGCCGCGTCCAGCACGGCGAAATCGAATTGCCCCTCTTCCTGCTCGATGCGGCTTTTCACCGCCCGCACGGTCGGGCTTTTGGAAATCACCCCGCAATATTCCGGCATGGTTTTCGCGAATTCTTCCGTGCCTATCTGGCGCGCCAGCGTGATGATATGCTCTTTGTCATGGGAGATGAGCGGACGCAGGATAAGCGTGTCCGAAGCATTATCAATCAAACGCAAATTGGTCAGCGTCTGGCTGGAGACCTGCCCCAGCGCCTCGCCGGTCACCAGCGCCTGGATCCCGTAGCGCTCGGCCATGGCCGACGCCGCGCGCACCATCATACGTTTTAGCACGACGCCCATCTGACCATCGTCCACCTTTGCCAGAATCTCATTCACTACCGACGCGAAATCAAGGGACACAAAGCGGACTTTATGCGACAGACCATAACGGCGCCACAAATGATATGCCACCTGACGGACGCCGATCTCATGCGCCGCGCCGCCAAGATTAAAAAAGCAGTAATTCACCCTACAGCCGCGGCGCATCAGCATGTAACTGGACACGCCGGAATCGAAGCCACCGGAAATCAGCGACAGCACATCCTCCTGGGTACCGATAGGGAAGCCGCCAAGGCCTTCGAGGCGTTCGGTTATCAGCAGTAGTCGGTCGTTATCGATTTCCAGCAGTACCGTTTCGTCCGGATGGGTCAGTTTAACGCGGGTATTTTCCACATTCTGGTTCAAACCACCGCCGACGTAGCGCTCGACATCCTGCGACGTGAAATCGTGCGTGCCGCGGCGTTTTACCCGCACGCAAAAGCTTTTACCCACCAGACGGTCGCGATACATCGCCAGCGTTTGCAGGTAAATATCGTGCATATCCTGCCAGGGACGCTCCTCCACCGCCAGAATGTGATGGATCCCCGGAATGCGGGTCAACGCATCGGCCACCTGAGGACGACGGAGTTCATTGCCGGTGCGCACCTCGATATGATCCCAATGGCGTACCACCGCCACCGACTCATCGCACTCTTTGAGAATATTGCGGATATTGCTGGTGAGAATTTTAATAAAGCGCAACCGCACGGATTGACTTTTTATCGTGATTTCCGGAAACAGTTTGATGATAAACTTCATGGCGATAGTCGTTATTTGATCATTAAAGAGTCACGCGTCGCAACACGTTATATAATGGGGCATTGGCCCACGTTAGCCCTGGCGTCGGCCTCTCGGCCCTGCGGCGCGGAGTATACCACTTTATGCCGTGGGATTAAGGCGCAATTTGCTTATCACCGCACTCTGGGCTAACGTGGGCCGCCACCCGCGCCTTCGCTATTGACCGGTAGGATACAGACCATGCCAAAAAAAACTGAACAACCCGCCAGTTTTGAAACTGCCCTAAAAGAGCTGGAGCAGATAGTCACCCGCCTCGAATCCGGGGAATTGCCGCTGGAGCAGGCGCTTAACGAATTCGAGCAGGGCGTGCAGCTGGCGCGCCAGGGTCAGAAAACGCTGCAACAGGCGGAACAGCGGGTGCAAATATTGTTAAATGACGCGCCAGACGCACAGCTTACTCCCTTTGCGCCGGAAAATGATGCGTTATGACCGATTTCGCCCGCGCGTTAGAAGATAGCCGCCAGCAGGTGGATGCGGCGTTGGAACACTATCTGCACACCCTGACCAGCCAGCAGACGCCGCTGGTCCAGGCCATGCGCCACGGCGCTCTGCTGGGGGGCAAACGGCTGCGGCCCTTTTTGGTTTATCAGACCGGCCGGCTATTCGGACTCACGCCCGCAAGCCTTGATGCGCCGGCGAGCGCGATTGAGTGTATCCATGCCTATTCGCTGATTCATGACGATCTGCCGGCGATGGATAACGACGCGCTGCGCCGCGGCTTGCCGACCTGCCACGTCAAATTTGGTGAAACTACCGCCATTCTGGCCGGCGATGCGCTGCAAACGCTGGCTTTCAGCATCCTGGCCGATGCGGAAATGCCTGAGGTCAGCGCACAGGATAGGCTGCAAATGATCTCGACCCTGGCTGCCGCCAGCGGCGCCGACGGCATGTGCCTCGGGCAGGCGCTCGATTTGGCGGCGGAGGGTCAGCAGGTATCCGCCGCGCGTCTGGAGACGATTCACCGGCACAAGACCGGCGCCCTTATCCGCGCCGCGGTGCGGATGGGCGCGCTGGCGGCCGGCGAACGCGGCAGCCCGGCGCTGGGCTATCTCGATCGTTTCGCTGCCGCCATCGGCCTGGCTTTCCAGGTACAAGACGATATTCTTGATGTCGTGGGCGACAGTCAAACCACCGGCAAGCGGCAGGGAGCGGACCAGGAATTAGGCAAAAGTACCTATCCGGCCCTGCTGGGACTGGACATGGCGCGGGCCAAGGCTCAGGATCTGTATCACGAATCGCTAGCATCCTTAGAATGTGTCGCCGCACTCGGTTATGATACCGCCACGCTGGTGGCGCTGGCGCGCTATATTATTGAACGTGACAAATAAGTGATGTGGTTTTTTACACCTCAGATATGAGTACCCCATGAGCCTTGATACAAAGAAATACCCGACGCTGGTCCTGGCCGATAATCCTATGGAGCTGCGCCAGTTACCCAAAGAGAGTCTGGTGGCACTGTGCGATGAGCTGCGGCAATTTTTGCTCGACAGCGTCAGCCGCTCAAGCGGCCATTTCGCCTCGGGGCTGGGGACGGTTGAACTGACGGTGGCGCTGCATTACGTCTACAATACGCCGTTCGATCGGCTGATTTGGGATGTCGGCCATCAGGCCTATCCGCACAAAATCCTAACCGGACGTCGGGATCGCATCGCCACCATCCGCCAGCGCAACGGCCTGCATCCCTTTCCTTGGCGTGGCGAAAGCGAATATGACCAGCTTTCGGTAGGCCACTCCTCCACCTCCATTAGCGCCGGGCTCGGCATGGCGGTGGCGGCGGAGCATGAGGGATTGGGCCGCCGCACGGTCTGCGTTATCGGCGATGGCGCCATCACCGCCGGTATGGCGTTCGAGGCCATGAATCACGCCGGCGATATCAAATCCGATTTGCTGGTGGTGCTTAACGACAATGAGATGTCCATCTCGGAAAACGTTGGGGCGCTCAATAACCATCTGGCGCAGATCCTGTCCGGCAAGCTTTACTCTACCCTGCGCGAGGGCGGCAAAAAGGTGCTTTCCGGTATTCCGCCCATCAAGGAGCTGGTGAAACGCACCGAAGAGCATATTAAGGGCATGGTGGTGCCCGGCACGCTGTTCGAGGAGCTGGGATTTAACTATATCGGCCCGGTGGACGGCCATGATGTGCAGGGTCTGGTGCAGACGCTAAAAAATATGCGCGCCAAGAAAGGGCCACAGCTGCTGCATATCATGACTAAAAAAGGCCGCGGCTATGCGCCGGCGGAGAAAGACCCCATTAGCTGGCACGCGGTGCCGAAATTCGATCCTCAAATCGGCACCCTGCCGAAAAGCGGCGGCGGATGCCCCTCCTACTCGGCCATTTTCGGCGATTGGCTGTGCGCCACCGCCGCCGGCGACGATAAGTTAATGGCGATTACCCCCGCCATGCGCGAAGGCTCCGGCATGGTTGCCTTTTCACGCCAATATCCGCACCAGTATTTTGATGTCGCCATCGCCGAGCAGCATGCGGTCACCTTCGCCGCGGGTCTGGCGATCGGCGGTTATCACCCTGTGGTCGCTATCTACTCCACCTTTTTGCAACGTGCCTACGATCAGGTGATCCACGATGTGGCGATTCAGAATCTGCCGGTGCTGTTCGCCATCGATCGCGGCGGTGTCGTGGGCGCCGACGGCCAAACCCACCAGGGCGCGTTCGATCTCTCTTATCTGCGCTGTATTCCCAACATGGTCATCATGACGCCCAGCGACGAAAACGAGTGCCGTTTGATGCTGCACACGGGATATCACTATCGGGCTGGGCCGAGCGCGGTGCGTTATCCGCGCGGTAACGGCACCGGCGCCCCGCTCAGCGATCTGTATGAATTGCCGCTGGGTAAAGGGGTTGTGCGCCACGATGGCGTCGGCGTGGCGATTCTCAACTTCGGTACCTTGTTGCCCGAGGCCGAGGAGGCGGCAAAGGCGCTGAACGCGACGCTTGTAGACATGCGCTTCGTCAAACCGCTCGACGGCGCGCTTATAAAAGAACTGGCCGCCAGTCATCAGGCGCTGGTGACGGTTGAGGAGAACGCTATCATGGGCGGTGCCGGCAGCGGCGTGAACGAATTCGTCATGCACCAGCGGCTGCAGGTGCCGGTATTGAACATCGGCCTGCCGGACCATTTCATTCCCCAGGGGGGCCAAGAGGAGATCCGCGCCGATCTGGGCCTCGACGGCGCTGGGATCCGCCGGCAAATCGAGAACTGGCTGGCCTAAGCCCGCGGCGCGGTGCGGGCTCCGTTACCAGAAGCCTTCCGCCCCGCGCCGGCGCCGGCGTCAGTTTTCCGGCGTAGACGCCTGAGCTGAGTCCCCCAGCGCTAAGCGCCCAGGACACCTCTACGCCCCCGCCGGCCGGCGCTGTCCCCTGCCCCGGTTTTATTTCGCACAGGCCGACGGTATCGCCCGCGCCGCGTTTTATCCGCTTTTGCGCCATTTGTGCCGTTAGTCACGTAAAGCCATTATCGGTTGCCCGCGTCGCCGGCGCCGGCGCCTATACTTATTATTTCCCTTTACGGCGCTTTTCATCTGGAGATGATTATGGAATATACCACCCTTGGCCAGACCGGCCTGCGCGTGTCCCGCCTGTGTCTTGGCTGTATGACGTTTGGCGAACCCGCGCGCGGACGCCATGCCTGGACCTTGCCGGAAGAAAGCTCGCGGCCGCTCATCCAGCAGGCGCTGGAGGGCGGCATCAATTTTTTCGACACGGCCAATAGCTATTCCGACGGCAGCAGCGAAGAGATCGTCGGCCGGGCGCTGAAAACCTACGCCCGTCGCGAAGACGTGGTGGTGGCGACCAAGGTATTTTTTCCCACCGCCGGCCTCTCTGGCGGTTTGTCCCGCGCCAATATCCTGCAATCCATCGATGATAGCCTGACGCGCTTGGGCATGGACTATGTCGATTTACTGCAAATTCACCGCTGGGACTATGACACCCCGCTGGAGGAGACGCTGGAGGCGTTGCATGATGTCGTGCAATCCGGTAAGGCGCGCTTTATCGGCGCCTCCTCAATGTACGCCTGGCAATTCGCCCGCGCGCTCTATACCGCCGATTTGCACGGTTGGACGCGGTTTGTCAGCATGCAGGATCAATACAATTTAATTCAACGGGAAGAAGAGCGGGAAATGCACCCGTTGTGCCTGGCGGAAAATATTGCCGTATTGCCGTGGAGCCCGCTGGCGCGTGGCAGGCTTACCCGGCCCTGGGGGGAAACCACCGCCCGGCTGGTGTCTGACGAATTTGGCAAAACGCTGTATGAACACAGCGAGGATAATGATGCCCGTATCGCCGAACGGGTCGGCGTGATTGCCAAGGTCCGCGGCGTCTCGCGCGCGCAGGTGGCGCTGGCGTGGATGCTGAGCAAGCCGGCGGTGACGGCACCCATCGTTGGCGCGTCGCGCCCGGCGCAGCTTGCCGAGCTGCTGCAGGCCACGGAGGTCAAGCTGGACGACGAAGAGATAGCCGAGCTGGAGACCGCATACTTACCGCACCCTGTGGTGGGCTTTCGCTAGGGTAGCCGGCGTTTCCCCCCGCCGCCGGCACAGGGGAAACGCCCTAAAACAGCGGCCAGTGATGCCCGACCCAGTAAAGGACGCCGGCGGCGATGATCCCGGCCACCACATCGTCGATAATGATGCCCATGCCGCCGTGTACCTTGCGATCGAACCAGCGGATCGGCCAGGGTTTCCAGATATCCAGCAGTCGGAACAGTAAAAAGCCCGCCAGCACCCACCGCCAATCGTTTACCGGCAAGGCCATCAGGGTAATCCACATGCCGACGAATTCATCCCAAACGATGCAGCCGTGGTCGTGGACCCCCATATCCCGCGCCGTCTGATGGCAAAAGTAGACGCCCAGGCAAAGGCTGAACATAACCGCCAGCGAATACAGCTGCCACGGCAGCAGCACCAGCAGGCACCAAAACGGTATTGCCGCCAGCGAGCCCACGGTGCCGGGCATCCAGGGGAACATGCCGCTGCCGAAGCCCGTTGCCAGCAAATGCCAGGGGTTGGAAAGGTTAATCCGCCGCTTGGCGGCCAGCATATCCATCGTCATTCACTATCGTCCGTTTTGAAATGGTCATACCCGTGCCAGTCATACTCTACCGGCTGGTGATGGCGCATAAATTGTATCCCTTCGCTGCGCGGACCGATCTGGCCGATGCAGGTAAACGGCGCGCCGGTATGGCCCAGCGCGACATCCAGCGCGCCGCGATTGATTTCGGGCACCGTAAAGCACAGTTCGTAATCTTCGCCGCCGCCGAGCGCCCAGCGCAGCGCCTGATCGGGCGTGGCGTGGCGCAGCAGCGCCGTAGAGGTGGGAATATCGTCGAGGTTAATGCGGGCGCCGCAGTCGCTACGGGCAAGAATGTGGCGCAAATCCGTGATAATACCGTCGGAGATATCAATGGCGGCGCTGGCGAGGTCGCGCAACGCCTGGCCCTGTAGAATCCGTGGCTGCGGGCGCAAATGGCGGGCCAGCAAATATTGCCTATCCTGCGCATCCTTCACCTGCAGGCGATTTTGCAGTATCGCCAGTCCGGCGGCGCTATCCCCCAGCGTGCCGGTGACATAGATCCAGTCGCCTATTCGGGCGCCGTCACGGGTCAGCGCGCGGCCGGCGGGGACTAAACCCTGGATGGTCAACGTCAGGCTCAACGGACCGCGGGTGGTATCGCCGCCAATGAGCTGCATATCGTAGTAATCCAACTGCTGGAAGAGGCTATCGCTGAAGGCGGCCAGCCAACCCTCGTCTACCGAGGGCAAGGTCAGCGCCAGCGACAGCCAGGCCGGATCGGCGCCCATGGCGGCCAGGTCGCTGAGGTTGACCGCCAGCGACTTATAGCCCAAATCAGAAGGGCTGATGTCCGGCAGAAAATGCGTGCCCGCCACCAGCGTATCCGTACTGACCGCAATCCATTTTTTTTCAGCTACCGACAGCAGCGCACAGTCATCGCCGATGCCCACCACCACATCCCGGCGCGTGCTGCGCATCCGGTTGAAATAGCGGTCAATGAGGTCAAACTCACCACATGCCATACTCTGTCCAAATTTGTGTTGGTGCTGGCGCGGCGTAACGGTGGGACCAGCGACGCCGGCCCCGCCCCGCTATTTTCTGTTGGGACGAATTTCTGGGGCCACCTTGTCCAGCACACCATTAATAAACTTATGACTCTCTTCTGCGCCAAAGGTTTTGGCCAGCTCGATAGCTTCGTTGATGGCGACCTTGTAAGGCACATCCTGGCGCTTGCTCAGTTCAAACAGCGCAATGCGCAATACGGCGCGCTCCACGTGGCCGAGCTCCTCCAGCTGACGTGAAAGATAGGGCGCCATCAGCTTATCCAGCTCCTGGGCATTCGTCGCCGCGCCGGCATACAGCTCGCGGAAATAAGCGACATCCACATCCGACGTGTCCTGCTCCGCCAGAAACTGGACTTCGATATCGGCGATGTCGTTATGTGATAATTGCCATGAGTAAAGCGCCTGGACGGCACATTCACGAGCACGGCGACGAGCGGCTGGTTTCACAAAATTCCCCTTTCCTTTACTTACGCTTTGATGGCTTGCAATACGTTGATCATTTCCAGCGCGGTCAGTGCGGCTTCCGCGCCCTTATTGCCGGCCTTGGTGCCGGCGCGTTCGATGGCCTGTTCGATACTTTCGGTGGTCAGCACTCCGAACGCCACCGGCAGCGCGGTGCGCGCGGCGACCGCGGACAGCCCGGCGCTGCATTCGCCGGCGACGTATTCAAAATGCGCGGTGCCGCCACGGATAACCGTGCCCAGCGCCACGACGGCGTCATAGTTTTTACTATCGGCCAGCGCGCTGACCGCTAGCGGTAATTCGTAAGCGCCCGGCACCCAGACCACGGTGATATTTTCGTCTTTGACCTGGCCGATGCGTTTCAGGGCGTCGACGGCGCCATCAAGCAGGCTGTCATTGATGAAGTGGTTAAAGCGCGCAATAGCGATAGCGACGCGCGCATTGGGAGCTGCAACAACACCTTCAATAACGTTCATGATTATCCTTACAAAATGGCAAATAGCTGAATCGTCTCGCGAGGGAGCGGATTCTAACATAATACTTTGTCCGCTGCGCGGGCCAATTAAATGCCCTCGCCGGGTTTCAGACGCAGGCGGATATCCGGCCCCACCTGCCGGACGTCAAGCAGCGTAAACCCCGGCGCCGCGTTAAGTTGTTGCAGCCCCGGCAGCAGACACAGCGGGCGGGCGTCGGCGCCGAGCAGTTTCGGCGCCTGGTACAATATCAATTCATCCACCAATCCGGCGCTCAGCAGCGCGCCGGACAGACCGGCGCCCGCCTCAACCCACAGGCTGTTGATCTGACGGCGGCCCAGCTGCATCATCAACACCACCAAATCAAGCTGCGCGCCATCCGGCCCTTCGCGCGCCGGCAGTTGAAGCTGCTCGACGGACGCCGGCCACGATAGACCGTCCGGCGCAAGGCGCGCCAGCCAGGTTCGCCCTTCCTCCTGTGCGACCCGATGAGCGGGCGTCACGCGGTTGGCGCTGTCAATGATCACTCGCACCGGCTGACGCACCCGATCTTGGGGATAGTGAGCCTGAACATCCTCCGGCAGCGACGGCCAGCGCACCGTCAGGGCGGGATCGTCCGCCAGCACCGTGGCGGCGGTGGAAAGAATAGCGTCGCTTTCGGCACGCCAGCGCTGAACATCCCGCCGCGCCTCGGGGGAGGTAATCCACTGGCTCTCCCCGGAAGCCATGGCGGTGCGGCCATCGAGCGATGCCGCAAGCTTGAGCCTGACCCAGGGAAAACCGGTGCGCATGCGTTTGAGAAAGCCCGGGTTTACCGCTTCCGCCTCGGGCAACATCAAGCCATGGCGGACATTGATGCCCGCCTGCTGGAGCCGGTAGAAGCCGCGGCCCGCGACCTGCGGGTTGGGATCGGGCATCGCGGCCACCACCCGCGCCACGCCGGCGGCTATCAGCGCGTCGGCGCAGGGGGGGGTGCGGCCGTGGTGGCTGCAGGGTTCAAGGGTAACATAGGCGGTGGCGCCGCGCGCCGCCTCTCCCGCCGTGCGCAGCGCATACACTTCGGCATGCGGCTCGCCGGCGCGCTGGTGATAACCTTCACCCACAATGCGTCCATCGCGGACGATAACGCAGCCCACGTTAGGATTGGGCGCGGTAGTAAAGCGTCCACGGCGCGCCAGTTCAAATGCGCGCGCGAGAAAAACCTCATCATGCTCCATAGGAGGGTCCTTAGGGTGACGCTAATCCTGCAGTCGGGCGATCTCTTCGCCAAACTCGCGGATATCCTCGAAGCTGCGATAAACCGAGGCAAAGCGGATATAGGCGACCTTATCCAGTTTTTTCAGCGCGTCCATCACGAGATTGCCGATCATTTTGCTCGGCACTTCGCGCTCGCCGGTGGCGCGCAGCTGGGATTTGATATGGTTGATGGCCATTTCGACATCGTCGGACTTGACCGGCCGCTTTTCCAGCGCTTTCAAAAAACCGCTGCGCAGCTTTTCTTCGTTAAACGGTTCGCGCACATCATTGCTTTTGATGACGCGAGGCAGCACAAGTTCCGCCACTTCAAATGTCGTGAAGCGTTCATTACAGATGACGCACTGCCGGCGGCGGCGCACCTGGGTTCCTTCCCCCACCAGACGGGAATCAATCACTTTGGTATCGACTGCAGAACAAAACGGACAATGCATAGCGCTTCCTGGCCGGCTGATTAGGGATAGGGTAGTTTAGCGCGAACTCCGCCGAGGACAAAGCAACACTACTTAAAGCGGAACCGGCGCCGCAGAGTTATCGCTATTGACGCGAGAACGCGGCGCACCTCATGACTTTCCGCCGCTTAACGGCTAAACTGAACGCAACCGTTGAAAAAAGGAAATTGCCGCTATGACAATCAGTTATCGCGCTAGTTATGCCGTTGCCGCCCTGCTGGTGCTTACCGGCTGCGCCAGCCGGGAGGAGGCCCAACAGGTGCCCAAACTGCGCAGCGAAGTGGGGCATTTGAACCAGCGTTTGCAAACGCTTACCAATCAGGCCGCCGCGCTGGTGGCGCAAAACGAGCAAAATCAGCAGTCGACCCGCGGTATCTACCTGTATCCTGCGGCGAAAACCGCGGCGGACGTGCAAAGCGAGGCGGGCAAATTGCGGGTCTCCATCAGTCAGGTAGAGGCGGAAGCCAGCGGCTCGCGCGCGCAGCTGCATATCCGCAGCGCCGACAGCGCGGCGCTGATGCCGCTGCACGGGATTGTGGATTGGGGACAGGTGGATGCGGCCACGGGTAAGCCATTGACCGCCGATGCGCTTAGCCAGCCGATTTCCGTGCCGGCCTCGCTGTTGCCGAGGACCGAGGCCACTATCGAATTACGAATGTCCGGCCTGACGCCGGAGCAGGTAGGCTTTATCCGGCTGCATGATATTCAGCCGGACACGCCGCAAAATCCGCCGGCGGCGGACGCCACCAAACCTGTCGGCAGCCAATAAACAGCCCTCTGCCTGGGCGGTAACCGCCTAGGCGGCGCTGACTGTATCGCGCGGCGGCATTTGCGCACGCGTCACCGCCCGTGCCCGCAACGCGAACATCACGCCGCGGGAGGCCGCCTCCGCTCGCGCGGCGGCGGCACTCCTCATAGCGCGGTGGGCGTCTCTTAGGGCAGCAGCGAAGGCTGATCGGCCCCCTCTTTTTCCACCTTCTGCTGCAACAGATGTTCGCGTTTCATCCCGAGCTTAAGCGCCAACGCCGACGCCACATAGATGGAGCTGACGGTGCCGATAAAGACGCCGATAAACAGCGTGGTGGAGAAGCCGCGCAGCATCGCGCCGCCGAAAATCAGCAGCATCAACACCACCATCAATGTGGTGGCCGAGGTCATGATGGTCCGGCTCAAGGTCTGCGTCAGCGAGACGTTAAAAATATCGTAGGCGCTGCCGCGGCGAATTTTGCGGAAGTTCTCACGAATACGGTCCGACACCACGATACTGTCGTTCAGCGAGTAGCCAATCACCGACATCAGGGAGGCAATAATCGTCAGATCGATCTCGATATGAAACAGCGACAGAACCCCAAGCGTAATCACCACGTCATGGGCCAGCGCCAACACCGCCCCGGTCGCCAGCCGCCATTCAAACCGGAAGCCGACATAAATCAGGATACAGATCAACGCCACCAGCAGCGCCATGCCGCCGTCCTGAGCCAGATCGCTGCCGACGCTCGGTCCGACAAACTCGACCCGCTTCACGGCGGCATTCTGCCCGGTTGCCTGATTAATCACCCCGAGCACTTTGTTGCCCAGCTCCTGCCCAAGGCCGTCTTGCACCGGGGGCATACGCACCATCACATCGCGACTGCTGCCGAAATTCTGCACCAGTGGATCCGTGAAGCCCGCATGTTCAAGCGCGTCACGCATCTGGTCAAGATCGGCGGCCTTTTCCAGGTTAAGTTCAATTACCGTACCGCCCGTGAAATCCAGCCCCCAGTTAAAGCCCCGCACCGCCATGATGGCGATGGAGGCGATAAGCAGGATGGCCGACAGGGTGAACGCCACATAATCCCAGCGCATAAAGTCGTAGACTTTACGGCCGTAGTTCAATTCTTCGACATTTCTTTGTTGCTGAGCCACAAGCCACTCCTAGATAGACAGCTTATCGATGCGTTTACCGCCGTAAAGCAGGTTAACGATGGCACGGGTGCCGATGATCGCCGTAAACATTGAGGTAGCAATCCCGATGGCGGTAGTAATGGCGAAGCCCTTGATCGACCCCGTGCCCACCGCGTACAGGATGACGGCGGTAATCAGCGTCGTGACGTTGGCGTCAACGATACTGGAGAACGCGCCCCGATAGCCCTCATGAATGGCTTGCTGCACCGTGCGACCGTTGCGCAGCTCTTCTTTAATACGTTCATTAATAAGCACATTGGCGTCCACCGCCACCGCCAGCGTCAATACAATACCGGCGATACCCGGCATGGTCAGCGTCGCGCCGGGCAGCAGAGACATGATGCCGATAATAAGCACCAGGTTGGCGATGAGCGCCGTGGTGGCGATAAGACCAAATTTGCGATACCACACCACCATAAACAGAATCGACGCCACCAGCCCCCACAAACAGGCTTCCAGTCCCTGAGTAATATTCTGCAGCCCCAGGGTCGGACCGATGGTGCGCTCTTCCACTATCTGGATCGGCGCAATCAACGCGCCCGCACGCAGCAGCAGCGACAGCTGACGCGCCTCGTTGGGATTGTTGATGCCGGTAATGCGGAAGCTGTTACCCAGCCGCGACTGGATGGTGGCGACATTGATGACTTCTTCCTGCTTCTCCAGAATGGCGCGACCGTTGGCGTCTTTCTTGCCGCTATCCTTATACTCCACAAACAAGGTGGCCATCAGCTTGCCGATATTGTCCTTGGTGAAGTTGGACATGGTCGTGCCGCCGCTGCCGTCCAGGGAAATATTGACCTGCGGACGGTTATATTCATCGGCGCTGGAGGTGGAGTCGGTGATGTGATCGCCGGTCAGGATAACCCGTTTGTATAACACAACCGGCTGGCCGTCGCGGGTGGCTTTCACCTCCGAATCCCCCGGCACGCGGCCGTTGGCGGCGGCGGTTTGATCCACCGAGCTATTGACCAGACGGAATTCGAGCGTGGCGGTCGCCCCCAAAATTTCTTTGGCGCGCGCCGTATCCTGGATACCCGGCAGCTCGACGACAATTCGGTCGGCGCCCTGACGTTGCACCAAAGGCTCGGCAACGCCCAGCTGATTAACGCGGTTGCGCAGGATGGTGATGTTCTGTTGCACCGCGTACTCGCGGGCTTGGCGCAGGCGATCGTCCGCCAGCGTGGCGCGCAGCGCGTTGTCTCCGACGCTGTTGATAACCAGATCGCGGTGGCGCGGCGTCAACCAGGATATCGCCTGATCGCGGGTATCGGCATCGCGGAAGCGGATTTCGCTACCGTAATTCTCGATTTTACGCACCGTCGCATACGGAATGCCCTTTTCGCGCAAATCGCCGCGCAGGGTATCCATCGTCTGCTCCTGCAACTTATTGAGCGCGGTGTCCATATCCACTTCCATCAGGAAGTGAACGCCGCCGCGCAAATCCAGGCCGAGCTTCATCGGCGCCGCCCCTACCATGGCTAACCAGGGGGGAGTGGCCGGGGCCAGATTAAGCGCCACGACATAATTCTCGCCGAGGGCGTTCATCAACGCTTCGCGGGCGCGCAACTGTACGTCCGAGTTGGAAAAACGGGCCAGAATGGCGCCATTTTCCAGCGCAATGGATTTACTGGCGATATGTTGCTGTTCTAATACAGTCCGGATCTGGACCAGCGTCGATTCACTGGCGGCGCCACCCCGCGCGCCAGTGATCTGTACGGCCGGATCCTCACCATACAGGTTGGGAAGCGCATACAGCAGCCCGACGACCAGCGCCAGCACCAGCACCAGCATGATATACTTCCATAAAGGATAACGGTTTAACACGGCAGTTCCCTTCGGGAAAATCGTTTATTACAGCGCTTTCATCGTACCTTTCGGCAAAACGGCGGCCACAAAATCACGCTTGATGACCACTTCATTGGTATCGTTGAGCGCGATGGAAATATAGCCGGTGTCCGCGACTTTCACCACGCGACCCACCAGACCGCCGGTCGTCAGAACTTCATCTCCTTTGGAAATGGAATTCATCAACTCTTTATGCGTCTTGGCGCGCTTTTGCTGTGGGCGCAGGATCATGAAATAAAAGATCAGACCGAAAACAACCAGCATCACCACCAGAGAGTAAGGACTTGACTGGGACGGAGCACCGGTGGCGGCAACGGCGTCAGAAACGAAAAAGCTCATTTAAATTCCCTCATTGTTATTTAACTCGACGACTAAAGGTGGCACCGGCTTACCTGTCCGGCGATAGAACTCACCTACAAAGTGCTCTAATTTACCCTCATCAATAGCCTGGCGTAAACCCGCCATCAAACGCTGGTAATAACGTAGGTTATGGATAGTATTTAGACGGGCACCCAATATTTCGTTGCAACGGTCAAGATGATGCAAGTACGCGCGGCTATAATTGCGACAGGTGTAACAATCACATTCCGCATCCAGCGGCGCGACATCGTCTTTATACCGGGCGTTGCGTATTTTCACCACGCCATCGGTAACAAACAGATGACCATTGCGGGCATTGCGGGTCGGCATGACGCAGTCGAACATATCGATACCGCGGCGAACGCCCTCCACCAGATCTTCAGGTTTACCGACGCCCATCAAATAGCGTGGTTTATCCGCCGGGATCTGCGGGCACAGGTGCGCCAAAATACGGTGCATATCGGCTTTCGGTTCCCCTACCGCCAGGCCGCCCACAGCGTAACCATCAAAACCGATCTCTACCAGTCTTTTTACCGATACATCTCGTAAATCTTCGTAAACACCGCCCTGAATAATACCGAAAAGCGCGTTGGGATTTTCCAGCTCATCAAAACGCTGGCGACTGCGGGCCGCCCAGCGTAACGACATTTCCATCGAGCGCTTGGCGTAATCCCAATCGGAGGGATAAGGCGTGCATTCGTCAAAAATCATGACAATATCGGAGCCCAGATCGTACTGGATTTCCATCGATTTTTCGGGGCTTAGGAATATCGCGTCGCCGTTGATGGGATTGCGGAAATGCACGCCTTCTTCGGTAATTTTGCGAATGTCGCCCAGACTGAAGACCTGGAACCCGCCGGAATCGGTCAGTATTGGACCGTGCCACTGCATAAAATCGTGCAAATCGCCGTGCAGCTTCATGACCGCCTGACCCGGGCGCAGCCAAAGATGAAAGGTATTGCCCAGCAAAATCTGCGCGCCGGTCTCTTTCACTTCTTCGGGCGTCATGCCCTTCACGGTGCCATACGTCCCAACCGGCATAAACGCCGGCGTTTCCACGACGCCCCGATCAAATACCAGCCGCCCGCGGCGGGCCTGGCCATCGGTTTTCAATAATTGATATTCCACACATCCTCCAACACCAGAGAAACAGTCCGATGTTTGATGAAAAGGAGCGCATTCTAGCAACCCCGCAAGCCGCTGTACAAGCCGGTCCGCGGAATGTGTTGCCGCCGGCGTGGTTAATCCCTGCTTTCTGCCGCCGACGGTTCGCGCAAAGCACGGATCCAGACCCGCTATTGCCGATCAGCCCGCCCGCTTACGACTCACCCACGCGCTCTTGGGCAGCGGCAGGGTTCCGGGTGATAAACATGGCATCCCCATAGCTGAAAAAACGGTACGCCTGCGCCACCGCTTCCCGGTAGGCCGCCAGCGTATGGCGATAACCGGCGAACGCCGATACCAACATTATCAAGGTGGACTCGGGCAGATGAAAATTGGTGATAAGCGCATCTATTACGCGAAAATGATAACCGGGATAAATAAAAATGCGCGTGTCGCCAAAAAACGGCGCCAGGGTATTCTCTCCCGCCGCCGCGGCCGCGCTCTCAAGGGAGCGCACGGAGGTGGTACCAACGGCCACGACCCGGTTGCCGCGCGCCTTGCACGCCAGAACCGCATCCACCACCTCTTGCGGCACTTCGGCATACTCCGAGTGCATCTGATGCTGTTCGATCCGATCCACCCGCACCGGCTGGAAGGTACCAGCGCCCACATGCAGGGTGACAAACGCCATTGCAACCCCTTTGGCGCGCAGCGCCGCCAGCAGCGGCTCATCGAAATGCAGGCCGGCGGTGGGCGCCGCCACCGCGCCGGGCCGTTCACCGTAAACCGTCTGATAGAGCTCACGATCCGCGGCTTCGTCGGGCCTATCGATATAGGGCGGCAAAGGCATATGGCCGGCATCATTGAGCAGCGTCAGCACATCGCGGGGGTCGTCGAAACGCAGCTCGAAAAGTGAATCGTGGCGCGCCACCATGGTGGCGGCGATGCTGTCATCATCCCCCAACAGCAGCGCGGCGCCGGCTTTCGGTGCCTTGGACGCGCGCACGTGGGCAAGTACCCGCTTATCATCGAGAACTCTTTCCACCAGGACTTCGATTTTACCGCCGCTGACTTTGCGGCCGAACAATCGGGCGGGGATCACCCGGGTATTGTTGAATACCAGTAAATCGCCAGGCGCCAGTTTTTCCAGCAAATCGGTAAAAACCTGATGCGCCAGTGCGCCCGTCTGGCCGTCCAGCGACAGCAGACGGCAGGCGCTGCGTTCCGCCTGCGGATAGCGGGCAATCAGATTATCGGGTAATTCAAAAGAGAAGTCGGCAACGCGCATGGCAGATCACTTCAGCATAAAAACAGGCGGCTTAGTCTAGGGCTATGCGTTCCGCCCTGCAAGAATTAAGCTATGTCGCGCCGCTTTTGCCGTATACTGATGTAATGAATTTTCTTGCTCATCTGCATCTCGCCACCCTGGCCCATAGCTCCCTGCTCGGAAATCTGATGGCGGATTTTGTCCGCGGCGATCCCGAAGGCCTCTATTCACCCGCGATTGTGGCGGGGATTCGTATGCATCGCCGAATTGATAGCCTTACCGATAGTCACGAAGCGGTAAAGCAGGTGCGCACGCTGTTTTCGCCCGCGACGCGGCGGGTGGCGCCTATCGCGCTGGATGTCGTCTGGGATCATTTTCTGTCGCGCCACTGGCTGCGGGTCGAGCCACAGTTGCCGCTGACGGAATTCGTTTTGCGGGCGCAGCGGGAAATCGCGCCCGCGCTGCCGGATACGCCGGCGGGGTTTCAATCCCTTAACCGCTATCTGTGGCGGGAACGCTGGCTGCTGCGCTATGCCGATGGGCCTTTTCTGGCCCAGGTGCTAAACGGTATGGCCCAGCGCCGCCCGCGGCTGTCGGCTCTGGGCGAGATTTATCCGGAGATCCAGACCCATTATGACCGGCTGGAAACGGCGTTTTGGCAACTTTATCCAGCGATGATGCATGCAGCGCGCCAGGGCGCGCTGGGCCACTGAGCGCGGTCGCTGATCGCCCGGTCGTCCAGTGGCGTGACCACCCACCGGCAACGAGGCCCGCGCCCGCTCTGTCTGAAGACGTGTCCGCCTGTCATCCATATGTCTCACGCCCACTTTGTCTGTTGACGAGTCCCGCGCTCCGTGGCGGGGCCGGGTGGTCTGTCCGTCCAGTTATATCGCCAACTCTTCGCCGCATGGCCGGTTCCCCCCCATCGAGAATTGCCCTTTCGGTAGACAAGGGGAACCGTGCGCGGCACCACCTTTTGCCGCGCCGTACGCAATGTCCTAGAAATGACCCAACGTCCCGTCGTTGCCGACGGCGATAGGGGGTGTTATGAATAGCGCTAGGCAATCATCCCACAGGAAGGAGTCCTGGCCATGTACCCCATCGATGCGACAAGTTACCGTTCAGTAAAAGGATTTAACCAACGCGTACGCTTTCTGATTATGCATTACACCGCTCTCAATTTCGCCGACTCGGTCAACGCGCTGAGCGGCGACGCGACCCTCAGCGCGCATTATCTGGTGCCCAATCCCGACGATCAAAGCTATATCGACGCCGGCTTCAATGATATGCGCATTTTCAACCTGGTGGACGAGAAGGATCGCGCTTGGCACGCCGGCCTTAGCGCCTGGGCCGGGCGCAACAATCTCAACGATACGTCTATCGGGATAGAAAATGTCAACCTGGCGTCGGTTAACGCGGGGAAATGGACCTTCCCGCCTTATCCTGCGGTGCAAGTCGAGGCCATCATTCAATTAGCGCAGTCTGTCCTGCAACACTATCCGGATATCACCCCCACCCAGGTGGTCGGCCATAGTGATGTTGCCCCCGGCCGGAAATTCGATCCCGGCGCGGCGTTTCCCTGGAAAAAGTTGTACGAAGCGGGCATAGGCGCCTGGTTTGATGATGCGACCAAACAGCAGTATAGCGACGAGTTTGCTGAGCACGGGACGCCTGACCAGGCGGCGATAAAAGCCAAACTCAAGACCTACGGCTATAACGTCGCGGGAGCAACAGGCGCCGGCGGCTATAAAAACCTTATCCAGGCTTTTCAATTGCATTTTCGCCCCGCTGACTGGCAGGGCACGGTGGATAATGAAACCGCGGCAATTCTCTACGCTTTGGTAGATAAATATTTCAACAAGTGAGTGCTGGCTCACTTGCTGTTACCGTGGCGCTGCCGGTGGATTATGCTATCGCTTACAGCACATGTTATTCCACCGCACGCGCATTTCTCTGCTGCCCTCTTTTCGGCTCAGGCCGAATAGCCGGCTGCCGCAAAGTGCAATATTCCTGTTCGGCAGGACAAGTAATAACCGCCTGATGCTTAAGTAACATTGGATTATTCGTCGCCCCATGACCGAAATAAGGGTAATAATACACCGGAATCGGCGTGGCATCGGCGAAATCACGGATCACGCTTTTGAAAATCAATCGCTCTTCATCGCTGGCCGAGAGGGGATAAAATTGGCCGAAAATGATCGCATTGGGCGTAAAGTCTTTTTTATATTGCAATTGATGTAGTGCCCGGTCGAGTTGTTTATAAGTGACGCCGGTATCCTCCAGCAAGAGTATTTCATCGCGCAGGTATTTTTCGTAGCGGGTGGAAAACAGCGATTGAAGCAACGTCAGATTACCGCCCATCAATACCCCTGAGACGCCGGCCCTCGCCGGCGTATTCAGCGGCAGGATACCGGGATAACTCACCCCATGGGTTATCGCGTCGAAGGTTTGGCGCAACCCCGTATTCATATTTATCCCCTTCTCCCCCTGGCGTTGATAGATATCTTTATTGTTGGCCGCCACGATGCCATGGACGCTGCGCCATCCGACATGTTTATTAATAAAATCATGAATGGCCGTGACATCGCTAAAGCCAACGAGGATTTTTTCACGGGCGCCGTGGATATTCGTCAAATTCGCAAACAGATGCGGCAGAAGGTTGAGCGCCCCTGACCCGCCGCGAACAAACCACAAATACTCGACGTCATCATCGGTCAATGCCTTGACCAAATTTTCCGCCCGCGCCCGATCGGTATTGACATAGCCGAAGTCGGAAACCTGTTGATCAAGGTACTGTCTATTGACCTGAAAACCTTGCCGCTTAAACGCCGTCACAATATCCGGGATGTTGTGCTCGTCATATTCAGATGAGCTGGAAATAAGATGCACCGTTTTTGCCATAATTGTTCCCGCATGAAGTGATAAACATAAACAGCATGCCGCCATAAATATTCCCTTTGTCATTCCCATTGACTTTTATATCCTTTTTCCATTCCATCAAGCGCGCTGGTCTGAATTACCCTCGACACGCCCTCTTTTCCGCGTTCGGTTCTCCCAAAGAGAGTATTGCCGAACGCAGACGTCGCGACAACCGCTAAAATTACGCGCGCTAGGGGCCTTGCTCTCGCCATGCCGTTACCAGCGCGCCTGGCGACATCCCGCTGCGACATGCTGCGCCACCCGAGGTAAAAATTATCGCGGCAGCGTGAGGAACAGTCTGAGTGAGTTTATCGTTTCCCCTTCAATGAACAGGCGGGAAATAAAGAATCCCGCCTTTGTTGACCCGCCGCTAGTTCGCGCCAGCTCTACGGAAGGCACCGCTATGATGACAAGGTTCACCTATCGCTTCGATAGGCATAACCTATTTAACCAATCGGTACGGTTGACTTTATTCCCCCCCGGCGCGGCCTTATACTAAGCCGGCTCAAATCCTATCAATCCGCAAACGCTATTTTACAGGAGTAAATATGGTCCTGGTCACTCGTCAAGCCCCCGATTTTACCGCCGCCGCCGTGCTCGGCACGGGTGAAATCGTTGACAATTTCAATCTTAAAGCCCATATCCAGGGTAAACCGGCGGTCATTTTCTTCTGGCCGATGGACTTCACCTTCGTCTGCCCGTCCGAACTGATTGCTTTTGACAAACGTTACGCAGAATTCCAGAAGCGCGGCGTGGAAATCATCGGCGTCTCTTTTGACTCAGAGTTTGTACACAACGCCTGGCGCCAGGTCCCCACCGACAAGGGCGGTATAGGACCGGTCAAGTATCCGATGGTAGCGGACATCAAACGCGAAATCATCAAAGCCTATGGCATTGAGCATCCGGACGCCGGCGTCGCGCTGCGCGGTTCGTTCCTCATCGACAAAGACGGGATTGTTCGCCATCAGGTCGTTAACGACCTGCCGCTGGGCCGCAATATCGATGAAATGATGCGCATGGTCGATGCCCTGCAATTCCATGAAGAACACGGCGAAGTTTGCCCGGCACAGTGGGAAAAAGGGCAGGAAGGGATGGGGGCTTCACCGGAAGGTGTCGCCAAATATCTGTCTGAGAACCTGACCAGACTGTAATCAGCTTCCGCCAGATCAGAGAGGGCACGCGCCCTGTCCGTCTAACGCCGGTCAGCCAAGCTGACCGGCTTTTTTATACCCTGTGCCCGCGCCTACCCGGGAGCTAACCCGATAAAGCCGCCCTCGCATCCCCTGCCGGGCTTTGCGCTCAAGAGGCGGTCACGCGCTTCGTTGTTACCCAGCGGTATCCCAGCAAGAGCAGTAAAACCCACACCGCACCGACGTATAACGACACCCGGGTGGTGGGGAAGTAGCCAATCAAGCCGATAATAAACAGCAGAAAGACGACGCCGAGGCCTGCGGTGATAGCGCCGCCGGGCAATGGGAATTTCAGCGCCCTCACCTGCTCGGGCTTGAGCCTGCGGCGAAAGGCGATTTGCGAACACAAGATCATGATCCACACCCATACGGTGGCAAACGTGGCCAGCGAGGCGATCATCAGGAAGACATTTTCCGGCATGAGGTAATTCAAGTAGACCGCCACCAGCATCGCCATCATCATCACCAGCACCGTGATCCAGGGAATGCCGTGACGGGATACGCGCCGAAAGATGCGCGGCGCATGCCCCTGCCCCGCCATGTCGTGCAACATGCGCCCGACGCCAAACACATCGCTGTTAATGGCCGAGAGCGACGCCGTCAGCACGACGAAATTCAACAGGCCGGCGGCGACAGGAATGCCCAAATTCTGGAACGTCAGTACAAACGGGCTACCGCCGGTACCCACCTGATTCCACGGATAGATGGACATGATAACCGCCAGGGTGCCGACATAAAATAGCAGGATACGCCAGGGAACGGAGTTGATGGCCCGCGGGATAGAGCGCTCAGGATCCCGCGCTTCGCCGGCGGTGATGCCGATGATTTCAATACCGCCGTAAGCGAACATCACCATTTGCAGCGAAAGAATCATCCCCCCGACGCCGTGGCTGAAGAAGCCGCCGTGGCGCCACAAATTCGCCACACCGGTAGGTTGGCCGCCGTTGCCGATGCCCCACAGGATAATGCCGATGCCGGCGAGGATCATGACGATAATGGTGGCAACTTTGAAAAATGAGAACCAGAACTCCAGCTCGCCAAACGCTTTGACGCTCAGTAAATTGATCGCGCCGATGAATAACACCACGCTTAACACCCAGACCCAATGCGGTACCAACGGGAACCACACGCCCATATAGATGCCGAAGGCGGTCACATCGGCAATGGCAACAATCAGGATTTCAAAACAGTAGGTCCAGCCGGTAATGTAGCCCGCCATGGGGCCCAAATTATCCTGCGCATAGCGGGAGAACGAACCGGCATTGGGGTTTTCCACGGACATTTCCCCCAGGGCGCGCATGATAACGTAGGCCGCCAGGCCGCCTATCAAATAAGCCAGCAGTACGCTAGGACCGGCCATTTGTATCGCATCAGCGGAACCATAGAACAACCCGGTACCGATGGCGGAGCCAAGCGCCATAAAGCGAATATGCCGGGTGGAAAGCCCCCGCTTCAGCGAAGGGGTGGAAGATTGCATGACCCATTACCTTTTATTGCACAAGAAAAAACCACGGAACGGTGTCCGTGGTCAGTTGATTGCCTCGCCGACGCTCAAAGAACGGAGATTTGCTGCCGTCCGCGGGATTGATCGTAAGCCGCCGCGACGACAAGCATGACCAGCGTCGGCGGTAGCCAGGCCAGTCCCTGCGCGCTCAGCGGCAGGCGATCCACCCAGGCCGGGAGAATGTCGGGATAGGCCGACACCTTGATGCCATCCAGGCAGCCAAACACCAGACTGACCAGCATGCCGGGCGCAACAAGGCGGGCGCTGGAATGCCACCAGCGCAGCGTAAAACTCAGCAGGATCAGGACGATGCACGGTGGATAGATAGCGGTAAGCACCGGTACGGAAATGCTGATCAAATGGCTAAGGCCCAGGTTGGACACCACCATGGAGAACAGCCCCAGCAGGAACACCCACTTGCCATAGCCCATGCCGGTATGTTCGCTGAAAAATTCAGCGCAGGCGCAGGTCAGGCCCACCGCGGTCACCAAACAAGCTATCGTTATCAGCACCGTCAAAAAACCGCTACCGGCGGCGCCGAAGATGTACTGCACATAGGCGTGCAAGATTTCGGCGCCGTTTTGCGCCCCCGGCACCAGCACGCCGCTGCCTGAACCTAACTTGAACAGCGTCAGATAGACCGCCGTCAAACCGATACCGGCAATCAGTCCGGCCAGAACGGTGTAACGGGTCAGCAAGTGGGCGCTCGCCACGCCGCGCGAACGGGCGGCGTTGACGATAACGATGCCGAATACCATCGCGCCCAGGGTATCCATGGTGAGATAGCCGTTGACGAATCCGCTGGAAAACGGCAGGTGACTATAGCCTGCGGACACCGGCAACGGCTGGCCCGCCGGCCACAGCATCGCCGCAATGCCCAATACCGCGAGCGCGATGATCTTAAGCGGCGCCAGGACATGGCCCACCGTATCCAGCAAGCGGCCGGGGTACAGGGAAATACCGATGACCACGGCGAAATAGATCAGGCTGTAAATCAGCAAAGGCAGTTCGCCGTTGCCGGCGAAGGGGGCCACGCCGACCGCAAATGAGACGGTCGCGGTGCGCGGTGTAGCGAACAGCGGGCCCACCGCCAGATAACACACGACAGCCAGAAGCAGACCGGCTTTATGGCCGATAGGGGAGCTGAGCGCATCAATGCCGCCCCCGACCCGCGCCAGCGCGATAACGGTAATGACCGGCAGACCGACCGCGGTAATCAAAAAGCCCGCCGCCGCCAGCCAAACGTGCTGACCGGATTGCAGGCCCACCATGGGCGGAAAAATGATATTTCCGGCGCCGACAAACAGAGCAAAGGTCATAAAACCCAGCGCGAGGATGTCTTTGGAGGTTAAACGTTTAGTCATGGGTTTGTATTAAAGCCTGTAGTAAATCCAAATAAGAAATTCTTATGACTGCGCGGTGCTCAACACACCTTTGGCCGAAACGATCGGCATCGCGTAAACGGCCGTTAAGCCGGACAGAATAATCATGCGGGGAAGCAATACTGACGGGCGGCGCAACGGCGGCTAATTTAATAGTTTATAGCGGTTGCTGGCAAGTCCATCCGGCAAAACTGGCACTAAAATCTGCTTTTTGAATAATATTTAGGTTAAGTATTCAAATGTTCCCTTTTCTGCGCTACATGATAACCCGTCTGACGACGAAAATCGCCAGCGCGACATAAGAAATTGCGATGGACGACATGGACACGGGGCGTGCGGGCGACATAGGGCGAGCGAACCGCTGCGCAGTTCAAAATCTGGCACCGGCTGTGGCTGTGGTTAAAGACGAGGTTTAGACTTCCATTGACGCAGACGGTGGCAACGACTTGAGCGCGGGCAGAGAAGAACCGCCCGCGCACGCGTTATCACCAGGCGCGGCGAGCGATATCAAGCACTAACTTCAGCTTATCCCACTGCTGCTGTTCGCTCAGCATATTGCCCTCTTCGGTAGAAGCGAAACCGCATTGCGGGCTTAGGCACAGCTGATCCAGGCTGACATACTGGCTGGCTTCACGGATGCGTGCCAGCACCGCCTGGGGGTCTTCCAGCGTCGGCGTTTTCGAGGTAATAAGCCCCAGCACCGCCTGCTGATGTCCGGGTTTGATAAAGCGCAGCGGTTCAAAGCCGCCAGCGCGTTCGGTATCGTACTCCAGGAAAAAGGCATCCACCTTCACTTGACCGAACAGGATGGGCGCGACCGGCTCATAACCTCCTTCGGAAATCCAGGTGGAGCGGAAGTTCCCGCGGCAAACGTGCAGGCTCACCACCAAATCCTTCGGCTTACCGGCCAGCGCTTTATTCAGCACCTCAGCGTAAATCTGCGCCAGAGCGTCCGGATCATCGCCACGTTCGCGCATTTGACGCTTTTGATCTTCCGAGCACAGATAGCCCCAGACGGTATCGTCCAACTGCAAATAGCGGCAGCCGGCGGCATAAAACGCGGCAATGGCATCGCGCCAGGTCTGTGCCAGATCGTCGAAGTATTCCGCCAAATCGGGGTAGACGGCCCTATCGATCGCCGCGCGCCCGCCGCGGAAATGCAAGACGCTCGGACTGGGAATGGTCATTTTCGGCACCGCGTCGCCGGCCACGCTTTTCAGGAAACGGAAATCCTCCAGCATCGGGTGATGGCGAAATCCCAGTTTACCGGTGACCTTGACGCTCCGGGCTTTGGTCTGCACGCCCTGAAATTGAATGCCGTGGTCGGGCTGGTACCCTTCCACCCCGTCCAATCCTTCAAAGAAATCCATATGCCACCAGGCGCGGCGGAACTCCCCGTCCGTTACGACCTGCAGCCCCAGCGCGCGCTGCTCCGCGACGACGCGTGCAATCTCGTTGTCTTCCACGGCGCGCAGCTGCGCGGCATCTATCTCGCCATCGGTGAAACGCTGGCGGGCCTGCTTTATCGCGGCGGGACGTAACAGACTGCCGACCACATCGGCGCGGAAAGGGGCTTGGGTTCTTTGCATTTTACTGCTCCAGGAGGGCGTCATCCTCATGATGATCGCGTTAGTTTAGCGACGGTATAGTCACGCTTCGGAATGAAGGGACATCCAGACGTCTATATGTCTCAGGCGCAGTGTGTCACTTCACCTAACGCCGCACAAACGAGAAAATTTCAACGCTATTGAATTTTATTCATGATCGTTGTGAGATTTTCACTTTGGCGATTTAAGGCAATCCAGCGGCCCGCCGCGCCGTCAGCCGTTGGGATTGCGTCAAAGGCACATACCCTGCCTGGCTAACCTGCTCTTGTCCCTCGGCGGACAAAACGCGCGCCAGAAATGCCAATGTCAGGGGGTCAAGGGATTTACCCGGCGGTTTATTGACGTAGAGAAAGAGCGGGCGGGTGAAAGGGTACTCCCCGCGGCGCAATGTCTGCGCATCGGCGGTTAACGTGTGGCCAGCCGCATCGATAATCGCCAGCCGCTTCACCCCGCGGGCGTGGAAGCCCATGCTGGTATAGCCAATCGCGTTCACCGAAGCGGCCACCGCCTGCGCGACCGCCGCCGATCCGGGCAGTTCGTTGACCGTTGGCTGCATATCTCCACCGCAAAGCACCCGAAGGCGAAAAAATCCCTGGGTGCCGGAGGCGGTGTTCCGGCCGTAGCGCAGTAGCGATAACGTGCGCCATTCTCCGGTTAACCCCACGTCCCCCCAACGCCGTATCGGCGCCGCCTGTCCGCACTGACGAGTGACGGAAAAGATCGCATCCAGCTGGCGTTGGCTAATCGCTTCTAGCGGATTGGCCTGATTAACCATGACCACCAGCGCATCCTGCGCCACCGGTAGCGCCAGCGGCGCATAGCCGTAACGCTGACGAAAGCCGGCGATTTCCAGCTCGCTCATCGGGCGGCTCATGGGGCCCAGCTGCGCCGTGCCGGCCGCCAGCGCGGCGGCGGCGGCGGCGGAACCCATCGCCTGGATTTGCACGCCGACCTCGGGATAGCGCCGACTGAAGTCCGCCGCCCAGCCGCTCATCAGCGACGCCAGCGTATCCGAGCCGGTACTGGTTAACGTACCGGTCAGGAGCGGAATCGGCGCCGCCGGCGTAACGGGCTGCGCGCGCAGCGCCGCGCTATGCCCCCCCAGCAGGCAGCTAGCGAACAGGGCGCCGGCCAAGAGGGAAAAACCGCGCATCACTCTCTGGCCTGGGGTGAAAGAGGAGAAACGCTAGGGTCCACTCGCGGCGGCAGGGTAATCAACCGCGCCGGCAGGGTAAAACCGAAACGGGTGCCCTCGCCCGGCGCGCTGCTGATATCCAGCCGCGCATCGTGATGGCTTAACGCATGTTTGACAATGGCCAGACCCAGGCCGCTACCGCCGGTTTGGCGCGAACGGGCTTTATCCACCCGATAAAAGCGCTCCGTCAGGCGCGGCAAATGTTCCGGCGCAATACCCGGCCCGTTGTCGCTAACCTGAAACGTCGCCCCCTCGGCGCTGCGCTGCCAGCTGACCTCGATGCGGGTGCCGGGAGGCGTATGAATAACCGCGTTGTACATCAGATTCGATACCGCGCTGCGCAGTTGCTCTTCATTGCCGTTGATCCATAACCGCGGATTGACGCGCAGCACCAGCGGATGCTGTCCTTGGCTGAGCCCCTCGACGCTGGCCTGCAAACGCTTGAGCAAGGTCGGCATATCCACCGGCGTGTGGGTTTCCCCCTGCGGCGCCGCTTCGATACGCGACAGCTCCAACAATTGGGCGACCAGGCGTTCCATGCGCCGGGATTGATCCTGCATAGTCTGCACCGCCCGCTGCCGCATGTGGGCGTCAAGACTATCGTCGGTCATCATTTCCAGATACCCCTGCAATACCGTCAGCGGCGTGCGCAATTCGTGGCTGGCGTTAGCGAAAAAGTTACGCCGCGCCCCTTCCAGTTGCCGCATTTGCGTGACGTCACGCACCACCATCAATAGCTGATCGTCGGTATAGGGCATAACGCGAAACTCCACCCAGTGCTGATTGTTCAGCTGCAATGTAAGCGGTCGCTGAAACGCTTGCCGCTGCAAATAATCATTAAACTCTGGATAACGCAACAAATTGAGGATCGGTTGTCCATTATCCTCCGGCCAGCGGAAACTGAGCAGTTGTTGGGCTAGGCCGTTGCACCAGAAAATATGGCCGTCACCCGTTAACATCACCAGCGCATCGGGCAGCGAATCGGCGCCGCTGCGAAAGCGTTTAAACAACATCGCCAGCTCGCGCCGCCGGCGGCGTTGACGCAGTTGCATACGGTGCAAACCATAGAATAGCGAAATCCAACTGCCCCCGCCCGCCGGCGGCGCCCGCCCCGGGTTGCGCCATAGCCAATGCGATAGCCGCAGCTGAAAATAATAATTGCGCATTAGCGCCGCCAGCAGCGACAGAGCCAACAGCCAGCCCAAGTGGCCGATGAACAACGACAACAGCAGCGCCGGCAGGCAAAACAGCACCCCTTCCAGCAACAATCTGCGCCAGGTAATAGGTTCAAGCAACGGCATCTCCTTCGCGACGGCCCCTGTAGCGCGGCCACCGGCTCATCATGCGTCCGCTGACCGCGGGCATCGCATCCTTTCCATCTGACTCATGTTCCGCCTCTGCGCGCTGTCATCGCCGGTGCGCAAGCGTACCATCAACGGCCGCTACCGCGGCAGCAAGGTTTGAGCAGACCGCGCGCGCTGCCCGCCTGCGCCGTATTTAATAGCGCCCGGAGAAGCGGTAACCGGTACCGCGCACCGTTTGCACCATACGGTCATGCCCCCCGGATTCAAGCGCTTTACGCAAACGGCGGATATGGACATCCACCGTGCGATCCTCCACATAGACATTCGTGCCCCATACATGATTCAGCAATTGCTCGCGGCTGTAGACGCGCTCAGGATGGGTCATAAAGAAATGCAGCAGCTTGAATTCGGTCGGCCCCATATCTAGCGCCTGCTCGTTGGCGGTCACCCGATGCGAGGCGGGATCCAGACTCAGGCCCTGAAGCTCGATTCGCTCTTCCGCCTCCATCGGGGAGATGCGCCGCAGCACCGCTTTTATCCGCGCCAGCAGCTCTTTGGGAGAAAAGGGTTTGGTAATATAATCGTCGGCCCCGACTTCCAGCCCGCGTACGCGATCTTCTTCTTCACCGCGCGCGGTCAGCATCACAACGGGAATTTCCCTCGATAGCGCTTCGCGTTTCATCTGTTTGATGAATTGAATGCCGGACCCTCCCGGTAACATCCAGTCCAGTAGCACCAGGTCAGGGTACGGTTCCGCGAGCAGATTGACCGCGGAGGGGTAGTCCTCCGCCTCGATGGCCTGAAAGCCGTTTTGCTCCAGGACAAAACACAACATTTCCCGGATTGGCGCTTCGTCTTCCACCACCAGTATGCGTCTCGCCATCGTTTCTCCGCCATAAATCGTCATGATCAAGGTGCCGGCATTATGCGTCACTTTTGTGACATATTTATTAAAACTCATTTATCTAAAAAGAAATAGATTTTATCGTTAACTGACGCCGGCACCCGGCGGCAACAGACGACGTTTTGATACCATAACACGCTGAAAATTGGCGAATTTTACTAATCAATGCGCCGCAGCCGCGCCGTCAGCGCCTTACGCAGAATCTTGTTTCTTTTCGGGTAACCGAGCGTCAGGGGGTAGCGGCGCGTATAGCGCCACGGCAACGGCGGAGCGCGCAGCCAAGCGCGCGGTTGCTCAGCGCGGAATGACGTCGCACGGGAGGGCTTATCCTCTTTTCGGGAATCGGCGCCGCAAAATTCCCCCCGTCGGACGACAGGCGCCGGCGGCACGGTTTATACTGCCCCATCGATTTGTTTGCCGCTGGAGCGTCATGCGCATTATTCACACTTCTGATTGGCATCTGGGTCAGTCGTTCTTCACCAAAAACCGCGCCGACGAACATCAGGCGTTTCTGACGTGGCTTATCAGTCAGGTGGATGAACACCAGGTGGACGCCTTGATTGTAGCGGGCGATGTCTTCGATACCGGTACACCGCCCAGTTATGCCCGCGAATTATTCAACCGTTTCGTCGTGTCGCTGCAGCCGACCGGCTGTCGCCTGGTGGCGCTGGCGGGCAATCATGACGCGGTCGCAACGCTCAATGAATCTCGCGCGCTGCTGGCGTGCCTGAATACGCGCATTGTGGCCGGCGGCAACGGCGAGGACCAGGTGTGGGTGCTAGACGATCGCCACGGCGCGCCGGGCGCGGTGCTGTGCGCCGTTCCCTTTCTGCGGCCGCGGGATATACTGGTCAGCCGCGGCGGCCTGTCGGGCGGTGAAAAGCAGCAGGCGCTGCTTGACGCCATCGCCGAGCGCTATCAGCAGCTGTATCTACGCGCGCAGCGGTTGCGCGACGCGCTCCCCTCCCCGGTCCCGATTATCGCCACCGGCCATCTCACGACGGTCGGCGCCAGCACCACCGATTCGGTGCGCGATATTTACATCGGCGCTCTCGATGCTTTTCCCGCGCGGTTGTTCCCGCCCGCGGATTATATCGCCCTGGGCCATATTCACCGGCCGCAGATTATCGGCGGCAATGACTGCATCCGCTATTGCGGCTCGCCGATACCGCTAAGTTTTGATGAGGCGGGCCAGCCGAAACAGGTCAATCTGGTTACTTTCCAGGACGGTCTGCCGCCGCGGATAACGCCGCTGACGGTGCCCGAAACGCAGCCAATGCGGCTTATCAAAGGCCCTGTGGATGAGATAGAGCGGCAGCTGCGCGGCTATGCTGATTATCGCGGCGAACGCCCGGTGTGGCTGGACATTGAGGTTGTGGCCGACGGCTATCTCACCGACATCCAGCAGCATCTCCAGGCGTTGGCGGAGCCGTTACCGGTAGAGGTGGTGTTGCTGCGCCGCAGCCGCGAGCAGCGGTCTAGCGGCCTTCATCCGTTACAGCAGGAGACGCTTAGCGAATTGAGCGTGAGCGAGGTGTTTGAACGGCGGCTGGCGCTGGAGGAGGCGCCGGATGAACCCCGCTGCCAGCGCATCCGGGGCCTGTTTGAACAGGTGGTCGGCGATGTACACGATGGCCGGGAGGGAGCGGAAGCATGAAAATTCTGACGCTGCGCCTCAAAAACCTGAATGCGCTGCAGGGTGAATGGAAAATCGACTTTACCGCCGCCCCCTTTGATCGCAGTAGCTTGTTCGCCATCACCGGCCCGACCGGCGCGGGGAAAACCACGCTGCTCGATGCCATCAGTCTGGCGCTTTATCACCAGACGCCGCGCCTTAAGGACAACCCTGGCCCGGAGCTGATGACGCGCCATACCGCGGAAGCGCTTGCCGAAGTGGAGTTCGCCGTTAAAGGGGTCGGTTACCGTGCGTTTTGGAGCCAGCGCCGGGCGAAAAATCAACCTGACGGTAATCTGCAGGGAGTGAAAGTGGAGCTGGCTCGCATCAGCGACGGCCTGATTTTGGCGGATAAAATCAGCGATAAAAAACGCCTGATAGCCGAACTGACGGGGCTGGATTTTGCGCGGTTCACCAAATCCATTTTGCTGGCGCAGGGCGATTTTGCCGCGTTTTTGAATGCTGACGCCAAAAGCCGCGCCGGGCTGCTCGAGGAGCTGACGGGCACCGATATCTATGGCCGCATCTCCGCCGATGTGTTTGAACGTAATAAAGCGGTCCGCACCGAGCTGGCGCAGTGGGAAGCTCGCGCGGGCGCCATTGAAATGCTGACCGGTGAGCAGCAGGCGGCGCTCGAGGACGAACTGACGCAGCGGCGGCAGGAGGAACAGCGGCTGAACGCGCAGCGCCATGTACGTCAGCGTCATCAGGCTTGGCTGAATGAACGGACGCAGCGGCAGACGGCCCTGGCGCAGACGCAGCAGGCGTCCTTGCAGGCCGCGCAGCAGGTGCAGGCCGCAGCGCCGGATCTGGCTCGCCTTGCCGCGGCGGAGCCGGCGGAGGCGTTGCGCCCTTTGCTGGACCAGCAGCGGCGCGACGCGCAGGCCTGTACCCGCGCCGAGGGGGAGCTGGCCCAGTTGCAGCAGCGCCAGCAGCAGGATCAGGCGCGGCTGCAGCCGCTGGCGCAAGCGCTGCGGCTCGCCGATGAGCAACTGGCCGCGCACGAGGAGGATCAGCGCCGGCATCAGCAAATAATAGAGGAACAGCTTATCCCGCTGGATCAGCAGATCGCCACGCTGCGGCAACAACAGGAGGACCTCAAGCGTCAGCTTGTGCCGCTGCAACAGCGCCATCGTCAGGAAAGCGCGGCTCTGGCGACACAGCAGCAGGCGCTGCATCAGGCTCGTCAGCAGGCGCAGGAGGAGAGTGACTGGCTGGACCGCCATGCCGCCTGCCGCCTATGGGGTGAGCAGCTCCCGCTGTGGCGTGAGCAGTTCGCTCGCCGCGATGAAGCGCTAACCCATTGCCGAGACCTGGAACAGCGCGTGGCGCAGCAACGGTTGCGGCTTACCGCTTTACAAACGGAAGGTCAGCAGCGTTTAACGGAGAGTCAGCGGCTGGCACAGCAGCGCGAGGCGCTAAGCTTGAGCTTTGCCGAGGCGCAACGGCAGCGGGAAGAACAGGTCCACGCGCAGAGCGGCACCACGTTCGAGACGCGTTGGAAACGGCGGCAGGGGCAGCGGCCCCATTATCTGTTGCTGACCACCCTGCTGCCGCAGCTCTCGGGGCTGGCGGATAGGCTCCGGCAGGAGGAGTCGCAGCAGTCCCAACGCCTGCAAACGCGGTTTATGTTAAGCCAGGAGCAAACGGCGCTGCACGCCAGCCTGGAGGACAAAACCCGGCTGCTGAGGCAGACGAAAACCACGCTGGAGCTGGAACGGCGTATTGTCCGGCTGGAGGATGAGCGCCGCGCTCTGCGCGCCGGTGAACCGTGCCCGCTGTGCGGCGCCACCCAGCATCCAGCGATAAATGCCTATCAAACGTTGTCCCCCGGGCGCACCGAGCAGCAGTTGCAGCAGCAGCAGACCGAGGTAGACCAATGCGCCGCGGCGAAGATCGAGGGGGATACCCGTTTGCACCTGCTGGTTACGCAGTGCCAACAGGGCGAGGAGACGCTGACGGCCTTGGCGCATCAGCGCAACGAGCTGCAACAACGCTGGCGGCAGGCGGTTGAGCAACTGGCGATTGCGCCTGACGAAAACCTGCGCCTTCCCGAGCTGGCGACGCTAACGCCCGAGGCTCTGCGGGCGGCCGCAGACGCGCTGGCGGCTTATGAACGGGAAGAGACTCAACTGGCGCAGCGGCTCGAACAGCTACAGCAGGCGACCCTGGCGTGGCAGTCGGCGCGCGATGCACTAAGCGCCGCCGAGCTTGTCCACGATCGCAGCCTGTCGGCGCTGGCGCTAAACGGTCAGCAGCAGCGCGACCTGGAGGAGAATCTGCAAGCCTCCACCTTGAGTCTGACCCAGCAGCAAACCGATCTCGCGCGGCTTAACGAGGAGATTGCCGCCGCCCTCGACGCGGCAGCGTTAACGGTGCCGGAGCCGATGCAAACCGCAGCGTGGCTCGATGCCCGCCGGGAACTGTGGCTGAGGTGGCAGCAGCGCCATGAACAGGCGCAGCGGCGACTAAGCCAAATCACCTCGCTGAACGGCAGCGTCGACGCCCTGATGCAGACCGTCGCCGACCTGACGCAGCGCCAGGCGGCGCTGACGCAGGCGCTAACGGCCACCGACGCTGAACTGGCCGGCGCCGGCCGGCAGCGTCATGCCCTGGCCGGCGATGTCACGACCGTCGAGTTCGGCGCGCGGCTGCGCCGCACCGGTGAACGGCTGCGCCAGGTGCAGCTTCAGGCCGGCCAACAGCTACAGGCAGCGCAGCGTCAGCTACACGAACTGGCGGGCAGCCTCAGCGCGCTGGCGCGCCAGCGGCAGACGCTGGCTCAGCAGGCATCGTCCAGCACAAGTCAGCTGCAACAGGCGTTGAGCACCTCTTCGTTTGCCGATAGCGCTGCCCTGGATGCTGCGCTGCTGCCCACAGGCGAGCGGGATGCGCTGCGCGAACATCGCGATCGGCTTAACGCGCAGCAGCAGCGTACTGACGCCCGCCAGCAGCAGGCCGCCGAGGCGCTGGCACAGGTGGAGGCCGCCCGTCCGCCAACCCTGTCGCCCGAGGAGGATGACGCCGCGGTGGCGGAGCGCCTGGCCGAATTGGATGACCAACTGCGCCAACTTGCCCGCAGGCAAGGGGAAATACAGCAGCAGTTGGGCAGCCATCAACAGCGACAGCGGGAACAGCATCTGCTGCTGCGGCAGATAGAAGAGAGCCGCGACCGTTGTCAGGATTGGGCCTATCTCAATGAGCTCATCGGGTCGAAGGAGGGGGATAAATTTCGTAAATTCGCACAGGGTTTAACGTTAGAACACCTTATTTATCTGGCTAACCAGCAGTTGGCGCGCCTGCACGGCCGTTATCAGCTGCAACGCAAAACGCACGAAGAGCTGGAGCTGGAAGTGGTGGACACCTGGCAGGCTGACGCCATACGTGATACTCGGACGCTGTCAGGGGGGGAGAGTTTTCTGGTCAGCCTGGCGCTGGCGCTGGCGTTATCGGATTTGGTCAGTCATAAGACGGGCATCGACTCGCTGTTCCTTGACGAGGGATTCGGCACCCTTGACGCCCAGACGCTGGATATTGCCCTGGACGCGCTGGATACCCTCAACGCCAGCGGTAAAATGATCGGCGTGATAAGCCACGTGGAAGCGATGAAGGAGCGTATCCCGGTGCAGATAAAAGTCAGTAAGATTAATGGATTGGGCATCAGCCGCCTGCAGCGACAATTTGCTGTGGCGGACAATGCGCCGGTCAAAGAGGGAGACGATTGAGGTCGCTGACGGCAACGACGCCCAACCCACTCTTGGCACGGCCAGCCTCCAGCCGGCGGCAACGCCATCAGGACCGTATAGGCGCCGTGGGCAACCTTTGCCCACGGCAACTGCACCCCAGCCACCGTTGTCGCCTCTGCCGGCGGCAACGCCATCAGGACCGTACTGGCGCAGATGGCAACCTTTGCCCACGGAACTGCACCCCAACCGCCGTTGACGCCTCTGCCGGCGGCGGTGCCAGAGGCGGTGCCGGGTGCCTGTCGCCGCGAAGAGAGCCGCTCAGGCGGGAGCCCTAAGCCCCGCCGGTGCGCGATGTAAACCCAACCTGCCGCCGCGCGGGTGGCGCTGGCATCGTTCGCGAGTCAGCGCGCTTCTTCCTGCGGCCAAAGCCACGCCGCGCCGCGCACGCCGCTGGAGTCGCCATGAACCGCCTTACGAATCGGCGTCTGGCATTCGTTGCCAAATACCCAAGGCGTTATTAAGCTCGGCAGCGAATCGTACAGTCTGTCGACATTGCTCATTCCACCCGCCAACACGACGACATCCGGATCGAGCAAATTGATTACCTGCGCAAGGGCCTTGGCCAGCCGTCGCTCATAATTACTCAGCGCCCGCTCAGCCCATTTATCGCCTTCTGCGGCGAGATGGACGATCTCTGCGCCGCTGCGCTGTTGCCCGCTGAGCCTGGCGTAATCCTGCATAAAACCGGTGCCGGAGATGAAAGTTTCGGTACAGCCGGATTTTCCGCAGTAGCAGGGAACCTCTTGCATAATGCGCCTTTCATCCTCATCCATCCAGGGCAGCGGATTATGCCCCCACTCCCCCGCCACGCCATTGCCGCCGCTGTGCACTTTGCCATTAAGGGCGATACCCGAACCGCAACCGGTACCGATTATCACTGCAAACACGGTACTCATACCTATGCCGGCACCGTCCGTTGCCTCCGACACCGCCATGCAATTGGCGTCGTTGGCCATCCTTACCGACCGCTGCAGCCGGGTCTGCAAATCCTTATCCAGACGCTGACCGTTAAGCCATACCGAATTGGCATTTTTCACTTTGCCGGTATAGGGCGACAGGGTTCCGGGAATACCAACGCCGACGCTGCCGCGCTGGCCTGTCTCCTGTTCTACCCGCTCGACCAGCGCCGCGATGGTCTCCACCGTCCCAGGATAATCATCGCGCGGCGTCGCGACCCGTTTGCGTAATATCGCCTGACCCTCGTCATCCAGCGCTATTACTTCGATTTTGGTACCCCCCAAATCAATGCCGATACGCACGTTGCCAGCCCCCGCTCCGGTTATCTACCGGCGCCGTGGCCCCCGCGATAAGCGACAGGAAGCGGCACGGCGCACTATTTGGGGATCAGCATAGGATATTCGACGGAAAAAGTTGAGCTATTCCCGCCGTGGGGTAACGTTTCAGCCTGGCTTTGTGGCGCCCGTCACCCCGTGCATGCAACGGTGGCAGGTTTAGAGAACGTGATAGCGATCGCCGCTTCTTACTCCCCACCAGCCGCCGGCGGCGCTGACTATCGCCCCCAGCAATAGGGTAATGAATAACCAAAGCGCGGACTTGGCGCTGGCGGCAGCGGCCTTATCGGCGCGCTGTTTCATTTCCTCGCGCCAGCGCTGCAAATCTTCACGCGCGTGACTGACGTTCTGCTGCAGCGTATCGATCCGTTGTTTTATCGTTTCTGCCGCCTGCTGTTTATCGCGCATCACCTTATCGGTCGCCTGATTTAACGCCTCCGGCGTCATAGTACGATTGCTATTGGCCAGCGCCTGATGCACGTCGTCGCGCTTGATATCGTCGGCTACGGCATCCGTGCGCTGCTTCAACCTCTCAGCCAGCCCTGCCATAATCTGCTCACTGCGCTCAGGGGCGCGCATCGCCTCGGCGACCGCCTGGCTGACTTCCGCACGTATTTCCTTAAGCTGGCGCTGAAGGTAGTCGGGATGCAGCGCTTCCACTTCACTGTTTTGCAGCGCATCGCTAATATTTTTTGGCGAGGCATCGGCCGGCAGAGAATCGTCCAGAGTTAATTTCCCCAACCCATTGTTCAACGCCCCCGCTAATTCATCGCTATTATTCCCCACCGCCGTAACGATATTTCCGGCGGCGCTGCCCGCTGCGCCCAGCATATTTCCCGCCAAACGTAATGCACCACTAATAATGAATCCGCTAATGATAATCGCTAACAGCAGCGATAGCGCCCAGGTCAAGAAGCCGTGCGTCACGCCGGCCATCATCGCCAGCCGGCCGGCGACAAAACCACCGGCCAATAGACTAAGGAGCAGCGCAGCCGCCGTCCATAGGGTCATGGTGGTGCCGATACCCCCGGCCGGTCGCTGCGCCCAGGGATCGACCATGCTAAATCCCAACGCGCTACCGAGCAGCGCTAATAAGAGTGAAATAGAGAATGCCGTAAGAACGCCACTGAAAAGTGATCCCCATGACACCCGGTTGGCGCAGATAGCCACATCCCGCGTTTCCATAAGCTAACTCCTTTATTTTTTACGAAGTAGAATGATGCTACGCCATTAAGTTAGTCTATGTTTACGGTAATACAAGAATACCGAATTTTGAGAATCATTTATTTTATAATAATTATTATTATCTTTTTTCTATCGCTTGGCGCATGGGTTACATCAGTAATACGGCTTTTTGATAAACTTAAATTAATAGATAATTATTAATCATAAAATCATCAGACATTTTCGACGCCGGTAACCGGCGAAATCACCGTTAACGCGCTACGGCAAGCGCCTCTTTCCGGTCTCCTCTCCAGAACCTTCGGTATGCCGAGCGCCTTTTTTTTAACCTGTGGCAAACGCAGACGGTGCCTGACCCGCCCGTTACACACCATGCTTCAACGTCAAATACGGACAACTCTGTGCGCTTTTTCCTAGGGGAAGCGCCTGCAATTCGTTATCATGCGCGCTGCGTTTGTTGGCAAATCGCGCCGGTTGAGGTGCCTCAGGTCAGGGATATCTATTATGTTGTGGTTTAAGAATGTCATGATTTACCGTTTGAACCGGCCGATCGAGCTGTCGGTGGAGCAGATCGAACAGCAGTTGTCCGCCTTCGCCTTTACTCCCTGCGGCAGTCAGGATATGGCGAAATCCGGCTGGGTTCCGCCCATGGGTGCCAAGAGCGACGTGCTGACCCATGCGATACCGGGACATGTCCTGCTTTGCCTGCGCAAAGAAGAAAAAATTCTACCGTCCTCGGTGATAAAGCAGGAGCTACAGGGCAAAATCGACAAACTGGAAAATGAACAAAGCCGGAAACTGCGTAAAACCGAAAAAGACGCGCTCAAGGACGAAGTGCTGCACACCTTGATGCCTCGCGCCTTCAGCCGTTTTGGCCAAACGTTCTTGTGGCTGGATCAGGTCAATAATCTGGTGCTGGTCGACGCCGGCAGCGCCAAAAAAGCGGAAGATTGTCTGGCGCTGCTGCGCAAATCTATCGGCTCGTTGCCGGTGGTGCCGCTGACTATGGAAAAACCGATTGAAATGACCCTGACCGAATGGGTACGCAGCGGCGATCCCGCTGCCGGCTTCGCCATTCAAGATGAGGCTGAGCTAAAAGCGCTGCTGGAAGAAGGCGGCATCGTTCGCTGTAAAAAACAGGATTTGTCCAGCGACGAAATCGCGGTGCATATTGAGGCAGGCAAACTGGTGACCAAGCTGGCGCTGGATTGGCGGGAGCGAGTGCAGTTTGTGCTGGGCGATGATGGCACGGTTAAACGGTTAAAATTCGCCGATACGCTACGCGAGCAAAATGATGATATCGATCGCGACGATTTCGCCGCCCGTTTCGACGCCGATTTTACGCTCATGACCGGTGAATTGGCGGCTTTAATCACTGAGCTGATTGCGGGGCTGGGAGGCGAGGCGCAGCGTCAGGGCTAACCGAGGCGGCCGCAGGGAAAAGGCACGGTTGACCCGCCCGCCGGTTAACCCTGAGACGAATCGGCGCGGCGATGACCCTAACCGATTGCTTGAGGACGAATCGACGCGGCGGCGCAGAGGGCGGCTATGCCGCCGGGCTCGCGGCCAGCGCAGGTTACGCAATGCCGTATGCCTGGCGCGAACGAAGCGGGATGAGAGTAAAGATTGCCCCCCGGCCCAGCGGCGTCAACGGTGGACGGGACGGCGCAGGCCTTGCGCCAACCCGTTCAGCGCGAGTGGCTAAGGTACCTGCATAAATAGCTGCTGGTTTCCGCCAGCTGCAGGCAAAATTCGCTGTGTGCCGGCACGTAGAACGACTCTCCCGGCATAAAAACCTGCCAGTCGTTGGCGCCTGGCAGCAGCGTCTTAAGCGCGCCGCTAACGACCGTCATTTCTTCCGGCTGGCCGGTGGTAAAGGTGTACTCCCCTGCCTCCATAACGCCAACGCTGGCACGGCCCGTGCTGGCGGCGTCGAATCCAATGGACTTCACTTTCCCTGCAAAATAGTCATTCACCTTCAGCATCGGTCTTTTCCTATCAATTAATGTCATACCAGTGTAAAAGGCGACTCGGCGGGCGTCACGCCCTTTTCTACAAAAACCCCGGCCGGGACAAACAAATTTTGCGCCGCCGATTTACTGATAGATTCGTTGGGCAATCATCCGCGTAGCGGACTGCAACCCCGCCAACTTATCGGTCGGGAAGGCGCCTTTATCGCCAGCGTTCACGAAAGACAGACATAGGCCGAACTGCTCACGCCGCTCGCTGTCCGCCAGCGCCGTAGCGAGCGCGCTGTAACCCGGGCGGGTTTCATTGCGATTGAAATCCCAGCCCTGCCCGCGCACCACTGATAATCGCTGCAGCAAGCGGACAATGCCGGGCTGATTAAATCCCCCCAGCCTGCCCTGGCGCGGCATCAACCGCGCTATGACTTCCCGCTCGGAAAAACAGGCCAACAACGCTCTGCCGACCGCCGTATTCATGGCGGGCAAATGGCTGCCTACCGCATAGATCGCAGGCGCGGCGGCGCTGCTTTGAAATCGGTCCACGATACGGACTTTATCCCGATGCAGCATGCATAAATAACCGGTGCAGCGATAGCGTGCGCTGAGCTGATGCAGCGCCTGCGCCGCCCGCTCAGCAAGCGTAGCCGGCCCGCTCTGCGGTGCAGGCGGGCTCAATGAGCGCAGCAGGTGGCCGACCCGATAATGGCGGTTGTGGGGATCCCGCGCGAGCAGTCCCTGCGATTCCATTGCGATAAGCAGCCGGGAAAGCGTACTTTTTGGCAAGGTGAGACGGCGGGCCATGTCGCTGAAGGACAGACTTTCCGGCAGCGCATCCGTGCCCGGCTGGACGAACAACGTTAACACCGCGGCGGCGTTTTCCAATGTCGACATAATGTTATTTTTTTTGCAGGTGAACTGATGTCGGAGTTTTTATCATTCATCGCCTGCGCGTCGGCGTCAAGACAATATTTCACCGGTTTGCACGCTCCGTCCGCGGTGCGCCGGCGGCCTCATACACATCGGTTTATCGCTATTAATTAGAAACTTAAACACTAGCGTGTCGCTCTTAACGATAACGCCTCACGCACGAGCAATGCGCTTCATTCTCAGCCACTTGGCCCAATGGGGCCATGACGGCAGCAGCAGAAACATGAATTATTTTTTACGCCGATGTGACACATCGTGATGCGCGACGGTGGAAAGCGCGTAGTAACGGCGGGGCGGCAGGACGCGATGTCCTGCCGCCGGATGATCAGCTTTTGCTTTCATCCTCATAGCGCTCTTTGGAATCCAGCGCTTCTTGCTCGGTGTCGTGTTCACTGATAAGGGTATTGGGGTGGGGATGGTCGGCACGCAACTCATAGACGGTTTTGCTCTTGCCGGCCGGCCCTTTCTCTTTTTTGACGATGTGCGCTTCGCGCGGATAGGGAGGTTTGCTTGCCATAGTTACTTCCTTATAGTTGTGCTCACGTAAGGTAAGTATAGCCAACACGCCGCGCCTCGTCGGCCGAAGCGATTAACCTCTCATCACGTCTCCCCAAGTCGCCCGGTTATCAACTCGCCGCGCTGGGATAGAGCTGTTGTAAAATGGCATAGACCACATCGTCCGGCGCCTGACTGGCGTCCAATATGTGATGTGCCGCTTCTTGATAGAGTTTTTCCCGTGCGGCGAGCACGTCGGCGATCTCTTCAATCATCGGTTTGCCCGTCAAACTGGGCCGCTGCTCCTCATCGGGGTACGCCTGTAGACGGCGCGCAAGCTCCTGCGCCGACACGTGCAGATACACCACGGTGCCGCGCGCGCGCATGAAATGTCGGTTAGCCGCCGATAAAATAATACCCCCGCCCGTGGCCACCACGGTTTGCCCTTGCGTAACGCTTGTCAGGATTTCGCTCTCCTTTGCCCGAAAGCCCGCCCAGCCTTCATCAGCGACGATCTCTGCCACAGTCTTGCCGGTAGACCGCCACAACATCTCGTCGGTATCGGTAAATGCATATCCCAATACCCGCGCTAATGCCTGACCCACCGTGGTCTTGCCGCAGCCGCGCGCACCAACCATAAATAGGGGCTGTGTCATTGCCTGTCTGTCCTTTTCCTTACCTGAAATAGCGGACGAGAACGTTCATCGTCCCTGGGCCGGAGCAGGATGAGGCGGAGAGTCGCCGCCCCGTTGCGTGCCGGCAGCGCATCATATCATCGACCTCTGGCGGCGCACACGTTTGCCGGCAAAATTTTGCGCTACGGTAAAGGGAATCGGCGCCGCGAAGGCCGCGGGCATTGCCGCTGCGGCGCCGGCGCGCGGTCAGCTTTCCGCTTCGCGGGTGTCGGCGACGATGCGCTGCGCTTCGGCAAAACCGAGTTTGTCGCCCATTTTAATTAATAGCACGCCGGTCGTGCGCATCCGTCCGGCCGCCACGACCGCCACCAGATTTCCTTTCAGGCCATACAGCGAGACAAAGTTATCCTCATCCGGCGAGCCGATAATTTCCTGCTGATCCCATTTAGCGGCATGGCCCAAATATTCATAGCGAACGCCGTAATGCTGGGTCCAAAAAAAGGGTACGGCATCATAGGGGTGTGGCTTATCCATCATCGCACCGGCGGCGACACGTCCGTGCTGCTGAGCCACGCGCCAGTGTTCAATGCGGGTGGGATTGCCGTCCAGCGGGAACGTCGCGATGTCACCGATGGCAAAAATGTCTGCGGACACCTTCATCGTCCGGTCAACGGTCAGGCTGCCGTCGTCATTGAGCGGCAGATCGTGGATGAATCGCGTCGCCGGCGCCACGCCCGTCGCCAGCAAAACCAGCGTCGCCTCAATACGTTGGCCGTCTTTCAGCGTCACCGCGCTGACGCTTTTTTCCCCTTCAAAAGCGGCCGGCTCGCCGTCAACAAAGGTGACGCCTTTCTCCTGGTGACGGCGGCGGAAAAAGCGGCCCAACTCGGTGCCGAATTGTTTTTCAAACGGTAAAGGATGGGGCGAAACGACCGTGACCTCTACGGCTTGTTTACGCAGCGCCGCCGCCACCTCCATACCGATGAAGCTATTGCCGATAATGACCAGCCGGTGCTCCCGCTCGACGGTGGCAACCAGCGTCGCCGCCTGTTCCCAGCTGCGCAATACCTCCACGCCGCGTAGCGCTTTGCCAGGCAGGTCCGGCCGCTGCGGCGTGGCGCCGGTGGCTAACAGTAAACGATCGTAGGAAAGGGTCTTGCCGTCTTCCAGACGTAAACGACGGCGCTGGCTGTCCAGTTCTTCCACATTGCCATTGATGCGTTCTATCTGTTGTTGCTGATAGTAGGATTCCGGCAGCAGGGAGGGCACATCGTGAATATCCATATCCCCCTGCGGCACAAATTTCGATAGCGCGGTACGATCGTAGGGGGCCTGTTTTTCACGTTCAACCACCACCAGCCTGCCGGTAAAACCCATCTCACGCAGCGCTTTTATCGCCGCGCTACCGCCGGCGCCGGTGCCCAATACCACATAGGTCGGCTGTTTATCCGCCGTCTGCAAGGGAGTGGCTTCGTCAAGCGGGTGCGGGTCGATCCACACGGCATCTTGCTCCACCTTCACCGGGAAGCGTTTCAGTGCCCGCAGTGAGGGCGGTTCCAGCAGAGAGCCCGGGCGACTTTCGGTGATGGCGAACACCGATTTATGCCACGGGCAGACCAGTTTATCTTCGCACAGCGCCCCCTTTTCCAGCGGCGCGCCGGAGTGCGGGCAGGTGGCTTCCAGGGCATAGACCTCATCACCGCGGCGGATTACCAGTATATCGGTCTCTCCGACGGTTATTTTGCTCGGGGTCATTTGCGACAGGGAGGATAACGACATTATTTGCTCATAGGCCACGATAGGCTCCTTACTAATTTTATAAAACCTTACTGTTTAAAGCACTATCAGTAAGCCTAGCAGCAAATTGATAAAAGGCGCTCAGCCCCAGCCGGCGCCGGCTTGGGGCAAGACGAGGTTGGTGGTAACGGCGCGGCGCAAGCCAAGGCCAGCCGTAACGGCGCAGTGCGAACCAAAACCTACGATAACGGCGCGGCGCCGACCGAGGTCTGCGATAACGGCACGGCGCATGCCAAGACCAGCCGTAACGGCGCAGTGCGAACCAAAACCTACGATAACGGCGCGGCGCCGACCGAGGTCTGCGATAATGGCACGGCGCATGCCAAGACCGGCGATAACGGCAAAAGCCCGCCGGAGGGCGGGCTTTTGCCTGACAGGGACACTCCGCCGACCGGATGTCGGGGCAAGTTGTTATTCGCCGTGGGCATGCCCTAAACGGTAGCCGCGCTTATCGACAGCCCCCGGCTGGCGCAGGGTCAGCGAAATCATCAACGCGATCACCAGCAGAGCCGCTATCAGTTGGAACGTCACCATAAATCCGCCGAACAGCGACGCCACCAGGGAGCCGATAATGCTACCCACGCCGAAACCCAGATAAATAATGCCGTAATTCTTGGTTAGATTATTCAGTCCGAAGAAATCGCTGACCAGCGACGGGTATACCGTAATGGTCCCACCAAAACTGAACGCCACGCAGGCCAGCGAGATAAAGAACAGTGTCTCGTTAAGATGAACGAATAACAGCATGCTCATCCCCGCCATGGCGATGACCTGGGCCAGTGAAACGACCCGAAGACGGGACATTTTATCGGACAGGACGCCCAGCACCAGGCGCCCGCTAAGATTGGCGACGGCAATAATAGTGACCGCATTGGCCGCCACCGCCGTCGATAAATGGACCAGATTCTCGCCGATATCTTTGGCGACGCCGATAACATATAACCCGCTCATGCAGGCGGTAACAAACATCAGCGCCAATAACCAATATTGCGGCATACGCATGGATTCGGCCAAGGTGTAATCCCGGACCCCGGCACGCTGCCGGATTTCCTGGCGCGGCGCGTCTTTCATCATAAGAGCGCCGGCCACGACCATTATCACTGCGATACCGCCCCATAATACAAACGTCAACGGCAGACTATAGCGGTCCAGCAGCTGGCTGTTGATGTATTTGAAGCCCAGACTGCCCAGCCCATAGGCGCCGATAGCGCATGCAGAAATCAGGCCCTTGCGTTCGGGAAACCATTTAACACAGTTAGACAGCGTCAACAGATACCCGATACCGTCCGCCAGCCCGACCAAAATTCCGGCGCACAGCCAAAGCATGATAATGGAATTGGACCACCCGGTCAGGCAAAGTCCGATGCCCAGCAATACCCCGGCGCCGATCGTGACTTTGCGCACGCCAAAGCGCTCCTGAAATTTACCTGCGGTGGTCGACGCCACCGCCATCGCCATGCTCAGCAAACCAAAAGCGAAAGCCACCTGGCTAATGGGCTGACCCAATTTCTGCGCCAGGGGACCATTGAACAAACTCCAGGTATACACCGACCCCAAAGCAAACTGGGTAATAATGGTGCCAGCCAGGGTAAACCAACGAATGAATCGGGATGATTGCGTTTTCATGCTTTGCCTCGCATAAACAATTCAAAAAATGAATTTATTCCCCTAAGGGTTATTGCGGGCACTATAAGATCATTTGGCGCCAACGGGGGCAAAACGGGAATGAGTTGTCAGGAAGAGGGAATGAAATGCATTAAATAGGGTATGAATGACATTTATCGGCAGCGGCGAGCGGGTGTCTTCATTAAAGCGGTCTTGGTAGGGGGAAATTAAACAGCTATTATCATCCCCTGTCAATATCACTCATACAAATAACATTTTTAACATCCTGTCTATAATAGCGCGCTGCGCGTTACCGCCGTGCGCCCGCTCATAGGATTGGCGCGGTTCCCGGCCCGACGGACGCACACGCCGGCTATCGGGACTGCGCTTTTTACCGGTGATATTGACCGCCCGACGGCCTGCCTTTAGTCACCCCGCGGCAACGCGCCTGAATGCGCGGCGCTGTCAGGAGAGAATGCGCACATGGGCGCGATGCGCAATTTCTCGACGGTCCACCGCTAGAGCCAGGCGGGCAATGCCGCAGGTCCGACATGTTTACCGGGTCATCGGCGAGTAATGTAATACATTTAGCCGCTTCACAAGGTTAATAGGGCATCAACCAAGCTTATTCTTCGTCGCCATAATATTTAGTGCCGATACGGATAATATCCCTGCCCTGCGAACGACGGTGTTTATTGGTATCGCGCAAAGAATAAATGCAACCGCAATATTCCTGTTGATAAAAACGCTCACGCTTACTGATATCAATCATTCGCGCGGAGCCGCCCTGTTTACGCCAATTATATTCCCAATAAGTGATACCGTTATAATGGCCCGCGGCACGCCTGCCGCATTCGTTAATCTGCTGCATATTTTTCCAGCGGGAAATACCGAGCGAGCTGGAAATCACGCTGAAACCATTTTCAGCGGCGAAGAGCGCGGTACGTTCAAAACGCATATCGAAACACATGGTGCAGCGGATACCCCGCTCCGGTTCCTGTTCCATGCCTTTGGCGCGGGCAAACCAATTGTCGCTGTCGTAATCGGCATCAACAAACGGCACCTTATGCTGCTGCGCGAAACGGATATTCTCTTCCTTGCGGATCAGATATTCCCGCTGCGGGTGAATGTTGGGATTGTAAAAGAAAATCGTGTAGTCAATGCCTGAAGCGGTGATCGCTTCCATGACCTCTCCCGAGCACGGGGCGCAACATGAATGAAGCAGCAGTTTGTCGGCGCCGTTGGGCAACGTTAACACGGGACGGTTGAATTCGGCCATAAAAAACACTCTCTCCGGCGGCAAAATAGGCGGTCATTGGCGACAATGGTAGCACATAAAAGGCCACAGTTTGCTCCCACTCGCGTCGGTCGGGGGGTTAGCGTTCGCCGCAGATGCCAACTGGTAACAATTTCCCATAAACCTTTACGCGGGGGGCCTTTCCGCCTCGGCAGGATAAGACTAAATTTAACGCTAGGCCATCACGGCCACTTTGGCACATCATTAATGGGAACCTGACTTATGCAATCTGAAGAGCAACGTCTTATCGAAGGCCTGTTTCAACGTCTGAAGCAGGCGGAACAAAGCGCAGGCCCTCGTGATGTCGAGGCGGACCGGCAGATTCAGGGTTTTGTTCAGCAACAGCCCGCGGCTCCTTATTATATGGCACAATCCATCTTGATTCAGGAAGCCGCGCTGAACCGGCTGGGTCAGCAAGTGCAGCAACTGCAAAATGAAGTGGCGCAATTAAAGGCGGCGGCACAGCAGCGCCCCGCCAGCGGTGGCTTTCTCAGTGGACTGTTCGGCGCGGGCCGCCAGCAATCGGGGGCAGCGACCTGGGGCAGTCAACCGCCTCAGCAGCCGGGGGGGTCCGCTTGGGGCTCGCCTTCCCCGCAGCAGCAGCAGCAGCAGCAGCAGCAGCAGCAGCAGCAGGCAGGCTACAGCGGCTATGCGCAGCCGTACAATGCTCCGCGCGGCGGGGGTTTTCTGTCCGGCGCGCTACAAACGGCCGCGGGCGTCGCCGGCGGGGTGGTGCTGGGGAATATGCTCACCAATATGTTCCATCATTCCGCACCGCAAGAGATTGTTAACATCATCGATGATCCCGCCGCATCGCTTTCCGGCGCTAGCGACCCGTTACTTAATCAAGACTTTAATGCCGATAATCTTGATACGTTCAATAACGTCTCCGACAGCCATTTTTTTGATCAAACGGATGACGGCAGCAATACCGATTATAACGATTTCGGCGCTGACGATTTTAGCAATGACGATGATGACTTTATCTGATTGTTGAGGTTAAGGGATAGATCGATTGCCAAGTTTAACGGATAGCCTGTGAGTTGAGGTGAATGTATAGACCGTTTGTCCAAGTAAAGGGATAGACCTTTTGTCGAGGTGAAGGCATAGACTGTCTGTCGAGGTTAACGGATAGACCTTTTGTCGAGCTGAGGGGATAGACTTTTTGTCGAGGTGAAGGCATAGACTGTTTGTCGAGGTTAACGGAGAGACCTTTTGTCGAGCTGAGGGGATAGACTGTTTGTCGAGGTGAAGGCATAGACTGTTGGTCGAGGTTAATGGAGAGACCTTTTGTCGAGCTGAGGGGACAGATTGCTTGCCCTAATCAACGGACCGGCTGATTGCCGAAAATGACGGACCGGCGGTCTCAATGCAAGGGTGCCGGGCCGTATTGATTATCGTCACGGTCCGGCGAGCTGGCACTTTGCAGAAAAGGCGCACTGCGCAGAGGGCAAACGTCCGTATGCGCACTGCCGTAAGCCATGTCAGGCGCGCAAGGCGCTACCGCGCCCCTCACGCGCCCGGTTGCCACCGCGGTCGCCTCTAGCGCTGGCGCGCCTTAATCACCTCCTCGGCAACCTGCCGCGGCGCCGCGGCATAGTGCTTAAACTCCATCGTATAAGTCGCGCGCCCCTGGGACATCGAGCGCAACACGGTGGAATAGCCGAACATCTCGGCCAGCGGCACCTCGGCGCGGATAAGTTTACTGCCGGCGATATCTTCCATCCCCTGCACCATACCGCGTCGTGAGGAGAGATCTCCCATCACGTTGCCCATAAATTCCTCCGGCGTCTCGACCTCCACCGCCATCATCGGCTCCAGCAGTACGGGGGATGCCCGACGCATCCCCTCCTTGAAGGCCATCGATGCCGCCATACGGAACGCGTTTTCATTGGAGTCCACCTCATGGTAGGAACCAAATACCAGCGCCACTTTGACATCCACCACCGGGTAACCGCCAAGCACCCCGGTCACCAGGGTTTCTTGGATACCTTTATCCACGGCCGGGATATACTCCCGCGGCACCACGCCGCCCTTGATGTCATCGATAAAGGCATAGCCCTGACCGGCGGGCTGCGGGGTCAAATTCAACACCACATGCCCATATTGTCCCCGGCCGCCGGATTGTTTGACAAATTTGCCCTCCACCGACTCGACGCTTTGCGTAATGGTTTCCCGGTAGGCCACCTGTGGTTTCCCTACCGCGACCTCCACATTGAATTCGCGACGCAGACGATCCATCAGTATTTCCAAATGCAGCTCGCCCATGCCCGAAATAATCGTTTGCCCGGATTCCTCATCGGTGCGCACGCGAAACGACGGATCTTCCTGCATCAGACGGCTAAGAGCGATACCCATTTTTTCCTGGTCGCCTTTCGTTTTCGGCTCGATGGCCTGCGAAATGACCGGCTCGGGGAACACCATGCGTTCCAGGATAATAGCTTGCGCCGGATCGCTAAGCGTATCGCCGGTGGTCACATCCTTCATCCCGACGGTGGCAACAATATCGCCGGCGCGCACCTCTCTAATATCCTTGCGTTCGTTGGCATGCATTTGCAACAGCCGCCCCAGGCGCTCTTTTTTGCCTTTCACCGGGTTGTAAATCGTATCGCCGGTACTGGCGACGCCGGAATAGACGCGAAAGAAAATCAATTGCCCGACAAAAGGATCGGTCATGATTTTGAACGCCAGCGCGGAAAACGGCTCACTGTCGCTGGCGTGACGCACCGCTTCGCGGTCCGCCTCGTCATGGCCGCTTATCGCACGCACATCTATCGGCGACGGCAAATAATCCACCACCGCATCCAGCAATGCCTGCACGCCTTTGTTTTTGAACGCACTGCCGCACAGCATTGGCACAATCTCATTGGCGATCGTTCGCTGCCGCAGCGCCGCTTTCAGCTCCTGCTCGCTTAGGGGCTCACCGTTGAGGTATTTTTCCAGCAACGCCTCATTGGCCTCGGCGGCGGCTTCCACCATGCGGTTATGCCAGGTCTCGGCCAGCGGCAGCAGATCGGCCGGGATAGCGTCATAGGTGAATTTGACCCCCAGGCTGGTTTCGTCCCAGACGATCATCTTCATTTTCACCAAATCCACCACGCCCTGGAACTGCTCCTCCGCCCCGACCGGAATTTGTACCGGTACCGCGACGCCTTTGAGCCGTTCGCTGATTTGATCGCGCACGCGGAAAAAATCCGCGCCGGTGCGGTCCATCTTATTGACGAAAGCGATGCGCGGTACATGATACTTATTGGCCTGGCGCCATACGGTTTCCGATTGCGGCTGTACGCCGCCCACGGCGTCATAGACCATCACCGCGCCATCCAATACCCGCATGGAGCGCTCCACCTCAATGGTAAAATCCACATGCCCAGGGGTATCAATAATATTGATATGGTGCGCCGGCAAATCGCCGGCCATCCCTTTCCAATAGGCGGTGGTGGCGGCGGAGGTAATGGTAATTCCCCGCTCCTGCTCCTGTTCCATCCAGTCCATCGTAGCAGCGCCGTCGTGTACCTCGCCAATTTTATGGCTTACGCCGGTATAGAACAGAATACGTTCGGTTGTCGTGGTTTTACCGGCATCGATGTGGGCACTGATGCCGATGTTACGGTAGCGCTCAATAGGCGTTCGACGGGCCATAGTTTTTTCTTCCTAACCTGCGGGAATTCCCGCGTTGTGATTGTCACCGGCGCACCCGCGCCGGAACCGTTATACAAAGGGCCAATGGCGATGTCGCCCCCCGCTAAGCCCTCGCTAAAGCCTTACCCCGCTAGTCAGCGACACAGACCAAAGCCGCGCATGCCCAAATGAAAATGGCTGGCGTGGGCCGCGTTATAATCGGGTCCCAGCGCGTTGCCATAATAGGCGCAGCTGGCGCTGAACAGCGTGCGCAGATACTGTCCGCCGTCGTTTTGACGGCGATAATCGCCGCCGATGGTTAAACGGCTGCCGTCGCTAAATCGAAAAGCGGCCACGTCCAGCGCATCCGCGCTGGCGTGTTCACTGCGCCGGCCTTCGGCACGGTGATAAATGTTGCGACAGGCGAAGCTGCCAACATGGTCAATACGCACCAGGCGCTTACCCAATAGCGTTTGCGCCTCAGGCGCGGCCGCTTGTCCCACGAACATCGTACTGCTTAACGCCAGCGGACAACTGGCGAGAAAGCTCGCGCTCAGCGCCACCGGTCCAAACCGCGTCACGCGAACCGGGTTATCGAGCGGACAATCCCCTTCGCTTGAGCGCTGCTGGCGAAAGGTAATCCGTCCCGCCGCCTGAGCCTGCGTCAGCAACGCCATGCAGGCGGCGGGATCCTGTTTAATCCGTTTAAGCTTCATGCGGGTGACCCAGGTTGGCGGGTCGTCTACCGACAGCGGCGCAAACGGCCGATAGCCCGGGGGCAAATGCCTATCAATCCAGGGGTATCCCCCCACCACTAGCGCAGCCAATACCGCGATAACCAGCAAAAAACGCACCATGCCCCCTTGTTTTGTCCCGCTTCGTCACTGGCGGAAAGTATAGTCAGCACCGCCGCGGCCGACGCGTATCGGCTGTCATAGCATCGGGTAACGACTCATCTCAGTGACGGCCGCCGCCGGGGGCATATACGGCTGCCGACGGCGTAAAACAAAACGGCCCCGGGGCAAAGATTGCCGCCGGGGCCGTTAATGAAAGCAGGCGTCAGGCGGCGGGAAATCGCCGGCTGACGATTTCGTTACTGATAAATAACGGCGGTGCCGTGCAAATTATTCTCGCCGGAGGCGGAAGTAATTTTGTACGACTTGGCGCCGTTGGCATCGGCCTGCGCGGCCAGTTCTGCCTGAAGCTGCGACAGGTTACTGTTATTGACCGTCGCCGAGACTACACCCACTTTCTGCTGGTCGGCCGGGGCTTGCTGAACCAATTGCGCGGCAAAGCCGACAAATGACAGGGTGCTGAGCATTAAAGCGGCAATGGCATAAGTAACGTTTTTCATAAAATGTTCTCTTCTCTGGTAGCTAATAGGGGCGACAAATGCGCTTTAGTTAACGTTCGATAACTAAATGCTAGCCCGGTTGAGTGCAATGATCAAGCATTTTATTAATGATTATTAATTTTTATTTATCGCCAGGCGGGTGTGCCACGCGACCGGGTTAACATTGTGGCGAAAAGGGGGTTGTAATTTTTGTAATGATCACTAATTATATAGGTGAGTGTCATGAACCCAGAGAGGAGACCATGAGCAGCAAAACGGCCGTTACCGCCCTACGCGGGCGCGGCAGGCCGAAACATTTTGATGCCGATGCCGCACTGGACGTGGCCCTGCGTTTATTCTGGCAGCACGGCTTTGAGGCGACATCAATGCATGATCTGGTGGCCGCCACCGGTGCTAAAGCGCCGACCCTATATCATGCTTTCGGTAATAAAGAGGGGCTTTTTCGCGCGGCGATGGAACGTTATCTCCAGCGCTTTGTTCGGAAAATGAAGCCCTGTCTGGATAATCCCCACCGCAGCGTCGCCGGCGCTACCGAAGACTTTCTTACGGCTTGCGTCGCCCAATTTACCGGCGAAGGTTTACCGCCAGGATGCTTCCTGATTTGCACCTCCTCCGCCCTGTCGGCCGATTCCCAGCCTATCGCTGCCCTGCTGCGTAGCCACAATATGCTGCCCGAACAACTGCTGCGTGATTTTTACCGCGAGCGGCAGATAGCGGGTGAATTGCCCCCGAGTACCGATACCGTTCGGTTGGCCAAATATCTGGCTTGCCAGTTACAGGGGATGGCGGTGCAAGCGCGCGACGGCGTTAGCCGCCGGCAGTTGTGTACGCTTGTGGCATTAATCATGGCGCTTTGGCCGCAGCTGGCGCGATTGCCAGCGGCTTCGCCCGCCGTGGCGCACGGCGTGGATGAGATGTCCCTCGGCGCGGACAGCAGCGAAGGCGTCGACCGCCGCGCTTATCGCCGCTGAGGCGGCAAGCGCTTCCGGCAACGGGTCCAACGCGTGTTTGGCGAAAGCGCCAACGGCCGGGTTTGCCAGGGAAATCCTCGCCCGCTACTCCAGAGCAAGTTTTCCTATCGACCAAGGCCCTAGGCTACTCTTCATCCTGTATCAACAAGATAACGGCTTAAGGTCTTTAGCCGATTATCAAAACGCCCGCCCTGGTGATTGTATTAAAGATTATCGCCAGTAAGGCCCACGCCGCCCGCGGGGGAAGATGTGTCGCTGGCATGATGATATAGCTGACCTTTTTTCGCATGAGGGCTAGGCAATGCAACCAGCATGCCTCGGGTAGGAAAAACAGCCCTCTCCTGCGCGTCGGTCCGGTATCGTCCCCGGCGCAGCGGGCGTCTGTCCACCGGGATCCTCTACCGCCTTATCCCTGCTATGCTCAACGGGTACGCGCCAAGGCAGCAATAATTACCGATAAAATTTTTGCCGCAGCCGCCGTCGCTTGCCGTAAAATCAAATCGGGAGAAGTAGCGAAGCGCCGCTCATTACGGAAAATCTCCTTGCCACGATTAATGTCAAAGAGGATTGAATAACATCATGAGGATTCCCGCTGCGCTGATCGATGACGCCATCCGCTGGCGGCATCAATTGCATGCCATCCCTGAGCTGGGTTATCAGGAAACCCTGACCGCCGGTAACATTGCCGAGTGGCTGGAAAGTTTTGGTTTGCAGGTGCATACCGGTTTAGGCGGTACCGGCATCGTGGCCACGCTGGAAAACGGCCCCGGCCCTGCCATTGGTCTGCGTGCCGATATGGATGCGCTGCCCATCGCCGAAATGAGCGGTGTGCCTTATCAATCCCGCCATCCGGGCCGTATGCACGCCTGCGGACACGACGGCCATAGCGCCATTCTGCTAGGCGCCGCGCGTTCGCTGTGCCTTACTCGCCGGTTCAGCGGCACCCTCCATTTTATTTTTCAGCCGGCCGAAGAAAACTTGGCTGGTGCCCGCGCCATGATTGATGATGGGCTGTTCCGCCGGTTTCCTATGCAGGGAATATACGGGTTGCATAACTGGCCTGGCCTGCCGGCGGGCCATGTCGGTATTAATGCCGGCGCTATGATGGCGTCGCTGGATACGTTCGAGATTACCCTGACCGGCAGGAGTTGCCACGCCGCTATGCCCGAAACGGGGGACGATCCTCTTATTGCGGCCGCTCATCTACTGCTGGCGTTGCAGACCATTACCGCCCGCCACATCTCGCCAACCGATTCGGCGGTACTGAGCGTCACCCAGATCAACGGCGGCGTTGCGCTGAATGTGATCCCCGACCATGCGGTATTGCGCGGCACCTTTCGCTGCCTGCAAACGCCGGTACGTGACCGGGTGAAAACGCTGATTAGCGATCTGGTGGCCGCTCTGCCGCCGTCCTTTGGCGTCAGCGGCGAAGTGACGTTTAGCGTTGGTTATCCGGTCACCCGCAATCACGCCGCCGAGGCGGAAAAACTGCGCGCGATTGCCGTCAATACCCTGGGCGCCGAGCGGGTGCACGGCAATATCCCGCCGTCGATGGCATCGGAGGACTTTGCTTTTATGCTCGACGCGTGTCCGGGCGCCTACTTCTGGCTGGGGGCCGACGGCGAAACGCCCTCCCGTCCTCTGCACAGCGCCAGTTATGATTTTAATGATGCCCTTATCGAGCCGGGTATCGCGTTGTGGCATGCCATTGTCGAAACGCTCCTGCCCCAGCAGCCATAATCCTCGGTTCAGCACTTTTTTCCGCGGCGGACGCCCCCACCGCGTACCGCGCCGCATCAGGGGCGGCGCGTCCTTTCAGCCGATGCTTTACAATTCCTGAAATTTCCCGCTTTGCCTTTTTTCCGCCCTTATGGTAGAAATATTAACAGATAATAATTTTCTATTTACGAGGATTTTCGGAATATTACAAGGACTTCAGCTAATAACTGAAAATAACCATGATGTTTACTAAAAGTATTACCCTCAATTGTTCTTCTTACCGGTATTTCATTTTGGCTACCGCTGCCAGTGAGCAGCATTGGTGCGGCGAGCTGTAGCGTATTTTCTTCCAATACCGGTCCTGACGGCCTTGGCCTGCGCCAGCCGTTGCCAGGATCCGCGTTAATGATACGTTTGGGGCAACTTATCCCCGGCGGCAGCAATCTGTGACCGGCCCCAGGCCGCACACCCCCCGGCATAAATGCCCCGACACGCGTGTTATCTGTCGGGAGAATTACCATGATTTACTGGATCTTTTTAGCGCTCGCCATTACGGCCGAAGTTATCGGCACGCTGTCGATGAAATATGCCACCGTGAATGGCGAAATGACCGGTCATATTGTGATGTACATTATGATCACCGCCTCCTACATTCTGCTTTCGCTGGCGATCAAACGGGTAGCGCTAGGGGTCGCCTACGCGCTGTGGGAAGGCATTGGCATTCTGTTTATTACGTTGTTCAGCGTGATGTGGTTCGATGAGCCCTTCTCGCTGACCAAGCTGACGGGACTGGCCATTTTAGTCGTCGGTATCGTGATGTTGAAATCCGGCACCCGTAAAGCGCACGGCGACAACGCCAGCCGCGGCGATAGCGGTCTGAGCGCGCGGCAGAAGGAGCGCCATCATGCAACAGTTTGATCTCTATCACTCCGCCTTTCTGGCTCTGGCGGTGGTACTGGAAATTTTTGCCAACATTCTGCTCAAGATGTCGGACGGTTTCCGTAAACTGTGGCTGGGCATGTTATCGCTGCTGGCGGTACTCGGCGCCTTCAGCGCTCTGTCCCAAGCCGTCAAAGGTATAGACCTCTCGGTGGCCTACGCCTTATGGGGCGGCTTTGGTATCGCCGCGACTATCGCCGCCGGGTGGATAATGTTCAATCAGCGTTTAAGCGGCCGCGGCTGGGCAGGCTTAGTGTTACTGCTCATCGGTATGGTGGTGATTAAGCTGGCGTAAGCGAGGATGACGCGTTGCGAGCAAGCGTTTCGCGGGGTCATCCTTCTCCAGCTGGGACCTGCGGTCCATGACCTTATTTACCGTCGTCTTATCCGGTCGTTGTTTCTTTTCCTGCGAATGATAATCAACGGCTGATAAACGGAAAGCGTATTCACTTTGCCGGCCAATGTTTGGAACTATATAATTTGCCCGATTTTAATTTGCAGTATCTCGTTTGGCGAGGCTCCTATACAAATACAGGTTACTGATCTGACGACGTCGAGAGACGCCCAAGGTTAGGACAGGCTTTATCGGATTAAGGTTTAGCCCAAAGTAACTTCTGTTATACAGATACGTTGTATAGTGCCAAAACCGTGACGTGGAGATAGGCTGGCTGCGCTCTCTTCTCAGGTTTATGCCCCTTTTTGAGAACTGTTGATGTCGAAAACAGCTTTGGGGAACCCATCATGCATTACTCATCTCAACCCTCGACGGTCACGGCCGTAGGGGAAAAAATTATGGATCACGCGGTCGCTTATTATATGAGTGACCAGTATATTGCTATTTCGGGTGCCCTGTCCGCAGGTGATGCACGGCAATATTTATTGGATCATCTCACCGACAATGCTATTCCGCCGCAAATTTACATTGTCGATAAAGATAATTACCTGGAAGGGCTTCTTTCGGTCAAACGCTTATTTACCGAAGACAATGCCGATGTGCCGGTCGCCAGCTTGATGACGCGGGATTATGTGGCCGTCGCGCCTGAGCAGGATCGCGAACAGGTCGCCGAAATGCTGGGTAACCATCTGAACGGCCCGGTGCCGGTAGTGCGCCATGCCAAACTTATCGGCGAACTCGGCGAACGGGAAATCGCCGCGCTGCTGCGCGATGAATATACCGAAGACGCCCAACGTCAGGGTGCCAGCCTGCCGCTGGACGAGCCCTATCTCAGTTCTTCACCCTGGCGGCTGTGGCGAAAACGCATCAGCTGGCTGATGCTGCTGTTTGTGGCGGAAGCGTATACCGGCACGGTACTTAAAGCCTTTTCCGATGAATTGGAAGCGGCTATCGCGCTGGCGTTCTTTATTCCGTTACTTATCGGCACCGGCGGCAATAGCGGTACCCAGATCACATCCACATTGGTGCGCGCCATGGCGCTGGGGGAAGTGAGCCTGCGCAATCTGCCTGCCGTGTTGCGCAAAGAGATTCCCACGTCGTTTTTGGTGGCGATATCTATCGGCTTGGTGGCATGGATACGCGCCTGGATCTTGAATGTCGGCCCGCAGGTGACGCTGGTGGTCTGCCTGACGCTGATTGCCATTACCATCTGGACGGCAATCGTCTCGTCAATAATCCCACTGCTGCTTAAGCGCTTACGTATCGATCCGGCGGTTGTGTCGGCACCGTTCATCGCCACATTCATCGACGGCACCGGGCTGATTATCTATTTTGAAATCGCCAAGCTGGTCATGCATGATTTGGGATGATGGTCTTCGCGGTGTGGCACTATAGATTACCGTTACACCTCACCATCGCGCGGGGCGTGCTCTTCACGGCACGGCCCGGCCCCAATGGGAGCCCTCCCCCCGGCGGCGCGGGGCGGAAGGCGCAACTAATGGTGGGCTAGCTGACTGTCGGCGTTTTCCTCCACAAAATGTGAAACCGATATCAGACGGTCGAAATGCGCCAACAATAAATCGGCGTCGCTTGAGAGGATCTCAGCCGAGGCCTCCGGCGCCGACAATATCGCTTTTTGAATATTGCTCGACATACTGGCGGGAATACCTTTGCCCACGGTCAGCACCAGCGCCGCCAACAGCAGCGATTGCGCTTCAACCTGCGCCGTCAGTTCTTTGGTCTGGACATCCGCCTTGGCCATTTTAATCAAAAGATCGATCACTAGGTTTTTCATGGTGGCTTTTACTCAATAAGAGATTACCCGTAAACGCTATCAAAAATTCAGCGACGCGTATACGTCACGGCGGCTAATGTTGGTTATGCGTCTTCTGATAGTCGAATATTCAGACGCCCATCGCCGTTTCAGGGATTAAGACAGACGCAAATCCGGGCCATGTGCATGGCTGCAACCTGCCATCAAGCGTGTTGTGAACGCGACACGCGCGCGATAAAGCGACGCTTTTTTGCGCAGATGCATTAGTGCTTTAGCGAGAAAGCCCTTCGTCAGGCGTCAACCGATTAAAAATGCGCCCCGTACAGTCAGGGGCAAAGAAACAACCAGAGGGATACTCAACGGCCAAAACTTTGCAAGGTGGTCCGCGTTGCGGCGTCGCCCCCCACGCCAGTCCGCAACCGTCATGGTAACGGTGGCCGTCCAGCGTGGAGCACCCTAAGCCGTAAGGGTAACGCGCGTGTGCTGAGCGAGAACATCAGCGGCCATGCCTGGTTAAACTAAACCGCGCGCCGTGGCGGGGTTAATCAGCGCGCCGGTTCATCCAGCGCCAATGCCCTGCTTTCTCGCCACATCTTATACGCCGCTGTCGTTAGAATGTGCGGCGTGTTTTCCCGGGTGTTGATACTGTTGTGCCGACACCTTAAACCGTCGGACACCTGTAAACTGCTTGCGTCTATTTTATATCTATAACAAAATCACCGCTGAACCTGTATCTGTAATGAATATAATACCATTGGCGGTCAATAACCTATTTCTTACGTAAAAGAGCGTGGCAGATGACGGAACCTCCAACCCTCCCCTCGATGGACGACGCGCCTGAAGCGCCACAATTGATTCAGCGCCTGCGAACCGGATTGGCTCAGCTCAGCCCAACCGAGAGAAAAGTGGCGCGCGCGCTGCTGGCGGATTACCCCAGCGCGGGCTTGGATTCGGTGCAAAGCCTGGCACAGCAGGCCCAGGTCAGCGCGCCGTCGGTGGTACGATTCGCGCGCCGACTGGGATTTCGTGGCTTCGTAGAATTACAGCAGGCGCTGCGCGCCGAGCTTTCCTGGCGGTCGAATGGACCGCTGCAGCTACTGGACCGTCGGCAAACCGCCGGCTGCCACGCCGAGCTGATGGAAACCTCGCTGCAGGCCACCTGCCACGCCATTAGCCAGTCGCTGCGTCACATACCGGCCTTCGACATGCAGCAGGCGATTGAACTGCTCAGTCAGGGCGGCAAACGGGTGACGTTGGGCGGCGGGCGCTTTAGTCAGTCGCTGGCTATCTATCTGGAACGCCACTTGCGGCAACTGCGACCGCAGGTCATGCTGCTGCCGGAAGTGCCGCACCAACGGATCCTGCCTATCGTCGACGCCGGCCGACAGGACATTTTTGTTTTATTCGATTTTCGCCGTTACCAGCGCACGATGGCGACGCTGGCGCAGCAGGTCACCGAGCGTGGCGCGACTCTAATTCTGGTGACCGACTCGCATCTGTCCCCTCTTGCCGCCCATGCCCAGGTCGTACTGCCGGTGCAGGTAGAGTCTTGCTGGCCATTCGATACCCACGCCGCCGCTTTTGTGCTCACGGAAACGCTGGCGGCCGGCGTGCTAGCGCGCTTGGGGGACCAGGCGCTGGAACGCATGGCGCAGTGGGAGCAGCTCGATCCGCAGGCCTAATGGCCCTTTTCATTTCGGGCGCTAAAAAGGCGTCCAGGAGACACCCAGGCGTAATAACCCTTTTCATTTCAGGCGCTACAAAGGCGTCCAGGAGACACCGCTGACGTGATGAATGCCGCCCTTCCCCCGCCGCTGTTGGCCTTAGACGAACCCGAGCCCGCCGGCATTGCGCGGCCCGGCGCCGCTTCGCCGTTTGTTATTCTTTGTGATCACGCGGGCAAACGCATTCCGCGCCTGCTCGATTCGCTGGGATTGCCGCGGCGGGAAATCGCGCGTCATATCGGCTGGGATATCGGCGCGCTCGGCGTTGCGCAAGGGTTGAGCGCCCGGCTACAGGCCACACTGGTCTATCAGCGCTATTCGCGGCTGGTTATCGACTGCAACCGGCAACCGGACGCCCCCAGCGCTATCCCGACCGTTTCGGAGCAAACCCCCATTCCGGGCAATCGGGCGCTGACTCCCGCCGACAGGGCGGCGCGGCGAGCGGCAATTTTCGATCCATATCATCAGGCCATTAATGCCTTGCTGCACCGCCGTCTCGCGTGCGCTAAGCCGACCTGCCTTATCGCCATGCATAGCTTTACGCCCGCGTTCATGGGGCTTTCCCGACCCTGGCAGATAGGGGTTTTGTTTGACCGCCAGCCGGCGTTCGCCCGGGAAGTGCTGCGGTTGTTACAGCGGGCGGGGGATTGGGTGGTGGGTGAGAATCAACCTTATGCTTTGGATGATACCGATTACGCGGTGCCGGTGTATGCCTATGGTCATCGCCTACCCTATGTGGAGATCGAAATCCGGCAAGATTTGATTGCCGATGTCGGCGGCCAACGGGCGTGGGCGGCGCGGTTGGCCCAGCTGTTACCCATGGCCTGGCAATGTTGGCAGGCGAACGGCGCTCAGGTCAGCTGACGCACCGGCGCGCCATTTAGCCACGCCTGGATATCCTCCACCGCTTCACGGAAATAAAGGCGATAATTACTGTCGGACACGTAGCCGAGATGTGGAGTCGCCAGCACGTTGGGCAACTGACGTAAACGGTCTTGCGCCGGTAAGGGTTCGACCTCAAAGACATCCAGCCCGGCGCCGGCAATTCGCCCTTGCTCCAGCGCCGTTATCAGCGCATCACGCTCGACAATGGCCGCCCTTGAGGTATTGATAAGCAACGCGCCCGGCTTCATCTGCGCCAGCTCCGCCGCGCCGATAAGGCCGCGGGTACGCTCGCTTAACACCAAATGGATTGATACAATATCGCTGGCGGCCAGCAATGCCTCTTTCGATGCCGCCAGCGTGACGCCTGCGGCCGCGGCCGATTCCGCGTCAAGATGCCGGCTCCAGGCTACCACCTCCATGCCGAACGCCTGCGCCACCCGGGCCATGGCGCCGCCGATTTTGCCAAGGCCCAACAAGCCCAAACGTTTTCCCTTAAGCGTCAGTCCCAAACTATGCTGCCAGGGGCCGTTTTGCCGCAGCGCCTGATTCTCCGGCACAATATGGCGCGCCAGGCCCAATATCAGCGCCCAGGTCAACTCCATCGGGGGCGCCGAGTCGCTGGCGGTACCACAAACGGTGATATCACGCGCGCGCGCGGCGTCAAGGTCGATAGCCGCGTTACGCATACCGGACGTCACGACCATCCGCAGCGCCGGCAGCCGATCCATTAGCGAGGCGGTCAATGGCGTGCGCTCGCGCATTACCACAATAATCGCGCAATCGACAAGCTGCGCTGCTAAGGCGGCTTCATCCTCATAATGGGTCGTCAGGCTGAAAACATCGACGCTGGCGCCGTTAAAGGCCCAGTCGGCGAGGGTTAAGGCGACGTGCTGATAATCATCCAGAATGGCGCAACGCAGGCTCATGGCAGATCTCTTTAGCAATTGCAGCGGCAGCGGCGGGCAGCGTTTTTCCCTATCGCTACCCTGCGCTGACCGTGGCCGTCAACGGATAAACACACCATAGCAAAACCGCGACAGTGCCGGCAATGCCGCAAAAGACGCCCCCGAGGTCGCACGCGACAATGGTCAGCAGGCGACGCACCGCGCCGCTCTATAACGATTCTTTAGCTGGAGAAAACCATCATGTCTACGTTTCTTTCTACCCCCAATGAAGTCGCCGGCAAAGTGGTGCTGGTCACCGGCGCCGCCAGCGGTATCGGCCGCAGCATCGCCGAGTTAATGCACCAGCGCGGCGCCCGGGTCATCGCCGAAGATGTTCAGCCGGAGGTTAACCAACTTGCCGCCGAAAACCTTATCCCGCTGGTGGCCGACATTACCGCCGACGGGGCGGCAGAGCAGGCGGTGACCCTAGCGCAAAACGCATTCGGCCGCTTGGACATTCTGGTCAACTGCGCCGGCCGCATTCTTTATAAACCATTGATTGAATTGACTCGTGAGGAGTGGCAATGGCAGATGGAGACCAACGTCACCGGCGCATTCCTGCATTCTCGCGAAGCAATGAAAGTCATGATGCAACAGCGCAACGGCGCGATTGTGAATATCGCATCCTATGCCGCCTACTTCGCCTTTCCCGGCATCGCCGCGTATACCGCCTCCAAAGGCGCGCTGGTGCAGTTGACCCGCACTCAGGCGCTGGAAGCGATTGCCTACGGCATTCGGGTGAATGCTATCGGCGTCGGCGACGTGGTCACCAATATTCTTAATCACTTTCGCGAAGATGGTCGGGAATTCCTCGCCGAACACGGGCGCAATGCCCCCATAGGCCGAGCGGCGCAACCACAGGAAATTGCGGAGATCGCGGCTTTCCTGGCCTCCGATCGCGCCAGTTTTATGGTGGGTTCGGTGGTCATGGCCGATGGCGGCATCAGCGTACAGATAGGTTAAGACCCGCCGCGCGACCCGCTATTGTCGGTAGTGGCTTGGCGATACCCCGACTTCACGCCGAAACACCTGTGAGAAATGGCCGGGACTGGAATAACCGACTTCCAGGCCGATGTCGATAATGCTGCGCCGGGTATCGGCAAGCAATTGGCGGGCGCGCCGCATACGCAGCCGGATAAAGTAGTTGGAGGGGGAGAGCCCGGTGGCATTCTTGAACTGCCGGCTGAAGTGGTATTTGCTCAACCCCGCCGCCTGGGCAATTACGGCAAGATCAAACGGCTGCGACAGCCTGGCCTCCATTTCCGCCGTTGCCTTTTGTAAGCGAAACGCCTGCAACGCAGGGCGGCGCATGCCCGTGCCGGCGCCGGCTTTCACGTAGAAGCGCGCCAAGTGGACAGCCAGACATTGCGCCAGTCCGGCGATAAACGTGGTGCTGGTATCATGCCGCCTCAGCAATTCGCGGCGACATAGGGCAAGCAGTTGTGAAATGACCTCGTCTCGTTCGCCCGCCGCTTCGCGGATACGGCACGGCCGTCCCTGCACCTGGGCGACGGCCTCTTCCAGCAACGACACCCCCAGATAAACGTGCATGACCTCAAACGGCTCTGGGCCGTGGGCCTGCCAGCGCATTTCATAAGGCACGTCGGTGGCGGTCAAATAGAAATCACCCGCGCTGACGTCCTTCGCCTGCCAGCGTTCACCGACGCCACGCTCCTCTACCCGGGCGCAACCGGTGAGGATCCACACCAGCAGCGGCTCCGCCACGGCGGGGACCTGTACACTCTGCTCAGTGCGCTGACGACGGAAAATCTGTACCAGTATATCCGGCTGCAGATGGGCTTCATTGCCGGCAATGCGCTCCCCCGGGATGTGCGCCTCAAGACCGAGCGGGGTGGTTTGCCCGGTATCCACCCGCACGGCACGCGATGCCCGCTGCGCTAAGTGTTCCGGCGCGAAGCCAGGAGCCATCAGGCTGGGAGGTGCGGTCACGCCAGCGGAAGCTCGTTGCCCGGCATGCGTTGGTTTCCTCGTGTTGGACCCCATATGGCCTCCGCTTTCTTTCGTCAAGCTCACCGTGTTTTGCACGCGCTCTATCGCCGTTGACCCGCCCTCGTCTGAAAGACCTGGAGCACGCGCTGCAAGTTCTCGCAAAAGTACTGGATGTAATTACAGTATTGCTGTATATTTATTGTACTCCAATGGAGAGCCGTTGCTTTTACTTGAGTGGTGAACATTATGATGATATCCGCAGCGGGCTTTGTAGCCCATCATCAAACCGTCGCAATGAGCAGCCGTGAGTTGGCCGATTTAACCGGCGCCACCCATGGCGAAGTCAAGCGCCTGATTGTAAGTCTAGACAGCGGCAAGCGTCTGTCCCAGCCTCTTCGCACGGCCGACTATCTCCTCGCCAACGGGCAGCCGCGCCAGGAATACCTGCTCGACCAGCGTGATTCGTTGACGGTTGTCGCCCTGCTGTCGCCATCCTTCACCCCCGTGGTGCTTGACCGCTGGCAGGCGCGGGAAACGACGCATGATCTTCCCGATTTTACCAACCCGGCGGCCGCGGCGCGCGCTTGGGCGGAAGAGTTCGAGCGGCGACAGGCCGCGGAAAAACATCTGGCGACCCTGGCGCCGAAAGCCCGTTTCTTTGACCGTTATGTTGCCGTGGAGGGCGCAATGGGGTTCCGCCAGGTCTGTAAGCTATTGAGGGTCAAGGAGTCGGAGTTTCGTCAATTTTTGCTGGAGCGGCAGATCATGTATCGGCTGGCGGGCGTTTTGACCCCGTATCAGCAGCACCTTGATGCCGGGCGGTTTGAATTGCATACCGGCACCAGCGGCAGCCGCTACACCTTTGCTCAGGCGCGTTTTACCGCCAAGGGCGTAAAATGGATAGCCGATTTGTGGGCCGCCCACGCGGCAACCCCACAGGCAAAAAGCGCGGCGGCATAAACGCGACCGACGCGGCGACCCGCGCTTCGCGCAGAGTGGCCGCCAAGGCGGACTACGCCACCGACAGGCTGGCGACAAACCACCTTCTACGCCGGCAAACGGACAAACCCGGCGCAAAAGGGTAACCCCCTGCGCGCGATTAACGCTCCTCCACCCGTGCCTCACCCGGTGGAAACGCGTGGTGAAGCCTTACGCGCGCCTGCTGCACGCCCTGCTCCACCTCCTGCATCGGCTGCGGCGGGCGAGCGCAGCAAGGCGGAATGCCACCCTGACGCTTGCCTGCCATACGGCGATACATGCCCGGCGATTCTCCGTATTCGCGTTTAAAACTGCGGGAAAACGATTGTTGGGAATCAAACCCTACCGCCAGCGCGACCGACAGTATGGCTTCATTACCGGTGGCCAAGCGGCAAGCGGATTCGGACAACCGCCGGCGACGAATGTAATTGGCCAGCGGATAACCGGTATGGTGTTTGAACATACGCTGCAAATACCATTTAGAGAAACCGGCGCGCTCCGCCACGTGGTCAATATCCAGCGGCTGTTCCAGATTTGCCTCAATCCAGGCGATTAAATCTTGTACTATTCCGGCATGACTCATCTTATCTCTCCCTTGGCTAGCGAAGGGAAGATACTAACCTAGTGACTAATTAAGTCAATAGTCACTAAGCATCTTGATGCTTAAGGCTGCGCAGCACCAGTCGTGAAAGCTGCTCCGGCCCCTGTGGCAACAAGTCGAGATGGTGTTGTAACAATAGCGGATTGATGAAGGGTTGCATTACCAGATAGACGGCCTGACAGCATTCATCCAGCGGTGTTTGCTGCTCAAATTCGCCGTTTTCGCGGCCTTCCTGGATAATCTGGCGCAGCAGCGTGCGGATTTCCTGCTCATAGGCCAATGAAGACGGCCAGCGTTCGGCCGCCGCATATACCGCGATGTCGTAAAGTTTACGTTCGTTAACGAATAATTTGGCGGCGTTACCCACCAGCAAATCAAACAGACGGCAGAATTTTTCCGCTGCGCTGCCCGCGTTGCGCATCGCTTCACCTACGGCTTCCAGCGCAACGTTCATGCAACGGCTGCAGATAGCTTCCCCTATTGCCTGTTTGGAGTCGAAGAATTTATAAATGTAAGCCTTGGAGAACCCAATGGCTTTCGCCAAATCCGATACCGTCGTTTTGCCATAACCGTAGTGGCTGAAGTGTTCATTAGCGGCGCTAACGATTTGGTCGCGAATGCAGTGATCGGTCGGGCCACGAAGGCCACACAGGGTAGCAGTATATTCTTTCATAAATAAAGTGTAACTCAGTTAGCGCAAGACCACATCCGGCAATTGATATCCGGTTGATGTAATCGTGATGGTGAGCGCCTGAGCCAGACCGCATGTTATCCCTTGCGTATGCCCACCCGTGGCCAGGGCGTTGAAAAAACGTCCTGTAGGGGCAGTATGCCGGATTCGTCGCGGCCACACCCTACACTCTGGGCTTTTGATAAGCCAAAGCCGTCGGTCAACTGCGGTTAATAGGTCATTAACCGGCAACGGCGGCAAATGTCTCTATCATTAGGATCTAGCCGCTGCTGCGTGGTCGTTTTAAACCGCGACAGCTCACCCCGGATGCCGAGAAAGGCCGTTTCGCTCCGCACCGCTTGACGAGGCTTAACTCTCGTCACCGCGCGCGAAGGCACGAAGCGTCTGCGCAGTGAGCATTTTTTACATAGATTTAACCTTGAGAAGGTTAATAATCAATGTCAGCAGTCTCTCTGTTACTCAAATGAAGTCATGGCAATGAAAACAGGCATTTTTGTTTTGCCCGTCCTGCTGATGGCGACGCCGGTTTATGCCCTGTATGCCGACGATACCCGCAACGCTGCCCGGCACGCCGCCGGCTTAGATACGGTCAGCGTCATCGACACACGGCAACTGACCCGCGATACACCCTCCGACGCTATGGCGGAGCACGTTGCTGCGCCCTGCAAGCCTGATATTGTGCCGCCAGGTAAATTCCGCCGACGCTCGCTGGACGGTAAAGACGGCAAATTAAGCAAGTTGGGGTTATTCTAACGCCCGCCGGCACCCGCGGGCGTCAACGCGACCTGTCGCGTAACACGACATGGCACGCCTTCCTCCCGGTCGCTGCCGTACGGCAAAGCCCTTGCGCTCGGCGCCTGCGTCTGGTCAGAGAGCGGTCAGGGGCGCAGACGCATCATGCCGGCACGCTATCTGGGAGCTAGAAACACGTTTCCATCTCTTCCAGCACGTTATAATCGCTATCGATCAGAAACAGCATTTTCCATTTATCAAAGGTCAGGCAGGGGTGCGAGGTGGTGAATACCAGAATATCGCCAACCTGGACTTCGCTGCCGGGCACAAGGGTCAACATGGCGTGCTGATCCATAATGTCCACCGTCGTGAATGCGCCCGGAGTGAAGGGTAGCGCCTGCCCTTGGCGATAGTGCGCCACCGGCTGCGGCAATCCGGCGTCGAACGCGCTGTCGCGCTTGCCAAAATTTACCACCGCCCTGCCGGGTTCAGGAACCGATTGCACCATCGCTATTAGCTCCAATGCCGAAAGCAAATCGCCGCCCAGACCGCAGGCGATGGGATCGCGCGCCATCACGGCATCTTGAGCCTGCTGATAAATACCGCCGTCGTGAGTGACATAACAGCCGGGACGGATCACTAACCGGCAGCCATCCGGCAGCGGGGTTTCATGCCAGATATTACAGACCACGTCATACCACGAGGAGCCGGCACCGGTCAGGATCATTTCCCCTTTAACCCATTGATGACGGCTAAAGGACAGCGCCAGGGCGGCGGCGTCGCGCAATAATTGCTCAACCCTGGGACGCGGATCCTCATCGTGGATCACGCCTTCGTACAGTTCGATACCGTGCAGCGTCAGGCCGGGCAGCGTGGTGACCCGTTCCGCCAACGCCTCAGCCTCCTCGCTACTGCGGCAACCGCAGCGGCCGCCGGGTACGCCCAGTTCGATCAAGATATCCAGCCGCTGGCCGCGGGCGGCAAAAAAAGTCGACAGCGCGCTGGCATTGGCCTCGCTATCGACGCAGCAGAAAAAGTGACAGGCCGGATAGTCGTTTTTCAGCCGTGACACCAGCTGCATGTTCGCCCTTCCGACCAACTGATTGACCATCAATACCCGACGCGCGCCGCTTTGCATGGCGACGCTGGCCTGCCAAGCGCTGCCGACGCCGATAGCCCAGGCGCCAAGAGCGGTTTGCCGGCGAAATATCCACGGCGTCATGGTGGTTTTGCCGTGCGGCGCCAGCGATACCCCCCGCGCATCGGCATAACGCTGCATCCAGGTGATATTATTTTCCAATGACTGACTTTTTACCGCTACCGCCGGCAGACAGACATCCTCCAGCAGCAGATTGACTGGACGATCATCAGGCCGGTGCATGATGGCGGCCTTGTGCGCCACTCCTGCGACATCATGATACTTCATAACATATTCCTATTGATTAGCCATTATCATTGATAAGCGATATCATACTTCAACATCATGAAAAACAAAAAAAAATAATAAAAAATCGACATGAAAAGATAAAAAGTACCAGAAAATGGTCAATTTTTTGTGTAGTTTTCCACTGTTTTCATCGGGTGTAAATGATTATATTCAATCCACGTTCCGGTCAATGTGGTGAAAAGAAAATCATGGAGTATGACTACCTGTTTAAACATGTCACGGTAATCGACGGCAGCGGCGGCCCTGAATACCGCGCCGATGTGGCGGTGGCCGGCGATCGTATCGCCGCCATCGCCCCCACCCTTCACGCCGCCGCACGAACGGTGATCGACGGTCAGGATCGCGTACTGGCGCCAGGGTTTATCGATGTTCATACCCATGATGATATCAATGTCATCCGCATGCCGGCGTATCTGCCCAAGATAAGCCAGGGCATTACCACGGTTATCGTCGGCAACTGCGGCATCAGCGCCGCCGGCACCACGCTCAAGGGCGAGGTACCGGATCCCATGAATCTGCTGGGCGAGGCGGATCAATTTATTTACCCCACGGTGGATCACTATGCGCGAGCGGTAAGCGACGCGCGCCCGGCGGTAAATGTCGGGACGTTGGTGGGCCATACCGCGCTGCGCAATAACCACATGGATGACCTGTTCCGGCCGGCGCGTGATAACGAAATTGCCGCCATGCGTCGCGATTTACGCGAGGCGCTGCGCCAGGGCGCGCTCGGGTTGAGTACCGGCCTGGCCTACGCCACCGCCTTCGCCTCCACCACTGAAGAAGTGATGGCGCTGGCCGAAGAGCTGACCGACGCCGGCGGCCTGTATACCACCCACCTTCGCTCCGAATTCGCGCCGATTCTCGACGCCATGGATGAAGCCTTTCGCATTGGCCGCCATGGCCGGGTGCCGGTGCTTATTTCCCACCATAAATGCGCCGGCGCGCAAAACTGGGGACGGACGCGGGAAACGCTGAAATTATTTGATAAAGTGCGTCTTGAGCAGGACGTATCCTGCGATTGCTACCCCTACTCCGCCAGCTCGTCGACGCTGGACAAAAAGCAAATCACCGACGAATTCGATATCGTCATTACCTGGTCGACGCCACATCCTGAAGTGGCCGGCCGTAAGCTGGCGGAGATTGCCGCCGAGTGGTCGATGACACTACAGGAAGCCGGCGCGAAACTGATGCCCGCCGGCGCGATTTATTACAATATGGATGAGCAGGATGTGCGCCGCGTATTGAGCTATCCGGTCACCCTCATAGGCTCCGACGGCCTACCCAACGATCCGATGCCGCATCCGCGGCTGTGGGGCGCGTTTCCGCGCGTATTGGGTCACTACAGCCGGGATGAAAAGTTATTCCCGTTAACCACCGCCATTCACAAAATGACCGGCCTGTCGGCGGCGCGTTTCAATCTCTCCGGCCGCGGACTGGTACGGGAGGGCTATTTTGCCGATTTGGTATTATTCGACCCGCAAACGGTGGCGGCACGTGCCACCTTCGCCGAGCCGCAGCAGCCCGCGGCGGGGATTGATACGGTCATGGTGAACGGTAGTATCAGCTACGGTGAAACCGGCGGCGCTATTGGGCGCGCCGGACGTTTTCTTCGCCGTGCGCCGAACTAACGCGCCGATGCACCGGCATGGCACCCTGTGCGCCGATGCGGCGTTACACGTTAGAGTATTATTGCGCCAAGGGCGCCGACGATTTCAGGAGGAAATGCAAGATGAGTATCAAACGTTATGGCATCAAAGGCAGCACCGGCACGGGCGGGCAACATCTGCCCTTCTCCAGCGCGGTGGAAGCCGGCGGCTGGCTGTATGTCTCCGGCCAGACACCGATGCGCCATGGCGAAGTGGTAGAGGGGGGGATCGTTGAGCAGTCGACGCTGGCCATCCAGAACTGCATCGACATTATGAAAGAAGCAGGCTACGGCCTAGAGCACGTGGTGCACGTCAAAGTTTTTCTCACCGACGCGCGTTACTTCCAATCCTTCAATAAAGTTTTCCGTGAATTCTTTGGCGAACATCCTCCGGCACGCGTGTGCTGCGTGGCTGACCTGGTGGTGGATTGCAAGGTGGAGGTGGACGTCACCTGTTACGACGCTGGCCGGGTGAAAGGCTAAGGAGAGCATTGTTAGCCGCCGACGCCGGCGGGCGTGTCAGGGCTTGTCGCCGCTTGCCGGCGGCAAGCCGACAACAATCAGGTGAAGCGCACGCCTTCGCCACGATCATCATCAATACCGGTATGGGCGCCTCTATTTGTATAACCAGACCCAGCCGTAAACCATTACGACGCCTTAGTTGCTAATTCTCTACCGGGCGCCACGTAAGGCAAAAATGACTTATTTCACCGCCGGCGATAATCACTATCGATTATCCGGCAAATGCTCTGCGCGTTATAAGCGCAATGTCGTGCCATGCACATTGTTGTAATACTGCCAGGATGTGAGTCATGAATAATATTTCCTTTCTGTTGTGGTTCGCCATTTATGCCCTTGCCATGATAACCCTTGGCTGGTATGTCTCGCGCAATCAAAAAAACGGTGACGATTTTCTCTTGGGTGGCCGCTCGATGCCGATGATCCTGACGTTGGGATCGACGGTCGGTACGATGGTGGGCACCGGCTCAAGCGTGGGCGCGGTGGGTTTCGGCTACCTGAACGGCTGGGCCGGCATGCTGTACGGCATTGGCGGCGCGATAGGCATTTTGCTGGTGGCCCTGCTGTTTGCGCCGGTGCGCAAAATGCGCTTTATGACCATGAGCGAAGAGATTTGTTATTACACCGGCGGCAGCCGCCTGGTCAAAAATCTGGTAGCGATATTAATTTTTATCGCCTCCATCGGCTGGCTTGGCGCGCATATCCTGGGCGGCGGATTATATTTGGCCTGGGCCAGCGGCATTGATATTAATACTGCGAAAATTATTATTGCGCTGGCATTTATCGTTTATGTCGGGATTGGTGGCTATTCCGCGGTAGTGTGGATTGACACCATTCAATCCATTGTATTATTCCTTGGATTTATATTAATGGCGGTCCTGGCGGTCAATTATGTCGGCGGCTGGAGCCATATTCAGCAAGCGGTGGATCCGGCGGCGCAAAGTCTGTTCGCGGTGGATAAACTGGGCCTGATACCCGCGTTCTCGCTAGCGCTGGTGATAGGCGTCGGCGTCATGGCAACCCCCTCCTACCGCCAGCGTATTTACTCGGCGAAAACCGTCGGCGCGGTACGTCAATCGTTCACCATTACCGGCGTGCTGTATCTGTTTTTTTCGTTCCTGCCGGCAATCATCGGCATGGCGGCCTGGACCATGAATCCGCACCTTGAAAACAGCGGCTTCGCGTTCTTGTTCGCCACGCAAGTCCTCCCCCATGCGCTGGCCATGGTCGTGCTCATTGCGGGCATGTCGGCCAACATGTCTTCCGGCAGCTCGGACGCCATCGCCAGCGTCTCGATTATCCTGCGCGATTTGTATACGCTGATTACCGGCCATATGCCGGCGGAAGATAAAGCCATCCGGTTATCGCGCATCATGCTGGTGCTGGTGGTTGGCCTGGCGCTGTTATTCGCGCTCACATCCAACGATATCATCAGCTATATCACCAAAATGATCTCTATGATTATGTCCGGCATGTTTGTCTGCTCCATGCTGGGCCGGTTTTGGACCCGCTTCAACTGGCAGGGCGCCGTTGCGGCGCTGGTCGGCGGGGCGGGAGCGGCCAGCGCGGTGCTGATGGACAGTCAATGGCTGGCATTCTGGGGCAACCCTTGTTTCCCATCGGTGCTGTTCAGCCTGCTGTTCGCCGTAGTGGTCACGCTGGTCACCCCCGCCAGTAAATTGAGCCGGGAGGAAGCGCTGGAACAGATTACCCGCGAACGGGAAAACCGTCCGACGCCGGTCATTTTAGGTAAAAAACTGCCCGAGTAAGACTGCCGCGCCCGGCGTTGGCCTCACCGACGTCGGCGCAGAATGTCCCGCAAAAGGATTAATCCCCCAGCGGTTGGCGGTTTTCGCCGCCGCGGTGGCTATCGAGGGAGATTTTGATACGGCGGAGATGATCTTTTGCCTGCCGTTTGTTGGCCATCGCCATTTCGGTGGCCAGCACATCCACCATCGCCAACATCGCATAGCGTGACGTAGTGGGTTTGAAGATATAATCATTTTCCTGCACCACCAGCGCCAGCAAGGCATCCGCCTGCTGAGCCAGCGGCGTTCCCGCCGGGGTAATCGCGATCACCTTGGCGCCATACTGGCGGGCGATGGCCGCGCTCTCGACGATCTCAGGGGTATAGCCCCCAAGAGACAGCGCCACCACCACATCTTTTGTGCTGACGACCGAGCACATCATCCTGATAAGCAAACCATCGTTCTGGCTGACCACCGGTATTCCGAGCCGAAACAGCCGGTGCTGAACCTCCTGGGCGCACACCGTCGACCCGCCGCCCACGCCGATAGCCACTACCTGACGCGCACCGCTGAGCCACTTCACCGCCCGTTCCAGCGCCGGCATATCCAGCGCACGCCGGTTGATATTGAGCAGGTTAATGATGGTCTCATAAATGCCCTGTACCCCTTCTAGATCCGGCACATCGAGTATGAAACGCTGACCTACCGCCAGCGACTGGGCGAGTTTCATTTTCAGCTCGCGTACATTATCGCAGCCGACGGTGCGGGAAAACCGCGTAATAGACGCCTGACTGGTTTGAGTGACCCGCGCCATTTCAGCAATGGGCAAAGTGGCCGCCGCCTGAGCGTCATCGAGAATAAACTGGGCGATGCGCTTCTCGGTCGCGGTGAACGAGACAAAGCGATCGGTAATACAGGAAATAATATCTATTGAGGAACTCATGGCAGGCCCTTGATGATGGCGCGGCGATAAAAATAAAAAGCAATGTTATCGGCACAAAAGGGGCCGTGGGGTATTTTGTTGCGCACGGCCCGCCGACGTCAAGGGTCTTTTCCCTTCCACCTTACCGCCTATTACCGCCTCATCAGCGCCACGCGGGGCAATCAGCGCCGGCGGGAAACAAACAAGAGAGGATGTGTCCATGATCCGCCGGTTAATGAGTTTATGAATTCTCGGCGCGGCGCGGCTTACTATAGTCAGATCAGCACGACAAGATCTTCTGTGATGCCCGGAGGTGAAGCGCCCAGCCATGTTATCCGCGTCGAGTTAATCGCTAACCGTCATTTATCGGCCACGAGGAGACCCCACCGCAAAACACATCGTTGACTTACTCACCGCGCCAGCGTGATTGCCTTCATCCTCACAGGAAAAGAATATGAATCGTATTCCTCCAGAGGGCGCCGCCGCTTTCGGCGTTGCCCGCAGCGCACCACGGCCCATCAGCGTCGCTATTATTCTTTCCATCATGATTTCCGCCGTCGGCGGTATTATTTACGGCTATGACACCGGTATTATCGGCGGTGCCGTTGCCATTATCGGCAACGCCTTTCACCTCGGCAGCCTAATGCAAGGGGTTGTCGTCAGCGCATCACTGCTGGGCGCGATGGCAGGGGCGCTGACGGCCGGGCCGCTGGCCGATCGCTGCGGCCGGAAAATTATCCTGTGTCTGGCGGGTGCAATCTTTGCCGCCGGCGCGGCGATTTCCGCCTTCAGCGGCAATGTGGCGGTGTTGTTGGCCGCGCGCATCCTGTTGGGCACGGGGGTCGGCGCCTGCTTGGTGTTGGTGCCGGTGTATATTGCGGAACTGGCGCCGGCCCCTATCCGCGGGATGTTAGTGGCATCGTTTCAGCTATTAATTACCCTGGGCATTCTGCTGGCCTACGGCGTCAATGCGCTGGCGGAAAGCGGCGGTGCCTGGCGTGTACCGCTGGGGATTGCTGCGCTGTTTGGCGCAATTTTGGCGTGCGGCGCCCTCTTTATCACCGAATCGCCTCGCTGGCTTATCTCGCTTCATCGCCGCGACGAAGCGCGCCGTATTTTGATTACGCTGCGCGGCACCGATAAGGTGGAAAAAGAGCTGCGCGCCACTGAGCGGCTGAATGAAAAGGAAAGACATGACGTCACTTGGCGGGAATTGTGGCGAGGCCCCGTGCGTCATATGGTTATTATCGGCGCACTGGTCGCTTTTCTGTGCAACGCCTGCGGCATCAATCTGGTTATCTATTTCGCGCCGCAAATCCTTCAGTCCAGCGGTTTCGATACCGCCAGCTCCTGGCTGGGCACTTTGGGCCTCGGCGCGACCAATGTGGTGTTTACCCTGGTGGGCATGTTAACGGTGGATAGGATCGGCCGCCGGCCGCTGCTCATCGGCGGCGCCATTGGCCTGACGCTTTGCATGACCCTGATGGCATCTACCCTCACCTTCTCCCCCTTTGTCGGCAGCGGCTGGCTGGCGCTGGGGGCGCTGACCGGCTATATCGTCATGTACGCCCTCAGTCCGGGGGTGCTGTGCTTCCTGATTATTTCCGAGATAGCGCCGCTGCGCGCGCGTGCCAAGGTGACCAGCCTGTCGATCTTTATTAATTTTTCCGCCAATTTGATGGTGGCCCTGCTTTCTCTGCCCATGCTCGCCCGGCTCGGCGCCGCCTCGACGTTTTGGATTTTTGCCGCCATCTGCGCCGTCTTTGTGTGGTTTAGTTTTCATGTGCCGGAAACCCGCGGCAAAAGCCTGGAAGACGTGGAGCATGCTTTCCGGCAACGTCACCGTGAACGACAGCGCCAAGCCAGCGCTAACAGCGCGGGAAGCGGGCTCTCCCTTGCCCGCAGGGCGCAGGGCGCAGGCGACGAAGCGGAGCGGAAGAACCGTCGATGGCGCTGAGCGGCCGTTAGCGGGCGCAGGCGGCGGTGGCGCAGCGAAGCCTCGGTAACAAATACGGCACGTTTGGCTGAAGTTTAGCCTCGTTGTGAGACAGTACTGTCTCTCACCTTCTTTCTTCTTTGATTATTTATTCTCCGGTTGGGCATGTTATGCCCAATTTTTTTCCGCCGCGGGACTCACCCGCACGGGCCGGGCTTTCAGAACATTCCTGTATAAGCGAAGCGACGTCGGCGCTATGGTTTCGCCTCTTCATGAGGATGAAGGGTAGGGACAGCGTCAGGACGCGGGCAAAGGCGTCGCCCGACCGCCTTCCGGGATGAAGGTCCGGACGGAACCGGAGCCCATACCCGCACGGCATCAACATCCCTGTGGTCATCAGGCCCGCGGAGCGGGCGCAGGCGGGTTATTTGGTCGCGTCCTGCTGTGCGTAAATAAGCAGCGCGTGGCGGATCATATTCAGCTTGGAGCGGTTGGTCTGCTGACAAAGTTTTTCCAGCGTCTCATACTCATATTGATTGAACGGCACCCGAATCGCTTTATAGTCGCGCGGGGCTTCTTTATCCGCCTGGCGTTCCGCCGTTTTCACGCCATCTGCCGCCGCGGCAAACTCCTCAATGCGCCGCTCCACGTCCTGTGGAGGGGTTACGATCTCTCTGCGTTTAACCATTAGATAAGCTCCTTCACCAGGCACTGTAATTCAGCTTTCGCTTTCGAGTTGTTCATTTCCACGACGCCTTTGCCTTCAGACATGCCGTCACGGTAGATTTTGCGATCGCGTATCACCGTCGCCAGCAGCTTAAGCTGCGGGTAATCGCGCAGATAGGCACGGGCTTCGGCGGTTTCATTGATGATCGGGTTGGTGGGCGCCATCGTCAGCATCGCCACCGCCCGCAGCGCCGGATTGATGTCCTGCGCCTCGGTGATGATGTCATTCATGCGCGGCAGCGTGTCCAAATCCGGCTGCGAAGGGCGAAACGGCACCAGAATGATATCCGCCGCCGTCATGCCGGTACGCACCTCGCGGCTGTCGCGACCGGCGGTATCCACCACCACATAGTCATAGCGCGCCTTAAGATCCAGCAGCGTTTCGCGGATATTATCGAACTTTTGGATGCTGTGGATCCGATTCAGATCGCCGGCATTATTTCTGTCGCTTATCCAATTCGACGACGTTCCCTGCCGATCGGCATCTACCAGCACCACGTCCTTTCCCTGTCTGACCAGCTCGCTGGCAATATTGACGCACGTGGTGGATTTACCGCAGCCCCCTTTTTGGCTGCCGATAAGAATGATCATTGAACCGCCTTACAATTCCGGTGCTTAAGCGGTACCAATAAAACACTAAATTTTTCGTATAATCAACTGCCTTGCGGCCCGACCGGCTTTTTTAGCTAAAAAAAGGGCCACGCGCCGGCGGCGACCGTTTATTTTCTAGCGTCCAGACCTCAACGCCGTCCCCCCAGCGCGACGGACAGTGCCCCAAAATGCGCTGTGCGGTACAGCTAACGCCCCCGCGCGGGCCGGACGCATTTCTGCCGCGAGGCTCCCCCTCCGCGCCTGCGTCGTTCCCAGCCGCGAGTCATTGCAAAATGCGACAACCGGCGGGAGAAGTGTAAGCAATGCGAAAAGATTCTCTCCCTTAAGAGTTTTCATATTTCCCCTTCTCCGCCGTTGCTCTATTTTTTCGTCAACGCCGTCCCGTTAGGGGCGAACCGTCATCTCATCAATCCGTCATAGGCGATACTATGAAAAAAATGAACGTCATGCTGTTTTCGGGCGTGTTGCTGGCTTTGGCCACCGCTCCCTCCTTCGCTCAGGATGAGCAGCCCAACGGCGGCGCTGGCAATGGCCAACAACAGCGCAAACTTCCCCAACAACAGGGCGGCGGGCAGCAGCAGGGGGGACAGCCCGGCGGCGCGCCGCAAAGCGGCGGTAAAAACCACAATACCCCTGCAACACATCAAGCGTCGGCGCAACGCGGGCAGCCGCAAGGGCAGCGTAAGTCAAGCCACGCTTTTCATCAGGGCCATGCGTTACCCCGGCAATATCGCGCCAAACAATACCAAGTCGATGATTGGCGCGCGCGTGGGCTCAAAGCCCCGCCGAGCGGCCATCGCTGGGTGCGGGTGAATAATGACTATATCTTGATTGCGATAACGACAGGTGTGATCACCTCCATCATCACTCAGCCCTAAGGCTATCGCCGTCGGCAGTGCGTTCCGGTCGGCCCTTCCGCCGGCCGGCAATAGGTAGTGGGGTATTATTTTCGACCGCATAAAATAATATCGGCGTCGTATTTCGTCCAGAATAGTCTGATATTGCGCCAACAACCCAACGTAAGGTTTACGTTAAAAAAGGAAACAAGCTATGCCTAATATTGGCTAATTGGGCCACCAACCGTGTTGGAAATTAAAATAACGCTGTAAAACCGGCTTTATTTCCATTAACGGAAACGCTTTGTTTTTTTGTCAAGGATTTTCGCCGAGCAATACCGGCGGCGATAACGGATGTACAAAAGTTCGTTCCCGGCAAACCAATCGGTTTTGGTTATAATGGAAATCGACAAGCAATGAGTAAAAAAAGGAGCCAACAATGCGACGTATCCTGATGTGTCTGGGCATTATCGCGGTGGTGACCTCCCTGAGCGGTTGCCCGTGGTGGGGCCCTCACGGCGGTCACGGCGGAGGCGGGGGCGGTGGCCCCGGCGGCGGCCACATGAGCGGCGGTGGGGGTCCCGGCGGTGGCGGCCCTGGCGGTTAAGCCTAAACGACCCTGATGTTACCCGAAAAATACCCGCCGCGACGCGGCATCCAAAGCCATGCACAGCATGGCTTTTTTTAAGCCCCGCACGACGGCGAGGCAATACATTCCTACCCTTCCTCTTGTTATTTTTTCGCCGCTTCCCCGGGCGGTGTCAAATTTCTCGCGTTAATGTTAACTTAATCCATTCCTGGATAGCCTGACAAACATTGCCGCCGGCGGCGGTAGTGTTTGCATTGGCGTTAATGTTAAGGAGAATTATGTCTCAAAAAACTTTCTCGCGGACAATGGGCGTGGTTTTGCTGAGCGGCATGCTGGCATTCAGCGCCTCTTCCGGCGCCCACCCAATTAGTCAAATCCGTTTCGCCGTCGACCCAAGTTACCCCCCGTTTGAATCAAAACAACCCGACGGTAAATTAGTGGGTTTCGATATCGATCTCGGTAATGCGCTTTGCGCGCAATTAAAAGCAAAATGTATCTGGATCGAAAGCAGCTTCGACAGCATGATCCCCGGATTGAAAGCGCGTAAATTCGATGCCGTGCTCTCCGATATGGGCATTACCGAAGAACGTCGCAAGCAAATCGATTTCACCCGCCCACTCTACAATACGCCAGTACAACTGGTGGCGGGCAAAGACACTCAGTTACTGCCCACGGCGGCGTCGCTGCAGGGAAAGCGTATCGGCGTCGAACAGGGCACGGTGCAGGAGCGCTATGCACAGGCCAAATGGCAGCCGCACGGGGTCGAGATTGTCGCCTATGACGATCAGGCGCAGGTGGAATCAGATCTGGTCGCCGGACGCATCGATGCCCTGTTCACCGACGGCGCTCAAGCGGAGCTCGGCTTTTTGCGCACGCCCCAGGGCCAACGCTTCGCGTTAATGGGCCCGCCGGTGCACGATCCCATTATCGGTCCGGGGACCGCCATCGGCTTGCGCAAAGGGTCGACCGAGCTGAAACAGAGCTTGGACCAGGCGTTTGATACGCTGGTCGAAAACGGGACGTTCAAGCGCATCATGGATAACTACTTTACCACCGATATTTCAGTCCCGCGTTGATGCGGCGGTCGGGGCCGCAGGCCGGCCCCGCTCGTTCGCAAAGAAACGCGGCCTTTACCCTAAGCGGCAATATCAAAGTATGCAAACGATTAAGCACCCGCTGCAAAGCGCCTCTCCCGGCACCGAGCGCGACATCACCAGCTATCATTTTACCGGCACCACCGATCGGCGGATCTACGTGCAGGCGGCGCTGCACGGCGACGAATTGCCGGGCATGGCGACAGCCTGGTACCTTAAACGGCAATTTGCCGCGCTGGAGACCGCCGGCGCGCTGCGCGCCTCGATTACGCTGGTGCCGGTCGCCAACCCTATCGCCCTCGGGCAGTTCAGCCATGGCAGCCCCCAGGGTCGGTTCGATATGCAATCCGGGCAGGATTTTAACCGTCATTTTCCCGTTTTCGGCGCGGCTATCGCTCGCGAGCTGGAACATCAGCTCGGCTGCGACCAAACCCATAATAAAAAGCTAATCCGGCAGGCGCTGCGGCGCCGGTTGTCGGCCGTCACGCCCGCCAACGAGCTCGAGTCTCAGCGTCTCATTTTACTGCGTTTGGCAAGCGACGCCGATATCATGATCGATTTACATTGCGATTGGGAAGCGGTGCCGCATTTGTATACGGTTCCTGACGCCTGGCCGGCGTTGGCGCCGTTGGCATGCTATTTGGGCAGTCAAGCACAGTTACTGGCGGAGGTTTCCGACGCCTCTCCGTTTGATGAAGCCTGCTACGAAATCTGGTCGACGCTGCGCCGCCATTTTGCCGGCCGCTTCCCTATCCCGCTGGGGTTGCTACCGGTCACGCTGGAGCTGCGCGGCGTGCGCGATGTTGATACGGCGACCGCGCAGACGGATGCGCAGGCAATTATCCAGTTTCTGACGCACCTCGGTGATATCGCGGGCCAGGCAGCCCCACCGCCGGCGCTGGCTTATCCTGCCACGCCGCTGGCCGGCTGCGAATATTTGAGCGCGCCGATGGCGGGGGTCATCTTACATCAACGCCAGTTGGGCGCGTGGGTACAGCGCGGCGAGGTGATTGCCGAGATACTTGATCCCCTGTCCGATCGATTAATACCGCTGGCGGCAGGGTTAGACGGCGTGCTCTATGCCCGCCATTGGCTGCGTTTCGCTACCCACGGTATGCTGGTGGCGCGGATTGCGGGCGCGAAGCCGATACGCTCGGGGGACCTGTTGGTCCCCTGAACCGCCAGACAAGGCGCCCCCCGACACGCAGAGGGATCCTTAAGCCGGCAGACGATAGACTCCCCCTGCGCGTTGCGGGTCTTCCTTGTCGGGGGAAATCCCCGATCGGGCGCTGAGCACAGAAGCGGCCGATGACAGATGAAATCCTTCGGCGCAATATGAAATCAGCGCGGGGGTATGATTTTTTTCCGCCCTGCTCGCCTGCGCTACCGGTGCAGGTTTCATCGCGCACCGCGTGCTCTGGGCAACTGAAATTTCGCGCCGCGCCGTGAATTTCACTTGCGAGGTGTGCCATCCTTACCCGCATAATCGAGGTCGAACACATTTATTTACAGGAGGGGCTATGACGACGCTACAACCTGTCGGGATTCTGCTTGCGCTGGTGATCATCAGCGTGATTTGTTTTCTGCTGCACCGGCGACAGCGGAAGAATAGCCAACCCACCTTTAGCCACCCGCGCGCAAAACGGCGTAGCCGTTCAGCGCCCATATGAACGCGTTAAGACAGGTTGATTGACGACTGCACCAGGGGCGTTAGACCGCCGCAGTTTTTGCCGCACGGCCTTGAGCACCACCCGTCATAATCAGAAGATTGAATAATACTATGTTAGAAAGGCAATCCCTTGCCTCTCATTACCGCCGCCGATCCCGTCGGCGGTTTTCTTTATCCCTTTCCGCAGCGGCGCCATCCCTTTCCGCAGCGGCGCCGCGACAAAGCCCCTACACGTCCGGCTTACGGATACGCGGCACGCCCGGTAGGCAGGTCAATGCCGCGATGAAACCTCGCCGGCAACCCGGTTTCTGGCTGCCCTAACGCCATGATGGTCCGCCGGCAGCCCGGTTTCTGGCTGCATTACGCCATGAAACCCCGCCGGCAATCCGGTTTCTGGCTGCCCTACCGCCATCAAACCCCGCCGGCAGCCCGGTTTCTGGCTGCCCTACCGCCATCAAACCCCGCCGGCAGCCCGGTTTCTGGCTGCATTACGCCATGAAACCCCGCCGGCAATCTGGTTTCTGGTTGCCCTACCGCCATGATGGCCCGCCGGCAGCCCGCCGGTGTAGCTTTAACGGTTAGAATATCGACGGTATCAAACCGCCGTCCACCCGCAAAACCGAGCCGGTGATATAGGATGCCTGACGGCTGGCCAGAAACGCTGCGGCGGCGCCATATTCTTCCGGCTTGCCATAGCGGCCGGCGGGAATGGAGGCTTTACTCTGCGCCTGCACCGCTTCCGGCGTGCTGTTTTCCCGCTGTGCTTTGGCGGCATCCAACTGGCCGACGCGATCGGTGGCGATACGCCCCGGAATGATAATGTTGGCGGTTATGCCCTGGCCCGCGACTTCCGACGCCAGCGTTTTAGACCATCCCAGCAGCGCCATGCGCAGGGTATTGGATATGGCCAAATTCGCCAAAGGCGCTACCGCGCCCGAGGAGGTGCTGGTGATAATACGTCCCCAGCCCGCCGCCCGCATATCCGGCAGCACCTTATCGGTCAATTGAATCAATGCGCTGACCATCGCGGTGAATTGCGCCTGCCAGACTGTCGCCGCGACGCCTTCCGCCCGGGAGGGCGGCGGCCCGCCGGAGTTGTTGACCAGAATGCCGATAGGCCCCAGGGCCTGGCGAATGGCGCTGAGTACGTCATCGAACGTTTCCGGCTGGCTTAAGTCCAGCGCAAACGCCTGCGCGCGGCCGCCTTGTCCGGTAATCAGCGCCACCGTCTCGTCCAGCTTGCCCGGCGTGCGGCCGGTTACCGCCACCGTTACGCCTTCCGCCGCCAGCGCCAGCGCAATGGCGCGGCCCAAACCGCTGCCCGCGCCGCAAACCAGCGCGACTTTATCCTCAATAGCTAAATGCATACTGTTTTCCTGGTAGTCAATAAACGATACAGCTTCCCTGCCGGCCCTTACCCTTCCCTGCATTACGTCTTGGCGACTTTGCCCGCCACCGTGTCATAGGCGGATTGCAAATGCTGCCGCATGATTTCGGCGGCGGCGGCCATACGGCCATCGCGTACGGCGTCCAGGATAGCGACATGCTCCTCGCACCATTCCCGCACCCGCTGCCGATTTTGATAACTGCCAAACTCCAGCAGGCGCCGCAGCCGGTTTTGCTGCTGGATCGCCTGCAAAACAAAGACATTGCCGCTCCATTCCGCCAGTGATTCATGAAACGAGGCGTCGGTATTAAAGATCTGGCGGCTCTCCACCTGGGTGATATCCGGGTGGGCAATTAAATAAAGATGTTGCGACCGCAGGCGTTTGATCGCTCGCCTGTCGGCTTTAAACCCGGGCGCCAGGAGACTGGCCGGCTCAATGAGCAACCGAAAGCCGTAGCCGTTGCGCAAGGCCACGTCGCTGTTGAGCGTTTGCAAAAAACGCCAGCCGTGCCCCGGATTACGCGCAATGAGGCCATCTTCCGATAAACGCAGCAGCGTACGTGCCAGTACCCCGCGATCCACTTCATAGCGCTGGGCGATATCGGTTTGCGTCAGCGACTCGGGTAGATTGCCGGCAATGCGATCTTTCACCAGTTGTTCGTAAAGATCCTGATCGCTGCTGGTGGGCATATCGATCGTGATGGTTTGCAGCGCCTCCACATTGCGCAGCAGGAAAAAACCCTGGTTGCGCCTGGCTTCAACCGCGCCCAGCGAGCAGAGCAAATTCAGCCCGGCGCGTATCGGCGTTCGGGAGACGCCAATGGCGTCGGCGAGTTGTTGCTCGCGTAAATGATGACCTGGCTCGAATCTTGCTTCGACTATCAGGTCAAGAATTTGTCTGGCCAGCCGCCGGCTGCTGGCAGTTGATGATGACTGCATGGTTAAACCGCCCCAGAATATAGTATTTTTTGTGATAATAAATACAATATCACAGCTTGGCGAAAGCCGCGATACTACTGAGGTAAGCCCTAAAATTGTGCAAAGGCGCACCAATATGGCGCAGGCAAGTGCGCCGATGATTGTATTAATTGACTCATAAAGAGCAATTCAACGAACCCGTATGATGGAGACAAAAATGGCCAATACCCTGTTTGTTCGCCGCACGACCCGTCAGCTTTTGGCGGCTTTTTGCCTGACGTTGCCCCTGCTGAGCCAGGCCGCAGAGCCGAAACTCGTGTCCCCCGGGAAGCTGACCTACGGCACCGCCGCCACCTTTATGCCGTTCGAGTTTACTAAAGATGGCCAGTTGACCGGGTTCGATATCGATTTAATTAACGCGCTGAGCAAAAAAGTCGCGCTGACCCCCGCCCCCATGTCGATGGAATTTAAAGGTTTGATCCCCGCACTACAGGGTAACCGGCTGGATATCATCAATTCCGCGATGTACGTCAACCCGACGCGCGCCGAGCAGGTAGATTTTGTGCCTTACCTGATGATCGGCAGCCGGGTGGTGGTGAGCAAAGATAATCCCGCCAAGATCACCGGCCGCGATTTGTCGCTATGCGGTAAAAACGTTGCCGTCACGCTCGGCGGCATCGAAGAGAGCCAGGCGCGCGAAGACAATAAGAAATGCCTGGCGGCCAGTAAGCCGGCGATTAACGTGTTGACCTATCCCGCCGCCACCGATTCCGCCGTTGCGGTCGCACAAGGCCGTGCCGATGCCGAGTTTCTTTCCACGCCGGGTTCGGTGGCGCTGATGACCGAGAAACCGGGCATGTTTATCGCCGTCGGCCCCGAGTTTGAAGCCGATACCCATATCGCTTTCGCCATTCGCAAAGGCGATACCGCCACCCGCCAGCTGCTGGAAAACGGCCTACAGGCGCTGGTCAAGGAGGGTACCTATAAGCAGCTGATTGAGAAATGGAAATTCCCAGATTCGGTTTCTATTTTCCACTAAGCCTGACCGCTCACCGAACGGGAGAAAATAACTATGTCCATTGATCTTGTCTGGCAGTACATCAGCTCTCCGGCGTTTTTCCAGGGGGCGATGATGACGTTGCTGCTGACGCTGTGTTCGCTGCTGTTCGGCATCGTAATCGGTCTGGTACTGGCGCTACTGCAAGAATCCCGCTTCCGCGGCGCCCGCGGGCTGGCGTTTGTCTACCTGTGGCTGTTCCGCGGTACGCCGGTGCTGTTTCAAATCATTTTTGTCTACAACGTCCTGCCCACCTTCGGCCTGCGCTTTTCCGCCTTTACTTGCGCAGTGCTGGCGCTGTCTTTGAACGAAGGCGCCTACATGGCGGAGATCCTGCGCTCCGGCCTGCAGGCGGTCAAAAGCGGTCAGCGTACCGCCGGCATGGCGCTGGGCATGACGCGCGGACAGATTATGCGCAAGATTGTGCTGCCGCAGGCGGCGCGAATTGTTCTGCCGCCGATGGGTAACCAAATGATCAGCATGCTGAAATCGAGTGCGCTGGTGTCCGTTATCGCGGTGCAGGAGCTGCTGTTGATAGCCAACCAGACCGCCAGCGCCAGCTTCCGCTATTTCGAGGCGCTGTGCGCCGCGGGGGTGTATTACCTGGTGCTGACCAGCCTGTTTATGGTGTTCCAGTCCTGGCTGGAGCGCAGTCTCGACCCGAAAAAACGCAAGAGAAGCGCGGGCAAGCGCGGCGGGCTGCTGATGCGCGCCCTGCGTCAGCCCACGGCACGTTAAGGAGCCGATATGTCAAATCACGCGACCAAACCGCTGTTGGAAATTATCGGCATCGATAAATATTTCGGCCGCAACCACATTTTGAAAAACTGCTCGATTACCGTGCGCAAAGGGGAGACGGTGGTCCTTATCGGCCCCTCCGGCTCCGGTAAATCTACGCTGCTGCGCTGCGTCAACCTGTTAGAGCCGGTGGACGGCGGCAGCATCTTCTTCGCCAACCGGGATATTTGCGGCAACGACATCGAACCGCATCGCCTGCGCCAGGATATCGGCATGGTGTTCCAGAACTATGAACTGTTTTCCCATCTGTCGGCGGCGGAAAACATCATGCTGGCGCCGATGACGGTGCTGGGTATGAGCCGCGCCGAGGCGCGCGAACTGGCGCAGGAGCTGCTTGGCAAGGTCCGTATTCCGGATAAGGCGGATGCGTTTCCGGACGAATTGTCCGGCGGCCAGCAGCAGCGGGTGGCTATCGCCCGCGCGCTGGCGATGAAGCCCAAGCTGATGCTGTACGACGAGCCGACATCGGCCCTGGATCCCGAGATGATCCGTGAAGTCTTGGACGTCATGGCCGACCTGAGCGCCGAGGGTATGACCAGCATCGTCGTGACCCATGAAATGGGCTTTGCCAAGCGCGCCGCCAGCCAAATCGTGTTTATGGAGTCGGGCGAGATTATTGAAAACGCCAGCGGCCAGGACTTTTTCAGCGGCACGGTCAGCGAACGAGCGCGCCGCTTCCTCGATCAAATTTTGCATTGATTGCCCGTTACCCGGAGAAAACCATGTTCCACGTCGTTCCTGATGTTGATCGTATGAAGCGCGATTTGGCCGCGCTGGTCGCCATCAATACCGAAAACCCCCCCGGCCGCGAACGCGAGGCGGCCGAGCTTATCGCCGCCCTGCTGGGGGAAGCCGGTTTCGATCTGAGTTTCAGCGAGTATCAAACCGGCCGCACTAACGTCAAAGCGGTGCTGAAAAACGGCGCCGGCCCCTGCTTCGCCTTTAACACCCATATCGACGTCGTGCCCGCCGGCGAGGGCTGGAGCACCGACCCGTTTACCCTCGTCGAGCGCGATGGTCGACTCTACGGCCGCGGCGCCTGCGACGCCAAGGGCCCGCTGGTGGCGATGCTGGAGGCAATGCGTCTGTTGGCCGCCCACCGTGCCGAGTGGTCCGGTACCCTGATGGGCGTCTTCGTCGCCGACGAAGAAGTCGCCAGTGAGGGGGCGAAATTTTACGTCAACGATAGCCCGCCGGCCATCGACTTCGCGGTCATCGGCGAGCCAACCAGCAACGCGACTTTTTCCGCCCATAAGGGCAGCCTGCGCCCGCTGGTGCGGGTTCACGGCGTGACCGCCCACTCGGGGACGCCGGAGTTGGGCGAAAACGCCATTTTCCGCGCCGCGCAGCTGCTGGGTATGATAGAGGAAGAACATCAGCACAACGTGCGTTGCCGCTGCCACCCGCTGGTGGGTTCAGCCAGCCTGACCGTGACCCGCGTTCACGGCGGCCATGCCGACAACGTCCTGCCCGGCAGCTGCGACCTGCTGCTCGATCGGCGCATGGTGCCCGGCGAAGATGAAACGCAGGTAAAACAGGATATCGACGCCCTGCTGGCGCTGGCGCAAGAACGTTTCGGCGTGCGCGCGGAAATTTTACGCTATCAGCCCACCACCGGCGGCGCGACCGAAACCGATAGCCGCGAGCGCATCGTACAGGCCGGATTAGCCGCCTGCCGCGCCCATGGCCAGCCGGAGCCGGGCCCGTTCGGCTTCCAGGGCGGTTGCGATCTGGTACATTTCCGCAGTCTCGGCACCCAAGGCATCGTCATCGGCCCGGGTTCGCTGGCGGTGGCGCACAAGCCCGATGAATTTGTGCCGGTGGACGAATTCATTGCCGCCAGCGCTATCTATTGCGATATCGCGCTCGCCATGTTGCCCGCGGAGAACGCCGCGTGAACGCCTCACTTTATCGAGCCGATTTGCACTATCCGCACCTCCAACTGCACACCGCTTCGTCCGGCAGCGTGCCGGCGCTGGAGTCGCTGTATCTGTGCCTGCGCGATCGCGGTCTTGAGGGTATAGGCGAGGTTCGTATCAATATCGCTTACCTCAATGGCTATAGCGCTCAGCAGGTTCTCGATGACGTCGTAGCGGCGCTCGGCGATTGGGATCTTGCCAGGCCCGCGCGTACGTTACTGGCGGCGCTGGAGCAGGATCACGGGCACCGGTTGGCGCCCACGCGCATGCTGCTGGATATGGCGCTGCATGACCTGGTAGCCAAACAGGTCGGCACCAGCGTCAGCGGTTTGCTGAGCGCAGAGCCGGCCTCCCCCGTCATGGCCCACACCAATCAGACCCTGTTCTGGACCAGCGAAGCGGATTTCCTGCGCCAGGCCGGCGATTACGTGGCGCGCGGCTTCACCAGTCTTAAGGTGCGCATCGGTATCGGTACGCTACAGCAAGACGTGGATCGCCTGCGGGCGTTGCGCAGCCGTTTCGGCGACGGCGTGCATTTGGCCGCCGATGCCAATGGCCAGTGGCAGCCCGATCACGCCGCCGATAACCTCGCCGCGCTAGCGCCGCTGCGTCTCGGCTATTTGGAACAGCCGCTAGCGCCGGCGTATGACGATAGGCTGCCGGCGCTGGCGGCGCAAAGCGCCACCCCGCTGATGCTGGACGAAAGCGTCAGCCATGAAGCCGATATCGACCGGGTTATCGCCCTCGGCGGCCGCGTCTGGGCCCACCTCAAGCTGGTCAAGCTTGGGGGGATCGCCCCCACGGTTCGCGCCGCGCGCCGTCTGCGCGATGCCGGCGTGCCCTTTATGATCGGGCAAATGAATGAAGGTGCCGCCGCCACCGCCGCGGCGTTACATGTCACGCACCTGACCCGGCCGCGTTTTGCCGAGCTTTATGGCGCCGACGGTCTCGGCGACGATCCGGTCAGCGGGCTGCGCTATCAGCACGGTACGGTGCAGTGTTTATCCCCCCTCGGCCTGGGTGTCACCTTTGCGGCGCATCAGGCTACTTTGATTCAGGAGTTTTCCCATGCAAAACATCGGTAACGTGGTTCAGGGCAGCGAATCCGCCTTCAGCGTTCAGGAGTTTGACCTGCGGGTCGCCCGCGCGCGCGAACTGCTGACCGCCGCCGGGCTGGATGTGATGATTATCACGGGTCCAGAGAATATTTTTTATCTCACGGGCCAGCAGACCCCCGGCTATTACACTTTCCAAGCGCTGCTGCTGCCGGTAGAAGGCGATCCGGTGTTCGTCATCCGCCAGTTGGAGTATTGCAACTTTATCGCCAATACCTGGATAAGCGACGCCGCTATCTATCAAGACGGCGATAACCCTATCGATTTTCTGTTCGGCGTACTGCGCGATCGCCACTGGCTGAACAGCCGCATCGGCATCGATAAGCGCGGCTGGTTCCTGCCGATTGCCGTGTACGAGGCGCTACAGGCCAAGCTGGGGACCATTTATGACGGCGCCGGAGTCATTGAGCAGTTGCGCGCGGTGAAATCCGCCGCCGAGCTGGAAAAGATGGGCCACGCCGCCCGCTATGTCGATGCCGGCATGCGCGCGGGTCTTGAGGCGATCGCCGCCGGCGCCGACGAAAATGCGCTGGTGGCGGCCATGATGGGTCAAGCGATTGCCGCCGGGTCGGAGTATGTCGGTATGGAACCCCTGGTTTCCAGCGGCACGCGCAGCGGCGTACCGCACGGCACCTGGCGTCGGCGCAAAATCCAGCCGGGCGACCCGGTGTTCCTGGAGATGGCCGCCGCCCACGACCGTTATCACGCCGCGCTAATGCGCTCAGCCTGGCTGGGCAAACCGCCGGCCGCCGCGCTGGAGATGGAAAAAGTCTGTCAGGAGGCGCTGCAAGCGGCGCTCGACGCCATCCGTCCGGGCGCCACCTGTGAAGCGCCCCATATCGCCTGTCAGCAGGTCATCGACCGCGCCGGCTACACCGATAATTTCCGTAAACGCACCGGTTACTCGATCGGCGTCGCTTTTGCGCCGGACTGGGGCGAAGGGGCGATCCTTAGCCTCTACAGCGGCATTACTACCGAATTGCAGCCGGGTATGACCTTCCATATCCCGCCCGCGCTGCGCATTTACGGCGAATTTACCGTCGGCGTCAGTGAAACCATCGTCGTTACGGAAACCGGTTATCGCAGCCTCGGCACAATTCCGCGGCCGCTGACCCTGATCAATGCCTAATAGGCCCTGTAATTTAAAGGATATCTGATGAAAGACATGACCGAATGCCGCGAACGCCTGCGCGGTATTTTCAATATCACCGTGACGCCCTTTACCCACGACGGCGAAATCGACTTCGCCGGCCTGGCCGCCAACATTGAGCGGGTTATCGGCCTGGGCTATGACGGTATTCTGATCGGCGGGACCTACGGCGAATTCCCCGCTCTCTCCCCGGAGGAGCGCGCGGCGATTTTTCGCCACGTAATGGATGTGGTGAACGATCGGGTACCGGTGATGCTGTGCAGCGCCGGCTCCGATGCGCGCGTGGTAGAACAGCTCACGCGGCTGGCGGGCGATCTCGGCGGGCTGCCGATGGTGACGCCGCCGTTTGTCTCGGAGGTCACCGATGCGCAGATCGTCAGCTTCTTTAAACGGATGGCGCCGCTCTCCCGCACCGGCATTCTGGTGTATAACGCCCCGGGCATCGGCATCACGCTCGCGCCGCCGATTCTGGAACAGCTGGCGGATATCCCGCAGGTGGTGGGCATCAAACAGGGCGACCTGAACCCGACCGCCATCGATCAGATAGCCAATCGTCTGGGCGGTCGTTTACGGCTGTTCTGTGCGTCGGACCTGGCGTTCCTGGGGCCGATGATGTGCGGCTTCGACGGCATCAGCACCACTAACAGCGGCGCCTTGCCGGAGCTGGTGCTGGCGACCTTCCGCGCGCTGGAGTCCGGCGATGCCGCGACCGCGCGCGATCTGCACCGTCTGTGGTATGACTTCCGCGCCCTCGCCCGCCGCCACGGCCAACCGCAGTTGGTCAAAGCGGCCATGAATCTGCGCGGTTTCAACGGCGGACATGTCCGGTTGCCGCTTGTCGATGTGGGTCCCGAGGTGATTGAGCAAACCCGCGCGGTGTTGCAAAGCCTGGCAGCCGATGCGCGCAGCGGCGTGACGCTGGCGCAATAACCCTTTGGCCGGCGCCACGACGGGCTGGCCAAGGTGAAAGCGCGAGCCCAGAGCCAGGAGGGGACCAGCCCCTTCTGGCTTATTCTTCTCCGGCCGCGCGCCGCAGCAGCGCGGTGACCAGCGGATGCGGCGCGTCCTGACGCGACCCCAGTTCGGGATGGCCCTGTACGCCGCACCAGAATCGGCCATCGCTCGCCTCGATGGCATCCACCACCGTCCCTTCCCCGCCCAGCGCGCTAACCCGAATACCGGTCTGCGTCAGCGCCTCGTTCAGTAACGGATTAAATTGATAGCGGTGATTGTAATGCAGCGGGCTGCTTTCCCCCAGCAGTGCGGCCATCAGCGTTCCCGGCTGACTGTGCAGGCTCAGACGGCCGCTGCGGTGTACCCCGGTAAGCGCCGGCTGACACAGCGGCACAAAGGTTTTTACCGGCGCCGCGGGATCCGCCTCCGCCAGCGAAGCCGCGCGCAGCGAAGCCAACTGTTGCAGCGCCGCCGTGGCCATGGTCTGCATCCCGAGGCATAACCCGAGCGTGGGAATGCCGCGCAATAGCGTGTCGCGCGCCACCGCGATTTGCCCGGCGACATTGGCCATCGCCGATCCGCCCGGCAGCAATACGCCGTCGACCTCGTCCAGCGCCTTAAGCGTTGGTTCAAGCCGCTGCGGCGATAAATAACGCACTCTGAGCGCCAACCCCAGCGCGTCGGCGGCATCCCCGAGCGCCGCCAGTGTCGCCGGATAGCTGTCCCATTGATCCGCGCGGCTGCCTATCAGCGCCACCACCACCGGCCGGCGGCGCGGCGGCGCGCTTTGGGCGACGTCAGCCCGCGGCGTGGCGCGCAGCCAGCGGCCGAAATCGTCCTGACGCCACGGATCGCCGACGGCACGGCTCTCCTCCGCCGCCAGTTGCCACTCACCGCCCTGCCGACGGATATGTAAGCGCTGAAAGCGGTGCCCGTGTTGCTGGAGGCTCGCGATGACCGCCGACGCCTGCTGCGGCGGCGTGGCCACCACGCAGTCCGCCGGCAGCGCCAAGGCGGTGGCGGGCACGCATTCCGGCGCCAGCCAGCGGCCGCTCAGCCGCTCCGGCCACAACAGGCCGCTGGTGGCCAGGCCGCCGCCCGCCAATACATGCTGCCGGGCGTCGGGAAAGCGCTGCGTCGGCCAGTCGCTGCGTACGCAAATCAGCGGCAGTTGATGTTCAGCGGCCAATGTTCCGGCCATCACGCTAAACCGTGCCGGCTGCTCGCCGTCCTCTACCACTACCATTACGGTCATATCCCGTTCCTTGCAATGAGGGGTGATAAGCTGAACCTATGACTGCGGCTGCCTGAGGCCGTGGGTCATAAAAAAAACCGTTAACCGGATAAAATCCGTACGCATCAGACAGCGGCTCATGGTACCTTAAATTGCATTAATTGTGTCAAATAATACAATACGAGGATGTCATGACTGTGGAACACATTGCCCCGCGCATGAAACGGGTACGCCCCTCTCCCACCGCGGCGATTTCCGACCGCGTGCGCGCCATGAGCCTGGCGGGTATAGATGTGATCAATCTGGGCGAAGGCGAATTGGACTTCGATACCCCGGAGAACATCAAGCAGGCGGGCATCGACGCCATTCGCCAGGGCGATACCAAATATACCGCCGTGCCGGGCACCGCCGCGCTGAAAGCGGCCATCATCGCTAAATTCGGCAAGGAAAACGGCTTACGCTACCGCCCGGAAGAAGTGATTGCCGGCAGCGGCGCCAAGCAGCTGATTTTCAACGCGCTACTGGCCACGGTTGCCGCCGGTGACGAGGTGCTGGTGCCCGCGCCTTACTGGGTCTCTTATCCTGATATGGTCGCCCTGGCGGACGGCCAGGCGCGCATCATCCCTTGCAGTGAAGCGTCCGGTTGGAAACTCTCCGCCGCCGATCTGGCCGCCGCCATCACCCCCGCCACCCGCTGGCTTATTCTGAACTCCCCCAATAATCCCACCGGCGCGGTTTACAGCGTCGAGGAGTTAAAGGGCCTCGCGGCGGTACTGCTTGACGCTCCGCAGGTGCTCATTATGGCGGATGATATTTACGAGCATATGCGCCACGACGCTCAGCCCTTCGCGACGCTGGCGCAGGTGGAGACGCGGCTGCACGGGCGTACGCTGACGGTAAATGGATTGTCGAAAGGTTATTCTATGACCGGCTGGCGACTGGGCTATGCCGGCGGCCCGGCGTGGCTGATTGCGGCCATGCAAATTCTGCAATCCCAAAGCACCTCCAACCCCAGCTCCATTTCCCAGGCGGCGGCGGTGGCGGCGCTGACGCAGCCCGCGCAGTTTCTTTCACAGTGGCTAGCCACGCTTTCCCGCCGCCGCGCGCGGGTGATGGCGATGATCGCCGAGGTGGACGGCCTCAGCGCCGCGCTGCCCCCCGGCGCCTTTTACGTGTTCGCCAATTGTCAGGGACTACTGGGCAAACAGACGCCGGAAGGCGCGGTATTGAACAGCGATGTCGCCGTGGCGGATTATCTGGTGCAAAGCGCGCACGTGGCGACGCTGCAAGGCAGCGCGTTCGGCACGCCAGGTTATCTGCGCATCGCCTATGCGATAGACGATAAGCGCTTGGAGGAAGCCTGCGCGCGCATTGGCCAGGCCTGCGCCCGGTTGCGCTAAGCAGTCCACGCAGCGCGCGTCCCGTATACCGTGACGCGCGTCCGGCTTGGCGCCGCGTTCCCCCTTAATTCGCGACCCGCGCCCGGCTTGGCGCCGCGTTTGCTCTTATTTCATGACGCGCGTCCGGCTTGGCGCCGCGTTCGCCCTTATTTCGCGACCGCGCCCGGCTTGGCGCCGCGTTCGCCCTTATTTCATGACGCGCGTCCGGCGTGGTGCAGCGTTCGCCCGTCTTGCGTGCTAAACGTCCAGCTTTCCTGGATAGGCGTGGCGCCACGATCGCTGTTTACCTCGGCGGCGCGGCGCCGCCGTCACCGAAAACCGCCGCTGGCAAATTCTTTTTTTACTAACTATATTCCTTAAAAGAATTAAAACATTCCCCGCGCCTCCTCTACACTGCCTGCAATTTTACCTTTCTTTTTATTAGCAGGAATTGTTATATGAAGCTTCGTCACTGCTGCGCTGCCCTTGCCAGCCTTATGATTACCGCCGGCGCCCAAGGGGCAACCCCGGCGAATACGCTGGTTATCGCCCAATCCATTGATGACGCTATCAGCTTCGATCCCGCGCAGGGTTTTGAGTTGACCACCGTGCAATCTTTTAACAGCCTGTACCAGCGGCTTTTGCAATCAAATCCGCAGGATCCGGTGACGCTGCAACCGACCCTGGCCAGCGCGTGGCAGGCCGGCAGCGACAACCGCAGTCTCACCTTCACCCTGCGCCCGGACGCAAAATTCGCCAGCGGCAACCCGCTGCGCCCCGAAGACGTGATTTTTTCCCTGTCGCGGGTCATCAAACTGAATCTGGAGCCGTCGTTTATCCTCACCCAACTGGGGTGGACTAGCCAAAACGTCGACAGCATGCTGAGTAAAACCGGCGATCGCCAGATCACCGTCCGCTGGACCGCCGAGGTCAGTCCAACCTATGTGCTAAGCCTGCTCTCCGCGCCGGTGTCGTCCATCATTGACGCCAAACTCGCACTGGCCCATGAAAAAGACGGCGACTTCGGCCACGACTGGTTAAACAGCCACTCCGCCGGCAGCGGCCCCTACCAAATCCGTACCTATGTGCCCCATGAAGCGCTGGTATTGCAGGCCAACCCCGGATCGCCCGAAGGCGCGCCGAAGCTTGCGACCCTGCTCATTAAAAACGTGCCGGATCCGGCCGCTCGCCGCTTATTGGTCGAGCAGGGCGATGCCGATATCGCCCGCAACCTGGGCGCGGATCAAATCGCGGCGCTGCAGGGTAAACCGGGCGTCAAGCCGCTGGCTGTGCCGATGGCGTCTCTGTATTTTTTGCTGTTTAACACCCAGGCGTCGCCGGCGTTGAAAAACCCCGCGTTCTGGGAGGCGGCGCGTTATCTGTTTGATTATCAGGGTATCGCTGACGATCTTCTGAAAGGGCAGTTTCAGGTGCATCAAACCTTCTTGCCGGAAGGCTATCTCGGCGCCAGCAGCGAGCGGCCCTACCGCTTTGATCCGGAAAAAGCCAAGCAAATTTTGGCCAAGGCCGGTCTCACCAATGTCGCGTTTACGCTCGCCGTGAGCAATCAGCCGCCCTATCTCGATATTGCCCAAGCGCTACAGGGCAGCTTCGCCAAGGGGGGCGTAAAAGTAAACGTCGTGCCCGGCCTGAGCGCCCAAGTGTCCACCCGCGTCAAAAATCACGACTTCGAGGCCAATCTTGGCTCCTGGGGACCGGATTACTTCGACCCGAACACCAACGCCGCCGCCTTCGCCTATAACCCGCAGGACGGCAGCTCTACGCTGGCCGCGCGCGCCAACTGGGTTAATCCAGCGCTGAATAAGCAGGTATTGGCCGCCACGGCCGAGAGTTCGCCACAAAAACGCGTTGCGCTTTATCAGCACCTGCAGCAGGAACTGCTGCACCACTCCCCCTTTGTGATCGGCTTGCAGGCGCGCAATCTGATTGCGGTGCGCGATAATTTAAAAGAGTATGTTCAGGGCATCAACCCGGATATGGTCTTTTATAGCAAGGTAACCAAGTAATGACGGCGACCGCGACGATAAACGACGCCGCGGGGCAGCGCTGGCGCTGGGGCGGACGCCTGCTTACCGGCGTGATGTCGCTGGCGGTGACGCTGTTCGGCCTGCTCGTTTTCACCTTCATGCTATCGCACCTGGCGCCGATCGACCCGGTGCTGCAACTGGTGGGCGACCACGCCAGCGCCGCCACCTATGCCCAAGTGAGCCACCAGTTGGGGCTAGATCATTCGCTGCCGGTGCAGTTTTGGCGCTATCTGCAGCATCTGGCCCAGGGCGACTTGGGGCTATCGCGCACCACCGGCCAGCCGGTGCTAAGCGATCTGCTGCGCACTTTCCCCGCGACGCTTGAGCTGGCGACCTGCGCCATTCTGGCGGGCGCTATCGGCGGCATCAGCCTAGCGCTGCTGGCGGCGTATAAAGCGGGTAGTTGGTTGGATGCGCTAGCCCGGCTGATTTCATTGCTCGGTTACTCGGTGCCGGTTTTTTGGCTCGGCCTGCTGGGACTGCTGCTGTTTTATGCCGTACTGCACTGGGCCAGCGGACCCGGCAGGCTGGATGATATCTATCTCTATACTCTAGAGCCAAAGACCGGGCTGGTCCTGGTCGATAGCGCCCTGTCCGGCGATAGCGCCATGTTCCGCAACGCCGTCAGCCATCTGTGGCTACCGGTGGCGGTGTTGGGTCTGCTGTCTATGGCCGGCATTACACGCCTACTGCGCGCACTGCTGCTGGAAGAGAGCAGCAAAGAGTACGTGATGCTGGCCCGCGCCAAAGGGGCCGGCCGCTGGCGGATATTGCTGCGTCATGTTTTCCCCAACGTGCTGGGCCCGTTGATTACCGTGTTATCCCTCTCGTACGCCAGTTTACTGGAGGGCGCGGTCTTGACCGAAACGGTATTTGCCTGGCCCGGCGTGGGCCGCTACTTGACCAATGCGCTGTTCGCTGCCGACACCCCGGCGATACTGGGCGCCACGCTCCTGATAGGCGCCTGTTTCATTCTGCTCAACGCGCTGGCCGATGCGCTGACTTATTTAACCCATCCCCGAACACGATGACACAACTTTCAATGCAAGAACCGCTTCAGCCCGTCAACGGCGAAGCACCGCCGCCGCGGACCCCGCGGTCGCGCCGCAGGCCCTTGAATGCGCTGACCCTCGGCGGGTTCCTGGTCTGCGTGCTGGTCCTGCTGGCGGCGTTCGCCCCCTGGCTGGCGCCGTTCGACCCTAATTTTCAGCATATTGAAATCCGCCTGATGCCGCCCTCGCCGCACCACTGGCTGGGCACCGACGGCTTTGGCCGCGACCTGTTGTCCCGCGTTATATACGGCGCGCGGCCGACCTTGGTCCTGATTGTGCTGATCTTGGTACTGACGGTGCCCACCGGGCTGCTGCTCGGTATCTGCGCAGGCTATCTCGGCGGCTGGACCGAGCGGGTGTTGATGCGCATTACGGATATCGTCATGTCCCTACCCAGTCTGGTTATCGCGCTGGCGCTGGTGGCCATGATGGGCCCTGGTTTGATGAACGGCGCGCTGGCCCTGGCGCTCACCAGTTGGCCGCCGTTCGCGCGTCAGTCGCGAACCGAAACCCTGGCGCTGCGGCGCAGCGACTATCTGGCCGCGGCGCGAATGCAAGGCATTGGCGGGCCGCGCCTGATGTTCGGCCACATTCTGCCGCTATGCCTGCCGAGCGCCGTAGTGCGCGCGGCGCTCAGCCTCGGCGGTATCATCCTGGCCGCCGCCGGGTTAGGTTTCCTCGGCATGGGTATTCAGCCGCCCACCGCCGAGTGGGGGTCGATGGTGGCGGAAGGCAGCAAAGTCATTTTCGATCAATGGTGGGTGGCGGCCGCGCCGGGCGGCGCGATTTTGCTGACCAGTCTGGCGTTTAACCTGCTGGGCGATGGCCTGCGCGACAAAATGGATCCTCGACATGCCAACCGTTAATCCACCCTTATTGCAGGTCGACCGACTGCGCATTACCCTGCCGGCGCAACCGCCCGTGGCGCTGGTCAACTCCCTCTCGTTCTGCCTGGGGCAGGAACGGGTGGCGCTGGTAGGGGAGTCCGGCTCGGGGAAATCGCTGACCGCCCGCGCGTTGATGGGCCTGCTGCCCGCCCCGCTAACGATGGACGCTGCCGGCCTGCGCTTTCGCGGCGAGGATCTGACCCGGCTGCGGCAACGTGACTGGAACCGTTTGCGCGGAAACGGCATCGCTATTGTGCTACAAGATCCCAAATACGCCCTCAATCCCGGCCAGACGATTGGTACACAGGTGATGGAGCCGCTGGTCTTGCACCAACGGCTCGGCCGGCGCGAACGGCAGGAAAAGATGTTGGAGATGTTGGCCGCGGTCGGCCTGCCGGATCCCCGCAAACTAAGCGACCGCTATCCCCATCAGCTGTCGGGAGGAATGGGGCAACGGGTGATGCTGGCCATCGCCCTCATTAACGATCCGCGCTTGCTTATTGCCGATGAACCGACATCAGCGCTGGATTCCGCCATGCGCGACCAGGTTCTCAGCCTGATTGAAAAACTGGTGGCGGAACGCAACATGGGCCTGCTGCTGATAAGCCACGACCTACAGCAGGTCGCCCAGCATTGCGAACGGGTCATGGTCATGTATCGTGGCGAACTGCTCGACCAGTTACCGGCCGGTGAACTGGCAAACGCAACGCATCCCTATACGCGCACGCTATGGTCGTGCCGCCCCTCCAAGGCGACCCGCGGTCAACCCTTACCGGTTTTGGACCGCGCCACGCTGGGAGAAACAAAATGAGCGAACCTATAATTCGGTTACAGCGGTTGAGCGTTGCGCATCAGCAGGGTTACAGCCGGCGCACCGTCGTGCAGGATATTAACCTGACCGTGGCCGCCGGCGAATGTTTCGGGCTGGTGGGGCCGTCGGGATGTGGCAAGTCCTCCCTGTTATGGGTACTGGCGGGGCTGAATCCCCACTGGCAGGGCCAAATGCGCCTGCTGGGACGCGAACTTGTGCCGGAACAGCCCTTCACCGGCGTGCTGCGGCGCGAAGTGCAGATGGTATTCCAGGATCCCTATTCGTCCCTGCATCCGAAACATAAATTGATGCGGACATTGGCTGAACCATTGAAGCTGTTGAAAGAACGCGATATCGGCGACAAAATTCTCGCCGGATTTCGCCAGGTCGGGCTGGACGCGGCGCTGGTTGACCGCTATCCCCATCAGCTATCGGGCGGTCAGCGCCAACGCGTGGCGATCGTGCGCGCGCTGCTGCTGCGTCCGCGTCTGCTACTGCTTGATGAACCGACTTCCGCGCTGGATATGTCCGTGCAGGCGGAGATCCTCAATTTGCTCAACGAGCTGAAGCAGCGCGGGGATTTAACCCTGGTGCTGGTCAGTCACGATCGCGACGTGATCGATCACATGTGTGACCGTGCGGCCACCATGGCGCAAGGGGTCATTGTCGACGGCGGCGACTTTCACCGCGAATCAGCATAAACTTACCTCGCTTTTGCCGGTGGCGACTACACTTCATACATCACCAAGCGGTTACCGTCTCGGCCTGCGCCTAAAGCGGCGACGCTATCCCGGCGGTCGGCCGCCGGTTAACGCACGCTCACCCGCCTGGCGAAATGGCATCATGCAGAGATAGTAAGCGTCAATAATAAGGAAGATGAGACTATGGCGTTGAAACAGGGAGTGGCATCACCGCGCGTCGAGGCAATGTGCACACTTCCGTTGCGCGTCGGGCAAAGGATTGGCGTCATGTTTTGCGCGCTGCTTCTCAGCGCCTGCGCCTCGCACTACCACGGCGTCGAATGCCGTGGGGAAATCAAAACGCTGGCGGGACAGCCGCTCGGCGTGACGCAGGCGTTAATTATCGATCGGTTTAATTCTTTCTCCGTCGCCATGCCGAAGATGACCGTAGAGAGCGGGCCGCTGAAATCCACCGACCGCAACAAATACCTTCCTTCCGCCGTCACTCGGGAGGGCTTTCTGGCGCAAAGAGTATCCGATCACAAATTCAGCATAATCAATGCGCCAGCTAATCAATGGGTATCTTATACCTGCCCTTGACCACGGCGCCGAGCGCTTTTGCCCCGTCCGCTGGGCCGTTCACCACCGCTTCGCTACCGCGCGCCACGGCAATGTCGTTGGCTCTCTTGGTTGAGACCGCGCGGAGCCCCCTGCCGCGTCTCTTCCGGTAGCCAGCAAACGTCCCCCTGCCTGTGTTATGTGATGATCCCAAACGCATCGCGGCCAGATTAACCATCACCTCATTATTTCGCAGCGATGGTTAATCTGGCCGCTGGGGTAAGACTTCTGTTGTCGCCTTGTTTCTCAAGAAACAAAGAGGCCAGATCGAATTTCGCCCGGCCGGTTGCAGATGTTTGACGACGCCCTAGCGACGATGAAAAAAAACGTACGGATAACACTAAAAAAACGCTGTCATCCCATCCAAAAAATTACTGGTGATGATAATTAGCCCCCTGTAAAGGTCATCGGCTGTATTTCAAGGATAAGAATATGACTCCGCGTGGCTAAAAAAAGCCCGGACAGTCCGGGCAACATAAGAGCGAAGGAGGATGGTACAGTGGTTATACCGGAGAATATCACTTGTGTGGTGAAATGTAATGAGTGCTGTTTACCAGTACCCCATGACGATTGAAATAACGCTGAAGATAAATATTCCCGCCTCGGCCGCTAATCGTGTTTTTTGATAATTAATGGTGAAAAATGTCAGCGTTGATAATCGCGCAAGGCTTTTTTCTATCCCGTCACGAACAGTCCGTAACAGCAGGAAACAGCCTCGATTCAGCCACGGGCGCGTGGCCTGGTCGTAAGCTGACGGCGCGCAATACATTAGACCTTTAGGCAAGTATTAATTCCATGGATTTAACGGAACGATATAGGATAGATAGCAGGGTTTAATGCCTTCTATAATCCCCTCACGGGCAATGAACTGGCGATGTAATGATAAAACAACGCAGCGTGCACCTTGCCCTAAATAACGCCAATAGGCACGGCTACTTATATTAGCATTTTGATTACACGCTAGACATCGGTTGTTTGCCCTAATCATGAGGCGCGGGGAATAAAACCGGGCGTCTAATCTTGCTGCTATACCGCCGCGGCGTCACATCGTTAAGCGGGTTAATCAACGAAATTCGTTAATCAGCCCACCGATGTGGCACGCCGCGGTCAGTTAACGGCTGTACTGCGCGTCGGCGACCGGCTCCAACCAGGTTACCGGGCTGCCGTTTAACGCTTCAGCTATCGCAAGATGCGTCATGGCGGTGTCAGGCGTTGCACCGTGCCAATGTTTCACCTCCGGCGGGATCCAGACCCTATCACCCTGGCTAATGACGTAGATCGGCTCGCCGGCGCACTGTATCCAGCCCTGCCCCTGCGTCACAATCAGCGTCTGGCCCAGGGGATGGGTATGCCATGCCGTCCTGGCGCCGGGCTCAAAAGTGACCGTTGCGCCCCCGACGCGGGCCGGCGCCGCGGCCTGAAAAGGGGAATCGACTCGGACCCGGCCGGTGAAGTAGGCGTCTGACCCGACGCTGGAGGGGGTTGAGGCGGCATGGATGATGTGCATTGCGGATTCTCCTGCAAGATTCGCGATGTCATTAAGCGTATCAGCCCCCCGACGCGCCGATTAGCAGCAATAAGACGATTGGCGTTATGAATTTTATTCATCAATCAACGCGCTATAATGATCAAAACGACACTATGCACAAAGCGTGATTCGGGTGCTAAAAGAAAATTTCAACGATCTCATGGCGTTTCTCATCGTCGCCCAAGAGCGCAGTTTTACCCGCGCAGCGGCGCGGTTGGGGCTATCGCAATCCGCCCTCAGCCATTCCATGCGCAATTTGGAAGAGAGAATGGGTATTCGCCTGTTGACGCGGACCACGCGCAGCGTGTCTGTAACGCAGGCCGGCGAACGTCTGCTTGAGCGCATAGGGCCGCATTTCAACGATATCGAAATTGAACTGAACGCGATGAAAGACATGCGTGATGTGCCGGCCGGGAATATTCGCGTGACCGCCGGCGAGCACGCCGCCGATTATATCCTATGGCCGGTATTGCGTACCTTTTTGCCGCAATGGCCCGATATCCATGTTGAAGTGACGGTAGATAATGCCTTAACCGATATTGTAAGCCACCGGTTCGATGCGGGTGTCCGTCTCGGAGAGCAGGTGGCGAAAGATATGGTCGCCGTCCCCATTGGCCCGCCGATGCGGATGGCGGTAGTGGGTTCGCCGGCTTATTTCGCCCGCCATCGTCCGCCGCGCGTGCCATCGGACCTGCAACACCATCGTTGCATCACCATGCGCTCGCTGACGCTGGGCGGCCTTATGCCCTGGGAATTTGCGCACGACGGTAAAGAGCTGCGGGTCAAAGTAGAAGGCCAGTTGACTATCAATGCCTTACATCATCGTATTGATGCGGCGAAAGCCGATTTGGGCCTGATTTACCTCCCTGAAGATACGGTAAGTCATGAGATAGCCGAAGGACGTCTGGTCCGGGTTCTGGAGGCGTGGTGTGACGTTTTCCCCGGTTATTATCTCTATTATCCCAGCCGCAGGCAGCACACGACGGCGTTTTCCCTCTTCGTGGCGGCCCTGCGCGCCAACCGGGAAACGCCCCAAGGTTGATTGGCCGGTATCCCCTCCCCGCAGGGGCGCGGCGCTGACGTCAACGTCCGTGACCCGGCGCGGCCGGCACTGACCGCTTTTGTGCGGTTATGGCCTTTGGCGGCCGCAGCCGCGACCGACATCGACAACGACAACGACAACGATCTTATCGTCACGCGCAGCTCGACACGTTTGCCGCGCAAGCCTCGATAGGATTGTCACACCAACCTCGGCATGACCTCCGGCGCCGGTGGCTGCCCCCGTTCCTCATCCGCGACAACGAGCCTTTCAAGCCCAGACCCTGCGGCGTCATTGCTCCACGCCGGATTGTGAGCTGGCGCACGTTTGGGAAATTTTTCAATAACATAGTGAAATAATGGAATTGTTCCCGCTACCGATAGCGCCAAGAATACCCCCGAGCCGGTGGCTTGCGCAGGGCAGTTTAGCGTAAAACACAAACCGCGGCGTGCAATCGGGTATCACCCGATTGCGCCGCCCCCCATGCCATCAGATAACGGCGCCAGTCAGCCCGCAAGCGGAGCTTGGGTACCGCTATGGCGGCAGACCATGGCCCGCGCCTGCCCTGAAGCGCCTTCGACACGCTTGATTGATGATGCCATTTTTGCGAGGGAGAGACATGTCGCAGCAGCCTGACTATGAAAACATGCGCGTTTATAAGAAAAAAAACATCACGATGCTTCGCTCCCTGGGCTATGCCATGACGGACCTGAACGGTTCAGCGTGGGGAACGCTGGTCGGCTCCTATTTGATGCTATTTTTAACCACTTTCGCCGAACTCAACGCCGGCCTCGTCGGCACGATGTTATTTGTCTTGAAAATACTGGATATGCTGGTGTGCGGCGCAATCGGCGGCGTATCCGACCATTTATTCCGCACCCGCCTCGGACGACGGCTTGGCCGCCGCCATACGCTATTTATCATCGGCGCGATATTGACCCTCATCTGCTTTCCGCTGCTGTTTACCGTGCAAGTGGGCTCGTATTGGTGGTATTTCATCGTCCTATTGCTGCTGGACACCGCCCAATCATTTAACAATATCGCTTACGAAACGCTGGCGACCGAGATGACCGATGACGCCAATGAACGGGTAAAACTCAGTTCGGTACGGATGTTTATTTCCGCCTTCGGTACTTTCGCGGTCACCGGGCTGCCGGCTATTCTCCTATCCGTCCTGGGTAAAGACAGCGCGGAGGCCTATACCCTGTCCGGTATCATTTTCGGCATCGCACTCTGCGCCGGGACGCTTATCACCTATTTCACTACCTGGGAATTCTCGCCCAACTACGTGGCCGAATTTGAGCAACACACTAAAACCGATGAAAAGAAAAATCTCCTGTACGCTTTTAAAGAATACGGTCGCGTGTTGAAAACCAAGGCCTGTCGCAGAACCTGTACCCTCTATTTCGTCTCGTATTTTGCCAAAGACTGTTTTAATACCGCTTTCTTCTTCTATGTCGCGTTTGTGCTGGGTCTTTCCCAAGCGATGGCGCAGACGGCGTCTTCACTTTCCATCATCGGCTTAATCGTTGTTCCTATCGCGACCTATTTTATGTACCGCTACGGGCCGAAATGGCTCTGGACGCTGGCTTTCTCACTAATGATCCTGGTGCTGCTTTATTATTCGGGCCTATATCTGTTCGATATCCAGCTCGCCCCCGCCGCGGCGTTCGTCACCATCATTGTTTTATCCTCCCTGTTCCAAATCGGCCGACAAACCATGGAATATACCGTGTGGAATGTCATCCCCCTGGTGCCGGATGTTGATTCGCTGGTGTCGACCAAGCTTAGAGCGGGCACGTTCGCCGCATGCCAAACGTTTACCCGCAAATTAACCGGCGCCATCGGGTCGGCTATCATCGGCTGGGTTCTGGTATTAGGGGGATTCGATAAGTCTCTCGCCGTACAAACCGACGGCGCCAAACTCGCCATCATGCTGGCCTTTATCGTCATTCCGCTGGTTTGCCTACTCTATTCGCTCTACCTTGCCCGCACATTCAACCTTAACCCCCATACCCATAAAATCATCAAAGACGAAATGACCCGGCTGCAACAGGGCGGCGCCAAAGCGGATGTCGATCCGGTCACCCGCGACGTGGTTGAGGATTTGACGGGCTATCCATACGCTGAAATTTGGGATGCCAAAAAATAATGACTCGCTATAACGCTACACATTTTCCTACGCTACAGGATGCCATTGACGCGGCCGCCGCCAGCGCCTCACCTGGCGCCAGCGCGGAGCTTATCGTCCCCGCAGGCGTTTATGAAACCGGCCCCGTGACGCTGTACAGTGATTTAATCCTTACCCTTGAGGCGGGCGCCATCATCCGCTTTCGCGCCGATCCCCACTGCTATCCGCCGATATGGACGCGCTGGGAGGGCATTGAATGCTATGCCATGCGGCCGCTGATGTATGCGAGCGAGGCCAGTAACATCACTCTGCGCGGTGAAGGCGTTATTGATGGCGCGGGACAATGGTGGTGGGATACTTTCCGGCAAATCGAAGCGGAGGACCGCATGACGCCGCGGGAATCCTATGAGCTGGCGCTCGCCGCGCGCAATCCCGATTATCTGTCCCGCCCCGGCGGCGGCGCGCGGCCGCAAACGCAGTTCCTACGCCCGCCGCTACTGCAATTCTGGAAATGCCGCCATATCCGCCTCGAGGATATCACCCTGCAAAATTCGCCCTTTTGGACCTGCCATACGGTGTATTCGCGGGATATCATTTTGCGAGGCGTCAAAATTCTTAATCCCGCCGACGCCATAAATACGGACGCCGTCGATCTTGATTCCTCGGAAGACATCGTTATCGAACACTGCTTGTTTGATGTCGGTGATGATGCCGTAACGTTGAAATCGGGATCGGGCGCGGACGGGTTGCGTATTAATTTGCCGACACGCGGCGTCACGGTCAGCCACTGCAAAATACTGGCGAGCCACGGCGGTATTGCCATCGGTTCAGAAACCGCGGGGGGAATCGAGGATGTGACGGTTAACGATTGCGTCTTTGAAGGCACCCAGCGCGCGATACGATTGAAGTCGCGGCGCGGCCGGGGCGGTACGATAAAAAATATCACCTTGAGCAATCTGACGATGACCGGCTGCTGGTGTCCGATTGTTATCGGGCAATATTTTGCGCCCGGGGTACTGCCGGCAGAACGCGACACCACCTTATCGGAGACGGCGCAGCCGGTAACGCCTATGACGCCGCGGATTGAGAACGTGCGCATAGCCCATGTTCAGGCAACCGACATACGCGCCACCGCCGCGTTTATTGTCGGGCTACCCGAAGCGCCTATACAACGTGTCACCATTGAAAACTATCGTTATTCGCTGGCGCAGGCAGACCAGTTGCTGCCAACCTGGCATACCGAGCCAACCGAAGGCCATTTTCATGATGACGACCGCGGCATAAAGGTGGTGAACGCGGAACACGTGACCTTCCTGTAGCGCGCCAGCCCGACGCAGCGCGTCGGGCTGGGGTTTCCCTCGCTAACGCCCTGCGGGTCAGGCCACATGCCTGGCCCGCGGTTTATTATTTACGCGCGTCCAGCAGTTGAGCGGCATTTTGCGGCGTAACTTCGGTCCAGGGTACGGAATAGCGTTTGGCTTTGCCGCCGTCCCAGTTCATTTTACCTGCATACTGTTTCCAGATATCCGATTGAGGCTGGTAGCTGTCGCCTTTTACCGCGTGCAGCGCGACGTCAATGGAGCCCTGCATTTGCGCGTGCGCGTCCTGCAGAATCGAAACCATCTCGCCCGCCTGCACCGCGCGAATCGCATCGGAAACACCGTCAACGCCGGCAATGGCAAAATCTTTCACGTTCAGATTGGCGCCTTTAATAGCCTCGATAGCGCCCAGCGCCATCTCGTCGTTCTGTGCGATAACGCCGTTGATCTGGCCTTTATGTTTCTGCAACCAGTTTTCCATCAAAGGCAGCGCTTCCGCGCGCGACCAGTTGGCGGTTTTGCGCTCGAGGATCTTGATATTGCCCGCACCGCACTCGGCGATAGCTTTATCGTTGCCCTGGCCGCGCTGGATTTCGCCGCTGCCCCCTTTCGGACCTTCGATAATGACCACGTTGCCTTTACAGTTCATCTTGTTCAGCACGGACTTGGCTTCCAAATAGCCGCCCAACACATCGTCCGAAACCACCTCGGAGGTCATTTTGTCGGTATTCAAACGGGCGTTGGTGACGATAACCGGGATTTTTGCCTCGTTGGCCATAGTGACCACGTCGATGTTGGCCTCGTAGTCCATGGGGTTGATGATGATGGCATCAGCATGGGTCTGAATAGCGGTTTCGGCCTGGTTATTTTGCACCATCGGATCATAACGGCCATCGTACATGGTCAATTGAACATCACCGCTTTTCACCGCCGGATGCTCTTTCGCCGCTTTCTCCATCAACTGAACAAACTCCGCTTTCATGCCATACATCAATACGGCGATTTTTACCGGCGCGGCCTGAGCCACAACGCTATTGGCAAAAAACAGGCTTGAGGTCAGTAACGCTATTTTTGTCATCTTATTCATGGTAGCTCCTGGTCATGTAGGGAAACCGCGTGAAGTTATTTGTGTTTTAATCGCGCTGTTGCTTGCGCGATGGGTCGAGCAATACCGCCACAACGATTAATGCGCCTTTGATAATCTGCTGGTAGTAAGACTGCACCCCCAGCAGGTCAAGCCCGTTATTCATTACGCCGATAATTAAAATACCGAAGAAGGTACCGACCAGCGTACCGACGCCGCCCGCCATACTGGTGCCGCCAATCACCACGGCCGCAATGGCGTCCAGCTCGTAGGCGGCCCCTGCGCTGGTCTGCGCAGAGCCGGTGCGGGCGGTCAGAATAAGACCGGCGATACCCGCCAGCGCGCCGCACAGGGTGTAGACCAGGACTTTGATTTTCACCACGCTGATGCCCGAGGTACGGGCGCTCTTCTGATTGCCGCCAACGGCATAGACATAGCGTCCAAATAGGGTTTTATTCAACAGCACCCAGCCTAGGGCGAATATGGCGATAAACAGGATGACCGGTACCGGAATCCCCAGTACGTAGCCATTGCCCAGCCAGCGAAAATCCGAATTCAATTGCGAGACCGGGTTGCCATCGGTGGTCAGCAGCGCCAGACCGCGCGCCGCCGAGAGCATGCCCATGGTGACGATAAACGGCTGCAACCGGTAGCGCGCCAGGATAGTGCCGTTGATAAGGCCGCAGACGATACCGATGGCCAGCGCCACCAGCATCGGCATAATGAGCGCGTGGGCGCTGTCGCCTATCGATAGGCCGCTATTGGTGGTGGCGAATCGCGCCGCCACAATACCGCTCAGCGCCAGCACCGAACCAACGGACAGATCGACGCCTGCGGTAATAATCACAAACGTCATACCGATGGCCAGAATGCCGTTAATTGAAATCTGGCGTAATACGATCAGCATATTTTCATTGCTGAGAAAATAATTATTACTCCAGGCGCCGTTCGCCACCTGAACCTCACCAATAATGGTCACGACAAGGCATAGAACAAAAAACGCGATGATAATGCCGTATTTGTGCAGGCGCCGCTTATTGCGCGCAATAAACGTCAGCCCCTGGGTCAGTGAATGCGTACTGTCCATAATGAAGGTTCTCGTTAAGGTAAATTATGCCGGCTTTAAACCGCCAGCTTCATCAATTCCGCCTGAGTAGACTGCCCGGCCTGTACTTCCCCCGCCAGACGGCCGTCTTTAAATACGATGATTCTGTCGCTCATGCCGATGATTTCGGGCAGTTCGGAGGACACCATGATGATGCCTTTATCCTTCAACGCGAATTCGGACATAAAACGGTAGATCTCTTTTTTGGCGCCCACGTCGATCCCGCGCGTGGGCTCATCCAGCAACAAGACCTGTGGGTCAAGCAGCGCCCAACGCCCGAGCACCACTTTCTGCTGATTACCGCCGCTTAAGTTGCCGACGATATGGTCTCCGTCCGGCGTTTTGACGTTAAACCTTTTAATCATCTCCGCTGAACGTTGCCGCTCCAGCCTATCGTTAATAAAGCCGCCGCGGCTGATGGCGGTAAACGAGGCGATGTTGATGTTTTCCATAACCGATCGGCACAGCACCAGGCCGGTCTCCTTGCGATCTTCGGTCACGTAGGCGATGCCGCTGGCGATGGACTCTTTGGGCGAATGACGGGCAAGCTGTCTGTCGCCGATAACCACCGATCCGCTGTCGGCATGCTTGATGCCGAAAATCAAATCGAGGAATTCGCTGCGCCCGGAGCCGACCAGACCATAGATGCCGAGAATTTCCCCCCGCTTGAGCGTGAGGCTGATATCGCGGATCTTGCTGCCCCAGCTGAGGTTTTTCACCTCCATGATCACGTCTTCGCCCGGTTGGTTGAATTTGGCGAACTCGTCCTTGAACTCCCCGCCGATGATGTGCTCAATCAGCTGTTCACGCGTGATGTCGCGCAGGAACCCCTCATGGATGTAGGCGCCGTCGCGAAAAATGGTATAGCTGTCGGCAATTTGAAAGATTTCGGACAGACGGTGGGAGACGTAAATGATGCCTTTTCCCCTCTGTGCCAGGCGGGTAATGACCTGGAAAATCTTCTGCACGTCCTCTTCACCTATCGCCGAGGTGGGTTCGTCCATGATGATAATATCGGCATCGGCATGGGACAGCGCCTTGGCAATTTCCACCAATTGCTGTTCGGCCACGCTGAGATTACGCATTTTCTCCGTCGGCGACAGGGCGAACTGCAAATCGTCGAGCAGCGCCGCGGTCTGTTGATTCATTTTGCCGAAATCGACAAAACCGAGCCGGCGCGGCTCGCGTCCCAGCCAGATATTTTCCGCAACCGTCAGGTCGGGGATCGCGCTCAGCTCCTGCTGGACGATGGCGACGCCCGCTTCCAGGGCCTCTTTCGGATGGGAAAACTCACAGCGTTTACCGTTGATAAAAATATCGCCGCCGTCCGGCTGAATGAAACCCATCAAAATGCTGAGAAAAGTGGATTTGCCGGCGCCGTTGCCGCCGCACAGGGCATGAATCGACCCTCGCCGCAGACAAAACTCGGCGTTTTTCAGCGCCACCACGGGGCCAAAGCTTTTCCTTACCCCCGTGACTTCCAACAAATAGGCCGCTTCGCCGCCGGCGTGTTCCTGGCTCATAGGCCTACCTCATATTCGTGTTGCAGCAGACGCAGATAGCGCGGATAAAGCTCGCCATAGCGCTGCTGACGCGCTGGGTCGGGGCGGCAACGGCTGTCCTCGTCCAGATGGACGAAGCGCTCGCACAGTGCCTGTAACTGCTCGCGAGCCGGACGCTGCGGCTGTTGCGCTACGCGTACGGACCAAATGGCCTGGATAGCCGCGCCCAATGCGGCGGCTTCTTTCTCCACCGGACACACCACCGGACAGTTCATGACGTCCGCCACAATCTGCCGCCAGCGCGCGCTGCGGGCGCCGCCGCCGGTCAGGCGGATTTCCGTGACCGCGATCCCCTGCTGGCGGAACAAGTCCATTCCGAAACGCAGTCCATAAGTGGCGCTTTCCACCACCGCCAAACAGAGATTGGCGGCGGTAAAATTATCCGCATCCAGATTGTGCAGACTGGCCTTGGCCGCGGGCAGTTGCGGTACCCGTTCGCCGTTGAAGAACGGCAGCATCAACATGCCGCCGGCACCCGGTTCCGCCTGCCCCAGCGCCCGATTGAAGGCGTTGACGTCCATATCGAGCAATTTCTGCACCGCGCCGCTGGCGGAGGTGACGTTCATGGTGCAGATAAGCGGCAACCAGCCGTTGGTGCTGGAGCAGAAACCGGCAATCATCTCGGAATCCGCCACCACCGGCGCATCCGCGCAGGCAAACAGCGTGCCCGACGTTCCCAGGCTCATGGTCAGGATCCCCGGCTGGATATTGCCGGTGCCGATCGCCGCCATCATATTATCGCCGCCGCCGCTGGCCACCGGCGTACCCGGCGTCAGTCCCAGCCTTTCCGCCGCCGCGGCCGTCACCCCGCCTATGCAGGTTTCAGCGCTGACCAGCGGCGGCAGCGCCCGCCACAGCCGGCCGCTGCTGTCGATGCGATCCACGACGAAGCGATCCCAACAGCGGTTGCGAATATCGAACAAACCGCTGCCGGAGGCATCGCCGTATTCGGCCACGCGCTGCCCCGTTAACCAAAAATTGAGGTAATCGTGGGGCAGCAATACCGTGGCCAGCCGCTGCCACAGTTCCGGGTGATGCTGCTTGAACCAGACGATTTTGGACGCGGTATAGCCCGTCGCCACCATCAGCCCGAGCCGCGCCAGCGAGCCGCTGATACCGCCGAGCTGCTCCAGCAGCCAGTCGTTCTCCGGCGCGGTTTCGGTATCGCACCACAGCTTGACCGTATGCAGAACGTCGCCCGCAGCGTCCAGCGCCACGAAACCGTGCTGCTGGCCCGACACGGCCAGCCCCTGGATATCCGCCGGATTGACCGCCGCCGCATCGACGGCCCGCTTGAAGGCGCTCATTAGCGCGTCGACCCACCACTGCGCCTGCTGCTCACGTCGGCCGGAGGCATCGCTTATCAGCGGATGCGGGGCGCTTCCTTCACCGAGGATCCTTCCGCTGTCGTCATCGACGATCACCACCTTCGTCCCCTGCGTACCGCAGTCGATACCGGCAAAGAGCGCCATGTGTCACTCCATTTCCAGCATGATTTTGATATCGCCCGGATTGCCCGAGGCGGCGCGGTCGAACGCCTCGACGGCGTCGTTGAACTTATAGGTCTGCGAAATCAACGGCTGCACCTTCAGTTTGCCGGCGCTCAGCAGCCGCAGCGTGCGGGGATACATGTTGGCATAGCGGAAAATGGTCTTGAAGGTGACTTCTTTCGCCTGCGCGGCGACGATATCCATCGGCGACGCATCAATGGGCATACCGACCAGCACCGCGGTACCGCCGGGGGCGACATGGTCGCTGATGCTCGCGATAGCCTGTTTCGCTCCGCTGCACTCAAATATCACATCCGCGCCGTTGCCGGAGGTCAGGGCGGCGACTTTCTCCGCCAGATTGCCGGTTTTGATATTGACCGCGTGCAGGCCCGGGTAGCGTTCGGCGACCTTTAATTTTTCCTCGAACAAATCGCAGATAATGACATCGGAACACCCGCCCGCCAGCGCGGCAAGGGCCGTCACCACCCCGATGGGACCGGCGCCGATGACCAGCGCGATATCGCCGGGTTTAATGCCGGCCTTGGTAGCGGCATGCATACCAATGGCCAGCGGCTCCACCATTGCGCCTTCGGTAAAGCTGACGTTGTCCGGCAATTTGAAGGTGAACGCCGCCGGATGCACCACCGTTTCCCGCAGACAGCCATCAATCGGCGGCGTGGCCCAGAAACGTACCGCCGGGTCCAGGTTATAAATGCCGGCGCGGGATTGGGCGGATTGCATATCGGGGATCCCAGGCTCCATACAAACGCGATCGCCCTGGCGTAAATGGTGGACATTCTTCCCCACCGCCAGTACGACGCCGGCGGCTTCGTGACCCAGTACCATCGGCGCTTTGACCACGAACGGGCCGATGCGGCCATGCTGGTAGTAATGGACGTCGCTGCCGCAAATGCCGACAGAGTGGATTTTTATCAGCACCTCGTCGTCGCCAGGCTGCTCGTTGAATTCGCGATCCTGGATAGAGATTTTTCCCGCTTCTTCAAGCACTAATGCTTTCATCACACGTTTCTCCTGATCATTTTTATGATATCGATATCATTCGCATGCGGCGGATAGTAAATGAGTTATCGCCGAAAATGTGTGAAGCGCGTTAAAAAATGAGGAAATTTGTAAACATCAAGATTATTTTGGCCGTAATAATAGCCGAACACGCCGCGCATAAGCGGTGGCAACGGCTTTTTTCAATGATACCGATAACATTCACCCTCCTGGAGGAGATCATGACAACTCACGAAAAAGCACGGGAAAAAACGGCAACCATGCTGCAAGAAGCGGGCATGGTTATCACCGAAGCGGAAAAGGAAAAAATCGAAATCGCGGAATTCGGTCTGCCAGGTTATCCCTTGTCCGGCCTACAGTTGTTAACCTATTTCAATTCGCCACGCTATTGCGCAAAGGAGCTGGTGCTGTTTCCCGGACAAACCTGCCCGGAACATTTACATCCGCCGTTCAACGGCACCCCGGGGAAACAGGAAACCTTCCGTTGCCGCTGGGGAGAGGTGTATTTATTTGTCGACGACCCCGCGCTGGCGCTGAACCACGGTGAGGTCGCGCCGCCGGCTGGCGATGAAGAATGGTACCGTTGTCAACGCTATCTCGTGCTGCGCGCGGGCGAGCAATACACCATTGCGCCCAATACCCGCCATTGGTTCCAGGCCGGCGCGCAGGGCGCGGTCGTCTCTGAATTCTCATCGGAAAGCCGGGACGATCTCGATATTTTTACCGACCCGCGCGTACGGCGCGTAGCGTAAAAGCGGCAAGATCATTCGCTTCCGGCGAAGGGATATGTCATGATAGTCTAATGATACAAAATGATAACGACACGGGAGCGTAAATTGGCGCCAGGTAGGAAGGTCAAGGCTACGCTTGCAAGCGTAGCCGCGCAGTCCAACGTCAGCAAAATCACCGTATCACGCGCGTTTTCCCATCCGGAGAAAGTCCATCCGGATACGCTTAGGCGGGTGCTGGAGACCGCGGAAGAGATGGGCTACGTTGTGAACACGGCGGCGCGAAATCTGCGCGCCCGAGCCAGTAAGACCATCGGCATTGTCAATCCCGATATGGGCAACCCCTTCTTCGGTAAGCTGACCAAGCTGATGACGCTTGAAGCGCAAAAGGCCGGCTATGACACGCTGGTCTTCGATTCGTGGGAATCCCAAGAGCAGGAAAACCGCATCATCGACAAGCTGATTGGCTACGGCGTGGATGCGATAGTGTTATCGGTCATCTCCGCCGACCAGAATTATCGGCCGGCATACTTTGAGCGGCTGGCGTTGCTGAATATTCCGGTCATTCTGGTAGACCGCGAGCTTGATATCGCCTCATGCAGCGGCGTTTATATCGATAATCTCGATTGCGGCCTGCAGGCGGGCCGGTTTTTGCAGGAGCAGCAGGCCCAGCGGGTGGTGGTGGTCTCCGGTCCAGACGACTCGAATGTCGCCCGTGAAAGGGTGACCGGCGTAAGCGCCGCCCTGCAGGGCAAAATAGCGCACCTGGATATTTTGTATGCCGACTTTTATATGGATGTGGCCTGGCAGGTCACCACGGATTATCTCAATCATCAGCCGGCGCCGGATTATTTCGTAGGCTGTAATAACCAGATCTCGCAGGGTATTATAAAATCCTGTATTGACCATCGATTGCGGCCGATGCAGGACGTTAGCGTCTTCAGCATAGATGAAATTCCCCATGCCGCGGTATTCGGTTTCAATTTCCCCTGTATTTCCCACGATTTAAATGAGATGGCTTGGCAAGCAATTAATCTGGCGGTGCGCCGCGCCGCGGATAGCCAAATCAAACCGGGCAAAGTGATCATTCGCGGTAAAATGATGGTGTGACGCCGCGCGGATCCGCCGTTGGTCATGGCGGTTGTCCAGCACGCAAGGGAAACGTTCCCGGCCGGCCCGGCGCCCACTCACCCCGCGGCGCAGGCGGCCCGTCCCGCACCGGTTTCCTCCTGGCGCCCCCCCCCGCATTGTCATCCACCGCCGAGCGGCGTTGCTCTGCGCGACGGGACGCGCCGCGGCTGTGCTGCCTTCAGCAATAACTTGTTAGTAAGCGCTTTTAGCCTTTTCCTTACTCTTAGAAGGGATTAATACTATCTTCGCAGCACGGTGCAATGACCCATCCCTCAAATACACTATGCAGGAGATTATCGATGCCCATCATCACTTCCCTCGTATTGAGTCATCCGCACATCACCTTTCATAAGGTTGCTCTCAGTGCAGCAGAGAACATTGAAACACATCCAGCCGCCATCGCAGAAAAGGCAGATTTTATTCTGCCGCTTGCGCATTCTCGCCAGGCGCCGGTTGCCGCGCCAAAACGGTATCAACAGGAGGAGCCCAAGCGCTTGCCGGGCCGGTGGGGCGGTCTGTGGCACGGTGCCACCGCCTGGCGGCGAATTAATGAAGATCTCTGCCAAAAAGATCCCCCGGCGCCGGAAAATGTCGCCCCCCCTCGGCCGGTGGCGCAGACGGTTCGTCGGGTCAGACAACACCAGGAAGGAGGAATAAGCAGGCCGTTTACGGTTACGCTTAAAAGCGTCGCCGGTCTGCTGATGGGCGTCGGTTTACTCGCGGGACTGGGCGGCGCGCAAGATCTGCCCCGGCGGCGAGTTGCCCTCGGCGCGGGCCAGTCGGGAATGTCGGAACCTGACCTGTTCGATGCCTCCCAGCGCCCCCTGCGGCACCACGCGCCCTCTCACGGCCAGGAGGGTAACGCGATGGCGATCGTGAAGCGGCACGCGCTCTCATTACAGCGCAGCGGCCAGGGCAGCGGCCAGGGCGGCGCGTACCCTCTTTATACCGATGCTGAGCGAAAATACCTTGAAAGCATCAGTATCGAAAAAGAGGCGAACCGCGTTTACGTCCCCTTAACTAATCATAACCGGCGGAAATACGGTGCCGGGAAGATATACCGCACGCAAAGAAAAAATAGGGGCAAGCATTTCCACCGCGTGAGATATGTCGAAATGAATGGCAAACTTATCCCTGTACGGGTTAAACGGCACCCAAGCGAACATCTCATCTATGAAATCTATGATTTGCACCTGCCGGAAAAAGCGGGCTTCCCGATAAAGTTTGACGGCGAGCAATGGGTTTTTGATAAGCGGCCGGCGGAGCCAAAGACGACGCGGCAAGCTCCCTTCGGCGGAGAAAGCCGACGCGCCAGTTTCGCTTTATCGGACCCGCTCCCGGAGCATGTGTTTTTGCGTTTTGGCTAGCGGCCGTCACACCGCACTGCCTTCAAGCCGGCACCGCGCTAATACGACATGTCAACCAAGCATAGCGGTCCGTCAGGTCGCATGAGAATGCGAGTGTTGTGGCAAGCGCGCCGGTGAGAGGGCAGCGCGAGAGGGGCCATCACACCGCTAATACCGCTTATTGCCGCCGGCGGCAATAAGCGGCAATACAGCGCCAGGCTAATCAGTCCCTTCCCCCGTTAGCCCGCCACATCATCATGATCGGTCGAGAGCGACAGGCTTTCCCAGGCATCCATCTCCGCCAGGCGCGCCGTCAGCGCTTTGCGGACTATCGCCAAGGCATCCGAGCCCAGTAGCAAGTGCCGGGGCGGTGTTTTCTCGTTCGCCAGACGAAGAATGGCCGGGCCAAATTTCGCCGGATCCCCTGGCTGCTTATGGTTGTATCCCTGATACAGCGCCTCCGTTTGTGCTCTAACGTCATCGTAATCCGCGATGGGATTGCCGGAATAGCGGACCGAGCTGGCATCGAGAAAGTCAGTGCGGAAATAGCCCGGCTCGACGACGGTGACGTGGATACCGAACGGGGCCAGGTCGCGCGCCAGATTGACGCTGAACCCTTCCACCGCAAACTTGGACATGCCGTAAAGGGTACAAAAATCGAAATCAGCCAGCCCTGCGATTGAGCCGATGTTGATGATATGGCCCGAGCGCTGCGACCGCAGCATCGGCAGTATCGCCCGCGTCATCCGCATCATCCCCGCGACGTTGGTCTCGAGCTGACGCTGCACATCTTCTTCGGCGGCTTCTTCAAAAAGACCGAGATGACCGTATCCCGCATTATTCACCAGCACATCAACGGCGCCGAAGCGTTCGACGGCGGCGTCAACTACCCGTTGTGGCCCGGTGGCGTCGGTGACGTCCAGGCTCTGTAGCAGTAGCCGGTCAGTATGGGCCGGATACGTAGCGCGGGCGGCTTCGCTATCGCGCGCGGTCGCGACAACATTGTCCCCGGCCGCGAGGACGGTCTGCGCGAGTTGGGCGCCCAGCCCGCGGCCGGCTCCGGTTATTAGCCATGTTTTATTAGGCATCGAATTAATCTCCTGACTGGGTGATAGAGCGCGTAAAGGTGCGGGCGTACCGCGTTGCGCGCGCCGAACGCCTTTGTGGCATTAGCGGCGGCCCCATTCGGCCGCGGCAGGCCGGCTGCACCCCGAACAACGCCGCTGAGTTAAAGGGTAGACAGGCAGAACCGACGCGAAAAGGCGTATTTCTCTTCATTGATTGCCTGATACTCTTCGTACAGGAAATGAAATACGCTTTTCAGCGCGGCAATCCTGGTCTGAAAGTGATTGGAATGGAGGGAGCATGCGAGAACCGGTCGCCACGATACCGCGCCAAATGGCGGCGCTACTAAATAAACTGGCCCCCGCCGAGGGTTACACTCGCTCATTGCTTGAGGGGGTGCAGTTTATGCGGGCTGAACGTCCCCTTGAGCGTACCCCGGTGCTGTATGAACCCTGCATCGTGATCGTCTGCCAAGGCCGCAAGCGGGGGTATCTGGCGGATAAGGTGTATCACTACGATCAGCATCATTATCTGGTGCTGTCCGTGCCGTTGCCCTTTTCCACGGAAACGGAAGCCAGCCCGCAGCGCCCCCTGCTGGCGGTAGCGATAGCCCTGAACATGACGGTGCTATCAGAGCTGGTCATGGCGCTCGACAGACCCGGGGCGCGGGCCAGCGATGCCCCTGAAGGGATTATCTCCACGCCGCTGGATGAAGCGCTGGCCGATACCACATTACGCCTGCTGCGGGCGCTGGCCGCGCCGGAAGAAGCGCGCCTCATCGGCCCACAGATCGTACGTGAACTGTATTATCGCGTATTGGTAGGGGAACGGGGCAATGCGCTCAGGGCGGCGCTGGCGCATCAAGGGCATTTTGCCCGTATCGCCAAATCGTTGCAGCGCATTCATCACGACTATCCCCGCGCCCTGTCCGTCGCCACGTTGGCCGAGGACGCCGGGCTCAGCGTTCCCGCTTTCCACAAACGTTTCAAAGCCGTCACCGGTACCTCGCCGTTGCAATACATCAAATCCGTGCGCCTGAATCAGGCGCGCTTACTTATGATTCGGGACGACCTGAGCGCCGCATCGGCGGCCTTTAAAGTGGGTTATGAAAGCCCGTCGCAATTTAATCGTGAATTCCGGCGTTTTTTCGGCCGCAGCCCGGGGGAAGAAGCCCGGGAAATGAAAGCGACATTCGCCCTGCTGCCGCCGGTCTAGCTTACATCGGGATGCGCCGGCAGCCCCGCCGCTGCGCCGGATACCCAACATCGAGGAAGCGATTTCGCCGGCATCCGCTATCGCCGCGCGCCCAGCGATCTGAGCCAGGCGCAGAACATATCCGCCATTGCATCGGCAAAACGGTTTATCGCCGCCGCCGAGCGCGCGTTTTCCGAAACGGCGTGCCCTACCGTGCTCAACGTGGTGGTGATCAACTCCCTCGCCTGAGTGAGGGTGTCCTGCGAAGCGTCGGGCAGCACTTCCCGCATAAAGGCCTGAAAAACGTCATCACCCGCGGCTTTCGCCTGCTGCGCTTCGGGCGCATCGCGATACAGAGGGGCGGCATCATTCAGCGCCACGCGCATCGCGGCCTCCTCACACTCGGACTGAATAAAGCTATGGACCAGGATGCGCAGCCTCTCCAGCGGCGGTCGGCCGCCATCTTCCAGGATACGACGCAACATTTCCGTGGTTTGCTGCCACTCATCAAACTGTAGGCGAAACAGAATCGCCGCTTTGTTGGGGAAATACTGATACAGGGACCCAATGCTGACGCCGGCTTTCTCGGCGACCCGGGCGGTGGTAAAGCGCTGGGCGCCTTCCTCGGCCAAAACCTGAGTGGCGGCCTGTAAAATAGCGGCGACCAGCTCCGTCGAGCGCGCCTGTTTGGGGTGTTTTCTTGAGGAAATACGCGCGGTCTGGCGCTGGGTCATGATAGCGATGTCATCCAAAAAAGAATGCGAATAGCAAATACGAGTAATACATCGCATTATAACAATGTGAGGAATTACTCGCTTTCTTTTTTGCCGCTTTTTACCAACCGGACTCTCTGGAGGACCTCCGCACGCTCGCCAACGGCCGTCTGTCCGACGCGTAAGGCGGGATGTCGAGCTGTCCGTGCGGCATAGTAAACGCACGTTTTCATTGCTTACAGGAGACTCTCGTTATGCATGTATTTGTCACTGGCGCATCAGGATGGGTGGGTTCTGCCGTGGTTCAGGAGCTCATCGGTGCCGGCCACCGGGTGACGGGGCAGGTCCGTTCCGATGAAAAGGCGGCGACGCTTACCGCCACGGGCGCCCAGGCGCTGCGCGCAACCCTGGACGATCTTGACGCACTGCATGAAGCCGCGGCGGCGGCGGACGCCGTGATCCATACCGCCTTCAACCACGATTTCTCCCGGTTCGTAGCAAGCTGCGAACAGGACCGGCTGGCGATTGAGACGCTCGGCAGCGCCCTGGCGGGAACCGATCGCCCGCTTCTGGTGACCACCGGTCTATCGGGGCTGCCGCGAGGGGCGACAGAATATGACCGGCCGAACCCGGTCGCACCGCGAAAATCCGAAGCGGCGGCGCGCGCGCTGGCCGATCGCGGTGTCCATGCCGCTGTCGTTCGCCTCGCCTCGTCGGTTCATGGCCTGGGCGACCACGGTTTTGTCGCCATCCTGACCCGTCTGGCGCGAGAGAAAGGCATCTCCGCCTGGCTCGATAACGGGCAGAACTGCTGGTCGGGCGTGCATCGACTGGATGCGGCGCGGGTTTACCGTCTGGCGCTGGAGCAAGGCGTCACCGAACCGGTTTATCACGCCGTCGCCGACGAAGAGGTGCCGTTCAGGCTGATTGCGGCGGCAGTTGGCCGCCGGTTGGGGTTGCCGGCGGGGAGCCGCGAGCGCGAACACTTCGGCTGGTTCGCCGGCATGGCGGGAACGGACATGGCCGCCTCCAGCGCACGCACCCGCGCGTTACTGGGCTGGAAACCCACAGGCCCGAGCTTGCTTACCGAGCTCGATGATCCTGACTATTACGCCGGCTAATAGCCCGACATCGGCGGAGGAGGCTTGCGCGGCGCAGGGACGCAGCGGACCGGGGTAACCCGGTCGCTGGGAGTATCAAGACGGGCAGCCTGCCTGTTCTACCGCAAACGTGCCGCACCTCTACCGGCCGTTTCCTTTCGCCATCATGCCCCTCCCACGCTCACTTTCCTTGTATGCCCGCTGCCACCACCGACGCGGGCGGTTCAGGGGAGCACGGATGTGCGTCAGTGCAGGGGTAAAAGGCCAAATCCTGTCGTTGCCCATGGCGGGTAATCGGTTATCTTTAAGCTATAAAGCTACAACAGGGCTGCGGGCGGCATCGGTCCGTTGGCGGCACAAGGAGGAATCATGATGATCCGATATCGGCTATGCCGCGGGATATTAACGGCCGCGGCGCTGGTGGCCGCCTTGGCGGGTTACGCGGCGCAACCCACGCCGCTGGCGTCCTCCGCTTTACAGCGCCAGACGTCATCGTTACACCACGCAGTGCTTTACGCCCGGCACCATGAGCCACAACCGATCCCGCGTTTGCATACCGAGGGGACGTTACCGCATCACGGTATTTACGACCAAAGCGTACAGGCAAAAAAAGATCTGCCGTTAATGCTGAAAAACGCCCTGGCCTGGCAGGCGGGAATCGATGGCGAGGAAGGGCTGCGCCAGGCGCGACGTTATGTCCTGGCGTGGGTGACAACCTGGCAACCCACCGCCAATCCGATTGATGAAACCCAATGCGGTCAATTAGTTGAAACCTGGCAACGCATCCGGTCTCAGGTACCGGCAAGCGAGCGCCAGACGGTAGACCGTTTCCTGACGCGCTGGGCCGATAGCTATCTACGACGCATCGCGCAGGCCAATCAGGCGATGATCTGGCGAAATAACTGGCAGAGCCACCGAATAAAATTGCTGACGCTTATCGCCGTTGCCACCGACAACGCCAGGCTATTTGACCAATCCCGTGCCCTCTTCCGGCAACAGATCGCCCGAAACATGACCAAAACGGGCGTGACGGTGGATTACGAGGACAGAGATGCGTTGCACTATGTCGTCTACGATCTGCAACCGCTGGTGGACGCCGCGCTGGCGGCCCGGGGACAGGGTGAGGATTGGTATCATTGGCGGGCGGATAACGGCGCCTCCCTGGCACAAGCGATACACTGGCTGCTGCCCTACGTGAACGGCGAGAAGACGCACCCAGAATTTGTCCATTCTCGCGTCAAATTCGACCGGACGCGGGCGAACGCGGGAATAAAAGGGTTTACCGGGAATTTCGACGCCCGCAACGCCAGCGATCTGCTGTGGAGCGCAACGCTATTTGATCGCACGTTAGGGCCGGTTGCCAAAGCGCTGTCCCCCCAACCGCCGCTGTCTGTCGCCGGCGCCTTTTCACTGCACGGAACGCCGCTTTTGTAGCGCCATCGCCGCCGTGCGCCCTTCCCACCCGGCTCTTGACCACACAGGTTATGTTAGAGCCGCAAATAACCGTCTTAACGCCGGAAAGTGAGCGTGATAAAAAAACGGCTGAATCCTGGATGAGAATAGCGACAAGGTCTCGTGGTCAAGGGAAGGCACGGCGTACGGTCTATTTATTGCTATCTGGATCACATAATCAGCATTTCACGGGCTAAAAGTCACTTTTACCTATAAAAGTCATCTTTTCTGCATATCCCATTACCCGCTGTTTTTTAATCGTTTTTTGGCTTATTTAGCGCCTAACTCGTGCCAGCGCTTTCATAGATAAAAGTTAACGGCGATCGCTTAGGCCATATCCCCGGCGTCTGCTCACAAAGTCATTAAATTGTCGTGCCAGGGCGCGCTATTGACGGATGACAACCGCCCCCGCCACACTCCCTCATCATCATTAGAGGCTGAGTGCTAAGTGTGGGTAGCAATGAAAACGTATCGTAGCCAGGAGTGGTTTGGGCGTAAGGATAAATCCGGGTTTATTGCCAGAAGCTGGTTAAAAAACCAAGGGCTTCCCAATGATGCCTTTGACGGGCGCCCGGTTATTGGTATTTGTAATACCTGGTCGGAATTAACCCCGTGTAATGCACACTTGCGTGATCTGGCAGACAACGTGAAAAACGGTGTCCTGGAAGCTGGCGGTATCGCATTTGAATTCCCCGTCATGTCGCTGGGGGAAGCGTTAATGAAACCGACGACGATGTTGTACCGCAATCTCGCCAGTATGGACGTAGAAGAATCTATCCGCGCCAACCCGATTGATGGGGTCGTGATCCTGGCAAACTGCGATAAAACCACGCCAGCCTGCCTAATGGGAGCCGCCAGCGTCGATCTGCCGACGCTGGTCGTCAGCGGCGGCCCCATGCTTAACGGCAAACACCAGGGGCGCGATATCGGCTCGGGCACTGATTTATGGAAATTCAGCGAAGACTTACGCGCCGGCCTCATAAGCCAATCGATGTTTGACGAAGCGGAAAACGGCATGTCGCGCAGCCCTGGGGCGTGTAATACCATGGGCACGGCGTCCACCCTGGCCTGTATGGTGGAGGCGCTGGGGATGTCCTTGCCGGGCTCCGCGGCGATCCCCGCCGTGGACGCGTCGCGTCGTCGCGCAGCGCGCTTGTCTGGCCGCCGCATCGTCGGTATGGTGCAAGAAGACTTGCGCATGTCGCGGATCCTCACGCGGGAAGCCTTCGAGAATGCCATTATCGTTAACGCGGCGATTGGCGGGTCGACCAACTTTATCCTGCATCTCCTCGCCATCGCCGGTCGGATTGAAGTACCGCTAACGCTGGACGATTTCGACCTATTAAGTCAGAACATTCCCCTGCTCGCCAACCTCAAACCCTCAGGGGAATACCTGATGGAGGACTTTTATTACGCCGGCGGCGTGCCGGCGGTTATTAGCCAATTACGCGATAAGCTGCACGATAAGGTTATGCAATGCAATGGCAAGACGCTTAGCGCAAATTATGCCGATGCCGCTATCTTCAATCAGCGCATTATCGCCCCGGCTGAACACGCCTTTATCAAGGATGCAGGCACTATCGTTCTGCGAGGAAATCTGTGCGCGGATGGCGCGGTAATCAAACCCTCCGCGGCCACGCCCGCGCTGCTCAATCACAAGGCCAGGGCGGTGGTCTTTGAGAATATCGAAGAGTATAACCAGCGCATCAACGACCCCGATCTGGATGTGACCGCCGACGATATTCTGGTGCTAAAAGGCGCCGGGCCCAAGGGCTATCCGGGGATGCCGGAGGTGGGGAATTTCGGTCTGCCGCTAAAGCTCCTTCAACAGGGCGTCCGGGATATGATCAGAATATCGGATGGGCGCATGTCCGGCACCGCTTTCGGCACCATCGTACTGCATGTCAGCCCAGAGTCTTGCGTGGGCGGTACATTGGCGCTGGTGCAAAACGGCGACCTTATCGAACTGAATTGCCATGAGCGCCGTCTGACGTTGCATGTCAGCGATAACGAGCTGGCGCGGCGTAGGGAGAGCTGGCGGCCGGTAATGCCGGATTATCCGCGGGGGTACGCCAGTCTGTATATTCAGTCCGTCGAACAGGCCCACACCGGCGCTGACCTAAACTTTCTGCCGGGCAAATCGGGCAGCCATATTAAACGTGAGCCGCACCCTGAATAATGACTACCGGAGGAGTTATGAATCACTACTGGTCGAACGATGACGAGTTATTTAGCCTTGCCAAAAAAAAGTTATTTGTCGCCCTGGTGGGAGACGTTCTAGATACACTGGGATTATTTCATCAATTCCTGTCGCCGCAATTAAAACCCATTGACCCAGGAATGGTTATTTTAGGGCGTGCTATGCCGGTGCTCGAAGCCGACTATTTTCAGCAAAGCGGGCCAGGAAACGCCTCGCTAAGTGAAAAACCGTTTGGGTTAATGTTTCATGCCCTCGATGACTTACAAAAAAATGAAGTGTACATCTGTGCGGGAGGCTCGCTTCGCTATGCGCAGTGGGGCGGATTAATGTCTACGCGCGCCAAAAAATGCGAGGCGGCTGGGGCGGTGGTCCACGGCTTCCATCGGGATAGCAATGAAATTCTGAAACTCGGCTTCCCGGTGGCATCCTTTGGCAGCTACGCGCAAGACCAAGGACCGCGCGGCAAAGTCGTTGACTGGCGCGTACCGATCGAACTGGATAACGTCAGAGTAATGCCGGGCGACGTTATCTTTGGCGACAGAGACGGTGTCTTGGTGATTCCGGCACAGGCGGTGGATGACGCTTTTCACGGCGCGTTTGAAAAAGCCAAAGGCGAGAGCGAAGTTTTAAAGGCATTAAACATGGGAATGACCACGGTCGAGGCTTTTGACAAATTCGGCATAATGTAACGCTTCCTTACCTGCTTAAAAAAGGTGAACCCTATGCAATACGGTGATAGTCGTATTGGTATAACGACGATAAAAAAAATCTCCATTAAAGTTTTGCCCATAATGATTTTGCTTTATGTCATCGCTTATATCGACAGGCAAAATATCAGTTTTGCAAAACTTCATATGATTGACAGTTTATCATTAAGTGAAACCGCTTATGGCATTGGCGCATCGTTATTTTTTATTGGCTATCTGTTGTTTGAGGTACCCAGTAATATTTTAATGCATAAGCTGGGTGCCCGTGTCTGGTTCGCCCGCATCATGTTCTCGTGGGGGCTGGTGACCATCCTGATAGCCTTTACCACCAACGCGACCATGTTCTACATTCTGCGTTTTTTACTGGGCGCTTTTGAAGCGGGGCTCTATCCTGGACTGCTTTACTATATGACCCGCTGGTTTCCCATCGAGCATCGGCCGCGCGTCGTAGGCTATCTTATAATGGCAAGCCTTGTTGCCAACTTGATTGGCGCACCGCTGAACGGTCTGTTGTTGAGTATTCATGGTCTGCTGAACCTGGAAGGCTGGCAGTGGATCTTTATCGGCACCGGCTTGCCTGCGCTTATTTTGATCATTCCCGTTTTGTACTGGCTGCCGGAGTCTCCTGAAACATCCCTATTCCTGACGGAAGAAGAGAAAGCCTGGCTCAAGAGCACGCTGCAACGGGAGGAGAGCCGCGATCAGGACCACCAGGTGCGGGGCATATTCAAAACGCTGAAAGATACACGCGTGCTGTTACTTGCCCTGGTGTTGGGGTTCATCTCATTTGGCGCCTACGGATTGAGTTACTGGATGCCGACGATCGTGAAGGGGTTCGGCGTGTCCGATCTCGCCAATGGGGTCATTAATATGATCCCATGGTTGGCGGCCATCGTACTATTATGGTGGATGACGCGTAATCCAGCGCGCACCGCCGACCCGGTTAAAAATATTGCGTTGCCGATGTTTGTGGCCGCACTATTTTTGACGGGGAGCGCCCTGTTTATTACCACGCCCTGGCTGAGTTTCTTATGTATCATCGTAGTCATCATGGCCATCTTCTCCATTCAGCCGTGTTTTTGGACCCTGACGCGTTTTCTGGGTGGCTCCGCCGCGGCAGCCGGACTGGCGGCAATTAATTCACTGGCCAATCTGGGGGGCTTCTTTGGACAAAATACCGTGCCGGCGGTACGCGAATTAACCGGCAACCCCAGCGCGCCGATTTACTACCTCGGCGGCTGTATGGCAATAGGGGGGGTTGTCACCCTCCTGACAATCCGATATTTAAAACGCCGCGGCCGGCAACAGGAGAACACCGCTATCGCCGATTTACCGCAAAATGGAGCGCAATGAGCGACTATCGCGCGTCAGCGCTCAGCCTTGAACTGACGCTTTTGCAACACCTTTCTCAGGCAGGGACGCCGATGATGAAGAGTAACACTGCTGCCCCTTTTGAGCTTTCTTCGATCCGCTGTTTCGCGTGAAGCAGTGCCTGGAAGAGCAAGGTTATTTGCGTCAGGCCCCCCGCGCTATTATCACCTGACCCGTAAACGGCTGTGTTCCAGAAAGCCGCTTTTTATTGAGCACTTTGCCAAATCCGATTGTTGTCAGCGGTTGATGAAAGATTTTATCTGGCATAGTCGCTTTAGCCCCGCTAGCGGTGACCCGTTACGTTGACACGGCACGCTTTTGATTGCACAGCGGATTGCCTATCGGCTCCGCGGCATCAAGCTTGGATGTGCAACCTACCCACCGACCTTAGGCAGGCGCACTATTTTGCATACGGGTAAGGGGGGCTCTGCATTTGCCATCGCGGCGCCTATGTTCGCGAAGGATTCAACGCAAACGCCAGGCCAACGGCGCATCCATACGCTATTCAAAACCGCCATAAAGCGATGAGTTTCTCCAGTGAATATGGGCATGAAGCAGAGTGACATTAGGCGGATCGTCAGGCTTTTCCAGCCGCAAAAGCAGCCGATCTACAATATGCTCCGCAAGTACCTCAATTTGCACTTCGGCCGTGGTCAATGAAGGAAGCCACCCTTCTGCATCGCTGAGTCCATCAAAACCCGTCACGGCAATTTCCTCCCCCACTTTCTTACCCAGAAAATGAAGGGCATTCATTGCCCCAAAAGCGACGATGTCCTGATAACACACCAGCGCCGTGACGTTCTGATCGCGTTTAAACAGCTCACGTGTTGCCTTGATCCCGGCACTCATGCTTGAAGCGCAATAGAGGATATGGGTTTCATCCCAACGTAACGCCGCATCCTCATGGGCATCCTTCCAACCTTGTAAACGTTGACGACGAAGGCGAGAACTCTGGCTCCCCCCGATAAACGCAATCTGGGTGTGGCCGTCACGCACCAATCGGGAGGTAATATCGTAGGCCGCCTGATAGTTATCGATACCGATGAAATCGCTATCATGGCTTCCCGTAGGGCGTAGAAAGGTAATGGTGGGGCTAAGGTCTCTCCATGCATCCAGATGCTCGCTGGTGGTATCCCAAGTCGGGCATAGCAAAACGGCCAGCGCATTGTGGCGTTTCATCAGGTGCAGGTAACCTTGTTGGCTTTCCAGATTCTCATCAGAGCAGGCCAGGATAGTAGCGTAGCCCTTTTTGGCCAACTTACGGTTGATTTTGGCAATCAGCTCCGTGTAATAGGGGTTACTTAAATCGTGTATCACCAGTCCAATGATATTGGATTTGTTACTGCGTAGAGCGGCTGCGGTTTCATTGTAGGTATAATTCAGTACGCTTATCGCATCAAGAACGCGCAGGCGAGTTTTTGCCGATACCTTACCGAGCCGGTTGCTGATGACATTAGAAACCGTGGCAGATGACACTTTAGCCAAAGCTGCAACATCAGCCACCGTTGCGCGTTTTGTCATGCCGTAACTCCATCAAAAAAACCCTATGAACGCGCCAACACCCGACACAGCCAAGGTTACCAGCATGGTCTTCACCACCGATAAGCGATACCTAGTCAACAACAACCACACGCCTAAGACAGCCAGTAACGGTAACAAATGAGGGAAAATCCCGTCAAGGATATTTTGCGCGTTAATATTGACTTTACCGGAATTAAATGTAAGAGGTGTGGTCAGCGTAATATAGCTTGACGCGATACCGCCAATAACGGTAACACCAATGATCGACATGCATTCACGTAATTTATTCGCGTTTTCACTTACAAATAAATCGACCGCTTTCACCCCCAGACGATACCCAGAATGAAAAACGCGATAACTTAGGCTGACGATGAGTACATTGAAAACAATGATGTAAAATAAGGGACCGAGAATTGATCCCCCTTGAGAAAGGGAAATGGCGATACTCAACAATACGGGAATTAATGTTCCTTGAATGGATGAGTCACCAATACCTGCCAAGGGGCCCATAAGTGAGTTTTTCACGGATTGCACGGTATTCGCATCAACGGGCTCACCGCGCGCCCGCTGCTCTTCCATGCCGATAACGATGCCTGGAATCATCGCCCCTAACTGAGGTTCAGTATTAAAATAGGCGGTATGCGGCAATAAAATCTCCGCCTGCTTTTCTTTATCGCCAGGATAGAGTTTTTCAACTGCCGGCATAAGCGATTTCACAAAACCATGGCCTTCCATGCGATCATAAGAGGCCACGGTGATATTATGCATCGCCCAATTCAGCCAACATTTTCTCAACGTTTTTCTGCCCAGGGATTCCGGTAAATTCTGCTGCGCTTTGCTGACATTCACCGTTGGCGTTGCTTTAGTTATCTGTGACATCAGAATTCATCCTCATCGTTAGGGCTTGCGGAGGCGGTTTGTTGAGAGGGTTTGTATTTATAATGAATCAAAGCAAGTAACAGACTGATTATCACTAGTGCGATCATGTTAACCTTCATAAAAACCACGCAGATAAAACCAAATAAGAAATAGATCAACATGGTTTTTTCAATAATGGCCTGACGCATCAACATCGCAATACCTACCGCCGGTAATACACCACCGAATACACTCACAACGTGCATGAGTGACGCCGGCATGGCGTTAACCAATAGCTCAATATATTTAGGCCCAAAGCGACAGGCCAATAAAACAGGGACAAATCGGACGATAAAATTGCTTATCTGCGGAAACCAGACCGCATTTCTCTGCCAGGAAGTCTTGTTACCCGCCGCCAAGGCTTTATCTGCACGTGTGTTCCAAAAGACATTGGACAACATCGTGAAATTGAAAATAATGGTCCCAGCCACGCCGATGGTTGCGGCGAGAGTAACAGCGACCTTGGCATCTTGAGCGGAAAGAATTGCCAGAGGTAACGCCAGCCACGAGACGAAATTCAAATCCTGCGGCATGGCATTGCCCGGTGACACGAAAGCAATGTAGACCGTTTGAACCGCGACCCCAATCAGTATGGCGCGCTCAAGATCGCCCACAATCAAACCGGTAATGAATGCCGCGACAAGCGGCCGGGATAACGTATACCAGCCACCGGTAAGGCCCAGCAGCCACGGAGTGGTGAGCGCGCCAAGGTAACAGAAAATGCCGATCAGCGCCGCCTGAATCACATTGATCTCAATCATGGTGTCAACCTGCCAATTTTTTTGCAGCAGCTTCCCAACTCACGGCTGCCGTATCGGGTAAGAGACGAAATTCAATGGAGAATCCGATTTGTGCTAAATGTTCAAACGCCGGTATTTCCTCAGGGGTAATACTTTGCCCCTTATTGACCGGAATGGCGTCTTCTCGCTTGGACATAGGCCCCACATTGACCTTGCGGATTGCCTGCCGCAAAGCCGGCACCGCTTCGGCGAGACGCGACAGCGCAATGGCGTTACGTGCAATGACATAATATTTTTTTTGGGACTCGATCACTTTTGGCAGTTTCTCGCTCGCCTCAGGTAGGGAAAAAACCCAGGTCTTTACCGAAGGGAGAATGGACAGCAAGACTTTTTTTTGCACCTCGTTTTGAGCGGCGTCATCATCCACAACGACAATGCCATCACAGGGGCTAGATCCGATCCAGCTTGCAGCCATTTGGCCATGTATGAGCCGGTCATCAATACGCAGGAATGAAATCGCCATGGTTAAAAATCTTCCTCTGCTATAACGGTTTCTTTAAATGAATCAATGGCACTCCTGCCCGTTTCTATTACTTGGCTGAGAATGTTGTCCAAAGATTCGCCTGCCATCTCCAAAGCCGTCAGGACCATAGAAAAATTAGTTCCTGAAAGAACGGATACCTGTCGAAACTGTAATGCAAGCTGTGCGCCAACATTAAATGGCGAACCCGCAGGCATATCGGTAAGAATGAGAATGTCGTCGTCGGTTTCTTTCTTTATGCTTGTTACCAATGCTGTTAACGACTTTCTGAACGCTTCAATGCCTTCTTCCTGAGAAAGCATAACCTGATGAAAATTATTCTGTGGCCCAATGACCATCTCCACACTATCTTTCATCCCAGGCGCGGACATACCATGTGCGGCGAATATGATTGTTGTCATGATTATGTCCCCAGTTTTTCAACAATTTCCTTGTTGTCTATAATCTCGAGGGCCTGCTGCCGAGAATGGGCGTCATCACGCTGCAATGACGCCCAGCTGTTGATAAGCTTATTCAGGAAAGGTATTGCACGATCGATATTTACCCCTTTATTTTGCAGCACAATCAAAGGGTAAATAAACCGTTCTGTCGGACGAATTTTCTCCAGGAAGCTTCTGGCCACACTGCCAATTTCGCGTTTAATTTTGGGGTTGCTCAAACGGTTACGGTGTTTTTTAGCCATGCGGTTCAGGTAGTCAGGATCGTAACCACATTCTTGCTTAAGATAATCTTTTAGCACTGCCATATAGTCCGCGATATCTGCATCGATGGAGGCGCTTTCTGCCGCTTCATAGAGATATTCAAGACCCGCGGCGGCACCGAGAAAACTGATACCATCAGCGTAGGTATTCACCAAGATTCTTTTTTCCTGAAAGCGAAAATCAATATTCTCAGTGATTTCAAACTTCTCGGGAATCAAAGCGCCCTCTTGCGCCTGAACACAGACGGTTCCCCAAGATTCTGTTTCGATAAGCAATGACGCAGGCCACAATGAGGCGCAAATCCTATCCACCATACAATCTGGCAGATGCCATCCTTCCGCCACAATCCCTTCCTGCTCCAGCAATGACGCAAAGAAGGCCCCGCTTTGTTCAATGTTCTCGCAACATATTACCGTTTTAGGTGAAACCGCCCGGAGTAATCGAGCAACATGATGCAAGTTTTCCTTGCGTACCGAAGTCGTAATAAGGCTGGCTTTATTGAGCCAGTGCTGAAGCATATCGTCATCAGGATGAAGGACATCATTTACCGGAATATGGCGGGTTTCTCCCGTATCGGTTAGCGAAATGTCGTAACCCTGATTCTTCTTAAGCTGTAAGGCCAACGCCCTATCGGTATCGACCGTAATCACATCAAAACCGCTTTCATGTAAATAAGGAACAACCAGGCCTCTGCCCAACGCGCCCGTTCCAAAATGAATTGCAATAGGTTTCATTATCTTACTCCCATAGACGTTAAAACAAGGTTATTCGATTTACCTAATGAATGTCGATTATATACACAGTAATTTCTGACCTTGATCACGATTTTTTAAGAAACCTTTCGCGAAACCCCATACAATTACAAATAAAATCAGATATTTAATGTTTTTGCCGCTGAAAATACCGCTTTTCATGGGTTTCCTTTTACAGTAGATTCACCACAAGAAAAGAGTTAATCGTTTAACCTTCGGAGTTAACTATGGGATATTTAAGCCACCCCGCCAATTACGATAAATTCCCGGCCGTGCGCCTCAAGGGAATCACTGGCGCTTCCAAAGGATGGGAAAACATTGCTGAACAGATAGCAAAATCATTGCCGGCCCACCGCGATGCCGTGATCGCCATTGATTGCTATCCTGGCGTAGATGTCGCCGGTGTGCAGAGTGCATTAGGGGCTTTCTCCTCTTTTACGCAAGCGACCTGGTTTTATGCCGACACAGGCTATATCCACGGCAATGAACTCGATGCGCGGCTGGCGGACACGCTTTCCGAGGATCGCGTATTTGGTATCATGAGCTGTGCTAATTTGGCGGATTATCTGCTTTTAGCGTCAGCCAACGCGCTCAAACAGAACATCGCGTCCACCCGTGGCTTGCGCATTATCATCGGCACCGGCGCCTCACTCATCGCGCAGTGTGATCTCCTTATCTATGCTGATTACCCTCGCTGGCAGCGGCAACTTGACTGGCGGGCCGGAGGCAGTAATTGGCTGGCGGTAAATCCTGAGGAAGATATTCTCAAGAAATATAAACGAGGTTTTTTTTGGGAGTGGCGTATTGCCGACCGACATAAACGGGATCTTTTTCCCCATTTCAATTATTACCTCGATACCCTTTCAGATCCTGCGGTCATGATTGATAACGCCGCATTTCAAGCAGGGCTGGATGCCTGCCTGAAAACGCCGTTTAGATTAAATCCCTTTTTTGACCCTGGCGTGTGGGGGGGAAACTGGATGGAGGAAGTCTGCGCGCTGCCGGCAAGCGAAAAGAACTACGCATGGTGTTTTGATGGGGTACCCGAAGAGAACAGCCTGACGCTGAATTTTGACGGCGTCGCAGTCACTATGCCGGCGATAAACCTGGTTCTGGCGCGTCCGGAAGGGTTACTTGGCCCGCGCAACTATGCGCGATTCGGGGCGGAGTTTCCTATTCGGTTTGACTTTCTCGATACCATGTCTGGGGGCAATCTTAGCTTACAAGTCCACCCATCGACGGATTATATTCAACAGCATTTTGGCATGCACTACACCCAGGATGAGAGCTATTACATTTTGGACGCAGGGGAAAATGCCAGCGTTTGGCTGGGATTCCGCACGGGCGTAAAACAAGAGCAATTAGTCAAGGCCATCGACAACGCACAGCAAACCGGCACCCTGGAGGCGGAAAAATTCATCAACCGCTTTGCGGTCAAAAAGCATGATCATGTGCTTATTCCATCGGGTACCGTTCACTGTTCAGGCAAGGACGCCATGATTCTGGAAATCTCGGCGACCCCCTATATTTTTACTTTTAAATTATGGGATTGGGGGCGCCTTGGCCTGGACGGTAAACCCCGTCCGGTGCATTTGCATCACGGCAGTAAAGTGATGCGTGAAGAACGCGACACCGCATGGTGCCGCAGTCAACTGCTCAATACGATTACTCCGCTGCAGGAAACAGCCGAATGGCGGTGTGAACGCACAGGGCTACACGCCCTCGAATTCATTGATACCCACCGCTATTGGATTAACGGCAGCGTCGACATCTCGACGGATAATGAGTTTCAGATGCTCAATCTTATCGAAGGAAAAGACGCGGTCATTGAGAGCCCGGAAGGCCTTTTTGCCCCTTTCATCGTTCATTATGCTGAAACGGTGGTGATTCCAGCCGCGCTCGGTCAATACACCATTCGCTCCCCCGAACGGAAAGAAATTGGCGTTATTGTGGCCAATGTTCGCCAGGCGCAGGAGGTGTAATGCTAACCCAGGCGCATAACTTTGTTTATTGGATGCGACATACCGCTTTACCCTGCTTCTTAGAACAGGGGGTTAAACGTCTCGCGGATGGCGCCCTCTGTTTTCGAGAAACGCTGCCCGATGATGGCCTCATTTCCCGTAGCCGCGTGCAGACGCGTCAGCTTTATGTTTATGCTCACGCCACCCGAACCGGTTGGCTTGATGCCCGAGACACTCTCGACGCGGTGGCGAAGAGAGGATTAACGCACTTTACCAATGCGCAGGGGGTATTTTTCTTTTCAGACGGCGATGCTCCCGCTATGGCACAGCTAAACACCTATGAACAAGCTTTCGCACTGCTGGCTTATAGCGAGCTTTATGCCCTAACGCGAGAGCAACAGTTTCTGGATAGGGCAGAAAAGTTACATGACTGGATGAAAACACACCTGGCCTTATCCGAAGGCGGTTATGCCGCCGATGTCACCCGCCCGGCGATGCTTAATCAAAACCCTAATATGCATCTTTTTGAAGCGATGCTGTCCTGGTGGCAAATAACCGGTTCCCCGCGCTGGGAGAAAGAAGCTCACAACCTCTTTCACCTCTTTAGCGAACATTTGTTCCATCGCGAACGTCACTGCCTCACGGAATTTTTCGCCTCAGGCTGGCAAGCAGACCCTGCTTATTCAATGCGAGTTGACCCCGGTCATCACCATGAATGGACATGGCTGCTTTATCAGTATGAAAAACTCGCGGGCGTAGAGACAGCATTTTGGCGCGATGCGCTACAAAACTTTGCCGCCACGGCAGGGGAAAACCCGCTCACTCAGGCCGTGATGAACGAGGTCTATAGCGATAAAACCCCTTATCGCGCAGGCAGCCGGCTTTGGTGCCAAACAGAGAGAGTAAAAGCCGATGTGGTTGCCTGTATTACCCGACGTGATGCGGCAGCGCTGCAACGGTTGGAGAATCATGTCGCCACAATGATGCGGCACTATATTACGGGGGAAAACGGCAGAGTTTTTTGCGATGAAATCAGTGACGTGGGGGAACGTCTAGCGCACTCCTCTCCTGCCTCGACTTTGTATCATCTTTATATCGCGTGCCGCGAAGTGGATTCCTTGCTAAAGGCGCAAACGAATTGCCCCCGTTAACGGTAACACCAGTCTTCTGGAGATGAGCAAATGAACATACCAGAAACACAGCTTACATGGATATACCGTGGCCATGGCCTGAGATCATTTGGCAATAATGGCTTACCTGAAGAACGCCCTTTAATGATGCCGGGGCCCGGCGAGGTTCTCGCTAAAGTCGAAGCGTTCTCGATCTGCGCCTCAGACGTGAAGATGATCGACATGGGTAACGATTATCCCTTATTCAAAGACAGGGATTTTGCTCAACATCCTGCCATTTTGGGCCATGAATTGTCATTAACGGTGGCGGCGGCTGGCGCCGGTATGGCCGAAGCGTGGCCAATAGGCCGGCGTTTTGGCGTTCAACCAGACGTTTATCTCAACCACCAACGTTATTGTATTGGCGTCAATGTGACCGGTGGGATGGCGGAATATCTTCTGCTGGGAAAAGAGGTTTTCCAATCGGATCACGGAAGCTGTGCATTTCCCGTCGATGAGGAGATAAGCCATGCCGCGCTCGCGCAAACCGAACCGTTGGCCTGTGTAGAAGCGGCTTTCGTACAGCATTCACGCAAACACATGAAGCCCGGCGGCCGTTTGCTTATCTATCTGGATGATAAGGTCCAACAGAGGGTTAACCTGGATATTCCACTGGTTGCCGCCGAGATAACACGGGTTGGGTCTGAAGCCCGTTTTGCTCAATACGTAAACGGTGCCGCGCTGCATGGTAATGAAATTCTCGCTACCTTGCCCGAGCGCGAGTTCGATGATGTGTTGATATTGGGCAATCCCGATGTTGAAACGTTGACGCAACTGACGGAGCGAATGGCGGTAAATGGATTGCTGTGCTGGTTACCGGACACCCGCCCGGACCCTATGGCGCCTGTCGATATTGCCAAAATCCATTATCACAACGTGAATATCCTCGGCTCACCGCAGCGCCGGCTCTCGGCGGCGTTCACCGAGCGGACTTATCGGTATGATTATCAGCCAGGGGGGACATTGGTGCTCTCGGGAGGCGGCGGCACAATGGGGCGCATGCATCTTTTGCGTGCGCTGAAAAGCGTTCGGCCGCCGGCGAAAATTATCGTCACCGGCAAGACTTCTCATCGTCTTAAACAGATGCAAAAGGATATCGAGCCGTTATTAATCGCGGCAACCAGTGAAGTTTATTTTGTGGCAGTCCAGGAGCATGCAAACTTCCGCCAAACAATGCGTGATCTCGTCGGGCCTGATGGCGCTTCAGACATTATTATTAGCGCGCCAGGCATTGACCCCATTACCGGCGTAGTGGATGTGTTAGCCAAAGACGGCACTCTCGTCCTCTTTTCCGGCACGCGCTACGGCCAGTTCGGGCCATTGCCCCTAGGGCAGGTCGCATGGACCGGCGCGACCATCACGGCGAGTAGCGGCTCTTGCGCCGCCGATCAACGGCGGGTGCTGGACAAAATCCAGCGCGGCGAGGCGTTGCCCGATTTCAATGTGGCCGCCGTCGGCGGTTTGCTGGCGACCTTAGAGGGCCTCAAAGCCGTAAAAGCCGGCCGTTTCCCCGGCAAAGTAGTCATTTATCCCCACTTGACGGCCTTACCTTTGCTTCCCATTAATCGGCTTGGCGAGTGGGATGACGCGTTAGGGGAATGGGTTTCTCGACACGGCTGGTCCAAGCAGGCTGAAAAGCTTCTGTTCAGTCAATATAACAAGAAAATAAGTTAAATCATTTACACGGGCGATGTTCAATCGTGACAGAGGGTCCGCCTTTTGTCGCTGGACGCGAGCCCGTGTCGCCCTCTGTATCCAAGAGAGATCCTACAATGACGATAATAGAACTTCTGACACCCGCACGCATTATTTTAAATAATGTACCCTGTGATAAAGAGGCGCTATTTTCCTTATGCGCCGCAACCCTGGCAGCCGATAAAAGTATCGCGGCGGCTGACCAAGCCACATTCATTGATTTGCTCAGAGCGCGCGAGAAGCATTCCACCACCAATGTGGGTGAAGGCGTTGCTATGCCCCATGCGCAAGGTAGCATTATTCGTGCCCCGACACTGTTATTTTTGCGGCCGAAAGTCGGGGTTGATTGGGATGAATCTGATGATAAACCGGTATCCTTGATTTTTATGATAGCGGTCCCGGCTGCATCACAGGATCAACACCTTGAAATCATAGCACGCCTGTGCCGCTGGCTTATGGAAGACGAATTTCGCCAAGCATTATTGGATGCCCCTGACGAAACCGCGGTGATGTCCTTATTACAAGCACAAGAACAGGGCCAGACGGAAAGTGGGCTACGCGGGGAGACACGCCCTAAAAAAGATGAATCCGCCAAGTTTCTCGTTGCGGTAACGGCCTGCCCAACCGGTATCGCGCACACTTACATGGCGGCGGAGAATATTGAAAAAGCGGCGCACCAGTTGGGTTACGCGATTAAGGTTGAAACCAATGGTTCGGCGGGCGTAGGAAACCCGCTGACGGAGGAAGACATCAACAATGCCGAAGCCGTTATCATTGCGGCTGATACCAAAGTAGAGATGGACAGGTTTGCCAATAAGCCGCTTTACTATGCCAGCGTCTCACAAGGTATCCGCGAACCTGAGCATCTCATAACGCAGGCACTCGAGGCCAAGCCTTTCAATTCGGCACGTCCTGCGGCCGGTGAGGGTCGCGGCAAATCAGCACCAAATGTCTATGGCACGTTGATGAATGGTGTCTCCAACATGCTCCCCTTCGTGATTGCGGGCGGCATACTCATTGCCCTCTCTTTCCTCTGGGGAATTAATTCGGCCGATCCCAAAGACCCGAGCTTTAACTGGATGGCATCGGTGATAAAGCAGATTGGGGGTGCCGCATTCACGCTGTTTATACCGGTGATGAGCGGTTATATCGCCTACGCAATCGCGGATAGACCTGGGCTGGCGCCGGGCATGGTGGGCGGTTTGATGGCAAGCACCGGCGGCAGCGGATTTCTCGGCGCCATTGTCGCCGGGTTCATCGCGGGCTATCTCATTGTCGGCTTACGCCGCGTCCTCAAACCGTTACCTTCGTCTTTTGAAGGTCTTAAACCGGTGTTGATCTATCCATTGGTCAGCGTGTTCATCGTAGGATTCATTACCGTTGCGCTTATCAATCCCTTTATGGGTGAAGTCAATAATGCGGTTATCAAATTTCTCAATAATATCGGCTCGACCAATAAAATATTATTGGGCTTCATCATCGGCGCCATGCTGGCTGCAGATTTGGGAGGCCCCATTAATAAAGCAGCCTATCTGTTCAGCGTAGGGGTATTAGCCAGCGGAAATGATTATGTTATGGCTGCGGCGGTCGCCAGCGGCATGGTCCCCTCATTGGCGGTCGCCCTTTCCGCCAACTTGGCCAAAAATAAATTTACCGTATCACAATGTGAGGCAGCCAAAGCCAATTATATTTTAGGACTTTCGTTCATTGCTGAAGGTGCTATCCCGTTTGCCGCCAGCAATCCTTTGGTTATTTTGCCCTCGCTGATGATCGGCTCAGGGGTCGCGGGGTCATTGGCAATGTTTTTCAAGGTAACCTACCCGGCACCGCATGGCGGCGTATTCGTCATTCCCGTCGTTGGCCACCCTGTTTATTTTGTTATTTCAACGTTGGTGGGTGTCATCATTTCTACGGCATTGATATTGATGATGAAGAGAAACTTGACGGAAGAACAACGCCGGAAATAATCACCAGGGCTTCATAAGAAGCCCTTTCGTTTATTCACCCAATCCTGAGATTATGCTTTGTCGCAGACCATCACTGGCGTCTTGGGCATCTTCACCGGTAATGTTAAAACGAAGACGGTGTCCTTTTTTTACCCCGAGCGAAACAATTTTCATCATGCTACGGCCGTTGACTTCTTTACCCGTGCCGTCGAGGTTGGCAACGCTAATATCACTCTTATAAGACTTTATCACTTTCACCAGCTCCGCAGCAGGCCTGGCATGCAGGCCGTACTCGTTATTAATCGGCAGTTCAAGAATTAATGTTTTTTCCGGAATACTATCGTCTGACATTCAGAACTCCTTTATTTTTCATATATAAGACTACTTATAAATTTAACCAATCGACATAGAGAACGCAATTGAAATCAAGATGTATTCCATTTAAAAAAATGAACGCTTTCCCGCTGTTGCCGCCGGCGAAAAAGGGATCCCGCATCGGGTCATCAGATGTCATTCGCCATCGCCATGATGATATTTTGACAGAGGTTAACGTGATCTCTGGGCTTTCTGGCCCGAAGCGAACGATCAAACTTGCAGCGTCAAAAGGAGGTTCCCCTTTTAATAGACCTAACCATTGCGTCGCTTACGGGTAATGATGGACGCTGAGCTCATGGTCCCCTTTTTTCATAGAGATACCCCGCCAGCAAAGATAAGGCGCCGGGAAGGTCTTCAGGCATCACCATTAATGAGCCTTTCTCATAAACGCTATCCATTTAACACCCTTATCATTAGCGTAAAGGCCGCTAACCTATGTCCTCCCAATGACATGCCAATCAGAGCACCATGACCCTTTCCCCTATGCGACTATGCCAAACGGCAAACGTGTCTTTTATCGCTATTGTCAGCGGCTTGATGATTTTCGCGTCCTTATTCATCACTCTATATTTACCCGCCCTCCCCCTGATGGCGAAAGATTTACAGGGCGATGCACAACTGACCCTTACCGGGTTATAGTCGAGTTTTGTGCCGTTCAACTGAGTTGGCGGCCGATTAGCGACCCTCTGGTTACCGGCGATTAACGGCTTATTCATGCTAATCGCTCTATTCTGGCTTCCTGACACATTATCCGCGGAAAAACGGCGCTGGGTACATCGTTATTCCCGTAAACCTTGCTTACGTTTACGCTAATTATTGCCACCGTCGCTGCGTTTATTCTTGCCGCTGCCGCCAAACTGGGCGTTGCCGGGGGGTGATAATTGTCATCACGGTATTTATCTTCTTCTCGATGAACGGCATTATTGCGGCGATGGCTTCCGCCGCTGCGCTGAATACGGTACCCGGCCTCACGGGATCCGCGTCTGCTTTGATAAGCGCACGCCAGTGCAGCAGCGGGATCCATTCCTCTTTGCTGTTGGTGCTGATAAATGACGGCACGTCCTGGACGATGGCCTGGATTATCGCCTTATTTACGCTGGTCAGCGCTATCATGGCGTTGACGGCATATATGCCAAAAGCGGGCGTTAAACAGCCGTAATACGCTTTGCGCGTCACCGTTATAGCATTTTATTCATAACGGTATTTTTGCTTTATAAATCACCCTGCCCGCAGAACCCACTATAATTACGGTTTAAAAAAGCCACTATGACATCGCGATAAGCAGCCCATCTTGTATTTTTTTATGACACACTGGAGGCCTGGTATGAGCAACCAAGGCAATAACGCGGGAGAAAACCCTCTTCGTGGCGCAAAGGGTGAAAGAGACAAGCACAGCGCGCAAGAGGTTGAACCGCAGACCTTTAACCTGTCGCGGCGAAAACTAATTCAGGTAGGTGCCGTAACGGCCGCTTCGGCGGCGGTGTCTCCCGGCACAGCCATGAGCGACGGCGAGCTTCCCCGCACTGCACCGCCTGAGATGATGCCCGTTAGGCTCAACGTGAACGGGAGCATGAATCAACTTGAAATCGACACGCGCACGACGCTGCTGGATGCGCTGCGTGAGCATTTGCACCTTACCGGCACCAAAAAAGGGTGCGATCACGGTCAGTGCGGCGCCTGTACCGTTATTGTCAACGGTCGAAGACTCAATTCATGCCTTACGCTTGCCATCATGCATCAGGATGCGGATATCACCACCATTGAGGGCCTGGGTACCCCTGACCATCTACACCCCATGCAGGCGGCGTTTGTCAAACACGACGGCTACCAATGCGGATACTGTACTCCAGGGCAAATTTGTTCATCCGTGGCGGTGCTGAGAGAGATCGCGCAAGGTATCCCCAGCCATGTGACTTCCGATCTGGTTTCGCCGCCCGCGCTGTCGGCGGCGGAAATACGCGAGCGTATGAGCGGCAATATCTGCCGCTGCGGTGCTTACGCCAATATTGTTGCTGCGATCGAGGAGGTCGCCGGGAGTCAGGAATCATGAAGGCCTTTACTTATGAACGCGTGACATCCCCAGCCGAGGCGGCAGCAAGCGCCAGGCGTGTACCCGGTGCGAAATTTATTGCAGGGGGTACAAATTTGCTCGATCTGATGAAGCTTGAGATCGAAACCCCTGCCCACCTGATAGACGTTAACGGTCTTGCGCTGGATAAAATCGAGCCGACCGCCGAAGGCGGCCTGCGTATCGGTGCGCTGGTGCGCAATACCGATTTGGCGGCGGACCCCCGCATACGCCAGGACTATGCGGTGCTCTCAAGGGCGCTGCTCGCCGGGGCGTCAGGCCAATTGCGCAATCAGGCCACCACCGCGGGTAATCTCCTGCAGCGCACGCGATGCCCGTATTTTTACGATACCCACCAGCCGTGCAACAAACGCCTGCCCGGCAGCGGATGCGCCGCGCTGGAGGGGTTCAGCCGCCAGCATGCCGTGGTAGGTGCCAGCGAAGCGTGCATCGCTACCCATCCCAGCGATATGGCTGTTGCCCTGCGGCTACTTGATGCCGTGGTCGAGACCATTACCCCGGACGGGAGCGAACGTGCAATACCGCTGGCCGATTTCTACCGCGCGCCGGGCGAGACTCCCCATCGGGAAACGCTGTTGACTCCGGGCGAGCTTATCGCAAGCGTGACGCTGCCGCCCCCTCTCGGCGGTACGCACCTCTATCGCAAGGTGCGCGATCGCGCCTCTTACGCTTTTGCCTTGGTTTCGGTTGCCGCCATCGTGCAGCCCGACGGCACCGGCCGCGTGGCGTTGGGGGGCGTTGCGCACCAACCCTGGCGGCTACAGGAAGCCGATGCGCAACTCCCGCAGGGCGCTCAGGCGGTTTATGAGCGGCTGTTCGCCAGCGCCCATCCTACCTCTGAAAGTGCATTCAAGCTTGTCCTGGCGAAGCGTACGCTCGCCTCTGTGCTGACCGATGCGAGGGCATAAGGCATGAAATTTGACCAACCCGCGGGCGCCAACCCGATTGACCAGTTGAAAGTTGTGGGTCAGCCGCACAGTCGTATCGACGGTCCGCTTAAAACAACGGGAACCGCGCCGTACGCCTATGAATGGCATGATGAAGTCCCTAATGTGGCCTATGGCTATATTGTCGGGTCAGCCATTGCCAAGGGGCGGATCGACGCGATAGATGTCCGGGCCGCGAACGGCGCCCCCGGCGTGCTGGCGGTGGTAACGGCAGACAACGCCGGTCGTTTGGGCAAAGGCGATAAAAATACCGCCGCGCTGTTGGGCGGCCCAGAGATCGCCCATTACCACCAGGCTATCGCGCTGGTGGTGGCGGAGACATTTGAACAGGCGCGCGCGGCGGCGGCGTTGGTTGAAGTGCATTACCGCCGCCAGCGCGGCGCTTATGATCTTGCCCGGGAAAAGCCCGCGGTCGCTACCCCGCCGGAAAGTAAGCCGGACAACGTCATCGGGGATTTCAACGGCGCCTTTTCGAGTGCGGCGCTGACGCTTGATGCCACCTATTCCACTCCGGATCAAAGCCATATGGCGATGGAGCCGCATGCGTCTATGGCCGCCTGGCAGGGTGATAATCTCACCGTCTGGACGTCGAACCAAATGATTGACTGGTGCCGGACCGATCTGGCCAAAACGTTAAAGCTGCCCGCTGCGAAAGTGCGCATCATCTCCCCTTACATCGGCGGCGGGTTCGGCGGGAAACTGTTTTTGCGCTGCGACGCGCTGCTGGCGGCCCTCGGAGCCCGTGCGGCAAAACGGCCGGTAAAGGTAATGCTGCCACGCCCGCTGATTGCGAATAACACCACCCACCGACCGGCGACCATTCAGCATATTCGCATCGGCACCGAACGAGACGGCCGCATTACCGCCATTGCGCATGAAAGCTGGTCCGGCAATCTTGCCGGCGGTACGCCGGAAATGGCGGTGCAGCAGACTGAGCTGCTTTACGCGGGGGCGCATCGTCACACCGGGCTGCGGCTGGCAAGGCTTGATCTGCCGGAAGGTAACGCGATGCGCGCCCCCGGCGAAACCCCAGGGCTGATGGCGCTTGAGATCGCCATCGATGAGATGGCAGAAAAGGTGGGGATGGACCCGGTGGCGTTTCGCGTTCTCAATGATACCCAGGTCGACCCAAGCAATCCCGATCGCCCTTTCTCCCGCCGCCAGTTGGTCGAGTGTCTGCGCACGGGCGCGGCGCATTTCGGCTGGCACCACCGCAACGCCACCCCGGGGCAGGCGCGAGAGGGGCGATGGCTTATCGGCATGGGGATGGCGGCCGGCTTTCGCAATAATCAGGTGACGACGTCCGGCGCGCGAGTGCATCTCGATTCACAAGGTGTGGTGACCGTTGAAACGGATATGACCGATATTGGTACGGGCAGTTATACGATCATTGCCCAAACGGCCGCTGAAATGTTAGGGGTGCCGCTGGAGAAAGTGGTGGTGCGGCTGGGTGACTCGCGCTTCCCGGTATCCGCCGGCTCGGGGGGGCAATGGGGTGCCAATACGTCTACCGCGGGCGTTTATGCCGCCTGCGTCCGCTTGCGCGCCGCCGTGGCGGAAAAATTGGGTTTCGACCCGGCGCAGGCGGTGTTTGCCGATGAGCAGATTCGAGCGGGAAACGCTCGCGCGCCATTGGCGCAAGCCGCCGCTGACGGCACATTGACCGCCGAAGATGCTATTGAGTTTGGTGATCTGGATAAGCAGTACCAACAGTCTACGTTTGCCGGACATTTTATTGAACTCGGCGTCGATAGGGCGAGCGGTGAAGTCCGGGTGCGCCGCATGCTGGCGGTGTGTGCCGCCGGCCGCATACTCAACCCGAAAACCGCGCGTAGCCAGGTGATTGGCGCCATGACGATGGGACTGGGCGCGGCGCTGATGGAAGAGTTGGCGGTAGATACCCGGCTGGGCTATTTCGTTAACCACGATATGGCGGGCTATGAGGTGCCCGTGCATGCCGACATCCCCGAACAGGAGGTGATATTCCTGGATGATACCGACCCGATTTCGTCGCCGATGAAAGCCAAAGGGGTGGGCGAATTGGGCCTGTGCGGCGTCAGCGCCGCCATCTCGAACGCCATTTATAACGCCACGGGCGTACGGGTGCGGGATTATCCCATCACGCTGGATAAATTGATCAACGCGCTTCCAGAAGGGGTTTGAGGAGAACCGATGTTGTCACATACGCCATTGTTATCCCCTACCCATCCGGCGCGACTCAATCCCGAGCGGGCTTTTCTGACCGATGACGACGCGACGGTATTGCGCTTCGCGGCCGAAGCCCTCGCTGCTAGCATGGCCGCGGTGCTGGTGACGCTGGTCGAAATTCGCGGCGGGGCGGCCCGCCCGTTGGGGGCACAGATGGCGGTGCGCGAAGATGGTTTCTATTGCGGCTTTGTCTCCGGCGGCTGCGTCGAGGCCGCCGTAGCTTATGAAGCGATGGAGGTCATGGCTACCGGTCAAGACCGCGAGGTGGTTTACGGCGATGGCTCACCCTATTTCGACATTGTGCTTACCTGCGGCGGCGGGATTACTCTTAGCCTGCACAAGTTAGAAACGGCACAGCCTCTGCTGGCCGTACTGAACAACTTAGAACGGCGAAAGCCTGGCGGTTTACGCTATACGCCCCGCTCACAAACGCTGCAAAGCATTTCGCCCACACGATCGACGGGCTGGAATCAGGCCACTTTTGAAATCTACTACCGTCCTTGCCCTCGGGTGCTCGTTTATGGCCGCTCGGTTGAAGCGCAAGCGACGGCCACTATCGCGCAGGCTGCGGGATATGATGTTCACATGAGCGACGGTTTTCAACCGCGCGCCGGCGCGCTGATGGATGCGGATACGGCGGTGGTCCTGCTCTGTCACGATTTGCACCGTGAACTGCCCGTGCTGCACGCCGCCCTGGCGGCAAATCCTTTTTACATCGGCGCTTTGGGCAGTCAGCGAACTCATGGTAAGCGTATGCTAAGACTGCGGGAACTGGGCTGGCGCAGCGCGGATATAGCGCGGATTAAGGCGCCGATAGGACTATTTCCAAAAGCGCGCGACGCGCACTCGCTGGCACTTTCCATTTTAGCGGAAGTGGCGGCGGTCCGTCTCGGCGGCATAAGCGATGAGGCTGCAACATAATGCCCTCTCCGGTCATCATTATTCTTGCCGCGGGCCGGGGGGAACGGTTTCTCGCCTCCGGGGCAACGACGCACAAGCTCGATACGCTGCTCAATGGGCAACCGGTTATCTGGCATGTGATCCAGGCGGTGAAAGCATCGGGTTTGGACTGGCACCTCGTCAGACCTGAGGGGGGTACCGGCGGGATGGGGGAATCAATTTCCCTGGGGATAAAAGCCACATCGCATGCCGCCGGGTGGCTGATCCTCCCTGCCGATTTACCGCTGATTCGGCCGGATTCGCTATGGCGCGTCGCGGAAGGATTAAAGCAAAAACCTATCGTTGTGCCACAGTACCGCCAGCGCCGGGGACATCCGGTGGCCTTCGCGCGGGCATATCTGCCTTTGCTGCTGACCCTTGCGGGTGACCATGGCGCGAAGGAGATTGTGAGAGATTCACTGCGCCGCGAAAATGTTATGGCGCTGTCACTTGACGATGCCGGCATCGTCCATGACATCGACACATTGTCCGATTTGCACCGTGCGCAGCGCTTGTTGCAAAGGGGTGCAAGACGACGGCCCGTCTGAATACAGTGACTACCGATAATCCTGGTTGAGTCCATGGTCTTCGCTAAACAGATTTTGCGCTTCGCTGAGACCTGCTAGACCCCCGCCTCCGCCACGGGCCCGCCGCAGTGATAACCGGTCGGTTTCTCCCTCCCCGCCGGTACATTTACCAATAACCGCCATGAGTAGTGACTATCAAATGAATGACAATTTATGGCATTGATGGGGAAAAGTACTCTTTTTAAACCGACATAAACATGTGACTTTTACTCCTGCGGCGATGTTTTGGTATTAATTGCACAGCGTGTTATGTCATGGAGACAGTGTCATGGGCAGTAAAGTTAAATTACCAGCAGCCATTAAGCCTCACGATGCACTTGCAAAAGTCTCGTTGATCGCTTTGATGGAGTACTCTCACATTCCTTTCGCTATCAAAGATACGGAATCTCGTGTCCAATATATTAATCATGCATGCAGGGAGTGGCTAAATCTTCCCGCGCACTTCGATTATGAAGGACGGTGTGATGATGAATTTCCTCATCCCATAGCGGCGTTCGCCGCCGAGTTCCAAACTCAGGACAGAAAGGCCGAAACGGATAAGGGGGGAGCAGAGGTAATTATAACGTCATATTTCGGCAGGGATGGCATACTTGCGCCTTATTATTCACCCAAATTCCCCCTCTTTAACGATGAAGGAGAAGTTATTGGGTCTCTACTCTATCAAAGAAAGTTTAGCTTTATCTCCCTCGGCGACTTCTTCAACAATCTCAAGCCGTCAGTGATAACGTTAACGCCGCCCGTTGACATATTCTCCGCTAAAGAACTGGACGTAATCTTTTACGCGATACAGAAAATACCGGCGAAAGAAATGTCGCCTAAGCTCTTCATTTCACACAGAACAATTGAAAATAGATTACAAAAAATTTATAGCAAAATCGGCACCAACTCATTTAATGGGCTGATTGAGTATTGCTACAGCGTTGGCCTAAATCATTACGTACCGCCAAAACGCCTTAAAGAAGGCGTTAATTTCTGTTGGTAATTACGATAAAATTGGAATGCACCGCTAGACCGGCCGGCGTGAGTGGACCTCTACCTATGCCACAACGGAATGACAAAGGCAAAGGGGTGATAGGTCAACAATAGCGGTTACGTTCTCTCTTCTCACCCCGTTGCTTGAGGCCGCCCGCTATGATGAGGAGGGGCATACGGCGGTTTTACGGCCCCACCCCCTCGCAAACGTACGGACCCGCTCGGTGATATGCGCGAGGGTACGTTTAATCCGATTGCAGGCTTTGCGGCGTAAAACTCAACGTCATGTCGCTCTTTATATCTTGAGCCTGGCTGGTAAAGAGCCAATCGGGGGTTCCGAGCGCCAAGGACGTTGTCAAATGCGGGTTAAGAGTGAACGTTAACGCCTTGCTGCCGGCGCCGGCGCTAACCGGTACGCTCAGGTCCAGGGTTCCCCCCGGGGCAACGCTCGTGCCGCTGTAAGAAGCGCCAACGCCCAGCCCTGTTTTATCAGTGGCAAAATAACCGCTATTACCGCTGAAGGGCGACCCATTGACCTTAAGAGTACCGGAAACATGACTAATATGACTTAAGACGGTCGTTGACTCACTGCTACAGCTAAGCTTAACCGACCCCACGGTGCTTTCTTCCGATGCCGAACCGGCTAACGCCTTGTCGGTATCGATTGAGGAGAGCTTGGCATTGTTACTGACGAAAGAGCTATCGCAGCTCACGCTGCCAATATTATCCCAACCGTTGATGGATAAAGCGTAGTTTGAGTCGCGCAGCGATCCTACGCCGTCCAATTGGAAAAGAGTTAAATTCGTCACGCCCTGAGTGCTGATTTCGCCTTGCTTTTCCAGATAAACTTTGAAAGTAACTGTGATGGACCTTTTCTCCCCTTTGGCAAAGATATGATCGGTTTTGACTTTACTGCTAAGCGCATCCCCATCGGCGTCAAATAACCCGAGATCTTTACCATCAAAATATAATCCCAATTTCACCCCCTGCGGGAGTTGCTGAGAATCCCGTCTTGGATAAGGGTATACATATAAATTTTCCTCACCCGAGTTAAGTTGACTTTCGCAGGTGACGTTTTTCGTGTAAGTTTGCGATTCCCAAATTCTGTCGCCATTGGACGCGCCCTTCAGATAAGCCACCGCGCCCAACGTCACCGACTCGGCCATGGCGTTGGGGTCATCGTCGATATAGCAGGCTAGCGCGTACGCATTTGATGTCGCGAACATCCACATGCACAGTGACGCGAATATCGATAAATAAGTCTTACTGATTCTAATCTTCATGTCATTATCCTCGCACCGCGGTAGCGACCGCAATGCTGTGTAATTAAACAAGGTTCATGGGGCGCCGGTTTTCCCGTACGGCGCCCCGGCGAACATTAAGCGCTGGCATTGACCGACAGTGACAATGTCGACGAATAAACACCTGCATCAACCGCCTTAAGCTCTTCTAGTCGGGTACCGTTAACCGAAACGGCGATGCTGCCTACGCTCGGTTTGGTGGAGGTAAAGGTCGCGGTATAAACACCGTCATGCTCGCTGACCGCGCTTATTTGGCCCTCAACGTCATCCGGTACAAATGCCACCGTCAAACCCGTCACGGCGTTATTATTCTCGTCACGCGCGGTGAACGTCAGATTGATGGCGCGGCTACCGTCAGAGGCAATCAGGGTTTTATCCGCTTGCAGCGTGGATTTAACACCCACCACCTCGCCGGCGACAAAGGTAATAGAGGCCGATTTAGCATGACCGTTCGTCGTCGCGGTAACCTTGAACGTACCGGACGTGGTACTCATAGCGCTAAACGTTGCCGCCCCCTCTTTATCCGTCGTGACGCTGTCGGAAGATAATGTCGCACCGCTTTCGACCTTTAGCGTTACGGGCGTATTGTCGATGACATTCCCATTGGCGTCCGTTACGCTGACTTTAAGCTGATTTTCGGTTTTACCGTCGGCGGTCGCGTTATCAGAGACCACGTTCAATTCGGCGATTACCGCCGATTTTTCATCGCTGACAAAGGTCGTTTTGACCGTTTTAGTCGTTTTATTTTCGAGCGCCGCGGTAACCATAGCCTCGCCTGCTTTCAAACTGGTAAGACTGGCTATGGCTAATCCGTTGGCATCGGTCGTGGCATTGTCGATAATGGTAGCGCCATTATCCGCAGTGAACGTCACCGTTTGATTCGGTACCGGGTTGTCATGGGCATCCACGACGGCCACTTTGACCTGATTAGTTTCCGTGCCGTCGGCGGCGGCATTATCCGAAACGACTTCCAGGGTCTTGATCTGCGCCGTCGCGTTGTCGGCCTCCACCGTCACGCTGGCGGGTGTAAAGGTCACCGCGCGGGCGCTGGGCGTTATTTTAACCACATCGGTTCCCGTTCCTGCCGTCACCACCAGCGTGAATATACCGCTCTCCTGACGTTGTAGCGTGGAGACCTTGGCGCCAGAATTCTCCTGCTCATTTTTGGTGGTAATCGTGATCTCGTCCTCGCCAATATCGACGGGATTACCCTGTATATCCTTTACCCGCAAGGTCAGCGTTTGCTGCGAGGCATTATCGGCCGGCAGGGTGCTTTTCGCCGGCGTAAACTCGCTGGTGGTATTGTTAATAGCGGGCTGCGTGACGGTGAGGGTGGTCTTCGCTCTTTTAGACGCGTTGCCATGGGTATCAATAGCAACACCACTAATTTCATAGACATTCCCATTAGCCGCATCGAAGTTATAATCGGGCAATACAATGCTGTAGTTATCTACGCTTTCCTGCACAATTTTACCGCCGGCCGCAAGTAATTCCGGTGCCGACCAGTCGATTCGCTCAAGTCCATATTTGCTGTTTATCGACACATTCAGCGATTTTTGTTCCCCCGCATAACCGGCCAATCGATCGGCGGTATACAGATGGATAACTTCTTTCTTGCGATATTCCAGAATGATATTGTTATTGCGATCCACCAAATCATAGCGACTCCCCGAGAGAGTGCGCATCGCGCCAACGGCACTTGAATCAAACTGATGCCGCCACGGCGTGCCGAGCTGTATATTGAATTGCATGCCTAACCGAGTATCATTCTGGCCCGCCTTTCCCTGGCGCTGATCGGCGCTAAGCGTCAGCAGAGGAAACGGTGTATAGTTGACCCCGACGGTTACGGCATGTGGGTCTTTTTGCCGGTTATCTTTCCCAAACAGGGCGACCTCTTTGCCGTAATATTGTTCATACTTTAGATTCGCCCCCAATTGCGGCACCGCCGGCATCCAACCTTCAAGGCGCATATCCCAGCCGTTGGCCGGACGCTCCTGGTAATCCGCAAAGTCTTTGCTGTCTCGCCAGTTGGTGAGACGTAAATAACTGTTCGCGCCCATTTTCAGGAAATCACGCCAGTATTCTACTCCCATCCCCATACGTGCATGGTCGCGAGACAGATCGTAATCCAGGAAAGTGTTGCCGCCAACCATATAGCCATCATTAAACCAGCGCATGCCCATCCCCAGATTAGTCTGGCTACGATCATCGGTGCGGTGTAGGCTTCCCTGGGTAAAAAGAAGTTTATCCTGCTGTTCATAGAGCGGAATAAGTAAATCCAGTTGGGAATTTTTCAAAGAAAATTTCTTATCCACGTCCAACTGCAAACGAGCGGTGCCGAACTGGCTTAACCATTGCTGCACTTCGGTGCTGGCTGCCCCCGTGGCCATACCGCGCGCCATCGAGGCGGCGGCGTCGCCATTTGGGCTGTTGGTCAGAAAATTACCGGCTTGCGTTGCCACCCCCGCGATCTTCTGCGCCTGGGGATCGTCTTGCGACCGTGAAGCCATTGCCGCGGGCTCATCGCTCCATTTTACCGCCGGCAGTGGCGCTAAAGGGACGTCAAGCTCATCCCCGGGCTGCAAATGGTCAAAGCCGCGAGCAAAAGTACGAAACTGATTCAGCTTGCGCAAAGCTTCCAGACTCATGTGATATTTTTGCGCTACCGAAGCCGTCGTTTCGCCGGCGGAAAGCGTATAGATTTTGGTGTCCAGAGCCGCTTCACCCGCTGGGGCTTTCAGAAATCGCGCATTACCGGCAGCACTGGCCAATGACGGTGCGAAAGCATAAGTTAACGGCACGATAGCTTGGACGCCAATATTCAACCAGCTGACGAGAATAACACCTGGTGAAAAGTTTTTTGTTTTGCAGATTTTCTTCATATTAATAGTACTCTTTTATTTACATTTATTTACTACCACGCGCAAACATGGGAAGTGTAAAAACACCGCCCCAAACCCTATTACCGATGAATGGAAGCTATAATCAGTTCTGACAGACGACTGCAAACAAAACGTGGACCCTAGCTTGATACAGACGAAGGGGCTTTCCACTTTAAAAGCAATAGGAAGCCAACCGATAGAATCGGTAAATTAGCGATACCTTTCTGTCATTCCGCGTGCTAACCCTTTACTGATCCGTGATGCGGTAATTAAGAGCTATCACCGTTGGACCGATTTACTCACTAGCGTCTGGTTAACCCATGAGGATGAGTGCATAAACTTCGCTTTGTCGGGTCGTCGATCAAAAAAGCGACAGACAAGTGTGCCGCTTGGCGCATGTTGGCCAAGTGCAATATCGCTTATCTCAATAATTTATGCTGAACCGAACGGCTGTTTGCGCCTCTCATCGGCAGAACCGTAAACGCCTGAATGAATCACCAGCATGACGCTAAAGATGCCGTTAGCATCGAATGTAAATTGCCCGATGAGCATCAGCGCATTACGCCATTTGAGGAACGGTTGGCGATTACGCTTTCTGCCTCATTGACGTCTAAACGACATTATCGTGGCGCGCCGACCGCGCTAGTACGGTAATAGAAAGCGTCCTGATGCTGACTTGGCAATATTACATTCCTCCTAGGTGACCGCAGCAATACTTATCCATTTCTAGAAACTCAGTTTTAGAGACTTCCTGTGTAAAGCAACAGAGGCAGAGGGCAGAGATGTTTTCTTGTCTTTTGACTTTTTTGGTTTTTAATTTTAGTAGTGGGTTATCATCTGAAATGGATTATCACATGTTGATATATAAAATTCAAACCGGTTTTCAACCAGTGACTTAGTGCCTGCAATTTTCTCCCGTGAACACTCATATTGACAAATCCAATTAGTGATCATGAAAAAATCAATATTTTCATAATGTTAACAATAATAGTTTTTATGCCAACTAATTAAAATTCAAGAAAAACCCTCATCACATATACTAAAAAAACACCAAAAACCAACAATTCAAAAACAATTAACTGCTTGTTCGTTTGGGTTTCATTTAGATAATCAGCCATCCTACAAGGGTGCTGTAGATATATCGCAGAGGCACTTCAACAATCACCCTGTAAATTAGGCTTTATCTTACTATTATACTGCGACAGCAAACGCCAAAGTGAACTGACGGCCCTCGTTCAGTCAGAAAACAGCCTTTTGGCGGCATTATACGGCTTTCATGCGGTGGTCATCCGCGTGTTTATGCATAGGCCAATGTCACCGGCTTTCTAAACAGCTCACTGTCGTCATAGGATGGCTTTACGATATTGAAGAGGAGCGTCTAAAAGATAATAACGGCGAGATAAAGGTCACATTGAAGTGGGCCAGGTTGATGCGGGGGAGAAGGGGGGACTGCGTTGATATGACCGAGGGCAGAGCGGGCGCATTATCCGGTTAGTCGAGTGCCACCTTATGGCCTAAGGCAAAGGCGATAATGGGGATAATGGGGATAATGGGGATAATGGGGATAATGGGGATAATGGGGATAATGGGGATAATGGAGATAATGGGGATAATGGAGATAATGGAGATAATGGAGATAATGGAGATAATGGAGATAAGGATGAGCTGAGACGATTAACTGTCTTAGTAGTACTCCACCAAAGCGCGAGGTATAGCAACTGACGCAACTGACGCAACTGACGCAACTGACGCAATGAAGTATGTCAACACGCCTTTTCACCGACAATGTCACACTCACTCTACTGCAAAGCTTGCTGCGATCAAGGAGACCGACAGACTTCGGCGCAGCCTCAATAACGGCAAGCGTTTACCAAGAGTGATTATTTTGTCCCCCTGAGGTTTAAAAGATGATCTCGTTAATGAACATATTACCATGTTATTCTTAAATTTTCTAATCGCTCACACATTAATGAGATACCGATCTCTAAAAAATGGGGTAATATACTCTTTATTCAACGAATGAAAATATGATTTTTAACGCCCAGTTCGCTACGGTCAGACAGAAAATCTCATAGGAGAATAAATCATGGAGAAGAACAGCTCACCAGACCCCACTAAATCATTAACCATTACTCTGATGATAAACTGTCAATAAAGTTCATGCTAGAGTATACCTATCCACCCTGCGCGATCAAAGATACAGAATCCCATTAACGCTATACAAATAAACGCCACCTGGATTTCTAATTTATGGCAAAAAATTCAAATTACGAAGGAAACAAAGCTTCCGAATTCCCATGCTAATGGGCAGCAAAGGAATCAGAATACAGAGCTCAAGATCGTAAAGCGGAACAAAGCCAAGAGGGCGTGAAGTTCATTTCAACCATATATTTCTGGAGCGAACGGCTCTTTGAATTATACTCACTTATATTTTTCATACGAAATAGAGAAAATGGAATTTTAGGAACCAACAATCCTGCGAAAAAGATAAATTATCAATCAAATGGCGATTTTTTCACTGGCCCGTTAGAGTACTGTCACCACATTGGCTGAATAAACTCTGTCCCTAGAATGCTTCTTTGAGGAGGGGCGAACCTTTGCTGATAACGACGATGAAAAGGCGCATGCATCGCGGGCCCGCTATGATAGCGCGGGCTTTCATATCGTATTAATGAAACCTTCAGGGTAAGCTTTTTTCTTGGTGAGCATGAACCGATCGCTACAGCGTCGTCTTTGTCATTTGCAAACCTCTTTAATCCCGATTCAAAGTTATTAATGTGTTCTTCATTAATACACACCCTACTCTGCTACACGTCTTTTCATCATCCCTTAAGTGGTGTTGCTATAAAGAAGCATTTTCTCACCGACAGATTATGCGTCCTCCCAACGATGCCGAGCCCGACATTCCCGTACCCGCCAGCCAGATCTGCCGTGAGTAGGTCTTCTCCGATGCTGCGTTTTTTCCTGTAGTAATACGTTTGCGGCAGCGACGTGCCTAAAGTGAAGCGGCTAACTACGCACTGCGACACAATGGCGCCCGCCTGTCGCCACCGCAACTGAAGCCATGCCAGAGAGGGCGGTGCTACGGGCGGCACTGGGCCGGCAGCGCTGAAAACAGACCGGAGGCCGGCTGGTTCAGCGCTACCCTTCTTTGAGAAACAACATGAATGGAGGGCGGCAGGTCGATAACGAATGTCGTCCACCTGCGGCGTAAGATGTTTCGGCACCCCCTTACATCGGCATCAGGCTGGCGAGTAGAGGAATGCTCAGTGCGCTAAAAGCGGCGAACCCGCTAATTTTCAATACAATTTCACCTTACGAAAGAAGCGATTTATTAATTTAATCCACGCTAAAATCATCTAGCTTACGGTTTTTACCTGGAGTAAACAATGATGACCTCTTGGACCAAAGGTGTGTCTTTATTTGATAGGCAATTCTTATTTAATTCAGCGGCAGATGACATAAAAAGCTCGGGATGCGTGACTACCAGTGCCTTAGTTAAAATCTTAAGGGCCACCGCCCGCACGGATATCAAGTTCTGTGATGGTTCATCAGCAATTGTGGTACCCCGACTTAGAAAAGTCGTTTATATCAATGTAACTGGTCACATAAAAGCAGAAACATTCAATGCGCTTGGATTAACAACAAAGAGGTAGCTTTATAATACCTTTCATCAGCGCTCGCTTCTCCAGACGCGGAGTATAAGATTGCAATCACGCCTGACCTGGAATGCCGATGCTTTAAAACCAGCCCATAGAATGGCCTTTGCCCCGTTAACCGTCAAATAGAACGCCGAACGCTGTAAGCCCAAGGTCCCCACTCAAGCCCGACATGTCTTAGAGTGCTAATAGGTGACTACTAGTATGACATTAAGATTTTTCGGCCTAATTCCTAAAAAGATAATCTCCTAATCACTATCTACCGAGTTGGGAGAATGTACTCTTTACGCCAGTGAATAAATATGTGATTTTTACTCTTGCAGCGAATTCAAATCAATTGCACAACGCATTATGTCATGGAGATAGTTTCATGGAGAGTAAACTTAAATCATCAGAAACAATGACGCCTATTGCTGGACTCCAAAAAGTACCATTGATCGCTTTGATGGAGCACTCTAAAATTCCTTTCGCTATTAAAGATAAGGAATCACGAGTTCAATATATTAATGATGCATGTAAAAAGTGGTTGAATCTTCCAAAGCTCTTCGACTTCGAAGGCCGGCGCGATGATGAATTTCCCCATCCCATAGCGGCGTTCGCCGCCGAGTTCCAGGCTCAAGACAGAAAGGCCGAAAAGGATAAAGGGGCAGCGGAGGTGATCATAACCTCATATTTTGGGAGGGATTGCATACTTGAGCCTTATTATTCACCCAAATTCCCTATACATAACAGTGAAGGTGAGGTTATTGGGTCACTACTTTATCAAAGGAAATTTAGCTTTATATCCATCGGCCAATTCTTCAACGCTCTCAAGCCATCAGTAATCACGCTAACACCACCAGTGGATTTGTTTACCGAAAGAGAGCTTGAAATAATTTTTTATGCCATACAGCGCATTCCGGCCAAAGAAATAGCCCCTAAGTTATATATTTCTCATAGGACAGTAGAGAATAGATTGCTAAGAATCTATGAAAAAATTAGCGTCAATTCAGTAAACGGACTCATAGACTATTGCCATCATGTCGGATTAAATAATTATGTACCCAAAAAACTCCTCAGAGAAGGCGTGAACTTTTGCTGGTAATGCTTATGAACCATTTCATGCACTGTCAGCCCGCCCGATCAGAGCGGGCTTTCTCGTTGGTAAGTGGGTCATAACCGCACGTCGCTGCCTGCGCCGTTGTTGACAGAGGTGATTCGTGTGACATTGCCGTATGACTTTTTCGATCGTCCAATTTCCACCATCCTGCGCCTATCGCACAATTCAAACTAAAGAGTTTCGCTGCGCTGGCCGTTCCGTAGCATTAACTGAGCTATCTTGGCTGCCCGTTTACCCCTTATCGCATTTTTTAGCCAAACCGCCTTGATGTACTAGAGCCGGGTTGGGTGTTACAAAAGCGGGACATTCCATTTACCGGTCGTCGTAGCAAGCTTGAAAAAGTAAAGACCGCTTCCACAAGCAAAAGACGCTATAGCTCAAATCTATACAGATGTTACAGCATGTGTAATTTTAACTTTGTAACTTGTTGTTTTGAATGGTGCCGATAATAGGAGTCGAACCTACGACCTTCGCATTACGAATGCGCTGCTCTACCAACTGAGCTATATCGGCATGGAGAAATGATCATGCGGGCGTTAATCTGGGTGCACACGTTATGCAAAACTGGGAAAAGAGTCAATAGGCGCGCGTGCAAGTGCTGATAATTGCAGCATCTTGCCCCTTTCGAGGCATCCCTTCCGCGACATCAGTCTCGCCACCGCAATAGCCTAAGAGCCTCATGCCGCCCGGCGGCGTGGTTAGCCTGGCCGGGCTGCTTGCGTGTATCGCAGGCGTGTTTTCCAGCGCCAGTCGTGGGGTCAACCAACGCGGTTTTGTTGGCCGGAAAACCGCCGCAGTACTCAGGGCCGGCTGAGGTTGTCGCCGTAGCCGATCCATTTGTAAGTCGTTAACGCTTCCAGACCCATTGGCCCGCGGGCGTGCAGTTTTTGGGTGCTGACCGCCACTTCGGCACCAAGGCCAAACTGTCCGCCGTCGGTAAAACGGGTGCTGGCATTGACATAGACCGCCGAGGAGTCCACTTCGCGTACGAAGCGTTCTGCCGCCTGAATCGATTGGGTCAGAATGGCGTCGGAATGCTGGGTGCCGTAATGACGAATATGTTCCACCGCCTGGTCGAGACCGTCCACCAGCTTGACATTCAAGTCGCGGGACAGCCATTCGTCATGGTAATCGGCCTCGGTCACGGCAACACAGGTCGCGGGACCGTCAGCCAGATAGGGACGCGCGTT